>CAIMDB010000023.1 GCA_903839675.1 uncultured Sphingomonadales bacterium
CGAGCCACGCGCCATGGCGCCGACCGAGCCCATGCCACGATAAGATTTATAGGCGCGGCCCTGATAGAGGAAGGTTTCCCCAGGTGCCTCTTCCGTGCCAGCAAGCAGCGATCCGACCATCACGCTGGAGGCACCGGCGGCCAATGCCTTGGCGACATCGCCTGAGGTGCGCAGACCGCCGTCGGCGATAACCGGCACGCCCGACTTTGCAGCTTCCGCTGCGGACTCCATGATCGCCGTCAACTGCGGCACGCCGACGCCCGCGACCACGCGGGTGGTGCAGATGGACCCCGGTCCAATGCCAACCTTCACGCCGTCCGCGCCTGCATCAATCAGCGCGCGTGTCGCTTCTGCTGTGGCAACGTTTCCGGCGATGATCTGGACCGTGCTCGACAGTTTCTTCACGCGTTCCACCGCCAGCGAGACCATCTTGGAATGGCCGTGTGCCGTGTCGATAACGATCAGATCACATTCGGCGTCGATCAGCGCCTGCGTGCGTTCAAAGCCCGCATCACCCACCGTTGTCGCCGCTGCTACGCGGAGCCGGCCCGCGGCGTCCTTGGTGGCGTTAGGATAGGTTACGGCCTTATCCATATCCTTGACCGTGATGAGGCCTACGCAATGGAAAGCAGTGTCAACGACAAGCAGCTTTTCGATACGGTGTGTGTGCAGCAAACGGCGCGCTTCATCCTGACCGACGCCTGTGCTGACGGTGACAAGGTTCTCATGCGTCATGAGTTCCGCAACCGGCTGGTTGGGATTTTCGGCAAAGCGCACATCGCGGTTGGTGAGAATGCCCACCAGACGCCCGCCCGCTTCCACAACCGGAATGCCAGAGATATGGTGCGCGGCCATCAGCGCCTTGGCCTGAGCCAAAGTCGCGGTCGGCTCAATCGTGATCGGGTTGACCACCATCCCCGATTCAAAGCGCTTCACCTGACGGACGGCGTTGCACTGCTCCTCGATGGACAGGTTCCTGTGCAGGACGCCCAAGCCACCCAGCTGCGCCATGACGATCGCCATGTCGGCTTCGGTCACAGTATCCATGGCGGAAGACAAGATCGGGATATTGAGTGTGATGTCGCGCGAAATCTGCGTCCGCGTATCCGCCTGGCTCGGTAAGACGTCTGAATCGCGCGGCTGCAGCAGCACGTCGTCGAATGTCAGGCCAAGAGGAATTTCAATTGCCACAGTCATGTTCCCGTTTGAGTCGTGGCGGCCCATGTAACCAAGCAGGGCGAAGCGCGCTAGGGCCGAATGCACAGCCCCGAGCGCGCCTTTAGAGTTAGGCTGCCAGTTCTTCCGACGTCAGATCATAGAGATATTCCGCCCCAGATGTCACCGATGAGGCAAGCCCCATCGCCTCACCCACCATGTGCGCCAGATAATAGCGCGCCGTCACCACCTTTGCCCGGAGGAACGCAGGGTCGCCTTCGCCACGCTCCAGCAAGTCGGCAGCAATGCGCGCCTGCCGCTCCATCAACCAGCCACAGGTCATGACCGATACCATCGTCAGATAGGGATAGCTCGCGGCCAGCCGATCATCGACATCCGCCTCCAACAAGATAGCCGTCAATTGCTCGACCAAACTGGTCAGGGCGATCAACCGCTCATCTTCCGCCTCAGCGCGGACATCTGCAATGAGCGCTGCCATGCCGGTGCCGCCATCTCCTGTCAGCTTGCGCCCGACAAGGTCTGCGGCCTGAATGCCGTTTGTGCCTTCGTAGATCGGCGCAATGCGGGCATCACGATAATGCTGGGCTGCACCCGTTTCCTCGATGAAGCCCATGCCGCCATGCACCTGAATGCCAAGGCTGGCGACTTCGCAGCCAATGTCGGTGCCATAAGCCTTGGCGAGCGGCGTCAACAGGTCCACCCGCGTGCGGGCGCCCTCCATGCCCAGACGCGACCGGTCCACGTTACTGGCGGCGAGATAAAGCAACGCGCGCGCCGCCTCCGTCAGCGCCTTCATGCGCAGCAACATCCGGCGGACATCGGGATGTTCGATGATCGCCACCGACTTGCCGCCGGAATCGGGGCGAGCGGACTGGATGCGGTCCTTAGCGTAACCAATCGCCTGCTGCGTTGCGCGCTCGGCAATCTGAACGCCCTGCAAGCCGACATTAAGCCGCGCATTGTTCATCATCGTGAACATCGCGCGCATCCCGCCCATTTCGGGGCCGATCAGCCAGCCATGGCAATCATCATTGTCGCCATAGGACATCACGCACGTGGGCGAGCTGTGAATACCGAGCTTATGCTCAATCGAAACGCAACGGACGTCATTCCGGCTGCCGTCAGGACGAACCTTGGGAACGAGGAACAACGAAATACCCTTCGTCCCCGGAGGCGCTCCCGGCGTTCTGGCGAGCACCAGATGAACAATATTATCCACCAGATCATGTTCGCCGAAGGTAATATAGATTTTGGTGCCTTTGATCCGGTAACTGCCGTCCGCTGCAGGCTCCGCTGTCGACCGCAGTGCGCCAACGTCAGACCCGGCTTGCGGTTCCGTCAAGTTCATCGTGCCAGACCAGTGGCCCGACACCAGATTGGGCAGATACATTTGCTGCTGTTCCGGGCTGCCATGGGAGGCAATCGCCTCAATCGCGCCGGAGGTAAGGATCGGGCAAAGTCCAAAGCCCATATTGGCCGTGCCAAGGTTTTCCAGCACGACAAAGCCAAGCGCAAAGGGGAGCCCCTGCCCGCCAAAGGCCGGATCACTGTCAATCGTGCCCCACCCGCCATCGACATAGGCCCGATACGCTTCCTTAAAGCCCGGCGGCATCGTGACCGTGCCGTCGTTCCATTTGGGGGTATTGGTATCACCTACCCGGTTCGTCGGCGCCCATTCGCCAGCGGCAAGTGCTGCAGCACCTTCAAGGATCGCATCCACCATATCCGGCGTCGCCGCTTCGAAGCGCGGGGCAGCAGCGAGTTCATCCATACGGGTGACATGATCCAGAACGAAGCGCTGTTCAGCAATGGGCGGCGAATAGGTCATGCGGAAATCCCCGATGTTGCATGCGGCTGCCAAGGGCTATAGCGCTGCGCACGATGGAGACAATCTCCCCTTTGGCCACCGAGGTTCGACCCTACGGCACCGCCGCGATTGCGGAGGCGTCGCGCCTGATCTTGGCCGGTCAATGCGTCGCTGTGGCAACAGAAACGGTTTATGGACTCGCTGCAGATGCCACCAATGGCGCAGCCGTTGCAGGCATCTATGCCGCCAAAGGGCGCCCGTCCTTCAATCCATTGATCGTTCATGTGTCTGATCTGGAAGCGGCAGAGCGTCTGGCGCATTTTGATGATGCCGCGCGTGCGCTGGCCGCAAAGCATTGGCCGGGCCCGCTGACGCTCGTCCTGCCAGCTCGTTCGGAAAACGGTATTGCCGCGCTGGCAACCGCAGGGCTTACCTCCATTGCCATCCGCGTGCCCGCCCATCCGGCCATGCAGGAGCTTCTTCGCGTCTCAGGAAAGCCGCTCGCCGCGCCCAGCGCCAACGCCAGCGGCACGATCAGCCCCACGCGGGCCTCGCATGTTCTGAAGAGCCTTGCTGGCCGTATTCCCTTTATCATTGATGCGGGGGCAACGCAGGCGGGGCTGGAATCCACGATCATCGGCTTGACCGATGGCAATGCGCGTCTGCTCCGGCCCGGACCAATCGATCTTGGGCTCACCCCGTCATCTGGCGGCGGCATTGAGGCCCCCGGCCAACTCGCAAGTCACTATGCGCCGACGAAGCCGTTGCGGCTCGCCGCCACCTCCGCCGAAGAGGGAGAATGGCTGATCGGATATGGTCCAATGGACTGTCATGCCAACCTTAGTGCGAAAGCGAACTTAGCAGAAGCCGCCGCCAACTTGTTCGATCTGCTCCATCAGGCCGATGCATCCAGTTCCCCCAAGATCGCCGTTGCGCCGATCCCCGTCGAAGGTCTGGGCGCTGCGATAAATGACCGGTTGAACCGCGCAGCCGCATAGCCCCGACGCAATTGCTTGCATTTTCGGGAGAATGGGCCTAACGCATGTTGCAGCGCAGCAAGGCAAAGAGCTTTGCCGGATCCAATGGCCAGCGTGATTGACTGCGAAAGACGCAGTGCAGGCCGGTTCCGAAAGTGCTTTCCCAAGGCTTCCCTTGTCACGCGGGTTGTCAGTTTTGACCCCGCACGTGCGCGCCCATTTTCGGCGCGTCCGCGCACGTATTGAAAGAGTTTTATGACCCAGTTTTCCGAACTTGGCCTTGCCAAGCCGCTTCTCGATGCTTTGCATGCAAAAGGTTACACGTCGGCCACGCCTATTCAGGCACAGGCCATCCCACCACTGCTGCAGGGCCGCGACCTTTGCGGTATTGCGCAGACCGGCACAGGCAAGACCGCAGCTTTCGCTTTGCCGTCCATCCAATTCCTGATGGAACACCCCAAGCCGCGCACGCCGCTCACCTGCCGCATGCTCGTGCTTTCGCCAACGCGCGAACTGGCAGCGCAAATTGCCCAGTCCTTCCGGGACTATGGCAAGCAGACGCAAATCCGCATTGAAACTGTCTTTGGCGGCGTCCCCATCGGCAAGCAGATCAAGGCCTTGAGCCCGGGCATCGATGTTCTCGTCGCAACGCCGGGCCGTTTGCTCGACTTGATCGACCAGCGCGCCTTGTCGCTGCGCAACGTTGAAATCTTCGTCCTCGACGAAGCTGACCAGATGCTTGACCTTGGCTTCATCCATGCCTTGAAACGTATCGATACGTTGCTCCCCAAGCAGCGCCAGTCACTCTTCTTCTCGGCGACGATGCCCAAGACCATCGCCGATCTCGGCAGCCGCTTCCTCAAGGACCCGGTTCGCGTGTCCGTGGCACCGCAGGCAACGACGGCGGAACGCATCCGCCAGTTCGTGACCTTCTGCACGCAGCGTGAAAAGCAGGCTTTGCTCACGATCCGCCTGAAGGAAGAAGAAATCGACCGCGCGCTCGTGTTCACGCGCACGAAACATGGCGCCGACCGCGTCGTAAAGAACCTGATCGCAGCCGGCATTCCTTGCGCTGCCATCCATGGCAACAAGAGCCAGGGGCAACGGACCGCCGCCTTGCAGGCCTTCCGCAAGGGAGACGTCCGTATTCTCGTTGCAACGGACATCGCTGCGCGCGGCATCGACGTCTCGGGCGTCAGCCACGTGTTCAACTTCGAACTTCCCAACGTGCCGGAGCAATATGTGCACCGCATCGGTCGCACCGCGCGTGCCGGCGCCGAAGGCATCGCCATCAGCTTTGTTGATGGGGAAGAACGCGGTTGGCTCAAGCAGATCGAGCGCCTGACCCGCGTTCAGCTCGAGCAGGTTCCCCTGCCCGCTAACTTTGAGGAAGCAGCGGCCAAGCTGCCCAAGCCTGCGGCAACGCCCGCCGGCGAAGGCCGAGACCGGAACGACGGCTTCCGTTCACGCAACAATGGCGCCGGCGATGGCCGTCGTCGCGACGGCAATGGTGGCGGCGGCGCCCGCGCCGATGGCGATCAGCCACGCCGCCGTTTCAATACGCGTAAGCCTTCCGGTGTCGGCGCCCATAAGGGTGCAGTCCGCAAGGCGCGCTAATCAACCCACTTTGATCCGTCCCGCGTAGCTCTTGCGCAGTTTTGCAAGCTTGGGGGGGATCACGGCGAGGCAATAGGGGTTTCTCTGCCCCTCGCCATTCCAATATTCTTGATGATAATCTTCTGCCGGATACCAGGTCGCCGCCGCCTCTAAGGTGGTGACGATCGGGGCCAGCCAATCCGGCTGCGCGCGCACGATTGCCGCTTCAGCCTCTGACCGTTGCTCTTCACTCAACGGGAAAATGGCCGACCGGTATTGGGTCCCGATATCATTGCCCTGACGGTTCAGCTGCGTGGGATCGTGCGTCGCAAAGAAGATATCGAGCAGATCGCCATATGTCAGCTGCGTCTGATCAAACGTGACACGCAGACCTTCTGCATGGCCGGTATCACCGCCGCAGACCTGCTTGTATGTAGGATCGGGCATGTGACCGCCGATATAGCCGCTTTCCAGCTTTTCAACGCCGATCAGATCCTGAAACACTGCCTCCACACACCAGAAGCAGCCTCCGGCAAAAATTGCGGTCTCGATCATGCTCAATCTCCTTTGGGCTTCAGATAGGTATCGAAGGCCAAAGGGGAAAGGGTCGCCTGCAATTTCCTTGCACACAAAGAAAAAGGGCGGCCCGAAGACCGCCCTTTCCTATAGCTTGACCGAAGTCTTGAAAGACTAGGGGCTAACAGCGTCGTTGCTGCCATCCGATGCGATCACGACGCCAGCGACAACAGCCGCAGCAGCGAGAAGAGCAATCAGGATGCTACCACCGAGCTTGCTCTCGTCCTTCTGCACCGAAGCAGCACGGACTGGAGCGGACGCACGGACCGACAAAGCTTGAGCAGCCGGAGCAGCCGAAGCGATGGTCGGAACAGCGACCATGGCGATTGCAGCTGCAACCGTAGTGATCTTGTTGCGCAGGTTCATTGGGGGGCTCCCTTTGTTTTATTACACCGTAGTCAGCCCTCCCTTCGCACCAACTTGGCTGTTAATCAAGACAAAAAGTGCGAAAGCCAAGGTGGGCCAACGATTCCCCCATAGGCCCGAGATCCTCAAAAAATGACTAAAATCCAATGGTTATTCGACATTTTTGATTGATTTCGTCGTCGTCGCAGCACGAATAGAAAAGCGTTAACGAAACCTTACCAAAATGATGGTTAATTTTCATTTTCCATGATGCACGCCGTCGCTCGGCGCCATGACGCGATCAGGATAAACCTATGAAACGACAAGACTTTAAGGTGAAGGCGGCCCCGGCCCGAATCACCTAACCGATTTTGACCGCCTAAGTCTGCGGAGCGCTCGCGAAGTATAGATGCAAGGATAGGCCGCTTTTTCGGGACCAATAGGTTACGATCGGTTCTTATACGGCTATGCTGGGCTTTACAGGGCGGCGCGTAGCGCAGGGCCGCTGGGGCATGAGAGATCAGCATATAGCTGGCTGGGGCGGCAGGATTCGAACCTGCGAATGCCGATACCAAAAACCGGTGCCTTACCACTTGGCGACGCCCCAGCAGAGAGCGGACGGTCCCTATAGCGGGCGCGCGTCTGATTTCAATGCGTCAATCGAGACGCATCACCCAATCATGTGGATCAGGCAAAACGCCGCGCTGAATGCCGACCAAGCGATCCTTCAACCGCTGTGTCGCCTGCCCGGGGCCACCCGCGCCAACTGTGAACGAACCTGAAGGGCTGGAGACGCGGCCAATGGGCGTCACAACGGCGGCCGTCCCGCAGGCGAAAGCTTCAACGAGCCGTCCGCTTTTGGCGTCGGCTTCCCACTGATCAATCGCATAAGGCTCTTCCCGAACCGTCAGGCCTGCCTCTCGCGCCAAGGTGAGCAGCGAATTGCGCGTAATACCGGGAAGGATTGTCCCGGACAGCGGCGGCGTCTGCAGCGAGCCGTCTTCAAAGACAAAAAAGATATTCATGCCGCCAAGTTCTTCGATCCAGCGGTTCTCCGCGGCATCAAGGAAGACAACCTGATCATGCCCCTGCTTGATGGCCTCTGCCTGCGCCACAAGGCTAGACGCGTAATTGCCACCACACTTGGCCGCACCCGTTCCACCGGGAGCTGCCCGACTATAGTCTTGCGAGACCCAAAGCGACACGGCGGGCGCCCCGCTCTTGAAATATCCGCCCGCTGATGAGGCGATGACCATGTAAATATACTCAGAAGACGGCTTCACGCCGAGGAAGACTTCGCTCGCGATCATAAAGGGCCGCAGATAGATGGACCCGCCTTCCACATCGGGGAACCAGGCCCGGTCAATGTCCGCTAACAGGCGACAGGATTCGATGAACAGCTCTTCGGGCAATTCCGCCATCGCCATACGCCTTGCAGACGCGTTGAAGCGCTGCGCGTTGGCATCCGGGCGGAACAGCGCCATGGCGCCATCTTCAAGGCGATAGGCCTTCAGCCCTTCGAAGATTTCCTGCGCATAATGAAGCACCGCTGTCGCCGGATCGAGCGTCAAAGGCTGTCGCGCGGTGACCTTTGCGTCATACCAGCCCTTCCCTTCCGCATAGCGGATGGTGACCATATGGTCGGTAAAGACTTTGCCAAAACCCGGGGCTGCGATGCGCGCAAGCCGTTCGGCCTCCGGGACCGGTGACTGGCTGGGTTCAATGGTGAAAGCGGGTACAGCGCCCATCGGTCTTGAAACTTTCTTGCTGCGCGGGGATGAAAACCCGCAACTTATTGTCTGCGCTATGCGAGGATTTGCGCCTCGTCAACCTGCAGAACGGCTCAATTTCGGCCTTTTTGTGCGGCGGATGCCAGTTCGCGGCTTCGTGTTGCCGCCGCCCCGATCGTCTGCCGCACGATTTCCGCAAAGTCAGAGCCGTCCATGAAGACGAGACCGGCATGTGTCGTCCCGTTTGGGCTGCGAACAGTTTCCACAAGATCGTTCGGGCTTACATCAGACTTTAGGGCTAATCGCGCTGTGCCAGCCAATGTCTCCAGCGCCAGTCGCTGCGCAAAATCGGGGGACAAGCCTTCCGCCACACCGGCCGCCGCCAACGCTTCGGCAAAGCGCAACACAAAGGCAGGGCCAGATCCAGACACGCCGGTAACAGCGTGGAACAGGCTTTCGTCCTCCACCCATTCAACGCGCCCCAGAGGCGCCACCAGCGCATCTATCCTTTGGCGGCCCGCCCCATCCAAAGACGGGGCAAAAACGGCACTGACGCCTTCGCCAATGGCCGCGGGCATATTGGGCATAACCCGGGCGAAGGCCCCCGCCCCCGGCAAAGCAGCGGACAGCGACGCGATTTCAACGCCGGCGAGAATGGAGATGACCGTGGTGGCCGATGAAACCGGCAGCGTCGGGCCAACTTCGCCCAGCATTTGCGGCTTAATCGCCAGCACGAGAATGTCTGGCGCACCGTCTGTGGGGGGAGTGGCGCTCAAAGCGACATCTGAAGGAACAGATTTGGCCATCGGATCGATGACGTGAATGCTGTTCGCCGGGACGCCGCTGGTCAGCCAGCCCTGAAGCATCGCGCCGCCCATATTGCCACATCCAACCAGCCAGATGGACGGGCCCTGCATCAAGCCTCGCCCTGCGTTTCAACCATGGCTGATGTGATGGCCTCGCGCGGAGATTTCCCACCCCAGAGCACGAATTGGAAGACGGGGTAAAACCGGTCCAGCTCATCGATGGCCGCTTCAACCATGACTTCGGCTTGCTCGATCGAGAAGGTCGCCTCACCATTGCCCGAATCCAGCAGCACGGCGTGGCGATAAATGATGATGCCGGTTGCCGGCCAATACTCAAAATGGCCGAGCCATAATTGCTCGTTGATCAGGCCAATCGTCTCATAGATCGAAGAGGCCTGCGCATCCGTGACCTTAACGTCAGGAAAGGCCAGAAACTGCAAAACGCAGTCATCTTCCCGCCAAAGCCCACGCAGCTCATACTGGCACCAAGCGCCTTTTGCGGAGGAGACAATTTCCTCGTCTCCCAAACGCTCACAAAGCCAACCATGCGCCGAGAACCAGCTCTCCAGCGTATCGATTGGCGCGCCGGCGGCCTGCGCCATGTCGAGGGGTTCGATGCTCATCACAGGCTGATTGCCTTCACGCGCAGCCTAGGGGCAAGGCTACGCGCCCGTTCTTCTGACAAAATTGTGGAGAAGATGCGGGCGGCCTCAGCCCTTCTTCTTGCCCGCTTCCAGAGCGTCAAGCCGCGCCTTAAGCGCGTCTGCCTCTTCACGGGCCGCGATTGCAATGGCTTTTACAGCCTCAAACTCATCACGGCTTACGAAGTCCAGCCCGCCGATCCATTCCTTCGCCTTTTCGCGCGTGGCGGCTTCTGCCTCACGGCCGACGCCCGCAATCGTGCCGGCAGCGCCGTTCAAAAGCTTGGCGAAATCTTCAAAAAGGCGGTTTTCGGACTGCATATCAAATTCCTTGGCAATTTGGCCGGGCGGTTAAAGCGCTATTTGGGTGCGCGCGGCCTCTGGCACAAGGGTCTCCGCGTCTGGATTGAGCACATTGATCTGATAATTGAAGACCGTAGCGATGCTGAGCCACACCATATAGGGCACGAGCAGCCAAGCTGCTGCCTTGCGGATGCGGGCAAAGGAAAAGGTCGTCGCGACTGTCAGCACCAGAATCGCGAGGATCAAGAAGAGCGCGAGCGTCACCTGATGGGCTGCGAAGAAAAGCGGGGTCCAAGCAAGGTTCAGCAACAATTGCGCGCCAAAAAGCGTCAGTGCCAGAGGTCGACCGGGTGCACCACGCGCGAACAGGATCATCGCGAGCGACACGCCCATCATGATGTAGAGCGTCGTCCATACAGCCCCGAACACCCAGCCCGGCGGGACGCTATCCGGACGAGACAATGCCGCAAACCAACGGTTCTCATAGCCCGAGTTGGCCAGCTTGCCGGATAGGAAACCGAGAAAAAGAATGGTCGGAACCGTCACAAGGGCATAGCGGATGAAAGACATGCGCAATTGCTGTTTGGACGCGATCTGACTCATCTATTGTCTCCGGTTTGAACTGAACCGGTGTTTAGGCATGGTCAGAGGTCGGCGGCAAGGCTTAGCGAATAGCGGCGGTTGCCATTCGGCACGAAAAAGCCACTGCCGCCAACGGCCCAGCCGAACGTATTCGTCACATTCTGGACCTGCGCTCGCAAAAGCAAAGGCTTGTCTGCGACCTTGAACTTATACCTTGCCCCCAAGTGGACGACCGCACGTGTGGGGATGCGCAGCGTATCAAGCGCATTCGCGGTGCGTGCACTCGTCCCTTCAAAATAGGCGTTAAGGGAGAGCGGCGGAACGCCGGGAACTTGATAGTCCATGCTGATGATCGTGTGGCGGCGGAAGGTTCCAATTGGCCGTCGACCGATAACACCGCGATTGACTTCCTCACCGGAGACCGTCGCATCAAGCCAGACATTGCCCGCGACCACGTAAAGCCCCTCTGCGACGGGCCCTGCCAGCGAGAATTCAAATCCACGATTGCGGACATGGCCAAGTTCCCGGAAGCGCTGTGTTGGGTCGAGATTGAAATAGGGTTTGTCGATATCGAAATAGCCAAGCACCGCGCTGACGCCTTTGCTGACCTTCCAGCGGATGCCCGCTTCCTTTTGGGTCGTGAGGATCGCCGGCGGGGCTTCGTTGCGGTTGACGGCCTCAACCGGGGCAACAGGGCTTTCCTCTAACCCCCGCGCATAGCCGCCATAGAGCGCCACACGATCTGTGACATAGGCAGCGGCATTTGCACTGAAAAGCCATGGGTTGGACACTGTGCGCGGGAAGACCACGGCTGGATCGGGGTCGATGATGTCCTTGGCATAATCGGTCTTCTGCACGCCAAAGCTGAGTTCACCGACCTTCGCCCAACGTCCCTGATATCCTAGGCCGATGGTCTTCTGGGTCACGGTGTCGCGCGTCTTGGGACCAATCGATGGTGCCTGTTCGGGACGGAAATCCTCAACGCCAATCACACTTGCGCCTAGGCTAGCCAACGCCGCCCCGCCATAGCGGCGGGACTGTTCCCGCCCACGCAGCGACGCCACGAAATTGTGCCAGCGCGGCCCATCCGTGAAGGCCTTTGCAACACGAATTTCGCCCGATGTCGATGCGAAGCGGTTGCCACCATCCACCACGACAACGCGGTTGGCGACGCTGCCGTCGCGCTGCGTTCCAAAAAGCAAATCGACATGTTCTTCGCTGGACTGAAAATAGGATCGGAAAACGCCGGCGCTGATCTCTAGCCCTGCGGGCTCTGCCTTGGCGATGAGACCATAGTTACCGAGCGTCCCGCCAAAATCCGCCCATTTCTGGCCCAAGAAGCGGTCCCGGCGAATGCGCGGCGGGAGAAACGTTCCGTCGGTGAAGATGAGAGACTGGCTCTCCTCATCACGGACCTTAAGGCGGCTCCAAAAGGGAAGAATTTCAACGTCAGCGGCAGGTGCATAACGCCCAACGACGGCCATCGTGTTCAGTTTCGACACACCGTGATGGGGCTGCGCCTCCGCATAAACGCCCGCCCCGAATGCGATCCCCAGCTTATCCCCGCTGATCGGCACTTGGGCGTCAAATTCAGCCCCCTTTTGCTCCCATGGGCCCAAACTCAGGTCCACCGAAGCCATCGCCTCCGCACCCGGACGCCGCAGTTCATAATCCGCTATTCCTGTGGGCGCCGGAAACGGATAGCCCTGCGCTGAAATGCCGACATGAATGGTGGTGCCGCCGACCAGCCTTTGCGTGGGGTTGGATTGCTGATCGAAGTACAGGCCTTCCAGCCGGACATTGCCCGCATCAACCGGTGAAAACCCGCGGACCATGCCCGCGTTGTAGATACCGATCTGCTCATCCCCGACAGACTTACCAAAGGCGTCATCCGCCGATTTAACTGCATTGTCATCGGTACGCTGGGCGAAGGCAGGCCAAGAAGAGCAAAGTGCAGCGGCGGTCAAAAAGAGCGGTAGTTTCGTCATCCCCGTATCATCATAAATATTGATGATAGAATTAATCGTTCTTCGACCAACGACAATTGCCGTCGACGAATGGATCAGATGTCCATGACGAGTTGTGCAACATATGTCCGGCTGCTGGAATAGGTAAAGCCGCCACTTGATGAGACCTGCCAGCGATAGTCATTTAACACATTCTGGGCCTGCACCCTGATAAGGGCGGAATGACGTGCCAAATCAAAACGATAACGGAAGCCAAGATTGACCGTCTCACCCGGCGGGGCATAAAGCGTATTGGCGGCGTTACCGACCCGTGAAGAGAGGCTTTCCAGCGCGACATCGATTGACCATGGGCTGTGTCCTTGTTCGAGCCGCCAGTCGATATTCGCAATCGACCGTCGCCTGACGGATCCGACCGGTCGATTACCGATCAGCGCGGAGTTTACGGCCTCACCCGAAATTTTAGGGCTCAGGAACAAAGATCCCGCGACCACCGTCAATCCCGGTGTCACCTGCCCAGCCAGAGAGACTTCCAAACCGCGGTTATCCACGTCGCCCAGCTGGCGATAACGCAAGGCGGGATCAAGGTTGAAATAGGGTTTCTTAACGCTGAAAAGGCCGGCAACAAGCGTCAGCTTCGATGTCACGGCATAGCGCATCCCGAAGTCAAATTGGCTGGTGCGGATCGCTGGCGGCGCCTCAGACCTGTTGGTGGCGATGTCAGGCGCGATCAGCGCTTCCTCCAGACCACGCACCAAGCCGCCGTAGAGCGATAGCCGCTTTGAGAGCGTCAGCGACCCAGAAGCAGTAACAAGGATCGGCGTGTCTCTTGTCTCCAAGACGGGCGCAAGCGGGTTCGCGAAATCGATCGTCTTTGTGTATTTTGCCCGCGAGACCGACAGATCGATCGAGCCATGCCCCCTCCACTGAAGGGCATAGGCCAGTCCAAGGGTCATCTGTTTGACGCGATCTTCATCCTTGATCTGCGGCAGAAGCGTCGGAACGGGTCGGAAATCGGGGGCAATCGCGGAACTTGCCCCCAGATCGATGCGCTGCGTTCCGCCGAACAACCGGTCCTTGATGCGGCCCCGGGCGCTGAGAACGACCTTCTGAGCAATGACCCCTGTTCCAAACTGCCGCGTCACGCGGCCTTCACCGGAAATGCTGTGTGTCTGGCTGCCGGGGTCTGCAATGACCACACGGTTGGCGACAGTGCCATCACCCCGCACGCCGCGCAGGATATCTGCAAAGTTCGAGTCGTTCTGCACGGTAAAGTCAAACAGACCAGCTTCGAACAGCCAAGAGCCCGAAGGCAGCTTGGCTAGCCCGCCATACATGGTGACATTCGAGTTACGATCGGTCCAGTTTTGACCGAGAAAGACTTCTCTCGGAACCTTCGGCAGGTCTTCACCTGCAGCCGGAAAGAGGGTTACGTGAGCTTCATCATCGCGCCCCGTAAACCGTCCTGCCATCACCGTCACAAACGAACCAGAATATGGAAGCCAGGAGAGGTTGAGCCCGATGCTGCGATAGCTGGAGTTGCCACCTTCCGGCCGCGCCATTTCCCGAAAGCCGACGCCGCCGGACACGCCGAATTTTTCTCCGATGAGAGGCACCTTTAGCTCAATGTTCCCGGCGACCCCGCCGTAAGCGCCACGTTCAATCTGCCCGCTGGCTTCCGACTTTCCACTGAACATGTTCAGACTATAATCAACAATCCCTGTCGGCGCCGGAAATGGATAGCCTTGTGCTGCAATCCCGACTCGGACGGTAGAGCCATCAACAAGTCGTGAAGGCACGCGCTCTACATGATCGAAGTAAAGACCCTCGACACGAACATTGCCCGCATCAATCGGGTTGAACCCGCGGATATCATCCGAGCTGTAAAGCCCAATTTTCTCGCTGCCGATCGCCTTGCCGAAGGCATCGGCGGACTGGGTCACGATGTTTTCGGACGTCCGCTGTGCCTGTGCCACCCCCGGCAGACAGAACGAGGCGCCCGCCATTAAGACGATGCGTATTCTCACGTTTTCCCCCGGTTTATCTGGCAGGCAGGTTTTCGAGCAGCGATAAGGAACTCGATATTGCCTTCAGGTCCCTTAATGGGACTCTCTGTAATCCCTTCTACGGCCCACCCCTTATCGGTCAACCACGATTGCACGTTCGTACATACACGCTGGTGGACTTCGGGGTCACGGACGACGCCGCCCTTCCCAACTTCATCACGCCCCGCCTCAAACTGAGGTTTGATAAGGGCGATGAGGCGGGCGCCAGCTTTGGTGAACGTCATGGGCCGCTCCAGCACCTTTGACAGGCCAATAAAGCTGGCATCGCAGACAATGATATCAACGGGCTCAGTGATTTCCTTATCTGTCAGAATACGGGCGCTGGTCTGTTCGTGAACCGCAACCCGCGGATCATTGCGCAGCTTCCACGCCAACTGATTGGTGCCGCTATCAACCGCAAAGACCTTTACAGCGCCATTTGTGAGCAAAACATCAGTGAAGCCGCCTGTTGAACTGCCCACATCGATGGCGACGGCACCAGAGACGTCCCAACCGAAATGCTCAAGCGCATGGGCGAGCTTGATGCCGCCGCGCGACACCCAGGGATGGTCCCTGCCCCGCACGTCGAGCACAGCGTCTTCGGCCACTTGCTGGCCGGCCTTTTCGATCTTGCGATCTCCAAGGAAGACGATGCCTGCAAGGATCAGCGCCTGCGCACGCGTCCGGCTCTCGGCGAGCCCGCGGTCCACGAGCAGCTGGTCAGCGCGGACCTTTGCCATTTGGAATGTTAAGCGCGCTGGCCAGCTTCGGCCACCGCCGAGTTGATGCGCAGCGCCTTCAACACCGTCTCAACGATCTGCGGCGCGTTCAAGCCCGCCTCGTCATATTGCTTCTGCGGGCTATCGTGATCTTGGAACACATCTGGCAGGCGAAGCGTGCGCAGCTTCAACCCGGCATCGATCAGCCCTTCATCGCTCGCCATGGTCAGCACATGCGCGCCAAAGCCGCCAATGCTGGCCTCCTCGACAGTTACTGCGACTTCATGGCTGGTCAGAAGCTTGCGGATCAGTTCAACATCGAGCGGCTTAGCGAAGCGCAAATCAGCGACTGTGGTTGAAAGCCCTTTGGCTTCCAGCATGTCTGCTGCCTTCATTGCTTCTTCCAGACGCGTGCCGAGCGAGAGGATGGCCACCTTCTTTCCTTGGCGGACGATGCGACCCTTGCCGATCTCCAGAGCCTGAGGCGCGTCAGGCAATGCAATGCCGGTGCCATTGCCGCGCGGGTAGCGCAGGGCAATCGGGCCGCTGTCATGGAGTGCGGCGGTATAGGTCATATGGACCAGTTCCGCCTCGTCCGAGGGCGCCATTACGACCATATTGGGGAGCGACGCGAGATACGTCACATCAAACGACCCGGCGTGCGTGGCGCCATCGGCACCGACAAGGCCCGCCCGGTCGATCGCGAAGCGCACCGGCAGGTTCTGGATCGCCACATCGTGGACAACCTGATCATAAGCGCGCTGGAGGAAGGTTGAATAAATCGCGCAGAACGGGCGCATGCCTTCTGCGGCCAGTCCGGCGGCAAAGGTCACGGCATGTTGCTCCGCAATGCCGACATCAAAAGCGCGGTCGGGATGGGCCTTAGCAAAGCGGTCCACACCGGTGCCGCTCGGCATAGCCGCTGTGATCGCGCAGATGCGGGGATCGGTGTTGGCCAGCTTGGCGAGCGTATCGCCAAAGACGTTCTGATAAGAGGGCGGACCCGGAGGCGCCTTGACCTGCGTGCCCGTCACGACGTCAAACTTCTGGACGCCATGATACTTGTCTGCCGCGGCCTCTGCGGGGGCATAGCCATGCCCCTTCTTGGTCACGACGTGGATCAGGCATGGCCCTTCCGCCGCATCGCGGACGTTTTCGAGCACAGGGATCAAATGCTCGAGATTGTGCCCATCTATTGGCCCGACGTAGTAGAAGCCGAGTTCTTCAAACAGAGTGCCACCCATCGCCATGCCACGGGCGAACTCGTCCGTCTTCTTGGCCGCGAGGTGCAGCGGCTCTGGGAGGCGACGGGAGATGCGCTTCGCCAGTTCACGAAGGCTGAGGAAAGGCTGCGACGATACCAATCGTGCGAGATAGGCAGAAAGCCCACCCACTGGCGGCGCGATCGACATGTCATTGTCGTTGAGAATGACGATCAACCGGTTGCCCGCCTGTGCCGCATTGTTCATCGCCTCATAGGCCATGCCGGCTGACATGGCTCCGTCGCCGATAACAGCTATGCCCCTGCCCGATTTGCCTGCCATTTTATTGGCAACCGCAAAGCCCAGGGCGGCAGAAATAGATGTGGAGCTATGTGCTGCGCCAAACGGATCATATTCGCTCTCAGAGCGCTTGGTGAAGCCGGAGAGGCCCCCGCCGGTGCGCAAGGAGCGAATGCGATCCCGCCTACCGGTGATGATCTTATGGGGATAGCATTGGTGGCCCACGTCCCACACAAGCTTATCCACCGGTGTATCAAACACATAATGGATGGCGGTCGTTAGTTCGACCACGCCAAGCCCCGCGCCGAGATGGCCACCGGTGACGGATACGGCCGAAATGGTTTCAGCACGCAGCTCGTCCGCAAATTGGCGGAGCTGTTCGGGACGGAGCTTCCTGAGGTCCGCCGGCAAGGCGACCTTATCGAGGAGCGGCGTATCTGGGCGATCACTCATGGCGGCGCTTCTAGACCACCAATTCGGTCATGTCGAATAGATGTCTTGGCAAAATGACCTGAAATCAAATGCGCTAGTGGACAAATCTCGCCACAACGTCCCGGTAGCTGCGGCTAACCTTAATCTGGGCGCCTGACTCCAGAACGAGGAAGCACTCCCCGTTGGTGTGCGGCTTCACCTGCTTGACCAGATCAAGATTGACGATGGACGACCGGTGGACGCGCTGGAATTTGCGCGGGTCGAGCCGCTTTTCCATATCCTTCATCGTCTGGCGCAGGATCAACGTCTCCCCACCGGTATAGATGCACATATAGTCACCCGCCGCGTCGATGCGTTCGATGGTGTCCACGTCGACACGGAAAATCTGCCCCTGATCCTTAATGTTAATGAGGCGTTCGAAACGGTTCGCAGACGGCCCTTCATCGCCGGCGTCCACCATTTCCTCGTGAACGTCGGGCGCATGTTCGGCGAGCGCCTCTTTCAGGCGCTCAGCTTCTTCCGACCCCTTCTTTTCCGACAGGCGCTGCCGCACGCGGTCCAGCGTCGCGGCCAGACGGTCTTCATCAACCGGCTTCATTAGATAGTCGGTCGCCTGCGCCTCAAAAGCGCGGATGGCGTGGTCCGAATAGGCCGTCACGAACACGAACAGCGGCGGCTCAATCTCAGCCAGGCCGGAGACGACGGAAAACCCATCAAAGCCGGGCATCTGAATGTCGAGAAAGACAAGGTCCGGCTTGTGCGTCTTGATGGCGCGAATGGCTTCGCGGCCATTGTTGCAGGTCTCGATGATCTCGACATCGGGATGGGCTTCAAGACGGAGCGCAAGCCCCTGAATAGCAAGAGCTTCGTCATCGACAAGAATGGTACGGATGGTCATGCGGCCTCCAACCTTGGGGTTTCTGTTTGGAACGGGATGTCGATCAACACCTGAAAACCCTTGCCCGTCATGGCCTTGGTTTCGAAGCGATGATCATCGCCAAAGGCCTGTTGCAGCCTTTCGCGGATGTTTGCGAGCCCCACACCGGTGGACCCGCTTGCCCCTATTCCCTGTTCCCCGCATCCAGCCCCGGTATCAGCGACAGTGATTTGCACCCTGTCCCCGGCCAGACGCGCTGCGACAGCAATTTCCGCCCCTTCTTCCTGCGGTGTCACAGCATATTTAATGGCATTTTCTACCAGCGGCTGAAGCAACATCGAAGGTAGTCGCGCCCCTACTACAGCGGAATCGATATCGAACGTCGGCCGCAGCCTGTCTTCAAAGCGCATCTTTTCGATATCGAGGTACAGCTTCAGCGTTTCAACCTCCTGCTCGATGGTCACCCGCGCGGTGGCCTCGTTCGCAAGCGTGTAGCGTAGGAACGACGACAGGCGCGACAACATCGCATTCGCCCGCTCCGTCTGCTTCAAAAGAACCAGCGTGGAAATGGAGTTCAGCGTGTTGAACAAGAAATGCGGGTTCAACTGGTAGCGCAGCATGGCGAGTTGAGCCGAGGTCGCCTGATTTTCCAGCTTCAACAACTGATCGGCCTGTTCTTCGATGATCAGATAGAAATTGATGCCGTAATAGAGCGCGGACCAAGCCCCGAGCAGCAGCGCGTTGAGCGAGATGGCACTAAGGAAAAGCGCGCCGTTAAAGGCACCGCCTTCGCGGTCCAGGAGGTTGAACACCCAGGCATCGACCATAGAATGGATGAGAACGGCCACCACAAAGGTGATCACCGAGACGCCCCAAGTCACAACCGGCCGCCGACCGATGATCCAGCGGAAAATACCGCCCATCATGAGGGTGAGCGAATAACCTGTAGCGGTCGACACCAAAAGCGGCACCACCCAAGACAGGCTCATCCCCGCGCCGACGCCGCTCGCAACGCGGAGCATCAGGTAGAACGACCAGCCAATGGTCTGGAGGACCCAGAAAGCGCGGCTTTTGTCCGCAAAAAAGGGTCGATTGCCGAAGCCCGGAATAGCCATGAGGCGCTGTCTAGCCCAACCGTCTCAGCAATTGAAGCCTTTGAACGACCTCGCTATGTTCACCATCAAATAGAGGAGAGACGCCCGATGACAGATGAAGCGCTGATGGAACAGGCCGCCAAGTTCCACACCATGACCGAAGGCACACAGGAAGACTGGGACATCATCATGTCGCACAACGTGCCCTTTGCCCGCAGCGGCGGCAAGCGCGTGCTCGACCACCTGAGACTGCTGGATGGCGATTTTGGTGGCTTTGCGGTCGACCGCCTCACCCATAGCCTGCAAACCGCAACCCGCGCCCACCGCGACGGACGGAGCGAGGAATATGTCGTCATGGCGCTGCTCCATGACATCGGTGATACGCTCGGCGCCTATAACCACCCTGATGTGGCCGCTGCGATCCTGAAGCCGTTCGTGTCAGAAGAGAATCTCTGGATCACCCAGCATCATGGGATTTTCCAGGGGTATAACTTCTTCCACTATATCGGCCTCAACCGCGACATGCGGGAGCAGTTTAAGGGGCATGAGCATTATCAGGCGACGGCGGACTTTATCGAAAAATACGACTGCCCGGCCTTTGACCCAAATTATGACTCAGCCCCATTGAGCTTCTTTGAGCCGATGGTGATGAAGCTGTTCGAAAAACCGAAGGCCAGCATTTACAAGAAGGCGTTCGACTAAGGGTTCGCTTTCCTACCCGTCCGCTGTCATCCCCGCGCAAGCGGGGATCCACGGATGCACTTCGCAGCCAGATTCCCGCTTTCGCGGGAATGACACCAAGAATTTGAGTGGCCTGACCCTCAAAAAGAAAACCGCCGCCCCTCTCGGGACGGCGGTCTTTCTTTGTGCGCTTTTAGATTGGCTTAGAAGCCGATCTGCAACGTTCCCATGATCGTGCGCGGCGAACCGACTGAGAAGTTCGGGTTCGAACCCGAGATCCCACCGATCGTGCCGTGGTTGATCTGCGTGCTGATGTTGCCGAAGTAGAACTTGTTGAACAGGTTCGACGCGTTGATCTGGAAGAAGGTGCTCTTCAGACCCCAATCGGCGAAGCTGAAACGCGCATTGGCATCAACCAGCGTGTAGCTCGGTGCGATGACATCGTTGACGTCGGTTGCAAAACGCGCACCAACATACTTGATCTGCGCGCCGAGGCTAACCGGGCCTACATCAACCGATGCACGACCACCGACCGTCCACTTTGGCGTTTCGGTCACATACTTACCGGCCGTCGGGGCGAAAACCGTAACAGTGCCAACCTTTCCAAGCTCAATGTCCTGCTGAAGCTTGGAGTTATTGTACGACGCGAACGTGTAGAGCGTCAGGTCGCGGATCGGGCTGTAGGCAATGTTGGCATCGATGCCATAGCTCTTCACCTTGCCGACGTTACGGTCAACCGAGATGCCGAGAAGCTGATCAAACGAAGTCACAATGCGGTTCTGGTACTGGATGTACCAACCAGTTGCCTGAGCCTGGACCTTGCCAGTCGTGTACCGCACACCAAGATCAAACGCGTCGGTTGTTTCTGGCGTGACCGTCACAATCGGCTGACGATAAAGGTTGTCCGTGCGCGGGGCTGAGAAGCCCTTAGCATAGCTCGCAAATGTGCTGATATCGTCCGTCAGTTTGTACGTCAGACCAGCATTCGGCAGCAATTTGTTGTATTTGTACTGCGCGGCGAACGGCGCATAGAGCGAGTTCGATAGGAACGGACCGGTCAGCTGCGTTGCCGGCACGATGACGAGGTTGGCTGGAAGCTGGCTGGTGCAGGTCGCAAAGCCGCTGCCACCTGTCTGGGTGTAGCAGTTCTGAGTCAGGTCACGCTTGAAGAACGGCGCGCGAACGCCGATTTCAACGCGCAGCTTTTCGTCGGCAAACTTACCAATATACTGACCAGCGACCTGATTGAGGAGCGCGATCGAGAGGCGGTCACGCTGCTGCAACTGGAAGCCGTCAGCATTGAGGACAGCTGGTCCATTACGGCCGCCAAAGACGTTCTCTGGGAAGCCTGCCGAATTCAGATAACCCCATTCACCCGTCTGACGGTGGCGCGCACGATCAAATGTGTAGGCGAGACGGAAGCGATGATTGTCGTCGATGTCATAGATCAGCGACATGATAGCCGTGTAACGGCGGGTGTTGGTGTTGTTGGGCGTGTAGAAGCCAACGGTGTCGAGGAAGTCCCCATCGGCGTTGAAATCCACACCGGCACGGGTCGTGTCACTGCCCTTCGCCAATGCGTTGTTTTCTGCCAGCGTGGTGTAGCCACCGCCGTTGGCCAGAACATATTGGAACGACGCATCCGCCGTGAAGATCAGCTTGTCCGACAGCGTGAAGCGCGAATTGAAGCGGGCGTTACCTGTGTTCGACGGGTTGATGCGCAAGCCATAGAAGTTGGTGCAGGTGAATGCAGAAGCGCCATAATTCTGCGCACCGGCGCCCTTAACCGGCTGGTTGCAGGTCGCATCATTTTCAAAGTTGAACAGCGCGTCCTGCTGCGTCGTCGAAAGGACGCTGAGGTTCAGCGGGCTTGCTGCCGATACGTTTGCTGCCAGCGGAATTGTTGTCGCCGTGAACAGGGTGCGAAGGTCATTCACGCTCGGGTTGCGGTAAAAATTGTTGCGGTTCTGGTTATAATGGCCGGCAAGCGAAATGAAGTCGCCATTACCGCCAATCGGCTGATAGAAACGCGCATTGTACTGCTGCTTCTCAATACCGCCCGGGCCCTTGAACTTGTCGTTCTTGGCTGTGCTGGCCGAAACCCAGATGCGCGAACCGCTGTCCGTAAAGGCACCGGAGTTAATCCAGCCGAACACGCGATTGTAGCCAAAGTCGCCAACCGAAGCGCTGACCTTGGCTTCGATGTCCTCACCGCCCTTGATCGTGCGGTAGTTGACGGTGCCACCTGCTGCCGAAGCGGTGGGGCTGTCGACGTCCGTCGTGCCGAGGTTGACGTTAACCTGCTCAATCAGTTCCGGATCAAGCTGCTGGTTGGAGAAGATGGCGTAGTTGCCCGAATCGTTGAGCGGGAAACCGTCAAACGTCAGCGAGATGCGGTTGCCGTCAAAACCGCGGATACGGATGTTACCGCCCGACGAACCATAAGCGTCCGACTGCGTGAAGTTCACGCCCGGGATCAGGTTGATCGTGTTAAGAATGGTCTGACCGGCTGCCTGCGTCTGGATCAACTCCTGCGTGATAACGCCACGGGCCTTTGTTGCGTCTGGAACAACGATACCGGCAACGCCATCATCGCTGCTCTGGGCAGTGACGACGATTTCGTCATCAATAGCAATCGAGCCGGTCGACTGCGCATAAACTGGCGCAGTTGCGCCAAAAGCCATCGCAATGGCGGCAGTGCCAAAATAAAACTGGTTTTTCATGGTGATCCCCTGATCTGGCTAGTACCGGTTCACTGCATCTTCAGCGACGCAATTGCGGCCTCTTTGGTCGCCATATATTTCGGCAATGTGACGGGCGAGAGGAATTATGACAGTTGGCCAAGACTCTTTTGCTGCGTTGCAAAAAAGCAACGCTCTCTGCCGAACCGGCGCAAACCTTAGCGCTTCACACGACGAACTGGCACCGGGATGTTGCAAATGTCCGCTCCGCCTGCGGGCACGTTGAAAAAGGCATCCCGCCGGTTGGCGCGGGAATCGGCATAGCGGGCGAAGCTATCGCTCTCTGTCGACAGATACTCAAAGGGCGGCAGACCATTCACCTCAGTGCCCATCCGAACGGACATTATCGGCGTCCGCTCCTCCGCTGACTTGTAAATGCCCAACACCTCTGTCCCGCGGGGCAGCGATGAAAGATGCTCAATCCCCTCAATCACCCGCCCGACCAGCGCGATATTCCGGTCAAGATGGCGCGGTGCATGGCCAATGACAGTATACAGCTCTGCGCCGGAGCCGGTGTCCGGAGAGAGCCCGCGCCCGACGCCGACCATGCCATAGCAGTGGACGGGCCACCAAGTCTGATCCCAAGAGTATCCTGAAGTGGCGACCGGCCAACCGGAATAGAAATCGACCCACGCGACGTAGGCGTCGCGACTATGCCACGCAGGATATGCCTCTACGTTGGCCGGCAGCAGCTTCCCCACCACCTGCTTTGATTGACGATCGGCGTCTCGCTGCGCGTTTTGAGCCTGCCATTCGGAAAGGCGAGACACGTATGCTGCATGCGTCAACACCTCCAAACCCTCCGGCAGCTTCTTCGCCTTTTTCGGGTCCTCGCCCTCTGCATCGCCCCATTGCGTGACGTAATTGTCCTGCACACGGTTGACGCTCACCCCGTCATACCAGCGGGCTGCGACGAGCCTTCGGATGTTGCCCACCCAGCCTTGCGAGAATGGCGGCGGCATCAACTGAATGACCACGCGGCGCCCCTTGCCCTTCGCATCCGGCGCAAGCTCCATTACCATCAGGTCGGCAGGCGCAATCCGGACCCAATCTGCAACGGGCGCAGCCGCCACGATCTCCGATGGCGCAAGCGCAGGCTTTTCGGGAGAAGGAGCAGCTGCCAGCAAGGGCAGCGCTGCGAAGGCAAGGGTCAGTCTTTTCATAGGGACGCAAGATTGCACAGCATCCGCCCTTGCGAAACCCCTCCACCCGCGATAGTGCGCCCATCTTCCAGTGCATGCGGAGCGGTGGCCGAGTGGTCGAAGGCGCTCGCCTGGAAAGTGAGTATACGTCAAAAGCGTATCGAGGGTTCGAATCCCTCCCGCTCCGCCATCCACTTGTATTTCACAGTCTCCCCATATCGATAAAGAGGCTTGAAAACCTCAGAAATCTAGGCAATCCTCTCTCCTGTCGTTTTCAGGTGTCTTTGCCTGTTTTCCCAAAGCGACCGTCAGGGTGGTGGAACAAATGGTGGGACTGACATCGCTTGAAATTAAAAATGCACCTCCGGGGATGCATGCAGACGGCAATGGCTTGTATCTCTTTGTGAAGTCGGCTGGAACGAAGAGCTGGGTGTTCCGCTATCAGATACACGGCAGGCGTCGCGAGATGGGGCTGGGAGCACTAAAGTCTCTGGAGCCTGTCAAAGCGAGAGCTGAGGCGGCGCAGCTTAAGGCGAGAGTGGCTGCAGGTATCGATCCTCTGGATGAGCGTCAGCAGAAGGTCGAGGCAACCAAGCAGGCAAGAAACCTTTTAGCGATGGAGCAGAAACGTTCCGAAACTACATTTCGCGTTGCTGCAGAACATTTGATCGAAAGTCGCAGGCCAAGCTGGAGCAATCCAAAGCACGCTCAGCAGTGGACGAACACCCTTGCGACCTACGCATATCCTGTAATTGGGGATCTTCCTGTTGCTGACGTGACTGCGGAACACATCGTTACAATTCTCAGGCCAATCTGGGCGGTCAAAAGCGAAACGGCGAGCCGCGTCCGGATGCGCCTTGAGACTGTGTTGAATGCAGCAAAGCTGATGGGGTGGCGTACTGGCGAAAACCCAGCAGTCTATAAGGGAGGCCTTGAAGCCGTCTTGCCCCCGATCAGTAAGGTCCGCCGCGTCCATCACCATCCGGCAATGCCGTTTGCGGATGCTCCAGCGTTTATGTCATTGTTAAAGTCACGAAGCGGTATCAGTGCCAAAGCTCTGGAGTTCACAATTTTAACTGCTGCTCGCTCTGGAGAGGTTCGTGGCGCTGTTTGGGGTGAGATTGATCTCCAACTAGGCCTCTGGACCATCCCTGCTGCACGTATGAAGGCAGACAGGGAGCATAGGGTTCCACTTTCACCGGCCGCGATGTCGGTTTTAGAAAGCCTTGGTAGGCACGCGAAGACGCCTTTGGTGTTTCCAGGCCTCTCGACGAAACCGATGTCAGATATGACCTTGAGCGCCGTCCTGAAGCGGATGGAGTTAAGTCATTTCACGGTGCACGGTTTTCGTTCAACGTTTCGAGATTGGGCGGCGGAAACGACCTCTCATGCAAATGAAACTGTTGAGATGGCCTTGGCCCATAGCATCGGTAATAAGGTGGAAGCGGCCTACAGGCGCGGTGATCTGCTTTTGAAACGGCGAGAGTTGATGGATGATTGGGCTAATTTTCTATTTGGCCCTTCAGAGCGGCGGAGTTAACTTTTTATGTCTCCATTTCTCAACCTTTTGGGAAAACGCCATCGTTTACGCATCGAAGCACTAAAGAGAGATATAAGAGACAAGGGTATCGATGGCGCCATCGAATTCGCTGAGGCTGCCTTGCATGACGATGGCGGCTCCAACATTCAGGCCAAAACGGCTTTAGCGTTTGCACAGATTAGCTTGTTCCCTGATAATCCCAACAAATGGGCATGGGATGCAGAGACTGATTGTCATTTGCGTTTACGATCAAGCGAACTGCTAAAAAATGGCAGCTCCATACCGCCTGAATTAGGCTTATTTGCAGCTTGGGCAATCTTGCATGCCCCAATTGAACGTCGCAGAGGTAGGCCGTCGAACAAATGGCAAAAGACAGCTATCTGCCAAATCATGCTTCAACTCCGCGATGCAGGAGTTCCAGTTTACTACGGTGATGACACTATCGGGACAGCGCAATTCACTGCAGTTGAAGTGATAACCAAGATCATAGAGATTGAAGAGCGCACTTTACGTGAATTGTGGCAGAAAAGGGTCGATTTTCTAGGGGACATTTAATCGCTGATTATCTGGCCCTTCAAATAAAAAAGTGTTTCATCGCATATGATGGCTCCACTCAGCACCTCAAGGAGCCTATATTATGATGATCGATCAACTTCTCACCATTGACGACGTAGCAGATCGGCTGCGCATACACCGGTCATACGTCTACAAGCTAATTCGCCTTGGCACGCTCCCTCAGCCTATCAAGCTTGGGAAATCAACTCGCATTCGCGCAACTGAACTTCAGGACGCTCTGAAGGCTTTTTCCAACTAGAAAGACCGCCCAGCACTGGGTGCCAGACGGTCGGGGTGGGGATCCCAACTATAGCCTCAGTGCGCGGCGGTTACCAGCAAAAGGTAATCCTTATGTTTAAAGTGAATCAAAACTTCGCCTTATTGGCACCCCGCCTCATCGCGCATTTAAAATTGCGCAAAGTGAACCCCCAAGAACATTGCGGTCCCTGCCCTTGTTGCGGCGGCACGGATCGTTTCCGGATCCAGAACTATCGCGGTGAACTCAGGCATCATTGTCGCGGAGAAGCGCGCGGTGAATGCAATCTCTTTATGCGATCCAAGGCTTTGCGCTCGCTTGGCCTCCTTCCTAACCTCGGAGGACGGAAATGACCTACGCACAGCGCAAAGGAATCGACCTAGGAACCGAAGAGACTGGAGGTGCATATCTCGATGGCTCGGATGTGATCGTTCCGATTTATGATCTTGAGACGCGCGAAGTTATTGGAACACAGCGCATCCCGCCTTTCGGGAAAAAACTCTACAGTCTCGGCCTAAGGAAGTCAGAGAGCACAGGCTTGTTGATTGGTCCCGAGACAAAACGGCTAATCATTGCCGAAGGCTGGGCAACTGCGTGCGCAGTTCACAAGTTTACAAGTGATCAGGCTTTGTTTGCTCTTGATGCCGGACATATCCCGCACCTTTGCAAATGGTTGAAACTGCATTTCCCCAATCGGGAATTGATCGTTGCTGCTGACAATGACGATGCGGGGCTGAACGCTGCGATGCTCTCCTCCTTACCCTGGTCTCAGCCGTCGCAACTGAACGACTGGGATGATGTGTTGCGCACAGATGGAGCTGAGGCAGCAAAGGAACAGTTTTATCGCAACATTAACCCACCGGCCGGAGATCCGCCGGAAGGACCAACGCCAATTAAATGGCTGCTCCCGCTGAGCGAAATGTTGGCTCAAACAGCCCCTCCGCGCTGGGTCATCAAAGGTATATTTGAGGAAGGCACGCTCGGGATGCTCTTTGGCCCAAGCGGCTGCGGTAAAAGCTTCGTCACAATTGATATGGCAATGCACATCGCAACAGCTCTTCCCTCATGGCACGGGCATACCATCTTTAATCCTGGGCCTGTGGTATATCTCGCAGGCGAGGGTCACTACGGAATGCGTCGGCGCCTCGCTGCATGGACGCAGCGGCATGGAAAGTCGTCTAAGGGTGTAGAACTGCACATCAGTCAGTCAGGCTGCGATCTAGATACGGGCGCAGGCTATGCACAGGCTTTAGCGGCCATTGAGGCACTGGATCACGCTCCACGGGTGATCTTCGTGGACACTCTGCATCGTTTCCTTTCGGGAGACGAGAACAGCGCTGGAGATGCCAAGATTATGATCGATGCTTGCGGGAGGCTGCAACAGCAATTCGGTTGTACGGTCATTCTTGTTCACCACACCGGGGTTGGCGCCGAGGCTCAGAACCGTGGGCGCGGTTCATCTGCATGGAAAGGCGCATTGGATTTCGAATTCTCGATTGAGAAGAAGGACGATGTCATCAGCCTTAAGTGCAGAAAGGCAAAGGACGGTCCTGAGATGGAGCCGGTGCATTTTGAATTGCAGGACGTCTCAATCGATGGCTGGCTCGACGAAGATGGCAACGACGTGTCGAGTGCGATCATTGCGCCTAGTGATGAACCCAAGGCCTTGAAGGCGGACCAAAAAACAAGCAAGTTTGTTCAGTGGTTTGAGGACGTATGGAACTCGTCTGGGTGTGCCTTGCGTGGCGATGCACCATATGTCGAACGTAGCACCATGAAGGAGTATCTTCAGGTAACCAACGGTTTCGCAGAGCGAACAGCCAAAAATCACGTTAACCCTTCAAGGCAGGGTGATACGATATCGTGGCTTATCGAGAAAGATATGATCGCACCGAAGGACAAAGGCTGGATAATGATCGATAGCGCGACGGCCTTGATCATGAAGACTGCCGCAGCAATGAAGACGTAGACCGATAAACTCGAGAGTGTGGATCGCTCAACATCCAACCCTATTTAACCCTAGGGCTAACCCTGCACATCCCTCAGGTTCAGGGGCAAATGCAGAGGAAATGAACCCTCCCTAACCCCTAGCTATTTATAGCTAGGGTTAAAGGGTCATCTGATGCAGGCACTAAAAGGATAATCTGTCTGCTGAGAACGGGTCCTCCTGGAGCGATCCAGGAGACGGGTAATTCGGACCATGGTCATTCCCTAGAGACAGATTTTTGGTGACTTTATAAATCCTCACCTATGCTGGCGTGTCAGATGCACTAGTCGACCAAAGCTTTGCTAAAGAACCAGCGCCACCTCAGCTAACGTTAGACTTATAAAGAACGACGCTCGGTTGCCTTGGCCGAGTTGCAGTCGTTCGCCGCCTGAATTTTCGCTTATCTTGCGAATGCTCCGCGAGTTGGAGACAAGTGGTGGCTAGACTGACAGCTTCGCGCGTCGTGCTGGCGCCGGAAGGGCATAGGGGTGAGATCACCACTGATTGGTTGGCCTAGGCTACGCCATTTTAAGACAAGGTGCGGTTAGACTGCATCCACCTGCGTAGTGTCAGACCCAAAGAGATTTGGTATAAGACGCCCAGCGCGCTTCGTATAATATCGCGAGGCGACAGGCCTCGCGATGCATCCGCAGCATCACTGA
>CAIMDB010000024.1 GCA_903839675.1 uncultured Sphingomonadales bacterium
AGAGCCTTGACCACCCGTATCCAGATTGTTGGTTCTCAAGCCTTGGGCTTCCAGTACCCCCGATCCGCTCTTGATCCCCTCCGGTGTTTCCACCTCGACAATCATTCTGAACCGATAGGTGCTGCTCGGCGGTTTCGACGGTTTGCAAGCCGATAGCAAAACCCCCGACGCCACAGCGAACACCAGCCCAAGCACACCCCGCCGCGCCATATTATGTCCCGTCATCTGTCCCCAACGCTCCTCACACGCCGCACCCCACAGCGGCGGGTTCCAAGATAACGCCAAAGTCTGAACAAAGCGCTGTGATGGCGGTCACGGGGGTGGGGGGAAATGAGGGTGCCCCCAAACACTTCGTCATGCTGAACTTGTTTCAGCATAACCGCGTGGAGCCTCTTATCCGCCCGATATGCGGTCACGGAGCCGTTATCCTGAAACAAGTTCAGGATGACGAGTGTTGGGTGTGGCGGACGGGACTGCAAAAACCCTCTCTGCGCGCTTTGCGTCTCTGCGCGAACCTGACGGCTTCGATGCCAATGGATGCTGAACCAAGTTCAGCATGACGGTTGGAGGGGGTGGCAGAACGCGGTTTTCAGGACATCACGCCTGCCGCGATTAGCGCTTGATCCGCGCCAGCGCTTCCAGTGTGCCGCGCAGGTCTTGCACGGCGTCGCTGGAGATGGGTTCGCACAGCCAGCGTTCATGTTCAGCGACGATGGTTTTGGCCTGCACCATTTTTTCGTGACCGGTATCTGACAGGAACAGTCCGAAGACCCGACGGTCATCCGGATTTTGCTCTGCGCGCACCAGTTCGCGCTGAATCAGCGACTTTATGACGACGTTGACCGAGGACCGCTCAATCCCGAAATAGCGCGCGAGCGCGGCCTGCGGGATGCCGGGATTGGCGTTGATGAGCCAGAGGCACGATACTTCCTTAGGTGTCAGCCGCAGCGGTGCCAGATCCCGTTCCAGTTGGAAGGTCAGCAGCGCGTAAACGCGGGCGACGTGGAGCCCGATGACATCATCCAGCCCATCCACATTGCGGGGCAGATTGCGGTCTTCGTCGGGCGAAGCGGCGCTGGGCGGGGAAGGGTGTCTGCCGCGCTTGGCCAAGACGAGGTCCGTTGTCATGATGAGCGGCATTCCTGCATTTTCGATCTTATAAATAGTCTTTTCCCAGCCGGGTCAATCGCGCGTTTCCAATGCGACCAAGGCGGAGGAAATTAACTTCGTATCAACCAAATTCCTTCATGAGGGGTCCAACTTGATTTGTGGGGGAACCGAAATGGACCGCTACGGGACCTACGGCCAACAGGACGATAATGACGTGTATGATCTGACGCAGGATGCGGCCGTTGAGGCCCCGCCGGTGATTGGCACGGACGAACGCCGCATGCATGTGCGCGCCTATAATTACTGGGCATCGCTGCTCCAGGGCCGCACCTATCCCTCGATCGAAGACCTTGATCCTGAAAACCTTTCTGATTTCGGCCCGCATTCTGTGTTGCTGGATTTCTCAACCGGCGGCGACAATCCGGCGATTGCCTATCTGGGCGGCAAGCTGCGCGAAGAGTGCAACCTGTCCGGCGATGTGCAGACTGTTGACGACGTGCCTTCCCGCTCGCTCATCTCGCGTCTGACCGACCACTATCTTCAGATCATCGCGAACAAGGCGCCGATTGGTTTTGAAGCCGAATTCGTCAATCACCGCAGCAACAATACGCTTTATCGCGGCATTTTGATGCCCTTCTCCTCCGATGATGACACGATTGATTTCATCTATGGCGTTATCAACTGGAAGGAAATTGCGGACGAAGCGCTCACGCATGAACTGAACGATGCGGTGGAGCAGGCGCTGGCGCAACAGCCGGTCCGCCATGCGCCGACCGCCCCCGTCTGGGCCGATGGCCCGAGTGCAGCCATCGTCGAAGGGTCTGTGCCACCTTCCTCGAACATCCCGCAGGATGATGCCGACGACGAAGATTTTGCGGAAGAACCGCTGGTGCTTGATGGCAGCGAAGGGCTGGGCGATTTGCTCCATGCCGCGCGCAACGGTGCGGACATTGCCAAGCATGCCGAAGGCCGCAGCCGGGCGAAACTCTATCGCGCGCTGGGCCTCGCTTATGATTTCGCGCTGGTGGCCGACGCCCGTCCGGATGAATACGCCGAACTGCTGGCGGACAGTGGCCTGAAAACGCAGGATCGCGCGCCGATGACGCCGATTGTGAAGCTCGTTTTCGGCATTGATTACGACAAGACCCGCCTTGCTGAATTCGGCGCCGCGCTCAGCTATGCCCGCAAACAGGGGCTTGGCGTTGGTGCCTTTACCGGCTGGCTCGAAAGTTTCCCCGGCGCGCTGAAGGGCATTGTATCAGCCGAACGTGCCGAGCGTCGTCCGGACCGCAAGGTGCGTGTCGTAGAGCCTGTCAATGTTGACCGCGCCCGCACCATGCCCGCCTTGGGCGTGATCCAGCTGGAAGCCGATTCGGAATTCATCATCCTTGTCGCCCGCAAGATTGACGACGGCCATGTCGCTGTCATTGGCCGCGCCGGTGATGATGCTCTGGTTGATCGGGCGCTGCGCTCCCTCTAAGTCTTTGGTTAGCAAAGCCTTTAAAACCGCCGTTTCCGTGCTTGAGAAGCTCTGGCTGGAGGCGCATATCCTGTCCGCATGACGCGCTTTGGGCGCACCTAAAATCATGTGAGAGACGACCTATGGCGAAGAACGCCGCATCCAATTTTCTCAAAACACTCCAGAACACACTTGTCGACGGCGCCCTTCCGGGGGAGCTCGAACGCTTTGGCCCCTCCGAGCGCAAGTCTGCGGCGGAGTTTCTGCTCGCCCTGTTGAGCCACCGGCCATCGGGCGCGCCGGTTATTGCGCTTGAAACGATCCCGACGGACACGGCCCATCGCCAGATGCGCCTCGGCATTATCAATGATGACATGCCGTTTCTGGTCGACTCAGTGGCGTCTGAAATTGCAGCGCACGGCCTGTCGATCAGCCGCGTGCTGCACCCTGTCGCCGGCGTCGAACGCGATGAAACGGGCCAGATGCTCTCCATCGGTTCCCGCGGCGCGGGCGCGCATGAATCGATCATCTACATGGAAATTGAGCGGGCCGATGCCCGCGTCCGCCGTCAGTTGGAAGACGGTATTGCCGATCTGCTCGGCAAAGTGCGGGCTGCCGTTCAGGACTGGTCGGCCATGCGGACCCGGCTCGCCACGGATGCTGATCTTTTGCCAAGTGAAGGCCGCGCGCTGCTCCAATGGTTTGGTGACAATAAGCTGACGCAGCTCGGGCACGGCTTCTATGCAGGGGATGGTTCGCTTTCCGACGCGCTCGGCATCGTGACAACGCTGGGGCAGGATCTTCTCTCCCCATCGGCGCGCAAGCGGGCTCTGGCCTGGTTTGCCGAGGGGGGCGAGGCGCCCTTGCTCCTCAAATCCAATGTGATTTCTCCGGTGCACCGGCGCGTACCTGTCGAGCTCGTGGTTGTGCCGCGCGACGGTGGCCTGTCCATCCACGCCGGTCTGTGGACCAGTGCCGCGATGAACGCGCCGCCGATGGACATTCCGGTGCTGCGCGTGCGCCTGACCCGATTGCAAACCAAGCTCGGCTTTGACCCCACCGGCCATGCGGGCAAGACGTTGACCCATGCAGTCACCTCGCTCCAGCGTGATCTGCTGATCGCCATGGATGATGACGCGCTCGAATCTGTGGCGCTGGCCGCCATGTCGCTGGTGGATCGGCCACGCCCGGCCATCGCCATCACGCGCAGTCCCCTGTCGCGCCACCTCCATGCCTTTGTCTGGTTGCCGCGCGATGATTTGTCGACGAGCCGCCGTATTGCGATCACCGAGATGATCTCCAAAGCCAGCGACGCGCCGGTGCTGAGCTGGGCGATGGACTTAGACGATAGCGGCATCGTGCTCATCCGGCTGACGCTGGATATCCGGGACGGCGGGCAGTTCCCCGATGTGCCAGCGCTCAATGTCGCACTGGAAGCCATGGTGCGCGGCTGGCGAAGTGCTGTGGAAGAGGCGCTGGCCAAACTCGATGGTGGCAACGCCACGCGCTTGGCACTGCGCTATGCCGATGGCTTCCCCCTTGCCTATCGCAACGGCGCGGGCGCGGAGGAAGCGGCGCAGGACATTTGCCGCCTCGCCCAATTGCACGAAGCGGCAGAACGTGGTGCGCGACTGTATCGCAATGCCGGCGATGCTTCGGACATGCTGCGCCTGAAGCTTTACAGCCTTGGCCCGGTTGCGCTGTCTGATGCGGTGCCTGCGCTCGAGAATTTCGGCTTCCGCGTGCTCGAAGAATTGCCGACGCTGATTGGACGGGAGGGGGAGCATGGCCACATCCACCGGTTCATCCTGCAATTGTCGGACGGGCAGGGCGACGCTCTCGTCCAGCGCGCTGCCGTGCTGGAAACGGCGTTGGCCGCTGTTCTGCAAGGCTCAGCAGAAAATGACAGGTTCAACCAGCTGATCGTCTCAGCCGGGCTTGATCAGCGGTCGGTCGTGCTGTTCCGGGCGCTGTTCCGTTATCTCCGGCAAACGGGCATGCCCTATGGCTTGCAGACGGTTGCGGACGTCCTGCGCCGCGCCGCCCCCATTGCGCGGGACCTCATCACTCTCTTCGATGCGCGGCATGATCCCAAGCGCAAGGGCAATGCCGAAAAGGCTGCACATGCCGCGGATACGGCGATTGAACGCGGCTTGGCGGATGTGTCTGCGATTGATGATGACCGCATCCTGCGGCTCTATCGCGCAGTCATTTCGGCAACGCTGCGGACCAACATGTTTGCGCCAGCCGCTGCCGAAGCGATTGCCTTCAAACTCGACAGTGCGCTGGTGCCGGGCCTGCCCGATCCGCGTCCCTGGCGTGAAGTGTTTGTCTACTCCCCGCGTGTTGAGGGCATCCACTTGCGCGCCGGGCCGGTTGCGCGTGGCGGCCTGCGCTGGTCGGACCGCCGGGATGATTTCCGCACAGAAATCTTGGGGCTCATGAAAGCGCAGCGCGTGAAGAACGCGGTCATTGTGCCAACAGGGGCCAAAGGCGGCTTCTACCCCAAGATGCTGCCCGATCCGTCCAATCGTGATGCCTGGCTGGCGGAGGGCACGGAAAGCTATCGCATCTTCATCCGCACCCTGTTGTCGATCACCGACAATCTGGTGAAGGGTAAGGTCGTCCACCCCGCTGATGTCGTCATCCATGATGGGGATGATCCCTATTTCGTTGTCGCCGCAGACAAGGGCACGGCCACTTTCTCTGATGTCGCCAATGCGCTCGCGCTGGAACGCGGCTTCTGGCTGGGCGATGCCTTCGCGAGCGGCGGTTCGGTTGGCTATGACCATAAGGCGATGGGCATCACGGCCAAGGGCGGCTGGGTTTCGGTCGTCCGCCACTTTGCCGAAATGGGCATCAATGTGCAGAAGGAGCCAGTGCGTGTCGTCGGCTGCGGCGACATGTCGGGCGACGTGTTCGGCAACGGCATGCTTTTGTCCAAGGCGATCAAGCTGGTCGCAGCGTTCGACCACCGGCACATCTTTTTCGACCCCGACCCGGATCCGGCAGCGAGCTGGAAGGAGCGCGCGCGCATGTTCCAGCTCCCGCGGTCCAGCTGGGCCGACTATGACGCGAAGCTGATTTCCAAGGGCGGCGGTGTCTTTCCGCGCTCGGCCAAGTCGATCAAGCTGACACCGCAGATCAAAGCGCTGCTGGGCGTGACCGAGAATGAGATGGAGCCGTCGGCGATCCTGTCCGCGATCCTGAAGGCGCAGGCGGACCTCATCTGGTTCGGCGGCATCGGCACCTATGTGAAGTCGCGCAGCGAGAGCAATTCGGAAGTCGGCGACCGCGCGAACGATGCGCACCGCGTCAATGCAGAGGACCTGCGTGCCTCGGTGATCGGCGAAGGCGCCAACCTCGGCGTCACGCAGGCGGCGCGCATCGCTTTTGCGCTGAAGGGTGGGCGTATCAACACCGACTTCATCGACAATTCGGCAGGCGTCGATTGTTCGGACAATGAGGTGAACATCAAGATCGCGCTCAATGCCGAAGTGGCGGCGGGCAAGCTCAAGATGCCCGCGCGGAATGATCTGCTCGCCAGCATGACAGAAGGTGTCGCGCATCTGGTGCTGGAGGATAACCGCCTCCAGACGCTGGCGCTCTCCATCGCCGAACGCGGCGGGGCGGATGCCTTGCCGTCACACATCCGTCTGATCGAAGGCTTTGAAGCGTCCGGCAAGCTCGACCGTGCCGTCGAAGGCATCGCGTCCAATGAGGAGCTGATGCGCCGGGCGGGCGACGGACGCGGGCTGACACGGCCCGAACTCGCGGTCGTCATGGCGACCGCCAAGCTGTCGCTGCAGGATGCCATTGAGCACTCGACGCTTGGCGCTGACAAGGCCGCGCTGCCTGATCTCATCGCGGCCTTCCCGCCGCAGATGCAGGCCGCGCATCGCAAGGCGATTGAGGGGCACCGCCTGCGCGGGGAAATCATCGCGACAAAGCTTGCCAACCGCATCGTCAACCGGCTCGGCCTGATCCATCCATTTGAAATGGCGGAGGAAGAAGGCTGCACGCTGGGCGACATGGCGGAGGCGTTCGTTGTGGCTGAACAGGTGTTCGACATCCCGGCGCTGTGGGCGGCCATCGAAGCGGGCGATATGCCGGAATCGACGCGGCTGTTGCTGTTTGATCAGGTGGCGGCCGAAATGCGGGCGCACATGGCCGACGTCCAACGCAATTCAGTGGCCGACCGCACGAACGATAAGGCGGTGGCGGCCTACCGTGCCGCTGTTGGCCGTCTGTCGGGAGCACTTAAGGATCTTCTGCCGCCCGAAGCCGAACGTCAGACTCGTGCTTTTGGAGACCGACTCAACGCTGCCGGAGCGCCCAAGAAAATCGTCGATCAGCTTGTCCGGCTTGCCGAATTGGACGGTGCCATTGGCGTGGCCGCGCTCAGCCAGCGGACGGGTGTGGACGTGCTTGTGACAACGCAGGCCTTCACCGCTCTTGGTGAGTCTTTGGGCCTTGATTGGGCGCAGGGCACAGCGATGCAGCTCTCGCCGCGTGATCCATGGGAGCGGTTATTGGCCGCAGGCCTGTCGCGTGATTTTCAGGCAATGCGGCTTGATTTTCTGGCGCGCAATGGCGGCAAGAAGCCGGTTGAGGCGGTGGCCAAATGGGAAGCGGCGAATGCGGCGCGTGTGTCGGGCTTCCGCCAGATGATTGATCGGGCGCGGATGACGGCGGCACCATCAACGGCGATGTTGGCACAGTTGGCCGGTCAGGCCCGCGTCTTACTCAACCGCGCATAAAGCCAAACGCGGATCGCGCTGCCGAGGTTGGGCGGATCGTCAGAGGCGATCCGTTCCGCATCAATGCGGGCGACAAGGGCGTTGACCGGAAGGCCGTCTTCGGCGGCCGCGTCGCGCAGCGCCGTCCAGAAGATCGGTTCCAGACTGATCGAGGTTTCGTGTCCGGCAATGGTGACGGAGCGTTTGACGGGGCCTTGCATGGAAACACCTATGCCCGTTTGGGCTGAGCTTGTCGAAGCCCTGTCCTTTTGCTTCTTGCCAAGAAAGAAGGGCGACCCTTCGACAAGCTCAGGGTAAACGGGATTGGTATCGGCCAGCCATCCCATCCCGCCTTCGTCCGTCAATACATGTGCTGGCCACCGTTGATCGACAGTGTCGATCCGGTGACGAACCCGGCATCCTCTCCGCAGAGGAAGGCGACGCCGCGTGCGATCTCATCGGCTTGTCCCAAGCGACCCACCGGCACCTTGGCCACAATCTTGGCGAGCACGTCTTCGGGGACGGCGGCGACCATGTCGGTGTCGATATAGCCGGGTGCCAATGCGTTGACGGTGACGCCAAATTTCGCGCCTTCCTGCGCCAGTGCCTTGGTGAAGCCATGGATGCCGGACTTCGCCGCGGCATAGTTGACCTGCCCATATTGGCCGCCCTGACCGTTGATCGACCCGATGTTGACGATGCGGCCCCAGCCGCGGTCCTTCATGCCGGGGAAGACGGCTTTGGCCATGTTGAAGCAGCCGCCAAGGTTCACGCGCATCACCTCGTCCCACATGTCATAGGTCATGCGCATCAGCGTCGCGTCGCGGGTGATGCCGGCGTTGTTGACGAGGATGTCGACCGGGCCAACCTCTTCGTTGATCTGGGCAAAGGCGGCTTGGCACGCATCGAAATTGCCCACGTCCCATTTGTGGGTGCGGATGCCGGTTTCGCCTTCAAAGGCCTTCGCCTTTTCCTCATTGCCGGCATAGTTGGCAACAACGGTGACGCCCATGTCCTGCAGGCGGCGGCTGACCGCTGCGCCAATCCCGCGAGATCCGCCTGTGACAATTGCAATCCGTGCCATCCGTATCCTCCCAGAATCACTCCGCAATAGAGCTATTGGGGTGGAAGCCAGCCTGCAAGTTCACGTGAAAGTAAGGTGGACAGCATGTCGACGCCCGCCGTGCTCGCATTGAGGCACGGCAGATAGGCAAAGTCGGTGCCGCCCGATTCGACGAAGGTCTCCTTGCCGCGGATGGCGACTTCTTCCAGCGTCTCCAGATTGTCCGCCGAAAATCCGGGCGCAATCACGGCCAGCCGCTTCAAGCCCTTGCCGGGGAGTGCCGCAAGCGTGGTGTCCGTCGCAGGCTCAAGCCACTTCGCCCGGCCCAGACGCGACTGGAAGGACACCAGCACCTCACGCCCCAAAGCTTCGGACAGGAGCCGCGCGGTCTTCTGGCAATGGCAATGATAGGGGTCCCCCAGATGCAGCGTGCGTTCCGGCATGGAATGGAAGCTCGCCAAAACCGCGTCGGGCGTGAAGGGGAGATCGCGAAGACCCGCCTCCACCGATGCCTTCAGCGCGCCGATATAGGCGGGGTCGTCATGATAGGCAGGCAGCGTGCGCAAGGCCGGCTGCCAGCGCATCGTGCCAAGCACACGGGCCACTTCGTCAAAGCCGGTGCCGGTCGTGGCACCGCTATATTGCGGGTAGAGGGGCGCGATCAGGATGCGGTCGCACCCTGCGTCCTTCATGGCTTTCAGCTTTTCCTCAACTGAGGGGCGGCCATAACGCATGGCCCAATCGACCATGACGGTGTCACCGAAGCGGGTCTGGACGGCGGCCGCCTGATCGCGCGTGACAACGGCCAGCGGCGAGCCTTCCGGCGTCCAGATTTGCGCATAGGCGTGCGCCGACTTTGACGGCCGCGTCGTGAGGACGAAGAGGCGCAGGATGGGCTGCCAGATGATCGGCGGAATTTCGACAACGCGGCGGTCGGACAAGAACTGCTTGAGATAGCGGCGCACCGGTCCGGCTTCGGGGGCCTCGGGCGTACCAAGGTTCATCAACAGCACGCCAATCCGGCGCGGCGCGACGGGCGGGTGATCAGCAGGCAAGGTCATTTATGTGTTTCCGGGCAAGAGGGGCAGTGACCGATATCGCCGCCCGCTGCCTGCCCATAGGGCGTTGGCAATGGCGGGCGCAACTGCTGCGGTGCCAATTTCTCCAAGCCCGCCAGAGGGTTCACGGCTGGGAATGATCTCAATCTGGATATTGGGCACGTCGCTGATCCGCGGCAGGCGAAGGCCACCGAGTGTGCGCGGGGTCGGCAGGCCGCGTTCGACCCCCACCGCATTGCCAAGCGCCATGGCGAGGCCGAACAGGAGGCCACCCTGTATTTGCTGGAGCGCAATATCGGGATGGAGGATGCGGCCCACATCGGCCACGGCGTAAAGACGGGGGACGACAATGTTGCCGTCCGACACATAGGCTTCGGCCAGCACGGCAATATGGCTGCCCTGCATCGAATGACCGGCAAGGCCCTGTTGCGTGCCTTCCGCGCCGCCCTCCCACCGGCCCAGCACGGTGACTTTGGACAGGCAAGTGGCGAGCCTCGGGTTGCCGCCGAGCATCGCCATGCGGAAGGAAAACCCTTCGACGCCGCTTTGTTTTGAAAGCTCGTCGATAAAAGCTTCGCGGAAGAACGTGGTATAAACATCGGCCCCGCCGCGCAGCTTTCCGGTGGGGACGCCAATGTCTGCCGGGTGGTGCACAATGCTGACATTGGGCAGGGCATAGGGTGGGAACGCACCTGACACAGCCGATGGATCGCTTGTGCCCGCATTTTCCTTTTGGGCGTCCAGTGCGGAAAGATCATCGGCGATACGCGCTTTGGTTTCGGCAAGCGCTGCGGGTGCTGCGATCCGTGTCCGCCAAGCCTCGATTTGTCCGGCAGGCCCCAAACGCGCGAACATCTGCGCCATGGCGGGGGGACCAAAGCGGTCCTGCATCATGTCCTCACTGCGGGACCAGACCAGCTGCACGGGCTTATCGAGTTCGATCGCGATCTGCGCTGCCTGCACGGCGGCATCATGGTCATGGTTGCGCCCGAACGACCCGCCAAGCAGCATCGGATGGACGATGACATCATCCTCTGAAAGATCACAAGCCTTGGCGATGGCGCTGCGGGCGAGGCCGGGCGCTTGCGTTTGTATCCACACCTCCAGCTTGCCGTCGCGTGGAACGGCCGTCGCGGCCAAGGTTTCGAGCGACGCATGGGGGCGAAAGCCGGCGCTGTAATCAGAGCGCAAGAGCTTGGCATTCTCGAACATCGCATCGACATCGCCGATGCGTGCCATCTCTGTGCCGTCAGATGTGAAGGCAGACCGCAAAGCCTTTGCGACCTCCGCTTCCTCAGGGAAGGGCCCCTGCGTCTCAAACCGGGGGCGGGCCGCATCCAGCGCGGTCTGTGCCGCCCACCAGGTCTTCGCCACAACAGCGACCCAGCGGTCTTTTTTGATGACACGAAGGACATCGCGGCTTTGTGTGGCCCGCGCTTCATCCATAGACTTGAACCGCGTGTCCCCCAATGGCCCCGCCCGAACGGCGGCATAGACCATGCCGGGCAAGCGGACGTCTGCGGCGAAGTTGGCCGATCCATCCACCTTTGCAGGTGCATCGATCCTTGGCACGGACAGGCCGAGCAGGCGGTTCTCCCGTCCCGTGCGCAGGGGCAGCGTGTCAGGTATCTCAAAATCTGCCGCGTCTTCGGCAAGGTCGGCAAAGCGCAGCCGGTCATTGCCGAGGACAACGAAGCCGTTCTCCGTTTCGCAGGCCATCCAGTCTGCCCCCCAGCGCTTGGCGGCGGCCATGCACAACAGCGCCCGTGCAGCGGCACCCGCGTTGCGGGCCTGTGCTTCAAAGGTTGAAGGGGCAAAGGCTTCATCGGTCAATTGCGGAGGCGGCGGAGAAAAGGGCGTGGCTCGTGATAGGCCCGGCCAATCGGCGACGGTGGCTTCATTGCCGTAAAGCGGGTTAATGGGGGCTGGCTCGACCCCCACGGTCCGCCAGTCGGCCCCCAACTCATCCGCCACGATCTGTGCGAACAGCGTAAAGGCGCCTTGGCCTGTCTCCATTTCCGGAATGGCGACGGTGATCTGGCCCGAGTTCGCGACCTTCACATAGCCGTTCAGCACGACCTCGCCGGGAGAGGCGACCAGATTTGGAGCAAATGTCCGTGGCCAGACAGTCCAGGCGAGCAGCAGGCCTACGCCCGCACCTCCCCCGATTAAAAGCCCGCGCCGCGAAATATGCCGCGGCCGCTCCCCAAACGCACGGATCGTCATCGACCCGTTGATAGGGAAAGCTAAGCCGCCCTGCCAGCCATCAATTTGCGCGACATCGCATCAACATCCCGCATCGCTGAAAAGACAGACTTTTTCAGGTCGGGCGCACCGGTCTGGCCCAACGCATAAAGCTGTGCGTAGTACCAATATTGCACGCCAAAGCCTGCAATTGCTCTCACTGCCTTGATGCCTTCCAGCCAGCGCAGCCAGCGCGGCAACAGCTGAAGCTCGTTTTCAAAGCGCGCAATTTCGTCCGCACCATCCAGCAGCTTGTTGCAGGCATCCGGATCACCGCAGAGTGGGCGACCAATGCCAATCAGATCAGCAGCGCCGTTGGACAGCGCATGCTCCATTGCGGCGCGGGAGCGGAAGCCACCCGTCACCATCAAAGGCATGGTCTTCAGTTCCGCCTTCATCGCCTTCGCAAAATCGACAAAATAGGCTTCGCGTGCGGCGGTCGACGCGGCGATCTTGGGGCGATCGGCCGGTTCCATCCCATCCAAATCCATCATCGCGGGCTGTTCATAAGACCCACCGGAGATTTCGAGCAGATCGACGCCTTCAGCCTCCAGCCAGCGGGCGACCTGCAAACTGTCTTCAAAGGCAAAACCGCCCTTTTGGAAATCGGCGGAGTTGAGCTTGACCGAAACGGGGAAGGCTGGGCCGACGGCCGCGCGGACGCGGCGGACCGCCTCCAGCAGGAAGCGGGCCCGGTTCTCAAGGCTGCCACCCCATTGGTCGGTGCGCTGATTGGCGCGTGGGCTGAGAAACTGGGAAAGGAGATAACCATGGGCGGCATGGATCTGCACGCCGGTAAAGCCAGCCTCCTTTGCAGCAGATGCCGCCGTTGCAAAGCGGCCGATCAGGTCTTCAATCTCATCTTGGGTCAGGGGAACAGGTTCCCCGAACTGCCCGCCGGGCAGGCCGAGCTTCACGGCAGAAGGCGCCTTGGGCGTCTTGTTGACGAGCACCTGTGTCTGGCGTCCGGCATGGCTGATCTGCATCCACAGATGGTTGCCGCCCTCCGTCCCCGCCTTGGCCCAAGCGGCGAGTGCGGCCTTCATTGCGGCGTCCGGTGCACGATCGATCACGACGTTGCCGGGACGCTCCAGATGGTCACGGTCAATGATGACATTGCCGGTTAGGTGCATGCCGGCACCACCCAAAGACCAGCGTCGGTAGAGTGTCTGCAACGCGGGTGTCGGCACACCGTCGGGTGTCGCCAACCCTTCCGTCATCGCCCCTTTGGCGAGACGGTTGGGCAGGCTGGCCCCGCACGGCAGGCGGAGCGGATCTGCAATCGTCATGCGCGGGCAGCTTCCTGCCAGATGGCACGATATTTGGCGCGCAGGGAGACCTTGTCGATCTTCTCGGTGCCGAGGCGCGGAAGGTTGTCGGCCTCGAACCAGATTTTCTCAGGGACCTTGAAGCCCGCAATGCGTTCTTTCAGGAACGTGGCCAGCCCGGCCTCGTCGATGCTCTGCCCCGGATGGAGATAGACAACGGCACCCGGCAATTCGCCCAGACGTTCATCGGGCAGGCCGAAGACGCAGGCTTCGGCGACGGCGGGGTGTTCGTAAATCGCGGCTTCGAGTTCCTGGCAGCTGATGTTCTCACCGCCGCGGATGATGATGTCCTTCTTGCGGTCAACGATGAAGAGATAGCCGTCCGGGTCCAGATAGCCGATGTCGCCGGTGCGGAAATAGCCGTCCTCGGTCATACAATCGGCGGTGGCGTCTGGCCGGTTCCAATAGCCGGAGAACAGAGCGACCGAACGGATCGACACTTCGCCGCGCTCGCCCTGCGGCACCGGCTTTCCGGCGTCGTCGAGGATCGCCATATCGACCAGTGGCTTGGACGGAAGGCCGGTTGAGTTGGGCTTTTCCAGATAGTTGGTCGAAAAATTGCCGGCGCCAATGCCGTTGGTTTCGGTCAAGCCATAGCCAAGGGCGGGCGGTGCCGTCGGGAATTCTTCTGCGATGCGCTTTACATGTTCCACCGGGCGGGGCGCGCCACCACCGGACAGGCCCTGCAGCGTCGACAGGTCATATTTGTGCCGGTCAGGATGCGACATCAGTTCAAAGCTCATCAGCGGGACGCCGGTGAAGTTGGTGATCTTTTCCTTCTGGATGAGTTCCATCGCGGTCACGACATTCCACTTGGGCATCATCACGATCTTGCGGCCAATCGCAAAGCTGACCAGCATGACAGGCACTTCGCCGGTGACATGGAACAAGGGGACGCTCAGCAGGGTCGCGTGTTGGGGCCGGTCAGCGGAAATGGTCCCGTCTTCGGTCGCAAGTTGGAGAACAACCAGCGCCTGCGCGATATAGTTGAAGGTGCCCTGCACGACCGCGCGGTGGGTGCTGAATGCGCCCTTGGATTGGCCGGTGGAACCCGAGGTGAACAGGATCGTCGCCAGATCGTCGCCCGTGATTTCAGGCAGCGTCACGTCGGACAGGTCCGCGTCGCCCAGAACGGGTGCGAGCGCCTTTTCGAGCTCTGCCGAAATGTCGAGGCCAACGATGTGGGCACCGCCCGAATAGCCGACATCGGCAAGGCGCGCGGCGCGTTGTGCGTCAGCCAACACCAATGTCGCGCCGACAGCGTCGATGCCTTCGGCCAGTTCGGAACCCTGCCACCAACCGTTGAGGAGGGTAGCGCAACCGCCGGCCATGAGGACGCCCATATAGAGCACGATCCAGCTCGGCGCGTTGCGCATGGCGATGCCGATGCGGTCGCCGCGCTGCACATTGTGGTTCTTGATCAGCGCCTTTGCGACACGATCCGCCGCGGCATAGGTCTGGGCAAAGCTCAACCGTTCCTCACCATCGACGATGAAGGGCGTGTCACCATGCTGCATGCAGAAATAGGCAAAATAGTGCGGGAGCGCGGGTGGCGCCGTCGCAACCATTGGCAGATCAACGCCATAAGCCTTGTGGTGAGTCAGCGCCATGGGCGCGCCTTCGCCGGTCAGCATTTCAGTTGCCTTGGCCAGGCGGATGTCCAATTCAGACGGCACGCGAATCTCTCCTTTGTCTTATTCTTCTCCGCCTTTATGTAGGCCCAAATCCTGAGGGGAAAAGCCTTGATCCTTGCGAGCCTTGTTGACGTTACGTCTGCCGTGCATTGGGAGAGCCTCGGGCTCGATCCGGTGGCGGTCGACCTCGGCTTTTTTAAAATCCGCTGGTACAGTTTGGCCTATATCACCGGCATTATTGTCGGCTGGTGGTATCTGGCAAAGCTGTGTGCCCAGCCCGGATCACCGATGGCGAAGCGGCATGTCGATGACTTCGTCTTTTACGCGACGCTCGGCATCATCCTTGGCGGCCGCATCGGCTATATCCTGTTCTACAAGCCGGAGATGCTGGCGCAGCCGATGAGCATGCTGAAGCTATGGGAAGGCGGCATGTCTTTCCATGGCGGCCTCATCGGCGTCATCATCGCGATCCTGTGGTTTGCCCGCGTGAACAAGCTCAACTGGCTACGAATCCACGACTATGTTGTGGTCGTCTATCCCATCGGGCACTTCCTCGGCCGCATTGCGAACTTCATCAATGGGGAGCTGTGGGGCCGCGAAACGACCGTGGCCTGGGGCATGGTCTTCCCCGGTGGCGGTGATGTCGTGCGGCATCCAAGCCAGCTCTATCAGGCGGGGCTTGAGGGCCTTTTGCTCATGGTCATCATGTCGGTCCTCTTTTGGAAAACCGATGCCCGATATAAGCCGGGCTATCTGGCGGGGCAGTTCCTGATCTGGATGGGCGCCTTCCGCTTCGTGTCGGAAACTGTGCGCGAACCGGATGTGGGCGTCTACGGCCTGTTCGGCATGACCATGGGGCAGACCTTGTGCGTGCCGCTCATCGTGCTGGGCCTGTATCTTGTTTTCACGGCCAATGGCCGTCGCCAGCGGGTCGAAAGCGTTGCCGGACAATCCAGCGTCGCCTGAATCGATGCCTCCAGAGCCCATGTTGCCAGAACCGATGTTGCCGGAGCGGCTGGCCCGCGCGATTACGCTCGGCGGGCCGATGCCTGTTGCCCGCTTCATGGCAGCGGCAAACGCGCATTATTACGGCACGCGGGATCCCTTGGGGGCGGGGGGTGACTTCATCACGGCGCCAGAAATCAGCCAGATGTTCGGGGAATTGGTAGGGCTGTGGCTCGCCGATCTGTGGGACCGTGCCGGTCGACCACTGGTGCACTATGTGGAACTTGGGCCTGGGCGCGGGACGCTCGCCGCTGATGCTTTGCGGTCCATGGCGAAGGCCGGGCTCAAGCCGCAGGTCCATTTTGTGGAAACAAGTGCGGCGCTCCGTAAAGCGCAGGAAAGGGCTATTCCTGCCGCCATCTGGCATGAGGATGTGACGACGCTGCCCGACGATGCGGCGCTGCTGATCGTCGCCAATGAATTCTTTGATGCCCTGCCCGTCTACCAACTCGTCCGACGCGGTGCGGCTTGGCATGAACGGCTGGTCGCCTGTCAGGACACGATGTTCCTGCCCATTGCGGGCAAAGCCGTGCCGGATGAGATTGTGCCTGAGGCGTTGCGTGATGCGGCGCCCGGCAGCATCATCGAAAGCTCGCCCGCATCGGTTGCCGTCGTTCGGGCTTTGGCCAAACGGCTGGCCGCACAAGGCGGCGCGGCGCTGATCGTGGACTATGGCTATGAAGGGCCATCCTTGGGGGAGACGCTGCAGGCGGTGAAAGGGCATGGCTTCGCCAATCCTTTTGATGCGCCGGGCGAACAAGACCTGACAGCGCATGTCGACTTTGCGACCTTGGGCGGCATGGTGGAGATGTCGGGGGCGAAGGTCTTTGGGCCGGTTGCACAGGGGGATTTTCTGGGGATTTTGGGCATCGCCGAACGGGCGAGATCATTGGCCCGCGTGCATCCTGATCGGGGGGAAGAGCTGGCCGAGGCGCATCGTCGCCTCACGCACCCGACCGAAATGGGGTCCCTGTTTCAGGCGATGGCGCTGGTGGGTCAGGACTGGCCCGATCCGGCAGCGATGGGGTAGGATCCCTAGTGTCCCGTTTGCCCTGAGCTTGTCGAAGGGCTGTCCTTCTTTCGGTGAATAGATAAAAGCAGCCATTCGACAGGCTCAGGGTAAGCGGAGTTTTTATGTCTGACCAAGTTATCGACGTCTTCACGGCAACCGCATTGACGCCTTTGCCGCACGGGTTTCTTGGTCGTCGCGGCGGTGTGTCCACTGGCATTCATGCGGGCCTGAATGTCGGTGTGGGGTCAGAAGATGATCGGGATGCGGTGCTCGAAAACCGGCGCCGCGCCGCTGAAGCCGTGTTGTCGGGGGCAGAACTGGTGACAGTGCATCAGGTCCATTCGCCTGATGTTGTGACGGTCACGGGTCCCATCCCACTTGAGGACCGGCCTCACGCTGACGCGATGGTGACCGACCGGCCGGGGCTGTTGCTGGGCATCCTGACCGCTGATTGCGCGCCGGTGCTGCTCGCCGATGCCCAAGCGGGAATTGTCGGGGCCGCCCATGCCGGGTGGAAGGGCGCGATTGGCGGGGTGACCGATAAAACCATTGATGCGATGGTCGCGCTGGGCGCGGCGCGGGACCGGATCACCGCGGCCATCGGACCGTGTATCGCACGGGCGTCTTACGAGGTTGATGCCGGGTTCGCCCGCCGCTTTCAGGAGCACGACCCGGAAAATGAACGTTTCTTTTCCGCAGGTCGCCCGGACCATTTCCAGTTTGATCTGGAAGGCTATGTCGCCAGCCGACTGGCCGCCGCTGGCATTGGGCGGGTGGAGATGCTCGGGCTGGATACCTATCCCGATGATGGGCGCTTTTACAGCTTTCGTCGGGCCACCCATCGCGGGGACCCGGGTTATGGACGGCAGATCTCGCTGATCGGCTTGCCTGCCTGATCGCTTGCGCCACGCGGCGTCGCGCCCTAGCGTTCCGCCATAAGCGGGGGATGAGTTTTGGAAAACGCACAGAAATGGAGCCTGTTGACAGGCTTGGGCCTCTTTGCCCTGATGCTGCTGGCGCCCGCCCCCGCCGGGATGACGGAGTTGGCTTGGCATACAGCCGCGCTCGTCGTGCTGATGGCCGTGTTCTGGATGACAGAGGCGCTTCCGCTGACGGTGACGGCGCTTTTGCCCTTTGTTGTGCTGCCCTTTATTGGTGTGATGCCAGCGGATAAGGTTGCCGCTGCGTATTACTCGCCCATTCTGTTTCTTGTGCTCGGCGGTGCGTTCATTGCGCTCGCGATTGAGCGGACGGGCCTCCACCGGCGCTTTGCGCTCGCCATTTTGGCACGCGGGGGCAAGACCGCAGGCTCGCTTCTCATGGCGTTTATGGTGGCGACCGCCCTCATTTCCATGATCGTTTCCAATACCGCGACCTCGCTCATCATGATGCCGATTGCTGTCGCCGTCCTGCGGGCCAACCGGACGCCCGAGGGCGAGACGGAAGGCCTTGCCGGGGCACTGCCAATGGGCATTGCTTTTGCCGCGTCCATCGGCGGCCTTGGGACGCTTGTTGGTTCCCCGACCAATGCTATTTCGGCAGGCCTCATTGAAAAGAGCGTCGGCTATTCGATCGATTTTCTGACATGGTCGGCTTATGGTCTACCGATTGTCCTGATCGCCATTCCGGCCTGCTGGCTCATCCTGATGCGCGTGCAGAATGTGGCGGCGGGCGGCTTTGATGCGGCAGCAGCGCATGCCAGCATCGGCGAAGCGCAGAACTGGACGACAGCGGAAAAGCGCCTCGTTCCGCTCATTCTGCTTGTGGTCACCGGCTGGGTGGCGTCGTCTTATCTGTCTTCGCTCTTGCCCGAAGGGATGCTGGAGGACGGGACGATTGCCGTTCTCGTTGCACTGTTATTGTTCATCGTGCCCGATGGGACCGGACGGCCGCTGTTGAACTGGAAAGAGGCGGACCGTGCACCTTGGGGCGTCATCATGATGTTCGGCGGCGGGCTTGCCCTTGCGGCCGGGATCAGCGCCTCGGGTCTCGCCACTTGGCTGGGGGATGTGCTGCGGCCCTTGGGCGGCGTCCACCCGATCATTGTGGCGATGGTGCTTGTCGGCATCGTCATCATTGTCACGGAATTTGCGTCAAACGTCGCGACAGCGTCGGGCGTGATGCCGGTTGTCGGCGGACTGATCGCCGCGACGGGGGCTGATCCTGCGCTGCTTGCGGTCAGCGCGGCCATGGCGTCGAGCTGGGGCTTCATGCTGCCGTCAGGCACCGGCCCCAATGCGATTGCCTGGGCGACCGAACATATCGCGCTGCCGCGCATGCTGAAGTCGGGCTTTCTGCTGGATATTGTCGGTGTTCCGCTGATCGTCGGGATGGTTTGGATCGTCGGACTTATGGTGGGGTAGGGCGGCCCCCTCAGTTCCGTTTACCCTGAGCTTGTCGAAGGGCGGTCCTTCTTCTGAGTGCCAAAGTTAAAGGACGGGGCTTCGACAAGCTCAGCCCGAACGGTGTTTGGTCGGTGGCGGCCTACGCCCAGTCGAGGATCTGCCACCCCTTTTTCGCCGCCAGCGCGCGCAGCGGGGCATGTGCATTGGTCGCAAAGCCCTCATTGGCCCAGTCCATGCAGGGCGCGTCTGAGACATGGTCGGAAAAGAAACGGATATGGGCGTCTGTCCGGTCGATCTTTTCACCAGCCAGCCACGCTTGCACCATGCGGAGTTTGGCCTCGCCATAACAGTTTTCACCGTTGATTTTGGGCGAAGTTGTTCTGCCTGCATCGGTCGTGCGCGTGGCAATAACATCTTCAACGCCGATGAGCGTCGCGATCTGCCGGACGTAAAAGGCGTAAGAGGCGGTGGCGAGCACGACGCGACGGCCCGCTGCGCGTTCGGCCTCCACGCGGGCCAGCGCACGGCCGAGACAATTGCGACTGAGCGTGTGGCCGGCAAATCCGGCCGAAATCCGGTCGAGTTTGGCGGCATCAATGTCCCCGCCCAGCATCAGCGAGAGGTTCATCTCTTTCAGCCGCGCACGGCTGACGAGCCGGAGCATGAACCCCAATGTTGTAAGCAAAACAAGCGGGGCAAACACGATGCGCCAAGGCGCATAGCGCGGCACAGCGTAGATCAGGAACGGGCCGAACGTCGCCGCGCGCGTGATCGTCTTGTCCATGTCGAAAATGGAAAGGGGCTTCATCAACTTATCTTAAGCGCAATCCGGCTTGCCGATCCAGCGCTTATGCACCAAACATGTCGCCGATGGCGAGCAAGGCGGAATTCACCGAAGAACAAGGGGCTAAGGGCACCACGCTGCGCGTGTCGGGTCGCCTGACGCTGTCGAATCTTGGGGACTTACCCCAACGCCTTGATGCCTTGGATGACCCCGTCGCTCAGATCGACATCTCTTCGGTAGAACGGACCGATACAGTCGGCGCTTGGATTATCCACCAATTTTCAGGGCGCACCGGCGCGCAGATTGTTGGCGCCAGCGACGAGGCCAAACGGCTGATCGCGCTGGTCAGTCAGGCAGATTCGGACGTCCGGGTTCGGCCTGAACCCGTCAATCCTGTGGTCCGCGTTGTCACTGAAGTCGGCGATGCGACAGTGATCGCGATGCGCACCTTATTGGGCCTCGTCGCCTTTTTCGGGGCCATCCTGATTGCCAGCTGGGACCTCATCCGCAATCCGCGCCGCCTGCGCATCAATGCTATCGTCCACCGGTTTGAGCTGGTCGGTGTCAAGGCGTTGGGCATCATCGGTTTGATGAGTTTTCTCATCGGGATTGTCATTGCACAACAGGGGGCTGTGCAGCTCCAGCAGTTTGGTGCCGAGACGCTGACCGTCAATCTTGTCGGCCGGATCACGACGCGTGAACTTGGTGTGCTGATGACCGCGATCATGGTGGCCGGGCGCTCCGGTTCGGCCTTTGCCGCGCAGATCGGAACGATGAAGCTGACCGAAGAAATCGATGCGATGCGCACCATCGGTGTGTCACCCATTGAGGCGCTCGTCATTCCGCGCATGATGGCGGCGGTCATCATGATGCCGTTGCTTGGTTTTTACGCGACCTTAGTCTCGATCTTCGGCGGCGGGCTGTTCTGCTGGGTGTCGCTTGAAATTCCGCCGATCACTTTTGTGCAGCGGCTGCAGGAAGTCATTCCCATTACCGATCTGTGGGTCGGGCTGATCAAGGCGCCTGTCTTTGGCGCGATCATTGCGCTGTCCGGCTGCTTTCAGGGGATGCAAGTGGAAGGCAATGCGGAGGAAGTGGGCCTGCGCACGACGTCGGCCGTTGTGCAGGCGATCTTCCTTGTCATCGTGCTCGATGCGTTCTTCGCGGTCTTCTTTTCGCAGATCGGGTGGATCTGATGGACCTGAACGCCCCCATCGCCGTTAAGATACGCGGCATCTGCAATCACTTTGGGGATCAGGTGATCCATGACGGTGTGGACTTGGATGTCCGCAACGGTGAAATTCTGGGCGTCGTCGGCGGATCGGGCACCGGCAAATCGGTGCTGATGCGAACGATCATCGGACTGCAAAGGCCAAGCGCGGGGGAGATTGAGATCTTCGGTGAACCGATGACCGATGAGGAAAATGAGGCGCAGCTTGATCTTCGACGCCGCTGGGGCGTCATGTTTCAGGGCGGGGCGCTCTTTTCAACATTGACGGTCGCGGAAAATGTGCAGGTGCCCTTGCGGGAGTTTTACCCCAATCTCGGCCAGAAGCTGCTCGACGAGATCGCGGCCTATAAGGTTGTGATGGCGGGCCTGCCGGCCAATGCCGCCGCTAAATATCCGTCGGAACTCTCAGGCGGCATGCGCAAACGCGCGGGGCTGGCGCGGGCGCTCGCGCTCGATCCACGGCTGCTCTTTCTGGATGAGCCGACCGCCGGGCTGGACCCGATTGCGGCGGCAGGATTTGATGAATTGACCAAGGACCTGTCCAAATCGCTTGGACTGACCGTGTTCCTCATCACGCATGATCTGGATACGCTACACGCAATTTGTGATCGGGTGGCGGTGCTGGCTGACCATAAGGTGGTCGCTGTCGGCACAATTCCGGAGCTTTTGGCGACGGACCATCCTTGGATTCAGGCCTATTTCAACGGACCGCGCGGACGTGCCGCGCAGTCTGCGGTTGATCGGCACATGGCAAAGGGGGCATGAGGGCCTGATGGAAACGCGATCCAACCATCTGCTCGTGGGCAGTATCGTTCTCGGCCTATTGGCGGCGCTTGTCGCCTTTGCCATGTGGATCGCCGGTTTGTCCGGCTCCAATGCCAAGGAGTATGACATTTTCTTCCGCCAATCGGTGGACGGTCTGGCCAAGGGGGGCAGCGTTAGCTTTTCGGGCGTGCCGTCCGGGCAGATCACCGCAATTGAGCTGTGGAAGAACGATCCGCAGTTCGTGCGCGTCCGCGTGGCGTTGAAGCCAGATACGCCGGTGCTGCAAGGCACCACAGCGACGATCCAGGGTAGCTTCACCGGCCCGTCCACCGTCGTGCTTGATGGCGCCATTCGCGGCACACCGCCACTGACGGAACCCGGCCCCGGCCCGGGGCGTGTGCCTGTTATCCCGACCAAGGCGGGCGGGCTGGGTGCCTTGCTGAACAATGCCCCGCAATTGCTCGAGCGTTTGTCGACGCTGACCGAGCGGTTGACTGAATTGCTGTCCGACCAGAACCAGAAGTCGTTCACCAACATCCTGGCGAATACGGACAAGCTAACCGGCCATCTGGCCCGCGGCGGCCCGGATATTGAAGCCAGCATCAAGGAAGCGCGGATCGCCATCAAGGAAGCGGGGATCGCCGCCAAGCAACTGGGCGAGGTCGCCGGGACGACAAATGGCTTGCTCAATGACGAAGGCCGCCCGCTCATTACGGACCTCCGCAAAACGATCCGGACGGCCGACAAGAGCATGACCGCGCTGGATGCGGCGCTTGCCGAAGCGCGGCCGGGCATCAAGACCTTCTCGACACAGACCTTGCCCGAAATCGGCCAGCTGGTGCGCGATTTGCAGACCATGTCGGAGACGCTCAGTTCCGTCGCCAACAAAATTGATCAACAAGGCGCAGGCGCTTTGATCGGCGGGCCCAGCCTGCCTGAATATAAGGGGGATAAGGACGGCAAATGAAGCGCACGACCCTGATCTTTGGCGCGGCCATTCTGCTTGGTGGGTGTAGCCTCGGCCTGACCGGCAAAGCGCCGAAATTTCTTCTGACGCTCACATCCACCGCGAGTCCGGCAGCCAATGAAGGTGTGCTGGTGCAGGCGGGGGACAGCCTGACGGTTTCGGTGCCGCTGGCGCCTCAGTCGATCGCGACGACGCGCCTGCCGGTGGCGCAGGGGCAGACGGCGATTGCCTTCATCAAAGATGCGATCTGGGTGGAGCCGCCGCCGCGCCTTTTCCAGCGCCTGTTGTCAGAAACAATCCGCGCAAAGACCGGGCGGACGGTAATTGACCCGCGCCAGTTCAACACGACGTCCGGTGCCACTTTGTCGGGCCAGCTTCTCCGTTTTGATATTGAGGAAAAGGGCGCGCGCGCTGTCGTTGTTTATGATGCGACGATTTCCGGTGAGAAGGACCGGCCGGTGCGCACCCGCCGGTTTGAGGCGCGGGTCCCGGCTGGCACCATTGATGCGCGCAGCGCAGGCGATGCACTCAACCGTGCGGCCAATGAGGTCGCCGCCCAAGTCGCGGACTGGCTGAAAGCCTGATCTGAACAAAAAAGGGGGCTGGAAGCTGATGTGCTTCCTGCCCCCTTTTTGCGTCCAGCGTGGACGGCCCGGGCTTACTTGCCCTTGGCCTCCAGCGCCTTGTCTTCATTCGCCCGCCGGATCACGTACTGGCGGATGTTTTCAATCTGCTCGGCAGAATATTCGTCTTTCCAAGCGACCATGCCGTTTTCGGACAGGGCGCCATCATGGACGACCTTCTGCCACATCTTCGGGTCACCAAGGATGGCCGAGTGGCGCAGATCAGGGTTGAGCCCACCTGCAATCGCGGCATCGCCATGGCAGACGCTGCAGCTGTTCTGATAGGGGCTCATGCCCGCATCGGCCTGCGCCTTTGTGCCGGTGAACGGCGGCGGATCAAGAACCTGCTTGGCCTGCGGCGGTGGCGGTGGAAGTGTCGCTTTACCGCCAATCTTGAAGACGAGCAGGCGGCTGATGTTGCGCACGGAGCCGGACTTGCTGGACAAAATGCCAGGGGCCACATCGTAAACGCCGCCCCAACCCACAAGGATCGCGACATATTGCACGCCCTTGACCGAATAAGTCATGGGGGCGGCGATCACGCCGGTCTGCGTCGGGAAGCTCCAGAGCTGCTTGCCATTGTCGGCCGTGTAGGCGCGGAATTCCCCGCCTGCTGTGCCCTGGAATACGAGGTTGCCTGCTGTTGCCAGCGTGCCGCCGTTGGACGGTCCAGGATGTTCAACGCGCCAGCGCGGCTTACCGGCAATTGGGTCCCACGCCAGCAGAGATCCTGTGGTACCTGCGGCTGCGGCCGCACGGATCGCGGGATCAGCCGGCATACCCATCTGGCCTGTATCGAGGCCAATCTGGAAACCGACCTTGCCGGGTTTCCAGCCCTTGGCAGCTGCGAAATAGGGCTGTGAGATTTCGTTGGCCGGAATGTAGACGAGGCCCGTTTTCGGGCTGTACGACATGGGCTGCCAGCTGTGCGCCCCCAGCGCGCCCGGCCAGCCGATATAGGGCTTTCCGGTGAGTTCATACCGCGCTTCCGGATTGACGTTTGGCTTGCCTGTGACCGGATCAAGGCCCGAGGCCCAAGTGATCAGCTTGGCAAAGGGCTTGCCGGAGATGAACTTGCCGGTCTTCGCGTCGAGAATGTAAAAGAAGCCGTTCTTCGGCGCATGCATGAGGACGCGGGTGACCTTGCCGTTGACCGGCATGTCGGCAGCGATGATCTGCTGGTTGGAATCATAGTCCCAGCGGTCCTCCGGTGTTTCCTGGAAGTGCCAGACATATTCGCCGGTATCGGCGTTCACAGCAACAATGGAGGCCGTGTACAGGCTGTCGCCACCCTTGCCGCCACGGGCATTGGGGTTCCATGGTTCCGCATTGGCCGTGCCGAAATAGATGAGGTTGGTCGTGGGATCATAAGTGATCGAATCCCAAACCGTGCCGCCGCCGCCATTCTTCCAGGCGTCGGGCGCCCAGGTCTTGGCGGCCGCTTCCAGATGCTTGCCTTCAAACGGCTTCGATGGATCACCGGGAACCGTGTAGAAGCGCCAGGCTTCTTCACCGCTTTCGGCGTCATAGGCCGCGAGGTAGCCGCGCGTGATGTACTCAGCGCCAGCAGAGCCGATGAGGACCTTGCCCTTCACGATGCGCGGCGCGCCTGTGATGGCCATGTTGGATCCCTGTGGGATCGTCATCTTGTCCCACATCACCTTGCCGGTGTCGGCGTTCAATGCGACCAGACGGCCATCAAGCGTGCCGACATAGACGCGGCCCTTATAGACAGCGACGCCGCGATTGACGGCGTCGCAGCAAACATCAACCAGCTTGGCGCGCGGCACCTTGGGGTCATATTCCCACAGCTTCTTGCCTGTGGCGGCATCATAGGCCTTCACCATCGACCATGCGGTCGAGATGTACATGATGCCGTCGACGACGATGGGGGTCGCTTCCTGTCCGCGCGCGGTATCCAGATCAGACGACCATTCAAGGCCAAGCTGGGCGACATTCTGATCGGAGACCAGTGTCAGCGGGGAAAAGCGTTGCTCGTCCATGGTGCGGCCATAAGACAGCCAATCGGCGCCATCCGGGCTACCCGCAGCGAGGCGTGCATCATCGACATTGGCGTTCTTGCCGCCCTGTTCGGCGCAACCAGCCAAGGCCATTGCGACCAGCGCAACAGCCGTTCCCAAAACAAGCGAACGAGATTTCATGTGGAAACTACCCCTCCAACCTGAGCCGATTTTTCGGCAGCGTGCATCCAATAACGCGGGAGTCTGCGACTCTCTACTGGCGTCCTTGCCAGTGACCACGCTTGGATGCGAGGGGAAAATGCTTGGGACAGGGAAACTTCCCCGCCCCGTTTCACTCAGTAATCAACGCCGGCTGCAATGGCTTCCAACTTGCGCAGCCGTTCCCGCAGATCGGCGATTTCAATGCGGCTTGTTGTGTTGGGCATGCTGGTGTCCTGTCCGCGGTGCGTGTCGATCTCGCAACGCTTCAACTCGACCCATTTGGTGAATGCGGCGAGGCTTACAAAGGAGGCAAGAGCCAGTCCGGCAAGGCTGGTGAGTGCAAGAATAAGCGTGGAGGCGTCAGTCATGTCGGTTCTCCCTGAAAATCCGCTGCGATCAACGCAGCTTTTCAATTTCGCGATCAAGGGCGACCGCGCTGTTGGTATCGGTGGCGAGGCGTTCCAGAACCGCGATCCGTTCTTTCAACTGCCTGATCTCGTCGCGCAGCTGGCGGCTCTCTGCATCATTGGGGGCGGCAACAGGATTGCCTTGACGGTCTTTGCGCAGGCCGTGCTTTGTGCGGAACATGCCGCCGATGGTCACAATTGCGACGATCAGGACAACCATTTCAAACGGGTTCATATTGTGTCTCCCTTTAGGCGATGATTGTTTTTGGTTTAGTTGACGGGGCTATCGCGGAGCTGTTCGATCTCATCGGACAGGGCGACGCCCTTATCGGTGATGATCCGTTCCAGCACGCGGACCCGTTGTTCCAGCCGCTCGACATGCGATGCATATTGTGCGGCCTTCTCGGCGGTCATGGTGGTTTGCACCTGCAACTGCTTTTCCTTGAGCTCCATCATCTTGGTCACAGTGCGCGAGACGATGGCGACGATGGGGATCAGGAGCGCCAGGATCGGAATGAGAGCGAAGATGCCTTCCATTATTGTGGTCCTTCTCAGTTCGCTTTGCCGCGGAGCTGTTCGATCTCGCGGTTGAGGGCATGGGCTTCATCGGTCACGATGCGTTCGACATTGGCGAGGCGGTCTTTGACCGAGCCAAGCTCAGCGCGGAGCTGCGCATTTTCCTGACTCAAGAGCTTGATGCGTTCCAGCTCCTCCGTCGTCTGGCGGGGATAGATCGCCTTTCCCCAGCTGTTTTCCAGCGGATAGCCGTTCTTGATCCGCAGCCAGGTGGTGAAGATCCAGCCAACCACACCGAGAAAGCCGATGCTGATGGCCATAAGGGCGATATAGGGGATGAAAGGGGCGATTTCGGTTTCGATCATGTCGCTGTCCTTATTTCAGGCGTTCGATTTCAGCGGTCAGGCGGGAAGGCGCATCGGTGGCGATGCGCTCCAGAACCGCGATCCGCTCCTCCAGCCGGCTGACCTGTCCGGTCAGGCGCTCATTCTCCGAAGAGAGGAGGCTGATCTTGCGCTCGGCATCCGGGTCGGACTTTGAGACGGTGCCGCCCCATTCGCCTTCCACCGGATAGCCATGGCGGGCGCGGATCCAGCTGGTGGCAACCCAGCCGAGGGTGCTGATGGCGATGATCGCCAAGACGAATGTTGGTCCACCCCATTCCATCTCGTGTCTCCTCCTAGAGCCTATTCGGCTTACTTCAGGTTGTCGATTTCGTCGGCAAGGCGGCTGTTGCGGCTGGTATAGTGCGTTTCAGCAGCGGCCATGCGGCGGTCAATGTCGCGTAGTTTGGAACGGACGTCGCGCGTCGTGCGGGCCGGGGACTGGCGGACACCCTGCCAGAATTCCTTTTCCGCTTTGTCCTCATACAGGCCGTAGGGCTTGTCATTGGCGACCCATGCCGTCACCCAATAGGCGATCAGCGTCCAAGGGAAGCCACCCAGCAGGGTGAAAATGACCGTGCCGACGCGAACCCAGGTGATGTCGATGCCGGTGTATTCGGCAATCCCGGAGCAGACGCCCAGCCATTTGGCGTTCTGTTTGTCGAGGTAGAATTTGGTGCGGCTTGCAGACATGATTTTTACTCCTGTGGCGTTTCGTGGGCGGCGCTCTTAGGCGCCCTTCTTCCAGTTTGGATCGTCGGCGGCGATGATGCGTTCGATCGTGGTCATCCGGTCTTCGAGGCGGCGGGCGAGATCATAGAGCTCATCCAGCAGGTTCTCGTCTTCGCGCGTGAGCGTCGCGGCGGTCCGCCAACGGGTCATGTAGTGGAGAACCAGCCAAGGCAGCCCAACGAAAATGGACGTGATGGCGATGAGGGGAACGACAACGTCTTCCATCGGATCAACCCTTCTTCACGGCAGCCTTCAGGGCTTCCAGTTCGGCGTCGACCTTTTCGTTCGACTTTAGCTCGGCGATTTCCTCTTCGAGCGACTTGGGGGCGGCGCCCAGGCCAAGCGCATCGGCACGGCCTTCGGCGAGATCAACGCGGCGATCGAGCATGTCGAAGCGCGCAAAGGCCTCATCGACGCGGGTGCCGGCATAGGCTTCCCGAACGCGGATGCGGTTATTGGCCGCTTCCAAGCGGGTGGTGATCGTGTTCTGGCGGGCGCGGGCCTCACGCAGCTTAGCCTGGAGCTTGGAGATGTCTTCCTCATTGGCGCGCAGCGCATCATCAAGGACGGCGATTTCGCTCTTCAGCTGTTCGCCCATATCAACAGCCTTCTGGCGTTCGACGAGCGCGGCCTTGGCGAGGTCTTCACGGTCCTTGGAAAGCGCGAGTTCGGCCTTTTCCTTCCAGCTGTCCTGAAGGGTTTCCAGCTTCGCGATGTGGCGGCGCAGTTCTTTCTGGTCGGCGATGGTGCGGGCGGCGGAGGCGCGGACCTCGATCAGCGTTTCTTCCATTTCCATGATGATCATGCGGATCATCTTGGCGGGGTCTTCGGCCTTATCGAGAAGGTCGGTGACGTTGGCGGCGATGATGTCGCGGGTGCGCGAGAAGATGCCCATCTGTTGAAACTCCTGAATGTGTGACGCTGTGGTTGTTGGTGAAAGGGGGCCGGGGAAGGTTTGGGGGATGGTCACCTTCCCCGGCGGGGTCTCCGGCCGGGGGGAGCGGCCGGTAGGGGGTTATGCGAGCGGATAGGCCGACTGGGTCTGGACCGTCGCCGCATTCGCCTGACCGATGGGGCCGGCGGCGAAGAAGAGGCTGCTGGTGCTCACCAGGATCGTTGCGACGATGGCGAGAACCGAGTTGCGGAAATCGAAAGAAGTGTAGCGTGTCATGTTAGGTCTCCCTGAACTTTGGCGTTGAATGTTGGGCCGCATGTTTGCGGTATGCCTAGAGAACAGCATGGACCGTGCCAGTTTGCGAAGATGGCGCATTTCCGCCATTTTGCAACCAAAGTGGCACGATTTTATGCATGAGCTATTGCTGAATGTTAGGAAAATATACTAATGTTTGGCAATGGAGCGCGACAATCAATTCATCGGGCAATCGCTCGCCTTTCTCGACAGCGTCGAACGCGTCAGCAGGGCGGCCCATCTCAACCGACCGGTGCTCGTCATCGGGGAGCGCGGGACGGGTAAGGAACTGGTGGCCGAACGCCTTCACCGCCTGAGCACGCGCTGGGACGGGCCGTTTGTGGCCATGAACTGCGCGGCGCTGACCGAAACGCTGATCGAGGCGGAATTGTTCGGCCATGAGGCCGGTGCCTTCACCGGCGCCACCCGCGCGCGGACGGGGCGTTTTGAAGAGGCGGATGGTGGCACGCTCTTCCTCGATGAACTCGGTACGCTGTCAGCGGGCGCGCAGGAACGGCTGCTGCGCGCGGTTGAATATGGGGAGATTACCCGCATCGGCGCGAACAAGCCGGTGCGCGTTGATGTGCGCATTGTCGCGGCCACCAATGAGCATCTGCCCGCCATGGTCGATAACGGACGGTTCCGCGCTGATCTTCTAGACCGGCTATCCTTCGACGTGATTACCCTGCCGCCCCTGCGCGCGCGCGACGGGGATATTGCCCAATTGGCTGACTTTTTCGGGCGACGCATGGCGGCTGAACTGGATTGGCCGCGCTGGCCGGGCTTTGATCTTGAGGCGATGGCAGAGATGGAAGCCTATCCCTGGCCGGGCAATATCCGTGAGTTGCGCAATGTGGCGGAGCGGGCGGTCTATCGCTGGGATGACACGAGCCTTCCGGTCGGCAACATCGTCTTCGATCCGTTCGTGTCGCCTTGGCAACCGGTGACGGGTCAGGGGCTGGCAGCAACAGCGCCTGCAGACCTGACCGCGAATGATCCCGGCCCCTCCGTTGCGTTAAGTAAGCCGGGCGACTTCCGAGCCGCGGTCCACGCTTATGAGCGGTCCTTACTGGAAGAAGCGCTCCGTCGGCACCGCCACAACCAGCGCGCGACAGCTAAGGCGCTTGGGCTGACCTATGATCAGCTGCGGCATTGTTTGAAGAAACACGGGTTGCTCGAGGCGGCGAATTAAATCCCGTTCGTCCTGAGCTTGTCGAAGGACTGCATTTCCTTTTCACAAAAGTAAAAGGACGGCCCTTCGACAAGCTCAGGACGAGCGGTTGGGAAAGGCTATGCCTTGTTCGCTTCTCCCTCTGCCGTCGCACTGTGCCGCAGGATCATAGGCACGTTGAGACCACCGAACAGCAGGGTAAGTGGCAAGGCACCCCACAGCTTATAGCCGAGCCAGAAGCCCGTTGAGCTGTTGCGCCAGACGATCTCGTTCAAAATGGCCATGGCGATGAAGAACCAGGCAAAGTTGCGCGTCAGCAGATGCCAGCCGCGCTGGCTCAGTTCAGGATAGGCATGCGCCATCACCAGTTCGAGCGTCGGTTTCTTGGTGAGCGTGCCAAAAAAGAGGATACCCGCGACCATGACATAATAAAGTGTCGGCTTCATCTTGATGAAGGTTTCATCGTGCAGCCAGATGGTCAGGCCGCCGAAGAACAGCACCATGACGCCTGAGAACATCAGCAGTACCGAGACCTTGCCGTGCTTCAGCTTGGACCAGATAATGGCAGCAAGCGTCGCGGCCATGAAGGCGCCTGTGGCGATCCACACGCCCGCTGCCCAATAGGTGAGCAGGAAGACGCCGAGCGGCCCGAGATCAACGAGCAGATTGGGCGCGGGCTGTGCGGGTGCCTTCGGGGTCTGCGGCTCTTGCGTCATGCCTTGTCTGCTCCGGCAATGATGTTGGCGACTTCGTCTGCGTCAAACGGGCGAAGATCACCGATGGTCTCCCCAACGCCGATGGCGTGGATGGGCAGGCCGAACTTTTCGGCTGCCGCGACAAGCACACCGCCACGTGCGGTGCCGTCGAGCTTGGTCATGACGAGGCCGGTAACGCCCGCCACTTCCTTAAAGATTTCAATTTGCGACAACGCATTCTGCCCCGTCGTCGCATCGAGCACGAGGACAACGTCATGCGGGGAGGCCGGGTTGATGCGCCCAAGCACACGGCGGATCTTGGCCAATTCGTCCATCAGCTCACGCTTGTTCTGGAGGCGGCCGGCTGTGTCGACGATCAGCACGTCAATGCCTGTCTCCGTCGCTTGCTTCACGGCGTCGAACACAATCCCCGCCGCATCGCCCCCTTCGGCGCCCGACACGATGGGCACGCCCAAGCGGTCGGCCCAAACTTTCAACTGGCCGATGGCAGCAGCACGGAAGGTGTCGCCTGCCGCCAGCATCACGCCATAGTCCTGCTCAAGGAAGAGGTGCGCCAGCTTAGCGATGGTCGTCGTCTTGCCGGAGCCATTGACGCCAATGACAAGGATCACCTGCGGGCGTGGGAAGGCGATGATGTCGAGCGGCTTGGCCACAGGTGCCAGCACATCGCGGATTTCACTCGCCAGCACTTCGCGGACACCCGCCTCGTCGATGCCACGCTCATAGCGGCTGTCGGCCAGCCGATTTCGGATGCGATGCGCGGTGGCGGGGCCAAGGTCAGAGACGATCAGCGCCTCTTCAATCTCGTCGAGCGTTTCCGCGTCGAGCTTTGACTTGGTGACAAGGCCGGTCAGATTCTCGGTCAGCCGTTCCGACGTGCGCTTGAAGCCGCCGAGCAGCTTCTTGTGCCAGGGCGTGTTTTCCTCGTCGCTCATGCGGGGATGCCGGTCAGCTTGGCGCCGTCGCTCGCGGTGATGGTCAGGGTCATGATGCGGCCCTTTAAGGCATCGGGCGCAAAGCGGAAATCCTCTGTTGCGGGAATTTCAACAGACGCATGATTTTCGGCATGGCCGGTGCGCCCGTCGCGTTCGATGAGGACGCGTCTTTCTGTGCCGATCAGGCTCTCCAGCCAGCGCGCCTTGCGGTCCTGTGCTGCGGTGCGCAGCCGGTCTGCCCGCGCCTTGATGGTGGTGCGGTCGAGCTGCGGCATGCGGGCGGCCGCCGTGCCGGGACGCGGGCTGTACGGAAAGATGTGCCCGAACACGATGTCGCAATCGCCCAGCAAGTCGAGACTGTTGGCAAACATGCCGTCGTCCTCGGTCGGGAAACCGGCGATGATGTCCGCGCCGATGGCGATGTCCGGACGCTTGGCCTTTAGACGTTCGACCAGCCGGACGGCATCGGCGCGCAAATGCCTGCGCTTCATGCGCTTGAGGATCATGTCATCCCCCGACTGAAGCGAGAGGTGAACGTGCGGCATGATCCGGGTCTCCCCTGTGATGAGATCAAACAACCTGTCGTCAATCTCGATGGAATCGAGCGAAGAAAGCCGCAGCCGTTCCAGCGCGGGCACGTGGGTCAGGATACGTTCCACCAGCAGGCCGAGCGTGGGGCTGCCCGGCAGGTCGGGGCCATAGCTGGTGAGGTCCACACCGGTGAGGATGACTTCTTTCTGCCCGGCATCAACGCGGGCTTTGATCGCATCAATGATGGCGCCTGCGGGTAGCGAGCGGCTGGGCCCGCGCGCCAATGTGGTGACGCAGAAGGTACAATCATGGTCGCACCCATTCTGCACCTCGACAAAGGCGCGGGCATGGTCGGCGCCGGAGATGGCGGGGGTGAGACCCAAGCCGTTTGTCTCGAGCGACGTCGAGGGACGTGTCTCAAGCGACGTATAGGACGTCAGTTCCCGCTTGGCCGCATTCCCGACGACAGCATCCACCTCAGCCATGGCAGCGAGTTCCGCTCCGATGGTTTCCGCCGCACAGCCGGTCACAACAATCCGTGCCTCGGGGCGCGCGCGCTTTGTGCGGCGGATGGCCTGACGCACTTGTCGCTCAGCCTCCGCCGTGACGGCGCAACTGTTGAAGATGACGAGATTGTCTGCGTCCGCCGCTGCCGCCCGGATCGCTTCACCTTCGGCAATGTTGAGGCGGCAGCCGAAATTGACCACCTCCGCGCCACTCATCCGAAGCGGCTCCAGTCGGTCTCGCCGGTGTAGACGAGGGTGGCGGGGCCGGTCATGCAGATGCGCTCCCCCGGCGCCCATGCGATGGTTAGATCGCCGCCGGGCAGGGAGATGCGGACTGGCGAGGCGACAAGCCCGGCACGGATCGCGGCAACGGCTGTCGCGCAGGCGCCGGTGCCACAGGCGAGCGTCAGGCCAGCGCCACGTTCCCAAACGCGTAAGTTTAGATGATCTTTGCCTGCAAGGCTCGCGACGTTGACGTTGATGCGTTCAGGAAAAATCGGATCGGTCTCTATGACCGGACCGAGCCGGGCGAGGTCCACGGCATCACAATCGGGTACGAAGAAAATGACATGCGGGTTGCCGACATTGACGGCGGCCGGGTGATCCAGCTCTTCCCAGCTGACTGGCATGTCGCGCGTGTCCATCGCATAAGCGAGTGGGATGACGTCCCAGTCGAAGCGGGGTTCTTCCAGTTCGACGCGGGCGGTATCGCCCTGTGCTTCAAGCGCGATGGTGCCGCCCAACGTCTCGAGCGTTGTCTTGCCGCCGAGAAGCAGCGCCACGGCGCGAAAGGCATTGCCGCACGCGCCCACTTCGCTGCCGTCATGATTGAAGATGCGCATCTGGGCGTCAGCGCTGGCGGAGGGGCTGAGCAGAATAAGCTGGTCACAGCCGATGCCGGTGCGGCGGTTGGCAATGGCGCGGGCACGGGCTTCGGTCACCTCGACCGGCATCTCACGCCCGTCGATCACGACGAAGTCGTTGCCCAATCCATGCATCTTGTAAAAGCGATCGCCCATGCGCGGCCCTTTAAGCCGGCACGGGCGATGAGTCCAACACAGTCAGGCGATCTGCCTTAGGCGAGGCGGCGCACTTCCTCGTCGAAATCGGGGAGAAGCCCCTCGGCGGGCTGAGCGGTCGCCGCGCCTTGGCGTGCTGCCGGAAGCAGGTTGCGCTCGGCCAGCAGCTCTAGGACCGCCGTGATCGGCAGCGGACGGCCATAGAGCCAGCCTTGTCCCTTATGGACGCCAAGCTGACGCAGGCGTTCTTCAATTTCGCCGACTTCAATGCCTTCCGCCGTCACGGGCATGGACAGGTTATCGCCCAGACGCGCAATCGCGTTGACGATGGCCGCGCTTTCAGGGTTCTCGACGAGCGAGGTGACGAAGCTCTTATCAATCTTGATGCGGTCAAATGGCAGGGCGCGCAGGTGGGCGAGCGAGCTGTAGCCGGTGCCGAAATCATCAAGGGCAATTTTGATGCCCTGATTCTTAAGGCTGCCGACGATCGACTGTGCCAGCGACAGATTGTCGAACAGCGACGTTTCTGTGATTTCGATTTCCAGGCGGTTGGCCGGGAAGCTTGTTTCCACAAGCAGCTTCACAATCTTCTGGGCAAGCCATGGGTCGCGCAGCTGCGTGGGCGAGATGTTGACCGAAATAATCAGCGACGGATCCCAATCGCGCGCTTCGGTCAGTGCCTTGCGGATGACGCAGAAGGACAGGTCGGCAATCATGCCGGTTTCCTCGGCAATCGGAATGAACCGGTCAGGTGCGATGATGCCCATCGTCGGGTGGTTCCAGCGGGCAAGGACTTCAAAGCCCTGCAGGCGGCCCGTCGTCAGGTCGATCTGCTGTTCAAAATAGGGTTCAAACTCGCCCGCCGGGATGGCGCGGCGCATCGAGACTTCCAACTCGGTGCGGGCCTGCAGCTCGCGCTCCATCGACGCGTCGAACCAGGAAAAGCGGTTCCGGCCCTGATGCTTGGCCGCATACATGGCGATGTCGGCGCGACGCATGAGCGAATCGACCGTATCGCAATCGGGTGCCGAATGGGCGAGGCCGAGCGAGATGCTGGTGTGAATGAAGGTGCCATCGGCGCTCAGCGGCTGGCCAAGGCGCGACACCATGGCTTCGGCAATGCGGTCCACAACTTCCGGGTTGGCGACGTCGAATACGAAAGCAACGGCAAATTCATCGCCGCCCAGGCGCGCGGCAAGCGCATTGGGCGGCATTAGCTTGGTGATTTCGGCAGCCACAGCGCGAAGCAGACCGTCTCCCACCGCGTGGCCATGAATGTCGTTGACGTTCTTGAAGTGATCAAGGTCCAGCATGAGCATGGCGAGCTGCTTGCCGCGCTTGCCGGCGCGCGCCAACATTTCGGAGCCTTGTTCCGCCAGGGAACGGCGATTGTGAAAGCCAGTGAGGGGATCCCGCATGGCAAGGACCTGGGCCCGCTCTTCAGCAGCCGTGCGGTCTTCGACTTCCTTTTGAAGGTCAATATAGCGGCGCCAGCCAAACAGGATCAGTGCGATGTTGAGCAAGAGGGCGACGACGAGCACATTGTCCGTTTGACCATGATGGCCAAGCAGGGTTTGCACCGCGCTGATCATGGCGCTCGACCCAGTTCCTGCAAACAGGACGATGGCGGCCACCATGATACCACCCATCACGATATCGCGGCCTGCGGCCTGCGCGATCGAATTGGACGCGGACTTTTCTCTTTGAATGACTTCAGACACCTAGCTTATGCCCCCTTGCACATGCCGTTTCAGCATCTGGGTATGCGGACAAAGCGTGAAGATCATGTTAAGTCGGCTTTGGACCTAGGGTTCTCGGGCCGCACACAGGTCAGTTGCATTGACGGGAGCAGGGGAATCGGTTAGACGCCGGTCTGCTTTCCAATCTGAAAAGCAAGAAATTGGCCGCCCAAGGGCGTACGCTGGCCGACGAGTTTTCGTCCGCCGGCGTGTGCTGTTTGGGCATTTTGAAGGAACGAACGCATGTTCGAAAGTTTGAGCGAAAGGCTTGGCGGTGTCTTTGACCGGCTGCGTGGCCGTGGTGCGCTCAACGAAGCGGATGTGCGTGAGGCGATGCGCGAAGTGCGCGTTGCGCTGCTTGAGGCAGACGTTGCGCTGCCGGTTGTCCGCACCTTCATTGACAAGGTGACCGAACAGGCGGTCGGCCAGTCGGTCCTGAAATCGATCACGCCGGGCCAGCAGGTCGTCAAAATCGTCAACGACGCGCTCGTGGACATGCTCGGCAGCGAAGCGAGTGATCTTGAACTGGCCGTGACGCCGCCTGCCATCATTATGATGGTTGGTCTGCAAGGCTCCGGTAAAACGACGACGACTGCAAAGATCGCCAAGCGCCTGACGGAACGGGACCGCAAGAAGGTCATGATGGCGTCGCTCGACGTCAACCGTCCGGCAGCGCAGGAACAGCTTGCCATTCTGGGCGAACAGACGGGCGTTTCGACCTTGCCCATCGTGGCGGGCCAGCAGCCGGTGGATATCGCGAAGCGCGCCATGCAGGCGGCAAAGCTTCAGGGCTATGACGTCCTGATCCTCGATACGGCCGGCCGACTCCATGTCGACGCCCAGTTGATGGCTGAGATGAAGGCCGTCGCCGATGTCTCGACCCCGGCCGAAACCTTGCTCGTGGTCGACAGCCTGACCGGGCAGGACGCGGTCAACGTCGCCAAGAACTTCTCTGAACAGGTGCCGCTGACGGGCGTCATCCTGACCCGTATGGATGGCGATGCACGCGGTGGTGCGGCCCTCTCCATGCGCGCCGTCACCGGCAAGCCGATTAAATTTGTCGGCACTGGCGAGAAGCTGGATGGGCTGGACGTGTTCCACCCGGGCCGCGTGGCCGGCCGTATCCTTGGCATGGGCGACGTTGTCAGCCTTGTTGAGCGCGCGGCTGAAACCATCCAGCAGGATGAAGCCGAAGCGCTCGCGGCGAAGATGGCCAAGGGTCAGTTCGACATGAACGATCTGCGCGCCCAGTTGCAGCAGATGCAGCGCATGGGTGGCCTTGGCGCGTTGGCAGGTATGCTGCCGGGCATGAAGAAGTTGCAGGGCGCGGCATCGGGCGTGGATGATCGCATCCTTGTCCGCATGGACGCGATCATTTCGTCGATGACGAAAAAGGAACGCACCAAGCCGGAGCTGTTGCAGGCCAAGCGCAAGATCCGCATCGCCAACGGGTCGGGCACCACGGTGCAGGAAGTGAACAAGCTTCTGAAAATGCATCAGGAAATGTCCACGGCGATGAAGAAGATCCGCAAAATGGGCGGCATCAAGGGTCTGGGCGCGCTGTTCGGTAAGGGCGGCGGCGGCTTGGGCGGATTGCTCGGCGGGGGCGGCTTGCCCGGGATGCCGGGTGCGGGTTCGGCAGGGGGCGGAATGCCCAATTTGCCACCGGGTTTTGAGAATTTGTTGAAGAAGAAATGACGGCCCTAGGGCCACAGTTTTAAAGTTTAGATTGGAAGGAAAATATCATGGCAGTTTCAATTCGTTTGTCGCGTGGCGGTTCCAAGAAGCGTCCTTATTATCGTATCGTTGTGGCCGATGCCCGCGCCCCGCGTGACGGCGCCTTCATTGAAAAGGTTGGCACTTACAACCCGATGCTCGCCAAGGACGATGCCAACCGCATCGTGCTGAATGCCGATCGTCTGAAGCACTGGATTTCGGTTGGCGCGCAGCCGACAGACCGTGTTGCCCGCTTCCTCGACGTGGCTGGCATCAAGGAACGCGCCGCTCGCCTGAACCCCAAGAAGGCGGAACCGGGCGAAAAGGCCAAGGAGCGCGCTGAAGAGCGTGCGCAGAAGATCATCGATGCAGAAGAAGCCGCCAAGGCTGAAGCTGAAGCAGCGGCCGCCGCTGCCGCTGCACCGGTTGAAGAAGCGCCTGCTGAAGAAGCCGCTGCCGAGGAAGCACCTGCTGCTGAAGCAGTGGCCGAAGAGGCCCCTGCCGTTGAAGTTGCTGCCGAGGGAGCCCCTGCCGCAGAAGAAGCGCCCGCTGTTGAAGCGGCTGCCGAAGAAGCGCCTGCTGCTGAAGAGCCCGCTGCAGAAGCACCGGCTGAAGATAAGGCTGAGGGCTAACCCTTGGCTGATCGTCCTGTCACACTTGCCGTCATCATTGGCGCGCATGGCGTGGCAGGCGAAGTCCGCCTCAAGCTGTTCACCGACGAGGTGAGCAGCCTGAAGGCGCACAAGACGTTCAACGGCGGCGCACTGACGATGACGTCGGTGCGCCCCGGAACCAACGGCGCCATTGCGCGCTTTGCCGAAATCACAGATCGAAACACGGTCGAGGCGATGCGCGGCACCGAACTTGCCGTTCCGCGCGATGCGCTCCCGCCGCTTGCGGACGGCGAGTATTACCATGCAGACCTGATGGGGCTCCCCTGTGTCACGACCGACGGGGACACTGTCGGCATCTGCGTTGCGGTTGAAAATTTCGGCGCGACCGATGTTCTCGAAATTGAGCGACCGGACAAAAAGACCTTCATGGTGCCGATGACACCCGCTGCTGTCCCCGAATGGTCGGACGACCGGATCCTCATCGAAGCCTCTTATTGCGCCTGACGTACGCCCCAATAATATTGCCCGATACTTGCGCTGCCGTTGCGTTGCGGGGCCTGATACACATCGACAGAGTAAAGGCCGGATTGCTTCACCGGAATCACGAACTGGCCTTTTGCCGCCTGCGGGATGACGAATGAAGCCCAGTTTGATGATGGGCACAGGCAAGTCACCGAGATCCGCGCCGCTGAAACTCCCGGCGCTGCGAAGAATTCTGCCCCCTTCAAATCATAATCGATGATGATTTGCTGGCCTGAAAGCGCGGGCACAGTCTTCAGCAGACCCGCTTCGCTCCGGAGGCCGTTCATCGACACCGGCGTGCGCATCCATTGCGGGCCTTTGCTGACGGACACTTCCGTCAATCCAGTCCAGACGATGAGGCCAAGCGAGAGCCGCACCATCGCATATAAGACGGTGCATCCTACGGCGAGGATAAGCCACCATAGCAGCCGGCGTGATATGCGGATGTCTCCCAGCACCGTTCCGCCCTCATCTTCGGGATGGTCATATGCGCTCTTGGCCCATTGGTAGAACCGGTCAGACATGCGGTTTGGATAGCATATAGGGGTGAAGAAGCGGTTAGGTCACACGACGCTGTTTCGCTTCGACAAGGTGCGCCTTTGCGGTATGTCTTGCACCATGAACCGTCCGCTTGCTCTCATCCTCGCAGCCGCGCTGGTGTCGTCCGGCGCCGTGCAGGCCCAATCGCTCAATCCCCTTGCGCCAGACATTGATGCCGCATTCGCGAAGTTTCAGGCCGATGCCCATGTGCCCGGCCTTGTCTATGGCGTGGTTCAGGATGGAAAGCTCTCCTATGTGAAGGGCATTGGCGTTCAGGATCTGGATGCCAAGCGCCCCGTGACGCCTGACACACTCTTCCGCATTGCTTCCATGACGAAGGCCTTCACCGCGCTCTCCATCCTGTCGCTGCGCGATAAGGGGAAGCTGCGCCTTGATGATTTGGCCGAAAATTATGTGCCGGAAATGAAGGGCTGGACCTACCCGACCAGCGATAGCCCACGCATCCGCATCCGCGATCTGCTCGCCCATGTCGGTGGGTTCGTGACCGATGATCCTTGGGGGGACCGGCAGCAGATTCTGTCGCAGGAAGACTTCACCAAGATGCTGAAGGCAGGCGTGCCGTTCAGCCGGGTGCCGCAGACAGCGCATGAATATTCCAACTTCGGCTATGCCATTCTCGGGCGGATCATCGCCAAGGCCTCAGGCATGCCGTACCGCACTTATGTGGAGCGCACGCTGCTTACGCCGCTGGGGACGACGTCGAGCGGCTTTGAGGTGATTGATGCGCCTAAGGACCGCCGGGCCATTGGCTATCGCTGGGAGAATGACGCCTGGGCCGAAGAGCCGACCATGCGCGACGGCGCGTTTAACGCCATGGGCGGGCTTCAGGTCAGCGCGAATGACTATGCGAAGTGGATCGCCTTCCTGCTATCCGCATGGCCACCCCGTGATGGGCCGGACGCAGGGCCTGTAAAGCGCGCGACCGTGCGAGAGGTGGCGCAGGGGCTGAACTTCATCAGCGTTGCCCAGCGGACCGGCACAAGCGGCCCCACCGCCTGCCGTCAGGCACTCGCTTACGGCATGGCATGGCGCGTCGCACAGGATTGCGACCTTGGCCTGACGCTGGCGCATGGCGGCGGCTATCCGGGGTATGGATCGCACGTCATGCTTATGCCGGATTATGGCGTGGGCATCTTTGCGCTTTCCAACCGCACCTACGCAGGGCCGTCAGCGCCGGCGTGGGATAGTGCGGTCCTGATGCACAAGGCGGGGCTGTTGAAGCGGACGGAGCCGCCTGTCTCTCCTGCGCTGGCGGATTTTTACGGCCTGACAGGTCAGGTCTATGCGGCGGGGAACATCGCGTCGCTTGAAGGTCGCGTCGCGATGAACTTCCCGCTCGATCGTACGGCGGAGAATTGGGCCAAGGTACTGGCGGACTTGAAAGCAAAGTCGGGCAGCTGCGTGACAACCACACCGATCACAGCGACGGGCGCCATGTCCGGCACCTTCAAATGGCCGTGCGACAAGGGCGACGTGCAGGGGCAGGTGCTGCTCGCGCCGACCCATCCGATCACGCTCCAGTCGCTGCGGTTCAGCTTTGTGGCCAAGCCTTGAGCTTGCTGGTCATGGTGGTTGGCGGTTGTGCTTTCCTTTTTCATTTTGCTCTCGTAGCCGCAGCGCTCTTCTCATGTTCGATCCAGCTCAGCTTATGACCTTCAAAGCCACAATCCTCACGCTCTATCCTGAGATGTTCCCCGGCCCTCTTGGCGCGTCCATTGCCGGACGGGCGAAGGATGAGGGAAAGTGGGCGCTGGAGACGGTCCAGATCCGCGACTTTGCGACCGACAAGCACCGCACAGTGGACGATACACCGGCCGGTGGCGGCGCGGGCATGGTGCTGAAGGCGGACGTGCT
>CAIMDB010000025.1 GCA_903839675.1 uncultured Sphingomonadales bacterium
GCCGCGCCACCAGGACCGCCCCGCATGCCAGGCGCGATGGGCTTCATCGACCATGCGAACGACTTGCCCGTCTTCGGCCACAACATAATGCGCAGAGACCTTCGCCTCCGGGTCGGCAAGGCGGGCAATCGCCGAGGCGCCGTCAATCATGCCGGTATAATGGAGGACCACCATCGACACAGGGAGCGCACGCGCATCAAAGTTGGGCGAGGGCGTGTCGATGAAGTCCATCATCAATCCTGTCGCTGCTCAGCGGCGCGCGCCGTGCGCAAGGTGACAATGGCAACGCCGATCAACACCACCACACCGCCTACGATCATCATTGGCGTCATCTTTGTGCCGAACCAATAAGACGCCGCCACCACCGAAATGACGGGGGTCGGCAGGGTCAGCGGCACGACCGTGCTGACAGGGTGGCGTTGCAACAAGATGCTCATGGCTCCCTGACCGATAACAGTAGAGCCCAGCGCGGAAAAGAGGATCCAGCCAAAGGTCGACAAAGGCAGGTCCGGAATGCTGGAGAAGGCCGCCGGTTCCGCCACAAAAGCAATCGGGCCCAGCACGACCGCGCCAACCAGCCCGACCCATGCGTAAATCGTGAGCACAGGCACCCCGATCAGCCGACGCTGGATGAGCGAGCAGATCGCCCAGACAAGGCTGGCCACCGCGGTGAGCGCGAGGCCAAGCCGTTCATCAACGGCATGCGGATCAAAGACCACCAGCACGACGCCTGAAAAGGCGAGCGTCATGCCCGCAATCCGGTATTTGTGGATGCGCTCTCCCAGAAAGATCACCGCAAGGATGAGCGAGAAAGGCGCACCAAGCTGCCCCGCGATGGCGAGTGCGCTAACATTGGTGGACACCGCCATCGAGATATTGACAATGATGTAGAACAGCGCCCCCGACAACAGGCCAAGCGTCACCAATTCGCGCATCCGGCCTTCAATGAGCCGAAGCGCAGGCAGGCAGATGAGGAGCACCATCACCTGCCGCAACCATGCGGCGGTCAAAGGCTGAACAAGATCAACGCCTACCTTCACTGCGATCAGATTCAGACCCCACATCACGTTCATCGCGATGGCGACAAGGATGTCATAGCCTCCGAACTTGTATTGGGGTTGCGCGGTCATGCATCGGCCATAGAGCGACCGTCAGAGGAAGCCAAATCTTTGCAGCCGATGTGCCATTTTATCCTTGTCGAACGGCTTCAGCAGATAGGAATCTGCCCCTGCCCGCATCGCCCGGCGGATCTCGCGCAGGCGCGTTTCGGTAGAGCATAAAAGAATGCGGGGCTGCGGGGCGTCTTTGCGCGCGCGGATCGCCGTGGCGACCTCCGGCCCGTTCATATCTTCCATCCACCAATCAAGGACAATCAGCGCGGGCGATTTGGCGTCGCATTGCAGCAACGCCTCCCGTCCCGAGGCCGCTTCAGACACATCAAAGCCGAGCGGCTCCAGCATGTTGCGCACAATCGCGCGGATGAGCCGACTGTCATCAACGATCAAGGCACTACGCGGCATGGACGACCTTTCGACGCGATGGCGCGCGCAGCGTGACCGTCAGCCCCTGCCCCGCCCTGCTGTCGTAAGCGACCTGGCCACCCAAAAGATCGAGCCTTTGCGCCACCGCATCCAAACCGACGCCGCGGCCCGAAAGCGCTGTCACCTCCTGCGCGGTGCTAATCCCTGGAGACTGAAGAATGGCTTCAATCGGAAGGCCGATCAGCCCGTTGGCATGGCCCACCGTGCGCAGGGCGGCTTCATCAACGCCGGCCCCGTCATCCGAAATGGCGAGGACCAGGTGGCCGCCCACCAACGCCGCGGACACATGGATTGTGCCCGCCTCTGGCTTGCCCAATTGTTGCCGCTCCGCAGGCGTTTCAATGCCATGGGACAGCGCATTGCGGACGACATGAAGCAGCGGATCGCGCAGGCCATCCACCACTTCACGGTCGAACATGATGTGGCCGCCATCGATCACCAGTTCGACCTGCTTGCCGCAGCGCGCCGCCGTTTGGGCAACGATGGCGCCAAGCCCCGCGAAGATGCGGTCAACCGGCTGCTGGCTGCTCGCCGTCAGCGCACGGGCCATGGAGGCGATACGGGTCGACAATTCGGTAATGGCGGGCAGCATCGGGCTGTTTGGTTCAACGAACGACAGCAACTCCAGCAGTTCGCGCTGCCCGGCCTCCACCTCTTCCATGCTGGTCGTGAGCAGCTCAAACTGTTCGGTCGGTATGCGGACCGTGCGGGTGCGCCGCTGGACAGGCCCTTGGCCCGGCTTTTCGTCCCGCCGCCTATCAATGGGTTCAAAGCCAATGGCGCGGACCATGTCCGGCTCATCCGCATCGGACAACCCGACCCCGGCTTCCACCGCATCGGCCAAATCACCGAGTCGTTCAACCAGAGCGGCGACACCGGCCACAAAGTCTGGCGTGACCGGACACCGCCCGTCGCGCGCCTGCGCCAACCCACGCTCTGCGCCGTCGCAAAGCCGTTCAAAGCGTTCAAGATCAAGGAAACCGGCGTTGCCGCGCACGGTATGGACGAAGCGAAAAACGGCATCGAGCGCCGCGCGATCCTGTGGGCAGTCGACCCATCGAGCAAGCGACGGCCCCGCGCGCTCAAAGCCCTCGCGCAGGTCGGCTATGAATTCACCAAAGAGGTCCGTCATTCGAGATGCCCAAGTTACTCGGCACCCTCTAGGCGAAGACGGTTAATTTCGGCCAAAGACATAGCCGAAAGCGCTGACGTGTCCGCTTCAGCCGATCAGCGTCGCGCCAAACAGCAGAAACGGTTGATCGGGTTCCGACACCTGAATTTCCCCGCCTGATTGCGTCGCGATCTGGTGCGCCATCCAGGCAGCTGCAACGCGCGGGGTCAATTCTGACTCCGCCAAATCCCCGGTCAGCGCCTTGCGGATATTGTCATCAAGGATCAGCCGGTCACTCGTCGCCCGGACCGCGATTTCTGTGCGGTCGAGATGGATTTCAGCGCCCACATCCAGCTTGCCGCCGCGCACAAGCGTGTCACCTGCAATCATGGCGAGGTTCAGGAGAACCTTGATCGCCGGCTTGGCAAGCATCGGTTCGGCGACCATCCAGCCCAGTTCAAGCCGCTTGTTGTTGGAGAACAAACCTTCGATGGCTTGTTGTGCCTCGCGCACATCGACCTTGTCCCCAAAACCGCCGGCAGCGCCAAAGGCGAGGCGGAAGAATTTCAGCTTATTGGCCGATGTCCGCGCGCTATCCGCCAGCAGATCAAGGCATTGCTGGCGCATATCCTCATCGGTTTCGATGGCGAGAAGCTCGATGCCATTGTTGATTGACCCAACCGGGCTCAACAAATCGTGGCACAGCCGCGAACAGAGCAGGCTGGCAAATTCGACGGCATCGACCTTCATTCTTATGTCCTCAAAATGGCCGCAAACCGGCGCGCGGTCACCTTTGGCCCACGGAGTCCGGTGAGGCAAGTGCAACCGGAATGAACCTGTCGTGCACATCGCCCTGCGCCACCGCCTGCCACGCCGTCACGCCGTCGGCACCGAGGATGATCCAATATTGGCCATCCGGTGCCGCCAGCCGTGCATCTTCGGCAGAAGGCTGTGCACGACCGCCGGGGTGCGAATGATAGCATCCGGTGACCTGCAGCCCACCGGACCGAGCATCGCGATGCGCAGCAATCAGGACGGCGGGATCAATTTCAAAGCGGGTCTCCGGCCGTGCGGCGACATTGGCCGCTGGCCGAATGTCGGCAACCACCGCGCCTGCGCCCAAGAGCAACCCGCACACTTCCCGCCCCCGATCTGCATCGGCAAGCACCTGAAGGCGCGACAGCAATTCGCTTGATATCCGCAGCGTCATGGGCGCAAGGCTATTGCATGAGCGATGGCACAATCCAAGAACAGGTGACAATCCCGGCTGAAATGGCAGGCTGGCGGCTTGACCGCGCACTCGCGGCCCTGCTGCCAACCTATTCGCGCGAACGGCTGAAGGCGCTCATTTCGTCGGGTCAGGTGACCAGTGGCGGGCAGCTCTCCCGAGACCCTTCTGCCAAAGCCAAGGAAGGCGCGTCGTTCAGCATATCCGTGCCGCCGCCTGCCGTTGCGCACAATGAAGCACAGGACATCCCCATTGAGATCGTGTTCGAGGATGATCATCTGCTCGTCGTCGATAAACCCGCCGGAATGGTCGTCCATCCGGCCGCCGGTAATTACGATGGAACGATGGTCAACGCCTTGCTCCATCATTGCCACGGCCGACTCTCCGGCATTGGCGGGGTCGCGCGACCCGGCATTGTTCACCGAATCGACAAGGATACTTCGGGGCTGCTGGTCGTCGCCAAAACTGATCCCGCGCATGAAGGCCTCGCCGCTCAATTTGCCAAACACAGCATCGAACGGCGCTATGCAGCGATTGTCGCAGGGCTGCCCAAGACCGGATCAGGCACGGTAGACGCCAATCTTGCCCGATCGTCGACCGACCGGAAGAAGATCGCCATTGTCAGCGTCGGGCGCGGCAAACGTGCCGTCACCCATTGGCGGCTGGTGGAAACACTGAAGCAGGCGGCGCTCATGGAATGCCAGCTTGAAACCGGGCGCACGCATCAGGTGCGCGTCCACATGGCGTCCATCGGCCACCCTCTTTTGGGTGATCCCGTTTATGGTCGCTCCCGCTCGGAACATCGCGAGGTTCTGAAGCGTTTGGACTTCAATAGACAGGCGCTTCACGCGGCAAGATTAGGATTTGTTCATCCGATCACCGGGGGGACTTTAACTTTCGACAGTCCCATCCCATCTGATATGCAGCAACTGTTAAGCTACCTACGGGTATCATGACAAAGTCTGATGCAGTTCCACCGATTAAGGGAACTGCGGACAGGGAGATTAAAATGACCGGCAAAGCGCTGGCTGTGAAACGTAAAAGTGCGAGCACCATTCCTGCGCTCAACAGCGAGGATGGACTCAACCGCTATTTGGCTGAGATCAAGAAGTTCCCGATTCTGACCGCAGAAGAGGAATATATGCTCGCCAAGCGGTTTGAGGAGCATCAGGATCCGGAGGCGGCCGCCAAGCTGGTGACGTCGCATCTGCGCCTCGTGGCGAAAATCGCCATGGGCTATCGCGGCTATGGCCTGCCCGTCAGTGAACTGATCGCGGAAGGCAATATCGGCCTGATACAGGGCGTAAAGAAGTTTGAGGCAGATCGCGGTTTCCGCGTCGCCACTTACGCCATGTGGTGGATCAAGGCGTCGATCCAGGAATTCATCCTGCGGTCGTGGAGCCTTGTGAAGCTTGGCACGACGGCAGCGCAAAAGAAGCTGTTCTTCAACCTGCGCCGGATGAAGAAAAACCTCGAAGCCTATGAGGATGGCGATCTTCGCCCGGAAGACGTGCGCAAAATCGCGACCGACCTTGGCGTGACGGAAGACGAAGTCATCAGCATGAACCGCCGTATGCTCGGCGGCGGCGATACCTCGCTCAATGTTTCGCTCAACGAAGATGGCGAAGGCCAGTGGCAGGACACGTTGGTCGATGGCGGTCCGTTGCAGGATGAGATCGTGGCCGACGCGGAAGAGCGTATTCAACGACACGCGCTCCTCATCGAGGCGATGCAGAATCTGACCGATCGTGAAAAGCAGATCCTGACCGACCGCCGTCTGGTCGATGAACCCCGCACACTGGAAGAATTGAGCCAGGAATTTGGCGTCTCCCGCGAACGCGTCCGCCAGATTGAGGTGCGCGCCTTTGAAAAGCTGCAAAAGGCGATGATGCGGATCGCGGGTGAACGGCACCTTCTGCCCGCAGCGGCCTGATTTAAACCAAGGCCCTGATTTAAAAAGTTAAGCGGGCGGGGATCATCACCGATCCCCGCCCGCTCTTTTTTTAGTTATAGACGAACTCTGCACCATCAAGGTTGATCGCCGGGATTTCATCCTTCTCGATCCAATAATCCTGATTGTGTCGCCATTCAGGCTTATCGCCGCGACGAGGCATTTTGTGGATGTCGCGCGCCAGATAGCCGGGGTTGAAATTGTCTTCCTCAATCCATGGCAAGAGCGGCATATTGTGGTCTTCCGGTCGCAGCTGGACCTCGACCCGCTTTGCACCTTGCCCCGACATCTTGTTCAGCAGCTTCGTTACGAAATCGCCGAGAATGTCCACGCGCAGCGTCCAGCTCGCGCGGAAATAGCCGAACACCCAAAGCATATTGGGCACGCCTGTGAACATCATGCCGCGATAGTTGACTGTTTCCGACCAATCGACCGACTTGCCATCCACTTCAAACGGGATGTCGCCGAGCACCGAGAGCTTAAAGCCCGTCGCCGCCATGATGATGTCGGCTTCCAGCTCTTCGCCGGATTTGAGCAGGATGCCCTTTTCGGTGAAGCGCTCGATATGGTCTGTGACCACACTGACCTGACCCTTGGCGGCCGCCTGGAAAATATCGCCGTCCGGGCAGAAGGCCAGACGCTGCTGCCAGGGCCGATATTTGGGCGTGAAGTGCGGTTCAAACGGGAAGTCTTCCCCGCCATACATGCGGATCAGCCCGCGCAATTCTTCGACGACCGCGTCCGGCTCTGCAAGGCAGCGCTTGGTGAGGACATCCTGATCAAAAAGGATCTGCTGGCGCACGACGCGGTGGATGGTCGGTTCATCAATCCCAATCTCGCGCAGCCGGTCTGCCAGTTCATTCTGGTTCGGGCTGCAGAAGAAATAGGTGGGGGACCGCTGGAGCATCGTCACATGCGCAGCCTTGCCGGCCATCGCGGGGATCACCGTGGCCGCGGTCGCGCCGGAGCCAATGACGACCACCTTCTTGCCCGTCACATCAATGTCCGGTGACCACTTCATCGCATGGATGAAGAGGCCCTTATAGTCAGACATGCCCTGCCAGTCCGGGATGTAGGGGTCGTGGTGGTTATAATAGCCTTGGCACATCCACAGGAAGTTGCAGGTAAAGCTGTGGGTTTTCCCGTCGGCCTTGCTGAGCGCGTCAACGGTCCACAGGTTGGTTGCGCGCGAAAAGCTGCAATGCGTGATGGTATGGCCATAGCGGATGTGCGGGTTGAGATCGTTCTCCTCAATCACCTCGCCCATATATTTCAGGATCTCTTCGGCGGACGCGATCGGGGCGCCCACCCAGGGCTTGAACCGATAGCCGAAGGTGTAGAGATCTGAGTCGGAGCGGACGCCGGGGTATTTGTGCGTGTCCCACGTGCCGCCAAATGTGTCCTTCGAGTCGAGAATCGCAAAGGTTTTGCCGGGGGACTGCTCCAGAAGATGGACGGCCGATCCGATGCCGGAAATTCCGGCTCCTGCAATCAAAACGTCGAAATGCGTAACGTCATTCGTGCCTTCCGCTTCGCGCGGCCGTTCGACTGTGTCGAGCATCCTCTACCCTCTCTCACTGTTGTTTTTGTATTTTCAGATAAGATGATGACGGGCACATTGACTGAAATCAACCTTGTCACATGCACCAGTATCAACGGGTGAAAAGCTGTGCGGTCAGGCCATGTTGCGCTGCAAAAACTTCTGCTTGAATTCGCAGCCGCGTTGCGGGACAGCGGCGCCAACATTGCAGCTTGAGTCGTTTGGAAAGGATTGCCGAAATGACCATCGATCCCGTCGTTATCGCCGCGTACGCCCGCACCCCAATGGGGGGCATGCAGGGTGCCTTGTCGTCCGTTCCCGCGACCAAGCTCGGCTCCATCGCCATCAAGGCCGCTGTCGAGCGCGCCGGTGTTTCGTTGGATGCCATCGATCAGGTGATCATGGGCTGTGTGTTGCCCGGCGCATTGGGTCAGGCCCCGGCTCGGCAAGCCTCCATCGGCGCGGGTCTTCCGCTGTCCACAGGGGCGACGACCATCAACAAGGTCTGCGGGTCCGGCATGAAGGCAACGATGATGGCTGCCGAAGCGATCATCGCGGGCACATCCGATATTGTCGTGGCCGGCGGCATGGAGAGCATGACCAATGCGCCCTATATGCTCACCAAGCACCGTTCCGGCGCGCGCCTCGGCCATGACAGCCTGAAGGACTCGATGTTCCTCGACGGGCTCGAAGACGCCTATGAGCCCGGCCGCGCCATGGGCAGCTTTGCCGAAGAAACCTGCACCGAATATCAGTTCACCCGCGAACAGCAGGATGATTATGCGCTCCGCTCACTCTCCCGCGCCAAGGACGCCATCGCTTCGGGCGCTTTCACGCGTGAGATCGTGGCCGTCGAAGTTGCCGGCCGGAGCGGCGTGACCGTTGTCGACACCGACGAACAGCCCGGCAATGCCAAGCCGGAGAAAATCCCGACATTGAAGCCTGCCTTTGCCAAGGACGGCACGATCACCGCCGCCAACGCCTCCTCCATCTCAGACGGTGCCGCCGCCCTCGTTGTGACCAAGGAAAGCGTGGCAAAGGCACAGGGCCTGCCCATTGCCGCGCGCATCATCGCTTGGGCGACCAACAGTCAGGAACCGGCCAAGTTCACCTCTGCCCCCGTGCCTGCCATCCGCAAGGTGCTGGAAAAGGCCGGTTGGTCGGTGGACGATGTCGACCTGTTCGAAATCAACGAAGCCTTTGCGATGGTCCCGATGATTGCCATGAAGGAACTGGGCATCCCTGTTGAAAAGCTCAACGTCAACGGCGGCGCGACGGCGCTTGGCCATCCCATCGGCGCGTCCGGCGCCCGCATTATTGCAACGCTGATCGCAGCGCTCCAGAACCGTGGCCTGAAGAAGGGTGTCGCCTCGCTCTGCATCGGCGGCGGTGAAGGCACCGCAATCGCTGTCGAACTGGTCTGAAACGCACTCGACATTGGCGGGCGCAGTTGGCAAGGCCCGCCGATGGTAGTGAAAGACTATTTCTTCTGTGGCATCGGCGGGTCCGGCATGATGCCGCTCGCATTGATTGTCGCTGGGCAAGGCCACCGCGTCGCGGGGTCGGACCGTGCGCTCGACCAAGGCCGCACAGCGCCGAAGTTTGACTGGCTGCGCAGCAAGGGCATCGACCTTTTTGCGCAGGATGGCAGCGGCATCACGCGGGCCGAACAGATCGTTGTTGCGTCCGCCGCCGTCGAAGACACGGTGCCTGACATCATCGCTGCCACCACCGTCGGCGCGCAGCGGATGCGCCGTGCGGATTTGCTCGCTGATCTGTTTAACGGGGCCAAACAGGGTATCGCTGTGGGCGGCACCAGCGGCAAATCCACCGTCACTGGCATGATCGGCTGGATCTTCCATGCGCTGGACCGTGACCCGACCGTCATGAACGGCGCCGTAATGAAGAACTTCGCGACACCTGATGCGCCCTTCGCCAGCGCCCTTGTGGGCGCGGGGGATGCCTTTATCAGCGAAGTCGATGAAAGCGATGGCTCCATCGCGCTCTACACGCCCGATATCGCTGTTCTGAACAACATCGCGCTCGACCACAAATCGATGGACGAACTGCGCGCGCTCTTTGGTGATTTCATCGGGAAGGCCCGTGTGGCCGTCCTCAATCTCGATAATGAAGAGGTCGCCCGTCTACCGCGCGGCAATGCCGTCACCTACTCGCTCGGCGGAACCCCAGCGGACCTGTTGGCCAGCGACGTGACGGAACGCCCGGATGGCATCGACTTTCTTGTGAATGGCGTGCCCGTTTCGCTCAAAGTCCCCGGACGGCATAATGCGTCCAATGCTTTGGCAGCGCTGGCCGCCGCGACGGCGGCCGGAATTCCATTGGAAGACGCCGCCCGCGCCCTTGGCAACTTTACCGGCCTCAAGCGCCGCATGGACATTGTCGGCACGGCCAATGGTGTAACGGTGATCGACGATTTCGGCCACAACCCGGACAAGATTTCAGCGACACTCAACACGTTGCACGCCTTTCCCGGACGGTTTCTGATTTTCTTCCAGCCGCATGGCTATGGCCCACTCAAACAGATGGGCCGCGAACTGACGACGAGCTTTGCCAATCTCATGTCGGAGGACGACATCCTTATCCTGTGTGACCCCGTCTATTTCGGTGGAACGGTCGACCGCTCGGTCGGGAGTGAGACGATCGTCGACGGGGTGTCGGCCATGGGCAAGCGCGCGGAGCATTTCGCGAGCCGTGAGGCCTGCGGCGACCGGCTGGCCGTTCTTGCCAAGCCCGGCGACCGCATCGTCGTGATGGGCGCGCGAGACGATACGCTGTCCGCCTTTGCCCAATCGATTGCCGAAAGGCTGGACCGCTAGACCATGACCGCACGCGTGCAACTTGTCGTCAATCCCGAAGCCGGCGGCTATAGTATCGCCCGCGTGCTGGACCTCCGTGAAGCCTTCCGTCGACAGGGCGCCCGTGTGACGCTGGCGCATGTCGGACCGGGGCGTCAGTTGCGGATTGAGGATGACGCCAATCTGCTGGTTGTGGCCGGAGGCGATGGGACGTTACGCCACGCCGCAATGGCGCTGCTCGCCAGCGGGCGGGAACTGCCGGTCGCTTGTTTTCCGATGGGAACAGTCAATCTGCTGCACCTCGAAATAGGTGGCCCGACCAATCCTGACGACTTCGCCTATGCCGCCCTCAACCAGGTCAAGGCGCAGGTCCATGTGCCGGCCACCATCAATGGCGAGATGTTTTTCGGCTGCGCCAGTGTCGGCCCGGATTCGCATGCTGTGGCGGGCGTCTCGCTCAAGCTAAAGGACCGGATCGGGCGCTACGCCTATGTTGTTGCTATGCTGCAGTTTTTACGCCGGTGGAAACGCCCGCAGCTCACAATCAGGGCGGACGGCAAATCCTATACGTGCGAGGCGGTCTATATCGCCAAGGGCATTTATTATGCCGGGCCATATACCTTCGCACCCGAAGCCCGGCGGACGGGTGCCAAGCTCCATGTGCTTGCGCTCAAGTCCGCGACCCGAAAGGATTTCTGGCGCTTCATCCGCGGCGTCATGGCCGGCCGGCCGCTGGAAGACCGCGCGAACCTCATCCCCCTGACCTGCACCGAGCTGGAAATCACCAGCGAAGAGTCTTGGCCCGTACAGGCCGATGGGGACGATTTGGGGACCTTACCCGTCAAGATCAGCATTTCGGACAAAAGGCTGCGGCTGCACTGATCTTCTCGCACTTGGTGGGCCTTGACGCGGGCGCCGCAATCGCGTCCATTACAAACATATAAAATCCCAGGGAGCGCGAAATTTATGGCCAAGCGTCTGACGCTGTATATCGGCATTGCCTTGGTGCTCGGCATCATTGTGGGCACCATCGTCAATGCGACTGCCTCGCCCGAGACGATTGAAAGCCTCGTCAAATATCTGGGTCTCGTCACCTTTGCCTTCCTGCGTCTGATCAAGATGATCATTGCCCCGCTGGTCTTCGGCACGCTCGTCGCCGGGATCTCACATATGGGGGATACAGCGGCGCTTGGCCGCGTCGGGCTACGCTCCATCCTTTGGTTTTTGGGGGCCAGCCTTGTGTCGCTCTCGCTCGGCCTCATCCTTGTGAACCTGTTCCAGCCGGGCGTCGGCATAGGGCTGGAGCTGCCGCCGGCAAGCGCCGATGCGGGTGTCACGCAAGCCACATTCGATGCCAAGAAGTTCGTCGGCGACATCATTCCGATGTCGATTGTTGACGCGATGGCGACCAACACCATCCTGCAGATCGTCGTCTTCTCCGTCTTCTTCGGCGTTGCGATGACCGCCATTGGAGAGAAGGCCGCTCCCTTGCAAAAAGGCATCGACGCGCTGGTCGACGTCATGCTGGTGCTGACGGGATATGTGATGCGCTTTGCGCCCTTTGCCGTTTTCGCAGCCGTCTGCGCCGTCGTGTCAGAAGAAGGCCTGTCGATCCTTGTCGATTATGCCCGCTTCATCGGCACCTTCTATTTGGGCCTCGCCATCCTGTGGGCGCTGCTCTTGGGCGCAGGCTTCCTCGTTACGGGACCGCGCATCCTGCAACTGCCGCGCTATATCAAGGAACCGTTGCTGGTCGCCTTTTCCACGGCCTCGTCCGAAGCGGCCTTCCCGCGCACCTTGGACGCGCTCGACCGGTTCGGCGTGCCGCGCCGCATCGGCAGCTTCGTCCTGCCGCTCGGCTATTCGTTCAATCTCGACGGCTCAATGATGTACATGACCTTCGCGACGATCTTCATCGCGCAGGCCTATGGCATTAATCTCACGCTCGGTCAGGAAATCCTGATGCTGCTGACGTTGATGCTGACGTCCAAGGGCATGGCCGCTGTCCCGCGCGCCAGCCTTGTCGTCATCTCCGCCACGCTTGCCATGTTCGGCATCCCAGAGGCGGGGCTGCTGCTCATCCTCGGGGTCGACCACTTCCTTGATATGGGCCGCACCGCAACCAACGTCGTCGGCAACACTGTCGCCAGCGTTGTGATCGCCAAATGGGAAGGCGGACTGGATGATCCACAGGCGCCGGAGCTCGACCCGCCGCACGCCCCGTCTTCAACCCTTGGCACCGCTCATCCGGCCCCACGTGAAGGCGAACCCGGCGGGGTGAGCTGACCGCCCAAGGCTTGACTTGATCCGATCTGCGTGGGAGCCTTTGACCAATGTCGGGGGGAGTAGCGTAAATGGGTGTCGGCAATCAGGACCAGACGGCGTTTGAATTTCGCGGGGACTGGAAAGAGTTTTTTCCAATTGCCGCGAGCAATTTGTTGCTCACCTTGGTGACTTTGGGGATCTATCGTTTCTGGGCGACCACGCGGGAGCGACGCTACTTCTGGAGCCAGACGCGTTTCATTGACGATACGCTGGAATGGACAGGGACCGGCAAGGAACTGTTCCTAGGTTTCCTGATGGCCATCGTTGCGCTCATTCTTCCCGTCATCGGGCTGCAGTTCCTTATTCAGGCGTTGATCCTGCAGGGGCAAACCGCGCTTGCGGGTGCGCTGGGCCTTGGCTTTTACGTCGTCCTTCTTTTCCTCGCCGGCTTTGCGACTTTCCGTGCGCTGCGGTATCGGCTGAGCCGGACGCACTGGCACGGCATTCGCGGTGGCAGCGAAGATCCCGGCTTTCGCTATGGCCTGTCCTATATCTGGAAAACGCTGGTCGGCGGCCTCGCGCTCGGTCTGCTCATCCCATGGTCGATGACATCGCTTTGGGCCGACCGGTGGAACCAGATGAGTTTTGGCCCGCACCGCTTTGAAAGCGCACCCGAATGGGGCGGGCTGATGAAGCGGTTTTTGCTGCTGTATCTCGTGCCTGTGGCCGCCGTCATTCTCGGTGTCGTCGCGGCTGTCTCAAGCGGGGGAGATCCCGGCGGCCTCGGCGCGATGGTCGGGCTGCTGGTCTTGGCTTTCTATGTTGTGCTGCCCTTGCTCGCGCTTGGCTATTACGCGGCCTTCTTCCGCGAAGTCGTCGACACGCTCAGCCTGACCACGATCAACTTCCAGTTTACCGCGCGCACCAAGGAATGGTTTCTGCTCTTCCTCGGCAATGCGGGATTGTTCATCCTTGCATTGATAGCAGCGCTCATCCCGATTTCGGCGCTCGGCCTGTTCTCCGGATTTACAGACCTGCAACCAGGGCAAGACCCGTTTGCACAGAATCCCGGCCTCATCGCAGGCATGGTGCTGGCGCTGATCATTCCTATGAGCCTCGTCGGCCCGTTCATCCGCTATCGCAACTGGCGCTTCTTCATCCGCAATCTGGAAGCGACCGGCGTGATTGATCTCGATCTGCTCACCCAGTCGCAGACCAAGGTGGGGAGCCACGGCGAAGGATTGTTCGACGCGCTCGACATGGGTGCTATGTAACCCCGCATGATCCCTGCTTGGCATTATGACGGACAGACGGCGACCCGCTATGAGGTTTACGTCGTGGCACAGGACGACGGCCTTCGCCTTGACCTTGGGGAGGGGCGGAGTGACGTCGCGCCTTGGGGTGATCTGTTCTGGATCGACAAGCGCGATGGGGCCTCGGTCTTTGGGCGCAAGGGCGCAGACGGCTGGCGCGTCGGCATTCCCCTGCCGATGACCGACCTGCTCGTCCGCCGCCTGCCCCCGCAATCACGCTATGGCGGGCTGGTCGATAAATTCGGCATCTGGCCTGCCGTCGCCGGATTTACCGCCCTGTCTGCCGCTGTCGTCCTTGTCCTGTGGAAAGCTCCGGACGTCGTCGCCCCCTTGGTCCCTATGTCATGGGAACAGAAGATGGGCGACGCCATGGTCGGTGATCTGGGCGGGCGCATCTGTGATGGGGCGGAAGGCCAGAAGGCGCTCGACGCGCTCGTCCGGCGCATTGATCCGGATGCGGCAAACCTGCGCGTCCGCATCGTCAATGTCGATATGGTCAATGCCGCCGCCTTGCCCGGCGGGCAGATCCTGATCTTCCGTGGCCTGTTGCAGGAAGCGAAGAACCCCGATGAACTGGCGGGCGTGCTCGGTCATGAAATCGGCCATGTCCGCAACCGTGATGTGATGCAGGCGCTGCTGCGGCAGATGGGGTTGAGCCTGCTGCTTGGTGGCGTTGGCGGCGATGTGGGCGGTGCCCTCAACTCCGCCATCTCAGCCAGCTATTCGCGCGCGGCAGAATCGCGGGCGGATGACTATGCGATCAACCTGATGCGCACGGCCAATGTCTCCCCCCTGCCCACCGCCGGCTTCTTTGACCGGTTGGCCGCAGATGAACGCAAGCTCGGCAAAGGCGCTGTCGCCATGAGCTATATGTCGAGCCACCCCCTCTCGGATGAGCGGCGCAAAGTCTTCCTCGCCAGCGCGCGCAAGGGGGCTGCTTATGCGCCCGCTGTCACGCCGCAACAATGGCGCGCCATCGTCGATGCCTGCGCCAATGACCCGGATGTGAAAGAAGGCGACCTGTTTTGAGTGACGAACAAGCGCCGCAATGGCTCCCCCGTGCAAACGGGCTGAAGCTCGCTGTCCGCCATCGCGCCGGCCGGCTGGACAAGCCGACGATCGTCTTCCTACCCGGCTATGCGTCGGACATGTTGGGCAGCAAGGCCATCGCGCTTGATGCTTGGGCGGCGGACCAAGGCTATGCCATGCTGCGGATCGACTACTCGGGTTGCGGGGAAAGCGAAGGCGCCTTTGCAGACGGCACGCTGGCCATCTGGCGCAACGATGCGCTGTTCGCGATTGCGCAATTGGTCAAAGGCCCTGTCCTGCTCGTCGGCTCCTCCATGGGCGGCTGGATTGCGCTGCTGATGGCACAAGCCTTGGGCGCGCCGGCCGCAGCCTTGGTCGGTATCGCTGCCGCGCCGGACTTCACCATCTGGGGCTTTACGGATACCGAGAAAGCGACGCTCCAGTCCGATGGAAAGCTGCTGCGCCCGTCCGACTATGGGCCCGAACCGATGTTGACGACGCGCGGCTTCTGGCAATCGGGGCAGGACAATCTGCTGCTCGACAAGGGCATCGACTATGCGGGGCCGGTCCGGCTGTTGCAGGGACAAAGCGACGACGTGGTGCCTTGGAACATCGCCCTGCGCACCGCCGAGGCGCTTCGTTCAGACGATGTGCAGGTGACGCTGATCAAAGATGGCGACCACCGCCTCTCGCGCGCGGGAGACATTGATCTGCTGATTGGAACTGTGGCGACGTTGATGGAGAGTTTGTGATCCTTTTACCCCTGCTCGTTGCTGCCGCTGCGACCACCGCCCCTGCCGCGGACCAAGCGCGCTTCAAAACCTGTGTGGAGCTGGTCGATACCGACCCGCAGGCCGCGCTCGATTCTGCCGAGAAGTGGCGGATTGAGGGCGGCAATGTGCTCGCCCGCCAATGCCAGGGGCTAGCTTATGCCGCCCAAGCCCGCTGGCTGTCGGCGATGACCTCCTTCCAACAGGCCGCCGAAGCCGCGCAACAGGCCAAAGACAACCGCGCCGCCACGCTCTGGGTGCAGGCCGCAAATTCCGCGCTGGCGGGCGGCGAATTTGTGAAGGCGCGCAGTTTCATTGATGCAGCGCTCATCGAAGGGACGCTCAAAGGCCCCGAAGCCGGTGAAGCGCATCTCGACCGCGCCCGCGCGCTTGTGGCTGTGGGAGATTTGACCAAGGCCCGCAGCGATCTCGACGCCGCAGCCAAGCTGGTGCCGCAAGACCCGCTCATCTGGTTGCTTTCGGCGTCCCTCGCGCGGCGTACCGGTGATCTGGACCGCGCCCGCACCGACATTGCGGAGGCTGCCCGCCTCTCCCCCGATGATGCCTCCGTCGCGCTGGAGGCCGGCAACATCGCCGCCATGATGGGCAATGATGCCGCCGCCCGCACCGCTTGGGAGGCCGCCGTCAAGATCGCGCCGGAAGGCCCGCAGGGCAAGGCCGCTGCGAAGGCGCTGGAGCAATTTGGTGGGCCTGCGCCCGTGACACTGGAGCCTGCTGCTCCACGTTGACGCTAAACGTTGTTACCCCGCTTGTGCTGAGCTTGTCGAAGCACCGTCCTTCTGTTCACCGAAGCAACAAGAAAAGGACGGCCCTTCGACAAGCTCAGGGCGAACGGAGCGTGGCTTCAGGCCATCTGCGAACGGATTTGCCTCAATCCAGATAAAAGTCGATCGTCGTGACGACGCGGACCTTTTTATAGGGTGAGTCCGCGACGCCATAGCCCGGCTGTTCACCATCACGCGCGTCGATAGAGAAATAGCCCTGGCTCGCGGATTTGATGCCGCCGACGCCCGTGCCGCTGTCGCTGGCGAATTGCTCTGCAGATTTGCGCGCATCCTTGGTCGCCTCCGCCACCATCGCGGGCTTGATGTCATTGAGCTTGGTGAAGCTGAAGGCGATGCCCGACCCTTCATCAAGCTGCACGCCGCTGCGAACGAGATCAAACTGGCGGGCAACGGCGGCCTGCGCCTTCTTGATGTCGCCCGTGCGCAGCTGGAGCCGCTGGCGGATCGTCACTGTATCCATGCCGTTGTTGTTGAACTGGTTGACGCTCACGCCGCTCGGTTTCAGGTCCGCATCCGCAAAACCTGCGCTTTTGAAGAAGGCGCGGATGGCCGCCATGTCGGAATCAATGTCCGCCCGGGCGGCATCCAGCGTCGGCGCCTGCGCGGAATAGGCAATGGTCCACACCGCAAGGTCTGCTGTCACATTCTTCTCTGCCAGACCGCGCACCGTGACCGACCGGTCCGCATTCTTTGCGCGCTTCAGGCCATCGCCCAGCAGATAGCCGCCGAGGATCACCCCCACCGCCAAAATGCCCGCGGCGATCACGACAGGCTTACGGAGAATTTCGCGTGGTGCTTCAATGTCTGACATAAGTGCTTTCCCAGCTTTGAGTGTCGGCCTATTTTGTGACGACCTTTCGATGAACGCCCGATGAAGCGTTTCTTTTTATCGATGAACGGAGTTTTAGGTGATCAAGTACCTTCACACGATGATCCGCGTTTCTGATCCGGATGCAACGATCAAATTCTTTGAGTTGCTCGGCCTCAAGGAATTGAAGCGCATGTCGAACGACGCGGGCAAGTTCACGCTCATCTTCCTCGCTGCCCCCGGTGATGAGGAAGCGCAGGTGGAACTGACGCACAATTGGGGTGAGGCGGGCTATGATGAAGGCCGCAATTTCGGCCATCTCGCTTATGCCGTGTCCGACATTTATGAGACCTGCCAGCGTCTGGCCGATGCCGGTGTCACCATCAACCGCCCGCCCCGCGATGGGCGCATGGCCTTTGTCCGCTCCCCCGACAACATCTCGGTCGAACTGCTCCAGCACGGCGACGCCCTGCCTGTGGCCGAACCTTGGGCCTCGATGCCCAACACGGGCAAGTGGTAAGGCCATGACGATCGACGTCGCCCGCATCCCGGTCCTCTCCGACAATTATGTCTGGCTGGCCCATGACGCCGCCTCAGGCGAAACAGCGGTGATCGACCCCGCTGTCGCCGAGCCGGTGCTGGCCGCCGCTGCCGAACGCGGCTGGACGATCACGCAGATCTGGAACACCCACTGGCACCCCGACCACACGGGCGGCAATGCGGAGATCAAGGCCGCGACCGGCTGCACGATCACCGGCCCTGCGGCAGAGGCCGAACGCATCCCCACGCTCGACGTGCAGGTGACCGGCGGCGATGTCGTGACGCTGGGCGCCATCACGGCGCAGGTCATCGACGTCCCCGCGCACACCGCAGGCCATATCGCGCTGCATTTGCCCACGGAGCAGGTCGTCTTCGTCGGCGACACCTTGTTCGCCATGGGTTGTGGCCGCCTTTTTGAAGGCACGGCGGAGCAGATGTTCACCAACATGCAGACGCTCGGCGCGCTGCCGCCGGAGACGGTCGTGTACTGCGCGCATGAGTATACGCAGTCGAACGGCCGCTATGCGCTCGTCGCCGAGCCTGACAATGCCGATATCGCGGCGCGCATGGCGCAGGTGGATGCAGCGCGCACCAAAGGGGAACCAACGGTGCCGACAACGATTGCCCTTGAACGCGCAACCAACCCGTTCATGCGCGCCAGGGATGCCGCCCAACTCGCCGAGCGCCGCGCGGCTAAGGATGCGTTCAGGTAGACAGGGGCAGTTTCACGCCACCAACTGCCATCAGGAGAAGACCCATGTCGAAAATGCTGATTGCGCTCCCGCTCCTCGCACCGGCCCTCCTTCTGGCTGCTGGATGCGCGGACACGCCCCCCACCCAGTCCCAACTCCGCGCCCAGGCCCGCGACGCGGCGAAGCTGGAAGAGACGCTGGCGGGCTACACCGCCGGCAAGCCCGTCAACTGCGTCGAAAACCGCGATTTGCGCGGGCCGGAAGCATATGGCGAGAACACGTTGATCTTCCGTGCCAGCCGCAAACTGATCTGGCGGACCAAAACCAGCGGTTCCTGCGACGACATCAAACGCGGCGACGCCCTCATCACCCACCAATACTCCAGCCGCCTCTGCCAAGGCGACATCGCGCGCACGGCGGATTTGCGGGCGGGCTTCCAGACGGGCTCGTGCGTAATTGGGGAGTTTGTGCCGTATCGGAAATGAGGGAGGGGCAACGCAACACAAAAGCCTCTACGTCGCCCCGTGCCTGACACGGGGCTTGGCTTTCCGTGCACTTTGTCATTGGGCAAGATACCCGAATGGCTGAACCTTCGGGAGCAGTCGTAACTGGCAACCACAGGGCGGAAGCTGACGGAGGTTAGCCCAGCCCCGTGTCAAGCACGGGGCGACGTGCCGGGTCTCTGCGGCCTCTGCGTCTCCGCGCGAGACGCCCTACCCCTTATACAACCCGTCGATCCGCTCGCCATAAACCTGCCGGATGACATGGCGCCTAATCTTCAAACTCGGCGTCAGCATTTCATTGTCGGTCGTAAACGCATCGGGTGTCAGGGTGATTTTGCGGACCTTCTCGGTGGTCGCGACCTGCGTGTTCACCCGGTCCACCGCCGCCATGATGGCGGTGCGGAAGGCAGGAAGATCACACAGCGCCTTTAGGTCATAAGGTTCGCCATTGGTCTGCGCCCATTCAATCGCCCATTCAGGATCGGGGATGATCAGGCCGACAAGGTGCGGGCGCTTATCGCCAGAGACCATCGCCTGGAAAATCTCGGGCTGGAGCGTGAGCATGCCTTCCACCTTTTGCGGAGAGACATTTTCGCCCTTGTCGTTGACGATGATGTCCTTCTTGCGGTCGGTGATCTTGATGCGGCCCTTCTCATCAATCTCGCCAATATCGCCGGTGTGGAGCCAGCCATTTTGGATGGCGCGCGCGGTTTCAGCATCGTTGCGCCAATAGCCGTGCATGACGAGTTCCCCGCGCACGAGGATTTCACCATCGTCGGCAATTTTCACTTCGACATTTTTGAGAGGCGGGCCGACGGTGTCCATCTTCAGCCCGACCTTGGGCCGGTTGCAGGAGATGACCGGCGCGGCCTCGGTCTGGCCATAGCCTTGCAGCATGGTGAGGCCGACGGCGTGGAAGAACACGCCAATTTCCGGATTGAGCGGCGCACCGCCCGAGACCATCGCCTTCAGCCGTCCGCCAAAGCGTTGCTGGATTTTGGGACGCAGCGTGCGGTTGAGCAGCGCGTTCATCGGCCGGTCCCAAATGGGCATGCCGCCCGCCAGATCCTTCGCCCCAAGGCTGAGCGCGCGGTTGAGGAGAAGCTGGACGACCTTGCCCTGCTTTTCCATCTGCTTGAGAATGCGGGCGCGCAGCACCTCAAACAGGCGCGGCACGACAACCATCAGGGTCGGTCGCACTTCCTCAATATTGGAGGCAAGTTTTTCGATACCTTCGGAATAATAGATTTGCGCGCCCAGCCCGACGGGGAAGTGCTGACCGCCGCTATGTTCATACGCATGGGAGAGCGGCAGGAAGGAGAGGAAGATTTCCTCATCCCAGCCAAAGTCTTCGGTGATGACTTCCACACAGCCTTCGACATTGCACAGGATGGCGCCGTGGTGCTGCTGTACGCCGCGCGGCGCGCCGCCGGTGCCGCTGGTGTAGATGAGGCAGGCAAGGTCTTCGCGCTTGAAGGTCGCAGCGGCGGCGCAGGCGTCCACATCGGCAGCTTTGCCGACCATCGCATCCCAGCTGTGGATGGCAACGCCGGTCGACTGGCCGACGCGCAGCTCTTCAATGCCAATCAGGTGCTGCGCGCGTGTGGCGCGAAGTGCTGCGGGCATCACAGACTGGGCGAGCTTGTTCGTCGAAACAACAATCGCGCTGGCGCCGGCATCCTCAATGATGTGCTGGTGATCGCGCTCAGTATTGGTCGTATAGGTCGGCACGGTGACGCAGCCTGCAGCCATGATGCCCAGATCTGCGATGAACCATTCGGGCCGATTTTCGGACACGAGCATCACGCGGTCGCCGGGTTCCAGCCCAATATCTTTCAACGACTGCGCAAAGGAGGCGACTTGCTGCGCTGTTTGCGCCCAGCTGATCGACTGCCAGCTGCCACCCTTCTTCGCCCAAAGGAAGGGGGCATCGCCCTGTTCCTTTGCGCGCGTGAAAAACATCGTCACCAAATTCGGGAAATGCTCAAATTCGCGCATGTGCCCCATCTCCTGCAAACCCAAATGCGAGGCCGGGTCTAACGCCCATCACTCGCTTATTCCGACACCTTCGCTTCTTGGGTCGCCCGCGGCAACCCATCCGTCCTTAGTTTTTTGAGCCGCATTGGCTTTTGATGACATCCGTCCATTGGTCACAACCATCCGGCCATAGGCCGCAAGCTCATTGGACTTGGCGGCCAGCGGCGTGTTCGCCTCGACGATGATGGCTTCGCCGCCGAAGAAAATATTGGGTTCGGCAATCGCCTCCTGCGCGCCCAAACCCCAATCGAGATGCGCGATCAGCGTCTTGGCAACCTGCATGATGATGGTCTTGCCGCCCGCTGCACCGACCGCGAAGATCGGCTTGCCATCCGCATCATAAACGAGGGTGGGCGACATCGAGGACAAAGGCCGCTTGCCCGGCTGCGGACGGTTGGCGACAGGCGCGCCGTCCTTTGTCGGGGCAAAGGTAAAGTCGGTCAGTTCATTGTTGAGGACGTAGCCATTGGCGACCAACTGGCTACCAAATGGTCCTTCAACAGTGGACGTCATCGTCGCCACGCCGCCGAACCGGTCAGCCGCGACAAAGTGCGTCGTGCCGGCGACTTCGCTCGAAATGGCGGCGGTGCGCGGCTCCGCCCCCGGAGGTGTTCCGGCGGCATAGCTGGGCAGAGATGTCGTTTCGGAAATGAGCGCGGAGCGGCTGGCGATATACCCCTTGTCGATCAGGCCCGCGACGGGGACCGACACGAAATCAGGGTCACCCAGATATTTCTCCCGGTCGGCATAAGCCAGCAACATGGCTTCCGCGATCAGATGCCAAGCCTTGGGGTCATCCTTGCCCAGCGCCTTCATGTCGAAACGTTCCAGCATGCCGAGCACCTGAAACACAGTCGTCGCACCGGATGAGGGCGGCCCCATGCCGCAGAGTTTGTAGACACGGTAGGTGGTGCACACCGCCGCACGGTCCTTCGCCTGATAGGAGGAGATGTCCTTCAGCGTCATCGGTGCCGCATTCTTGGGCGCATTGCTGACCGCCGCGGCAATCGCGCGCGCATTCTGCCCCTTATAGAAAGCAGACGGCCCCTTCTTTGCGACAGCACGGAGGAGCTTTGCGAGGTCCGGATTGCGGATTGTATCGCCTGCCTGCTTGGGGCGGCCATCCTGAAAATAGATCGCCTTGGTCGCGTCCAGCCCGTCCCAGAGCGGAGAGACCTGCTTGATCACACCGGCCAGACGCGGGGTGACGACATAGCCGTCCTCCGCCAACTTGATCGCGGGATCAAAGAGCTTGGCCCATTTGAGCTTACCCCATTTCTTATGGGCCTTGGCCGCAAGCGCAATGTTGCCTGGCACACCGACCGAATGGCCGCCGAGGAACGCGTCGCGATACCCAAGCGGCTTTCCATCTGGCCCCATGAAGCGGTCTTCGCGGGTCGCGGCAGGCGCCGTCTCCCGTCCGTCAATCGTCGCGGGCAAGCCCGTCTTTGGATCGTTGTAGATGAAGAAGCCACCACCCCCGATGCCGGAGGATTGCGGCTCGACCACCGAGAGCGCCACCATCATGGCGAGCGCGGCATCGGCGGCGCTCCCGCCTTGCCGCAGCATGGCAATACCCGCTTCTGCCGCGCGCGGATCGGCAGCGGACACCGCCCCCCTTTCGGCGAGGACAGCATTGGGAAGAAGGAGGAAAATGAAGAAGTTGAGGATGATTTTTTTCATGACAATTAACCTAGCCCCCTTTGCCGGTCGGACAACCCCTATCGGACGTCGACGCCCACAGCCTGTGCAACATTTGTGAAACCATCGCGCACCAGCAGCTCTTCCAGCCCCTTATTGATGCGCCGCGCCAAGCCCGGCCCTTCATAAACGAGCGCCGAATAAATCTGGATGAGCGACGCCCCGGCGCGGATGCGGGCATAAGCATCTTCGGCGCTGGCAATCCCACCGGCCCCAATCAACGGCAGCGCGCCGCCCGTTGCCTTTGCAAAATCGCGCATCCGTTGCTGGGCGAGATCCCGCAAAGGTGCGCCGGAAAGGCCGCCACCTTCCGCCGCATGGCCCGACGCTAAATCTGGCCGCGAAATCGTTGTGTTCGAAACGATCAGCCCGTCGACCATGCCGACCGAGAGGCGGGCAATTGCATCGATGTCGGCGGGCTCCAGATCAGGCGCGACCTTCAGGAAAACCGGCGGGCCATTTGCCGGTCGCGCATCGCGTACGGCGCAGAGCAACTCGGTCAGGGCGGCTTCGTCCTGCAAGGCACGCAAGCCCGGGGTGTTGGGCGAGCTGATATTGACGGTCAGGTAGGAGGCAACCGGCGCCATCTGCCGCACGCCCGTCGCGTAATCGGCGATGCGATCCACGGCATCTTTGTTCGCTCCAATGTTGACGCCAATGAGGCCCCGCCCGAGCGCAGCCTGCACGCGCGGCAAGGCCGCCGCCTGCCCGCCATTGTTGAAGCCCATACGATTGATGACCGCCTTGTCCTCAACCAGCCGAAACAGGCGCGGCTGCGGATTGCCCGCCTGCGGCAGCGGCGTCAGCGTGCCGACTTCGACAAAGCCGAAACCGGTCCCCAGCATTTCAACCGCAACCTCGGCATCCTTGTCATAGCCTGCGGCCAAACCGACCGGATTGGGAAACTGCAACCCGACCACCTGCGAGGACAGGATGGCACGCGTCAAAGGCGGACGATGGGCCCCGAACAGCTTAAGGGCAGCAAGGCTAAGGCGGTGGGCGCGTTCGGCATCAAAAGCGAAAACGAACGGACGGACGAAAGGATAAAGCGACATGCGACTCGGCTTAGCGGCTTCGAGTCGCGAGGGAAACAGGGGGTCAAATTGAACCGCATCGGCACGAATCGTTTCGTGCAACCGGTTTCCAAAACGAGAAGCAATGTAAGTTAATGCTCTTTATTGTCGGATTATCACGCAAAAATGTCGATTTTTTTCAATTTTGTCGATTTCCTCCAATTCGGCATCATTGCCTAGGCGTATCAGGACGTTGCGACCCGAAGGACTCCTTCTTGAGGATCCTTTATTCAACTTCATCGGCCGATGCCTTCGGGTGTCGGCCTTTTTTTTAAGCTTCGTTGCGCTATCGTGCGGACGATCGCTTTTGGATCCTGTTTTGTTTGCGTTGCGCGTTTCGTGAAACGGGGTCCATCTGCTTGCTCAATCTGGTCTACGCGGCGCCCTCTCCGGCCTTGGCGGACTATATTTCCGCCTTCTACCTGTTCGACACCGATGAGCCGAGCTTCTCGGACATTGAGCGCGCGGACATTGCCCAGTTGCGCTTCAGCCTCAGCGGCAGTGGGGACATCAGTTTTGGGCCCAATGATACGCAGCCGTTTTCAGCGGTCACGCTCATTGGGCCGCGCATGAAGGCATCGACATTGCGGGTGACGGGACCGGCCATCTGCTTTGGCATGGGGTTGCTCCCGGCCGGTTGGTGCGCCCTGACAGGGCTTCCGGCCAACCAATATGCCAACCGGGTTGTCAATGCGCAGGACCGTATCAACGGCGATGTCATCACGCTGAGAGAGGCTATGGCGGCCTCGGGCTGCTTTGAGGACATGGTGGCCGCAAGCGAACGCTTTGTCGCAGAGGTCCTGGCAAAGGCGGAAACACCACCTTTCCGCCTGATCCGCGCCGTCGATGGCTGGCTGGAAGCCAATATGGACCCGGACATTGGGGACCTCGCGGAGAAAACCGGCCTGTCCGCGGCACAGCTTCAGCGGCAGCTCAAATCTGTTTATGGCGCCAGCCCGAAACTACTCGCCCGCAAGTACCGCGCCCTAAAAACGGCGGTCCGCATCGCCAATGGTGACGGGGTCTGGCAGGACTATGTGGGGGACACCTATTATGATCAGTCGCACTGCATCCGCGAGATCAAGGCCTTCACCGGCGTCACACCGGAAGCCATCCGCAAAACGCCGCGATTAACGAAGGCCACGTTTGAGCGGCATAAACTCAAGGGCAAGATTTCGACGCTGGCCACTGAAATCTGATGGAGTGGCAGTTCGCCTCTCCCGCGCCCGCACTCGCCCCGTTCCTTGGCTCCTATTACCTCGCCACGACCCACCATCTGACCGTGGATGACCTGCAACGGGCAGACACCGGGCACCTGCACTTCTTCTTGGAAGGCAGCGGCTATAAGGACTTTCCCGGCATCCGCCGCCAGGCCAATCTCGTGAGCCTTAGCGGCCCTTCCTCGCTCTATCAGGGCTATGCGCTGAACGGCCCGGCCCGCCTGTTCGGCATCAGCCTGTTGCCGCGCGCTTGGGACGGCATGGTCCCCTGCTCTGGCGATAGCCTGACCGATCGGGGGTGCAATGCCGTCGAACTCTTCGGTCCATCCGTGATCGACCTGCATGACAAGCTTCGCGGTTGTGAAACACTGGCAGAGATGGCGCCCATGGCCGATGCCTTCTTTCAAACACGCCGCCCAAGCATCTCCGAGAAGCACGACCGCGTCATCGAGGGCATCCGGGCTTGGTTGACAGAGGCATTGGCGCCGGACCTTGCCGATCTGCAGGATCGCTTTGACCTGTCTGACCGGCAGCTTGCACGAATCGCCAATCGCTATTGGGGCGCGCCGCCCAAGTCCCTCGCGCGGAAATATACAGCGCTGCGCACAGCCTCGCTGATCATCGCGCAGGACGGTGCCACTCCGAACGAGGCGCTGCGCCATTATGCTGACCAATCGCACCTCATCCGCGAGGTCAAGCGCGTCACCGGGCAGACACCCCGACAGCTGCGAACACAGGCCAGCCCAATCCTGCGGACGGCGCTGCACCCTGCCAATTTGTGGGAATTACAGGACCGGACTTGTAATTCAGACTAATGCGGTCCAATTAGCCCGCATGCGCCTTTCGAGTCTTGCCGATTATGCGGTTGTCATGATGTCCGCCTGCGCCCGCCATTGCGGGGGCACGCGCACGAATGCCGGTCAACTTGCTGAAGAAACAGGGATTCCTCTGCCCACTGTGCAAAAGCTGGTGAGCAAATTGTCGTCTGCCGGACTGCTGCGATCGGTGCGAGGCGCCGGCGGCGGGTTCAAGCTCGCGCGCCCGGCGGCCGCCATTAGCGTTGCCGAAATCGTCGAAGCCATTGAAGGACCCATCGCCATGACCGCCTGTGTTGACCATGACCGGCAGGAATGCGCGTTGGAAAAAGACTGCGCCGTCCGCCCGCACTGGCAGGTGATCAATGCGACTGTCCGCGACGCACTGGCGGGTGTTCCGCTGACCCGCCTTGTGGAGGCCCGGGCATGACCGACCATCAGATCAAAGATCAGGCCGCCCGCGATGCCGCCGCCTCGGTTGCCGATTATGAGCATGGCTGGTCATCGGACATTGAAACCGATTTCGCGCCCAAGGGGCTGACCGAAGACACCGTCCGCTTCATTTCTGGCAAGAAGAATGAGCCTGAATGGATGCTCGACTGGCGGCTGAAGGCGTTCCGCATGTGGCAGACGATGGAAGCGCCCGACTGGGCCAAGCTCAACGTCCCGCCGATCGACTACCAGGACGCCTATTATTACGCGGCGCCCAAGCCGAAGAAGACGCTGGCGTCGCTCGACGAAGTCGATCCCGAGATTTTGAAGGTCTATCAAAAGCTCGGCATTCCGATTGAGGAGCAAAAGGTCCTCGCCGGTGTCGAAGGCGCGCGCCGGGTTGCGGTGGATGCGGTGTTCGACAGCGTCTCGGTTGCCACCACTTTCCGCGCCGAACTGGAAAAGGCAGGCGTCATCTTCCGACCCATCTCTGAGGCGATCAAGGAATATCCGGAGCTGGTGAAGAAGTGGCTCGGCAAGATTGTGCCGATGCACGACAACTACTTCGCGACACTCAACTGCGCGGTCTTTTCGGATGGCACTTTTGTCTACATCCCCGAAGGGGTGCGCTGCCCGATGGAGCTCTCCACCTATTTCCGCATCAACGCGGAAAACACCGGCCAGTTTGAACGCACGCTCATCATCGCGGACAAGGGGAGCTACGTCTCCTACCTCGAAGGCTGCACCGCGCCGATGCGCGATGAGAACCAGCTGCACGCCGCCGTCGTGGAACTCGTCGCGCTCGACGATGCGGAGATCAAATATTCGACCGTCCAGAACTGGTATCCGGGTAACGCCGAAGGCTTGGGCGGCATCTACAATTTCGTGACCAAGCGGGCGCTGTGTCAAGGTGCGCGTTCCAAGGTCAGCTGGACGCAGGTTGAAACCGGCTCTGCCATCACCTGGAAGTATCCCAGCTGCGTGTTGAACGGCGAAAACTCAGTCGGGGAGTTTTACTCCGTCGCTGTCACCAACAATTTCCAGCAGGCCGACACCGGCACCAAGATGATCCACAACGGCAAGGGGTCACGCTCGACCATCGTGTCAAAGGGCATCAGCGCCGGGCACAGCAACAACACCTATCGCGGCCTCGTCCGCGTCGCCCCGCAGGCCGAAGGCGTCCGCAACTTCACCCAGTGTGACAGCCTGCTCCTTGGCAGTGTGAGCGGCGCGCACACCGTGCCCTATATCGAAGTCCGCAACCCCAGCGCGCAGATCGAGCATGAGGCAACCACGTCCAAGATCAGCGACGACCAGCTCTTCTACGCCATGCAGCGCGGCCTCGCGCAGGAAGAAGCCGTGGCGCTGATCGTCAACGGCTTTGCCAAGGAAGTGCTCCAGCAGCTGCCGATGGAATTTGCGGTGGAAGCGCAGAAGTTGCTGGGGATTTCGCTTGAGGGGAGCGTGGGGTGACGAACCTAATCACGATCACCTTCGCAGGCCCTGCGACGTCCATGGCTCGACCGCGTTCCTAGAATTCAGAAGAAAATGACAATGCTCCAAATCAATAACCTTCACGCCACCGTCGCCGACAAGCCGATCCTTAAGGGCCTGTCGCTCCAGATCAATGCGGGCGAAATCCATGCGATCATGGGGCCCAATGGCGCGGGCAAATCCACGCTCACCTACACGCTCGGCGGACGGCCGGGCTATGAGGTGACGGACGGCAGCGTTTCGTTCGACGGGCAGGACCTCCTCGCCCTCGCGCCGCATGAGCGCGCCGCCGCGGGCCTGTTCTTGGGCTTCCAATATCCGGTCGAAATCCCCGGCGTATCCAACGTCCAGTTCCTACGTGAAGCGCTCAATTCCCAGCGCAAAGTACGCGGCGAGGAGCCCCTTTCCGGCGGCGAATTCCTGAAGATCGCCCGCGCGCAAGCGGACGCCATGGGCATGGACATGGAGATGCTCAAGCGCCCGGTGAACGTCGGCTTTTCGGGCGGCGAGAAGAAGCGCAACGAGATGGTGCAGATGGGCATTCTCGACCCCGTGCTCGCCATCCTCGATGAAACCGACAGCGGCCTCGACATCGACGCGCTGCGCGTGGTGGGCGACGGCATCAACCGCATCATGCGCAAGCCCGATAAGGCCGTGCTGCTGATCACCCATTATCAGCGCCTGCTCGACTATGTGAAGCCGGACTTCGTGCATGTGCTGGCCGGTGGCCGCATCGTCCGGACGGGCGGCCCCGAACTGGCTCTGGAGCTTGAGGAAGACGGCTATAAGGAGATGGCGGCTTGAGCCAGGCCCTTCCCACCCGTCGCGATGAAGCCTGGCGCTATGCCGATCTGGACGCGATCGCCAAGCTGTGGCCGCTGCCGGAGGCGGAGCATATTGTCGTGCCTGCAGGCGGCCAGTGGTCGCGCTCCATCGTGCAGGATGCAGGCGGCGTCCATCAGATCAAGATGAGCCTTGGCAAGGGCGCTGTCGCCGCCTTGTACGTCCTCAACATCGGCGGCGAATATGGGCGAATTGAGCTCGACGTCACGTTGCACGATGGCGCTGACTTTACGCTCGGCGCGGCGCAAATTGGTGGCGGCACGCAGACGCTGGAAATCGTGACCACAGTCACCCACGCCGAACCGAACGCCACCAGCCAGCAGACGGTGCGCACCGTGCTCGCAGGTCATGCAACCGGCACCTATCTTGGCAAGGTGGCGGTCGCGCGCGATGCCCAGCAAACGGACAGCACGCAATCGGTCAAGGCCATGTTGCTCGACCGCACGGCGACGGCCAATGCCAAGCCCGAGCTCGAAATCTTCGCCGATGATGTGAAGTGTGCCCATGGCTGCGCCATTGGGGAGCTTGACCCCGTCGCACTTTTCTATCTGGAATCCCGCGGCCTTTCTCCCGCCGATGCGCAGACGCTGCTGTTGCAGGCGTTTGTTTCGGGCGTGTTTGATGGGGCTGAGGATGCCGACACGTTGCAGGCACTGGCGCTTGCAAAACTGGGGGCATTGGCGTGAGCGACCACGCATCCTCCACCCGTCACCCCGCGCTTGATACGGGGTTGGGCTTGTCTGGCGGCGCGGAAGGAAGCCAAGCCCCGCATCAAGTGCGCGGCGACGCCTCTCTGTTTCCCAATCTGCGATCCGACTTCCCCGGCCTCGCAAACAACTGGCGCTATCTCGACACCGGCGCGACGGCACAAAAGCCGCAAGTGGTGATCGACGCGATGGCGCGGGCGATGGGGGCGGAGTACGCCACCGTCCACCGCGGCGTTTACGCGCGTTCCGCCAATATGACGCTGGCCTTTGAGGCCGCCCGCCGCAAGGTCGCCAAGTTCATCGGCGCGATGGACGAGCGGGAGATTGTCTTTACCCGTGGTGCGACCGAGGCGATCAACCTTGTCGCGCACAGCTGGGGCAACCAGTTGAAAGCGGGCGACCGCATATTGCTGTCAGTGCTGGAGCATCATTCCAACATCGTGCCTTGGCAGCTTTTGCGCGATCGGACGGGTGTGGAGATTGATGTCTGCCCGCTGACCGAGGATGGCCGGATCGATCTGGATGCCGCCGAAAAGATGCTGACGCCGGCGCATAAGCTCGTCGCATTTGCCCATATTTCCAACGTGTTGGGCTCGGTGCTCGACGCCAAGCGGGCCGCGAAGATGGCGCATGCGGTGGGCGCGAAGCTGCTGCTCGATGGCTGTCAGGCGGTGCCGCATATGGCCGTTGATGTTGCCGCGCTGGATTGTGATTTTTACGTTTTTTCCTCGCACAAGCTTTATGGCCCGACCGGCATCGGCGCATTGTGGGCGCGCTACGACATCCTTGATGCCATGCCGCCGTGGCACGGGGGTGGCGCGATGATCGACCGGGTGTCGTTCGAGCGTACAACCTATGCCCCGCCGCCGGCGCGGTTTGAGGCGGGGACTCCTGCCATTGTCGAAGTGATCGCGCTGGCCGCTGCCATCGACTATGTTGAGGCTATCGGGCTGGACGTCATTTATGCGCATGAACAGGCGCTCGTCCAAGAAACGCGCGCGGCGTTGCGCGGGATGAATAGCATCCGCCTGTTCGGGCCGGAGGATGCCGCAGGCATTATCTCTTTTGAGGTCGAAGGGGTGCATCCGCATGATGTGGGCACCATATTGGACGAAGAAAATGTGGCGATCCGCGCGGGGCATCATTGTGCTCAGCCGCTGATGGACCATTTGGGGGTGGCGGCCACTGCGCGCGCCAGCTTTGGCATTTACAATGACGTGGATGACGTCGCCGCGCTGGTGCGCGGTCTGGAACGAGTGAAGAGGATTTTCGGATGAGTGATGAGATCCGGATTGAGGAAGTCGACAGCGTCCCCCCGCCGCCCAAGGCGCGCGTTGCGGATGTGGAAGCACCTGCTGAAAAGCTGGAGCGCAAGAAGGATTATCTGGAAGGGTTCCTGGCGCAAAAACCTGCAGCCGTTCCCGCAGGCGAGCCGGGTGGAGACCTTCACGATGAAGTCGTCGCCGCGCTTAAGGAAATCTTTGATCCGGAAATTCCGGTCAACATTTACGACCTTGGCCTCATCTACAATGTCGAGGTTAATGGCGGCCATGTGAACGTCACGATGACGCTGACGACCCCGCATTGCCCGGTTGCGGAATCGATGCCGGGTGAAGTTGAACTGCGCGTCGGCGCGGTTCCGGGCGTTGGCGATTGTGAGGTCCACCTTGTTTGGGATCCACCATGGTCGCCCGCCAATATGACCGATGAAGCCCGTTTGGAGTTGGGAATGCTATGAGCACCGAAACCAAAATCCGCGCCCGTCCCGCCGCTGTTTTGCTGACGCCGTCGGCAGAAGCGCGCATTGCCGATCTCATGTCCAAGGCCCCCGAGGGCACCATTGGCGTTAAGCTGTCCACGCCGCGCCGGGGCTGTTCAGGCCTTGCCTATTCGGTCGATTATGTGAACGAATCCAACAGCTTCGATGAACGTATCGAAACGCCGGGCGGCGTGCTTTTTATCGACGGCGCGTCGGTTCTATACCTTGTCGGCTCGACGATGGACTGGCAGGAAGATGACTTCACCGCAGGGTTTGTATTCAACAATCCCAATGCCAAAGGCAGCTGCGGGTGTGGGGAGAGTTTCACGATATGAAGACAACAGGCCGGATCGCACTCACTCTCTCCGGCCTCTTGGTCCTCGCGGGCGGCATCGCCTTCGCCAATCGGGATGCCATCATGATGCGCGTCTTTGAACGTGCGCTCGATAAAGCCATGGCGCGCGACGTGATGGCCACGCTCGATCCAAAGGCGCTTCATGTCGGCTTTTGTGGCACCGGATCGCCGCTTCCCAGCCGGGACCGGGCTTCTGCCTGCACCGTCATTGTCGCGGGCGGCAAATTGTTCATTTTTGATGCCGGTGAAGGCGCGGGCGAAACGCTCTCGCAGATGGGCCTCCCGCTCGGCAAAGTACAAGGCGTGTTCCTGACGCACCTCCATTCCGATCATTTTGAAGGGCTTGGCCCGCTCGCGCTGCAGCGCTGGGCAGGGACGAGTGCCGCAACGGCGCTTCCAATCATCGGACCCGAAGGCACGCAGAAAATCGCTGAAGGGCTGAACATCGCTTACGGGCCGGATGGCGGCTTTCGCATCGCGCATCACGGTTCGGCCGTGGTCCCGCCTTCGGGCTTCGGCTTTGCATCCACGGTGATCAATCCCGGTGTCGTCTACGACAAGGACGGCGTGAAGATCACGGCCTTCCCGGTTAGCCATGGCCCAATCTCCCCCGCCTTCGGCTATCGGCTCGACTGGCAGGGCAAGAGTGTGACGATCAGCGGAGACACAACCACCGACCCGTCCATCGCCAAGATCGCCAAAGGCAGCGACGTGCTGGTCTATGAAGTCCTCCAGCCGCGCCTTGTTGAAGAAATGGCCAAGGCCGCAGAGCGGAACGGACAACCGGGCCGCGCCAAGATTTTCCGCGATATCCAGAATTACCATGTGACGCCCGAGGCCGCAGCCGACAGCGCGACAGCGGCGGGCGCGAAGATGCTGGCCTTCACGCATATCGTTCCGTCTCTACCAAAGCCGCTGATGCGGCTGGTGACGCTGGGTGCGGATAAGCATTATGCAGGACCCATCCGCACGATGCGCGATGGTGATCTGCTAAGCATCACCGGCAAGGGCGAGCCGGACCATCGGAATCTGCTGGACTAGACCCGCGCCTTTCGCGCAAGAAAGCCCTTATGTCTGCCAAACCACCGCTCCAAGCCGCCATCATTCCCGTCACGCCGTTGCAGCAGAATTGCTGCCTCATTTGGTGCACGGAAACGATGCGTGGCGCCTTCACCGATCCGGGTGGAGATCTGGCGCTGCTCAAGGGTGCTGCGGCCAAGCAGGGCGTGACGATTGAAAAGCTGCTCATCACCCACGGTCATCTCGACCATTGTGGGCAGGCGGGCATCCTTGCCAAAGAACTCGGCGTGCCAATCGAAGGCCCGCATGAGGATGACCGCTTCTGGATCGCGCAGCTGGATGATGACGGCAAGCGCTGGGGCATGGACGCCCGGA
>CAIMDB010000026.1 GCA_903839675.1 uncultured Sphingomonadales bacterium
AGAGCCTTGACCACCCGTATCCAGATTGTTGGTTCTCAAGCCTTGGGCTTCCAGTACCCCCGATCCGCTCTTGATCCCCTCCGGTGTTTCCACCTCGACAATCATTCTGAACCGATAGGTGCTGCTCGGCGGTTTCGACGGCTTGCAAGCCGATAGCAAAACCCCCGACGCCACAGCGAACACCAGCCCAAGCACACCCCGCCGCGCCATATTATGTCCCGTCATCTGTCCCCAACGCTCCCCACACGCCGCACCCCACAGCGGCGGGTTCCAAGATAAAGCCAAAGTCTGAACAAAGCGCTGTGATGGCGGTCACGGGGTGATTGGCCCACCCCGCTGCGACGAGGGCGTTCGCCCAAGTCTCGCTCCCCTCCCGCAAGCGGGAGGGGCTGGGGGAGGGGGCGCCTTCCGCCGCGTCATGCTGGACTTGGTTCAGCATCCATGAACACCGCCATTTCAATGTTCACGCGCAGGCGCGAGGACGCGGAGAGGATTGCCTCTGCGTCCTTTGCGTCTCTGCGCGAACCTGACTGCCTTGATGCAAATGGATCCTGAAACAAGTTCAGGATGACGGTTGGAGGGGCGTAGCGCTTGAGACTGCAAAATCCGCCCCGCGTCTCCGCGTGAACCCGTCCCCCACTTCGTCATGCTGAACTTGGTTCAGCATCCATTCGCACGACGGCTCAAGAAAAGGGCTCAAACCCGAAATCGACCGCAAGGTCGTGCCAATCCTGATTGTCCTGTTCGATCAGATTGATCTTCCAGTCGCGATGCCAGTTTTTCAGCTGCTTTTCCCGCGCAATGGCGGAAGGCATGTCCTCAAACACCTCATAGCGGACGAGCCGGTGAACACCGTGCTCCCTCGTAAAACCGGCGACAGAACCGGTCCGGTGCTGGTAAAGCCGCTGGATCAAATCGCTGGTCACGCCGATGTAAATCGTCCCATGTCGTCCGCTGGCGAGTATGTATACGCACGGCTGCTTTGCCATGCCGTCAAGGCTAGGTGTTCATGGATGCTGAAACAAGTTCAGCATGACGGTTTTGAGCAATGCGCCTTCCGCCCCTCCCTCCACGAAACATTTTTCGCTTTCCTACAGCCCCCAAAATATGCCAGCATCCGCCCATGCCCGCGACCGACCGCCGCCGCTGCACTCCCGAACTTACCCCTTTCCTACAAACCCCAGTTTTCAAGGCGTCGAGGCCCTCAACTTCCTCCACTTCCAAACCTTTGACAGGTGGCGCGTACGCGATGCGCTTGCTCCGCAGGCGGCATTGCCCCTAAGGAAGGGGGCATAAGGATACCCCGGGGGAGCGTCATGGCGACAGAACAAGACCAGATTGTAATCGATGCAAAGCGGGACCGGCTCGTCATCACGGCATCGTCGCTGGGCACCGTGTTCGAATGGTATGATTTCTTCGTCTATGGCATCTTGGGCGCGCTGATCGGGCGGCTGTTCTTTCCGTCGGATAACCCGACGGCGGCCACGCTTGCTTCGTTGGCCGTGTTCGGCGCGGGCTTTGGCGTCCGTCCGCTCGGCGCCATCGTCTTTGGCTATCTGGGGGATAAGGTCGGGCGGAAATACACGTTCCTGATCACCATCTCGCTGATGGGCGGCGCGACGGCGGCGATTGGTTTCTTGCCCACTTATGAGTCGATTGGGATCTGGGCGGCGGCCTTCCTGCTGATCCTGCGCTGTCTGCAGGGGCTGGCGCTGGGCGGCGAATATGGGGGGGCGGCGATCTACGTTGCGGAACACGCCCCCAAGGGGAAACGCGGGCAATATACCAGCTGGATTCAGGCGTCGGTTGCAGGTGGGTTTCTGCTCGCAGTCATCGTCGTTCTGGCAACGCGCACGTCGATGAGCACGGAAGCGTTTGAAAGCTGGGGTTGGCGCGTGCCGTTCATCATCTCCCTCTTCCTGCTCGGCATTTCGCTTTATATCCGCATGATGCTGTCAGAGAGTCCGGTGTTCAAGGCGATGAAAGCGGCGGGCACTACATCGCACAATCCGTTTCTCGAAAGCTTCCAATATCCGGGCAATGTGAAGCGCATTTTCGTGGCGCTGTTTGGCGTCGCAGCGGGCCTGACGGTGATCTATTACACATCGCAGTTCGGGACGCTTTACTTCCTCACCGGCACAGCACGTGTGCCGGAGACCGACGCTCTGTCCTATATGGCGGTCGGCGCGCTGCTTGCGGCCCCGCTTTATGTGGCGGCGGGTTGGCTCTCGGATCATTACGGGCGCAAGCGTATCTTGTTGATCGGTTATGCGCTGACGATCGTCCTGACCTTCCCTCTGTTTCACATGATGGCGGATGCGGCCAACCCGGCACTTGCGCGGGCAACGCAATCCTCTCCGGTCACCCTCGTATCGCCCGAATGTGAGTTCAGCGTCTTTGCCAGCAAGCAGACCACAGAGTGCGGCAAAGCGCTCGCCTTCCTCTCAAAGCGCGGCATCAGCTACACCAAGGCCGCCGGGGAAAGTGTGGCGCTGAAAGTGGGATCATCTGAAGTCGCGGGCTTTGATGAAAAGGCTTATGTCGCAGCCCTGGAGTCCGCGGGTTATCCCGACAAGTCGGACCCGGATTTACGCCAGCCGTTCAAGATCATCCTCGCGGTCGCCGTCCTCGTGGCCCTGTCTGCGATGACCTATGGCCAGGTCGCAGCGATCCTTGTCGAGATGTTTCCGGCGCGTATCCGATACACCTCCATGTCGATCCCCTACCATATCGGGGCCGGGTATTTCGGCGGGTTCCTGCCCTTCATCTCGCAGTACATCGTGGTGAAGACGGGCGGGACCTTCATGGGCCTTTGGTACACCGTCGGCGTTGTTGCGATGGCGTTTATCGTGTCGGCCATCTGGCTTCCGGAAACGTCGGGCAAGGAAGATTTGGACTGAGGCGGGCGGGTTGGCTATTGCGCCTGTGATGACGGCTCCCCTGCGATTGCGCCTTGATGGCGATGCCCTTGTGCACAACTGGCGTTGGCTGAAGGCGGCGGGCGGCTCAGCCGCATGTGGCGCTGCGGTCAAGGCCAATGGCTATGGCCTTGGCGCGGTGGATGTCACGACACGTCTGCTCGATGCGGGATGCCGCGATTTCTTCGTGGCGACTTGGGCAGAGGCGGTCGAGGTCGCGCCGCTTTTGCCAGAGGACGCGAGCCTCTCCGTCTTTCACGGGGTGCGAGCCGCGGACATGGAGGCAGCGCTTGCCTCCCGTGCGCGGCCGGTTCTCAATACGGCTGAACAGGTGGCCCGCTGGAAGCCGACAGGGCGCGCCTGTGATGTCATGATCGATACGGGCATGAACCGGTTGGGCCTCGCACCCGGCGCTGATCTGTCGGGGCTCAATATCCACACGCTGATGAGCCACCTCGCTTCTGCCGATCAGGATGTGGTCCAAAATGGGCGCCAGTTGGAGCTGTTTCGCAATGCCGCAGCGACCATTACGGCGCAGCGCTACAGCCTCGCCAATTCGGCCGGCATCTGCCTTGGGGCGGATTACCATTTTGGCCTGACGCGCCCAGGACTCGCGCTTTACGGCGGGACGCCCAGGCAAGAGGCCGCGGGCCAGATCCGACCGGTCGTCGCGGTTGAGGCTGAAGTGCTCCAGCGCCGCCGGATCGAAGCGGGCGAGAGCGTGGGATATAACGCGACCTTCGTCGCCCATCAGCCGATGGAGCTGGCCATCCTCAATATTGGCTATGCCGATGGCTATCTGCGCGCCTTTTCGGGCAAAGGCACAGCAGGCGAGGGGCGCTTCTCCATCATCGGGCGCGTGTCGATGGATTTGATTGCGCTTGATGTGAGCAGCGCGCCTGAGGTTGGCGAGGGGGACTGGATCGCCATCGACTATGACTTGCCGTCTGCGGCGGCTGTGTCTGGCCTGTCCCAATATGAATTGCTGACGCTGCTTGGTCGTCGATTTGAGCGCATCTGGCGCTAAGCCATGTTGCGCGGATGTTGCGCAGCATTCCCAATTGTTGCAGTGCAATAGCCTGTGGTGCTATGCAGCATTTGTTCTTGGGATAGAAATGGATTCACATGGCTAAGGCAGGCGCGGGCGAAGGCCCGGTGACGATCAAAAAGTACGCAAATCGGCGGCTCTACAACACAGAAACCTCCAGCTACATCACGCTCGACACCCTGTCGCAGATGATCCGCGATGGCCGCGATTTCCGTGTTGTTGATGCGAAGTCCAATGAGGACATCACGCACAACATCCTGACCCAGATCATCATGGAAGAGGAAGGCCGCGGCAAAGCCATGCTGCCCGCCGGTTTCCTCCGCCAGCTCATCTCGCTTTATGGCGATTCAATGCAGTCCATGGTCCCGCAATATCTGGAAGCGTCGATGGACGCGTTTCAGCGCAACCAATCCCAGTTCCGCCAGATGTTGGAAGGCGCCTTTACGGGTGGACCATTTGAAGAACTTCACAAGCGCAACATGGCGATGTTTGAGGCCGCAGCCGGCATCCTGACACCGGGTGCCAAGAAGGAAGAGGCGGAGCCCGTCAAGCCACAGACCAGCGCGCAGAAGGACGATGAGATTGCCGCGCTGAAGGCGCAGCTCGCATCGCTTCAGGCGAAGGTGGACAAGCTCGGCTAGGCGCGCAACAAGGGCGTCATGAAAAACGCCCTTTTCCTTTGCGCCGCAGCGTTGATCGCTGCCCCCGCCGCCGCCCAGACGGGTGGCTCCGTCACCGTCATTCAGGCCGGTCGCCTGCTCGACAAGCCCGGTCAGGCCCCGCGCGGTCCATCCACGTTGATTGTGCGCGATGGCCGCATCGTTGAGATTCTGCCCGGCAAGGTCGATGGACCGGTGGGCGCGAAGATCGTCGATCTGTCGGACAAGTTCGTTCTCCCCGGTTTGATCGACAGCCATGTCCACCTCGACTCGGATGCGGGTGGAAATGCAGCTTTCATGGAAGGCCTGACGAGCAGCGATGCCACCTCGGCGTATCGCACGCTGGGCAATGCCAAGAAGACGCTGATGGCAGGCTTCACCACCGTCCGTAATTTGGGGGATGGCACGGGCGCAACTTTGGCGCTGCGGGACTTCGCGGCATCGGGTGAACTCCTCGCCCCGCGCATTGTCGATGCAGGCCGCTCCATCTCCACAACCAGCGGACATATGGATGGAACGCTCAGCCTTGGCGAAGATCTGCATAGCGCGATCAATCAGGAAAATCTGTGCGATGGCGTCGAAACCTGCCGCCACGCGGTCCGCATGCAGATCCGGCGCGGTGTCGATGTGATCAAGATCGCGACCACCGGTGGCGTTAACAGCCGCATCGGCGCGGGTCTTGGCCGCCAGTTGTTCGATGATGAGGTAAAGGCGCTGGTCGACACCGCGCACCTCTACAAGAAGAAGGTCGCGGTCCACGCGCACGGCGATGACGGCATCAACGCGGCGCTCGCGGCAGGCGCGGACTCGATTGAACACGGCACGATGCTGACGGACGAAAGCATCAAGCTCTTCAAGAAAGCGGGCGCCTATTACGTCCCCACGCTCTCGACGGTGAACGGCTATATCGCGCGTCTGCAAGCTGATCCGAATGCCTATCCGCCCGACGTTCTGGCCAAGGTGAAGTGGCGCATCGGCGTGACGGGCAAGAGCCTTGAAAAGGCCTACCCCGCGGGCGTGAAGATCGCCTTTGGAACCGATGCCGGTGTTTCAAAGCATGGCCGCAATGCGGATGAGTTTGAATTGATGGTGAAGCACGGCATGTCCCCCATGGCCGCCATTCAGGCCGCTACCGTCAACGCCGCCGACCTGCTGGGCGTCGCGGCAGATGTCGGCACGCTGGAGCCGGGCAAGGCCGCAGACATCATCGCGGTCTCCGGTGATCCGCTGAGCGACGTGACGGTGCTGAAGTCGGTGCGCTTCGTAATGAAGGGCGGGCAGGTCGCCAAGGACGAGCGCTGAGGAGAACAAGGCACTAAGTATAGTGTCCCCGGAGTTGTTGAAATGACGAAAAAAACGCACTTTCTTGAAAATATGGAACATTATTGGGATAATGACTTTATAGTGAAAATTCCAACCGAGGATTCTTCCAGAATTGGAATTTCCGACATCGATTCTGTTTTTCTTTATATGTACGGAATTCCACAATTTTGTGCCCCGCATATATCGCTTATTTATCCATTTTCGAGTAGCGACAATTTTTTGGAAATTGGCTACAATCAATACGAAAAAAATATAGAATATAATCTGAAAACGAGAGAAATCAGAACTTACTCGGAAAATAATGAAGAGCTTTTTATATCATATGGATTTGAGAATTTTATTCAAAGTCTGATGTATTTTGCGGATTTAATCGAAGAATCTATTTCTAAGAATGGGAAAAATGCATTTCTGGAAAGAAATGTTCCATCGTATCTTATTGAATATTTTCTGAATAACGTTTCTCGTCTGAACGACATTAAAGAGCCGAATGGATTTTTTTGGAATCACGAGTGCAATCGTTTATTTATCGATTAGATTTATATTTTTATTTGGCCATAGAATAAAATTATAGATGCATCACTTCTCCTCGACTTCCCCACCAACCCAAGCATTGGTGTTGAACGTCGAGAATTCTGGGGTCACCCTACTAAACTGGCTCCTAGTCGTTCCATCGCTGACCTGCGAAGATGCAACGCGTCTGGCGCATTAGGTAATTTTCGAGGACACTATACTAGACCGAAACTCGGTTGTCGCTGAAACCTCGTCCTATTGCCCTCAAGCCTTCTGCGATCCCATCGCGCGTTCCATCGCCGCATCCCGACCGCTCGCAATGTCCCGCGCGGTCACAGGCGCCAGCACATCCGGCGTGATGCCCGCATCTGGCATTGCTTTGTCCGGGAAATAGCCGATCAGTGGTATATCCGCCTCCAGCCCTGACTCGGGCAGGCGAAGGAAGAAGAAGGCGCCGCCGTTGATGCCGCGCTGATTGCCGCCGGTGGGTTCGCCGACGAGGGTGCCAAGCTTGTTCGCCTTGATCAGGCTCGCGAACTGGAATGTCGCAGAGCTGTTTTCGGGGCCAATCAGCACGAAGACGCGACCCCTAAAGCGCGGCCCCTTTGGCGTGATGCTGGCGGGGCCATCGCCGTCGCCCTTCAGGTTGAAGAAGCGCGCATCATAGGGCGTGGCGTCGGTACCCCAATCCTTGAAGGAGGGATCCCATGTGTCGCAATAGGGCAGGAGGTCATCGGGCACGCGGCGATAGCGGACGCGCCGCGCAAAGCCGCCGAGGACGAGCGGCGTGTCGATCAGCCGGGCGATGATCTCCTGCCCGCAATCCAGCCCGCCTTCGTTGCGGCGTAGGTCGATGATCAGCCGGTCTGTGCCGCGCCGGTCCATCTCAGCAAAACTCTGGTCGAGCCAGCCCTTCCAGTCCCATGTGCTGTTGTAGAGCGCCCAGCCGTCCATCGTGAGCGCGGACGTCTTGCCGTCGTGAACGATGGTCCATTGCGGGGCGTTCTTGTCGGTCGGCTTGGCGGTAGCGCGCGCCGCCTGCCGCGTCTTCAGATCAATGGCGGCCAGCGTGGCGCGGATCGGCTGTCCGCCGGGGGCGCGTGCCTCAATCCGGAAGCTGTCCGATGTGGGAAAGAGCAGCGGATAGTAGATGTCGAACATCTCATAGTCATCGACACCGGTGACGCTGAGCAACTGGCGGCGCTTGGCATTATTGGAGCCGTCGGCGCGGGCGAGCGGCAGCAGGGCGTTGAGGATCATCGCGGTCGGGCGTCCGTCGATGGAGCGAACCACGGTGCCGCGGGGCAAGTCTCCGTCGGTGACGACCATTTCGCTGCCGATCCAGCGAAACCGGAAGGGGAGGCGGTTGCGACCGCTGAACAGCGCGCCTGCCACCTTGTCGCTCTGGTTATAGAAATTGGCGTAGCTGTGTCCGCATTTGATGCCGGCGAGCAGTCGGGTCAGCGCCAGATACTTCGGGGCCAGCGCGTTGGAGCTGCCCCATTCATAGGCGAAGCGACCAAACCGCGCCTCCATCTGCCGGGTTGTGTTGTACCGCAGCAGGCCGGGATGGAGCAGTGTGTAGGCGCGGCGGACGATGTCCACATCATTGGGCGTCGCGCCGCGCAAAGCGGGGGCAGCAAAGGCCGCCATCCCGCCTGCGAGCACCGCCCGCCGCGTGAAGATCACCGGGCGGGCTTCACGAACTTCAGCGTCATCCGGTCAGATTCACCGATAGCGAGATATTTGGCCCGGTCTGTGTCACCCTCGGCAAGGCGCGGGGGCAGGGTCCAGACGCCCTTGGGATAATCCTTGGTGTCCTTCGGGTTGGCATTGATCTCTGATGACCCGGCGAACTTGAAGCCAGCCTCTTCTGCCAGACGGCGGACGGTCGAGACTTTGAGATAGCCGCTCTGGCGCTCGCGTTCGTCGCTGGCGCCTTCGGGCAGGCGGTGGTCTTCAATGCCAAGCACGCCGCCGGGCTTCAGCATGGCATAGAGTTCCTTGAACGCCTCCACGCTGTAATCGGCATTGTCGGATTTGTAGCTGCCCATGCGCCAGTTATGGACGTTGCGGAAGGTGACGACCGCATCTGCGGTGCCGGGGGCGACACCGGTGCCGCCGAGCAGCGTGGGGAAGTTCACCTTTTCAACCTTGCCATAGACATCAGGGTTGCTGGCGAGGAATTTGGTAATGCCTTCGGTCGCACGGCCTTCAGGGGCAGCGACGATCAGACGGCCCTTGTCCTTGGTGAAGGGGGCGAGGATTTCGGTATACCAGCCGCCGCCCGGCCAGATTTCAACGATGGTCTGGTTTGGCTTCAGCCCGAAAAAGGCGATTGTTTCCGCCGGGTGGCGATATTTGTCGCGCAGCTTGTTGGCTTCGGAGCGGTTGGGTGCTGCGACGGCCGCCTGAACGTCCTTAGCCGGTTTGGCGGGGGCGGCAATTATCGGGCTGGCGAGAACGGCAATCGCTGCTACGGCGGCAACAGGAAACAGGGCTTTGTCGCGCATGGGGAATCCTCTCATGGGTTGTAAAGCCATGATGGGAATGGAATCGGACCATTGCAAGTGACGCTTTGGACAGGGTGCGCAATGACGCTGGGATTGGCAGCACTTTCCGCTTGGGCAGACCGCAGGCGCGCCAACCGCAAAAACCTTGATGCGGTCGGGTTCATGCCCTGGCCGCTCATCATGATCTTGGCGATGATTGCGTCCGCAGTGTTCGCCGCCGTCGCACTTAATGTGCGCTAATCGTTAGAGACAGGCTTCGAGGTACGCCTGATCGAAGCCGAACTGTCTGGCCTTGTCGAGCGTGTAGGGGCGCAGACCCTGCGACCGATATTCGCCGATGATTTTGCCGTCGGCGCTTTCATCCAGAAATTCAAACTTGAAGAGTTCCTGCGTGATGATGACAGGCCCTTCCATCCCGATCACTTCCGTGATGTTGGTGACCCGGCGGGACCCATCGCGCAGGCGCTTCACCTGAACGACGAGATCGACCGAGTCGGCGATTTGGCGGCTGATCGCTTCCTTGGGCATCTTGATATCGCCCATCATCACCATGTTTTCCATACGGCCCAGGCATTCACGCGGGGAGTTGGAGTGAAGCGTACACATCGAGCCGTCATGGCCCGTGTTCATCGCGGCGAGCAGATCGAAACATTCCGAACCACGAATTTCGCCCAAGATCACGCGGTCCGGCCGCATACGCAGTGAGTTTTTGACGAGATCGCGGATCGTGATTTCGCCCTGTCCCTCAAGGTTGGCCGGGCGTGTTTCAAGCGGCAGCCAGTGCGGCTGTTGCAGGCGAAGTTCGGCGGCGTCTTCGATCGTCAGAACGCGTTCACCCGGATCGATCATCTTCGAAAGGGCGTTGAGCATCGTCGTCTTACCCGAACCGGTACCGCCGGAGATGACGATGTTGAACCGGCAGGCCCCTGCGATTTTCAGCGCGGTTGCCATCTTTTCAGACATGGAGCCGCCTTTGGCCATCATATCGAGCGTGATCGGCTTGGCGGAGAATTTACGAATGGAGATCGCTGTGCCGCGCAGGGAGAGCGGGGGCACGATGACGTTCACGCGGCTGCCATCCTTCAAACGGGCGTCGGCGAGCGGCGAGGTTTGATCGACACGACGGCCGACCGAGTTGCAGATGCGTTGGGCAATCTGGAAAAGATGGGCTTCATCGCGGAATTGAATCGGCGCGATCTGCAGCTTGCCCTTTTTTTCGATATAGGTCTGAAGTGGGCCATTGACCATGATGTCGCTGACTTCCGGGTCGGCCAGCAGCTCTTCAAGCGGCCCAAGGCCGAGTAGTTCGTCGACCAGAACCTTTTCGAGCGCAAACTGTTCGCGACGGTTGAGCGTCAACTTCAGTTCGGCGAGCACTTCGCCGATGATCGGGCGGAATTCTTCGGCCAACTCATCTTTCGTCAGCGAGGCAGCGGCTTCCGGATCGATTCGTTCGAGCAGACGCGGCAGCACCTGTTCCTTGATGCGGTGGACCGACGCTTCAAAGCCTTCGACCTTGGAGCTGGAATCATGGACAGCGGCCTCACGCTCGGCAAGACGCGCCATGGCGTCCATCAATGGCGGTACAGACGGCACAGCGGCGCCCGGCAGGGGGGCCGCCTCAACAGGTGGGAACTGCGCCCCGCCTGAGGTTTCGGAAGCCGTGGCCGGCAAAGCAGGTGCGGCAGGCGAAGGCCCGCTCATCGGTTTGGCAACGCCAAAGGCAGGGCGATTCACGCCAAAGCCCCCAGGTCCGCCCCTTTTTCCGAATGCGCTCATGCTCCACCCATATCCATGTGGCACGGTTAAATCCGTGCAGTGAGAAAGGGTGAATAGGATGGAAACTTTGACAATCTCCTAACCGTAATGATTTGGGTTGCGAGCCATGGACTTTTGTTAGAAGCGCAGCACCATGCCGCTGACCGGAAAGCACGACCATGTTCAGGCGAGCGCACAGGGCCTTTTGTTCGCTCTGGGTGGCTACATCCTGCTCTCGATGGGCGATGCCGTTGTAAAATCGATGGTTCCGCTTTGGCCTGCAACTGCGATTGCGGCGCTGCGCTATCTCCTAGGGGCAGGCGGGCTCGGCGTGATATTGTTTCTGAAGGAAGGCAAGGCTGGATTCCGCTTGGCCAACCCACTCCTCCACTGGGGGCGGGCCTTTGCCGTGTCCATGTCGGCCGTCTGCTTTTTCATCGGTGTCAAACTGATGCCATTGGGCGATGCAACCGCCATCACGTTCATCGGGCCGATGTTAACGGCACTGCTATCTGCCCTGTTTTTGGGAGAAAAGACGACGCGGACCACGATGCTGGCATCGCTCGTCGCCTTTGCAGGTGTTCTCATCGTGCTGCGGCCGAATGTGGCGGAAGTCGGCTTGGCGGCGCTTTTCCCAATTGGGGCAGCGCTCGGCATGTCGGTGTTGATCCTGCTCAACCGCAAGGCAGCAGGCACTGCTTCGGTCCTCGCGCTTCAATTCAGCGTGGCAGCACTTGCAACGCCGATCTTGGTTGTGGCGGCAGTCATTGGTGACCACTCGGGCATTTCATCAATGGAAGTGCAGTGGCCGCATTGGTCGGTCATCTTGAGGTGTGCCGTCGTTGCTGTGTCGGCCAGTTGTGCCCATGCGTTGATCTTTATGGCAACCACGCGCGCTTCAGCGGCGACCATTGCGCCCATGACCTATGTTCAGTTGATCGTTGCGATGACGATAGGAGCGTTCGTTTTCGGTGATCTGCCTGATCTAACCTCGATCGTCGGCTCTGCGCTGATCGTCGGGGCAGGGCTTTACTTATGGCGCAGTGCGACGCCAAAGCGCTGCACGTAGCAAAACGCCCCGGCCTTTTGGGCCAGGGCGTCTTTAATCGCTAAATGTCCAGATGGATCAGGCCGCGTGTTCGGCGAGGATCGTCAGACCCTTGTCGTTCACTTCGGCAAAGCCGCCCGTGATCTTGATCCTCTCAGCAGCAGCACCAGCCGTTGCGTAGATTTCGACCTCTGCATCACTGCGGATGGTCGACATCACCGGCATGTGGCCTTCAAGGACGCCGAAATCGCCCTCTGTCCCGGGAACGACGACCATATGGACGTCTTCCGAGCGGACGAGGCGTTCTGGTGTGACGAGTTCGAAGTGCAATGCCATCGTTAGTGTCCTGATGCCCCTCCCGCGGACGGGAGGGGAGTAATCTTAGGCGTCGGCAGCCAGCTTGGCAGCCTTGGCGACAACTTCTTCGATCCCGCCGACCATGTAGAAGGCAGCTTCTGGAAGGTGGTCATATTCACCGTCGACGACAGCCTTGAAGGACTTCACGGTGTCTTCGATCGCGACGAACTTACCGCTGATGCCAGTGAAGACTTCGGCGACGTGGAACGGCTGCGACAGGAAGCGCTGGATCTTACGCGCACGGCTCACGATCAGCTTATCGTCTTCCGACAGTTCATCCATGCCGAGAATGGCGATGATGTCCTGCAGCGACTTATACTTTTGCAGCGTTTCCTGAACGCGGCGGGCCGTGTCGTAGTGGGTCTGGCCGACGACAGCGACAGTCAGAACGCGGCTGGTGGAGTCGAGCGGGTCAACTGCCGGATAGATGCCGAGTTCGGAAATCGCGCGGTTAAGAACCGTCGTGGCATCCAAGTGAGCGAACGATGCAGCAGGTGCAGGGTCGGTCAAATCGTCTGCCGGAACGTAAATGGCCTGCACCGAGGTGATCGACCCCTTATTGGTGGAGGTGATGCGTTCCTGAAGCTGGCCCATGTCCGTTGCCAGCGTCGGCTGATAGCCCACGGCCGAAGGGATACGGCCGAGAAGTGCGGACACTTCCGAACCGGCCTGCGTGAAGCGGAAGATGTTGTCGACGAAGAACAGAACGTCCTGGCCTTCCTGATCGCGGAAATACTCAGCGATGGTCAGACCCGAAAGAGCAACGCGGGCGCGGGCTCCCGGCGGTTCGTTCATCTGGCCGAACACGAGCGCAACCTTGGAGCCTTCCGGCGTTGGGTTGCCGTCGGCATCCTTGGCGATAACGCCAGCGTCGAGGAATTCGTGATAAAGGTCATTACCTTCACGCGTACGCTCACCAACGCCTGCGAACACGGACGTGCCGCCATGGCCCTTAGCGATGTTGTTGATCAGTTCCTGAATGAGAACCGTCTTACCAACGCCGGCGCCGCCAAACAGGCCGATCTTGCCGCCCTTTGCGTAAGGCGCGAGAAGATCGATGACCTTGATGCCCGTGACGAGAATTTCGGTTTCGGTCGACTGGTCGACGAATTCCGGGGCCTTAGCGTGGATCGGCGCGCGCATGTCGGTGGCAACCGGGCCACGTTCGTCAATCGGCTCACCGACCACGTTCAGAATGCGGCCGAGCGTTGCAGGACCAACAGGCACTGAAATCTGCGCACCCGTGTCACGAACGGCCTGACCGCGGGTCAAACCTTCGGTGGCGTCCATAGCGATCGTGCGGACGGTGTTTTCACCGAGGTGCTGGGCGACTTCAAGCACAAGGCGCTGGCCATTGTTGCTCGTTTCAAGCGCAGAAAGGATGTTCGGCAGCTGGCCTTCAAACGTCACGTCGACGACGGCGCCGATGACCTGGCTGATGCGGCCGGTGGCACCCGCAATGTTCAGCGCAGTCGCGCCTGTTGCGGTCGCGGCAGCAGCCTTCTTGGCGGGAGCAGTGGCCTTAGGCGCTGCAACCTTCTTTGCCGGAGCAGCCTTAGCGGCAGCAACGGGCTTCGCAGCGGCGGGCTTTGCGGCAGCCGGCTTTGCGGCGGCTGGCTTGGCTGCGGTCTTCTTCGGGGCGGTAGCCATATCTGTCTTCCTTGCCTTCGTGTCTGATTAGAGCGCTTCGGCGCCCGAGATGATTTCGACGAGTTCGGTGGTGATCGCGGCCTGACGGGTCCGATTATACTGGATCGTCAGCTTGTTGATCATGTCACCGGCGTTGCGGGTGGCGTTGTCCATCGCGGTCATCTTGGACCCCTGTTCCGATGCCGCGTTTTCACGCTGGGCACGAAGCAGCTGGACCGAGACGTTGCGCGGCAGCAGGTCGGCGAGGATTTCCTCCTCGTCGGGTTCATATTCCACTGAAGCACCTGCCGTTGCAGCGGCTGCACCGGTTTCGGCGACAGCAACTGGCATCAGCTGGATTTCGGTGGGCTCCTGCGTGAGGACGCTCACGAACTTGGAGAAGAACAGGTGGGCGACATCGAACTCGCCTGCATCAAAGCGCGCGGTGAGGTCTGCGGCCCAACCCTGGACTTCTTCAAAGCCAAGCTTGCCGAGGTCACCCGGCTCAATGCCGTGCACGACGTCGCTGCGGTAGGTCCGCGAGATTTGGTCGCGGCCCTTCTTACCGATCGTGTAGAACTTGACTGTCTTACCGGCAGCACGAAGCTCTTCGGCGCGGCGGCGTGCCAGACGGACGATGTTGGTGTTGAACGCACCCGCCAAGCCCTTGTCTGACGTGGCAACGACGAACAGGTGCACGTCATCCTTGCCTGTACCTGCCAGAAGCTTTGGCGCCTGTGGGCCCTTTTCGACCTTGGACGCAATCGATGATACGACAGCTTCCAAACGTTCGGCATAGGGGCGCGCGGCTTCTGCTGCTTCCTGCGCACGGCGCAGTTTGGCAGCGGCGACCATCTTCATCGCCTTGGTGATCTTCTGGGTCGATTTGACCGAGTTGATCCGGATTTTGAGCGCCTTTAGGCTGGCCATCTTGTTTCCCTTAACGTGTCCCGACCAAGGTCGGGACCCAGTCCCTTTATTGAGGTCCGGGCTCCGGCTTGCGCCGGAGCACAGTCAGCTTAAGCGAACGACTTTGTGAACTTATCGAGTGCAGCCACCAGTGCCTTCTTGCTGTCGTCGCTGAAGTCACGGCTGTCGCGGATGCCCTTCAGGATGTCGGCGTGGTTGGCGCGCAGGTCAGCAAGCATCGCTTCTTCATAGCGCGTGACGTCTGCAACGGGGATGCCGTCGAGGAAGCCATTGGTGCCAGCGAAGATCGAGCAGGTCTGCTCTTCAAAAGGAAGCGGCGAATACTGCTTCTGCTTCAGTAGTTCCGTCAAACGCGCACCGCGGTTGAGAAGCTTCTGCGTCGAGGCGTCCAGATCGGACCCGAACTGCGCGAACGCGGCCATTTCACGATACTGAGCCAGTTCCAGCTTAATGGAGCCCGACACCTTCTTCATCGCCTTGGTCTGCGCAGCAGAACCCACGCGCGACACCGACAGACCAACGTTAATGGCCGGACGAATGCCCTGATAGAACAGGTCGGTTTCAAGGAAGATCTGGCCGTCGGTGATCGAAATCACGTTGGTCGGAATATAGGCCGACACGTCGCCTGCCTGCGTTTCGATGATCGGCAGCGCGGTGAGCGAGCCACCACCGTTCGCGTCCGACATCTTTGCAGCGCGCTCAAGCAGGCGGCTGTGCAGATAGAAAACGTCACCCGGATAGGCTTCACGGCCCGGCGGACGACGCAGCAGCAGCGACATCTGGCGATAGGCCACAGCCTGCTTGGACAAATCGTCATACACGATGACGGCATGCATGCCGTTGTCGCGGAAATATTCACCCATCGCGACGCCGGTATACGGTGCGAGATACTGAAGCGGGGCCGGTTCCGATGCGGTTGCAGCAACCACGATCGAGTATTCCATAGCGCCCTGTTCTTCCAGCGCGCGAACGATCTGCGCGACGGTTGAACGCTTCTGGCCGATGGCGACATAGATGCAATAGAGCTTCTTGCTCTCATCCGTGCCGGCGTTGACGCCCTTCTGGTTGATGAAGGTGTCGATGGCGACAGCGGTTTTACCCGTCTGACGGTCACCAATGATGAGTTCGCGCTGGCCACGGCCAACGGGGACGAGGGCGTCGAGCGCCTTGAGGCCGGTCTGCACCGGCTCATTCACCGACTGGCGCGGGATGATGCCCGGTGCCTTCACTTCAACGCGGCTGCGCTGCGTGGTCTTGAGCGGGCCCTTGCCGTCAATCGGATTGCCGAGACCGTCAACGACGCGACCGAGCAATTCCTTGCCGACGGGAACGTCCACGATGGTGCCGGTGCGCTTGACGGTGTCACCTTCGCGGATTTCAGCGTCGGAGCCGAAGATCACGACGCCGACGTTATCGGCTTCGAGGTTGAGGGCCATGCCCTGAATGCCGTTGGCAAATTCGACCATCTCACCGGCCTGGACGTTGTCGAGGCCGTGGATGCGGGCGATACCGTCACCAACGGAGAGAACCTGACCGACTTCCGAGACCTGAGCCTCGGTGCCGAAGCTGGCGATCTGGTCCTTGATGACCTTTGAAATTTCAGCGGCGCGGATATCCATGTTCAGCCTTTCATCGCGTTAGCGAGGGTGTTCAAACGGGTGCGGATCGACGAATCGATCATCTGGGAGCCGATCCGTACGACCAGCCCGCCGAGAATTGCGGGATCGACCTTCTGGGCAACCGCGACGTCGCGGCCGACCTTGGCCTTAAGCTTTGCCTTAAGCGCATCGACCTGTTTCTTGTCGAGCGCATGGGCGGAGGTGACTTCAGCCGTTGCCTCACCGCGGAAAGCGGAGGCGAGCGCTGCGTAAGCCACGATAATCGAATTCAGTTCACCGAGGCGACGGTTCTGGGCGAGAACACCCAGAAACTTGGTCGTCAGGGCATCAACCTTCAGCGACTTTGCGACGGCCGCCACAGCCTTTGCCGCGGCAGCGCGCGACAGAAGCGGGTTGGTCGTCAGTTGTGAAAAATCACCCGACTGGGCGAGGGCAGACTTGATCGATTCGAGGCTCTTTCCCACCGAATCAATCGCCTTCCCATCGCGCGCGAGTTCGAACAAAGCGGTCGCGTAACGCCCGCTTAGACTAGCTTGAATGCCGCCGGAATTCTCCACGCGTGTAATTTCCCCAAAAGTCAGGATTGAGCCTGCTGACCCGCCAGCGACGATAAAAGTCGCCTTCAAAGTCGCGGCGCGGCTAGCAATGATTGGCGGCCAATGCAAGTCAGCTTGCCCTTAAAAGGGCGTATAGACACTGATTTGAAACGCAAACGGTGCGCTGGAATAAAATCTCAGGTGCACCGTTAGGGTCCTGCGCTTGCGCGATGTGCCCCGCCGCTTATGATTTTCCACAATCAAGGGAGAGATTTATGGGTGAGACGATTCGTATGAAAATGTCGGACGGCGCAGAGATCGCTGTCTATCACTCCGAGGCGGAAGGCATGCGCCGAGGCGGCCTCGTCCTCATTCAAGAAATCTTTGGCGTGACCGATCACATCCGGGAACTCTGCGATGAATATGCCGCTGACGGATATGAAGTGCTGTCGCCGAGCTTGTACGATCGGGAGCATCCCGGATTTGAGGCTGGCTATTCCGGTCCGGACTTTGAACGCGCCATTGAACTCGCACGCAAGCTCCACCCGTTCGATCTCAGCCTCGCCGATGCCCAGACCTGCATCGATGCGCTGAAGGACAAAGGCCCCGTCTTCATCACCGGCTATTGTTATGGTGGTTCAGTGGCTTGGCGCATGGCGCAGATCAGTCCCGATCTTGCAGCCTCGTCGGCTTATTATGGCAGCATGGTGCCAACCACGTTCGCCAATGAAGCACCACAATGCGCGACCATCGCGCATTTCGGACGCTTTGATGCGGGCATCCCGATGGAAGGCGTGGAGAAGCTCATCGAGATAGGCCATCCGACAGCGCAGGTGTTCGTCTATGAGGCCAATCACGGCTTCAACTCGGACCGACGCAAGGACTATCACGAAGAGAGCGCCGATCTTGCGCGGGAACGGACGCTGGCCTTGTTCAAGGCGTGTGGGGGCTGACTTGGCGGAGTTCCTTCTCCTGATGCACGGCGATGCGACCGCGCCCGAAAGCGATGAGGCGTGGGGTGCCTATTTCGGGCGCTTGCACGCCAGCGGCGCCTTCAAGGGCGGCAGTTCTATCGGGGCGGGAGACACGTTTCGAAAGCCAGCAACTCCAGCGCCGGTCTCCGGCCAGTTGACCGGATTTATCAAGGTCGAGGCGGCGGACTTTGCCGCCGCGCGGCTCTGGCTGGAGGGAAATCCTGTCTATGAGGCAGGCGGCACCGTTGAGGTTCGTGAGCTCCCGATGGATGCATAAGCGCGTCACTTCATCTGGAGGGCTAAAGATTTTCTGGGAGGTCGGTTTTGAGCGCAAGAAGCGGGACGCGCAACTCGCGGTCTCGGCATAATTAAAATGGGTCAACAAGGAGACCCGATCAATGACGTATAAAATAGAAGGCCTTAACCCTGAAAACTTTGCCGGTTTGTTTGCCATGGATGCCGCTGGTCTCGAAAGTGTTAATGCGCGTCGGGTCACAGCGGGTGCAGACATGGGCTGGCCATGTCGCGTTTCTCTGCTCGATGCGAAAGTCGGCGAAAGTCTGATCCTGCTCCATCATTTGAGCCATGATGTCGCGACGCCGTATCGGTCTGCCTATGCAATATACGTGCGGGAAACGGCCGCAGCGGCCGCTACTTTCGTGGATGAGACGCCGCCGGTCTTTGAGGGGCGTCCCATGGCATTTCGGGCCTTCGACAGTGAGGGCATGCTTGTGAATGCAGCACTTGCCCTTCCTGGTCAGGCAGATATTCGGATCCGGGAATTGCTGGAGGACGATCGGATATCCTATATCCACGCGCACAATGCAGCGCATGGCTGCTTCTCCGCGCGGATCGACAGGAGCTGACATGACAATCGATGATGCGGCGGCTTGGGAAGCGGTGTTGCGCCGCGATCGGGCATTTGATGGGCGTTTCGTTACGGGCGTGCTGACCACGGGCATATATTGCCGCCCAAGTTGCGCGGCCCGTCACCCGTCTCGACAGAATGTCCGCTTTTTTGAGAATGACTCTGCGGCGGAAGCAGCGGGCCTTCGGGCGTGTCTGCGGTGCAAGCCCGACGATCTTGCGCGGGATGAGGTCGCGGTGCGGCAGGCCATTGACCTTCTTTCAAAGGACGCTCCACCCGCGCTGGAAGCTCTGGCTATGGAGGTTGGGTACGCCCCCCACCATTTTCAGAGAGTTTTTAAGCGTGCAACAGGGGTTTCCCCGGCCCAATATGCGCGTGGATTGCGGGCGCAGCGGGCGGAAGCTGCGCTCGCCTCCGAGGCGCGCGTGACCGACGCCATCTATGGTGCAGGCTATTCTGGGCCGAGCCGATTCTATGAAGAAGCGGGACAGCGCCTTGGCATGACGCCTACTGCTTGGCGCCGGGGTGGCTCGGGGGTGACTATCCGGTGGACGATTGCAGGCACGTCACTGGGTCCGATGCTGATCGCGGCTACGGAGAAGGGCATATGCCGTCTGTCGTTTGACGAAGACGAAAGCGAACTGGTTCGCCGGTTTCCCAATGCGCGTATTGAGGCGGGGGGAGAGGCCTTGTCCGAACTCGTCGCAGGTGCCGTGATAGCTGTCGAAACGCCGTCAAGGATGCCCGATCTTCCTCTCGATATTGCAGGCACGGCTTTTCAGTTGGCCGTGTGGGCGGAACTGCGTCGCATCCCGCCCGGAGAGACACGCACCTATACGCAGATGGCCGCCGCCGTTGGGAAGCCAAAGGCGGTGCGCGCTGCAGGCAGTGCCAACGGCGCCAATCCGATCTCTGTTCTCATTCCCTGCCACAGGGTCGTTCGTTCCGACGGCAGTTTGGGCGGCTATGCCTATGGGCTTGACCGCAAGCGGGCACTGCTGGACAAAGAGCGGACACAAATAAACGATTGAGGAGCCTGCTGAAATGATGATCGCCCTGCCGGAAGGCGCCCCTGCGACACTTGGCGAGGCTTTTGCCCGCATCAACTCGGTCACCGCGCCGACGGTAACGGACATCAAGGTCATGGTCCTCGTCGAAGCCGCCGGACAGACGCTCTATGAAAAGAGCGCCGAAGTAGCCGAGCATCCGCGCGTGAAGGAATTGCTGATCGAGAACGGTCATGAAGAAATGAAGCATGCCCGCCGTGCGGCCGAAGTGGTGAAGCTGCTGACCGGTGAAGACTTTCCGGCGCCTGCGGCTGCTGACAATCCTTATCTGACCGGCCACATCCCGGTTGCGGCGATCACGCCTGAAGGCCTGCGCAAGACCGCTGAAAGCGAGTTCGCGGGCGACAAGCTGTATGAAAACTGGGCGTCCAGCATCGGCCATGAAGGCGCGGCTGAATTGCTCCGCGCCAATGGGCGGGAAGAAACTGATCACGGCAACCGCCTGCTTGAAGCGGCGGCGATTTTGGAGGGGTAATCTGCCATCACCCGTTTGGGCTGAGCCTGTCGAAGCCTTGTCCTTCCTGTTCTCAGGAACACAAAAGGACGGCCCTTCGACAAGCTCAGGGCAAGCGGTGTTTTACGCTACTGATCCTTGAATTCCGGCGCCCGCTTTTCAAGGAATGCCGTGAATGCCTCCCGATAGTCCTCGGTCTGGCTCAGGATGACCTGCTGGCGGTCCTCGATGGCCATGGCCGCCTCTAACCCTTGGGCGTCGATGTTCAGGTTGAGCGCTTGCTTGGACAGGCGCAGCCCCCAGGGCGAGGTGGCGAGCATTTCCTCGGCGAGCGCCATACCGGTGTCGAGCAGGGCGTCCGGTTCGACAATCTCACTCAGGAAGCCAGACGACACTGCCCGGGCGGCTTTGATGAAGCGGCCCGTCAAGATCATCTCGGATGCGAGTGAGGCGCCGACGAGACGCGGCAGGAAATAGCTCGACGCCATATCGCAGCCGCCAAGCCCGATGCGAATATAGGCGGCGTTCATGCGAAAATCGGGCGTGCCAAAGCGGACGTCTGAGGCGCATAGCAGTGAGAGGCCACCGCCACATGCGGCCCCTTGGGCCAGCGCGATAATCGGCTGGGGGCAACTCCGCATCCGGCGGTAGATGTTGCCGATCATCGTCTGCGTGCGAAGGGTGCCAAGAACGGGTGTTTCGTCGCCAGACTTTGGCCAGCCGTTGAAATCTAGCCCGGCACAGAAGTTCTTGCCCTCAGCCTTCAGGATGACGACGCGGACATCGTGCCTTTTGTGGAGCCCGTCAAAATAGTCGGCGAGCGCAACGGTCATCTCTTCAGAGAGCGCATTGAGTGACTGACCCCGATTGAGCGTCACGATCTCTAGACCACCGCGCTGTTCGATCAGGATGCTGTCGTTCATGCGCTTTCCCCCGCCATGTTGCAGATGATGCCCCAATGGATGTCACTCACCGGCACGACTGAGAGGCGCGACTGGCGGATGAGGGCAAGGTCGGCAAGGCTGGGTTCGGCTTTCATTTCGGCAAGGGTCACGGCGCGCTTTACCGGGCGGATGGGGGATACGTCGACCATCACGAAGCGGCCAGCGGGATCGCTGGGATCTGGATAGGCGGTGCGGACGATCTCAACGATGCCGACAATCTCCTTGCCCTCATTGCTGTGGTAGAAGAACGCCTTGTCGCCGACCGCCATGGCCTTCAGGTTGATGGCTGCCTGATGGTTGCGCACGCCATCCCAATGGGTGCGGCCGTCCTTCACCATCATGTCCCAGCTGTACTTATGCGGTTCTGACTTCACCAGCCAATAGGCCATGTTCTGCTCCCCAAGCGTGTTACGCCGTCGCGCTATCCCGTGTGGCGCGCAACGAAGAATCGACCACCCTCTGTCACGTAAACCGCCACGAGTGCAACCACCCCTGAGACAGTGAAGCCGATATAGAGCGGCCCCGTCGTGCCATCGAAGGACTGGCCGATGATTGTCCCGAACACTGTTCCCAAAAGATTGGCGAGAGAGCCCTGCAGCGAACTCGCCATCCCGGCAGCGCCGCCCATGTTTTCCATCGCCATCGCCCCGAAGTTGCCGGCGACAAAGGAAAATCCCATCATCATCAGCATCTGCAACCCGATGAACACGGGCAGCGATTCATAGCCGTTGAGCGACAAGGCCGCGTGGATGGCGGCAATGATCGTGAAGAAGAAGAGCGCGCCATGGCCGATCAGGCGCATCCCGAACCGCTGCACAAAGGCGGCGTTCATCAAAGAGGCGATGGCCATGCCCGATGCCATGATCGCAAATCCGGTCGGCAACAGGTCCGCCCGTTGAAAAGTCGTTTCAAAAATCTGCTGAACCGACATGAGGAAACCAAACAGCGCGCAGGAGAGCATCGCCATAGCAACGCTATACCCCACCGACATTCGGTCGGTGAGAACGAGCTTTGCCGAAGCGATCACGGTGTCGCGTTCAATCGGGATGCGGTTCTGCGCAGCCAGTGTTTCGGGCAAGCGCCAAAGTACCCAGGCCCAGATGGCGAGGCCGATGGCGGCAAGCGCCCCAAAGATCCAGCGCCAAGGGCCCACGAGCAGAATCGCCTGCCCCATTGCGGGTGCGAGGATGGGGGCGGCCATGAAGATCATGCTCGAAAGGCTCATGACTTGGGCCATATCCCGCCCTTCAAACCGGTCGCGCACCGTTGAAGTGACGATCACGCGCGCGCCGGCGGCAAAAATGCCCTGCACGCCGCGGGCGACAAGCAGATGATCAAATGTCGGGGCAAGGGCAGCGGCAAGGCTCGCCACGGCAAAGCCAAACAACGACCAGAGCATAAGCCCGCGACGCCCATATCGGTCCGACAGCGTGCCGACGAACAGCTGACCAACGGCGAAACCCAGCAGAAACGCTGAGATGACCAGCGGACGCTGGGATACATCACCGACCCCCAGCGCTTGGCTGATGGCTGGGAGGGCGGGCAGCATGGAATCAATCGCAAAGGCGACGATCATCATGATCGCCGAAATCAGGATAACGAATTCGACGCGGCCAGGGCCGTTGGGAGAAGTGGGGGAGGATGGCATAGCTGTTGGCCTAGACGAGCGGGGGGCTTCGCGAAAGGGCGCCGCGCCTCTAGCTTCACCTATGGCAGAAAGATTGTCGAGCCGGTCGTTTTGCGCGCCTCAAGGTCACGGTGCGCCTGCGCAACATCGGCCAAGGCATAGCGCTGACGAATGTCGACGCTCACCACGCCCTTGCGGATCATGTCGAACAGCATGGCAGCGCCCGCTGCACGTTCAACGGGGTCGACATAATAATCATAGAGCGTGGGCCGCGTGATGAAGAGCGATCCCGCATTGGCAACAGCGCGCAGGTCAACGCCGGTTACCGGACCGCTCGCATTGCCATAGCTGATAATCAGACCGCGCCGCTGGCAGGATTTGAGTGAAGCTTCCCACGTGTCCATGCCAACGCCATCGAACACCGTTCGGACACCCTTGCCACCCGTCAGATCCCGGCAGCGTGCCGCTGTGTCTTCTATTGCATAATTGATGATGTGGTCGGCGCCTGCTGCCCGGGCGATGTCCGCCTTTTCCTCTGTGCTGACGCTGCCGATCACCGTCGCGCCGCGGTGCTTGAGCCATTGGACGAGCAAAAGCCCGACACCGCCTGCTGCTGCATGGACGAGAGCAGCGTCTCCGGCGCGCACCGTGGCGCAGCGCTCAACCAAGAACTCCGTCGTGCACCCTTTTAGGAGAGCGGCAGCGGCGATCTCGTCTGAAATGTCGTCGGGCACATGGAATAGCATGGCGGTCGGCAGATTGCGTGCGGTCGCATAAGCGCCGACGGCCAGCCCGAAGGTGCAGACCCGGTCGCCGACCTTATAGTCGCTCACGCCATCGCCCACGGCCTCGACGACACCTGCCGCCTCAACGCCAAGTCCGCTGGGCATTGCCATCTTGTAAACGCCGCCACGGTGATAGGTGTCGATGAAATTGAGACCGACGGCGGTGTTGCGCATGCGCACTTCGCCGGGACCGGGTGTCGGAAGCTCCACATCGACCCATTGAATGACCTCAGGGCCGCCTTGTTCGGTTATGCGGACGGCGCGTTCCATGGTCATGCTGTTATCTCCCGGTTGTCGATGGCCTCTTTCGCAGAGGATCGTGGGGAGAGGCAAGTCGGACTAGTCGTTGGTCCGCGCGTCTGCCTGTTCGCGTGCCTCTTTGGTAGCCTTTTTCTCGGCCTTGCGCTGGCGTTCCTCGGACTTTCGCATCTCCCGTCCGCGCTTTTCGTCGGCTTCGGACTGGCTCGTGGTTGTCGCATCGATAACAGCGCCCGCGACCTTGAACGGGGCGGTCACGACGTCGGCCGCGATTTGGGCTACACAGCCGCAAAGGAAGAAGGGCAGAAGAAGGGCAGGAACAATACGCATGCCGTTGCGATAGAGCGCACCGAAACCCGCCGCAACGGACTTGCGTTGAGTTGAGGAGTCGCTTAGAGGCGCGCTCTCAAATTGTGGCGACCGTAGCTCAGTTGGTTAGAGCGCCGGTTTGTGGTACCGGAGGTCGCGGGTTCGGATCCCGTCGGTCGCCCCATTCTCCTCCATTGCTGGCGAATCGCGCGTAATAAGACTATTGCGCGCGCTTGAAATTTTATTGCCAATGGAGCCTTTCATGACCGCCCCCTGGATGCTGCCCGATTTCGATGATCATGAGGGCTTTCACATCTTCCGCGATCCCAAAGCGGGGCTGACGGCGATCATCGCCATTCACTCGACGCGCCTTGGCCCCGCAGGGGGCGGCACGCGCTTTTGGCATTACGCCGCGCCGGAGGCCGCGATCATCGATGCGCTGCGCCTTTCCCGCGGGATGAGCTATAAGAACGCCATGGCAGGGCTCGCTATGGGTGGCGGCAAGGCCGTTATTCTGGCAGATGCGGACCGAACCAAATCACCTGAACTGATTGCTGCCTTTGCCCGCGCTGTGGATAGCCTTGGCGGGCGCTATGTGACCGCGCAGGATGTTGGCATCAGCGCGCAGGATATTCTTGATATCTCCAAGGGGACAAAGTTTGTCTCGGGCCTGCCGCCCAAGGATGGCGGGGCAGGGGGGGATCCGGGGCCATCAACGGCTCTGGGCGTCTTCCTGGGCGTCAAGGCCGCGGTCAAGCGGGCGCTGGGCAAGGACGACCTTTCTGGCGTCCATGTTGCCATTCAGGGTGTTGGCAGTGTCGGTGGCGGGCTGGCGCGGCATCTGGCCAAAGCCGGCGCGCGCCTGACCCTCGCGGATCGGGACGCCGCAAAGGCCGCAGCCCTTGCGGTCGAATTGGGCGCGGCCACGGTCGATGCCGATGAAATTCTGGCAATTGAGGCCGATGTGGTCAGCCCCTGTGCGCTTGGCGCCATTCTCGACAGCCAGACCATCCCGCTTATCAAGGCGTCAGTCATCGCAGGCGGCGCGAACAATCAGCTTGCCCGGCCGGAACACGGCGATGAGGTGCAGGCGCGTGGCATCCTTTATGCGCCGGACTACGTCATCAACGCAGGTGGCATCATAAATGTTGCGCTCGAATATCTGGACGGCGCAGATCGCGCGGCGGTCGATGCTAAGATTGCGGGCATTCCAGATCGGCTGAACGCCGTCTGGGATGAAAGCGTCGCAACGGGCGACAACCCTGCAAAGGTGGCCGACCGCATGGCGCAAAAGCTGATAGGGCGGGGATAAGAAAATTGGCCGTCACGCAGTTCAGATGCTGCGTGACGGCCGAATACAAGGTTATTTAGGCGAGCACGGTCCGGCTGCGCTGACGGCGGCGCATGGCGCCACCAACCAAGCCGAAACCGGCCAACATCAGCGCCCAAGCTGCAGGCTCAGGCACGGCAATTGCCGCGACATTGTCCAGCGCCGGGCCGAAAACGCCCTGTGCTGTGCCATTGGTCGTGAAGGTGATCGTCGTGGACGGGCCACCGGCAAGGAATGTGAACGACTGTGCCGTCCAGTTCATGCCAGCCGCATCCTTGCCCGTTGCGCCGGGGTGCGTGAAGACGCTGGGCGCGCCGCCATCAATCGACACGAGCAGATCGCGCGGGCCTGAAAGATCCGGATTGCTCGAAAGATCGAAGCTCACGGAATAAGACTGGCCTGCCGTCGTGGCAAAGGACTGCGAAAGCGCACCAATCGCGCTGCCGGCAATGTCGATGCTGCGGACGCCATCAGAGGCAGCCCAATAGGAGCTGATATAGTCGACCGAGCCTGCATCAACGGTCCATCCGGTGATGTCCGTTCCGCCGGCGGCTACAGTGCTGAAGGCGCCGCTCGTATTGCCGAGTTCAAAGCTGCCATTGGTGATGAGGGTAGCTGCGAAAGAGGGGGAGGTGGCTGCCAGCGCAACAAGCGCGAAGGCGGTTTTCATTGTACGCATCGTCATGGAACTGTCCTTTAGGCGGAGGGTCGCAACGCGTTCCCTTGGAGGGGAATCGTTTGTTCGCAGGTGCAACATGAACCAACTTTAACGTATTAGCAACCATATTGGCTGCGAATTGCGTTCAAATGGATCAATTCCATGATGATGTGTGGGCAGAGAGTGCCCGTATTTACGCCAGCCAGTCGGGAATGCGCTCCGCATCAAGGATGGTTTCGGCGGCAATCCTGTCTGCGACAACCGCGTACTGGTCCCCGTCGACCATGACTTCCGGGACGAGCGGGCGGCTGTTGTAGGTGCTGGCCATCGTCGCGCCATAGGCGCCCGCTGTGCGGAAGATCGCCAGATCGCCTGATGCTACTGCGTCGATATCGCGACCCATGGCGAAGGTGTCGCCGCTTTCGCAGACCGGCCCGGCGATGTTCGCGTTCATCCGTTCACCTGTCGGCTGAACGGCGGCAAAGTCATGCCAGGCATCATACATCGCCGGGCGGGCGAGATCGTTCATCGCGGCATCCACGATAACATAGGGTCGGATGACGCCGGGCTTCACCCAGATGACCTTGGTCAGCAGGACACCCGCATTGCCGACAATGACGCGGCCGGGTTCAAACATGAGGGTGACATCCCAGCCCTTAGTTGCGCGGGCGACCATCTGGCCATAATCGGCGGGGGAAGGCGGGTTTTCCTCCGCCTTATAGGGCACGCCTAGCCCGCCGCCGAGGTCAACGCGCTCGATCTTGTGGCCCATGCCGCGCAGGTCTGCAACGAGCTGGCCGACGCGGCCGTAAGCGGCTTCCAGCGGATCAAGATCAAAGAGCTGGCTGCCAATGTGGAGCGCAACGCCCTGCATGGACAGGCCGGGAAGTCCGGCTAGCCGGTCGAAGATGCCGGGCGCCAGATCAATGGCGACGCCGAACTTGTTTTCCTTCTTGCCGGTCGAGATCTTGGCGTGGGTGCCGGCATCAACATCGGGGTTCACACGCAACGTGGCGACTGCCGTCTTCCCCTTGGAGGCCGCGATCTGGGCGAGGACAACGCCTTCTTCTTCCAGCTCAATGTTGAACTGGCCGATGCCGACATCGAGTGCCTGTTCCAGCTCCGCGCGGGTCTTGCCGACGCCCGAAAATACGACGTCTTCCGGCTTCATGCCACCCGAAATCGCGCGCGAAATCTCGCCGCCAGAGACGACGTCGGCACCATAGCCTTGCTTGGCGAGGACGCGCAGGACGGCGCGGTTGGGGTTGGCCTTGATGGCAAAGGCGATGTGGGATCGTCCAACGGGCGCAATGCCTTCGCGGAACACCTGCGCGTGTCGCTCCAGCGTCGCACGGGAATAGACGTAGACAGGCGTGCCCACTTCGTCGGCAATGCGGGTCAGCGGGACGTCCTCGGCATGGAGGATGCCGTTCTTGATCTGAAAATGGTCCATGGAATTCTTAGCCTTTCGGCGGGAGGTCAAACTTGTCGTCGCGGCGTTCTTCCGAGCGTTTTAACAACTCGTCGCTGCGTTTGGGGTTGGCCTGCGCCGAAGGGGAAATCATTTCTTCAACGGTCGGCTGGGTCCGCACATTCTCCGGTTTAACCGGCATACTCTTCCCATCCTGAGGTTTAAGCTTCACGCGGCCACCACAGGCAGAAAGGGCCAGTGACAGAGAAACAGCAAGGGCAATGGCGCGAATCATGAGATGCCCAATAGCGTCTTTGCATCAGCAATGCGCGCCCGAACCTGCGCAGGCGCGGTGCCGCCATGGCTCATCCGGCTGGCGACCGAGGCATCGACCGTTAGCACGGAAAAGACGCTGTCATTGATCGCCGGGTTGATTGCCTGCAGATCGCCCAAGGGAAGGGCGGCCAGCGCCAGGCCCTTTTCCTCAGCCAGCTTGACCGCACGTCCCGTCACGTGATGTGCCTCGCGGAAAGGCAGGCCCGCTTCCCGCACCAGCCAGTCGGCCAAGTCGGTTGCCGTCGCAAAGCCGCTCTCGGCGAGCGCGCGCATCCGGTCTGTCCGGAAGGTGACGGTCTGGGTCATGCCGGTCATCGCCGCGATGGAGAGCGCCAGCAGGTCATGCGCCTCAAACACCGGCGGTTTGTCGTCCTGCATGTCCTTGGAATAAGCGAGTGGCAGGCCCTTCATCGTCATCATCAGCGCATTGAGGCAGCCGGTAATGCGCCCCGCATGGCCGCGCACGAGCTCAACGGCATCGGGGTTGCGCTTTTGCGGCATGATCGAGCTTCCCGTCGACCATTGGTCAGGCAGAGCGACAAAGCCGAAAGGCTGCGACGCCCAGATGATGATCTCTTCCGACATGCGCGAAAGGTGGAGCGAACACTGGCTCGCCGCCATCAGGTAATCGAGTGCGAAATCGCGGTCCGACACGCTGTCGAGGCTATTGTCGGTGGGCTTTGCAAAATCGAGAGCCGCCGCTGTCGCATGGCGGTCAATCGGGAAGCCCGTTCCAGCAAGCGCGGCAGCCCCAAGCGGGCACTCATTCAACCGACGACGCGCATCGGCAAAGCGGTCCCGGTCGCGCCGGATCATTTCATACCAGGCCATCAGATGGTGGCCGAGAGTCACCGGCTGCGCGCTCTGGAGGTGGGTGAAGCCCGGCATCACAGCATCGGCATGTTCCGCCGCGCGGGTAACCAGCGCCTTTTGAAGTTCGACAAGTCCTGCCTCGACCGCGTCAACGGCGTCGCGGACCCAAAGACGGAAATCGGTCGCGACCTGATCGTTGCGGGAGCGCGCCGTGTGCAGGCGACCCGCCGTTGGGCCGATCAGCTCTGCCAGCCGCGCCTCAGTGGCCATATGAATGTCTTCGAGCGCCAGATCGACCGGAACGCCGTTCGCTTCATATTCCGCAGCAATGGTGTCGAGACCTTGTGCGATCGTCGCCGCATCCTCTGCTTTCACAATCCCTTGAGCGGCCAGCATCGCGACATGCGCCTTCGACGCGCGAATGTCCTGCTGCCACAACCGCTTGTCGAACGGGATGGAGGCGTTTATCTCACGCATGACGGCGGCCGGACCTTCGGCAAAACGCCCGCCCCACATGGAATTGGAGTCTGACTTGCGGCTGCTAATCTTACCTGTCCTTATGCTGGGCCTGACTGTTGCGGGCTGCGATAAGCAATCCGACCCCAAGCCGCAAGGCGAAGCGCCGCAATCATCGCCTGCAGAGCCCCAAGCAGGGCTTTCAAAAGGCGAAGAACTGACCGGCACGATTGACCGCAGCCACAAAGGCGAGGCGATGCCGGACGTTTCCTTTGAAGCGCCCGATGGCGCGACGGTGAAGCTGGCCGCGTTCAAGGGGCAGCCTGTCCTCGTCAACGTCTGGGCGACATGGTGCGGTCCGTGCATCGCCGAAATGCCGACCATTGAGAAACTGGCAGCGCGCGAAGCCGGGCGGTTGCAGGTGTTGGCCGTCAGTCAGGATATGAAGGGCCGCCCCGCTGTTGAGAAATGGTGGAACACCCAAGGCTTCAAAACGCTCCAGCCCTATGTCGACAAGAAGGCGGACCTCGGCTTTGCGTTGGGCGGCGGCGCGCTGCCGACGACGATCCTCTACGATAAGAATGGCAAAGAAATCTGGCGCATGGTCGGCGGTGCGGAATGGGACAATGACGCGTCTAAAAAGCTGATCGAAGAGGCGTTTGGGGCGTAATCTTGGCACATGTCCAACTGATCGGCCTGCCGACTGACTCGCATTCGTCTTTCTTGCGCGGCCCGGCGCAGGCGCCAGACCTTATCCGTGCGGCTTTGCGGTCGGACCATAGCAATATGGCGGCCGAAAACGGGCGGGAAATTGGCGTCGATATCTCCTTCGAAGACCTAGGCGATCTGCCGCTGACCGAAGGCGCGGGTGATTTTGAGATGATCCGCGCGGCGGCAGAAGCGGCGGCTCGGGCGGGTGCCGCCCCGATCTTCCTCGGTGGTGATCATATGGTCACCAACCCGATCGTGCAGGGGCTGGCGGCGGTGCATGGGCCGGTCAACATCCTGCACTTCGATGCCCATCCCGACACCTATGACGACTTTGAGGGCGACCCGCTGAGCCACGCCTCGCCCTTTGCGCGGATCATGGAAGGCGGCCATGCCCGCCGCCTCGTTCAGGTGGGCTTGCGCACCGCCAACGCCCATTGCCGCGATCAGGCAAAACGCTTCGGCGCAGAGATGGTCGAGATGCGGGACTTCGCTGCAGGCAGTGTGCCGATCCCGGATGCGCCGCTTTATGTAAGCCTCGATATCGACGCGCTCGACCCGGCCTTTGCGCCCGGCGTGTCGCACCATGAGCCGGGCGGCCTGTCGGTTCGGGATGTCCTCAATGTGCTCCACCGGATCAACGCTCCGATTATCGGTGCGGACATTGTCGAGTATAATCCCACGCGGGATATCAATGGGATGACGGCGGTTGTTGCAGCGAAGTTTCTTAAGGAACTGGCCGGGTTGGCGGGTTAAGTGCTGAGCCGCTCCACACCCACACTCTCTGGCATCACGCCCAGCTCAGTCATCCCCTCCGGCCATTCGCCGTCCGTTATCAGCGCCGCCGCCACCGCCGACATGGCAGGCGAAGTCTGCAAGCCGAACCCGCCTTGTCCGGCGAGCCAGAAGAAGCCCGGCGCATCTGGCGCGAAACCCGCCACCGGCATCCGGTCTTTCACGAAGGAGCGCAGGCCCGCCCAGCGGCCTGTGATGCGTGGGACGGGCATCGTCGTGAACTGTTCGACACGCCAGGCGGCGAGCGCCTGATCATATTCCTCGGCCTGGGCATCGCACGGCTCGCTGTCGGTCTCGTCATTGGGGCAGGCGAGCAGGCGGTTGCCCTGTGGCAGGATGTAAAACACATCGCCCGGCGTCTTAATGAACGGCCAGTCGCGCACATCTGTGCCTTCAGGCGGATCAAAGACGATGATCGTGCGGCGCTTGGGGCTCAGGCCGATGGGTTGGACACCCGCGAGACCCGCGATCCGGTCTGCCCAAGAGCCTGCGGCGTTGACGATGATGGGGGCGGTGTAACTGCCACCTGCTTCGGTGGTCGCGGTCCAGTCGCCGCCTTGGCGGGTGAGCGTCGCGACGCGGTGGCGGACGAGGACCGTGCCATGGCTGCGCGCCTTGCGGGCAAAGCCCTGCAACAGGGCATCGGCGTCAAGGCTGCGGCCGCCATGATCGACAAGGCCCGCGACAATCGCGTCGTCGCCGAATTTCAGCAGCGGGCACAGCGCGCGCATCTTTACTTCGTCAGCATCTTCCACCGTATCGGTAAAGCGCCGCATCTCGGTGCCGAGGGCCTCGAGTTCGGGCAGCATTTCCTGCGTGGCGATGAACAGAGCTGGTTTGGGCGTGGCGAGGGGAATGTCCGTAAAGCCCTCAGGCGGGGCATCGAAGAACGGGCGGCTCCAGGCGGTCAGCCCCCGCACCAGCGGATTGCCGAGGCCGAAATGGTAGAAGGCCGCACTCCGCCCCGAGCTGTGATAACCAACCGCATCTTCGGCTTCGAGCACAACAACCTTGCCATGCTCGGCCAGACGGGCGGCGACCGATAGCCCCGCAATACCGCCGCCGATGACGATGAAGTCGGCCGTGTTGGTCATTCCATCAATCGCGCAGCAGCTCGTTGATCGCTGTCTTTGCCCGCGTCTGCGCATCAACGCGCTTGACGATCACGGCGCAGGACAGGCTCGGACCGGGCGTGCCGTCGGGCAGCGGCTTTCCGGGCAGAGCGCCGGGGACGACGACCGAGTAAGACGGCACACGGCCGACAAAGATTTCGCCGGTCGCACGGTCGATGATCTTGGAGGTGGAAGAGAGGAACACGCCCATGGCGAGCACCGCACCTTCTTCGACCACGACCCCTTCGACGACTTCCGAACGGGCGCCGATGAAGCAATTGTCTTCGATGATGACAGGGCCGGCCTGCAGCGGCTCCAGCACGCCGCCAATGCCAACGCCGCCCGAAAGGTGGACGTTCTTGCCGATCTGCGCGCAGCTGCCGACGGTCGCCCAGGTGTCAACCATCGTGCCTTCGCCGACGGACGCACCAAGGTTCACGAAGCTTGGCATCAGGACAACATTCTTGCCGATATGCGCGCCGCGGCGGACGATGGAGCCGGGCACGGCGCGGAAGCCAGCCTCACGGAAGCGGTTCTCGCCCCAACCTTCAAACTTGGACGGCACCTTGTCCCACCAGTGCGCGCCACCGGGTCCGCCGGGGATGGCTTCCATGTCGTTGATGCGGAAGGACAGGAGTACGGCCTTCTTCAACCACTGGTTGACCTGCCAATGGCCATCGACCTTTTCCGCCACGCGGCGTTCCCCGCTGTCGAGTAGCTCAAGCGCGGCAGTAACGGCTTCGCGCGCGTCGCCGGTGGTTGCGGGTGAGAGGGTGTCGCGGGCGTCCCAAAGGGCTTCGATGGTCTGTTCAAGCGTCGTGGTCATGCGTTGTCCTGCAATGAAAGCCCGGAAAGCCAGGCGGTGATCTCATGGGTTTCATGGTCAATGAAAGACGGGCAGGCCTCCCCATTGGCCTGTTCCGAGCCATTGTTGACCCAAAGCGTCGTCATGCCAATGTCCTTGGCGGGCTTCAAATTGCGGGCCATGTCTTCGGCGAACAGGGCGCTCGTCGGCGTCACGCCCCACGCCTTGCAGAAGCCGGCATAGGCATCGGGGTGCGGTTTGGGCTGATAGTCCATCATATGAATATCGTGGACCGCCTCGAAGCAGTCTTCGAGTCCCAAGGCGCCCAGAACGCGCTCGGCATAGGGCACATCGCCATTGGTGAAGACCAGACGGCGGCCCGGCAAAGCCATCAGCGCGTCTTTCAAATCCGGATTGGCGGACACGCGGTCCATCTCAATGTCGTGGACGAAGTCCAAAAAATGGTGGGGGTCTGTGCCATGTTGGGACATCAGGCCGGACAGCGTCGTGCCGTGATCGCGAAAATACTGCTTTTGGATCCGGTGTGCTTCGGTCGCATCGACGCTGAACAGGTTGCGCAGATAGGCGTTCATACGCGCGTCAATCAACGCAAAAAGGTCGCATGACGCTGGGTAAAGCGTGTTGTCGAGATCGAAGATCCAAGTGTCGATGTGGTGCAGCGCAGGCGTCATGACCCGCCCATAGTCACAAGACCTGCAAACTTAAAGCACCTGCCGCCGTTAACGCACTTATGGTCTGTAATTACCTCCACAATGGCGGCATTGTTAATGCGCCGTTAGCCGAGGAACGACCTAATTTCGGCAACGTCCGGTGGGGTTTTGAATGAGCAGGAAGAGTGTACTTGCCGTTGGCACGTTGATGATTTTGGCGCCTGCTTTGACCGCCTGTGGCGGCGGCAGCGGTGTCGCCAGTGTTCCGCAGACGCCGAGTGCCGTCGCTGTACCACCACCGCCCGCGCCACCACCGCCGCCGCCTTCAAATGTGGACTACAATACGCCGGAATATCAGCGCTCTAATGCCGCCACCAAAATCAGCGCGATTACGGCCTATACTTCAGGCGCAACGGGGCAGGGCATTACAGCCGCTGTCATTGATAGTGGTGTGAACCCCAGTCTGCCCGAGTTTGCGGGGAAAATCAGCTCAGCGTCCCGCGATGTGGCGGGCAATCGTGGCATGGGCGACGAAGATGGACATGGGACGTCGGTGGCCGCCGTCCTGCTTGGCGCCAAGAATGATTCTGACACGCACGGCGTGGCGTTCAATGCGACGCTGTTGGCCTTGCGGACCGATACGCCCGGGAGTTGCGCGAATACTGCGCCGGACGGTGGCTGCAGTCATAATGATATGGCCATTGCATCCGCGCTCGACATCGCGGTGGCGAATGGCGCGAAAGTGGTCAATATGTCGCTGGGCGGCGCTGGCCCCAATTCGACCCTGCGTGCAGCGATGGGGCGTGCGACGGCAGCGGGCACCATCCTCGTCATTTCTGCGGGCAATGATGGCCTCGCCAACCCCGATGCCTTCGCCTTAATTGCCAATGATGCCGTGGCGCGCAACCTCATCATCGTGGCAGGCGGGGTGGATGACGCCAATGCGGTGTCCGTCTTTTCCACCGGAGGCAGCAATCAGGCTGGATCGACGGCGAGTCGCTATGTCGTGGCGCTTGCCAACCGGGTGCGGACCATCAACGAAACGGGTGCGGCCATTTTGGCCAGTGGCACGTCTTACGCAGCCCCTGCTGTGTCCGGGGCTGTTGCGCTGCTGGCACAGGCGTTTCCAAACCTGACCAGCGCACAGATTGTGGACCTGCTTCTGTCTTCCGCGCGGGATTTGGGGGCTGCCGGTGTAGACTCTGTCTATGGTCGCGGCCTTGTCGATTTGGCTTCGGCATTTGCCGCGCGCGGGGCGACGTCCGTTGCGGGAACCACCGTGCCGGTGTCGATGACGGACAATGGCACGCTGTCTGCGCCGATGGGAGATGCCACGCTCACCGGCCTCTCGACCGTGTTTCAGGATGGCTATGGCCGTGCCTATCAGGCGGACTTGGAAGGCACGTTTTCGCGCAGCTATTCCGGCGGTCGCCTTTGGTCCTCGCTCAATGCGGATGGCCGGACGGCGGGCGTCGGCTATGGCATGACGGGTGTGGCCCTTTCGGTGTCGGGTGATGTCCGCACCGGTCAGGTCGGGCCGCTTGCGATGACCGACCAGGATCAGCGCACCGCCCGCCTGATGGCTGGGTGGGTGGTCTCCCGCCTGTCACGTGACACCCACTTTGCGGCGGGCTTTTCGCGCAGCAGCGGCGCGCTGATCGACCAGATGGCGCTCAACAAAGCGTCGCAATTCCTTATCGCTGAGGAAGCAGGGTCCAGTTTCGGTTTTCGCAGCACGCCAGTCTATTCCGGTGCCGTCCGGCAGCAGTTCGGGCGCTGGGGTCTGTCGATCGGGTGGGATCGCGGGGAGGCCTTGATTTGGTCTAAGGGGCTACGGCACCGTTATGACCGGATGCCCTACACATCTGCCTCGGTATCCTTGGACCGTCGGTTCGGCCCGCTTTCACTGGGCCTGAGAGGTCAACAACTCTCGGAAAAGGAAACTGTCCTTGGTGCCCGCTTCGGCGCCATGTTTGGCGCGCCGGGTTCTGTAACCCGGCAGATCTCTGTCGATGGCGTTTTGGCAGCACAAGATGGTTGGGCAGTGCGGGGCCGTTGGCAGCAAGGCTGGACGCGGATCGGCGCGGGCGGGGTGCGCCCTGCCGCTGATCATCTCGTCTCCACAGCTTGGTCTTTTGATGTGACGCGGGAAGACATGTTCCTGAACCGCGACAGCTTCGGCCTGCGGCTGGCCCAACCGGTCCGTGTTGCTTCGGGCGGATTGACCGTCGAACTGCCAATGGCGTGGGACTATGCGACGTCCAGCGCCCAAATGGCGGCAACTCGCATCAACCTTGCGCCATCGGGGCGGGAGATTGATGCCGAGGCGATCTATGCAGTCCCGCTATGGGCTGGATCGCTGTCGACTTCCATTTACTGGCGCAAAGACCCCGGGCACTTTGCCGCAGCGCCAGATGATACCGGGGCAGCGCTTCGGTTCGGCATGGCTTTTTGACCCTTAGGGACTCGGGTTTGCCGCTGTTCGATGTTTGACATCGCCGGCCGGAAATCCTATGAAAACGCCACTACCTTGATCGACCGGGAAATGATGTGCCGTTGCGCAGTGCATCGAACGTATAGATCGACCGAGGTTTCAAGACGCTGAAAGCTGCAGTTTTCCTCGCGGAAACTCGCGGCTTTTTGTGTTTTGTCGCGCCCCGCATTTAAGACGTAAAAGGCGAGAAAATCAACATGGCGAAGCAAGCAGCGAAGGCAGACGTGACAGTCGCGATTGCCAAGAAGCGCATCCGCAAAATGTTCGGCAACATTCACGAAGTGGCAGAAATGCCCGACCTGATTCAGGTTCAGCGCGAATCATACGAGCAGTTTTTGCGGTCGGATCCCTCGATCGGATATGTGTCCGGTCTCGAAAAAACGCTGCGCAGCGTTTTCCCGATCCGTGACTTTGCTGGAACGGCTGAGCTCGATTTCGTCACCTACGAACTGGAAGACCCCAAGTTCGACGTGGAAGAATGCCGCCAGCGCGGGATCACTTATGCTGCGCCGATGAAGGTCACACTCCGCCTGATCGTCTTTGAAGTCGACACCGAAACGGAAACCCGCTCGGTCCTCGATATCAAGGAGCAGGACGTTTACATGGGCGACATGCCGCTCATGACTGAGAACGGCACCTTCTTCGTCAACGGCACAGAACGCGTTATCGTGTCGCAGATGCACCGCTCGCCTGGTGTTCTGTTTGACCATGACCGTGGCAAGACCCACTCGTCGGGCAAGTATCTCTTCGCTGCCCGCGTCATTCCGTATCGCGGTTCCTGGCTCGATTTCGAATTTGACGCCAAGGACGTCGTCAACGTCCGCATCGACCGTAAGCGTAAGTTGCCTGTCACATCGTTGCTGTTGGCGCTCGGCCTGACGCCGGAAGAAATTCTGCATCAGTTCTACAACACAGTGACCTTCGGCCGCTCGCCTTCGGGCTGGATCGTGCCTTATGTTTCTGAAAACTGGCGTGGCCAGAAGCCGCTTTATGACGTCGTAGACGCCAAGACCGGTGAAGTCGTGTTCGCGGCCGGCCAGAAGGTCAGCCCGCGCGCGGCCAACAAGGCTGCCAAGGATGGTCTCGAAGCCCTGCTGATCCCGACCGAAGAAATCTTCGGCCGCTATGCGGCGCTGGACCTCATCAATGAGCAAACCGGTGAAATCTACATCGAAGCCGGTGAAGAAGTCTCTGCCGAGAACCTCGAAAAGCTCGACAAAGCCGGCGTTGACCGCCTCGAACTGCTCGACATTGACCATGTGAACACGGGTCCTTGGATCCGCAACACGCTCAAGGTCGACAAGGCTGAAGACCGCGACATGGCGCTCGACAGCATCTATCGTGTCATGCGTCCTGGCGAACCGCCGACGAAGGAAACGGCGGAAGCGCTGTTTGCCGGCCTGTTCTTCGACAATGAGCGTTATGACCTTTCCGCGGTTGGCCGCGTGAAGCTCAACATGCGTCTTGGCCTTGATGCGCCGGACGATCTGACAACGCTGCGCAATGAAGACATTCTGGCTGTCGTGAAGACCCTTGTGGATCTGAAGGACGGCAAGGGTGAAATCGACGATATCGACAACCTCGGTAACCGTCGTGTCCGTTCGGTCGGTGAGCTTCTGGAGAACCAGTATCGCGTCGGCCTGCTCCGCATGGAGCGCGCCGTGAAGGAGCGTATGTCTTCGGTCGACGTGTCGACGGTGATGCCGAACGACATGATCAACGCCAAGCCGGCTGTAGCGGCTGTCCGTGAATTCTTCGGTTCGTCGCAGCTGTCACAGTTCATGGATCAGACCAACCCGCTGTCGGAAGTGACGCATAAGCGTCGTGTGTCCGCACTTGGACCAGGCGGTCTGACGCGTGAGCGCGCAGGCTTCGAAGTCCGCGACGTTCACCCGACGCATTATGGCCGTATCTGCCCGATTGAAACGCCGGAAGGCCCGAACATCGGTCTCATCAACTCGCTGGCCTCGTTCAGCCGCGTCAACAAATATGGCTTCATCGAAACGCCTTACCGCCGCATCGTCGACGGCAAGGTGACGAGCGATGTCGTCTATCTGTCGGCCATGGAAGAAGCCAAGCACACGATCGCGCAGGCGAACGCTGAGCTGACTGAAGATGGCAGCTTTGTTGAAGAGCAGATTTCGTCGCGTGAAGCGGGCGAATTCCTGATCGCCAACCGCGAACAGATCACGCTCATGGACGTTTCGCCCAAACAGCTCGTTTCGGTCGCCGCATCGCTCATTCCATTCCTGGAAAACGATGACGCGAACCGCGCGCTCATGGGATCGAACATGCAGCGTCAGGCTGTGCCGCTCGTTCGTGCCGAAGCGCCGTTCGTTGGTACCGGCATGGAAGAAACCGTTGCCCGTGACTCCGGCGCCGCCATTGGTGCCCGTCGCGCAGGGATTGTCGATCAGGTCGATGCGACCCGTATCGTTGTCCGCGCCACCGGCGAAGTCGATGCAGACCAGTCGGGCGTCGACATCTACCGTCTCCAGAAGTTTCAGCGTTCCAACCAGAACACCTGCATCAACCAGCGTCCGCTGGTGAAGGTTGGCGATCCGGTGGCAGCTGGCGACATCATCGCCGATGGTCCGTCGACGGAACTGGGTGAACTCGCCCTTGGCCGCAACAGCCTCGTCGCGTTCATGCCTTGGAATGGCTACAACTACGAAGACTCCATCCTGATCAGCGAACGCATCGTGAAGGATGACGTCTTCACCTCGATCCACATCGAGGAATTTGAAGTCATGGCCCGCGACACCAAGCTTGGGCCAGAAGACATCACGCGCGACATTCCGAACGTCGGTGAAGAAGCACTCCGCAGCCTCGACGAAGCGGGCATCGTTTACATCGGTGCTGAAGTTGAGCCTGGCGACATCCTCGTCGGTAAGATCACGCCAAAGGGCGAAAGCCCGATGACGCCGGAAGAAAAGCTCCTCCGCGCCATCTTCGGTGAAAAGGCGTCTGACGTGCGCGATACCTCGCTGCGTCTGCCGCCGGGTGTTGCGGGCACGGTCGTGGAAGTCCGTGTCTTCAACCGTCACGGCATCGACATTGATGACCGTACGCGCGCGATTCAGACCGAAGAAAAGGAATCGCTGGCCAAGGACCGTGATGACGAACGCACGATCCTGAACCGCGCAACCTATTCGCGCCTGAAGGAAATGCTGATCGGTCAGATCGCCACAGCAGCGCCAAAGGGTCTGAAGAAGGGCGAAGCAATCGACGCTCAGGGCCTGAGCGAAGTGGAAAGCCATGAATGGTGGAAGATCGCCGTTCAGGACGACCGCGTGCAGGCGGACCTCGAAGCTGTGAAGATCCAGTATGACGATGCCGTCAAGCGGATCAACGCGAAGTTCGAAGACCGCGTTGAAAAGGTCGAACGTGGCGATGATCTGGCACCTGGCGTGCTCAAGATGGTCAAGGTCTTCGTTGCTGTGAAGCGCAAGCTTCAGTCGGGCGACAAGATGGCTGGCCGTCACGGGAACAAGGGCGTCATCAGCCGCATCGTGCCGGCTGAAGACATGCCGTTCCTCGAAGACGGGACGCCGGTTGATATCGTGCTGAACCCTCTGGGCGTGCCTTCGCGTATGAACGTCGGGCAGATCTTTGAAACGCACCTTGGCTGGGCCGCACGCGGCCTTGGCAAGCAGATTCAGGCAGCGCTTGAGGAATGGCGTAGCGCAGGCGGCACAGAAGCCGGCGTTGCACCGACCGTCGTGCGTGATCGCCTGACAACAGTTTACGGTGAAACCTACAAGGATGAGATCGCTTCACGGAGCGATACTGACATTGTGGAAATGGCCGAACTGCTGCGCAACGGCGTGCCGATGGCAACGCCGGTGTTCGATGGTGCGCGTGAAGCAGACGTCACCCGTATGCTTGAACTGGCCGGTCTCGACGGGTCTGGTCAGGTCACGGTTTATGACGGACGTACCGGCGAAAGCTTCGACCGTAAGGTGACCGTGGGCTACATCTACATGCTCAAGTTGCACCACTTGGTCGATGACAAGATCCACGCCCGTTCCATCGGTCCGTACTCGCTCGTCACGCAGCAGCCGCTGGGTGGTAAAGCGCAGTTCGGTGGTCAGCGCCTCGGCGAAATGGAAGTGTGGGCCCTCAAGGCCTACGGCGCTTCCTACGCGCTGCAGGAATTCCTGACCGTCAAGTCGGATGACGTGATCGGCC
>CAIMDB010000027.1 GCA_903839675.1 uncultured Sphingomonadales bacterium
CCGTCGAAACCGCCGAGCAGCACCTATCGGTTCAGAATGATTGTCGAGGTGGAAACACCGGAGGGGATCAAGAGCGGATCGGGGGTACTGGAAGCCCAAGGCTTGAGAACCAACAATCTGGATACGGGTGGTCAAGGCTCTCGCACGAAATTGGAAGGCGAAGCTGTCGCCGTCGATATCGCACCGGGTAAGACACTGTTTGCGCTGTTGCGATTGGCGGGTGGGACCAGTTCGGACGACAATCTTTCAATCATGTCGATGAAGGCGATGGACCCGGCGTACAAGAACGACAGGAAAGTCAGCGCGCAGCGGATTGTGTCAGGCGACGGCATCACCTCGCCAGCCGAGGTGCGGGCGGCGGATTATCCGCTGCTCGTCACCTTTGCCGATCCGGCCGATCCCACATCGGTGCAGCGCGTCGACCCCGCAAACCTTGCCGCCAGCTTCGGGCCGGGCGTCACCCTCAAACGCATCACCGTCGAGGTCACCAAAGACCCCGTCACCACGGGGATTGAGAAACGGTTGCCTAAAACGGACGCGAAGGGTTTTTTTAATTGGGACGGCAAGTCTAACCCCAATGAGAACGGCGTCGTTGGCATTTGGGACTTTGTTCGCGGAGCATCGAAATGAATCGTGATCTGTTTCTGGCGATCCTGTCTATGGATTCTTACAACCGGGGATATGGTCAGGGCTTGTTGGGCTTATCTGCGTCTGGCCGCCTCGGTAAAGCCGAGATTACAAGTGACTCCCTTATACTTGGCGGAACCCCTGATGATCGGGCAGACACAGCCGCCGGTTTTTACGCCATTGCCTATGACATGACGGGCGTTGCGGGCTTTGGCGCGGGGGAGAGGGTGATTTCATATCGGGGTTAGGGCAACACCCCTCCACCCGTCATCCTGAACTTGGTTCAGGATCCATTGGCATCGAAGCCGTCAGGTTCGCGCAAAGACGCAAAGGGCGCAGAGGTAATCCTCTTCGCGTCCCCGCGTCTCCGCGTGAACATTTAAATGGCGGTGTTCATAGATGCTGGAGCCGAAGGCGTGCAAAGCACAAACAAGTTCAGCATGATGAAGTGGGGGAGGCCGGGCACCAGACCCCTCCGCGCCCTCCGCGTCTCTGCGCGCCCTAGCCCTTACCAAACCCGCGCGCGGTCTTCCGGTTTCAGGTAGAACTTTTCACCCGGCTTCACGCCAAAGGCGTCATACCAGGCATCAAGATTGCGCACGACATAAGGGCGGAACTGGCCAGGCGTGTGCGGGTCGGTGGTCAGTTGTTGCAATAACACCGCTTCCCGCTGCTTGTTCTGCCAGATCTGGCCGAAGCCGAGGAAGAAGCGCTGATCGTCGTTGTATCCGTTCAGCACCTTTGCAGGCTTACCGGCAAGCGACAGCTTGTACGCGTCATAGGCGATGGTGGCGCCAGCCAGATCGGCCATGTTCTCGCCCAAAGTCAGATCGCCATTCACCTTCTTGCCGGGGAGCGGCTCATATTGGGCGTACTGGTCAACCACGCGCTTGGTGAGCGCTTCGAACTTCTTGATGTCTTCCTTGGTCCACCATTCGACCATGTTGCCCTTCATGTCGAACTTGCTGCCCTGATCATCAAAATGATGGCTGATTTCATGGCCGATAACCGCACCGATGCCGCCATAGTTGACCGCGTCGTCCGCATTGGGGTCAAAGAAGGGCGGCTGCAGGATGGCGGCGGGGAACACGATCTCGTTCATCAGCGGATTGGCATAGGCGTTGACCGTCTGCGGCGTCATGAACCATTCGTCGCGGTCAACGGGCTTGCCGATCTTGCCAATCTGCCGGTCATACTCAAACTCGGTCGCGGCAACGACATTGCCCCACAGGTCACTGCGGTCGACCTTCAGCGCTGAATAGTCCCGCCACTTATCAGGATAGCCGATCTTCGGGCGGAAGGCGGCGAGCTTCTCGCGCGCCTTTACCTTGGTCTCCGGCGCCATCCATTCCAAATTGGCAAGGCGCACGTCCATCGCCTTGATAAGGTTCTTCACCAACTCATCTGCCTTCGCCTTGGCTTCGGGTGGGAAGTAGCGGGCGACATAGATTTCACCCACCGCTTCGCCGAGCGAGCCGTTGACGAGGTCCACGCCGCGCTTCCACCGGTCCTTCAACTGCGGCGTGCCGGTGAGCGCCTTGCTCCACTGGAAGCGCTCATCGACGAACGCCTTGGAAAGGTAAGGCGCGGCATCGGCAATCATGTGGAACTTCAGATAATCCTTCCAGACAGAGAGCGGCTCCTTGGCGATCAAGTCCGTTGCGCCCTTGATCGCGCTTTGCTGCGTGATGATCACTGTCTGCTGGCCCGCAAGATGCGCTTCGGTGATGTAACGGGGCCAGGCCAAGCCGGGATAAGCCTTGGCGAGGTCCTTCACCGCCATGGGGTTGTACATCTTGTCAATCTGACGCGATTCAGCCGACGTCCAATGCGTCTGGGCAATCTTTGCTTCCAACGCGTAGACCGCTTCCGCCTTCGCCGTGGCGTCCGCTTCGGGCACGCCGGTCAGGCGGAACAGGTTCGCAATGTGCGCCTTATACTTGACGCGCATCTCCTTGAACCGGTCATTGTCGACCAGATAGTAATCGCGGTCCGGCATGCCGAGGCCGCCCTGGCTGACATAAGCCGAGTATTTGGTGTTGTCCTTCAGGTCCTGCTCGACGCCGATTGCGACAGGAGATCCGATGCCAAGACGGATCGCCTCACCAAAGGCGCGGGCGAGATCTTTGCGGGATTTGATCGCGTCGATCTTCGCCAGTTCCGGCGTCAGGGGTGCCGCACCACGCGCTTCAACAGCAGCTTCGTCCATGAAGCTCGCGTAAAAGTCTCCAACCTTCTGGGCAGAGCTGCCCGCGGCATTGGTCTGCTTTGAGACATCGTCGATGATGGCGCGGGTGCGCGTGTCCGAGAGGTCGCGCAAAATGCCAAAGCCACCCCAGCTGGAGCGGTCTGCCGGAATTTCCGTGCGCTTCGCCCATGCACCGTTGACGAAGGCATAGAAGTCATCCCCCGGCTTTACGGCGGTGTCCATGCCGGTCAGGTCCACACCCCAATCGCCAAGCTTGGGCTTGGCAGCGGGTGCCGAGGCAGGTGCAGCGACGGTTTGAGCGAAGGCGGGCGTGGCGACAGAGGCGCCGGCCAGCAGGGCAAGAGCGGCAACACTGCCGAGAAGACGATGAGACATGGACAACTCCCAAATGTGATTGGGCGTTTCCTAGACCGCAATGCGCCGCAGGTGAAGCGGGCGGCGTGTGTTTGTCGAAAAAGGGATGGGGTCGGTCGAAGGCCCTACCCCACCCGCCAGTGGATAAGGCCGTCTTCGCCCCGCTCCGTCCGGCCCGACGCACCGACCGGTTCGACTTTGCCATCGGTCAGAAACGCAACCATTGCCTCGTCCGCTGCATCGACCCGCGCGAGCACACGTGCATCTGCGCTGGTCCGCGCGATGACCGTGCCGAACTTTACCGATCCGTCGCGGTTGTAGAAGACAGTGTAGCTTTCAATGGTGGCAGGGCCTTCATAGTCCTCGTCCGCTGCGGGCACCGCCCCGCGCATCGCATCGGCCAGCGGGTTCACATCATAATCATGCGGGAAGGTCGCCTCCGGCAATGGCTCTGCCGAGAGCACGATGCCGTGAAAGTGCGTCGCATAGCCGCCATTGGCGAACAGCATCGCCGTGCCGCGTTCGGCGCGAAGCGTATCCACCATCGAGGCGATGGCGTGGCTCATATAATTGCCGATAGGCCCGCCGCCGAAGGTCAGACCGCCGAACGCCGTGATCGGCATATCGACTGGCCAGCCAAGGATGCGGCGCGCCATTTTGGGCACGCAGGGGAAGCAGGAATAGAGCTCAACATGGTCAAGGTCCGCCGCCGTTAGGCTGTTGCGCTTGAGCGTTTCCTCGATGGTCACGACCATGCCCGCAGGCTGCACATATTGGTCGCGCTTGAGCATATTGTGCGTCTCGTGCGCGGCCGCACCCATGCCGACATGGATGATGTTCGCTGCGGGCACCCCTGCGGCCTGAGCCACCGCAAGCGAGGTCACGATGAAGCCCGCGCCCTGATTGACGCTCGAATTGGCGACCATCCGCTTTTGGTAGGGGAAGGCGATGGGGCGATTATCCGCCTCAATGCTGGTGATGGCGTCTGCCGTTTGTGGCTTTCGGATCCATGCATTCTCATTGCCCGCAGCAACCGCTGACATGCCTGCCCAGATGACGCCGGATTCCGCCTGCGCCTCTGCCAGCGATTGGCCCCAGGCCGCCCGTGTGGCGTTTTCATAGAGCGGGTAAAGGTCAGTCGGCGCGACCAGACCATGCTGCTGCATCAGCGACTTGGCGCCGCTGCTGGCAACGGAACGGAGCGCATCCTTCTTTTCACCCGTGGCCGCCCGTGCGCGTTCTGCCGCCGTCCGAAGCGCTTCGGCCCCAAGGATGGCCGCGACCGAAATCTCGCCCGCGCCGATCCGGTTTGCCGCTTCGTTGAGGAGCTGCACCGGGCTTTCGCCGGTCGGGTGCGGGGTTTGCTCCACAATCTTGGGTGTCAGGCCAAAATGCTGCGCCAGATGCTCCGCACAATTACCAAGCTTTGGAAAGCTGATCTGGTTGACGACGGCAATGCTGTCGAGCTTGCCGATCCAGCCCCCACCTGCGTCTTCGTCCGCCTTTTCCAGTGCGGCGACCATCAGACCAAGCGCATCATGAACGCACTCTCGGTCGTTAAACTGGCCAACGCCGATGATGACGGGAATGCGGGCGGGATCGGTATTCATGCGCTTAGCCTTTCCGTCCGACGGGCGCTGCCGCAGGCGTCCCGAGGAAGCGCGGCGCAGGGGCGGGCTGGTCAACACCGTTCACCTTCACGAAGGTGCCGCGCGCGACATTGTGCGGGTGGCTGAGCGCCTCACCCATCGACTGGATCGAGCCGTAGCAGATGTCGGTGCCTTCCATGATCGCCGACCATTCATCGCGCGTCTTGGTCTTGAAGATGTCAGTGAGCTTGGCCTTGAGGGCCGGCCATTGGCTCTTGTCATGCTGGGCATCAAAGGCGGGGTCACTATCGATGCCAAGCGCCTTGCGCAGCAGCGCGTAGAATTGCGGTTCGATCGAGCCGATCGATATCCACTTGCCGTCGGCACATTCATAGGTGTCGTAGAAGTGCGCGGCTGTGTCGAGCATGTTCACGCCGCGCGTGTCTTCCCACATGCCAAGGCCGCGGAAGCCCCATTGCATGGCGTGGATGATCGAGGCGCCGTCGGTCATCGCGACATCGACGACCTGCCCCTTGCCGCCGCGCGCAACGTTGAGGAGGGCCGAGACCATGCCAAAGGCCAGCATCATGCCGCCGCCTGCGAAATCGCCAATCGCGTTGGTCGGTGGGGTTGGCTTGCCATCGGGGCGGCCATAGCCGTGCAGGTTGCCGGTGATCGAGATGTAGTTGATGTCATGGCCGGCCGCCATAGCGAGCGGGCCAGTCTGGCCCCAGCCCGTCATGCGGCCATAAACCAGCTTGGGATTGTCCGCGAGGAGGATATCGGGGCCAAGGCCCATGCGTTCCATCACACCGGGGCGGAAGCCTTCAAAAATGCCGTCCGCGGTCTTCACCAATTCGCGAACCTGCGCGACGCCTTCGGGCGACTTGGTATCGATCTGGATGACTTCGCGGTTGCGCGTCAGCACGTCGCGGCCCTGCATGTCGGGCGCGCCAACACGTTCAACGCGGATGACTCGTGCCCCGTGATCGGCCAGCATCATGCCGGCAAAGGGACCCGGCCCGATGCCTGCCATTTCGATGATTGTGATCCCGTCCAGAACGCCAGCCATTCAGTCTCTCCATTCACATGATGCGTCAATCTTTGGCGCCAGCGTTGGAACGGGTTGCCGTTTGCGTCAAGTAGGAGACGCGCGGATGCTTGACCTTTTCGGAAAAGACGATGATCCTCCTTCCACATAAAAAATGCGTAGGAGGGGACATGGCGAAAATGCCGAAAGGCCTCGAAGAGGCGGCTGATGCGGGCGTGGCACTCAATCCCTTGGTCGGACTGGCCAAAGAGGATTTGATCGGCGCGGTGGGCGTGATGCTGAAAGCCACCGCCACCCAGCCGGGCAAGGTGATCGAACACAGCAAATCCTTTGCCGACGATGTCATCAAAATCATCACGATGAAGTCAGACATAGCGCCCAACCCCAAGGACCGTCGCTTTGCGGACGCGACCTGGAACCAGAACCCCTTCTTCAAGGCCGGGATGCAATATTACCTCGCCGCCGAAAAGGGCGTGAAGAACTTCATCGGCGATTTGGAACTGGACGAACTGGAACGCACCCGCGCGCATTTCGTGGCGGGCATGGTCATCGACTCACTCGCCCCGACCAATACGCTGGCAGGCAATCCTGCGGCACTCAAAAAGGCGGCAGAGACCGGCGGCGCTTCGCTCATTCGCGGCCTCAAGAACGCCTATGACGACATCGTCAACAACGACATGCTCGTCTCGCAGGTGGACAAGCGGCCCTTCAAGATTGGTGAAAACATCGCCTGCACGCCGGGGGCCATCGTCTATCGCACCGAGTTGATGGAGCTGATCCATTACAAGCCTGCGACCGAGACGGTGCATGAAACCCCGTTGCTGATCATCCCGCCGCAGATCAACAAGGCCTATGTCAACGATCTGAGCCCGGACAAAAGCATCGTCCGCTTGCTGCTCGCCAATGGGCAGCAGACCTTCCTGATCAGCTGGCGAAACCCGACCAAGGAGCATGCCGATTGGGGCCTCGCCAATTATGTGGACGGTATCATCGAAGCGATCGGCGTCATCTGCGAGGTGACGGGGTCCAAGCAGATCAACGTCTCCGGTGCCTGTTCCGGCGGGATCACCATGTCGGCGATGCTCTCCAAGCTCGCGTCCAAGGGCGACAAGCGCGTCAACGCCGTCTCATTGATGGTGTGCGTGCTGAAGCCCGAAATCACCGACAGTGAAGTCGGCTCGCTCGTGTCCGAACATGGCATCGAACTCGCCCGCCAACGCTCGCGCAAGGCCGGGGTACTCGACGGCGCCTCGCTCTCGCGCATGTTCGCCTGGCTGCGGCCAAATGACCTTGTGTGGAACTATGTCGTCAACAACTATCTTTTAGGAGAAGACCCGCCCGCTTTTGACATCCTGTTCTGGAACAATGATGCGACCAACCTGCCCGCCCAGCTGCATTCGGACTATCTGGACCTCTATGGCAACCAGCCCTTTGCAGAGCCGGGGACAGCCGAGATCGCAGGCCATGTGGTGGACCTGACCAAGGTGACGAGTGATCTGTACATCGTGGCCGGCGTGACCGATCACATCACGCCTTGGAAGGCGTGTTACCGCTCCACGCAATTGTTCGGGTCCAAGAATGTCGAGTTCGTCCTGTCGCACTCCGGCCATATTCAGGCGATGCTCAATCCGCCGGGCAACCCAAAGGCCAAATTCTACCGCGCCAATGGCAAGGCCCCCGAGGCGCCGGAGAAATGGATGGCCAAGGCGGAAGAACATGCTGGAAGCTGGTGGCCGCATTGGGCGGAATGGCTTAAGGCCCGGGCGGGCGCAGAAAAGCCTGCGCCGACGGAACTGGGCAGCAAGGCCCATCCGCCTGTCGGGGCTGCACCGGGGCAATATGTGTTCGATTAAGGAAAGATAGACCTATGAGCCGGGCAAAAGCTGAAACACATATGGCCTCTGTCGATGGGCGCGATGTCTGCGTCACCCATTGGGATGCTGGCGAGGCGGGCGAAAATGCCCTGCCGGTCCTGTTCTTCAACGGCATCGGCGCCAATGCGGAACTGATCGCCCCCTTTGCCGAGCGGCTGGGCCGCAATGTCATCACCTTCGACATGCCCGGCATCGGCGATTCCCCCGACCCTGTCTGGCCCTATCGCCCCTGGATGATGGCGCGTGTCGCCAAACAAATCCTCGATGATCTTGGCTATGCCGAAGTCGATGTGATGGGCATCAGTTGGGGCGGGGCCATGGCCCAGCAATTTGCCGTCCAATATGGCAAGCGCACCAACCGGCTTGTCCTGATCGCGACCACGGCAGGGATGCTGATGGTCCCGGGCAAATGGTCGGCGTTGAGCAAGATGGCCAACCCGCGCCGCTATGTTGAACCTGACTATATGCTCAAGAATTTCAATGATTTATACGGCGGACAAAGCAACGGATCTGAAGCCCATGTCAGCCGGATCAAGGCGCCGTCCATGTCGGGCTATTTCAACCAGCTGTTCGCGATGGTCGGCTGGACGAGTGCGCCCTTCCTGCCCTTCCTCCGCCATGAAACGCTTGTGCTGATGGGCGAGGAAGATGCCATCGTCCGCCCGATCAACGGCCGCATCCTCGAAACGCTCATCCCCAACGCACAGATGGTCACGATCAAGGATGGTGGGCATCTGTTCCTGATGAGCCATTCCGAAGAATGCGTTCCGCTCATCCAAGGCTTTCTGGACAATGGCCACGCGGCCAAGGCCAAGGCCGCCTGAAAGCCGCGGCTTGCCAATCCTGCCATAGCGGCGTAATTCGGCCCCGTGACAGGTGCTCTGTAGTGGAGCTGAAAAGGGAAGTCGGTTCAAATCCGGCGCTGTTCCCGCAACTGTAACCGGCGAGTTCCTCTCCGACACACCACTGGGAAACCGGGAAGGTGGAGAGGCGCAGTGACCCGGGAGCCAGGAGACCTGCCTGCCACAGCAGTCCTTCGGCTGTGCGGGAAGACGCAGGCGATCGAGGGTTTCCTCGCGTGACGGCAACAGGAGTCGTTGTGCGAGGGAGACTAGATTGAAATCCGTATTATATTGCTCGGCCGCGCTGTTGGCGTTGGCCTCCGCGCCTGTATTTGCCCAAGAGGCAGATGAGGCGGAAACGATCATCGTCACCGCCACCGGTGCGCCAACGCGTAGCGCCGATACGGGCCAAGCTGTCTCGACCCTCAGCCAAAATGAGATCGACGTTCGCCAATCCATTGGCGTTGCCGAACTGCTGGCCTCACAGCCCGGCGTCACCATTTCGCGCAATGGCGGGCTTGGCGGCTTTTCCGCGGTCCGGATTCGTGGCGCAGAAGGCGAACAGACGCTCGCGCTCATTGATGGCGTGAAGGTCAATGACCCCTCATCCCCCGGTGGCGGCTTTGACTTTGGAAGCCTGCTGATCGGCAACATCCAGCAAATCGAAGTACTGCGTGGCCCAAACTCGGTGCCGTGGGGCAGCGAGGCGATTGGCGGCGTCGTCAATGTGGTGACCGCCACGCCGACCGCGCAACCGAGTGCCAAGCTGCGCGGCGAAGTTGGGTCGAACGACGCCGGCAATATCGTCGGCAATCTGTCCGGCACGCTCGGCCCGGTGCGTGCGTCGCTGGGCGCCGGCTGGTTCAATGAAGGCGGCATTTCTGCCTATAAGAACGGGACTGAGGCAGACGGCCTGCGGCAATATGGCGCCAATGGCCGCGTCGAGATCGACCTAGCCGACGGCATCGGCCTCGACCTGCGCGGCTATTACGCCAAGAGCCGGATTGATCAGGATGGTTTCCCGCCGCCCTTTTATAGTTTTGCCGATGCGCCGGACGTCACCCATTCCGAACAGACGACAGGCTATGCCGGTCTGCATGCCGATTTCGGCGATCTGCGCAACCGCATCGGCCTGACCGTGTCCGACATCAACCGCGACAGCTTTGCCCAGCCGGGCGATACCACGCCGCAATATCTGAACCGGGGCCGCATTGAACGCCTCGAATATCGGGGTGACTGGCGCGCCAGCGACGCGCTGCGCGCGGTCTTCGGTGCGGAACATGAACGCTCGCGGATCAGCGATGGGTTTTCGGAAAACAAGACGCATACCAGCGGCGGCTATCTCCAGCTGATCGCCAGCCCCCTCTCCCGTGTTACCCTGACCGGCGGCGTCCGTGTGGATGATCACGCAACCTTCGGCACGCGCACGACGCTGTCCGGCAATCTGGTTTGGCGCGCGGGCAGCGGCACCACGCTTCGTGCGGCCTATGGCGAAGGCTTCAAGGCCCCGACCCTGTTCCAGCTCTACAGCTTTTACGGCAATGTGACGCTCAAGCCGGAAAGCGCGCAAAGCTATGATCTGGGCGTTGAACAGAAACTGCTGGAGGGTCGCCTCATCCTCTCGGCAACTTTGTTCCAGCGTGACACGCGCAACCAGATCGACTTCATTTCCTGCTTTGGTCAGACCACAGGCATCTGTAACAACAGGGCCGATGGCACCTATGACAATGTCGACAGCACCCGCGCCAAGGGCCTTGAAACATCAATAGAAATGCGCCCCAGCAACACGATTGGCTTCACCGTCAACTACACGCTGCTCGACACCGAAGACCGGACGACCGGCCGCGAACTTGTCCGGCGGCCGCGACATAATCTGGCAGCGGACCTTGATTGGAAGGCGCCCTTTGGCGCCCGCGTCGGGGCGACGCTTCGTCTGGCCAGCGACAGTGCGGATACCGATTTCGAGACCTTCGCCCGCACGTCGCTTGATGGCTATGCGCTGGTTGGTCTGCGCGCGTCCCTGCCCATCGGGGACACGCTCGAACTCTACGGCCGGGTCGAGAACCTATTCGACACGCGCTATGAAACGGTGAGCGGTTATGGCGCCTATGGCCGCACCGCGCATGTCGGCGTGCGAGCGTCCTTCTGATGCGCCGCCTCTGGCCCGCTTTGTTGCTTGTAGCCGGATGCAGCGGCGGGCCGGACGTTGCGCCCCGTGGGATCGTGTCGAACAATCCGTGCATCGATGCGATCCTTGCCCAAGTCGCGCCGGAGGAAATCGCGGCAGTGAGCAGTTGGTCACATGATCCTGAAAGCGCCTCGGCTCCGCTCGATTGGGCCCGCGCTCGCCCCGCGCTCGGCGTGACAGCGGAAGAGATCATCGCGGCCAAGCCCCGCCTGCTGCTGACCGGCAATCTGGCGAGCAGCGGCACAAATGCGGCGCTGGCCAAGGCAGGCGTGCCGATGAAGACATTTGGCGTGCCGGCAACGGTTGCAGACAGCATAGCGCAAGTGCAAGCCGTCGCCACCGCCGTCGGCCAACCGCGCGCTGGCCAGCGCCTCGCCGCCGATATTGCCGCTGCTGCCAAGCCTGCATCCGGCCCTCCCAAGCGCAGCGCCATCATCTGGCAGACGGGTGGCTTTGTCGCGGGCAAGGGCACGTTGCAGGATGAACTCCTCGCCCGTGCCGGGTTCATCAATGCCAGCGGACGCTATGGCCTGCAGCAATGGGATGTCCTGCCGCTCGAAACATTGGTGCGCCGCCCGCCCGACATCATCTTCATGCCAACCACGGCCACGGGCGACGACGCGCGGGCATTGGCGGCAAGGCAACGCATCTTGCGGCATCTCGAAGGGCGGACGCGCATTGTGTCCTTCCCGGACAAGCTGCTCTTCTGCGGCGGTCCCACCATCATAGAGGCGATGCGCGTGCTGAGGTCGGCTGCGTGAAGCGGTCCACCCTCCTGCTTATCGCTCTCCTCGCGCTCGCCTTCCTTACCTCTTTGGCGGCGGGCAAGGTCTGGATTGGGCCTGCGGATTGGTTCGCCGACAACGCCAATGGCTGGATCATGGCAGAACTGCGCCTGCCCCGCGCGATCCTTGGTGCTTGTGTCGGCGCAGTGCTCGGCCTGTCTGGCGCCGTTCTGCAAGGCTATCTCCGCAATCCGCTCGCCGACCCGACGGTGGTGGGTGTGTCGTCCAGCGCAGCCTTAGGCGGGGTCATCGCGATCCTGCTGGGCGTAAGCGGCCTTGCCATGTTCGGCTTTGCAATGGCAGGGGCGGCGATCAGCGTGGCGTTGCTCGTGGCGCTGGCCGGACGGAGCGGCGGGCCCTTGGGCTTCATTCTCGCAGGCATGGTGCTGGCAACGCTCTCCGGCTCTCTCACAGCCCTTCTCATCAGCATGGCGCCCAACCCCTTTGCCACGAGCGAAATCGTCGCCTGGCTGATGGGCGCGCTGACCGACCGGACGATGGACGACGTCATCCGCGCCTTGCCGTTCATGGCGTTGGGCAGCCTGATCTTGCTTCTGACCGGCCGGTCGCTCGACGCGCTGACGTTGGGCGAGGATGCCGCCCGTTCCATGGGTGTCGATCCGGACCGTCTGCGCTGGATCATCGCGCTCGGCACTGGTCTGGCCGTCGGCGCCTCGGTGGCGGTGACGGGCGTTGTCGGCTTTGTCGGGCTGATCGTGCCGCACTTCATGCGCCGGATTGTGGGGGAACGCCCTTCCGCGACGCTCATCCCCTCGGCCATTGGCGGGGCGATCCTGACATTGGCCGCGGACAGCGCCGTGCGGCTGACACCCGGCACTGGCGAAGTAAGGCTTGGCATCGCGATGGCCACCATCGGCGCGCCGTTCTTCTTCCTGCTTCTCGCCCGTATGCGGCGCGACCCGTCATGATCCGGACGGCCAACCTCTCGGTCGACCTTGGCCGTCGGCGCGTGCTTAACGATGTGTCGCTGGATCTCGCGCGTGGTCGGGTAACAGCCATCCTCGGCGCAAATGGTGCGGGCAAGACCAGCCTGTTGCGCGCCATTGCCGGGTTGGTTCCACCCTCTACCGGAGACATCACCCTTGATGGGGAAGCCCTATCCGCGCTCTCCCTTCCAGAACGCGCCCGCCGCATCGGCTATCTTCCCCAGAACGGTCAGCCCGCCTGGGCGCTCACCGTGCGCGAGCTGGTCGCCCTTGGTCGCCTGCCGCATCGCTCCCCCTTTGCGGCGCTCTCGCCGGGCGATGAGGTCGCGATCAACGCTGCTATGGCACAGACGGATGTTGCGGGCCTTGCCGACCGCACGGTCGACACGCTCTCGGGCGGAGAGAAGGCCCGCGCCAAATTTGCCCGCGTGCTGGCGGCAGAAACTGACTGGATCCTGGCTGATGAACCGCTCGCCAATCTGGATCCGCCGCACCAGCAGGATGTGCTGCGCCTGATGCGGGCGGCGGCGGATGCCGGAAAGGGCGTGCTGGTCGTCCTCCACCAGTTGGAGGCCGCCGCGCGCGTGGCCGACGATCTCCTCATCTTGAAAGACGGTCGCACCGTAGCATTTGGGCCATGCGCAGAGGTGTTAACCCCCGCAACGCTGGAAGCCGCCTTCAACATGCCGATGGATGTGATCGACCTTCAGGGCCGCACCGCTATCCTGCCGCGCTGACACCGCCATCTTGCCCCCAAAGGCCCCGCCGCTTAGGAGGCGGACCATGACTGACGCCGCGCCCCTGAAGCTGTTCAACAGCCTGACCCGCCAGCTGGAAGAGTTCCAGCCCGTCCACCCCGGCGAAGCGCGCGTCTACACCTGTGGCCCGACCGTCTATAACTTCCAGCATATCGGCAATATGCGCGCTTATGTGTTTGCGGATACGCTGGGCCGCGCCTTGTCGTTCAAGGGCTACGCGCTGAAGCATGTCATCAACATCACCGATGTCGGCCATCTGACGAGCGATGCCGATGCGGGCGATGACAAGATGGAAAAGGCCGCCAGCGCTGCTGGTAAAAGCGCGTGGGACATCGCGAAGTTTTACACCGATGCCTATTGGGCCGACATTGCGCGGCTTCACATCCGCCAGCCTTTCCAATGGTCCATCGCAACCGATTATGTGCCACGCATGATCGAGTTCGCGAAGTCCATCGCCGACAAGCACTGCTACGAACTGGACAGCGGCCTCTATTTCGACACCTCGACGGTGGCCGACTATGGACGCCTTGCCCGCGCTGCGACTGAAGACGGCGAAGGCCGGATTGAGCAGGTTGATGGCAAACGCCATCAGGCGGACTTTGCCATCTGGCGCAAGACACCTGTGGGCGAGACGCGCCAGATGGAATGGGACAGCCCCTGGGGCAAAGGCGCACCGGGCTGGCACCTTGAATGCTCCGTCATGTCAGAAGCGCTGCTTGGCATGCCGTTCGACATTCACACCGGCGGCATCGACCACCGCGAGATCCATCACCCCAACGAAATCGCGCAAAACCAAGCCTATTGCTCGTCAGACCATAGCGGCGCGCGCATCTGGATGCACAACAACTTCCTGATCGACCGCGGCGGGAAGATGAGCAAGTCGACAGGCGAGTTCTTGCGACTTCAGGTTCTGGTCGATCGCGGTTTCCACCCCCTCGCCTATCGCCTCATGTGCCTGCAGGCGCACTACCGGAGTGAACTGGAGTTCAGCTGGGACAATCTGGCAGCGGCACTGACGCGGTTGAAGCGGATGGTGATGGGGGTCACGAACGTCCGCGCTTCTGCAAGCATGGCGGGGGATATCGAACACCCCAAGCTTGTCGAGCTGCTGGCGCAGTTTGATGCTGCTGTGTCCGAAGACCTGAACACCGCTGTCGCCCTCACCTGCCTTGATGAGGCCATCGCAATGAAGAAGGTGGATGCGGGTCAGAAGCTGGCTGCAATCTCACGCATGGATGACGTGCTCGGGTTTGGACTGATGGCACTTGACCGGTCTGATCTGCGCGTACGCCCCAAAGCGGTCGACATTGGCGAGTCCGAAATTGAAGACACCCTCACGCGCCGCAAACAAGCCCGCGTGGACAAGGACTTCGCGACCTCCGATGCATTGCGGGACGAACTCATCGCCAAGGGCATAGAAGTGATGGACGGCGACCCGTTGGGATGGGATTGGAAACTGGAAATTTAACCCGTCGAATCAACGGCGGACCTCGGAGAGCTGATCCAAATGACCACCGTCGTCCTGACATCATTGCTGAAGCCCATGATCACGCCGCTTCTGCCCGATTGGGTGGATGCGCGCTTTTATGCTTCGGTGGAGGAGATGCACGCGCTCGCGCCCGAAGCCGAAATCGGCTGGTTCGATATGGATTATACGCCGCCCATGGTCGAAGCGATCAAGCGCGCGGAGAAGCTCAAATGGCTGAACTCCATCTACGCCGGGCTGGATCATCTGCCGCTGGACCTGCTCAAAGAACGCAAGGTGCAGGTGACCAACGGCGTCGGCATCAACGCCATCACCATCGCGGAATATGTCGTGATGGGCATGCTCACCATGGCGAAGGGATACCGGCAAGTCGTGCGTGCGCAGGACCGGCATGAATGGCTGCTCGACAGCCCCGGCAAAGTTGAACTCTATGGATCAAAGGCGCTGCTGCTTGGCTATGGGGCCATCGGCAAGCTGGTCGAGGAACGGTTGAAGGCCTTCAACGTCGACGTGACTGTGGTGCGCCGAACACCGGGGCCAAATACGCTGGGGCCGAATGACTGGCGCGCACGACTGGGCGAGTTTGACTGGATCCTCCTTGCCGTCCCCGCCACGCCGGAAACCGATGGGATGATCGGGGCCGACGAACTGGCCTCCATGAAACCAAGTGCGCGCATCGTGAATGTCGCGCGAGGCACCGTGATCGATCAGCAGGCGCTGACCACTGCGCTCAATGAAAAAAAGATCGCCGAAGCCTTCCTTGACGTGACTGAGCCGGAACCGCTGCCTTCGGACGATCCGCTCTGGACGCTGGATAACGCGCATGTCACCATGCATCTGTCCGGCCGTGCGCAGGACAAGATGTTTGCGCGGTCGGTGGAACGCTTCCTCCAGAACCTCCACCGCTATCACGCGGGCCAGCCGCTTCAGCCGCTGGTTGATCTCAACTTGGGGTATTGAGAATGACACCTGCCGAAATGTCGAAAAAATGGCACGCCGTTGCCCTGTCTAGCGACGAAACAGCGCTCGGCGCACTGCTGCATGACGACGCCGTATTTGAAAGCCCGGTTGTCCACACGCCGCAACGGGGCAAACCGATCACGCTCAAATATCTGGCGAGCGCGGGCATGGTGTTTGGCGATACCGGCTTTCACTATGTCGGCGAGTGGGAAGGCAGGAACAGCCTGATCCTTGAGTTCAACGCAGAGATTGAAGGCATCACCATCGACGGTATCGACATGATTACCTGGGATGACGATGGCCTCATTACCAATTTCAAAGTCATGGTCCGGCCATTAAAGGCCGTTAGCATGCTTCATCAGAAGATGGGTGAGATGCTGCAAAAGGCACAGTCTGTCTAAAAGCTGACAGTAACCCATTGTCCTTCTAGGGAATGCCCATGCGTGACCTCCCTGTGCCTGCAGCCGCCATTGAGCTGCTTGATCTTCTCGACCCACCTTCACTCTTGTTGAGGGACGGGCGCATCGGGCATGCCAATCCGCCGGCAGTCTCCCTGTTCGGGGCGCATGTTCAGGGGCAGGACGTCCGACTTGCCCTGCGCCACCCGGATGTGCTGGCGCTCATCACGTCTGGCGGGAACGGGTCTGTCCGCGTCACGGGCTTGTCCACATCCGGCAGCATTTGGGAGGTGCAGTGCAACGCCCTGTCCGACGGTCAGCAATTCCTGATGCTGACTGACCTTTCCGTGCAGGCCAGCGTGGCGCGGGCCCATGCCGATTTTGTCGCCAATGCCAGCCATGAACTGCGCACGCCTTTGGCGGCTGTCCTTGGCTATGTGGAAACGCTGATGGATCCAAAGGCTGGCGACGATCCGGCCACGCGCAACCGGTTCCTGGGCATCATCGGCAAAGAAGCACAGCGGATGCAGGGGCTGGTTGAAGATCTGATGTCGCTCTCACGCATTGAGGCCGTCAAGCACCAGCAGCCCACGGAGAAGGTAGACCTTGTTGCTATCGCCCATCTGTGCGTGCGCGAGGTGGCCGAACAGGATCGCATTACATTTTCAACAAATGTTGAGACCGCGCCGATGATGGGGGATCAGGGGCAACTGGCGCAGGTGCTGCGCAATCTTGTTGAAAACGCCTTCAAATATGGGGCCGCAGATGGGCAAATCCGGGTGTCGCTGGAACAGGGACAGACCGGATGGATCAATGTTTCTGTCGCCGATGAAGGGGACGGCATCGCGCCGGAACACATGCCGCGGTTGACCGAACGTTTCTATCGCGCAGACGCGGCACGATCCCGTCAAGTCGGCGGCACTGGCCTTGGTCTTTCCATCGTCAAACATATTGTGGAACGCCACCGGGGACGATTCGACATCGTCAGTCGGGTCGGCCATGGGACAACCGCAACATGTATATTTCCGCCCGCTTGAAGCCTTGTCACAATACCGTCAATCAACTGAAATATTCCGCTGACGACTCGAACAGGAGACCTTTTCCAATGCGCTTTGTTCCCCAGCTGGCGATTCTCGCCGCTTCAGCGCTTGCGCTTTCCGCTTGCGGAGGTGCCGGCGGCGGCGGCGGCACGGACACACGTGATTTCGTGCGCATTGTCGGATCTTCAACGGTCTATCCCTTTGCGACCGCCGTTGCTGAAGCTGTTGCCAAAACCGGTATCAAATCTCCGGTGATCGAATCGACAGGCACGGGTTCCGGGATCAAATTATTTTGCGCAGGCATCGGCGCGTCCCACCCTGACATCGTCAATGCGTCGCGGCGGATGAAGGCGTCGGAATATGAAAGCTGCGCCAAGAATGGCGTGAAGGACATCGTCGAAATTCAGGTCGGCCTGGATGGCATCGCCTTTGCAGAGGCATCGGGCGGTCCCGCGATGAAGTTAACACCCACAGACGTTTACAAGGCGCTGGCCGCGACCCCGTTCGGCAAGCCGAACACGGCCAAGACCTGGGCCGATGTGAACCCCGCCCTTCCCGCTATTCCCATCAGTGTTTACGGCCCGCCATCGACGTCGGGCACGCGCGATGCGCTCGCAGAACTCATCCTGACCAAGGGCTGCGACAGTGACCCTGCCACAGCCGCGTTGTTGGACAGCGACAAGGAAAAGCACAAGGACATCTGCACCAAGGTGCGTGAAGACGGCGCCTATGTTGAAGGCGGCGAGAACGACAATTTGATCGTCCAGAAGATCGCCGCCAACCCCAAGGCAATTGGCGTTTTCGGTTTCAGCTTCCTTGAAGAGAATATGGACAAGCTGAAAGGCATCCCGATGGATGGCATCGCGCCGACCTATCAGACGGTGTCGGACTTTTCCTACCCGGGCGCCCGCCCCCTCTACATCTACCTGAAGGCCGCCCATCTCAAGGCGATCAAGGGTATGAAGGACTTCGCGGTCGAATTCTCGAACGCATGGGGCCCCGACGGTTATCTGAAGAAGAAGGGCATGGTCATTGCGCCGGATGACGTAAGGAAGATCAACGCCGACGTTGCCAAAAACATGACCCCGCTCGATCCGTCGTTTTTGAACTAAGACGGATCGGACATGACACCCCTGACCCTATTGGTTCTGATTGCAGGGCTGGGCCTGATTGGATGGCTGTTTGCCAGAGCCAAGGCGCAGCAGCTGAACACCGGACGCAACGCCCTGCACTCGCTGC
>CAIMDB010000028.1 GCA_903839675.1 uncultured Sphingomonadales bacterium
CCCGTCGTCGGAAGGGGAGGTGGCTGTTTTCAGCCCGATTGTTCATCCAGCGGCCCATCTCACGAAGATACACATTGCCGAGCTCGCGCATGGCAGCCTGGTAGGATCGCATACCATCGGTGACGATTGTCTCGGCTCGCCCATGGCGCTTCAAGGCCTTCTTCAGAAACGCCAAAGCAGCAGCTTTATCCCGCTTTCTCGTCACGTAGCTCTCGAGAACCTCACCTTCGTGGTCGACTGCGCGCCACAGGTAATGCTGCTCCCCGTTGATCTTCACGAACACCTCGTCGAGGTGCCAGCGCCAGTGACGGATCCCGCGCATCGCTTGCACCCGCTGGCGTCGGATATCGGCCGCAAACATTGGTCCGAACCGGTTCCACCAAAACCTCACGGTCTCGTGGCAAATGTCGATCCCACGCTCGAATAGCAGATCCTCGACGTTCCGAAGGCTGAGCGGGAACCGCACATACATCATCACAACCAGGCGGATGACCTCCGGCGAAGAGTTGAAATAGCGGAACGGACTGGCTGGTTTTCTGGGGCGGGGCATGCCCTGTTGCTAATGGTCAGTGGCGGAGAGCGCCAGCCGGTGCCTTTGCTTTGACAAGACGCTTTCGCCCAACCGGTGCATTTGCTCTGACAAAGCCCCTCCCCGGGGTTGCGCCGAGGGTGTGCGTTAAAATAGCAGCTACTTTTCAAGATTGTGGTGGGCTGTTGAGTTCGCAGAAAAGTGGGGCCCAAAGTGGGGCCGAGATTTCGCAATCGAATATAAACGCCCGTTTACAAGGAAATATTAGGGCATGATTGGCGGAGAGGGAGGGATTCGAACCCTCGGTACAGTTGCCCGTACGTCGCATTTCGAGTGCGGTGCTTTCGACCACTCAGCCACCTCTCCGCAGAGGCGGAACCGGAACCCAAAGGAGCCGGAGCCAGTCGAGGGCGGCGTTTAGCGAAGCAAGGTGCGCTGTGCAAGCGGGTGCTTGCGATTCTTCCGGCACGCACTAGATTCAGGTTTATGAGCACTTCACACCACAACAGCTTCGGTACCGATGCCCCTCCGGTATCCCACGCACGCTTCGGCATTGGGGACATCGTCCGCCACCGCGTCTTTCCGTTTCGCGGGGTGATCTTTGATGTCGACCCAGTCTTTGCGAACAGCGAGGAATGGTACGATTCCATCCCGGAAGACATCCGCCCCTCCAAGGATCAGCCCTTCTACCATCTGCTCGCTGAGAACGGAGAGTCGAGCTATGTCGCTTATGTCAGCCAGCAGAATCTGGTCGCTGACGAGGAGGAGGGTCCAGTGGATCACCCGGAATTGCGACAGCTTTTTGGGGAGTTCAAAGACGGTCGCTACCCACTGAAGCGGGAATTGCGGCACTAATTCCTTATTGGATGAGGGCGTTGAACAACAGCGCCATGGCCGCCCCACTTGTGAGTGAAGACGTCAGCATGATGATGGTGCCAGCAGAGAAGCTCGCGCCGACAGCATCGCTATCATCGGCACCAATGTTATTGTCATCCTCGACAGTGGCGGCACCCGCGCAGCTTGTGCCGGACCGCATCGAACCGGCCACATAGCCCAATTGCGCAGGCAGACTGTCCGTTGCAATCACAGTCGTTGCGGTGGCCGGGCCGCCGTTGCTGACCAGAATGCAATAGCTGATCGTGGCGCCGGGGATCATCTTGGGGTTGGTGGTGCCATTCACCGGATCGCTAAGTATCGAACTGGTTTTAGCCACCGCGATCGCAGCCCGCTGCACGCTGAAGGCAATTTCATCGACATTGTAGAAGTTGGCCTGCGTTTCCGCCGCCGCGCCGGAACCGGGTCCGCGGATGAGGCCTGCAAGCGCCCCGATCGTGCTTGTGGAGCCATCGCGGCCATAGACGCGCAGCGTCCAGCCCCCGCTGGTCGGCGCACTTAAGGGGATGGTGGGGGCAGGCTCTGCGGGCAGGAGCCCGTCATTGGTCCAAAACGCATCCCCGGCCACGGCGTCGCCGTGCGTGCCATCATTGTACAGCAGGAAGTCCGTGCCGACGGACGTGTTGGTATTGTCAAAAACACGCGCGATCATCGGCGCGGTTGGGTGCGTCGGCGTCGCATCCACCTGCACCGTCGTCGCCAAAATCTGGCCGGGCGCATAGACGCCGCCTGTGGCAGGGCCGGTGATGTTCACGCCAAAGGCCTGAGGGGCACCCAAGGTCGCGGTGACAACCGACCATTCCACATCGTCGATGTGGAACCAGCTTTTGTAAAGGATGGTATGACTTGTCGTGATCCGCAACGTCACCGTCTGTCCGGCAAAGGCCGCGAGCGAGACGGAGCGGGTCCACCAAGGTTCGGCCGCATAGGGCACCGTCATGCCCTGCTGGTGGACCTGATTGGTCGTCATGTCGAAGCCGTTATAATGGCGGTAGCCAAACTCCGTCGCCGACGCTTGGTTTGTGCCATAGTTCGGGCTGAAAGGGACCGTTGCATAGCTGCCCAACGTCGGGCCGACGATCTCAGTCGTGGTCGTACCGACGATCTGGATGCGGATATAATCCCAGCTATTGCTGCCGTTCACATTGCTGTCCCACCCTTCAGGGCGCCAACGCAGGGAGAAATTGCCGGGCGTCGTCGCAGGCACTGTAATGGTTTTTTCTAGCGTGATCCGGTTCTGGCCGGTGCCCACTTCATTGTTGGTGCGCGCGCCGAGAATGTAAGAGAATTGGCCCGTGCGCGGTGTACCATCGGTTGTGCGGGGGCTGCTGATCAGGTTCGTGCCATCAGACGTGATGGACGGGTTTTCGCTGGGGCGGATTTCAGAATCGAGCGTCGCTTCAACTTTGTTGGCAAGCGACCAACCGGGGGGAAGCGCGGTCCCCGCCCCGCCTCTTTCAAAGTTGCCGTTGATAGGCGTTTGCGGGTTGGCAGGTTTGGCGCCGTTCTGCGTGATGTCGAAATAAAGGAAATAGGTCGTCGCACCGGCATCTTGCAGGATGAAGCGCACCTCGCCGCGCGCATTGCCCATCGCGTCTGTGGCATCCGCAAAAACCGAATCGGTAAACTCTTGCGTCGTGGCTATGGCACCGGTGGATCGGACGACGCGGGGGCTGTTCACATCAAACGCGCCCGTCACCCCCATTGTGGTGAGCAGGGCCTGAAAATCGACATCAAACTTAACGGTGGAATTGACGGTAGCCCCGGCCGGGACATTGATCGCGACACGGTAATGCCAATCGGGCGTGGCACCGACGCTGTTCTGGTCCCACCAGATAGGCGTCGCCCGCAGATCGGCGCGGGCAGGCGACACCGGCGCTATGATAAGCGCCAGTGCCAGCCAAATCCGCAAAAGCTGCCCCAGATGACGAGCCACAACCAAACTCCAAAACCACATCCCCAGCTACGGCGCGCCACGCCGCATCAAAGATGGTGACATTAAAATCCGTTATGGCGTATTTACAGTAAACGAAACGTTACTCCGGCGGGGCCGCTCCATTGAAAGATGGCGCTTAGCGGTTGACAGAATCGTGAGGCCTCTCTAGCGAACCCGCTTCCGCGCCGAGGCACTGCCTACCGGTGATGACCTTTGCGCGGCATCGAAGCTTATAGAAGAAGTGATAGATAGCCATGTTCGCAATCGTGCGCACTGGCGGCAAGCAGTACCGCGTCGCCGCCGGAGACAAGATCGTCGTTGAGAAGCTCGCTGGTGAAGCGGGTGACACGGTGACGCTGGATGACGTCCTTTTCGCAAGCGATGCTGGCGAAGTGAAGCCGACCACAGGCCTTTCGGTCTCTGCCGAAATCCTGACACAGGGTCGCGGTGACAAGGTCATCGTCTTCAAGAAGCGTCGTCGTCACAATTATCGTCGTCGCAATGGCCACCGCCAGAGCCTGACGGTTTTGAAGATTCTCGCTGTCGGCGCGCCTGCAAAGGCCGCACCGAAAAAGGCAGCAGCTGCACCCGTTGAGGCCGCCGCTGAAGCCAAGCCCGCCAAGAAGCCAGCGGCCAAAAAAGCCGCCGCGGCAGAATAAGGAGTAACGGACCATGGCACATAAAAAGGCAGGTGGTTCCTCACGCAACGGCCGCGACTCAGCGGGCCGTCGTTTGGGCGTCAAAAAGTTTGGTGGCGAAACTGTCCTCGCCGGCAACATCATCGTGCGTCAGCGCGGCACACGCGTCTATCCGGGCGTGAATGTCGGCTGTGGCCGTGATCACACGCTGTTCGCCACCTCAGGTGGTCGCGTGCGATTCCATGAAGGCCGCCAAGGTCGCAAGTATGTGTCGGTCGACGCGCTTGCGATGGCAGCCGAATAAACGGCGATCCATATCCGGGTCGCCCTTGGGTGGCCCGATAGCCTGACTTGATCAGGCACGAAGGGAGACGGGACCACCCCCATAGGGCGGTCCGGCTCCCTTTTTCTTTTCTCTCTTCAACCGTCTGTCCCGATCACGGCACATGTGCCCGTTCGGGGCGTTTAATTGTCCCGCAGCCGTCACATCTTGGCGGTAGCGGGGCCCGGAACGAAGGAGAAATTCGACATGTTCGCAAGAACAGAGCGCTTATTGCTCAGGCCCGGTTGGGAAGACGATGCGGCAGCCCTGCATGAAGCCATTGCCCATGAGGCCGTGGCCATGAAGCTGTCGCGCCTTCCCTGGCCCTATACCCTTGAGGATGCCCAGACCTTCCTCGCCGCCCAAAGGCAGCGGGAGGCACCACATATGCTGATTTTCGCGCGCACCGCCGGAAAGCCAAAGCTTATCGGTGGAATCGGTCTCGACACGTCTGGCTGCACTGCCGAACTCGGCTACTGGATCTCGCCGCCCTATTGGGGTCTTGGATTCGCGACAGAGGCGGCACGGGCCGTGGTCGATATGGCGCGGGAGTCCCTGCCATGCCGCAAGGTCGTCGCAAGGCATTTCGTCGACAACCCGGCGTCGGGCAATGTCCTGCGCAAGCTTGGCTTCCAGCGCAGCAACCGCCTGATTGCCAGGCCGTGTCTTGCGCGTGGTATTGATGTGCCGTGCTTGGATTATGAGCTGGCCTTCGCCGAACAAGGCGATTGTCCGGATGATAATATGGACGGGCGCGCCCTACTCGCGGCCTAGATTGTCTGCCGACACCCTTGACGCACGGCCGTTTTGCTCCGACGTGGGGGCATTGGTCGCAGGGTGAGGTAAAGGCGTGAACGACGCAGCGCAGGAAAAGCGTCTGTCGGCCATTTGTGCCGCGTTCGGCTGCACGCCGGACATTGCGCGCGTCGTAGATGGGCTCACCCAGCTTGTCCAAACCGAGCCTGAAGGCACGATCATCTGGGCCGGTGAAGCCGCCCCGTTCGTCTTTCTCCTTGTCGAGGGCCGTGCACAGGCCGTGGTCTACTCAGCACAGGGCCAACTCGTCCTGCTCGACACCTATGCTGCCGGCGACATCTTTGGCGAAGTCGACGTCGTCGGCACCCGTGCCTCATGGGATCAGGTGATCGCCGTCACCCCAGTCGAGTCTGCGCGCTTGCGGCAGCAAGATTTCGTCATGCTGCTGGAAACGCACCCCTCGCTCGCCATGGCGGTGCTGCGGCAGGTGACCGCGCGGCTCAGCCGCACGTCGCGCCGGATGATCGAGCGGACCACCCTGTCCGCCACCGGCCGCATCTACGCCGAGTTGCTCCGACAGGCTGGCGAAGGAGATGGCCGCACCATCCGCCCCGTCCCGGCGATGACCGAACTCGCGCTGATTGTGCAATCGACGCGCGAAACAGTGTCGCGCACCATCAATGATCTGGAACGGCGCGGTTACATCACCCGCGACAAGGACGCCCTGATGATCGTCGCCCCGCACCGTGTGCAGGAATTGATTATTTAAGCGGAAAAATCCCCGGCCACCGCAGCGGCTAAGCTCGTGCCATCCAATATCCGTGCTGTATCATCGCGCACGATGGTCATGGCGCGGCGGATTTCGCAGGTGGCTTCGTCCTTGCAGTCCTTGCAGCGCTTGTAGGCGGTGCGGCTGACGCAGGGGACGAGCGCGAGCGGGCCTTCGATCACACGAATGATGTCACCGAACGAGATCAGTTCCGGCGGGCGCGCCAGATGGAAGCCGCCCTGCTTGCCGCGCGTGCTGACAACCAGATTGGCGTTCTTCAATTCAGTCAGGATGATTTCGAGAAACTTGCGCGGGACAACCGCTTCGGCGGCAATGTGGCTCATCGGGACCGGCGGGCCACCCGCCGTTTCGCGCGCCAAAAGGATCATGGCGCGCAGTCCGTAGCGGGAACGTTGGGTGAGCATGTGAAATAACCTAATGTCTAGTAGACATTAGAGCAACCCCGATGGGGACTTAACTTTTAAGATGTGCGCCCCTATATCCGTTTTGCCGGGTTCGCCCGGCTATGGTGATAAATTGTGCCGTGTAATAGATGCAGCGGACCCGGGGGCGGTACCCGGCGGCTCCACCATTTGCCCCGCTTTTCGCAGGGCACATGACGGGGCCGAAACAGCATCGACGTGTGTTGAAAGACGGTGTTTTTACCCGGCCTGAATGAGCCGTAAAACCGTTCAAAACCTATAAGTGCCAACGATAACGAAGCACTTGCTCTGGCTGCATAACTAAGGGCCTTCGTGGCCTGAAGTTATCCAAATAGAACACGGTGGGGACTGCGCCGGGTAACAGAAGCAGAAACCGGCGGCCTGGGGGTGCCGAGCAACAGAAACCCCCACCTTCCCTTCTTGCACCTGAACCAAGCTCAGTCCTTGGCGACGCGCCACATGCGGTAGGGCGAGTCGGCAGGAAGCGGCACCGGCGTCAGCCAGTCCGGCGCGATGCCTTTTTCAAGCCGAGCGTAGAGGCCATTGCGCGCCGCCTTGCGGTGGTTGGTCGCCTCCGGACTGTTTACGCAAATCAGCACATAATCGGAATGATGCGCTCGGATGATGGGACGTGCCACGTCGGGCGACCCGCGAAACACATGATAGACATCCGAAATCGCATCGCCGTTGCGGTGGTAAGGCCCGGTAATCGCCTTGTGCGGCGTCATGGCAATGAGGCGCGGGCCGAGATCAACAAAGGTAAAGACGACGCCCGGCGGCAGCTTGGCAATCGGACGCAACGCAGAGAGCGTCGGACAGCGGGCATCGGCGCTGTTCACAGCCGCCAGCTTGGCTGACGTCTGCTGGAGAGGGGCGAAGGTGAAAACAAAGTTCACAATCAGGCCTGAGATCACAAGGAAGGACAGGATCACACCGAACACCCGAACGACAAAGCGGGAGGAGCGGGCAAAACGCGGCACGAAATGCCAAGCGAGCGCCGTCGCCCCGGGCACGGCGAGCAACTGCGCCCCGGCGCCCGCCCGCGTCTGCCACAAGAGCAGGCAGACCGACGCTAAATTGAGCAGCGCAAACGGCCCCCAGAGCAGAACATGATCCCGGTCCCGCCGGAGCATCCAGACACTGCCGATCAAGCCCATCACCGGCAGCGCCGCCGTTGACATCGCGGTCTTCAGCGTCTGTTCGTAGAGCGGCTTCACTTCGCGGATGTTGACGAACCACATCTGGTAAAGCTCATCCGAGATGCCTTCCGGTCGTCCAAGGCATTGCGGCCAAGCGAGCACAAAGGCCCCAACGATGACTGCGCCACCCAAAGACGCCGCCGCCAATCGCGCCCATGGCTGCGCTGCGCGCAGATAGGACAGCAAGACGATGACGCCCCCCGCCAGCACCATGACCGAGAGCCAGACCGGCGACAGCGCGTCGCAACGCGGTGCGCGGTTCGCTTCTGACGCGAAAATGAGGAAGCCCAGCGCCGTGCCCGCAGCAAGAGCGATGCCATAAGCCCGAATGAGCGGCGCTTCCCGCTGATCGAGTATCCAGCGCAGCGCACAGAACCCGCCCGCCAGCGCCAGATAGGGCAGCATCTCCAACCCGATGGAAAGCGAGGCCGCAGAGGCCAGCCCCACCGTAAGCCCGCCACGCACGCGCCGCCCATCCACCAGCCCCGCCAGCGTCAGCGCAAGGAAGGCCAGTTGCCAGCCATGATGGTCAATCCGCGTCGGCATGAACATGTTCATCGTCGACGGCGCACAAATGAGGAGAGCAGCGGCAAAGGCCCATGCCCTTTTGTCCACGAGCCGCCGGGCCGTGAGGCATATGCCCATCATCGCAACACCAAAGGGCAGCATGGGGGCGATTGCGACAGCTGCCTTTTCCGCCACCAGCGCGCCGAAGAAGGGTTTCACGATAAGGATGATGGCCGCGATCGGCAGGTCCACCAGCCGCGACCAGTGAACGTCGATCCCGACCGGCGGATTGAGCCTGTACTGGCGCAGATCATACCATCCCTGCCCGCCCAGCCAGCTTTCCACCTGCGCCAACCGCAGGTTATCATCGGTGTCGGCAAGGATGAGGAAGTCGATGTTCGCCCAGCGAAAAGCGACAAGGGCACAGCACATCAGCAGCCAGATCGACAGCATCCAACGCTTCCAGTGCGCGTCGTCGTGAGGATTGCCTGTTTGCATGCGCTAGAAACCGCCCTTAAAGGCTCGGCGCGAAAGGGCAAGCGGGGCCAGTGTGACCGACCAAGAAAGACAGGAACGCGTAAAGCTGATCGGGCAGGTCATCCGCTTCGGGATGGTCGGCGGATTGCTGACTGTGCTCGTGGCAGCCGCCTATTGGGCGGTGGCGGAATTCCTCGCGATTGACCCGATGGTATCGATGACGCTCGTCTATCTGGTCTTCACGGGCCTCGGCTATGTTCTGCACAGCCGGGTGAGCTTTAAAGACCACGGCACGCGCGATCAGATGCACGTGCGCACCGTCCGTTTCTTCATCACCAATACGGCAGGCTTCGTGTCCAACCAGTTCTTCGTCTGGCTGCTCGTCAAAGTGATGGGCGGCCCGACCTGGTGGCCGGTCATCCCCATCATCTTTGTGACGCCGCTGCTGACCTTTACCTTGAACCGCCGCTGGGTATTCGGGTGAGCCGCCTTTCGCTCACCGCCTCTGCGCGATAGAAAGAGTTCCATGAACACGAGTTTCCCATCCGCGCCGATCCTGTCGGTGGTCGTCCCCGTCAAGAACGAGGAAGTGGCCATCCAGACCTTCGTCACGCGCGTGTCCGCCGTGATTGAGCGGCTGAATGATCCGGCCGCGCAGTCCTATGAAATCCTGTTCGTGGATGATGGCAGCACCGACACGACGATGGCCGCGATTGCCGCTGCCAACCAGCGCAATCCGCATGTGCGGTGCATCTCCCTGTCCCGAAATTTCGGCAAGGAAGCAGCGCTTTCCGCAGGGCTGGACCATGCGCGCGGACAGGCCGTGGTGCCGATGGATGTCGATCTGCAGGATCCGCCCGAAGTGCTTGGCGAGATGGTTGCCAAATGGCGGGCCGGTTATGACACAATCTACGGCGTGCGCCGCAACCGTGCGTCGGACAGCCTGCCCAAGCGCGTGTCTGCGGACCTCTACTACAAGGCCCACAATCTGTTGAGCGCAGACAAGATCCCTGACCATGCGGGGGACTTCCGCCTGCTCGACCGGCGCGTCGTCGATGTCCTGCGCGCGCTTCCGGAGCGCAACCGCTTCATGAAGGGCTTGTTCGCCTGGAGCGGCTTTAAGCAGACCTCGGTCGAATATGACCGCGCGGAACGCACGCTGGGCGAAACCAAGTTCAAACCATGGAAGCTCTGGACGCTGGCGATTGACGGGATCACCTCATCCTCCACCGTGCCTTTGCGCATCTGGACCTATGTTGGCGCGACTATCGCGCTCATGTCATTCATCTATGCCTTCATCATCATCGCCAAGGTGCTGGTCTTCGGCATTGCCGTGCCGGGCTATGCCTCGCTGATGGTGGCGGTTTTGTTCTTCGGCGGGCTGCAATTGCTGTCGCTCGGTATCCTCGGGGAATATGTGGGCCGCATCATGATCGAAACTAAGCAGCGCCCGCTCTACATCATCCGCGACACCATAGGCCTGACAGAGGCCGAGACCGCGCGTGTCACCGGAAAGGTCGCCTAAGTCATGGACCGTGAAGTATATGACCGCATGGCCGAGCATGACGCCACCCATTGGTGGTATGTCGCCCGCCGCAAGATCCTCGCCCGATTGATCTCCACCGAGATTACGCCATCGAAAGGCGCGCGCATTTTGGAAGTCGGCTGCGGCACCGGCCATAATTTCGGGATGCTCAGTGCGTTCGGCACAATTGACGCCATCGAGATTGATGAAGGCGCGCGTGAGGTTGCGGAAGGCCGCCTTGGGCGCCCGATCCTGACCGCTCCCCTGCCCGGCCTCGACGGGATTGAGGACGGCACTTATGACATTGTCGCGTTGCTCGATGTGCTTGAACATATAATCGAGGATGAAGCTTCGCTGGCGAGCATCCGCACCAAGCTAAAGCCAGGCGGGCGTATCCTGCTGACGGTCCCCGCCAATCCGTGGATGTGGAGCGCGCACGACACCGCGCACCACCATCACCGCCGCTACACGCTGGACAGCCTGAAGGCTGTCGCGACCAAGGCGGGGCTGAAGGTTCACCTGATGAGCCATTTCAACAGCCTGCTCTTCCCGGTCGCCGCCGTTGCGCGGCTCATCGGCAAGGCGATGGGCAAGCAGACAAGCGACGACCAGATGCCGTCGGCTCCGGTCAATGCCATCCTGACGCGCATCTTCGGGCTGGAAACACACCTTGTCGGGCGCGTGCCTTTGCCCGCAGGCGTCTCGATCGTCGCTATTCTCTCGTAACGTGGTAGAGCGCGCTTCGGCCTGATCGCCAAACGGGCTGGAGGCCTCGGTCATCGGCGGCTTCATCCGGCTGCTGGATCACCCAGACATAGACGAACGCTGCACGCGGGAAGGTGGCTATTGCCTGCGGATAGGCCATGCGCTCCCGCCGGGCGCAGGCCGTGACCGTCACGAACTGCGACGGGTCCGCCAAGAAGGGCGCTGCCGCCTTGTAGCGCACCGTCAGCAACTGCGCACCAGAGGCCTGCCATTGATCATTGGTGAACGCCTGCCTGCGGACGATGGCCATGCTCGGCAGATGATCGAGCCTGTGGACGGCCCATGGGATGCCACACGGCTTACCAACCAGCGCCAGCACGCGAGCGCCGTTGGGGATGTAGCGGAGGGCAGCCAGTTCCTGCCGGTAGCTCTGATCATAGCTGTGAGCGCTCCCGAAGGTCGCCACAGTGCGGACGCCGAAGAAAAGAACCGCCGCAACAGCGATCCAGCGCGCGCCGCGCTGCGGCGTCCCTATGGCTAGCAACGCCGTCGCCAGCACGAAGGGGGCAAGCCGCATATCGGCATAGGCTGATCCCAGCAGCGCGAAGGGCATCAATGCAAACAGCGCCGCCATGATCGTCGCGGCAAGGATCAGCGGTAGCCCGTCGGGCCTGCGCCTCCGAACGACCCAAGCGATCAGCCCGCCCAAGATAACCAACCCGAGCAAGGTTACGCTGGCTATGTCGAGCCATTCCCAACGATCGCGCAGGATGCTCATCACCCAGCGCTCTTTCAGCGACCAGTTGAACCATGTGTGGCCAAAGGGCTGGCCACCTGCGCCACCCTCCCCAAAGGTCATCGCCATGGGCAGCAGCGGCAGCGCAAGCGGCAGACAGGTCACGCCCGCAATCAAAGGCACCGCAAACCAGCGCCGCCCTGCATCCCATTGCCGAACCAGCTCTGCGCTGAAAGCGAGGACGCAGAGTAATGCCCAACCAAAGATGTGCGCCGTCCACAACATCAGCGACAGCACGGCAAAAAGGCCCGCCCGCAACTGCAGCGACCCTGCCCGCGCCATCCGCAACCAAAGGGCAAAGGCCAGAAACGCCAGCGCCATCGACAGCGCAAAGTTCACAAAGCCCCAGTTGAAGGCATAGTTATAGGCCAAAGGCAGCGCGAAGATGGCCGTGGGCGGTATGCGCCCGTGCACTTCGCGGGCAACGGCGAGAAAGCCTGCCGCCGTCAGCATTGGGATGGCGAGGACGATGGCCTTGGTCGCCGCCTCCACGCCCAACCAAGGGCCAAGCAACTGGACGAGCACGTCTACGCCGAGATTGCCGATCCAATGCCAGTCAAACCCATAAAATTGCGACAGGAAGCTGGACCGCCCGCCATCAAGCTGGACGGCATAGCGCCCCATATGGCCTAGCAGATCGGTGAGCGGCGGGAGGCTGGGCCACCAAAGGGGCGCGCCGGATAGGAGGATGAGCAGCGCCAGAACTGCGCGATGCTCCCACCAAGGCCTGTGTCCCGTCATGCCGCGGTCATAGCGGCTTCGGGTGCGCGCGCAATCTGGTGCGCGCGGCGATCAGGCAGCGGCGGGAGAGAAGCCCCTGTTGCGCGCCGCAAAGATCGGACGTTCGAGACGGTCAGCGAGCTTGCCCATCCCTTTCCAGATCACGATAGTCAGCGCAATGGAGACAAGTCCGTCCACCGCATAGTGCCAGCCCAGATGGATCGACCCGATCCAGATGACAAGCGCATAGGCCGACAGCGCCCAGCCCAGCTTGCGGTTGATCGAAAACCCGGCAACGGCAAACAGCGCCGACAATCCATTGTGCACAGAGGGCATCGCCGAGATGCCGCCACCGACGATCAGTTCCGGATTGCCAAAGGCAAAGCGCAAATGCGCCTGCGCCATAAGGGAGCCCAGCGCATCCGGCCCATAGAGCGCGCGGACGGACTCCAGCTGTCGGCCCAATTCTGCAAAGCTCGCCTGCGGGCCAACATAGTCATTGTAGAAACAAGGGCCTGCCGAGGGCATGAACCAGGCAAGGATCGAACCGAGGCCGATCCAGATCGTCATATAGCTGAGGACATACTGCGTGCGCAGGCGGTAGCTCTTCTGGCTCGCCAGGGCGCAAAGGAAGACGCCAAACGACATGGGCACGAACCAGAGATGGTAGGCGCGGTCGATCAGCAAGGTCATCCAAGGTTCTGAAAACAGGGCATGCGTCACACGCCAAGGATCGGTGCCGAAGAACAGGGCCTGATCAATGGCCGTCAGTTCGTCATCGATGTGGAAGCCGGCACTGATCAACACCTGTTGTTTGAAGGCATTGAAACTGCTCATCAATCCGGCAAACATGACGGGCGGCCAGAGGAGGCTCGCGAAGCGGTCCCGACCCCAGCGGGCAAGCAGGACCTGCTTCAGCGTCCCCATAGGCGTGGCCCCGGTGTCGCCCGGTCGTCGCGCACGCCTCTCCCGCAAATGGAGGCCGAATGCCGCGAGCAGACCCAAAAACGCCGTCAGAGAAAAAGCGGACGCCAGATAGACCATGAACAGCCGTCCGAGTGCGGCTGCATCGACATCGCCTGTCGAAAGAACGAAGAGCCCATAAATGACGAGCGTGCCAAAGCCGAGGCCCGCTGCCCGATATTCCCGCGCTGATAGCCCCATCTGCCCCGTCGCCCCGACTTGAAATCAAGCACCGGAACGACGGGCTGCAGCAATCAGAGGCCGCGGCGTCCCAGCAGGCGCAGTCTTAGGGCATTAAGCTTAATAAAGCCCTGCGCGTCGCGCTGGTCATAGGCACCGGCGTCGTCTTCAAAGGTGACGATCTTTTCCGAATAGAGCGAGTTGGGCGAACGCCTGCCGACCACATGGACGCCGCCCTTATAGAGCTTCAACCGGACGGTGCCCGAGACATGATGCTGGCTGTGGTCGATGGCGGCCTGCAGCATTTCACGCTCCGGGGAGAACCAGAAGCCGTTGTAGAGCAGCTCGGCATATTCCGGCATCAGCTTGTCCTTGAGGTGCGCAGCGCCCCGATCCAGCGTGATCGATTCAATGCCGCGGTGCGCCAGATGCAGGATCGTGCCGCCCGGCGTTTCGTACATCCCGCGCGACTTCATGCCGACAAAGCGGTTCTCGACCAGATCGAGGCGACCAATGCCGTGGCGCTTGCCCAGCTCGTTCAGCTTGGCGAGCAGGGTCGCTGGTGACATGCCTTCGCCATTAACAGCGACCGCATCGCCGCGTTCAAAGTCAACCGTGATGTATTCGGGCACGTCGGGCGCGTCTTCCGGATTGTCGGTGCGCGAATAGACATAATCGGGCACTTCTTCCCACGGATCTTCCAGCACCTTGCCTTCAGAGGACGTGTGGAGAAGATTGGCGTCTGTCGAAAACGGGCTTTCGCCGCGCTTGTCCTTGGGGACCTGAATCTGGTGCTTCTCGGCAAAGTCGATGAGCGCTGACCGGCTGTTCAAATCCCATTCGCGCCAGGGTGCGATCACCTTGATGTCCGGGTTCAGCGCATAATAGCCGAGTTCAAAGCGTACCTGATCATTGCCCTTGCCGGTCGCGCCATGGGCCACAGCGTCGGCGCCGACCTTGGCGGCAATTTCAATCTGCTTCTTGGCGATCAGCGGGCGGGCGATCGATGTGCCGAGCAGGTACAGGCCTTCATACAGCGCATTGGCGCGCATCATCGGGAAGATATAGTCGCGGCAGAATTCTTCACGAACGTCTTCAATGAAGATATGCTCTTCCTTGATGCCGGACATGCGGGCCTTCTGACGGGCAGGCTCAATCTCTTCACCCTGCCCCAGATCGGCAGTGAAGGTCACGACTTCACAACCATAGGTCTGCTGGAGCCACTTCATGATGACGCTGGTATCCAGCCCGCCCGAATAGGCGAGGACAACGCGGTTGATCTCTTGCTTGTCAGTCATATGGAGGGCTCTTCCTGTTCTCCGAAACACCGCGTGCGCGCCTAGGGCGGATCGGCCCCAAACGCAACCGCAGCATCGGATTTCTATGCCCCACCCCAAATAGAAAAGACCCCACGGACAGATGTCCGCAGGGCCAGTTCTGGGTCGCATTTTATCTTGTCTATTGGTGACGACCCCCCAACCGGTGGGGTGGTTGAGGGGCCGTCCCGTCAATCCCTCAAAAGAGAGATTAGCGGAGCAGGTTGAGCACGCCCTGCTGGCTCTGGTTGGCCTGGGCGAGCATGGCGGTGGAAGCCTGCGCAAGGATCTGCGCCGAAGCGAGCTTCGTGGTTTCTACCGAGAAATCGGCGTCTTCGATGCGTGACTTGGATTCCGACAGGTTCGTCACGGTCGACGTCAGGTTGTTGACGGTCGAGTCCAGACGGTTCTGCACGGCACCGAGCGAGGCACGTTCTGTAGCAACGGTGTTGATTGCATCATCGATTGCGGACAGGGCGGTCGAAGCTCCAGCAGCCGTCGAAATGTCGAGCGAGTCAACGCCCAGACCTTCGGCCTGAAGATCGGCAATCGAGATGTTGACCGACTGGCCAGCATCCACACCCGTCTGGATGTCGAGATCCGCCGTGCCATCCAGCAGCGTCGTGCCGTTGAAATCCGTGCGGGTTGCGATGTCATCAATCTGTGCGGTCAGCGCCGTGAATTCCGACTGCAGCGCGCTGCGGTCCGTATCGGCGCCAGTGCCCGAAGAGGCCTGCACCGACAGTTCACGCATACGGACGAGAATGTTCGAGACTTCGCCCATCGCGCCTTCCGCCGTCTGGGCGAGCGAGATACCGTCGTTTGAGTTGCGGATGGCCTGGTTCAGACCGCGGACCTTGGCGTCCATGCGGGTGGCGATGGCGAGGCCGGCGGCGTCGTCCTTCGCGCTGTTGATGCGCTTACCGGACGACAGACGCTGCATTGCAGTGTCGAGGTTATTGGTCGCAAGACGACCGACATTGTGAGCGCGAAGCGCGCTGACGTTGGTGTTAATGACAGCCATGATTTTTTCCTTCCATTAGCGACCATCGGGGCATCGATTGGTCACAAGCCAATTAACGTCTCCACTTCGACCGGTTTTAAATCCACCCTGTCGCTTTTCTGACGGGGGCATCAGTTATCACAGTAAATTCAGAGATTTAGACAATCTGGCACATCGCTTGCTTTATGGTTCGCGGGCCCGAACGGGCGACATTTTCAGGGCGAACCAAAAGGCATGAAGGCAATCGACGCAGGGGGACTGATGCAGATGCGATCAGCGATCCTGAACCAGAACACCGCGTTGCAGCGGGCGGCAGGGCAAGAAGGGCCTGCCGCTGTGGGCGGTGCCGCGCCTGCGCAAGGCGGTGGCTTTGGGGATACGATGGTCAGCGCGCTCAAAGCCGTCAACGAACAGCAGGCCAAATCAAGCGGCCTGACCGAATCCTTCGAACGCGGCGAAACCAGTGACCTCGTGCAGGTCATGGTTGAACGCCAGAAAGCCTCCGTCGGCTTTGAAGCGACCCTTCAGGTCCGAAACAAGCTCCTGTCCGCATATCGCGACATCATGAACATGCCGGTGTAACAAATGGCCGAACAAGACATCATTCCCGCCGGTTCCACCGCGCGTCTCCAGATGGGCGGTCCGATGGGGGGCGTCCGCAGCTTCATGGCGCAGCCCGCGGTGGCGCGCAGCCTGCCAATTATCGGTCTACTCGCAGCACTTGCCATTACGGCGGCGGCGTGGATGACCTTCAGCGTCCCGCCGCAGCGCCCATTGTTTGAAGGGCTGCAGGAAACCGACAAGGCGGCGGTGGCAAGCTCGCTGCAATCGGCTGGGATAAACTATACCTTGGACGGCGCATCCGGCGCGATCAGCGTTGCCGATCAGGATTTCCACAAAGCACGCATGTTGCTTGCCGGCGAAGGGCTGCCAAAAGCTGCTCCCAGCGGCGACGCGCTTGTCAGCGCCATCCCGATGGGGGCGAGCCGCGCGGTGGAGGGCCAGACCCTAAAGGCCGCACGCGAAGCAGACCTTGCCCGCACCATTGAAGCGATTGACGCAGTGGCCAGCGCGCGTGTGCATCTGGCGACACCGGAACCAAGCCTGTTCGTGCGCGACGCCTCAGAACCCGCCGCCTCCGTCATGCTGCGTCTGCAAACCGGACGCACTTTGTCTGACGCGCAGGTCCGCGCGATCCGCCATCTTGTCGCTTCCTCTGTCCCCGGTCTCGGTGCGGAACAGGTGTCGATTGTCGATCAATCCGGGTCGCTCCTCTCCCAACAGGGGACCAATGGCGATGATCGCAATTTCCAGCTGCAGACGCAGATGGAAGATCGTTATCGGCAGGCCATCACCACGCTCCTCACACCCGTCATGGGCGTCGGTAACTTCTCAACCGAGGTGCATGCGGAGCTCGACGTGAGCGAAAGCCAGTCAACGCGGGAAACCTACCCCAAGGATGACGTTGCCCTGCGCAGTGAAGAGGGGAACAAATCGTCCGGCACGTCTGCAGCGCCCGCCATGGGCATTCCCGGCGCGACGTCCAACACGCCTCCGACCACCGCCCAGGTCACAACAACACCGCCTGCCGCCCAACCTGCCGCAACGGCCGCCGCACCGACCCAAACGGAAGAACAATATTCCCGCAGCTTTGATGTGGGCCGTGAAATCTCCGTCACGCATCAGCCGGTGGGCCGCCTGAAGCGGGTCTCAGCGGCGGTTGCGCTCAACACAGCCAAGCCCTTAAAGCCTGCCGAACTCCAGCAGATTGAAGCGCTCGTGAAGGGTGCTGTCGGCTTTGACCCGCAGCGGGGCGACATTGTTGCCGTATCGATGCGTCCCTTTGCCAAGGTGGAGCAGCCGGAAGAACAGTTGCTCGACAGCCCCTGGTTGATGCCGCTGATCCAGCAGGGCGGCGCCTTGCTGGGCGCGCTTCTGGCCTTCCTGTTCATCGGCCGCCCGATCATGAAGGCGTTGAAGCGCCCCATCGTTGCAGAGGCTCCGATCGACGAGGCGCTCGCGGGGCAGTTGATGGATGCGACGTCCATGCCGCCCCCGGGCCGCCCGGTAACGCTCGCGATGATTGAGTCTGCCCCAAGCTATGAAGCGCGCGCTGCCCTTGTCCGCAATTTTGTGAAGCAGGACCCTGCCCGCGCCGCACTCGTCGTCCGTCAGTTGATGCAGGAAGGCCAGAAGAATGGCTGAGGCTGACGACACACAAGACACAACGCCCTCCATTGACGGCAAATCAGCAGCCGCCGTGCTGATGATGTTGCTGGCCGAAGAGGAAGCCGCCGCCATCGTGGGGCATCTCGACGCCAATGAGGTCAAGGCGCTGGGCACAGCTATGCTGGGTGTGGCCGGGATCAGCGAAGACAATGTGGATGCCGCGCTGGAGATGTTCGCCAGCAAATGCCGCGGCGTAAACCCACTGGCAGCAGATCCGACGCCGCGCGTCCGCTCCGTCATTGAACAAGCCTTGGGCCCTTCGCGCGCGGGCACATTGCTTGCCGATATCGCGCCCGTCTCCTCCCCCAAACTTGCCGAGATGCTTGACTGGATGGAAGTCGATGTCCTCGCCGCCTTGCTCGATAACGAGCACCCACAGGTCGGCGCGCTCATCGTCTCCAGCCTGAGTGCGGATATCGCCGCACAGGCGCTCGGCAAGCTGGAGGAAGGCCGTCAGACCGACCTGCTGTTGCGCGCCGCGCGCCTTGGCCGCGTGAGCGTCGAGGCCATTGCCGAGCTGGAAGACATCGTATCGCGCTATGTCGGCGATGCCGCCCCGCCGCCCAAGGTGGAACTGGGTGGCTCCTCCGGCGTCGCCAAGATCATGAACAGCCTTGGCAAACCCAAGGGCGAACGATTGATCAAAGCCATCCGCAAGGCGGACAAGCCGATTGCCGACGCCATTGAAGAAGGCATGTTCGTCTTTGAAGATCTGCTCGACCTCGACAACAAGGCGCTCGGTACGGTGATGCGCTCGGTCGATTCAAGTTCGCTCGTCTTTGCGCTCAAGGGCGCGCCAAAGGAACTGGTCGACCGCATCTTTGCCTCCATGTCGCAACGCGCGGCCCAGTCCATTCAGGACGAAATGGCCGAAAAGACGATGGTGAAGCGCGCCGAAGTCGACGAGGCGCAAAAGGCCGTCATCGCCATCGCCCGTCAACTCGCGGACGCCGGTGAGATCGTGCTTGGTGCGGCAGGCAATGACTATGTCTGAGGTTATCGCGATACCTTTGGGCGCGATCCGTCCGGCCAGCAGCCCGTTTCGCGCAGGCTTCAACAGCGATAGCGGCTTTGCGACAAGGGCGACACCCTCGATGGCTCTGCAGGACGACTATGCGCGGGGCTTTGCCGACGGCCAGGCCGAAGCCGCTGTGCGCTCTGCCGACGATGCGGCCGCAGCGAACAGCATCCGTCAGGCAATTGCGCAGCTTCGTGCCGAGCCTTCGGAAGAACTCGGGCTATATATTGCGGAAGCGGTTTCCCATCTTGTCCGCCAGATTGTCGGCGAGACGCAGATCACGCCTGACGAGATCACCCGGCGAGCGCAGGCCGCAGCAGACCTGATCGCTGAAAATGATGCCGCAACCGCCATTCGTCTGCACCCGGCCGATGCCGCGCTCGTGGGCGCGACGGTCGGCGCGATCTCCGTCGTGCCGGAACCGGGCCTCCTGCGCGGCGACATATTGGTCGAGTGTGCAGCGGGCACCATTGAAGACGGCAACGCTTTGCGTCTGGCCGCCCTTGATGCCGCGCTCGGTCTTGGAGGCCATGAATGAGCCGCCTTATGCCTGCCGCGCGGGACCGCCTCGCTGACTTCAAACCTGCCTTTGGCGCCATCCGCACGGGTCGTCTGGTCGGGCATGACGGTGTTATGCTGGAAGCCGAAGGGCTGGACCTGCCGCTCGGTGCCAGTGCCCGCATTCAGGCCGTCGATGGTCGCAAGATGCGTGGGGAAGTCGTCGGCTTTCGTGGCAGCCGAACGCTGCTCGTCCCGCTGGACGGCGCTGCTCCCTATCGCGCGGGCAGCCGGATCGAACCCGATGCAGAGGCCGGTCGCGTCGCCTGTGGCAAGGCGCTGCTCGGTCGCATCATCGGCGCGCATGGTGAGCCGCTGGACGGGCGTGGACCGATCCTCGCGCGCGACAGCTGGCCGCTCCATGGCCCGGTCAGCAACCCGCTCAACCGCGGCCGCGTCGTGCGGCCGCTCGATCTCGGCGTGCGTGCCGTCAACGGCCTGCTGACGGCGGGCGAAGGCCAGCGCATCGCCATCATCGCAGGCTCCGGCGTCGGCAAATCGGTACTGATGGGCCAGATGCTCGCCGGCAGCGAATGCGACGTTGTCGTCATCGGCCTCGTCGGAGAACGCGCCCGCGAAGTCACCGACTTCATCGAAACCCGGCTATCTGCAAGCATGATGCCGCGCGCGGTTGTCGTCGCCGTGCCCGCTGATCATCCCCCGCTTCTGCGTCTGCGTGCGGCGATGCGCGCAACCGCAATTGCCGAACATTTCCGCCATGAAGGCAAGCGCGTCCTCCTCCTCATCGACAGCCTGACCCGCGTGGCCCATGCCCAGCGGGAAATCGGCCTTGCGCTTGGCGAACCACCAACGATGAAGGGCTATCCGCCCTCGGCCCTTGGCCTCATCCCCGGTCTCGTCGAACGGGCCGGGCGCGATGTCCGCTCCGGCGGATCGATCACGGCGCTTTACACCGTCCTTGCCGATGGCGGCGACAATGACGATCCCATCGTCGACACCGCGCGTGCCATTGCAGACGGGCACATTGTGCTGTCCCGTGCCCTATCCGAACAGAATGTCTTTCCCGCGATTGATGTGGGCAAATCCCTATCGCGCGTGATGGCAGATATCGCCGATACAGATCATCTGCGCGCCGCCGCCCGCTTCCGCCAGCTCTGGTCGACTTATGAGGACAATCGCGATCTCGTGCTGATGGGCGCTTATGTGTCCGGCAATGATACTGTGCTGGATGAAGCCATCGCGCGCCGCGGCGAAATGCTCGACTATCTCCGTCAGACACCGCACCAGAACGTGCCGATGGGGCCTGCTCGCGCCGGTCTGGTGGAGGCGTTCCTATGAACCTCATCGAACGCCGCCAGCGCATATTGTCTGTCCGCGCCCGCCAAACGCGGATTGCGCGGCTCCGTCTTGCTGAAGCCCAGCGGAGACTGGAGCGGCTGGAAGGCACTGCCAACCAGCTCGCCCGCATGGCCGCGACGCTGACCCCAAATCAAGGCCAGGCCGACGGGCTCTCGCTGCGCGCGCTGAGCGAATTGGGGGAACGTCTAGGCACTGCGTCTCACCAGATGCGCGCGCCGATTGCCGATGCCGTGGACGCACGCGACCTGAAGCTTGCCGACAATATCCGGGCCGAGCGTCAGGAAAGCACCGCTGAAAAAATGGCCGATCGCGCCGCGCGTCAGGCGGAGGTTCAGCGCGACCTCCGTTCTGATGCCAACCGGCCATTCCGGCCGCGTGGGTCGGTTCTGGAGTCAGAAATTTGACACCTCTAACCCTTCCCCCCGCCCTGACCGTTCCGCCTGTTGCGTCGGCCGCGCCTGTCGTACGTCCGCAAGCCGCGCAGCCTGCCGAACCTGCTGGCGCGCAGCCGAGCTTCGATGCAGTGCGCCAGACGGTCGCCAAATCCCGACCATCACCCAAGACCCCCGCCCAATCGCCAACGGCTGACCGCGCGACTGAGGCGCCGCCAATCCTTGACTTGGCCGGCCAGATCCTCGCGGCGATCTTGCCGAAGCCGAGCCGTTCGCCCGCCGCTGAAGGTGATGCTAAAACGGCAGATGCGTCCGCCTCCCCTCCCCTGCCCGACCCCGCCGTCCCAGCGTTACTCGTGACATTGCCGCCGCTTCAGCTTGTCGCCGCTTCTTCAGCCTCTGCCGGAACACCTGCGATCCAATCTGCCCCTGCGGCAGACGCAAGCCCGCGCCTCTTCTTTCCGGATGCCGCCAGCAGCCTCACAGACGCAGCTGATTTTGCAGAAGACCTGATCGCCGCCTTAACCTCCGCCACCACGTCGCCTCTGGTTGCCGACGCCAAAGCATTAGCCAAAGTAGATGGGCCCGCGATCATCGACCCGCGTCCCAAACTCGACATGACGAGCGATGCTTGGCTGGACCAGTTGGCGCGCGATATTACCGCTTCCGCATCCTCCGATGGCAAGCTGTCTTTCCGCATCGTGCCGCCGCAATTGGGCCGTCTCGACATCGCCATTGAGACCCGCGACGCGGGCATGGCCGTTCACGTAAAAGCGGAGACGCGCGAGGCGCATCTTCTCATTGCCAATGCTCAACACCGGCTGGAGGAAGCTTTGAGCACTCAGGGCGTGAGGGTGACTGAAACCAGCGTGACCTCCAATGGTGGCGGCGATCTGCCGCAGCATCATTTCATACCTCAAGAAGCGCTGATTGAAGCCGTTACTGAAACCAAACGCGAAGCCGACGCGCCGACCTCTGGTCGCGACGCGGGCCGTTTTGCATGACCATCTGAAGGATAACACGCATGGCCAAGGACCCCAGCCCGGCAGAGGGCAAAAAGAAGTCGTCGCTGAAAAAGATCCTGATGATCAGCCTCGGCGGCATCGTGCTGCTGGGGGGTGGCGCGGGTGCGGGCATGTATTTTGGCGGCGCCTTTGAACCCCATAGCGAGGCAAAAAAAGAGGACCCGCACCGCCCAAAGCTTGTCGAGAAAAGCGAAGAGCCCGCAGAACCGGCGGCGGAAGGCGCCGACGCCAAGCCCGTGCCGCGCGTTGGCACCGTCTATGTTGAAAATGACAAGACCAAGGTCGACCCGCGCAAGTTCGAGGCGGGCTATCTGCAGCTGCCGGAAAACTTCACATCCAACCTCGCCAATGGTGATGGCTTTGTTCAGGCCGGTCTCAGCGTCTCGACCTATTATGACGATAAGGTCTTCGCCAATGTGAAGCGCCACATGGTGCCGATCCGTTCGGCCATCCTGATGGTGCTGGCCGTGCAGGACGGCGTTCTTCTGTCCACGCCGGAAGGCAAGACGCGCCTGCAGAAGGAGCTGACTGAGGCGATCAACAAGGTGCTGCGAGACAAAGAGGGCTTTGGCGGCATCGACAATGTCTATTTCTCCAATCTGGTGATCCAGTGACCCCAACACAGCGTCGCGACGCCGATGTTCAACCCGCTTCTCTGGAAGTAAGCGGTGACAAGGCGCAGGAAATCATCAGTGCGCTGAACGTCGTCACAGATCGCATGGTCGATGACGTCACCGCCGCCCTTACCGCTATGGGCCTGACCGTCGCCGTCTCGCCTGAGCGGTCCGAAACAGTCCGCTTTGGCGACTGGCGCTCTGGCCTCTCGCCGCTGTGTGCGATTGCTGTGTGTAAGATGCCGCCCCTGAAGGGCCAAATCCTCATTTCCGTGCCACCGGCCCTTGTCGGGCGCCTGACCGACATCTTCTTTGGCGGCGATGGCGACACAGTGGCAGACCGGTCCGCCTTCACCGCCACCGAACAGCGCATTTTCCTGCGTTTGGCTGATCTGTTGGCCGACGCCCATTCGCGCGCTTGGCCGGGGCCAGCGACACCGGAGATCGCCGCCATTGAAACCGTCCGCAACAATCTACGCATGGCGCGCGATGGAGACCCCGCCATCATGCAATCCCTCACCATCCAGCGCGGCAAGACCCAGCTGGGCCGCATCGATTTCGTCCATGCAGCCCCGCAACTGCGCGGCATGTTCGGCACCGATGACGGGGGTGTCAATGAACCGGCAAGCCCGGCCTGGCGTCAGCAGATGGAGGCCGCGATGCTCAATGTGCACCTGCCCGTCCGATCCGTCATTGCGCGCCCGGAGATCAGCTTAGAGACGCTTTTCCGCCTGTCCCCGGGGGATATCATTCCCATCATTCTCCCTCAGACCGTCCCTGTCATGGCAAATGGCAGGGTTCTTGCAAGAGGTTCGATTGGCGAGGCCAATGGCCGCGCCGCCATCAGAATCGAACAGCTTGAAGAACGGAAATGAGTAATGAGCGACATGACCGAAGCCCCCGACGACGCCGCGCGTGCCCGGGCTCAAGAGTTTTCCGGTCCCAATTTTGATCTCCTCTCCGGCGTTTCGCTGCGTCTCTCAGTGGAGGCCGGGTCAACGTCGATGCCGCTTGCCGAACTGCTGGCCCTCAGTGAAGGCAGCGTCGTCGAGCTGAACCGTCAGGCAGGCGAACTGCTCGACGTGATGGTCAACGGCACGATTGTGGCCAAGGGTGAAATCGTGACCATTGATGGCCGCTATGGCATCCGCGTCGTCGAAGTCGCCTCCGCCAACCAGCGCGCTGCCGGCGTCGAACGGCGTTGACATGGGCGAGTATATCCTGCGCCTCATCGCGCTTATCCCTGTGGTGGGTGGCCTCGCCTGGGGGTCCCTGTGGATGTGGAAGAAGCTTCAGCTGGGCATGCCCGGACAAGGCGGCGCCAATGGCAGCCGTTCGCTCCGCATTGTCGAAGTCCTGCCACTCGGCCTCGGCAGCAAGCTGGCCGTGGTTGAGTTCCAGGGCCGTGAGCTGCTGGTCTCCGTCTCCAAATCCGACGTCCGCCTGATTGCCGACAGCCATGATTGATCCAAAATGCCCTAACGGCACCACAACTCCGCTCGGGCTGAGCTTGTCGAAGCCCTGTCTTTCTCTTCGTGCAACGCAACAAAGAAGGACAGCCCTTCGACAGGCTCAGGGCAAGCGGTGGGGGTTGCAAATCCTCATCCGTCTCGCAGCCGTCGCAGTGCTGTGTGTGGCGACGCCTGCCGTCGCGCAGGAAGCCCAGATGCAGGGTGCGCTCTCCAGTCTGGCCGGCGACGGCAAGCCCCTCTCGCTGTCCTTGCAAGTGCTCTTGTTGATGAGCCTGCTGACAATCCTACCGTCGCTCGTGCTGATGATGACGAGCTTCACGCGGATCATCATCGTGCTCTCGATTTTGCGGCAGGCGCTGGGCCTTCAGAACACGCCGCCCAATCAGGTGTTGGTGGGGCTGGCGCTGTTCCTGTCCATGTTCGTGATGCAGCCGCAGCTGAGCGAGATCAACAAGACGGCATTCCAGCCTTATATGGCAGGCACCATGCCTATTGATCAGGGCATCAAACAATCGGGGGAGGTCCTCCACAGCTTCATGATGAAGCAGACCCGCAAGACTGATCTGCTGCTCTTTGCCGACCTGGCCAACGCCCCCAAGTTCAAATCGCCCAAGGACGTGCCCTTCACCATCCTGCTGCCGGCCTTTGTCACAAGCGAGTTGAAGACGGCGTTCCAGATCGGCTTCCTGATCTTCCTGCCTTTCCTCATCATCGACCTCATCGTGTCATCGGCCCTCATGTCGCTCGGCATGATGATGCTCTCGCCCGCCGTGGTCTCGATGCCGTTCAAGCTGCTGCTGTTCGTCCTCATTGATGGCTGGGCGCTGACAATGGGCTCGCTTGCGGCCTCGTTCACAGGATAGCCGCATGGAACCGTTCGAATTCCTTGCAATCGCGCAGCAGGCTTTGTGGATCCTGGCACTGGCTTCCGCGCCAATCCTCATCCCGGCGCTGTTGACCGGCGTGCTGCTCGGCATGGTGCAGGCGGCGACGTCGATCAACGAGCAGACCTTGACCTTCGTGCCCAAGCTGCTGGTAACAGCCGCCTGCCTTGCGCTGTTTGGTGGCAGCATCCTCGTACTCCTGATGGACTTCACAAAGGATCTGTTCGCGATGATCCCGGACATGGTCAGATGATCCCTGCTGGCCTCATCCAGTTTGAGGCGTCGCTCTGGCTCTGGATATTTGCAGCGATCCGGCCCGGCGCAGCCTTCCTTGTTGCGCCGCTATTTGGCGCGCCCAGCGTGCCGTTGCAGTTGCGGCTCCTCGTCGCCATGGCGATTGGGATGCCGGCTGTTGCTGCGGGAAATGTGGCGCTGCCACCCGATGGCCTGATGTCCTTGGCCGGCGTTTTCGCCATTGCGGGGGAGGCCACCGCCGGACTGGCCATTGGCCTTGCCACCCAAATCGGCTTTGCCGCCGCCATTGCCGCAGGGGAGACGATCAGCAACGCGATGGGCCTTGGCTTTGCCGCCATGGCCGACCCGATGAGCGGCGCGCCCAACCCTGCCATCGGCCAGTTCCTCTCCATGGTCGCTTTGTTCATCTTCCTCGGGGCCGGTGGCCATCTTGCGCTCGCCGCCATCATTGCAGAAAGTTACGCCGCCCTGCCCGCAGGCAAGGCTTGGCTTGGCCATGATGCGATAGGCAGCCTCGTTGATTTCGGGGGCCTCATCCTGGCCGCTGGCATCGTCATCGCGATGCCCGTCGCTTTCGCGCTTGTGCTCGTTCAGATCGGCATGGGTGTCCTCACCCGCTCGGCGCCCGCGCTCAATCTGTTTGCGGTCGGCATGCCTGCCGCCTCGCTTGCCGGGATCATCCTCCTTGCCATGGCCCTGCCCGCCATGGCCGGCTCCATCCAGCTTGCCGTGACCGATGGCCTCGACATGGCCCGCCGCCTCGCCGGAGGTTGACCGATGGCTGAAGTCGAGCGCGACCAGAAGACCGAAGAGGCAACCCCCAAGCGCCGGCGCGAGTCTTCGGAGAAAGGCGATGTCCTCGTCTCACGGGAACTGGCGACAGCCCTTGCGCTGGCCTTTGGAACCGGATGGATCGCCATCGCCGGCGCGTGGGCCGTCACGTCCTGGGGAGAGATGCTGAAATCCGGCCTGTCGCTGGAGCCCGGCTCCACGCGCGACTTTGATGTCGGCAATAAAGTGACTGAGCTTCTCGGCATGGCCACCGTGCCGCTGCTGGCGTTGTTCGGCGCCACGCTGTTGGCCGCGATTGCAGGGACAGCGCTGCTCGGCTCGCTCGGCTTTCGGACTGCGGCCATGGCGCCCAAGGCGTCCAAGCTAAATCCGGGCGCTGGCCTGAAGCGCATGTTTGGCACGCAAGGTGCGGCCGAATTGGGCAAATCAATTGCCAAGGTCATCTTCTTGGGCGCAGTCAGCTGGTGGTCGATCTCAGGCGATATCGACAAATTGAACGGGCTCGCCGCCAATGATGCGCACGCCGCCGCAGGCACTTTGGGGTCGATGCTGGTCAACCTGTTGATGGCGCTGACCATCGCGCTTGTCGCGATTGCTGCCATCGATGTTCCCATCCAGGTCCGCCAGCGCAATGTCCGCCTGCGCATGTCGAAGCAGGAAGTGCGTGACGAGCACAAGGAAACGGACGGCAAACCGGAAGTCAAAGCGGCAATCCGCCAGCGCCAGTACGCTCTGCTCAGCGGATCAGCGCGCCGCGCAGTCACCGAGGCCGCCGTTATCCTGACCAACCCGACGCATTTCTCGGTCGCTTTGCGCTATCGCCCCGGCATTGATGCTGCGCCCTTTGTGGTCGCGCGCGGTCGCGGAGAGACAGCGCTCGCCATCCGGGACCTCGCCAAGGAAGCGGGCGTCCCGATGCTGGAATATCCGCAGCTCACGCGCGCCATCTACTTCACCGCGCGGGCGGGGCAGCCCGTGTCGCATGATCTTTATGTGGCCGTCGCGACTGTGCTCGCCTTTGTCTTCAACCTTGATGCCGCCCTCGCCACTGGCGCAGACAAGCCCGACATCGATGTGCCGGACAATTTGCGATTTGACGCCTCGGGTAGGCCCGAAGCCTAAAGCTGGGCAGGGATAAGCCGTTCAGTCTTTCAAGGAAGGACGCGGCATTATGGTCAGTTCGATTGCAAGCACCTTGGGGGTCGGCTCCGGCATTGATGTCGCCAAGCTGGTGAACGATCTGGCCGAGGCTTCCCGTGAACCGAAGATCGACCGTCTGAACAAGCGGCAGAGTGCCATCAAAGCGCAGATCAGCGCTTTGGCACAAGCGCGCTCTGACCTTGAATCCTTTACAGACACGCTGGGTAAGGTTGTGAGCGAAGGCTCGCTGAAGTCCAAACCAACCGTCAGCAATGACAGCGTCCTTGCCGCGGCGACCAATGCCGATGCGCAGGCGGGCGCCATCATGGCGGATATCGAAGTCACCCAACTCGCCCGCGCGCAGACTTTGGTCTCCGGCAACTTTGCTTCTGCGACGGCCGCTGTCGGTCAGGGCGACCTGACATTGACCGTCGGCGGCGTCGATCATGTCATCACCATCGGTGCGGCAGACGACAGCTTGAACGGCGTGGCCTCTGCCATCAATGCGGCAGGCACCGGTGTGACGGCTTCGGTCCGGTCCGAAAACGGCGCTTATCGCCTGATCCTGAAAGGGCAATCCGGGGCAAGCAACGCCTTTACGCTCAATGGGGTCGACGCGTTTGACTATCCATCAGCCTCGTCCGGCATGACGCTGGCCCAAGGCGCGCAGGATGCACTGCTGAAGGTCGATGGCGTGCCCTATCAGCGGGCGAGCAATTCTGTGAGCGACATCATCACCGGTATGACGCTCACGCTCAAGAAAGCGGTCCCCGGCGAAACCGTGTCGCTTACCGCCACGCGCCCGACCGATGCGATCAAATCCACGATGGCGGACTTTGTCAGCGTCTTCAACGACATGAAATCGAACATCAAAGCGGCCCGAAGCTCCACCAATTCTCGCACCTTGTTTGAACTGGAACGCAAGCTGAGTGCCATTCTCTCAAAGTCGCTGACGACCTCCGCCGCTGGCCCGCGCAGCATGGCCGATCTGGGCGTGACGACCAACAGGGATGGCTCAGTAACGCTGGACAGCAAGAAGCTGGATGCGGCGCTCAAGAACTTCCCCGATGCGGTCGAAGCCATTTTCGCCCCCGTGAGAGACGCCACCCGCACTGCCGATACTGACCCCGGCATCGGCGGCGCAATGGCGGCCCTCAAGGCGACCGAGACGGCCGCAAATGGTGGCATGGCCGCACTAAAGCTCCGCCTAGAGCGCGAACAAAAGGATATCGACACAGACCGGACCCGCGTGGATGAGCGCGAGGCCGCCTATAAGGCCCGTCTGCTCAGGAATATGTCCGGCATGGACAGCCGCGTTGCCAATTTGCGGGCAACACAATCCTATCTCCAGCAGCAAATTGATCAGTGGAACAACAACTGATGACTGTCGCCCATCACCACCCCGGACAGGCGCGCATGCACTATGAAGCCATGTCCTATTCCAGCCGGATTGAAGGCGCTTCGCCGCATGAGCTTGTCACCATCCTCTACGAAGAACTGGTGCTTGCGCTGACGCTGCTCGCCTTTTCGATGCGGGCGCAGGATTCGCTGAAGACGAACGCGCAGTTCGGGCGGGCCTCAGGCATCATCCATGCCTTGGAAGCCGGGCTGGATCATGATCTTGGCGGTACACTCGCCGCCAGCCTGTCTGCCATCTACCGCAGCGCGCGGACCGAGATGATGGTTGCCCGCGAAACCACCAATCCGGAGCGCATTGAACGCCTCGCCCAGGCCTTTACGGACATGAACGACAGCTGGAAAAAGATCGCAGCCTGACGTTCGTCGATCAAAATTTCCCACAACATCTGGCAGAGGTTGAAGCCAAGGCAAAGTAAGGGCATCGCGTTTGGCGATGCCAACCTTGTTCATCTTCGGCCTCGGCTATGCCGCAGGCCATATCGCCAATACCTTGCGCCTGCAGGGGTGGGACGTGCTGTCGACCGGCTCGGCAGGCGCGATGGCCTTTGATGACATCGCATCGGTGCGCCTTGGCCTGGCATCTGCCACCCATGTCCTGTCGTCCGTACCGCCCGTCGCAGATGGGGACCCGGTGCTCGACGCCTATGGGGACCTGATCACCGCGCGGCGTGACCTATGGCTGGGCTATCTCTCCTCCACCGGCGTCTATGGCGATACGGGCGGAGCATGGGTCGATGAAAGCGCGCCTATCAAAGGGCGGCGGGGCAGCCGCAATGACGCAGATGCTGAATGGCTGGCACGCGGCGCGCGGGTCTTCCGGCTTCCCGGCATCTATGGCCCCGGGCGATCTGCCTTGGACCGGGTACGGGATGGAAAGGCCCATCGCATTGACCTGCCCGACCAGATTTTCAGCCGCGTCCATGTGGATGACATCGTATCGGGCGTGATCGCGGGGTTTAAAGGACCCACCGGCGCCTATAATCTGTCTGACGACCTGCCCTGTTCGCAGAACAGCGTTATTGAGCATGCCTGTGATCTGCTGGGTTTGCCGCATCCGCCGTTGCAGACCATGGAAGCCGCCAACCTGTCGCCCATGGCGCGCGCCTTTTACGCGGAGAACCGGCGGGTCGCGAACCGGAAAGCGAAGCGGTTGCTTAGCTGGCAACCGCTCCATTCAGATTTCCGCGCAGGTCTGGCCTCATGCCTCGCCGCGGAGACATCGTCGCCTATTTTTTAGGCCGGACGCTTTCAACCGCCATCCGACCAAAGGAGGCGATCATCTCACCCACTTCCTTGACCTGCGCGACGGAACGGGCGCTCTGTTCCTTCACAAAGTCGGCCTGAATGCGGACAATGTCCTTCACATCCTTGGACGTTGTGATCTTGCGCATGGCCGCAAAGGCTTCCTTTGCATTTTCCTCCGCATGATCAATCACGCGGGCGTTGAGCACCGACACATTGTGCATCGCATGCTCTGCCGTCTCACGGATTTTCTTGCCGGCCTTTTCGACAGCATTTCCAGCGTCCTCAACAGCGTCATGAACCGCTGCCTCGACGCGCTTCTTCGCCTTGGATGCTGTTTTTGCGGCAGATTTGGTCGCTTTTTCTGCCTTGTCCTTGATGTCGACCTTGGTCGTTTTCTTGGCCATGCTTTTGTCCTCTCGTGCGGTACTTGCAACGTAGCGCCAAGTTACCGCAAATAGTGTTAACTTACGAGTCCGCCGCACGCTTTGGCGAACTGAGAGCTATAACCATTCCAACAAGAACAATGATCCCACCGGCCGCCGCCGTGACGGACCATTGATATCCCTCAAACAGCGTCGAAATCCCCATCGCGACGACGGGGATCAGAACATTCGAGAATCCAGCCTTGCCCGGCCCGATGACCCGGATCAGCCCGAAATAGAATGTGAAGGTCAGCGCGCTTGCCGCGAGTGAGAGATAGGCAAGGCCAACATAAAAGCCGGGCGTCGTCGGCACGACCGGCGGGCCAACGGTGATAAACGACCAGAGCGCATTGAACGCCGTTCCAATCAACATCGACCACCCAATCAGACTCATCATGGGCAGCCGCCGTGCCGGAGGCGAGGCCTGCATCACATTGGCGACAGACGCTGTGAGCACCGCAAGGATCGTCAGACCAACGCCGAGCAGCGTTTCATCTGCGCCACCCGGATCTGCGCGCACCTCATGGGCGAAGAGCAAGGCCACCCCGGCCATCGCAAAGGCCGCGCCAAAGATGAACCGGGCTGACACCCGGTCACCCAGAAAGAGGCTGCCGAGGATCGCATTTGGCACCACAAGCAGTGCAAAGACGACAGCGACCAGCCCCGATGTAATGTGATGCTCCGCCTCGTAGACCAAGTTGAAATTGGCCGTGAACTGCATTGCCCCGACCAAGGCTGCGAAACCAAACTCCCGCGCGGTGAACCGAATGCGCTGCCGGTTGAACGCCGCCAGCACGAGCATGGCGATCCCTGCGACCAGAAACCGGTAGGTCACCCCCCAACTTGCCGGAACTTCTGCAATCTGGCCGCGGATGACAAACCAGGTCGATCCCCAGATGAGCGTGATCGTCGCAAAGGGGATGAGGATCTTTGGGTTGAGGAAAGATGTCGGACTGTGCTGGCTCACAGGACGGCTATCGCTGCGGCGAAGGCGTCGATCTCCGCGGCCGGCTGATCCCAGCTGACGACGAAGCGGACTTCACCGTCTGCCCAATCATAAAAGTCAAAGCCCTGCGCCCGCAGCTTGGCAGCGTCATCGGGCGTCATCCGGGCAAAGACCTCATTCGCCTCCACCGGTTGGAACAGGCGATGCCCGCAGGCGGCGCCAAGCTTCTTCGCCCCTTCATTTGCGGCGCGTGCATTGGTGAGCCAGACATCATCCTGCAACAGCGCGATGACCTGCGCAGCCAGATAGCGTCCCTTGGACAAAAGATGGCCGGCCCGTTTGCGCCGTTCGGCAACGCCCTTGGCCTTTTCCCGGTCAAAATAGACGAGGCATTCCGTCGACAGGCCACCGTTCTTGGTGAACCCGAAGGACAGCACGTCAACGCCTGCCCGCCAGGTCACGTCAGCAGGCGCACAGCCTAGCGTGACCAGCGCATTGGCAAAACGCGCGCCATCCATATGGAAGCCCAGCCCATGCGCCTTGGCAACCTCGCCCAGCGCGCCAACCTCTGCCGGTGTATAGACACGGCCATATTCCGTCGCATTGGTGATCGAAAGGGCGTGTGGTTGTGCCCAGTGGACGCCGCCAGGCGTGGCCGTCAGCTTATCTGCAAGGGCTTCAGAGGTGATCTTGGCGCCATCGCCTTCGATCAGCGCCAGCTTCGCGCCATGGGTGTAGAATTCCGGTGCGCCGCACTCGTCATTCTGGATATGGGCATCGCGGTGGCACAAGATGCTGCCATAAGGCGGGCACAGGCTGGCCAAGGCGAGCGAATTGGCCGCCGTGCCTGTCGTCACCCACAGCGCGGTCACCTCAGTCTCAAACAGATCAGACATGACCCCATCAAGCGATTTGGACAGGGCGTCGCCGTCATAGGCAGTGTCCACGCTGTTACAGGCCGCCATGGCGGCCAGCACGGATGGATGAACACTGGCGGCGTTATCGGAAAAGAAGCGCATGCCCTGTGTCTTGGAAGGCGCATCGCACTTCGTCAACCGGAGGGGAGAAGAATGGTGCTGCCGGAGAGGATTGAACTCTCGACCTCTCCCTTACCAAGGGAGTGCTCTACCACTGAGCTACGGCAGCATGGCCATCTGACGCGGAGAAGAGCCTCGACGCGATGACGCGGGCCTATGGACAAAAGCTATGGACGGGTCAAGCACATCGCGTCAAATGGCAGGGACATGACCAAGAACGACACCGAAAAGCAGCGCCGTCTGGCTGAGGCGCTGCGCGCCAATCTGAAGAAGCGCAAAATGCCATCCGAGACTCCGCCCAGTGATGAGTCGCGGGAAGGCAAGGATCGTTGAGCAACACCCTCTCCTTTGTCGGGCATGATGGACTGGAACTGAAAGCCGCTTCATCCGGCCCCGCAGAAGGCACGCCAGTTCTCCTCGTCCATGGCGGCGGACAGACGCGCCGGGCCTGGCGGCGTGCGGCGGAAGCTATCGCAGCTGAGGGCTTCCATGCCATTGCGCTCGACCTGCGTGGGCATGGCGAGAGCGCCTGGTGCGGCAAGGGTGACTACGCACTTTCCCATTTCGCTAAGGATATCATTGCGGTCACCGCGCAGATTCAAGGGCGTCTGCACTACGTCGGCGCCTCGCTGGGTGGGCTATCCGGCCTGATCGCGGAAGGGGATTTGAACTCCGGCGTTTTTGCCAGCCTGACGCTGGTCGACATCACCCCCAACATGTCGCCCGATGGCGTTGCGCGCATCACAGGGTTCATGGCGCAGCACATGGAAGAGGGCTTCGCCTCCCCCGAGGACGCCGCAAATGTCATCGCCGCTTATACGCCGCACCGCGAAAAGCGGGGCCCAAGCGACAGTTTGAAACATTATCTGCGCCTCGGCGTGGACGGACGCTACCGCTGGCATTGGGACCCGGCCTTCATCACCGGCATCGACGCGGACACAAGTGGCGCGACCGAGCGGCTGGAAGACGCCGCCCGCGCGCTGCGCCTGCCCGTCCACCTCGTGCGAGGCCAATCGAGCGATCTCGTCAGCCCTGAGGCCGCGCAGGACTTTCTAAAGCTGGTGCCCCATGCCCGCTATGATGACATTGCGGGGACGGGACACATGGTGGTGGGCGACCGGAATGACGTGTTCTGCGACGTCATTCTTGGCTTCCTGAAAGAACTGGCGCCGACGGCCTAGCCCATGATGAAGGCGTTGAGCTTGTTGCCGTCTGGATCGCGGAAGTAGCCCGCATAGAAAGTGTCTCCGCGCGCGCCGGGAGGGCCTTCGCACGTCCCGCCATTGGCGAGCGCGATATCATAGAGGCGATGGACCTGATCCTTGTCCTTCGCCTCCAGCGCCACCATGACACCATTGCCCACCGTCGCGGGCTGCCCATCGGAAGGTGCTGTCGCCGCAATGCCGGCCGCGCCCCCGGGGGCTCCCCAGGCGATGAAGTTGCCAAACTCCATCATGCGCGCCACGCCCATTTCGGCGGCTATCGCGTCATAGAATTTCGCTGCACGTGGCAAGTCATTAGTCCCGACAGTCACATATCCAATCATCGTCGCACTCCTTGTTAGAAGATAGGAACATTACATGAACATATTGAGTCGGACAAGCCTTACCCCAGCGACTTGCAGCAATCCTCCAGCCACACCTTCACATCACCCTCAAGCTGCGGGCCGACGATCTCCAGCACCTTAGCGTGATAGTCATCCCACCAGCGCAGTTCGTCGCGGGTCATGAGGTCAGTGTCGACCAGCGTCCTGTCAATCGGCGCGAAGGTGAGCGTTTCAAAGCCGAGATAGCGGCCTTCTGCGCCCGCAATCTCGCGCGCTTCGACCAGCACGAGGTTCTCCGTGCGGATGCCGAAATGGCCGACCTTGTAATAGCCCGGTTCATTGGAGAGGAACATGCCGGCGGCCAGCGGCTCTTCAGTGCCAGCCTGCCCGCCCGTGCCCTTGGCGATGCGCTGCGGGCCCTCATGGACCGACAGGAACGCGCCGACGCCATGGCCCGTGCCATGCGCATAGTCGACGCCCGCTTCCCACAGCGCCATGCGCGCCAGCGTGTCGAGCTGGCTGCCCCGCGTCCCTTCCGGGAAGACCGCGCGGGCGAGCGCGATATGGCCCTTCAGGACGCGCGTGTAGCGGTTTTTCATCTCCGCAGTCGGCTCACCCGGGCCGATCCAGACGGTGCGCGTCACATCGGTCGTGCCGTCCAGATACTGCCCGCCGGAATCGACAAGGTAGATGCTGCCCGGCGCAATTTCCAAATTGCTGCCTTCATCGACGCGGTAATGCGGAAGCGCGGCGTGTGGCCCAGCGGCGGAAATCGTGTCGAACGACAGATCGCGCAGCAGGCCGGTCGCGGCGCGGAAGCCCTGCAGCTTGGCGGCGGCCGACAATTCGGTCTGCCCGCCCTTAGGCGCTTCGACCGACAGCCAGTGGAGGAAACGCGTCAGCGCCGCACCGTCGCGCTTTTGCGCGGCACGGTGACCGCCCTGCTCGACTATATTCTTGATAGCGCGCGGCAGGACGGTCGGGTCACGCGTTTCAACGAGCGTCGCACCGCCCGATGTGAGACGGGAGAAGATGGCTGAGACGGCCCGTTCCGGGTCCACCGCCACCCGCTTGCCCGCCATGGCGGCGAGTGCGGGGGTGAAGGCTGCACGATCATGGATGCGCACCGCATTGCCCAGATGCTGGCGCACGACCTCATCAATCTTGGCCGGATCGACATAGAGGTCCGCCGTGCCATCTGAATTGAGGACGGCAAAGGAGAGCGCAACCGGCGTGCGTTCCACATCGGTACCACGCACGTTGAACAGCCAAGCGACCGAATCAAGCGCACTGATGATCGCTGCGTCGAGCTTTTCCTTGGCCAACCATTCGGCCACTTCCTGCCGCTTTTCAGCAGAACTGCGGCCTGTGTACTGATCGTCCAGCACCATCAGCCGGTCGACCGACGGCGCAGGCTGATCTGCCCAGACCGCATCGACAGGGTTATGGTCAACCGCGACCAGCTCCGCACCCTTGCCCGCCAGCGCCTTGGTCGCTGCTTCGACCCAAGTCTTGGTGTGGACCCACGCGTCATAGCCGATGCGCGCGCCGTCCGATGCATGCTCCGCCAGCCACGCCGAGATCGTCGTTTCCGGCACCGACTGGTAGGACCAATGCTTACCATCCACCTGTTCACGGACCTGAATGGTGTAGCGGCCATCCACGAAAATCGCCGCTTCTTCCGACAGCACAACCGCCGACCCCGCCGACCCGCCAAAGCCCGTCAGCCACGCCAGCCGCTGCGCATAGGCGCCGACATATTCCGACATATGCTCATCGCAGATCGGCACGACGAACCCATCAAGCCGGTCGGTCTTCAACTGGGCGCGCAAGGCGGCAAGGCGGTCTTCATAGCTGGACATGGGGCTTGGGCTTCCGGTGTTCGAATGGGTGTTGGAAGGGATATAGGAGACTCCCTCCCGCTCGTCATCCCGAACTTGTTTCGGGATCCATTGGCATCGCGGATGCCTTGCTTTCTCGGGCAGTGTTCGTGGATGCTGAAACAAGTTCAGCATGACGAAAGGAGGGAGATATCCCTCCCTCCTACCCCACCGAAGCGTTCAACGTCTCCACCGCCTCGGCATAATCCGCCATGAAGTCCTGCACCACCGACCGCGCCGAGGTGATGTCGCTCACCAGCCCCACGCCCTGCCCGACGAAATAGGTGACGAGCGGAACCGCCGCCGCATTGCCGCCCTCAGCTGACTTGGTCGCCTTATGGATGGCGGGTTCGGCGATGAGGGACTGCATCGGCATGGGGAGTGCGCCGGGGCTGTCCGGGCCTTCCCACGCCTCGGTCCAGGCCGAAACGAGCTGGCGCGAATATTTGCCGGTGCGGCCCTTAGACCGCACCGTATCGCGGGAGCGGGCGGCGACCATCTTTTCGCGGAAAATCTGCGAGCATTCGCTTTCGGTCGTGGCGAGCCAGACCGAGCCGGTCCAGGCGCCGGCCGCCCCCATCGCCATACAGGCGGCCATTTGGGAACCCGTCATGATGCCGCCAGCCGCGAGCACGGGCACGTCATGGCCCGCCGCCTTCAACGCGCGGACGACTTCGGGGATGAGGACAAGCGTGGAGACTTCACCGCAATGGCCGCCCGCTTCGCCGCCTTGGGCGACGATGACGTCGCAGCCAGCTTCAGCCAGACGCAGCGCGTGTTCTTTGGCACCCGCCAGCGCGCCGACCGGCACATTGTGCGCGCGGCCCATGTCGATCATTTCCTGCGGCGGCTTGCCGAGTGCATTCACAATCATCTTGATCGGGTGGTTGAAGGCGACGCGAAGCAACTCCATCGCTTCTTCGGGCCAGAAAGGCGGCGGCGCGTCATCGCTGCGCGCGCGGGCATGTTCACCCGCACTTTCAACACCGTGCGACTTCAACAAATCATCCACAAACGCGCGGTGCTGCGACGGAATGCGCGCGGCGAGTGTCTTCGACGTGAGACCCGTCTCATTCTTCACACTCAGATTTTCGGGGATGAGAACGTCAATGCCATAGGGCTTGCCATCGACATGCGCGTCGATCCACTGGAGTTCGACCTCCAGTTCCTCGGGGTTGAATGCGGTGGCCCCCAGCACGCCAAAGCCACCGGCCTTGGACACAGCGGCGACAACGTCGCGGCAATGGCTGAAAGCGAAAAGCGGAAACTCGATCCCGAGCCGCTCGCACAATTTGTTCGTCATGATTTGCCTCTCCTTATCCGCCGTGTATCAACAAGGGTCACAGGGAATTCAACATGTCAAAAGCAACAGTTATTCTTGCCGCCCTTCTGCTGGGCATCGCGCTCGGGATCGTCTTCGATACCGGGCATGGCGGGCTGACCGAGGCGGCGGACGTCATTGGCACCCTGTGGCTCAATGGCCTGCGCATGACCGTGGTGCCGCTGGTGGTCGCCCTGCTGATCACTGGTATCGCGCAGACGGCCGCTGCCGCGCGCGCGGGCAAGCTCGCTTTCCGCGCGGTGCTGACGATGATCACGATCCTGTGGTGCTCCGCCACGATGGCGGCGTTTGTGACGCCTGCGCTGCTGAGCGCCTTCCCGATGCCGGTGGAGGCGGGTGCGGCGCTCAAGCTGGCGTTGTCCTCCGCCCCCAGCACAGGCGAAGTCAAACCCTTCTCCGAATTCCTGCGTGCCATTGTGCCGACCAACCCGTTTGCGGCGGCGGCAAGCGATGCGATCCTGCCGCTCATCATTTTCACGACGGCGTTTTCTTTCGCCATCCTCCGCCTGCCCGACGGCAAGCGCACGCTCATTACTGGCTTCTTTGAAGCGGTGGGCGATGCGATGCTGATCGTTATCAACTGGGTATTGGCCATCGCCCCCATCGGCGTGTTCGCGCTGGCCTATGTGGTCGGTGCCAAGGCCGGAACAGCCGCGCTCGGTGCGCTCGCGCATTATGTGGCGATTGTGACGGCAACTGGCACCGTTGTCTGGATCGCCAGCTTCTTCGTCGCCGCCATTGGGGCACGGCGTGGTCCGTTCCAATTCTTCCGCGCGGCCATTCCGGCACAGGCGGTGGCCATCTCGACCCAGTCGTCGCTGGTCTCGTTGCCGGCCATGTTAAAGGGTGTCACCGCGCTGGGCGTGCCACCTGCGACGGCTGACCTTGTGCTGCCTGTCGCGGTCGCGATCTTCCGCGCGACAGGGCCTGCGATGAACCTGGCAGTCGCGATCTACGTCGCGCACTGGATGGGCATCGAGCTGACGCCTTGGGCATTGGCGGCTGGCGTGGCGGCAGCAGCGACAACCACCATCGGCGCAGTTAGCTTGCCGGGCACTGTCAGCTTTGTGACCTCGATCGCCCCCATTTCCATCGCCATGGGCTTGCCGGTTGAGCCGCTCGCCCTATTGATCGCGGTGGAGACCTTCCCCGATATCATGCGCACTTTGGGCAATGTCACCATGGACATGGCGGTCACCGCCACGATCTCTGAACGCGCGGGCGACAAACATGGAGAAGAGGTGGGGCTGTAAGCCTACCCCAAAATCCGCCAAAGCCCAACCACAGGCGCGCCGAGCATGGGGTGCACGTAAGTCGCCACCAGCCAAATCACGACGCCGCCCAGAACCGGCGTGAGCCCCGGCCATAATGTAGAGGGCTTCGCCTTACCGGTCAGTTGTCGGGCAAAGGGCACAAAGCTGGTTCGTGACGACCAATCGCCCCAGGTGGCGCCCATCAGCTTGGCCTTTTTCGCATCCTGACCGGCTGATCCGCCAACCGCGAGGAGGAACATGCCGCCTGTCAGCACAAAGCTCGCCGCATAAGGCGCCACGAGCACATGGGCGATGGCCCAAAGCGCGAAGGCCCACATCATCGGGTGGCGGGTGAGGTGAAAAACGCCGTGCACCGGCTTTGCGGCATCGGCCTTGGCCGTGGGAGACGGCAACGCCGGATTACCAACGAACGAGCCTGCGAACAGGATCGACGCGACAAGCATCAGCAAAGAGGCCACACCCCAGACCGGCTCTCCGGGAGCCCAGAAATACTCGCCCGCCGGCGCGCCGGAAAAAGCGACGTAGACCCAGTAGAATGTCCCCAGCGCTATGACGCTGTAGAGGCCCGAAAACCCCTTTTCCCCTAACTTCGCCACCAGCCCCGCTCGCAGCGGATGCGACAATAGGAAATGCGTTCCTACAAAGGCGGCGACCGCCAAAACAAGCTGGTTCATTTTCTGCTCCTCTTCCCCCATTGGGCGGGAGCTTCGTCGATTTGGCGGCGGCTTGCTAGAAGATTTTGCGCAAGCTGATTTCAAACGTCCGGCCAACCGGATCAACATAGCCCGGCTGATAACGCAGCGGCACGAGACCGCCTGCATCCCGAACGCCTTGAATATCGTTGAAGAGATTATCGATCCTAATGGCCAGTCGCGCGCCCTTCAGCAGGGGCACGGCGTCTATCAGCGCCTTGCGTTGTTCAAAATTGACGAACAGCCGGAGGTTGAGTGTCGTCAGATCGGAGAAGCGCAACGGCGATCCGCCTGCATTGACGGAGGTTGCCGTCTGGTGGGCCCCGTTAACGCGCACGCCGATGCCTTTGTTGAACCAGCCCCCTTCCAGCTCAAAAGCATGGCGCGGCGTGCCGCCGGATTGGCCAGTGGCATCCCCGCCCAAAAGGTCAAGCGTGGGGAGGCCCGGCGCAATATCGACTTCGTCGACAAACTTGATCGTGTGATAGGCGGAAACCGACCAGCGCCCGCCATTGCTGCCCGGTCGACCGAAGCCAAAGCCGCGACCGCCACCGGGAGGTCCCCCCCGGCCCGCGCCTGCACCAGCGCCGCCGCCCGGCTGCCCAAAGGATTTCTGGAAGCTCAACCCCCAGCGTAGCTGTTCACTGCGGGAGGCAAGGAAATTGATCGACCGCTGATCGACTGCGACCAGCTGCCCAGTCCCATCGCGCGTAAACCGGTTCGGAAAAGCCGCCTGAACCGCCGCCGTCAGCGCCGGGAAGGCCGCCAGCGGGTCCGTGCTGCGGTTGCGGAAATAATTGGCCGTCATCGTCAGCCCGTCGAGCCATTTGGGCTCATAGGTCAGCCCCAGCTTCATATCGCGACGTTCTTCGGCGCGCAGCAACGGGTTACCGCCTGAGGTCAGCGCGACAATCGCCGTTTGCCCGCGCACATAATCATAAACGAGCGCGTTGGGCGTCACGAGCGCGGGTTCGCCCAGTTGCGTGGAGCTTGGTGCGGCCTGATCGACAGCCATGCTCGCAAGGAACGTCACGCCGGACAAAGGCGACCAGTTGAGGCCATAGCCATAAGCCGTGATCGCACCGAAATCAGAAAGCTTTTTATAGCCGCCATTGAGGTTGATGGAGAGATCGCCAATCACATCCCCCACCGCGCGCCTCCGGCTGGTGAGTGGAATGTCTATATTGCCGCGCACATTGGCTTCATCACGGTTGATGGAGGCTGACCGCAGCACACCGGATCTCTCCGAGACACTGTCGATGCCCCGCGCCTCAAATCCGGCGCGGACATTGGTGGTCACAGGGCCTGCAGGCAGCTCCACCAGTGGCCCGGTAAGCGACCATGACGCATTTCCAACAGAAAGCCGGGACTGGGCAAGATCGCGCCCTGTCGGCACTGCCACGTCCTGATCGGTGAGCGTCCGCAAGGTCGTGCGTTCACCATTGGCCGTCGCGGTCCAATTGAAGCGGTCGATACGACCGTCCACCGTCAGCCCGCCGGTCCATGCCCGCGTTCGCACGTTGCGCGTCAGCGGATCAATTGCGCCAACGGAGGCCGGTGAAATGCCGAACAGAGAGACCGTATCTGCACGATCGTGCTGAAGGCTCAGCGTGGCACTGACATTGGTGGCAATTGTGCGATTGAGCACTGAGTTGAGCTTGAAGGCCTCGTTGGAGGGAGACAGCGTGCGATACGCCGTCTCATCCGCGCCATCGGGAATGATCCCGCGTTCGCTTTCAAGGATTTTGCCGGAGCGCGTATATTCTGTGTCGATATTCAGGCGGCCAAGCTTACCGATACGGACCAGCCCGGCCTCTGCCTCCATTGATGTCCGCCCGCCTGATGTTGGCGCGCCGACTTCCCCTTCCAGCGTGATCGCGGAGAATTTTTCTTTCAGGATGAAGTTCACCACCCGCTGTTCGGCAGTGAAGCCATAGCGCAGCGCGACATCTTCCGGCAGGACTTCCACCCGCTGGATCGCCTCAGAGGGCAAGTCCCGGATTTCGGCAAAGCCAGAGACGCGTTTGCCATTGACGAGCACCACAGGCGGCCCATTTCCGCGACCGCGGCCCGAACGCGTTTGTGCGGAGAGTGCGGACAAGAGATCAGTGACGCTGGAGGCGCCATAGCTCTGGATCGCCGCTTCATCGAGGACAACATCGGCAGGAATATCGACGTCGACTGACCCGGCGAGCCTTGGTGCTGTCACGACGATGTCTTCGCCGACATCGTCAGCCGGCGGCACCGCCTGCTGCGCCGTGGCGGGGTTGGCGGACCAAATAAGGGCAAGCGCACCTGTTGAGGCGCGGAGGAAGGGGATGTTTTTCTTCATTATGTTGTGCTGTTTAACGCGCTTGCCTGACAGTGTGATGAACGGGTTCGCCGGGCCAGCCAGCGAACCCCTTCATCCCTATCTGTCGTAAGCGTTTGGCAGCGCCCCTTCCGTTGGGTTCGCGTAACGATCCCGCAAGCGCGTCTGGCGGCTGACGAGCGACTGTTTCACACCGTCAATCCAGACCGCCTGGACACCCGAGGTCAGCTCCAGAGGATCGCCATCCCAGATGACCACATCTGCTTTGCGACCGGCACGCAGTGATCCGATTTCTCCGCCCAATCCCGCGATGTCGGCAGGGACCGAGCTGATCGTGGCGAACGCCTGATCCCAGCTGAGGCCCGTCGCACCCGGCACCTTGTTGAGCGCTACGAGATTGCCGGCATATTGCATCGACAGCTGCGCCTGACGGGCTTCATTGTCGTTGATCATACCGATTGCGACCTCGACGCCGGCCTTCTTCATGCGGCCGATATTCGATTGCGTTGCCGCTAACTGTTCAAAGCTGTCGGGCAGGTCGTTGAGCGCAGAGGCCAGCACGCCAACCTTGGCCGCGGCAATCTGTGGCCCTACGCGCCAGCCTTCGGTCGCCCCAACAAGGACGAGGCTGAGCATCGGAAAGTCCTTCTTGAGAGCAAGGACCATCAGGATATCCGGCGCGCTCTCGGCATGGACGAACAGCTTCATCGTGCCGTTGACAACGGGCACCAGCGCCAGCGCATCGGCGCGTTTCAGCATGGCATCATCGCGGAAGATGCCCTTGGCCGCTTCAGAGGCTTCTCCCAATGCCGTTTTGAACGCGGCGATCAGCGCAGGACGCGACCCCCCCGCCAAACGCGCGCCGGTTTCACCGAATTCGACGAACTGGAATGCTTTGGCTTTGGTGACGGGGTTCAGGTCGCTCCCTGTGTCAATGACAGCACCCTGACCCGCAAAGATCGCATTGCCCGCATCCGGTGAGACAATGGCACGCGTGACGCCAGCCGCGCGGTTGACGGCCATTGCAGCGACGTCCGGATTGATGGCAGGCGCCATATCCAGCGACGCGTTGAACGGCGAATTGCGGGCTTCGCTATCATTGCTGGGGTCCACGGCATCGACGCCGACAAGGCCCATGCGTGTAAAGCCCGCGACGATGCCGGGCGTGACCCATTTGCCGGAGGCGTCGACGCGTTCGGCACCGGCTGGAATGGCAACGCCAGCACCCGCCGCGACAACGAGACCATTGGTGATGACGACAGTCCCGTTTTCAACAGGTGCCGAACCGTCCCCAATGACAACCTTGCCGCCCGTGATGGCGATAGTCTGGGCGGAAGCGGGGAGTGCGATCAAGGCTGCACAGCCAAGCAGGAAGCGCTTCATTTCACGTCTCCTTCACCGGGCTGTCCCAGCTCAAAATCGGCCACCGGCCGCATCTTGGGATTAGCGGCATCATACATCAGCGCACCATCGATCCAGACCTTGTCAGGCCGTGTGTAGACAGACAGCGGATTGCCGTTCCACAGCACGATGTCGGCCATCTTGCCGGGCTTCAGACTGCCTGTTTTATCGCCAATGCCCAAGGCCTTGGCAGGGTTATAGCTGAGCCAAGTCCAGACGACTTCATCCGGCACCTCAATGCCCATGCGGCGGCCATCGCCGGCTGCCTTGGCGGCTTCCTGATTCAGGCGCTGAATACCGTTAGCATCATCGGAATGAACGATCGTGCAGGCATTGGCCTTGAACACCATCGGGATGTTCTCGTTGATGGCGTCATAGGACTCCATCTTGAAGCCCCACCAGTCTGCCCACATGGCAGAACAAATGCCTTCCTTGGCGAGCAGATCGGCGATCTTGTAGCTTTCAACCGCATGGTGGAAGGTCGAGACCTTATAGCCAAACTCCTTCGCCATATCGATGACGAGGCTCATTTCATCGGCGCGGTAGCAATGGTTGTGGACTAGGATTTCCCCTGACAGCACCCCTGCCAGCGTCTCCATGGCGAGATCACGCGTGACGGTATCTCCCTTGTCGAGCTTGCGCTTATACTCTGCGGCCCGTGCCCATGTTTGGCGATTGACCGCCATGTTCCCCATGCGGGTCTGCGGCATCTGGCCCTTGCTGCCATAAACGCGCTTGGGGTTTTCCCCGCACGCCATCTTCAGGCCATAAGGTGCCCCGGGGAACTTCATCCCCTGCACATTGCGGGCATAGACATTCTTGATCGTGACCGACCGGCCCCCGAACAGATTGGCCGAACCGGGCAAGATCTGAAGTGCGGTCACGCCGCCATTGGCGAGCGCGCGGGAAAAGCCCGGGTCCTGCGGCCAAACGCTATGTTCTGCCCAGACTTCAGGGCGGACAGCGCCGGTCGCTTCATTGCCATCGCTATGCGCGTCGACACCGGGCGAAGGGTAGTCGCCAAGGTGTGAGTGGATGTCGATGATGCCGGGTGTCACCCATTTGCCGGTGCCGTCAATAACGGTGTAGCCGTCCTTCAACGCGCCGCCGGTTTCAATGCCTTCTACCTTGCCGTCGCGGAAATAGACCGTGGCGTTCTGGAACTTGGCGCCTTCACCGTCATAGACAATGACGTTGGTCACCGCCGTCGGCACACTGGCATAGGGTTGATAGGTTGAGGGGTATGGGTCCTTGTTGAATTTGGACTTAGGCGCGCTTGCTTCGTCCTTGTCCTTCTTCTTGGCAGCGACAGGCGACGTCACCGTCGCCAGCGCCACTGCGGTCCCGATGAGGAACTTCGTCAATTGCATCAGAGGATTATCCTTCCTGCGTGTCTTTTAATGTGTCGAGATGCATCCAGCGCTTCACGATGGGCGTCAAAAGCAGCACGATGACGGCGGCGCCAATCGAAACCCATCCGAACAACTCATAGATGTCGAGCAGCTTCGCCTTGCTCATTTCGCCGCCATGGCCGCCTGTTGCTTCCCCAATCTTGCCGGCAACGAAATTGCCAACGGCTGTCATGTAGAACCAGGCACCCATGATGAGGCTGGCCATGTGAGATGGTGCGAGACGGTTCATGGCCGAAAGACCGACGGGCGAGAGGCAAAGCTCCCCCGTGGTGGCGAAAAGATAGTAAAGGAAAACGAAGATGACCGGCGTCATGGCCGCAATGCCGAAGGATTGCGCACCCCAGACGAGCACGAGATTGGCAAGGCCCATCTGTGCAAGCGCGAGGCCGAATTTGGCCGGTGCCGAAGGCTCCTTCCCGCGTTTGCCGAGCCATTGCCAAAGGGCTGCGAACAATGGGGCGAGGAGGATGATGTAGATGGGATTGATCGACTGGAACAGCGAGGCAGGCGTGGCTCCGCGATCGACATAACGGTCAGTGAACAGGCTCATCGATCCGCCCGCCTGCTCGAACAGGCCCCAGAAGAGCGGGTTGAGCGCAATCAAGAATAGGATCGCGAACATGCGTTCCCGCGGTTCCTTTTCCAGCTTGAAGCTTTCGAAAAGGACATAGCCGAGCAGCGCAACGCCCGAGACGACGAGCAGCGACTGAATGACATCCTGATATTGGACAAGCGCCCAGATGACCGCCACCGAGGCAAGGCCGATGCCATATAGGCCCCATTCCTTCGACTTGGTCAGCGGTGCTGGTGCTTCGCCAGCGCCATTCAGCGCATTCTTGCCCAGAACAAAAACGACGAGACCGGCAAGCATGCCGATACCGGCAAGGCCGAAGCCCCAGCCCCAGCCGATCGTCTGACCAAGATAGCCGACAAGGATGGTGCCGATGGCGGCGCCCACGTTAATGCCCATGTAGAAGACCGTGTAGGCACCGTCGCGGCGCACATCGGTCAACTTGTAAAGCTGGCCGACCATCACCGAGATGTTGGCTTTCAGGAAGCCGGAGCCGACGATGATGAAGGCAAGGGCCGCCCAAAAGACGTTGATCGCCGGATCGCTCTGCCCGCCCACGCCTTCAACCGCCATCAGGCTATGTCCAGCCGCGAGCAGAACACCGCCGAAAAGGACCGCCTTACGCTGCCCAAGATAACGGTCCGCCAGATATCCGCCAAGGACGGGCGTAATGTACACAAGACTTGTATAGGCGCCGTAGATCAGGCTCGATTTGGAATCGTTGAACAGCCAGTGCTGGGTCAGATAGAAAATGAGCAGCGCGCGCATACCGTAATAGGAAAAGCGCTCCCACATTTCGGCAAAGAACAGCATGTACAGGCCCTTGGGGTGGCCTGCGAATTCGGGCTCTTTCTGGATAGCGATCTTGGCGCCAATTGCCAGAAAAACGCCGAGGAGGACGACGGCAATCGCAGCGATCCAATCGCCTTCTGTCCAGAGCTGCATTGCTTTCATTTCTGTCACGCGAACCTCACCTTGATTCAGTTGAAACGGGTTGTGTTCTCCACGAGCCGTTGGTCCGGCACGCTAACGGAAAAATTGCGGCTGTGAAGAACAATGTTGCGCTATGATGACGTCATATTCGGTTGCGGCCATGGCGGGACGGAGCCGCCGGAGCAGGCCGCAACCGACAAACAGTCAATTCTGTTCGACGAGCGTCGGGATAAGTGGTTGACCTGCAGCCTGTTTGGCACGGATTTCAGCTACCGTCCGACGGGCCAGATCCAGCCGCGCCTTCTTGCCAGGATGCGTCCCATCATTGAACGGACCAAGATCCGTCTTCGCGCCGTAGCGCCGCCAGAAATCGAGCGCGGCATCTAAACTGTAACCGGCGCGTGCCAGCATATAGGCGGCGAAATAGTCGGCCTCTTCCTCGGTTGCGCGAATGGCGGCGCGGTTCTTGCCGAGCGGCGCCAGCAGCCCGCGTTTGATGCCCTGCCGGTCGAGCCGTTCGGGATGGCGCAGAATGTTGTGCGCCATTTCATGTGCGATGGGCACGGCGCCCGCGTCATCGCTGCCTGCAAAGGTCGCCAGCGCCGAAGAGACATGGACGGTTTTGCCATCGGCACTGGCCGACAGCTTTTTGCCCGGCACCAGCTCGACATTGGCGGGGCAGGCAAGATCAGCGTCCATCGAAAGTGTCTGCTGCACACCGCCCCGATCAATCAGCAGACGGACCGATCCATCCTGCAAGGCAGCGGCAAGCTGCGCGAGCACAGCTTCGACCACCTGATAGCTGGCGGGGGCCTTCAGGGTGCTTCGCGGTGTCGGGGTGCCATCCATCGCGAGGACATGGTCTCCCACGCGCACTCCGGCGCGGGCGGCTGAACTGCCCGGCACAACGACAGTGACGGTCGGGACATCTGACAGGCCAAGATCGGCCTGCGCCTCGGCCCGCCATTCCGGCGCGTACTGCCCGATATCCTGCACCAGCATGCCCTGAAGGGGCGAGGGAAACGGACATAGAGCGAGGTTCGCGGTCGCCAGCCGGTGCGAGATGGCGGCAATGCGCGCGTCCATCTCCCGCAATTTGGCAAGTTCGCCCGCTGCGACCGGCATGGGCATCAGCAGCATGGCAAACAGCAGGAGGATCAGGCGACGCATGTCCCCCAGATAGGCCTGCCCTTGAAAAGCGGCAACCGCCCGCCCCATATCCCGATCATGAGTGATGCAATCAAATGGCACGGCACGACCATCGTCTCCGTGCGCAAATCCGGCAAGGTCGTCATCGCAGGCGACGGGCAGGTCTCGATGGGCCAGACCGTCATGAAGCCCAATGCGAAGAAAGTCCGCCCGCTGGGCGACGGCAAGGTCATTGCCGGGTTCGCAGGCGCCACCGCCGATGCGTTCACCCTGTTCGAGCGGCTGGAACGCAAGCTGGAGCAGTTTAATGGCCAGCTGCTGCGCGCCGCCGTTGAACTCGCCAAGGACTGGCGAACCGACAAATATCTGCGCAATCTGGAAGCCATGATGATCGTCGCCGACAAGGACGTGACGCTGATCCTGACGGGCAATGGCGATGTGCTGGAACCGGTCGACGGCGTGGCCGCCATCGGATCCGGCGGTAACTTCGCCCTCGCCGCCGCGCGCGCGCTCAAGGACTATGAACCCGATGCCGAAGCCTTGGCCCGCAAGGCGATGGCCGTGGCCGCTGAGATTTGTGTGTACACTAATGACCAGCTGACCGTGGAGACGCTGGAAAGCGCGACCTAGTCCCCCTCCCGCCTGCGGGAGGGGTTAGGGGTGGGTCTGTCCTGCTCTCATATCGCTCCCCTTGCCCACCCCCGTCCCCTCCCGCCTGCGGGAGGGGGGAAGATGAAGATGAGCAACGCCCTTACCCCCAAGGCCATTGTGGCCGCCCTTGACGAACACATTATCGGCCAGTCCGATGCCAAGCGCGCGGTTGCCGTCGCCATGCGCAACCGCTGGCGGCGTCAACAGCTCTCGCCTGAACTGCGGGAGGAAGTGACACCCAAGAACATTCTGATGATCGGCCCCACGGGCTGCGGCAAGACCGAGATCAGCCGCCGTCTGGCAAAGCTCGCCGACGCCCCGTTTGTGAAGGTTGAGGCGACCAAGTTCACTGAAGTCGGCTATGTCGGTCGCGATGTGGAACAGATTGCACGTGATCTGGTCGAAGAGGCCATCCGGCTCGAAAAGGAACGCCGCCGTGCCGCGGTGAAGGACAAGGCCGAAGAAGCGGCGATGAACCGCCTACTCGATGCGCTGACCGGCAAGGATGCCTCTACCGCGACACGTGACGCCTTCCGCCTGCGTTTTCAGGAGGGCCATCTGGATGCGACCGAAATCGAGATCGAAGTCGAAAACGCGCCCAACATGCCGTTTGAAATCCCCGGCGCGCCCAATGTCGGGATGATCAATCTGTCCGAGATGATGGGCAAGGCACTGGGCGGCACACCCAAGAAGCGCCGCAAAATGACCGTGCCGGCCGCCTGGGCCAAGCTGGTCGAGGAAGAAGCAGACGCCCGGCTGGATCAGGATGATGTTGCCCGTGTCGCGCTCACCGATGCAGAGGCCAATGGCATCGTGTTCTTGGACGAGATCGACAAGATCGCCGTGTCCGACGTGCGAGGCGGCTCGGTCAGCCGTGAAGGCGTGCAGCGCGATCTGCTGCCACTGATCGAAGGCACGACCGTTTCAACCAAATATGGCCCGATGAAAACCGATCATATCCTCTTCATCGCCTCGGGCGCATTCCATGTCGCCAAACCGAGCGATCTGCTGCCCGAACTGCAGGGGCGCCTGCCGATCCGCGTCGAGCTGAAAGCGCTGACCGAGGCGGATTTCGTCAACATTCTCTCGGACACACGGGCAAGCCTGACGACGCAATATTCGGCGCTGCTGCAAACCGAGGGCGTGACCGTGGACTTCACCGATGATGGCATCCGCGCCATCGCCCGGATCGCGGCCGAGGTGAACGAAACAGTCGAGAATATCGGCGCACGACGCTTATCGACCGTGCTTGAAAAGCTGCTCGAAGAAGTGAGCTTTGAGGCAGAGGACCGGACCGGCACGACCGTCCTCATCGATGGACCTTTTGTTGAGGCGCAACTGGCCGAAGTCGCCAAGAATGTGGATCTGAGCAAATACGTCTTGTAGGGCAAGTTCGTTCTTTATATGTTCCATATGCGACGACTCGAAGGAGGACGATATGGGACGGTCAGGCGGATGCCATTGCGGCGCGGTGCGGTATGACGTTGAAGGTGAACCCCAGCATGTGGCCCTGTGCCATTGCAGCGATTGCAGGCGCAGCGCGGGGGCACCGGTGGTCAGTTGGGCCGCCTTTGCCGAGGACGAACTGAAACTGACGCAGGGGGAGCCTGTGACCTTCAATTCGTCGGGCTCTGCGATGCGCAGCTTTTGCGGCACGTGCGGCACGGGGCTCTTCTATCGAAACGCGGAATTTCTGCCCGGCATTGTCGATATCCAGTCGGTGACGTTGGACGATGCGCAGGCTCTGCCGCCCGGCGCACATATTCAGGTCGCCGAACGGCTGCACTGGATGGACAGTCTGGACGCTCTAACCCGGTTTGAGCGGTTCCCCGGCATGGAGTGACCCGACGGTCCGCCAACAGCATTGACCGGCACTTGAGCGCCTATGGATGACAGAGCGCCGCCCTTGTGCAAAGAGGGCGGGCTTTGACTGACGAACCAGAAATCCGCGCCCAAGCAATTACCAGCCACGATGTGGCGAAAGGTGCGGGCACGACGCTTTTGGCGCGGCTGGGCGCTGTGGTCGAGGTCGTGGCCCAACCGGTCTATGTCTGGCTGTTCGGGCTGGCCAGCTTTGGCATTTACACGGCGCTCTGGGCCGCGATAACGCTGGTTGAAACCATCGCAGACCTTGGCATGACGGCCGCCTTGCAGCGCACCGTTCCGCAAGCCACAACAGAACAAAAGGCCGTCGCCACGTTGCGCGCGGCGCTCATCATGGGTGTGCTGCCGTGCATTGCGTTAGCCGCCATAGCCTCGGTCTTTTCAGAAGACTTGGCGCACATCTTTAACGCAGCACAAGGCGATGCCGAACGGTTGAGCCATTTCATCGCGATCTTCGCTTGGGCCTTGCCGCTTTGGGCCTTTGTTGAAGTGGCGACTTCTGCCTTGCGCGCCCGCCGGGTATTCGGCGCGGAAATCCGCCTCCGCCTCTTTTGGGAACAGATCGTACGGCTCGTCTGCGCCACGGGGTTTTGGGCCATGGGTTTTGGTACAATGTCGCTATTTTATGCGCATCTGGTGTCGCTCATTGTCATTTGCGCACTGTGCATCCGGCTCCTGAGCAGGAACTATGACCTCAGCCTTCTGGGCGCAGGACCTGCGGAAGAGCGCGTCTGGCATGGGACGTGGATGGCCGGAATTTCCGTCATGCCCACCATCTTGACCGCACGGCTGTTCAGCGATGCGCCGACGCTTCTGCTCAATGCCCTGCTTCCGGGCGCGCAAGGTGCCGTTGCCGGCGGGCAATTTGCGCTGGTCCGCAAGGTCAGTTCGCTGGTGCAGACAATCCGGATCGCCTTTGCCTATGTGCTGGCCCCCTTGGCATCTGCCGCCTCAACGGGCGGCAAGGCCGCAGTTGAGAACATCTATGCCTTCTCAACACGCATCTCCTTGACGGTCGCCTTACCGGTCTGCTGCGTTCTGATTGCCGGTGGGCCTACGCTGCTGCGGGCCATTGGCAGCGGGATGGAAGGCGCGTTGCTTGCGTTGGCCTTGCTGCTGTTGGCCCGACTGGCAGAGACAGTGAGCGGCGCGGCTGCCCCCATCCAGCAGGTCATGTCACGCTATTCCAGCCAATATATCGGCAGCGCAGCGGGCCTCGCTGTATCGATGCTGATTGGTTTAGCGGTGATGCCGGAGGGCGGATTGACGGGCATGTCTCTGGCTGTGGCCCTCGGCCTTGTCACGACATCTGCCATTCCGGCGTGGCAAGTTTACCGGCAGCATGGCTTGTTGCCCTTTGGTCAACCCTTTGCGCAGGTCGCTCTGCGCGCCGTGATTGTCTCACTGGCAGGCTTCTTCGCGGCGCTTTGGGTCAACCTTTTGCCGATGGGACCGGCCTTAATGCTCATATGCGGGGTGCTGGTAGCAACATTGTGGACAGCATGCCGCTGGGCCCTCCCGTTGCCAGACCGCGAAGCGCTGGGATCAGTGGGCCGCCGTCTCCGGTTGATCTAACCGCGTCTGAAAAATCTGTTCAGCGAGCACATGGTCGCTGACTTTATCGACATCAATCGCCGCTTCCGCCATCGGCATTGGAACGAGATGTGCAGAGAGGCCAAGCCGTCTCCCCGCTTTGCCAAGGGCCGCGGCCAAGCCAATGGTGCGCGTGATGGCCCGAAGCGCGAGTAAGGGGCCAAAATGCAAAAAGAGCTTCCAAGCCTTTTTACGGTCCTGTTCGGCCTCAGCCCAAAGTTCTAGCGCGCCTCTCGCCCTATCACTGCGCAGCGCAAAGAGATTAGCACCTGACCAGGCCCCGTCGGAGAAGCGCAGCCAGGTCCGCTTATTACCGGGGTACGCCGCGAGCATCGTTGCCCGTTCAACCATCGCCACAGCAACATCACCGCCGCTGGCTTCGGCCTGCGCGATAAAATGACGCGCCATATCCGGCGTCAGAAGGGGGTGGTCCGCTGTCGTCACCAGCACTGGCCAAGGCGCTGTAGGCGTCCCCGCATGACGCAGGATGCTGACCGAAATGCCATCACTGCTGGCCATAATGTCCGCCGTCCCGCCCACAGCGACGGCTGCGGCAAGCGCCTCAGTATCTTGGGCGAGAACGACGATCTTCCCTATTTCGGCAATTTGGCTGAGCGTGCGGACGACATGTGTGACCATCGGCTCACCGCCGACAGGCACGAGCGCCTTCCACTCCACGCCGAAATGCGCGGCCATCGGATCGACGCCGGGGCGCTGCCCTGCCAAAACGATGGCGGTCCATGGACGCTTAGGAGAGGTCACTTTTTGGCCTCAAAGCAGGTGTAACAAATAGACATGGATGTTGCGATCTTCGACCTTGACCGGACAGTGACGAGGTTTTCGACCTACACGCCCTTTCTTCTTTTTGCAGCCTTTCATCGCGCACGCTGGCGTTTGTTGCTGTTTCCGGTCTGGATTTTGGCCATGGCGGGCTATGTGCTCGGCATCTACAAGCGCAAAGATTTGAAAGAGATTGGCTTTCGGCTGATGGTCGGTCGGCGCATCAAGTCGGTGGAGTTGCAGCATATCTCAGCAGAATTTGCCAAACGCATTGTCCGCCATAATCTTCTCACCGATGCCGTGGCGCGTGTGGAGGCAGAAAGATCAAAGGGTGCACTTTTGATGTTGGCCACGGCCTCGCCCGATTTCTACGCGCGCGAAATTGCTCTTCTGCTGGGCTTTGATTGTGTCGTGGCGACCAAACAGGCGCGCCTGCCTGAGGATTTCATCAGCTTTCGGATCAATGGCGATAATTGTTACGGTAAGGCCAAGCGCGAGATGGTTGAAGCAGCCTGCGCGGTCGATGATCGTCTCGGGCAGGCGAAGGCCTTTCGGTTTTATAGCGACAGCGCATCGGATGCGCCCACCCTTTTCTGGGCAAGCGCCGCAATTGCCGTCAATCCCGGCAGCTCGCTGCGGAAACTCGCGTCCAAACATGGATGGGACGTTGTCACTTTCGCATGACCAAGCGTGTCTGTTTTCTCTTCAATCATGAAGATGTGCATCAAGTTGCCCACACACTGCCTGTGGCGCTGGAACTTGCCGGCCTGAACGCCGATGTTGAGGTGGAAATAGCAGTTTCCACAGCAGAACAAGCGACCGCTGTCGAAAGCCTTATCCAAGCGCGTCCAATCGCCAACACACCTCTCGTCCGCCGCTTAGAACTCAGCGCATTGATGGAGCTGGCGACGTCTACGCTCAACCGGATCGTCCCGGCCCGCCGGATCGCAATGTTGCGCCGCCACCTCGACTATTTCCAGTCATTCGACGTGCTCGTCGTTCCAGAGTTTACCACCACCCTCTTGCGGTCGCGCTGGAAGCTGACAGGGCCGCTCTTGGTCTGCATTCCGCATGGCAGTGGTGACCGGTCTGTCGGCTTTTCCGATGAACTTCGTTTCTTTGATCGGGTGTTGGTCGCGGGGGAAAAGACGCGCGGACGGATGCTGGAACGCCACCCAATGATGGCCGATAAGATCAAAGTGTGCGGCTATCCCAAATTCGATGCGATGGACCTAACGCGCAAGCCGCGTCTGTTTGAAGATGACAAACCTGTCGTCGTCTACAACCCGCATTTCGATCCGCTCTTGTCATCATGGTATCGCTTTGGCCCGCAGATCTTGGACCATTTTGCGGCGCAGACCCGCTTTAACTTCGTCTTTGCCCCGCATGTGATGTTGTTTAGAAAGCTGATCCATGGGTCGCTGGAGCATCGCCGACTGCATATCCGGAGGAAAGTGCCGCAGCGCTTTTACGACATGCCACACATGTTGATCGATACGGGCAGCGCTCGGTCGGTCGACATGACGTACACCCTCGCCGGTGATATCTACCTTGGGGACGCCAGCAGCCAGATTTACGAATGGATCATCCGGCCGCGCCCAGCCATCTTCCTAAATGCGCATGACGCAAAGTGGCAGGAGGATCCGAACTACGCGCATTGGCATTTGGGGCAGGTTATCAACGATCCAAAGCAGCTTGAGGCTGCACTCCACCCCGAGGCGGGCGAACTCGCTTATGTGCTTGACCGTCAAAAGCTGGCCTGTGCCAAAACATTTTCATTTGCCGACACGTCTGCGTCGCTGCGGTGCGCCACTGAAATTCAGGTGCTGCTCAAATAGCCGCCCATTAAAACCAGGGTTATCGAAAAGCCGGTTGGCGCTTCACCAAACTGCGGGAATAGTCCCTTTTTTTAGGGAGCCCCGCCATGTCGCATCTCACCTTTCATCTCCTGCCGCTAAGCTCTGCCATCCTATTGACTATCGCCATACCCGCGGCGGCCATCGCCCAAGGTAACCCGCAACCCGCGACAACAGTTGAGGATGTCATCACCCGGCCGCTGGCAGATGTGAATCTGAAGCGCAAAGATATTCCGGCGGACCTTCTGGCCATTCAGGACAACCCTTATGCCTCCCCCGCATTCATCAATTGTGCGGGCATCATCTCTGAGCTCGAAAAGTTGAATGCCGTGCTCGGCCCAGATTTTGACGAGGTGGAAGTCGATGAAGACGCGCGCAAACGCAAGGAAGGGGTCGCCAATGCGGCCGGGGGCCTCGTCTCCAGCCTCATCCCCTTCCGCTCGCTCGTCCGCGAAATTTCCGGCGCGGGGCGCGCCGACCGGGATTATCGCGAAGCCCTCTATGCAGGCGTCGTCCGCCGCGGCTATCTGAAGGGATTGGGTGAGGCACGAAACTGTCCAGCCCCTGCCCGTCCGCTCCACCCGCTGGAGGGCGCGGCACGGGCAGCAGGACAGGCAATCAGGGGCAAGGATGACGAATGAAGCGTCGCGGCTGGCAGCCGCAAAGTGGCGGTTGAAGCTTGAAGACTGCAACAACACCAGTGATTTCCGGGAGCTTGCCCGCAGGCGCCTGCCGGGCCCCGTCTTTCACTATATTGATGGCGCCGCCGATGATGAGGTGACGCGCAGGCGCAACACCGAAAGCTACGAAGCGTGCGACCTCGTGCCCAATGTGTTGGCCGGCGTGGCCGACATCGACATGTCGACCACAGTGATGGGTCGCAAGATTGCGATGCCGCTGTTCCTTTCCCCCACCGCCCTGCAGCGCGTGTTCCACTGGCAGGGGGAGCGGGCTGTGGCGCGTGCCGCCGAAAAGTTCGGGACCTATTTCGGCATCTCCAGCCTTGCGACGGTCAGCATCGAAGAGATCGGCGAGACAATCTCCACCCCCAAGCTGTTCCAGCTTTACATCCACAAGGACAAGGGGCTGAACACCGCGATGGTCGAGGCGTGCAAGGTCGCCAAGTTTGATGCCATTGCGCTGACCGTCGACACCATCGTCAGCGGCAACCGGGAACGGTGCATGCAAACAGGCTTTACCTCGCCACCCAAGCTGACGGTTTCCTCTGCGTTCGACTTTGCCATGCACCCGCGCTGGACGCTCAATTACCTGCTGCGCGAAAAGTTCGAACTCTCAAACCTGAAGGACCATGTCCGCGAAGGATCACAGCAGGCGATTTCGATCCAAGACTATTTCAACACGATGCTCGACACGTCGATGGACTGGAAGACCGCTGAAAAGGTCCGCGCCGATTGGGGCGGCGAGTTCTGTCTGAAGGGCATCATGTCGGTCGAAGATGCCAAGCGCGCCGTCGATATTGGCGCGACCGCCATCATGGTCTCCAACCACGGCGGTCGCCAGCTCGATGGGGGCCGTGCGCCATTCGATCAGCTGGCCGAAATCGTCGACGCCGTGGGCGATAAGCTCGACGTCATCTGCGATGGCGGCATCACGCGGGGCAGCCATGTGCTGAAGGCGCTTTCTGTGGGCGCCAAAGCCTGCTCGGGCGGGCGGCTCTATCTCTATGCCCTTGCGGCCGCCGGACAGCCCGGGGTGGAGCGGGCAATTGGCAAGTTGCACGCCGAAATCGAACGCGGAATGCGTCTGATGGGCGCGCGCTCCATGACCGATCTCGGGCGGGAAAACTTGCGCTATCGGTGATCCCCCCTTGGCGATGTCCGGGCTTCGTGCGAAGGTTCGTTGGATCCGGATTGGTTCAAGGCGGGGTGGCCAATGACAAAGGAAGAAGCCGGGACGACCGGACGGTATAAGGCGTTCATCAGCTATAGCCATTGCGACACGGCTGTTGCTGTGCGGCTCCATCGGCGGATGGAGAGCTATCGTCTGCCCCCAAGGCTCGTCGGAACGCCAACACCACGTGGGCCGGTTCCCGCAAGGTTGTCCCCCATTTTCCGTGATATTGATGAGCTTCCGGCCGCGGATGACCTGAGCACCGAAATCAAGGCAGCACTGGCGGATTCAGAGGCACTCATTGTGTTGTGCTCCCCAGATGCGAAAGCCTCCCGCTGGGTTAACCGCGAGATAGAGCTGTTTCGGGAGATGCATCCGGAACGACCAATTTTGCCCGCCTTGGTCCGCGGGGATGTCGACGACGCCTTCCCGCCCACGCTCTTCACACCCGGCCCTGATGGCCACGCGCGAGAACCCATTGCCTCTGATCTGCGCGGTGAACAGGAACGTTTGGGCCGGATCAAGCTGATTGCCGGGTTAACCGGCGTTGGTGTGGACGATCTGGTGCAGCGGGATGCACAGCGCCGACTGCGCCGCGTGATGGCCGTCACAGCCTCCGCCGTCATAGCTATTATAGTGCTGTCTGGCCTGCTGGTGGCTGCGGTCCGCGCACGTGCGGAGGCGGAACGACAACAGGCTGAGGCGGAAGGTCTGATCGAGTTCATGCTGACCGACTTACGAGGGCGCCTTAAGGGGGTTGGACGGCTAGATGTCATGAATGCGGTCAACGCACGCGCGATGGATTATTATAGCGACCAGTCTTTGGCGGCCCTGCCCGACCAGAGCCTAGAGAGGCGGGCCCGTATCCTTCATGCCATGGGCGAAGATGATGAGGCGCGCGGCGATAAGGCAGCCGCACTTGTCAAATTTTCCGAAGCTCATCGGACGACATCCGCCATTGCCGCGCGACGCCCGCGCGACGCCGAAAGCCTCTTTGCTCATGCGCAGAGCGAATATTGGCTGGGTTATCTGGCCTATCGCAAAAAGGATTTCCGCAATGCCCGAACCCATTTTCAGGGCTATGTGACGTTGGCCGACCGGATGACCGCGCTCCGCCCCGATAATGTGCGCTACATCCGCGAACAGGGCTATGCACAGGGGAATTTATGCGCGCTCGCGCTGACACCAAATGCCAAAGATGTGACGCTGGCTGACACCGCATGTGCCGGCTCTGTTGAAGCCAAGGCGCAGGTCGTGAAACTTTCCCCCAAGGATGGTTCCGCGTTGGCTGACCTAGCCAATGCCTATGGCTGGCTGGGTGACGCGCACAACGCATCCGGATCGCGACTAAATGCGCGACGTGCCTATCTGGCCGCTGCCAACGCCGTGAATCGCGCGGTCGAGCTCGATCCGCAGAATCTTGATTATCGTGACGTTTGGGTCACCCGCCAATTCTCCCTCGCAGAATTGGAGCGGGAGGAAGGACGACATGACGCCGCGCTGCGCCGCCTGAAAGAGGCCCGCCAGACAGTGGCAGACATGGTCGGGCGTGACCCTGACAACCAACTGTGGCGGGAAAGACTCGCGCAGATCGAACGCAAACTCGCGTCGCTTACAAAAGTGCAGAAGGAGAAAGCGTAATGGCAAGTGCGATAGGAAAAACAATCATCCGTGAAATTGAAGCCAGCATTACCGGCAATAAGTTTCGGCTGGGATATAAGAACCCGCAGAAACCAATCGACATCTCGCTAGATGAGGCTGTTAGCCAGTTGGTTAGCGGCAAATTTGCGCCAACCGAAGCGCAATGCGATGTTGAAATCGAACCGCTCAGCCTTAACTGCGCGGCCCCATCGAACATCGTCTTCACCTTGTCAGACAAGGACAACTTCCAGTTTGCGACGGACGCAGACCCGATCCAGTTCAAGGAAGGTGCGAACAAGGACCGCTATGCCAATTTCTGTCGGGTCGCGCCCGATGGCACAAGCTATCCATTTGGAAAGCCCTATGGCAGCAGCGAACCTTGCAAGATGGTGACGTTTGAAGCCATCGCGCCAACCGCCAGCTATGTTGACCGGTTCAACTTTGTCGTGGACGTCATCCATGAGAATAAGCCGGGCAAGAAGTCGCCACTGCGCCTTCTGATCGATCCTGAAATCCGCAATCCCGGCGGCAGCGGCGGCTGATCGGCAACAAACACGGAATGACACACCGCCAGGCACCGTCCAGAAATCTTACGGCCATCCTCGCTTCGGCAAGATCGGGCGCGCTGGACCATGCCTGGCGGCAATTTGAAGCGGCGGGCTTCGGGGACGATGATCCCGATCCCGCCGTTCACACCTTGCGGGGCCGCCTCCTGAAGGATCGCGCGCTGCGTTCCAATGTTGCGGCGGACCGGAAACAATTTTTTGCCGATGCCGCTTGCGCCTATGCCCGTGCCGACGCGCTATCGGCCGCCCCTTATCATCTGATCAACGTCGCCACGATGCGCTTCCTCGCGGGGGAGCAACAGGAGGCCGCTGCACTGGCGGCTCAAGTCGTGGACCGGATCGACCATGACGGCGACATCGCCGACACGCCCTATTTCATCGAGGCCACACGCGCCGAAGCGCTCCTCCTCCAGCGACAGATCGACGCGGCGACGTCTGTGCTGCGTCATGCCATCACGCTGGGCTCCAGCTGGCAAGACCATGCCGTCACTCTACGCCAGTTGAACCTCATCTGTGAGGCGAGCGACCTGCCCTGTGGCTGGCTCGACGAATTCCGCCCGCCTGCCAGCCTCCATTTTGCCGGGCACCTGGGCGTGGCGGCAGATGATGATGCCCATGCGACGCTCACAACCCAGATTGATGACGTTCTTTCAGCGCACAATGTCGGCTTTGGCTTTGGCGCGCTGGCGGCAGGATCGGACATCCTAATTGCCGAGCGCCTGATCGCGCGCGGCGCCGAGCTGCATGTGATGCTGCCCATGTCCCGCAACGCGTTTCGCGCAGCTTCAGTTGAGCCTTGGGCAGAAAATTGGGCGGAACGCTTTGAGGCCTGCCTCGATGCGGCGGAGAGCGTGCGGGAGGCAAGCGATGTCACAGGGCGCTATGATTCCGTCGCCAACACGCTGGCAAGCGAACTCTCCATGGGCGCCGCCGTGCTCAATGCGGGGCTGCTGGAAAGCGTCGCGGTCCAGTTGCTGATCTCGGATGAGGCAGCAGGACCATTTGGCACGGGTAAGGAAACCGCGCGCGATGGGGAAACCTGGCGCGCGGCGGGAAGGACCCAGCACGTCCTGCGCTGGCCCCGCCAAATCGCCACGCCACCTGCAGGGGTGGGTGGGCCCGAAGAACCGGGGCGCCGCGTGGCAGCACTGCTCTTCGTGGGGTTTGCAGGCATTGAACAGGTCGGTGATGCTGACACCGGTCAGTTTGTCGAAGGCACCATCGCACCGATTGAGGCGGCACTTTCTTGCCTGCCGCACCCGCCCTTCCACATCAGCCGCCAGAGTGCGGGTTTTGCGCTGGCCTTCGACACGCCGGAGGATGCCGCCTTTGCCGCCCTAAGGCTGCGGGATGCGGACAGGGACGCCGCGCCGGTCAGCCTGCGGATCAGCGGGCATTATGGCATCGTGCTGCAAAGCGCTGCGGGCCTTTATGGCACGGCCAGCGCACTGCCAGAATGGATTGACCCCATCACGCAGCCGGGCGGCATCTTTGTGTCGGGCGATTTTGCGACGGCGCTCTTCGGACGGGTAACATCAGGATACCGCACAGAATTTGCAGGCGAACATCTGCCCATGCGCGGCAATGCGCCGGTTGCGCTTTATGCGCTGATGGAAGGCTGAGGCGCCTTAAGCCGCAAAGCGGACGAGCCGGTCCCCGGCAGGAACATGGATCGCCACAATTGCCCCGATGCAGCGGACAATCTCCGGATGCGTGGCCGCCATCCCGCCAGTTAACGCCCCAAAGGACGGGAGGATGAGCTTGGTAACCCCTTCCACAAAACAGGGTCGCGTCACCCGCCTGCCGCGCGCCGCACCGCCATATTTGGGATGAAAATGGCCAGAGAGTTCGGGCCGGGGATCAGCCGGATCCGCGTGATGGCGCAGAACGATCCCGCCGAGATCTGCCTCTTCAACGATGCGGCCACCCACAATATCCGGCAGCTTTTCGTCATGATTGCCGGTGATCCAGACCCAATCAAGTTGATCCGTCAGTCGCGCGAGCGTGGCACGGGCGTCGCCCAAGAGTCGCGTCGCACCATCGCTGTCGTGGAAATTGTCACCGAGGCACCAGACCTCGCGAGCCCCCGTCGCCTCCACAAGAGCCGCCACAGCAGAGAGGGTGGCAAGGCTGTCATGCGGCGGGAGCATCTGCCCGCGCGCGGCGAACCAGCTGGCCTTTTCAAGATGAAGGTCGGCCACGATCAGCGCGGCACGGGCTGGCCAGAACAGAGCCTTGCCACCCGCCACCTGAAAATCGTGCCCTGCAAAGTGCAGCGGCGGCATCACGCCTCCGGGGTGGACTCCGCGCCAGATTGCGCATCGGCATTTTCAAACCAGGCTTCAACCGGGCCGTTGAGCTTCAACAGCAAAGGCTTGCCGCGCCGGTCAACCGTCTTGCCCGCCTGAACGCGCACCCAGCCTTCAGACATGCAATATTCCTCAACATCATGGCGCTGGATGCCACGAAACTTGATGCCGACACCGCGACGCAGAACGTCGACGTCGAAATGCGGGCTGGACGGGTCGATGCAGAGGCGATCAGGAGGCGTATCAGTCATGTTGGCGCCTTTGCCGCAAAGTCATTGGTGGCGCAATGACCGAGTTCGCGGCACGCACCCAAGACCCACCCCGACTTTCCCAGAATTTCACCGTTCAATTAATCGCTTAGGTCGATCACTGTAAGCCGATAAAGTTATTGGATCGATGGATCAGAGCGCCCTAGTTGATGGTTTGCTTGGCACCCCCGCCTGCCAAACCAATAGGAGAGCATAATCATGAAACCTTCCAAACTCGTCCTCGCAGCCTTGCTCGTCGCATCGTCTCCGATCGCGCTGGCGAGCGTCGCCCATGCAGCAGACGCCGCACCAACCGAACAGGCCAAAGAGTGGTGGCCCAAGAGCGTCGATCTGACAGCACTCCGCCAGCATGAGGCCGTCAGGTCCAATCCCTATGGTCCGGACTTTGACTATGCGAAGGAATTCGCCTCGCTGGATCTTGATGCGGTGAAGGCAGACATCCGCAAGGTGCTGACGACATCACAGCCTTGGTGGCCCGCCGACTATGGCAATTATGGTCCCTTCTTCATCCGCATGGCCTGGCACAGCGCCGGCACCTATCGCACCAGCGACGGTCGCGGTGGATCGGACGGCGGCGAAATGCGCTTTGAGCCGCTCAATTCATGGCCCGACAACGTCAACCTCGACAAAGCCCGCCGCCTCGTCTGGCCCATCAAGCAGAAATATGGCCGCAAGCTTTCTTGGGGTGACCTCATGGTTCTGGCCGGCAATGTCGGCATGGAAGATATGGGCTTTAAGACGCTTGGCTTTGCAGGCGGTCGTGTCGATGCATGGCAGCCGGACCTCGTTTACTGGGGACCGGAAGCCAAGGTGCTGATGGATCAGCGCCGTGACACGAAGGGCAATCTGAAAAGAGGCCTTGGCGCCACGCAGATGGGCCTCATTTACGTCAACCCAGAAGGCCCGAACGGCGTCCCTGATCCGCTGGCCGCGGCACAAGACATTCGCCGCGCCTTTGGTGCGATGGCGATGGCGGACGATGAAACCGCAGCACTCATCGCCGGTGGCCACACGTTCGGCAAAGCACATGGCGCCCGGAAGCCGGAGGAGTGCGTTGCAGCAGAGCCGGCATCGTCTTCCATCGAACAGCAGGGCTTGGGCTGGGCCAATAAGTGCGGAAAGGGTCATTCCGAAGACACCATTTCCAGCGGCCTTGAAGGTGCTTGGACATCCAACCCGGTTGCCTTCACCACCCAGTATCTCGACAATCTTTATGGTTTTGAATGGGTGAAGACCAAGAGCCCCGCCGGTGCCACGCAGTGGATCCCCAAGGACCCGGCAGCCGCCAATCTGGTCCCGGATGCGCACCGCAAGGATGTGCGCCACGCGCCCATCATGTTCACGACAGATATTGCGATGCGCGAAGACCCCGGCTTCCGCAAAATCACGCAGCGCTGGCAGAAGAACCCGCAGGAATTTTCCGATGCGTTCGCCCGCGCTTGGTTCAAGCTGACCCACCGCGACATGGGTCCGCAGGCCCGTTACCTCGGCAAGGATTCTCCGCAGGCGACCTTCGTCTGGCAGGATCCCCTGCCCAAGGCCGCCTTTGGTGCGATTGATGCCACAGACGTTGCCGCGCTGAAGGGCAAAATCCTGTCCTCCGGCCTGACCACGCAGGAACTGGTGCGGACGGCATGGGCTGCAGCCTCCAGCTTCCGCAGCACAGACATGCGCGGCGGTGCCAATGGCGGTCGCATCCGTCTGGAACCGCAGCGGAGCTGGGAGGTGAACAACCCGGCGGAACTGACCAAGGTGCTGGGCAAGCTGGAAACCATCCGGGCTGACCTCAACAAGAGCACAAAGGGTGCAAAGCAAGTCTCGCTCGCGGATCTGGTGGTTCTGGCCGGCAATGCAGCGGTCGAACAGGCCGCAAAGGCGGCAGGCCATGACGTGACTGTGCCCTTCAGCCCCGGTCGCGTCGATGCAACGCAGGCACAGACAGACGTCGCATCATTCAATGAGCTCAAGCCAAAGGCAGATGGCTTCCGCAACTATTATGGTGCGGATGCCGATGTTGGGCCGGTTGAGGCCTTGATCGACAAGGCCGATAAGCTGGACCTGACCGTTCCGGAGATGACCGTGCTGTTGGGCGGCATGCGCGCGCTGGGTGCCAATGCTGGCGGCACAACCACAGGTGTGCTCACCACACGTCCGGGCACGCTCAGCAACGATTTCTTCGTCAACCTTCTGTCGATGGACACTGCATGGTCCAAGGCAGCCACCGAAGGTCTGTACGAAGGCAAGGATCGCAGCAATGGCACGCTGAAGTGGACCGCCAGCCCGGTTGACCTTGTGTTCGGTTCAAACTCTGAACTGCGCGCCGTGTCGGAAGCCTATGCCGCTGACGACGCCAAGGATGCCTTTGTGAAGGACTTCGTGGCGGCCTGGTCCAAGATCATGGACGCAGATCGCTTCTAAGCCAGCGTTGAGACAGGGGAGGGCAGTGCCAGTCACTGCCCTCCAACTCCCTTCCCCAAAAACCGGAAAAGACACATGCGTGTAAAAGCGTTCAGCTTGGTTGCGGCCAGCTTCATGGCGACATCGGCAGGGCACGCGCAGACGGTGTCCGCCCCCATAGCTTTCGCTGTCTGTGCGGGCTGTCATTCCGTCCAGCCGGGAAAGACGGTCTTCGGCCCCAGCCTCGCTGGACTTGCCGGTCGCAAAGCCGGATCGGTTCCCGGCTATGCCTATAGCCCGGCGCTCAAAGCCTCTGGGTTGACTTGGAATGCCGCAACCTTGGACCGTTGGCTGAAAGGCCCCCAGCGCCTTGTGCCGGGCACGCGCATGCCCTTCCCCGGCATGCAGGACGCTAAAGCCCGCAAGGCTGTCATCAGCTATCTCATGACCCTGCGGTAAGGCGGAGCTCTTCTCCACCAACCGCTCTCCCCCAATCAGTGTTTCATGTGTTCGGGCATGCCCAGTGCCTGCCGCAATATGTTGTCATAAAGCATCATCGCGGACTGCGCGTCTTCATCAAACAAGCAGCCCGTCGTTTCGAAAACGAGTTCAAGCGCGTCATAGAGGCTCCGATAAACATCATCGGCTTTCTCACCCAAATGGTTTAGAGGTTCCATTGTCCGACCTACCTTCCTGCCCCCTTAACGTCTCTCCTTTTCAATTGCTTAGGCCTTTGCTTCATCCGGATCGGCGCACCGTGTGGCTGAGAATGCCCTCGCCCGGCATGCAAGATGCAAAAGCGCTTCAAGCGGTGATCAGCTATCTCATGACCCCGCGCCAAGGCGACAGGCGCCACCACCAACGCCCGGCGCAATCAATGCTTCATGTGTTCGGGCATGCCCAGTGCCTGCCGCAATATGCCGTCATACACCAACAGCGCGGCCCGCGCCGCATCGTCAAACTCGCTTCCCGACGCCTCAAACACAACGGCAAGCGCCTCGTTGAGTTTGCGATAAAAATCATCAGCGGTCATGCCAAGATCATAGATCGACCCCATATTTCGTCCTGCCCTTCACTCTTGTAAGTGTTGGCAATTAAAGGACTTATGCCCTGCTGGAGGTGTGACGGCGATCACAGTTTGCGCGACAACCGCGGCCAAATTGGCGGCAATCAAATCTGACGTTCTCTCTAGGAACAATGCGCGGCAGTCGTCCCCCGCCGCTGATCGGCCAGATCATATTGCTGGCGCCGCATGCCGGAGGGGCGACCCATCGCCCTAAAACTTGGCTGACGTCATCAGAAGTTGGTGGCAGGGCTTGTATAGAACCATATACTTAACTCATTGATATATATTCATTTGTTGTGAGATTTGAGCTTTACCCCCACATTACCCCCCACACTTTCGAGCAGCGGGCGGCTAGATCATGAGCGTCCCCAAGCCACGACTTTACGCACGCCATCGAAAATGCTTGGCCGCCAGCGGCGCCACCAAGTGGACCCGATCATCAACTGGAGCGATCACGAAGGGCGGAGCGAACTTACACTGCATGGAAGCCTATATCGAAGTGGCGTGACAAACCACGGACAAGCGGATTGCAACTTCCCTAATGTTGCGACAACCATTGGCAACCTCTCCCACGACACATGGCATAAAGACTGTGACAGAAAAGATTAAACCGCTGAGCTGGGAAGATTTCGGGCCTGAGGCGATACCTCAATTGGAGCAACACACTGCCAAAGCGGCGCACGACGTTTGGTGGACGTGGCCTGAAGCTATCGCTTGGGTAGGCAGCGAAGACTACCGCAATATTGCCACGCTTCGTCAATGGGGCAATTTTTTGCCACTTGAAGCAGGCCACACCCTCAAAGGACAGGAGGATATCGCCAGAAGCTTCTGCACTTCACCCCAGCAAGCTGAAGCAAGCCTGATGCAGGCAATTGAAACAGGTGCCATCCAAACCAGTGGCCGCTCAAAGCCTAATGCTAATCCCATGCGCCTTGAGCCCGAGACATGGCGCGGTGGTGCAATTACTTACTCGCGTGGGACAGCATGTCTCGTCAGTAAGCTAGACACGTGGTCTGCGCCTTGGGCTTACGACATAGCAGTTCATAGAGCAGATTTGGTTGCCTTCACAGCAACTGGGAAAGCCGATCCAGCAACCAGTAATGTAACCGATGCTGTCCCGCGATTAACCGCTAACGCTGAACGTGAATGCAAAGACTGGCTTTATTCCGCTTTTGCGCAAGACGCTGAAATGAAGCGGCCTAAGAAGTCATTTCAGGAAGAAGCAATTTCAATATTTTCTGGACGCCTTTCGGTCCGAAGCTTCATCAGAGCATGGGACTCGCTTGCACCTCAGTCCGGCCGTTCAAGGCCGGGACGAAAAGGAGGAAAATCATAACGCCGTTTCGAAACGCCAACATTTCGCGTCGCCTTTTTAGCTAGGAACACAAGCCGCATTTTCAGCCTCGTTCATTAAAAAACGAGGTACTTCAATGCAGTGCACCAACCATCACACCCCGAAGCTTGGCTACAGCATCCGGGAAGCCTGCCAGGCGTCTAGCCTTGGCCGGACAACAATTTATAGTCACATCTCCGCAGGACGCCTCCGCGTTGTCCGGGTCGGCCGCCGGACGATTATTCCGGCAGAGGCGCTGCACGCGCTAATCGCAGGGGAGGCATAAGCCATGTCCCCTCAACTCCAAAACTGCGCAGAGACGCGGCCAATGCGGCAGAGCATTATCAGTTGGTTCCGCGGTCCTTCTAACCATGTCAAGCAAGGGAAGGTGAAGCTATGATTGATGTGCACGCAATCGCTGCCCACTACGGCGGCGAGGTCTGTAAAGGGAATGCCCTGATCCCGACGCCCGGCCATTCCAAACGCGATAGGGGAACCGCGATAAAGCCACACCCTTTCGCTCCCGATGGCGTGCTTGTTGCCTGCTACAACGGCACCACTGCCGATGCAATTGCGGTGAAGGAAATCCTTCGGCGAGATGGCTTCATCACTTCTGATGGTAAGCGCAATGCTCGCAGCCTGTCGGTGGCAGAGCGTCGGGCAATTCGGCAAGCTGACCTGACCCAAAAGCGGCAACGGTTGGCACGCGAGAAAATGGCGGCAGCTGACGCGGTGAGCCTTTGGAATAACTCACATCCGGCAAACGCCGCGCACGCCTATCTTGTCAGCAAGGGCCTTGAGCCGTTCGGCATTCGTCAGTCGGGTGATAAGTTGCTGGTGCCAATGGTGGACGCTAGCTTTTGCCTTTGGAATGTCCAGCGCATCTACCCTGATGGCTTCAAGCGGTTTCTTCCGGATTGCCGCACCACTGGCCTATTCTGGAACCATGGCGCACGCAATCTGGATGGGACACCGGCTGACGGTCCGCTTGTTATTGGAGAGGGCTTTGGCACAATGGCGGCCATTCACATGGCAACCGGCCATGAAGTTGTCGCAGCTATGTCCGCTCACAACCTTGAAACGGTCGCCCGCGCCTCGCGCAAGCTCTACCCATCCCGCGAGATTGTCATCGCGGCAGACGATGACAGCCATATGCGGGAAAATCTTGGCCTTCTGACTGCGTTAAAGGCCGCTCAGGCAATAGGCGGGCATCTGGCAACACCAAGGCCTCAAGTAAGCTCAGGGGAACTAAGCGTCGATTTTGCCGACATTCCTCGCGATCAAGTTAAGCAGCGCATCGCTGCAGCCCGGCAGGGAGGCTAATTGCTATGGCGTCAACGGCATTCACCCCGATAAATTTCAACACGCTTCACCTCGACGAAGCGGAGGCGAGCATCAATGTCCCCAGTGCGCTGCGTGCAACCCCCTACCGCTGGCCAGAAGCGCGTTCGCTGCCCACGCGGAAATGGTTGCTTGGCCATTGGCTCCAACGGGGCGAAGTAACGGTAATCATTGCACCAGGCGGCTCCGGCAAGAGCACCATCGGTCACACTCTTGTCTTGTCCCTCGCAAGCGCGCGGGAACTTTTGGGTCAGACTTTGCCTTATGGCCCGCAAGCGGCTTGGGTCTTCAACCTTGAGGATGGCACCGATGAGTTGGAGCGTCAGATGGCCGCCGCCTGCATCTTCCACGGCATTAGTCCGGCGGACTGCGGTGACAGGCTGTACCTCGATAGTGGACTGGTCCAATCATTGTGCATGGCAGCCGAGGATCGTGAAGGGTTCGAACTGAACGAAGAACTCTTCAGTCAGGTGACCAATACGATCCGCGAAAAGAACATTGCCGCAGTGATCATCGACCCTTTTGTCTCCAGTCATGCTGTTCAGGAAAACAGCAACGGAGCAATTGATGCCATCGCCAAAAGGTGGAAACGGGTAGCTCAAGAAACTCACTGCGCCATCGTGCTTGTCCACCACACCAAGAAGTTGGGCGGGCGCGAGGCTACGGCAGAGGACGGACGCGGTGCAATCGCCCTACGTGATGCTGCCCGTATCGTATTGACGCTCAATCCCATGAGCACTTCCGAGGCTAATGAGATCGGCATTACCGATCCCAAACTTCGCCAATCACTGGTGCGCATCGACACTGGGAAGGCCAATCGTTCGCCTGCTGGTTCTTCCGTCTGGATCAAGCTGGAAGGCCAAAGCCTCGAGAATGGAAGCGGACTTGAGCCGCCAGATTTTGTTGGGGTCGCTTCGCTTTGGGAAAAACCTGACTTGTTCCAAGGACTGTCATCACAGCACCTCTATATGTTCCAACAAGGCCTTGCATCTGGAGACTGGCGCGAAAGTGATCAAGCACACAATTGGGTTGGTCATCTGGTCGCCGAGATATTGGGCCTGTCTGTCGAAACCAATAAGCCCCGCATCAAGGCAATACTAAAGACGTGGCGCAACAACGGTTTACACATCGTTGAACACAGGAGGGAAAACGGCCGCGATGTTCCCTTTGTGATCGTCGGCAGACTGGTCGACCCCAGCGAAATTGCTCCAAACCCACACCTTAAAACCTGTAGTGCGGGCGGTGCGGAAAGTGTGGTGGATGACCCGCGGTGAACCCCAACCGCACCACCTGCACCTCTCTATAGGAGAGTGCAGTGGTGGTGTGGTGCGGGTGAAGAGATACGAACACCCCTGAAGACACAATCCCTCAATGGAAGCGATTGACCAGATCAGCCCTGAAAGCAGGATCCCAACATGCGCAATGAGCAAGGCAAATTCGTTAAAGGCACTTCAGGCAATCCTCTAGGTCGGCCTCGTGTCATCCTGACTGTCCGGGATATCGCTCGCGAGCATACTGAAGAGGCGATTGAAACTCTGGCTTCCATCATGCGTGATGAGGTGGCCCCTGCCGCAGCTCGCATATCTGCCTGCACGGAACTCTTAAACCGAGGGCACGGACGGCCGGTCGACCAACGGGCAATGTTGATGATCGGTGCGCAGTTGAACAGTGAGAGGCCTGTGCGGGAATGGTCAACAGCGGAACTCATTGAGAAGATCAACGAATTGAGGCCGTATGAGGCCTAAGCATAGTGCCAGCGAAAAGGCTGCTGCTGCGCGCCTCGGTGGCCTCCCATGACTAGCATGAAGCATCACTTAGGGAGTGTGTTAGCGCTCTCGACCGAGGGTGGCCTGCGGGCGGCAACCTGCGCGTTACCTAAATCGAGAACTCTGATGCACATCCACGTACCAAGCGGACCACATGATCAGAAACATACTCTCTCCGACCAACCCGGCAAGTATGTCCCTCATCAGGGTCTTACTTAAGTAGATCTGACGGGGGGACGTGCAACGCACTTGCAAGCGCTACAATGACCTTGAGAGAAGGGTTTTCCTGACCCCGCTCTATCCCCCCAAGATATCGAACGTCGACGCCGCAGAGGTCTGCCAGAGCCTCCTGTGAGTAGCCGATAGATTTACGGTTACTTCGAACAGTCTGCCCCAACCTGCTGGCCCATTCGGTTTCATCGGACATGCAACGACACATGACAACCGTGTCGATCTGGACAAGGAACTATAGTTCCTGTTATCAACAACATCGGCCATTTGTGCCCCCGCTGTTGGCAGCGGGATAACAAGGGAGGAATGTCATGAAGAAGATGATTTTTGGCTGCGGATTGGCCATTTGCGCTATGGCTCCGGCGGCTGCTTTCGCTGAGGATGGCGTGCGATTGGAGGCTCGTGGCGGCGTTGCTTGGGATGGCGCGACAGAAGAACGTATCGGGGTAGGTGTGGGCTACGATTATAGCTTCGGCGGCGGCTTTGTGGGCATTACGCAAGCAATAGATACTAACGCAAAATTTGACTTTTCCGAAATCTCCACAGCCCTCCGTTTAGGAGCGAACGTCGGTGAAAAGGATAAGGCATTCGCAATCGGCGGTTTTGTAATGCACAATTGGGAAAATGCGGAATTCTTGGCAGGTGCAGGGTACGAACACAGCCTCGGTGAGCGTACGTATGTTGGCATCCAGTATAACCGCCTGATGAAGTCCGACGTCAACCGCGTTCTGTTGAGCGTCGGCACTCACTTCTAATGCTGCTACCGCGCAGGCTGAACGCCAAATCTGAGCGTTTGGCCTGCGTGATGGCATCATGCTCGTCTTCGTTTCTTGAGGTTTTGCGGCAAGTAGGCAACAAGTCCCCGTGTGCTTAACAGCAACCCATGCAAACCCCCCGTTATCTGTTGAGCCATCTTCTCGCATTCAATGGCCTTGAGCAGCCAAAGCAGCCTTCAACGACACGCGAAGCGCGACCAGTGGACTAACTCACGATGTTGATCATTGGCGCACAGCTAAACGCGGACAAGCCCGCGCGGGAGATGTCGACGGCAGAACTCATCGAACGGCTCCTCAGCCTGAGCGGGAATCCCATTTATATTATCACGACAAAGCGAGTGATCTCAGGCGATGAATTAAAGTAGCGGCACGGATTGGCTGGTTTTCGGCGACGAAGCATGGCGCAGATTTGGGCTGTTACGCTCTTTTGCCCAACCGGTGCGTTTGTTCTGACAAAGTCCTTCGATCTATTTCAGCCGGAGCGGAATGCCATGTAGGCCCTGATTGAGCAGCAGCAGTGCCTAATCTTGGCGAGCGACCCCTTAGTGACGGCCTTCAACATCGGGATAAATGCTGGGGCAGATGCAGGCCAGACGATCTTTCACTGTAACTTGCATCTGATCCCTAGGCGCAACGGTGATGTGCAAGAGCCACACGGGGGCGTCAGAGGGGTCATTCCGGATAAGCGTGTGTATATCCGATAATGCATGCGGAGCTTAAAGACCTTGGGCGTTTGCAATCGTACTGGGCCTAGCCACCGGTCCAAGGTGGGACAGAAACCCAAGGACACTAGAGCACTAAAATCAATCGCCAAGGCGTTGTTGTGTGGTCCACAAGCCGACTAAAGCAGGGGTTTTATTAGACGCGCTAATGCGTCGCTACATATAGTGTTGCAGGAAAATAGCATTTATTGTCTAAATGCGCCCACGAATCATGTGTAAATAAAAGGTGCTATATGAAAGTATATAATGCCATATTGGCAGTTTCATTAGCTGCGACGTGCCAGCCAATTCTTGCTCAATCGACGGTAGTGGTTGTTGCGGCTCCACAACAAAACATTCTTCGCGCTGGGACGGAAATCCCGATGATTCTAAGAGAAGAACTCACCACCAAGAAAAAGAAGCTACGCGTGGGGCAACGCTTCCAGATGGAAGTTAATCAGAACATCACAGCTAATGGCGTGACAGTTATTCCCGCAGGGACGCCGGGCATCGGCGAAGTCACTGATGTCCGAAACAAGGGCATGTGGGGCAAATCAGGCTATATAAACGCGCGCGCTGTCTCTATTCGTCTTGGGGACCGGTCGTTCCGCTTGTCTGGCGCTTTTGACGATAAGGGCGTGACAGGGACGGGTGGCGTTGTTGCTGCTATTGCGTTGATACCGATCGCAGGCTTTTTCACTACTGGAACCAGCGCATTTATTGCATCCGGCTCCGCCGTGAAGGCTTTCCTAGACGAAGATATCGCGTTCGCCACGGCAGCGGTCGAACCAGTTTTGGTGCCAGTCTCACCCGCAAAATAATACGTGCGACAGGTGTTGTAATGCTAGATTTTACAATGGAGGTGGCGGCTGCCAACCGCTCGCCCCTTGTTCAGTTGAGTTTATGAGAGAGCATCCAGCTATGTTAAAGATTGGATCCGCATTCCTGTTTTTCGCTGTTTGCGGGAGCGGGTTGATAGGTGCGGCATCGGCACAAGAGGTCGTCATTCCAGCACCGCCGCCAATCGCAATTGTGGTGCCAAGCAACGCCGCTGAGAAGCCGCGCGCACCCAGCGACGCTTGCGCCGTCGCCATCGCTAAAAAGCTTCAAGGCACTTGCATACCACCTTTGACCCTCGTGCGCATCGAATTGGCCGAGGCGCTAAGCAGCAGAACCAGCGTCACCGGGGAGACTTTCGTAATCTCGCTGGCCTCTCCCGTCGTCATTGATGGCAGGGAAGTGATCCCCGCCGGTGCGAAAGGTCGAGGTGAAATCATACACGCCAAGAAGACCGGGATCGGTGTCGGCGGTGAATTAGTGCTTGCCGCCAGATATCTAAACTTAGGCGATAGGCAACTGCGCCTTCGGAGTATGCAATTCAACGGAGCGGGTCGCGACCAACAGGGTCTGGTGCTTGCAGTCGCAGCCGCCGTGGGCCTTCCAGCAATGTTTATCCGTGGCAAGCACATCGACGTACCCACAGGAGCCTTGGCAGATGCAAAGACGGCAGAGGCGTTCTGGCTCGATAGAGTTGGCGTACAGGGGGACACTTCCAGTTCAGCCTCAAATATTAACGTTTCTGACATGAAAGGGAATAATCCATGATCCGTAAAGTCTTCACGTCTTCGGTGACGGCGCTCGTCATTTCGTCCACTCCGGTGTGGGCCGCCCAAAAGAGTGAGGCGCAAGCTGACCCCATTGCTATCCCAACGCCGCCTGAGGGTAAGGGTCAAGTGGTGTTCTTTCGTCCCGGAGGTACTGGGTTTGCCATTGGGTGCTTGGTCAATGAAAAGGGCCAGAAGGTTAGCTCGCTTGGCGCCGGTCGCTACTTCGTAATGGTGGCTGGACCCGGACGTCATGAATTCACCGTCAAGAGCGAGGCAAAGGACACTCTCGCGCTCGAGGTCGAGGCTGGTGAAACTCAGTACGCTACCTGCCGCATAAAGATGGGGATCATGATCGGCCGTCCCGATCTTGCACCTTCCACCGAGGCCGAATTCCGCAAGCACGGCAAGCTGAAGCTAGTAGACGCAGACGACATGGGGCCCGGCGAGGGAGCTCTTCGTCCTGACCAGCTTGCGGCGGCTATTTCGACTTCATCTGAAAAGTAACTAGTCGCTGCGGCAATTGAGAACCAGTTGGTTCAATTAGAACAATGAAACTGTGAGGTGTTGACGGTAGCCTTGTCCGACCGTGGCGAGGTTGCCGTCAAAGCATCCTTCCCCGGAACACTTCCAGATGAGGTGCGAAAACCCAAGGTGCTCCTATCGTTGAGTGACGGTGCAGGCGCGAACGACCAAGGGTAAAGCTGCCCAACGCGGCCAGTTGTTGGGAAAAGTCCGAGAAACTCACAATAGCTTGTTATTAAAAGATTAATTGGATATCCTGCCGCAAATTAGCATTAATTTTTCCGTCTGGGGGGGCTATATGAAAATGGCGTTTAGAACAGGTGTGCTGTCAGTTTCCGCAGCGGCACTGCTAACAGGGTGCGCTTCCACAGGATCCAACTTTCGTCCCATAGTTGACAACAAAGGCGTGGATCTAAACCGATACGAAGTCGACCTTCAAGAATGCCAAGTGTATGCCAAACAGACTGCCAATGCGGGCAAGTCAGCTGCAGCCGGTGCCGCTGCGGGAGCTGCGCTCGGCTTGGCATTGGCCCTTATTGGCGGCGGAGGTTATAAGAAGGGAGCATCAGCAGGGGCTGGCGCCTTGGTCGGAGGCGTTTCAGGTGGCGCTCAAGGCGAAACGAACCAACGAAACATCATCCGCACTTGTCTTAACGGCCGTGGCTACAAAGTATTGCAGTAGAATTTTCTATCTACTTCCTAGTACGGTTCTGGCAATCCGGTCGATCCGCTCCTAAGCGAACATCTGGCTGGCCTTGTCCCTGATCCCCAATATACGAGGCCTTTGATCACAAACTACATTGATGCGTATGCCGCGGTAACTGCAGCAGACGTGCGCGATGCCATGAAGCAGCACATTGATGGCAACGTGCCCTTGGCGATTGAAGTGGTGCCAGAGGTGGGTCGTTAAAACTTAAATCGGCATACCGATCCAAGTTCTCCATGCTATTGGCGGGACCGTCCGCTACTAACTTGGCTTCGGTCTCCAGCCCAACCTGTGGCAATATATATCAGCTAAATTTAAGCGAAATGGCGTCCGCAACGATGAACCCCTGCGCGCAAAGAAGCCGAAGTTAGAAGTGCGGCAGAAGCGGCCCATCAAAAAAGGAGGCGGCATAGGATCAGAAAAAAGCGTAGTTATGGCCCACGCTGCCGTCTTCAACGAACTTAAAATCGTTACTACACCCTCTAAATTCTGGGCCGGAAAGTTGACATTATCATGCAGAAAGAAGAGGCGAACAAGATCGAGATTGGACGTTGAACACGCACAGCTGCGCGGACAAAAACACACATAGTAAAAATGATTCCGCCTTTTCGCCCCCCCTTCAACGATATATGAAGGGTGGCCTAAATAGGAAAAGTGCCTCCCCGGGGGGTACGCTGAGTGAATGCGGAAAAATCGCCACCGCTTTTCCACAGTGATACCGGGCCAATTTCAGCTCTCTGGGCCGATTAACTGCCTACAGTAGCGTTCGCTCTGACAACGTCAGTGTCAATTGCGCCGCCAACGCAATAGTCCCCCCAAGCTTCCATTAGCTTGACGCGCACGCCCGGTTGATCCGGCGTGCCCAAATAAGTTGTTCGGCGATAGGCCGCCTGCACAGCGTCAGGGGTCTTGTGCGCCAGCGCCGCCTCTACCACGGCATCTGGGAATCCTTCATTTGCGGCCCAGTCGGTGAACGCAGAACGGAAACCATGAACGTGGAACGGCTCGCTCATGTCTCGAAGAACCTTCAAAAGTGTCATATCTGACATCGACTTGCCTGCATTGCCGGGGAAAACTACGTCGGATTCCAAGAGCCTCAAGACATTGGCCTTGGCCAGCACCGCCAAAGCGGCTTCAGAAAGCGGAACGATATGCGCCTTGTTCCGCTTCATATGATCAGCCGGCACCGTCCATAATCGCGACCCAAGATCAAATTCTGCCCACGTTGCCAACCGGATCTCTTGCGAGCGAGCGCCGGTCAAGATGAGAAGTTCCAGCGCCAACCGGCCATAGGAGGGCTTACGACGCAAAGCGGTTATAAAACCGGGCAAGGCGACATACGGCATTGCTTTGCGATTTTCCCGCGCCTTCACCTGCCGAGGCAGACCCCGTCCCGCTTTCAGGCTGCCGTTGCCTGATGGTGCCTCACGCGAACGCCAACCCTTGGCATGAGCATAATCGAGCACCGCGCAAATTCGATTGCGCACCTGACGGGCGGTTTCAGGAATGTCCTGCCAGATGGGCGTCAGCACTGTGATGATATCAGCGGCAGTTATTGCCCCAGAGGCTAAATCGCCCAGCTTCGGGAAGGCGTAGTTTTCTAAGCTGGCAAGCCACTGACGCGAGTAGACGGCGCTTTTCCAGCCCGCCTCGTTCTCCTTATGATATTGACGGGCTGCAACTTGGAAGGTCACTTTTGCGGCGGCCTCATCCTTCTTCTCGGCCAGAACGTCGCGACGGTCGATCTTAATTGCCTTGCGAACCCCGCTGGCCTTCTGCCGGGCCTCTGCAAGCAGCAACAGCTTGGCACTGCCCAGACCAATATCCTGCCGTTTGCCGTCACGCTGGAGGCGCAACATCCAATAAGCGCCACCCCGCTTATCTACTTTTAGGAACAGCCCTTCCCCGTCTTGATAAGTGCCGGGATTCGCCAAAGCTGCTTTGACCGCGACCGCCGTAAGCTTGCCCATCCTTTTACCCCCACACTTTCCCCTCCGGTTTCGAGAGGTCAATATGTGGGGGTAAGTCGATTTACCCCCACATTACCCCCACACTGTGCTCCGGTTGCAGGCAAACAGCGGCGAACACAGGGGAACAATTGCGGCGATATTACGCTTTGTTTTCTGGGATTTCTACGAATTTCGGCGAACATCCCCGAATAGGGATTTGGTGGACAGGGCTGGATTCGAACCAGCGTACGCTTGCGCGGGCAGATTTACAGTCTGCTGCCTTTAACCACTCGGCCACCTGTCCCCAGGCGTCACATCGCGGCAGGGCCGCCGATGCGAGAGGCAGCCCCATGGCGAAGCGACGCCGCGCTGTCAATCATCAGTCGTGGATTGCCAGCCATTCTTCTGAGGATGCGCGGTTGGCGCGCAGGCTGTTGGCCGGATCATTCGGGTCCTTGTAGCCGATCGACATGCCCGTCCACATAATGCGGTTGTCCGGCAGGCCGAGGAAGCTGCCGATGGTCTTCGGGTAAACCGCCCAACATTCCTGCGGGCAGCTGTCCAAGCCCGCTTCGCACAAAAGGAGCATGATCGAATTGAGCAGCGCGCCGGCATCTGCCCATTGCGGCAGGCCCATTTGCCGGTCGAGCGAGATAAACAGGCCAACAGGTGCGCCAAAGAATTGGAAATTGCGTGCGAACCACATGGCGCGCGCCTTTTTATCTTCACGCGGGATGTTGAGCGCACCGTAGAGCATCTCGCCCACTTCGGCCCGGCGGCCTTCCCATGGGTCTGTCAGCCCTGCCGGGTAGATCGCATATTCGGGCATCTCGCTTTCCCGATTGGCGATCTTTTCGGCCATGATGCCTTTCAGTCTCGCCATCGAATCGCCCTGAACAATGTCGACATGCCAAGGCTGGAGATTGCCGCCGGAAGCGGCGCGGGACGCGCGCTCCACAATGTCCTTCACCAGCGCGGGATCCACCGGCTTGTCGAGGAAGCCCCGGACGGAGCGGCGATAGTCAACGGCTTCTGAGACGTTCATGAATATACTCTCCTGTCCTTGGCCTATCCTTGGCCTATTACTGCTGTCAGGTGTTGCAAGTTTCCCTTGCCGTAAACGTCAAACTGGGCAAGTGAAATTGGGAATAACCCCCTTTGGAGAGGAATCAGAACATGGCCACTGCCTATATTGTTGACGCTGTCCGCACCGCTGGCGGCCGCCGCAACGGGAAGCTTGCCGGCTGGCACCCGGTCGATCTCGCCGCAGCAACACTCGACACGCTTGTCGCACGCACCGGCATGGACGGCGCGAAGATCGACGACGTCATCATGGGCTGCGTCACACAGGCAGGTCAGCAGGCGATGCAGGTCGGCCGCAATGCCGTGCTTGCTGCCAAGAACATTCCGGACAGCGTCCCTGCCGTCACCATCGACCGCCAGTGCGGCTCCTCGCAACAGGCGATGCAGTTTGCGGCGCAGGCCGTCATGTCGGGCACGATGGATGTCGTGATCGCCTCGGGCGTGGAATCGATGACGCGGGTGCCGATGGGCTCCAACGCGATGTTCCACATGAAGGAAGGTCTTGGCCACTATAAGTCGCCGCGTCTGGACGAGAAGTACCCCGGCATCATGTTCAGCCAGTTCATGGGCGCTGAAATGATCGTGAAGAAGCATGGCTTTTCCAAGGACGATCTTGACCAGTTCGCACTCAAGAGCCACCTGAACGCAATCGCCGCAACCAAGGCCGGCATGTTCAATGATGAGCTCGTCGTGCTTGATGTCGAAACGCCTGAAGGCGTGATCCAGCACAATGTCGATGAAGGCATCCGCTTTGACGCGACGCTGGAAAGCATTGCGGGCGTGAAGCTGCTGCAGGAAGGCGGATCGCTGACGGCGGCTTCCTCCTCGCAGATCTGTGACGGGTCTTCGGCGGTCATGATCGTGTCGGAAGAGGCGCTGAAGACCTATGGCCTGACGCCAATTGCGCGTATCCACAATCTGACGGTGACGGCGGGTGACCCTGTCATCATGCTCGAAGAACCACTGTTCGCGACCGACCGCGCCCTGCAGCGCGCCGGCATGAAGATCAGCGACATCGACGCCTATGAAGTCAACGAAGCCTTCGCCTCTGTGCCGCTCGCCTGGCTTAAGCACACAGGCGCTGACCCCGAAAAGCTGAACGTGCACGGCGGCGCCATCGCGCTCGGCCACCCTCTCGGCGCTTCGGGCACCAAGCTGATGGCAACGCTGCTCGGCGTGCTGAAAGCCAAGGGCGGCAAATACGGCCTCCAGACGATGTGCGAAGGCGGCGGCGTCGCCAACGTCACGATTGTCGAACGGCTCTAGGAACATCTTCCCCCGTTTGGGCTGAGCCTGTCGAAGCCCCATCCTTCCGCTTGTTTGCCAAGATAAGGACAGCCCTTCGACAAGCTCAGGGCGAACGGAAAATATCAATGAAAGGACCTGCAATATGAAACTCGATTCCTCCGTATCTGCCGTTGTCACAGGCGGTGCTTCCGGCCTTGGTGCGGCCACTGCCCGCGCGCTCGCCGCCAAGGGCGTCAAGGTCGCCATCTTCGATCTGCAGACCGAAAAGGGTGAAGCCATCGCCAAGGAACTCGGCGGCGTGTTCTGCGAAGTGAACGTGACGGACGATGCCTCGGTCGACGCAGGCTTTGCCAAGGCACGTGCCGCCATCGGTCAGGAGCGTATCCTTGTGAACTGCGCCGGTACCGGCAACGCGATCAAGACTGCCAGCCGTTCCAAGGAAGATGGCTCGATCAAGCACTTCCCGCTCGATGCGTTCAACTGGATCGTCCAGATCAACCTCGTCGGCACCTTCCGCTGCATCGCCAAGTCGGCCGCCGGTATGATGTCGCTGCCCGCCATGGAAGACGGTGAGCGTGGCGCCATCGTCAACACCGCGTCTGTCGCCGCTGAAGACGGCCAGATGGGTCAGGCTGCATACTCCGCCTCGAAGGGCGGCGTCGTCGGCATGACACTCCCCATCGCGCGTGACCTTGCGAGCGAGAACATCCGCGTCAACACGATCCTGCCGGGCATCTTTGATACCCCGCTGCTCGCAGGCGCCCCGCAGAACGTGCGCGATGCGCTGGGTGCGACCGTGCTCAACCCGAAGCGCCTCGGCAATCCGGTGGAATATGCCAACCTTGCCATGTGCATGATTGAAAACGGCTATTTCAACGGTGAAGATGTCCGCCTTGACGGCGGCATCCGCATGGCACCGCGTTGATCTGACCCGAACAAGGAGCCCCGCTCGCGTCAAGCGGGCGGGGCCTTTTTATGCCCAAACCTTTGCCCCACCGCCTCGATCCGTCGATCTATCCCGTCCACATGGTCGCGCAAACGCGCTTTCAGGACATGGACATCAACGGCCACCTCAACAACGTCGCCTTTGCGGCACTGTTCGAGAACGCACGGGTGCAATTGAACCGCAATGTCCGCCCCTGGGCCGACCGCCCGGACAATGAGCGGACCATGGTGGCGGCGGTTGAGATCAATTACCTGCGCGAAGGCAATTTCCCCGCCGACGCAACGGTCTGTTCCGGCATCGGCCGCATCGGCACCTCCAGCTGGACCATTGAGCAAGCCATGTTCCAGAACGGCCAGTGCATCGCGACGTGTGATACGGTGGTTGTGTGCCGGACGGACAATGAGGCGAAGCCGCTGCGGGCTGAGATTGTCGAGGGGTTGACGGCGCAGATGGTGAAGGCGGAGTAAGAGCAGACCTTAGCTAGTCAATGATCTCCACCTGCATGCACGTTTGGAAGTTGCCGGTTTCACCTTCCTCACGATGCCAGATTTGCACCACTTTGTAGTAGCTGAAGTATCCACCCATCTCCTTGGAAATGGTCTCTCCTATGCGCGGCAGGAAAGTGAAGTCGCCCTCAAAAAGAGGCTTCACCTCGTCCTTCTCGTAAATTTCCTCGTAAATTTCGACCTTAGGCATAGAATACTCTTGTTTCAGCTTTGGAGCGTGGCAGACTTACTTGTATTGTCGCTCAGTATCAAACCAAACACTTGCGCAAGGCGAACATTTAGAGAGTGGCTGAGGCCAGCAACTCTGCTTCATGAAGCAAGGCAAGCAGTGCAGCTTGATCAATGTCCGGGTATGCGTTTGCTCGCCTTCTAATGTCTTCAAGACGCGGGTCTTCAATCTGGATTGAGACGAAGTCATCCCAGTCCCAATCTTCACCAGTTCCGTCGATGAAATCACGAAGGTAACGAACCACCTCTTCGGGTTTCCGGTCTATCGAACGACCGAACGGCAACGCTAAAATCGCCAAAACCATGGCAATTGGGAACAGCAGTACAAAGACCATAGCGCCAAGCAGCTTCCGCGACATGGTCATTATGGAAATGATCGGGGCCTTAGCCATTCCATAGTTCTAAACGTCTTGGCTTCCAACGGCAATGGAGTGGCCAGCGGACGAACGCAACTTGTGCTCGAGGCGTGTTCATGGATGCTGAAACAAGTTCAGCATGACGGAAGCCTCTACTCCGCGAAGTTCGGCTTCCGCTTTTCCATCGATGCCATCACCGCTTCCATCTGGTTGGGCTTGCGGATGACCAACACTTGCTCATCGCTTTCGGCCTGAAGCAGCTCGGCGTCGGTGGCGTCGCCCATCAGGTTGCACAGCCGCTTGGCACCGCGAATGGCGTGGGGGTTCTTATTGGCAATGACGCGCGCCAGCTCCATCGCATGGGCGTGCGGATTGTCCGACACGTGCGTGGCAAAGCCCATTTCCTTGGCTTCCACGCCGTTAAATTCGCGGTTGGTGTAGATCATCTCACGCAGCACATCATCGGCGACCTGCGTGCGCCACAGCGGCATGCCGGCAACGTCGGGCACAAGGCCCCACTTCATTTCCATGATGGCGATGCGCGTGTCCGGATGGACGATGCGGATGTCGGCAGCGGCCATGATCTGGCTGCCCGCGCCGAAAGCGACCCCATGCACAGCGGCGATGACGGGCACCGGCAGTTCACGCCAGCCCCAAGCGGCGTACTGGGCGTTGTTGGCAATGCCGTGGGTACGATCGGCCAGTGATCCGCCTGCGCTGCTGCCACCGGGTTCACGATCCGACTGCATGCTCGACAGGTCTAGCCCGGCGCAGAAAGCGCGGCCTTCACCCGACAGAACAACAACGCGCAGTGCTGACATTGCCTTGAGCGTTTCGACCGCCTCGACCAGTGCGGCCCACTGCGCACTATCGAGCGCGTTCATCTTGTCCACGCGCGTCATGCGGACATCGGCAATGCCATCTTCCAGCATGGTGATCGAAATGCGGTCGTTCATCATCAAGTCTCCTCAACAACCCGTTTGGGCTGAGCCTGTCGAAGCCCTGTCCTTTTTGCTCAGGTGCCAAGGAAAGGACAGCCCTTCGACAAGCTCAGGGCAAGCGGTTGGTTTTACCCTACAGTGCTGTCATCGTTTCAATGCAGCCTCAACCAGCGGCAGCTGATCATTGCCGAAATACATGTCGGTCCCGTCCACAAAGATCGTGGGCGAGCCATAGCCGCCGCGCGCCACCAGTTCATCGGTGTTGCCTCGCAGGCGCAGCTTATTAGCATCGGTGACGGAGGCCGCGCGGATGGCAGCACCATCCAACCCCGCCGCATCGGCAACCGCGACGAGCACATCGGGATCGTCCAGATTCTCCTGCCGCCCGAAATAGCTTTCAAAAGCCGCCGCCGTGAATGCGCGCAGTGCCACCTGATCGCTCTCCAGCGCGCACGCCATGCGCATGGCATTCACGCTCTTGGCCGGATGATAGACGCTCGGGAAGTTCATCGAGACGCCTGCCAGCCGCGCCCAATCGGCGAGCACCTTCCAGCTGTGCTGGAGCCGCCTGTTCCCCGCGTCTTCGCGGGCGGCATAGACCGCCGGGTTGACCGCATTGAACACACCACCGACAAGGATGGGCCGGAGCACTGCCTGCGCGCCCGTCCGGTCCAGCATCGGCCAAAGATTGGCAAAGGCCAACCGCGTCCAGGGACTGGAGAGGTCAAAGAAGAACTCGACGCGCGCGCCGCTCACTTCTTGGCCTTTTCCCAATATTGGTCACGCAGCAGGCGCTTATAAAGCTTGCCCGTGTCGTGGCGCGGCAGTTCTGCCAGAAAGTCGATGCGGCGCGGGATCTTCACGCCCGACAGCTTTTCGCGGGCATAGTCGGTCAGTTCGGCACGCAGCGCGTCATTGGCATTGGCCATGTCGACGGGCTGGATGACCGCGATCACCTCTTCCCCCATTTCCTCATGCGGGCCACCGATGACGGCAACGTCCTGCACCTTGGGGTGCGTGACGAGGTGGTTTTCAATCTCCTGCGGGTAGATGTTCACGCCGCCCGAAATGATCATGAAGCTCTTACGGTCGGTGAGGAACAGATAGCCGTCCTCATCCATCCAGCCCACATCGCCGAGCGTCGACCAGCCCTTGGAATTGCGGCTCGATTGCGTCTTCTCATCATCGCCATGATATTCAAAGACACTGTCGCTTTCGAAGAAGACCGTGCCCTCGCTGCGCGTCGGCAGCTCGGTTTCATTGTCTTCACCCATGATGTGGGCGATACCCGTCACGGCCTTGCCGACAGTCCCGGCACCTTCCTTGTCAGCCAGACGTAGCCACTCTGCGGAGCCGACATAGGTAAAGCCATTGCCTTCGGACCCGGCATAATATTCCTCAAGCACCGGACCCCACCACTCGATCATCGCGCGCTTGACCGGCATCGGGCATGGCGCAGCGGCATGGATCGCACAGTTGAGGGACGAGGTATCGTATTTGGCGCGGACATCTTCAGGCAGCTTGAGCATGCGGACGAAATGCGTCGGCACCCATTGGCTGCACGTCGCCTTATACTTTTCGATCGCGGCCAGTGCGCCTTCGGCATCGAACTTCTTCATCATGACGACGGTGCCGCCAATCTTATGCACCGTCATCGACCAGCGCAGCGGCGCGGCGTGATAGAGGGGTGCTGGCGACAGATACACACTGTCCGGCGTGAAGCGGAACAGGCCCATGGCGAGCGCCACAAGGCTGTTGGTCTGATCAATAGCGGGGTCTTCCGGCAGCGGAATGCGCACACCCTTGGGTCGACCTGTCGTGCCCGACGAGTAAAGCATGTCCACACCCGCACGTTCATCCGGCACGGGTTCTGCCGGCATCGTCGCCACGGCATCTTCAAACGATCCATAGCCCTCAACCGGACCACCGAGCGAGTAGCGCTCCACTTTCGTGGACAGCAGCGCAACTGCACCTGAAAGCGCGCCCGAAATCACGAAAATCTTCGCGCCGGAGTTTTCAAGGATATAGTCGGTCTCATCCTGCGTCAGCCGGGACGAGATGCAGACATAGCGCAGCCCAGCCCGCTGGGCGCCCCAGGTGAGGCTGTAATAATCCGGCGTGTTCTCGAGCATGAAGGCAACGACATCTTCATGGCCCAGCCCGCGCTGGCGGAAAAACTGCGCCACTTTGTTCGAGGCGTCATCGAGTTGGCGGTAGGTCCGGATTTCGCCGGTTTCCGCAACGATGATGGCCGGTTTGTCCGGATTGGATTTCGCGTGAACAAAGGGATGCATAGCGGATGACAGTCCTCTCTCGAATTTTGTTCGATTCTTTATGCTTTACGTTTACGTTAGGCCCAAAGAGAAAAGCAACTGGCGTCCTTCACAGGGAACGCCCGACCAAGTGGAGTGAACTGCGGCGCATGAATGAGTTTCCGTCCGAATTTGATCCGGCACGTCTGATCGAGACCATGTCGAGGAATGGCCATAACAAGTTGATCGGAACGCGTTATCACGGACATGGTGAAGGCTGGTGTGAGCTCGCTTTGCCCTATAGCGAGACATTGGTGACCGATACCGCCTCCGGCATCCTTGCCTCGGGGCCTATCTTCACGCTGATGGATATGGCGACCAGCCTGTCGATCTGGTTGAAAACAGGGACGTTCCAGCCACAGGCGACGCTGGATCTGCGCATCGATTATCTTCGCCCCGCACGACCCGGCAACACCGTGATCGGGCATGGCGAATGCTATCACGTGACCAAATCCATCGCCTTCATCCGGGGTCACGCCCATGATGGAGACCCTGACAAGCCGATCGCCCATGTGGCCGGCACCTATTTCTTTACGGCAAGCGCATGAAAACATCATTTTCGCCATACGCCCAGACCATGGGCTTTGAAGAGCAACGCGACGCAGACGGACGCTTGGTCATCGCCATGCCCTATAGCGACGGCGTGCGCGGTCGCCCCGGCTTTGTGCACGGAGGTGCTCTCGCCGGTCTTCTCGAAACCATCGCCTATGCGACACTGTCAGAAGCGCTGGGGGAGGATGACCGCCCCCTCATCAAACCCGTCAACGTCACCGCCACCTATATGCGTGGCGCTGTCGAAGTGACGACCTATGCGCGGGCAACCATCGAACGCCTCGGCAAACGGATTGCCAATATCGAAGCCATCGCCTGGCAGGATGACATCGAAAAGCCCGTGGCGATGGCCCAGATCAACGTGATGCTGGACCGAAGCGGGCGCTCGTAAATTTCACGTCATGCCAGCGCAGGCTGGCATCTCTTAGATCCGACTTCCGCCCCCCATCGTCGCCCCGGACTTGATCCGGGGCTGGGCTTAGCGCCAGCGGCTGCGAAGAAAAGCCTGACCCCGTGTCAAGCACGGGGCGACGGGATGAGGAGTGTTCAGGCCTTCGTCCAGACGCTCCGCGCCCAGAGCAGGATCGCGACGCTGACCGCTTCAATCACCATCGGCGGCGTGCCGCCCGGTGCGGGGCCATCAAGGGCAACCGAAACGAGACGGCCAAGAAGCGCAATGCCGAAGAGCAAAGCGGCCCCGACTGCCGCTGAACCGGAGCGCTTCCAGACGGCATAGCCACACAGGATGCCAATGGTCAGGAAGAAGGACCCGAAGTCCGCCCGCACGCTGACGCGTCCGATAAGGTTCGATGCTTCTACGGCGCCCTGCAGGCCGAAAGTGGCGGCCTGCGTTTCCAGATTCAACCAGAAGCCAGCGCCCATTGCGCCAAAAAACAGCGCCATGATGCCAACCAAAACCCGTGCGACCATGTTCATGTCATTCCCCCCTTAAGCGTCGATGCTCGGCGAACCGATATTGGCGTGCGCCACACCGCCGTCGACCGTGATCGTATCGCCAACCACATAGTTGCCGGCGTTGCTGGCGAGGAAGATCGCCGCCGCCGCCATGTCTTCTGCAACCCCAATCCGCTTGTTCGGGATGTTCTGGGCCACGGCATCAGCATGGTCGCGCGCGGCGCGGTTCATGTCCGACGCAAAGGCGCCCGGCGCGATGGCCGTGACGTTGATCTGATCCTGAATAAGACGCGCAGCCATGCGCTTCGTCAGATACAGGATCGCCGCCTTCGACGCGTGATAGCTGTAGGTTTCCCAAGGGTTCAACCGGATGCCGTCAATCGACCCGATGTTGATGACCTTGGCCGGCTGGGCCATCGACGCGGCGGCCTTGAGCTGCGGATAGAGCGCCTGTGTCAGAAAGAACGGGCCTTTCACGTTCAGGTCCATGACCTTGTCCCAGCCCACTTCGGGGAACTCCTCGAACGGCGCACCCCAGGCAGCACCGGCGTTGTTGACGAGGATGTCGAGCTTCTCTTCGCGTTCGGCAAAAGCCGCCGCCAGCGCCTTGCAGCCTTCCACCGAGGAAACGTCCATCGGCAGCGGGATGCAGTTGGGCCCGAGTTCAGCCGCCGTTTCGTTGCACGAGTCCGCCTTGCGCGACGTGATGTAGACCTTCGCCCCTTGCGCGATGAAGCCTTCGGCAATGTGCTTGCCAAGGTTTTTCGAGCCGCCGGTGATCAGCGCCACACGGCCCTCAAGCGAAAACAGCTTTGTAATATCCATCATCAATATCCGTTCATCTTCGCCAGCTTGTCGGCGTGGAAATAAAGGTCGCCGAACACTTCGTTCAGCGCACGGTCCCGCTTCATATAAAGGCCGATGTCATAGGCATCGGTCATCCCCATGCCGCCATGCATCTGCACGCCTTCACGCACCGCAAGGTTGGTGGACTTGGCCGCCTTGGCCTTGGCGGCCGAGACGAACATCTCTCCACGCGGATCGCCATCGTCGAGCATCTGCTGTGCCTTGAGCACAATCGAGCGCGCGCCTTCCATTTCACCATAAAGATGCGCGGCGCGGTGCTGGAGTGCCTGAAACTCGCCGATGACTTTCCCAAACTGCTTGCGCTGTTTGATGTAATCGAACGTCATGTCCATCGCGCCCGTGCCGACGCCGACCAGCTCTGCTGATGCGCCAAGTCGCCCGGCATTGAGCAGGGCGGTGAGCGGTGCCCATCCGGCATCGACTTCACCAATGACGGCATCGGCATCAACCTGCACGCCGTCGAGCGTCACGCGCGCTGACAGTGAGCTATCAACCAGACGGTCCGCCTCGGCCGTGAGGCCAGCGGCATCGCGCGGCACGGCGAACAGGGTGATGCCAGCTTCCTCGCCAGCCGCTCCTGCCGTGCGCGCAGAGACGAGCAGCAGGTCCGCCACATGGCCGTGGACGACAAAGGTCTTGGTGCCCGACAGCTTAAAGCCATTGCCGGAGCGTTCCGCCTTAAGTGCGGTCGCTGCCGGATTGTGTTTCTTGCCCTCTTCCAGCGCGAGACCGATCACAGCTTCACCGCCCGCGATTTTCGGGAACCATTGCCCGCGAATGTCCGCACTTGCCGATTTCAGGGCTTCAACGGCTGCCACCGCGGTGGACAGGAACGGCGACTGCGTCAGATTGCGGCCAATTTCCTCAAGCACGATGCCGGCTTCAACATGGCCAAGGCCAAGTCCGCCTTCGGCTTCGGGAATGAGGATACCGTTCAGGCCCATCTCCGCAAATTGCGACCAGAGATCACGTGCAAAGCCGGTGGCGTCGTTGCTGTCCCGCAAAGAGCGGAGCTGCTTGATCGATCCGTTTTCGGCCAAGAAAGGCGCAACGCTGTCTTTCAGCATCGCCTGATCTTCAGTGTGGTACAGTCCCATCGATTAGGCCCCCGGCATTTCGAGAATGCGTTTGGAGACGACGTTGAGCATGACTTCGCTCGTGCCGCCTTCGATGCTGTTCGCCTTGGTGCGCAGCCAAGCGCGTGGGCGGGTGCCGCCATTGGTGCGGGCACTTTCCCATTCCAGCGCATCAGAGCCACCGGCCGCCATCACGATTTCGTGACGCTTCTTGTTCAGTTCGGTCCCGACATACTTCATCAGGTTGGAATAAGCAGGATGTGCCCGACCGGTCTTCCATTCATCCATGAAGCGTTCCGAATGGGCGCGGAAGGCGAGGTTCTCGACCTCGAACATCGCCATTTCTGCGCGCAGTACGGGGTTGTCGTTGAGCACGTCGGCGTAGAAGGACCCGAGCGAGGCCATGCCGCCATCACCGCCCATGCCGGAGATCATCTCGCGCTCATGCCCGAGCAGATATTTGGCGACATCCCAACCGCGGTTCAGTTCGCCAACGATCTGGTGCTTGGGCACGGCGACATTGTCGAAGAAGGTTTCGCAGAAGGGTGAGGCACCGGAGATCAGGAGGATCGGCTTGGTCGTCACGCCCGGTGTCGTCATATCGAACAACAGGAAGCTGATGCCTTGGTACTTGTCTTCCTTATTGGTCCGGACGAGGCAGAAGATCCAGTCGGCCTTGTCGGCATAGCTCGTCCAGATCTTCTGGCCGTTGACGACCCAATGGTCACCCTTGTCTTCGCCGAACGTCTGGAGCGAGACGAGGTCGGAGCCGGAGCCGGGCTCCGAATAGCCCTGACACCAGCGAATTTCACCGCGCGCGATCTGCGGCAGATAATGCAGCTTTTGTTCTTCGGTGCCAAACTTCAAAAGAGCCGGGCCAAGCATCCAGATGCCAAAGCTGTTGAGCGGAGACCGGCAATTGAGCTTTGCCATTTCTTGGCGCAGTGCCTTGGTCTGTTCCGCCGAGAGTCCGCCTCCGCCATAAGCTTCTGGCCAGTCAGGCACAGTCCAGCCCTTGGCGGCCATGACATCCAGCCATTGCTTTTGCGCCGGCGACGAAAACACCCAGTTGCGGCCGCCCCAGCACACATCATCATCCCCCTTAACGGGCTGACGCATTTCGGGCGGGCAATTTGCTTCCAACCAAGAACGGGCTTCCTTCCGGAAGGTGTCGAGATCTGTCATCATCGTCTCCTATTTCTGGCGTCCTGTCTAAGTCGGCAGCGCGGCTTTACGCAAGCGTCAACTGCCACATCCTGCTTTCCGTAGCGGAAGTTTCGAACGCGTTGACCAAGCCGCTTCGGCCAGACAGGATGATACCCAAAGACATAGGAGAGAGACATGAGATTCGCAGGCAAAACGGTTGTCATTACAGGCGCCGCATCAGGCATTGGCAAGGCGACCTGCCTGCTGTTCGCGTCGGAAGGCGCCACCGTCATCGCAGGTGACATTGACGCGACAGGCGGCGAGGAACTGGCCGCGACCTCCAATGGCAAAATCTTCTTCAAGCAAACCGATGTGTGCAACACTGCCGACATCAAAGCGTTGATGGATTTCGCCGCTGAAAAAACGGGCGGCATCGACGTTGTCTTCAACAATGCGGGCGCAGGTGGCGACAAGGCCCCCATTGAAGAAATCGAGCCTGAAGGCTGGGACCGGACGATGGACCTGCTCCTGCGGTCCGTCGCGATGGGCGTGCGCTATGCCGTGCCCCACATGATCGGCCGTGAAGGCGCCGCCATCGTCAACACGGCAAGTGTCGCAGGCCTTGGTGCGGGCTATTCGCCGACGGCTTATGCGGTTGCGAAATGCGGCGTCATCCACCTGACCAAGGTCGGCGCGACTGATCTGGCCAAGCACAACATCCGCATGAATGCGATCTGCCCCGGCTTCATCCAGACGAACATCTTTGCGTCGTCGATGGACGTGCCAGAGGAGAAGCGCGACGAAGCCAACAAGATCATCTGGGAAATTGCGAACCACACCCAGCCCGTAAAGCGCGGCGGCAGGCCCGACGACATTGCGAACATGGTCGCGTTTCTTGCCTCGAAAGAAGCAGGCTTCATCACAGGCGCGCACTTCGTCGTCGATGGCGGCATCACCACAGGCCAGCCGCACAGCTGGAACCCAGAGGCGCCCGGCCTGTTCGACGCCTTGCAAGCTTATGTGGATGCGCCGCAAGGATGAACACCCCAGTTGAGGACAAGCTTCCGCTCCGGCTGAAGCTTGTCCACGGCATGGGCAGCATTGCCTATGGCGTAAAAGACAACGGCTTTTCGACTTTCCTCCTCCTGTTTTACAATCAGGTGCTGGGGCTGGAAGCGACGTTGGTTTCAGCAGCGCTCATGCTCGCGCTGTTCATCGACGCGTTTATCGACCCCATTGTCGGGCATATGAGCGATCGGACATATACGCGCTGGGGCAAGCGCCTGCCCTGGCTTTACATCGCGCCCATCCCGCTCGGCTTTGCCTGGCTGTTGCTCTGGTCCCCGCCAGAAGGCGCGCACGGCCATATCTTCCTTTATCTCGTCTCCACGGCGGTTCTGGTCCGCGCGCTTGTCTCCTGCTGCGAAGTCCCTTCCGTTGCGCTCGTGCCTGAGTTGACCCGCGATTATGATGAGCGGACCGGGCTGATGCGGTTCCGCTACCTCTTTGCTTGGGGTGGCGGGTTGTTGATGCTGTTTCTGGCCTATGGTGTTTTCCTGAAACCCGATGCGGGACATGCCGTTGGCCAGCTCAACCCGGAAGGCTATTGGAATTACGGGCTCTTCGGCGGGCTTCTCATTGCGCTGACCGTGCTGTTATCCGCAGCAGGGCAGCACAAGCGCGTCGCGCGCCTGCCCGATGTCCGCCCTGTTCCGACCAGTGTCAGTCACGCGTTCCAAGAAATCAGGGAATCGCTGTCCAATCGCGCCTTCCTCATTTTTGCCTTGGCTGCGGGCCTTGCCGTCATCAGCCAGGGCACGACCTTTTCGATTTCCAACTATCTCTATCTCTATGTCTGGCAGTTCAACCAGACCGCGTTCGGCTTTTATCCTGTAGTTCTTTTCTTGAGTGTGGTCGCCGCCTTCTTCCTCGTCATTCCGCTCAACCGCAGGTGGGACAAGCCCCATACCGCCGCTTACGCAGCGATCGCCGGCGTGATCTTATGGATCGCCCCTTTTCTGCTGCGGTTGGTTGATCTCTGGCCGGAGATTGGGTCAACGGCCTCGACGCTCGGCGTGTTTGCCTTCTTTTTCCTTGCCAACGCCCTTGGGGTGACGGTGATGATCTCCGCCTCATCGATGATTGCCGACATTGTCGAAGACGCACAGGTCAAGACAGGCAGACGCACCGAGGGCATTTTCTTCGCCGGCAATTTCTTCATCCAGAAGTGCGCAACAGGCGTCGGTATCTTCATTTCCGGCATGATCATCAGCTGGGCAGGGCTTTCAACACAAACAGCCCCCAGCGCCGTTGCACCGGAGGTCATTGACCGGCTGACCACCGCCTACATCATCATGGTGGCGGTGCTTGCCGTGCTTTCCGCCGTTGTTTTTGCGCGCTTTCCCATCCGCCGTGATGACCATGAAGCACGCGTGCGCCAGCTTGACGCTGCGGCAGGTTTAAAAGGCGATTGAAGGGGCTGGAAAACCACTCCGAAAGCTGACAGTGACGTAAACGTAAACATAGAAGAGGACGACTCAGATGGACTTCACCCTCACCGAGCGCGAGAGCTATTGGCGTGACCGCGTAAAAAATCACATCGATCAGTATATCCGCCCCCGGGTGAAGGATTATTACGCGGAGCAGGCCACCGGCGAGCGCTGGAAGGTCCTCCAAGTCATTGAAGAAGAAAAGAAGCGCGCCAAGGCCGCCGGCATCTGGAACCTCTTTATGCCCCCCGTCGGTGCCAATCCGCATGTCGACACCACGGTCGAATTTGACGGCCCGATGCTGACCAACGTTGAATATGCCCTGTGCGCCGAAGAAATGGGCCGCGTCGGCATGTCGTCGGAAATCTTCAACTGCGCAGCGCCCGACACGGGCAATATGGAAGTGCTCAACCGTTACGGCACAGCCGAGCAGAAAAAGCAGTGGCTGATCCCGCTGATGAACGGTGAAATCCGCTCTGCCTTCCTGATGACCGAGCCATTCGTCGCCTCATCCGATGCCACGAACATCGAAACGCGCATCACGCGCGATGGCGACCATTATGTGATCAACGGTCGCAAATGGTGGTCCTCGGGTCTGGGTGACCCGCGCTGCAAGATCGCAATTGTCATGGGCAAGACTGATCTTGGCGCCAAGCGCCATCAGCAGCAGTCGCAGATCCTGATGCCTATCGACACACCCGGTGTGAACATCCTGCGCCATCTGCCGGTGTTTGGATATGACGATGCACCGCATGGCCATATGGAAGTCGAACTGAAGGACGTCCGCGTTCCGGCCGAAAACATTCTCTATGGCGAAGGCCGCGGCTTTGAAATCGCGCAGGGCCGCCTTGGACCGGGCCGTATTCACCACTGCATGCGCACCATCGGCGTCGCCGAAGAAGCGCTTGAAAAGATGTGCCGCCGCCTCACCTCGCGCGTCGCCTTTGGCAAGACCATTGCCGAACAGACCGTCTGGCATGAGCGCATTGCCCGCGCCCGTATCGATCTGGAAATGACACGCCTGCTCTGCCTGAAGGCGGCGCAGATGATGGACACAGTCGGTAACAAGGCCGCCGCAGCCGAAATCGCCATGATCAAGGTGCAAGCACCCAACATGGCGCTCAAGATCATCGACGACGCCATTCAGGCGCATGGCGGTGGCGGTGTTTCCGAAGACTATGGCTTGGCCTCCGCTTGGGCACATCAGCGCACCTTGCGTCTCGCCGACGGTCCGGATGAAGTCCACAACCGCTCCATCGCCCGGCTTGAGCTCGGCAAATATGGCGCGGAACGTCCGCATGAAGTCTCGTCGGGCGATCTGGCGGCCACACGATGAAGGCCGCGGTCCTCATCCAGCCGGGCAGCCCGTTGGAGATCGAAGAGCTTTCGATCTCCAACCCCGGTCCACATGAAGTCCTGATCCGGACGGCCGCCTGCGGGCTGTGCCATTCGGACCTGCACTTCATCGACGGCGCTTATCCGCATCCGCTTCCGGCTGTTCCCGGCCATGAAGCCGCAGGGATTGTCGAAGCCGTTGGCAGCGAAGTCCGCACCGTCAAGGTCGGCGATGCTGTCGTCACCTGCCTGTCGGCCTTCTGCGGACATTGCGAATATTGCGTCACCGGACGCATGTCGCTCTGCCTTGGCGGGGAAACGCGTCGCAGCCCCAAGGATGCACCGCGCCTGAGCCGCGCTGACGGTTCGGTGGTCAACCAGATGCTCAACCTGTCGGCTTTTGCCGAACAGATGCTCATCCACGAACATGCCTGTGTGAAGATTGATCCGGACATGCCGCTGGACCGTGCCGCCGTCATCGGCTGCGCTGTGACAACGGGTGCAGGCGCGATCTTCAACGCCTGCAAGCTCACGCCGGGTGAAACCGTCACAGTCGTCGGCTGTGGCGGGGTGGGCTTGGCTACCATCAACGCGGCCAAGATCGCAGGGGCTGGACGCATTATCGCGGCAGACCCGATCCCTGAAAAACGGGCGCTTGCGCTCAAGCTTGGGGCAACCGACGTCATTGATGCAACCGCCGAAGGCGCTGCCGCCCAGATCATCGAAATGACCAAGGGCGGCGTTGACCATGCGATTGAAGCGGTTGGGCGTCCAGCCTCCGCCAATCTGGCGGTCAGCGTGCTGCGGCGCGGTGGTACCGCCACAATCCTCGGCATGATGCCGCTGGCTGAAAAGGTTGGCCTGTCCGCGATGGATCTGTTGTCGGGCAAGAAGCTGCAGGGTGCGATCATGGGCGGCAACCGCTTCCCCGTGGACATCCCGCGTCTGGTTGACTTCTACCTGCGCGGCTTGCTCGACCTCGATAGCATCATTGCGGAAACCATTCCGCTGTCGGGCATCAACGAGGGCTTTGAAAAGATGAAGAAGGGCGATTCCGCAAGAAGCGTGATCGTATTCGATCAATGACCGAAGCGATAGACGCACAGACCGCTTTTTCGGGCGTGACGAAGGCAGAGGGCGTCGACGCGCTGGATGAGGTAAAGCTGACGGCGTGGATGGCGGAAAACGTCGCCGGATTTGAAGGCCCGCTAGAGGTCTTCAAATTCGCCGGTGGCCAATCGAACCCGACCTATCGCATCAACGCGAAGAGCGGGTCTTACGTGCTGCGCCGCAAGCCGCTTGGCCAGTTGCTGCCCAGCGCCCATGCGGTGGATCGGGAATTCAAGGTGATCGCAGGGCTTCACCCCACCGGCTTTCCGGTGGCCAAGCCTTACGGCCTCTGCACCGATGACAGCGTAATCGGCAGCTGGTTTTATGTCATGAGCATGGTGGAAGGTCGGACGATCTGGGATGGCGCCATGCCCGGCGCAACGCCCGAATTCCGCCGCGCGACTTATGAAGCGATGATCGATACGCTAGCTGCGTTGCACAACACCAGCATCGAGTCAGCCAACCTCTCCGATTTCGGAAAGCCCGGCAATTATTTCGGCCGTCAGGTTGACCGGTGGACCAAGCAGTACCGACTGTCAGAAACTGAACATATGCCGGTGATGGAACGCCTCATTGAGTGGCTGCCCGCGACCCTGCCTGAACAGACGCGCACTTCGGTTGTCCATGGGGATTACCGCATCGACAACATGATCTTCGCGCCTGAAGAGGCCAAGGTCATCGCTGTGCTTGATTGGGAACTCTCGACGCTGGGCGATCCATTGTCTGACTTCACCTACGTCGCCATGGCTTGGGTCACGGACAATGGCGGCCGGTCTGGCGTGCAGGATCTGGACCGCAAGGCGCTTGGCATCCCTGAACTCGACGAGATGGTCGAACGCTATTGCGCGGCCACAGGGCGCGACGGGGTGCCAGACATGAACTGGTACTTTGCCTATAACTTCTTCCGTCTGGCAGGCATCATTCAGGGCATCAAGAAGCGCGTCATCGACGGCACGGCCAATTCTGCGCATGCCAAAACCATGTCGGAACGTGTGCTGCCACTTGCCGAAGCGGCTTGGGACTTTGCAGTCAAAGCAGGCGCTAAATAACGATAAAAGGAGAGAGCCATGTCGCTGTTTGACATGACCGGACAAGTTGCGCTCATCACGGGGTCGTCGCGCGGGATTGGCAAGGCCATTGCCGAGGAAATGGCCGTGCACGGCGCCAAGGTCGTCATTTCCAGCCGCAAGCAGGATGCCTGCGATGCCGTGGCCGCCGAAATCAACGCCCGTCATGGTGCAGGCACCGCAATTGCCGTGGCGGCCAACATTTCGGCGAAGGACGCGCTTCAGAACCTTGTCGATGAAACGCGGAAAGCCTTTGGTAAAGTGACAGCGCTTGTCTGCAATGCCGCATCCAACCCCTATTATGGCCCGGCGGCCGGGATTGCGGATGATCAATTCCGCAAGATCATGGACAACAACATCCTGTCCAACCACTGGCTGATCAACATGGTTGCGCCGGAGATGATGGAACGCGGTGAAGGCTCCGTGACGATCGTCTCGTCCATCGGCGGGCTCAAGGGCTCAACCGTCATTGGCGCCTATTGCATCTCCAAAGCCGCTGACATGCAGATGGCACGCAACATGGCGGACGAATATGGCCCGAAGGGCGTGCGGGTGAACTGCATCGCGCCGGGCCTCATCCGCACCGACTTTGCCAAAGCGCTCTGGGAAAATCCGGACACCTTGGCCCGGTCCACAGCCCGGTCCCCGCTGCGCCGTATTGGCGAACCGGAAGAAATTGCAGGCGCTGCTGTATTCCTCGCCTCGCGCGCCGGGGCATTCACCACGGGCCAGACCTTCGTCATCGACGGCGGCCAGACGATTAGCGGAGGTTGATATGAGCGCACTGACAGGCAAAGTTGCTATCATTACAGGGGCCGGTTCAGGGATTGGCCGCGCGTCTGCGCTGCGTTTTGCAGCCGAAGGCGCAAAGCTCGTTCTGGGCGACAAAACCGAAGCTGTTCACGAAACAGCCCAGATGGTGAAGGATGCCGGCGGCTCTGCCACCGCGCTCCAGATCGACGCTGGCGTTGAGGCTGACGTCCAAAAGATCGTGAAGACAGCGATTGAGACTTATGGCGACCTCCACGTCGCCTTTGCAAATGCCGGCATTTCCGGCGGCATGGCCGGCATCTTTGATCTGACACCAGAAGAATGGTCGGAAATCCTGCGCGTGAACCTCATCGGCCCTTGGCTGATGGTGAAGCATGCGGGCCAGGCGATGATGGACGGCGGAAAGGGCGGCTCGATCATCCTCACGGCCAGCGTCGCGGGCATCCGCTCCGGCGCCGGTGGCCCTGCTTATTCCGCGTCAAAGGCAGGCGTCATCAACCTTGCCATGGTCTCAGCTCAGCAGATGTCGGAAACGGGCGTGCGCGTGAACGCCATCTGCCCCGGCCTGACCGAAACCGGCATGACCAAACCAACATTCGATTATGCACGCGACAAGGATGTGATGCACAAAGTCGGCCGTCTGAATCCGCTGCGCCGCGCCGCACAGCCGGACGAACTGGCGAACGTCGCCTTGTTCTTGGCCTCTGATCAGGCAAGCTATGTCAACGGGCAGGCGATTGCCGTGGATGGTGGGCTCTCCAGCTCGCACCCCGTCACACGTCAGCTCACCGGTCAGACCGCGGTCTGATATGTTGCAGGCGATCAACCCGACTGAACTCGGCTTCCTGCCCGACCGCCTCGACCGCATCGGCACGTTCATCCAGAAGAAGTATCTGGATACCGGCCTCCTGCCGCACGGGTCGCTCCTCATCGGGCGCGGCGATGAAATTGCTTATCTCTGGAACTCCGGCGTCGAACAGGATGCGATCTTCCGCATTGCCTCCATGACGAAGCCGGTGACCTCGATCGCGCTGATGCAACTCGTGGAACAAGGCCTTATCGCGCTGTCGGATCCGGTGTCGACCTACATCCCCGAGTTTAAAAATCTGGGCGTGTTCGTGGGCGGGGGCGGCAACACCCCGTTCATGACCCGCCCGCTCGCCTCGCCACTGCGGGTCGTGGATTTGCTGCGGCACACCGCAGGCTTCACCTACGGCTTTCAGGAAATGAGCAATATCGACGCGGCTTACCGAAAGTCAGATGTCGAAAACTGGTCAAAGTTTGACAATGATGAAGTCGTCAACATCCTGAAGGACATCCCGCTCGAGTTTGATCCCGGAACGGGCTGGCATTATTCGCTCGCGACCGATCTGGTGGGCATCATCGTCGCCCGCATTTCCGGCATGTCGCTGGGGGCCTATTTCCAGAAGAACATCTTCGACCCGCTGGAGATGCACGACACGACGTTCCTTGTTCCTGCAGACAAAGCCCATCGCATTCCGCCGGCCTATGTCTGGCACCCGGTTGAAAAGATGAAGCCGTTCGACAAGCCCGGTGCGGACAGCGGCTGGGCACGTCCGCGCAAGTTTGATTCCGGCGGTGGCGGTCTCGCCTCAACGGTTTCTGATTATCACCGCTTCTGCCGGATGCTCCTCAACGGTGGCGCGCTTGATGGCCAGCAGGTCATCGGCCCCAAAACGCTGGACCTGATGACGGCCAACCATTTGCCCGGTGGGGGTGATCTGACCCAGCATTCCAAATCGCTGTTCAGCGAAGTGGAAAATGCGGGCATCGGCTTTGGCCTTGGCTTTGCCTGCAACATTGATCCTGCCGCGACCACAATCGCCGGATCAAAGGGCGAATTTTACTGGGGCGGCATGTTCTCAACCGCCTTCACGATCGACCCGGTTGAACACATCACCATGGTCTTCATGACACAGCTGATGCCCTCGACCACTTATCCCATCCGGCGTGAAATCCGCACGATGATGTACGCGGCGCTCGCCGCCTAGAAACTGGAGCCTGACATGCAATCCGTAACCACCGAACGTCATGACGACGTCCTCGTCGTCATCGTCAACAATCCGCCCGTCAACGCGCTCTCCTGGCACGTCCGCCAAGGCCTGAAGGACAGCTTCGAGGCCGGCATCGCAGATGACGGCGTGAAGGCCATTGTCCTGCGCTGCGACGGCGCGACGTTCATTGCTGGCGCCGATATTACCGAGTTCGGGAAAGCCCCGCAGGGTCCGGATTTCAATGCCGTGCTCAATATGATCGAGCTCGCGCCCAAGCCGGTCGTTGCCGCCATTCATGGCACGGCGCTTGGCGGCGGGTTGGAGACGGCCCTCGTCTGCCATTACCGCGTCGCGGTTCCGTCAGCAAAGCTGGGCGTGCCCGAAGTGAAGCTTGGCCTGTTGCCGGGTGCCGGTGGCACGCAGCGCTTGCCGCGCGTTGTCGGCATCGATGCGGCGGCCATGATGGTCTCATCAGGTGATCCGCTTCCCGCAGCTAAAGCTCAAGAAATGGGCCTTGTTGATGCGCTCGCGGGTGAAGATAGCCTTGCCGCAGACGCCATCGCCTTTGCCCAGGGCGCCATCGCCAAGGGGCCACGCCCCACGCGCGACCGGCCGATTACCGGCGATGTCGGCGCCATCGAAAAGCTGAAGGCCGCCAATGCCCGGAAGTGGAAGGGCTTTGAGGCGCCTTATGCCAACCTCGCCTGTGTCGAGGCGGCCACGCGCCTGCCTTTTGAAGAGGGCATGACGTTTGAACGCACCGAGTTCATGAAGCTGATGACCGGCAGCCAGTCTGCCGCACAGCGCCACATGTTCTTCGCTGAACGTCAGGCCGCCAAGATCGATGGCCTGCCCAAAGACACGCAGCTGCGCACAATCAAGAAGGTCGGCGTCATCGGCGCGGGCACCATGGGTGGCGGCATCAGCATGAACTTCTTGGCGGCGGGCATCCCCGTCACCATCGTCGAGATGGCCAAGGAAGCGCTCGACCGTGGCGTTGGCGTGATCCGCAAGAACTACGAAGCCTCGGCTGCCAAGGGTCGCTTCACGACGGACAAGGTCGAAGCGATGATGGGCCTGCTCACGCCCAGCCTGAGCTTTGATGACCTTGCCGATTGCGACCTTGTGATCGAGGCCGTCTATGAAAGCATGGACGTCAAGAAGGACGTTTTCGGCAAGCTTGATGCGATCGTGAAGCAGGGTGCTATCCTTGCGTCGAACACATCCTATCTCGACGTGAATGAGATTGCATCGGCCACCAAGCGGCCCGCCGACGTGCTCGGCATGCATTTCTTCTCACCCGCCAATGTGATGAAGCTACTTGAAGTTGTGCGCGGCGATGCAACGGCACCTGATGCGCTCGCAACAGTTATGGCACTATCCAAGAAGATCGGGAAGGTCGCTGTTGTCGCAGGCGTTTGCCACGGCTTTATCGGCAACCGGATGTTGTCACAGCGGCAGAACCCGGCCAACCAGCTGCTGCTGGAAGGCGCGACACCGGCCCAGATCGACAAGGTCCACACCGACTTCGGCATGCCCATGGGTCCATTCCAGATGGCGGACCTTGCCGGGCTCGACATTGGCTGGCACCGCGATCCATCGCGCATCGAAACACTGCGCGATGCCCTGTGTGCCGCCGGTCGCTTCGGCCAGAAGAACGGCAAGGGCTTTTACGATTATGACGAGAAGCGCAACGGCACGCCGAGCGCCGAAGCACTGGCCATCATCGAAGAATTCCGGGCGACATCCAATCTCGCCAAGCGCGAGATTACCGATCAGGAAATCATTGAGCGCACGCTCTATCCGATGGTGAATGAGGGCTATAAGATCCTCGAGGAAGGCAAGGCCCAGCGCGCGTCCGACATCGATGTTGTCTGGATCTACGGTTATGGTTGGCCCGTCTATCGCGGCGGCCCGATGTTCTGGGGTGATCTGGAAGGCGCTAGCAAAATCGTCGAGGCGCTGGAACGCCACGGCGTAAAAGTTGCCGACAGCTTGAAGGCGAAGGCCTGACACGAAATCGGGCATGACAGCCCTTGAGTGAATCCCCGCGCTGGCCTACGGCGCGGGGCATCCACCCGACCGGAGAACATCATGAGTGAGAATGTCGCAGCGGACGAACTTCGTCTGCTGATTGAGCGTATTGAACGCCTTGAAGAAGAGAAGAAGGGCATCGCGGACGATATTCGCGACGTCTATTCCGAAGCCAAAGCCCGCGGTTATGACGGAAAAATTATGCGTCAGATCGTCCGCCTGCGGAAAATGGAAGCGCATGATCGCGCGGAAATGGAAGCAATTCTCGATACATACAAGGCAGCGCTCGGCCTCGACTGATCGGTCTTGCGCCAACGGGCGGCCCGCCTTTATCCTTCGCTTCCAATCTAAGGAGATGTGCGATGCTGGTTTCTACCACGAGTGTGATCGAAGGCCGCCCGGTGAAGGACTATCTGGGCGTTGTGACCGGTGAGGTGATCGTCGGCGCGAACATCTTCAAGGATCTGTTCGCCGGGATTCGCGATATCGTCGGTGGGCGTTCGGGGTCGTATGAATCGACACTGCGCGATGCACGGGCCACAGCGCTGGAAGAATTGCAGGCCGAGGCCAAGGCGCTTGGCGCGGATGCCGTCATCGGTGTCGATCTGGATTATGAAACGCTGGGCCAAGGCGGCACCATGTTGATGGTCACCGCGTCTGGCACGGCAGTTAAATTGGGATAAGTTACGGATATGGCAGGTCATTCCAAATTTAAAAACATCATGCACCGCAAGGGCGCGCAGGACAAAAAACGGTCCGCGGCCTTTTCGAAGCTCTCCCGCGAAATCACCGTCGCGGCCAAGATGGGCCTGCCTGATCCAGATGCGAACGCGCGGCTGCGCGCCGCCGTTCTTGCGGCGCGCGCCCAGTCCATGCCCAAGGACAATATCCAGCGCGCCATCGACAAGGCGAGCGGGACCGATGGCGATAATTACGAAGAAATCCGCTATGAAGGTTACGGCCCCGGCGGCACCGCGATTATCGTCGAAGCCTTGACCGACAACCGCAACCGTACCGCCACCAACGTGCGCACGGCTTTCTCCAAGAATGGCGGCAATCTCGGTACGGCCGGTTCGGTCAGCCACGGCTTCGACCGGCTGGGCCTCATCGAATATGGCGCAGGCGCAGGCGATGCTGACAAGGTGTTTGAAGCCGCGCTTGAAGCCGGTGCGGACGATGTCGAATCTTCGGAAGATGGTCACTCGATCTGGACCTCCATTGAAAACCTCCATCCCGTCGCGAAGGCGCTTGAGGGCGCCCTTGGTGATCCAGAAGGCGTCAAGCTCGCCTGGAAGCCCAACATCATGGTTGCCGTCAGCGAAGATGACGCGGGCAAGCTCCTGAAGATGATCGACGCGCTCGAAGAAGATGACGACGTCCAGACCGTCTGGGGCAATTACGACGTGTCCGACGAGATCATGGAGAAACTGGGCTGATCATTCTCGGCCTTGACCCCGGCCTAGGCACGACCGGCTGGGGGCTGATCTCTGCAGAAGGCAATCGGCTGTCGCATCTGGCGAATGGTCAGATTTCGACCAATCCAAAGCACGCCCTGCCTGCGCGCCTGCTGGAGCTGGACCGCGCGCTGACCGACCTGATGCTCACCCACCGGCCCGATGGGGCGGCGGTGGAAGAAGTGTTCGTCAATTCCAATCCGCAATCGACGCTGAAGCTGGGCCAAGCGCGCGGCGTCATCCTGCTGGCGGCGGCGCGCACAGGGATGGATGTCGGCGAATATGCCGCCCGGCTCGTCAAAAAGGCGATTGTCGGTGTGGGCAATGCAGACAAGGCGCAGGTGCACGCCATGGTATCCCGCTTGCTCCCCGGCGCCAAGATTGCGGGCAGTGATGCGGCGGATGCATTGGCTGTTGCCATCACCCATGCACATCATGTCGCCAGCGCCCGACGGATGGCCTGATCACTCCCCTCTCGACTTGACCGTCAGAGAACGGTTAAGGAACAAACATGATTGCCCGCCTGACCGGAACGCTTGTTGAAAGCGCTGCTGACCACGCCGTGCTCGACGTGAATGGCGTCGGCTATTTCGTGCTGGCCTCCAGCCGCACCTTGACCGCGATTGGCCCCGTTGGGGGGCAAGTGATGTTGCTCACGGAATTGCAGGTGCGCGAAGATTCCATGACGCTGTTCGGGTTTGGAAATCCGGGCGAGCGGGAGTGGTTTCGCCTGCTCACTGGTGTGCAGGGCGTGGGTGGCAAAGTCGCGCTGTCGATCCTCTCGACGCTTGCGCCTGATGAACTGACCCAGGCAGTCGCGCGGCAGGACAAGGTGGCTGTCACCCGCGCCAATGGCGTCGGGCCAAAGCTTGCCGAACGTATTGTGCGCGAACTGAAAGACAAGGTCGGCGGCGTTGCCCTTGGACCGACCGGCGCCGCGCCTGTGGCCGCGACTGGACATGCGGCAGATGCGGCGTCCGCGCTCACCGGCCTAGGGTTCAAGCCCGCTGAAGCCAATGCCGCAGTGGCTGCCGCCGAAGCCGAACTGGGCGACGGCGCCACGCTCGATGCGCTGGTCCGCATGGCGCTTAAAAAGGCCGCAAAATGAAACGCATCCTCCTCTCGATTCTTGGCCTGATCGCCATTGCGCTGATCGGCCTGTTCATCTGGGGCTACGCGCCGGATACCGATCCTGTGGCGATGCGTGCCAAATACACCAACGCCGCCTCTCGCTTTGTTGAGGTGGAGCCGGGCCTGAAGGTCCACGTCCGTGTTGAGGGCAACCCGACCGCACCTGCGCTCCTCCTGCTTCACGGTTCCAACGCCTCGCTCCAAACCTGGGAGCCTTGGGTGGCGCGGCTCGGCAAGGACTATCGAATCATCAGTCTGGACCTGGCGGGCCATGGCCTCACCGGCCCGCACCCGAAGCGCGATTACAATGTGGCAACAACAGTCGGCGTGGTCGATGCGGTGATGACCAAGCTAGGGATCAACAGCTTCGCATTGGCGGGCAATTCCATGGGCGGCTGGGTCAGCTGGAACTATGCGCTGGCGCATCCGGACAAGGTCTCCGCACTAATTCTTGTGGACGCGGCAGGCGCTCCGGATTCAGAGCCGACGGCCATCCCCATTGGGTTCAAACTTGCCCGCTCCCGAGCTCTGCGCCCGGTGCTCAAAGTCTTCACGCCGCGTGCCATCATCGCCAAGAGCCTTGACCAGACCATGACCGTCAAAGCCCCGCTGACCGAGGCGGCGATCGACCGCTATTGGGACTTGCTTCGCTATCCCGGCAACCGCGAAGCAACAGGCGACAGGGGTGATGTGAAGCGCTCGCCCGCCACGGCCGAACAGATGCAGCGCCTGACCATGCCGACGCTCGTGATGTGGGGCGCCGAAGACAAGCTCATCCCCGTGCGCGCTGCCAACTGGTTTGCCGGTGCCATTCCGGGCGCGCAGAAGGTCATTTATCCCAAGGTCGGCCATATCCCGATGGAAGAAGTGCCGGACCAGTCCGCAGAAGACGTCCGGGCGTTTTTGGCACAGGCGAAACAGTGACCGACAGCCCCCTCCTCACCCCCTTGCGCCGCCCCGAAGACGTGGACGCGGCGCTGCGCCCCAAGACGCTTGATGAGTTTGTCGGGCAGAAGGCGGCACGCGAGAATTTGCGGGTCTTTGTCGAGGCGGCAAAGTCGCGGGGGGATGCGCTGGATCACGTCCTGTTCTTTGGCCCGCCGGGGCTGGGTAAAACGACGTTGGCGCAGATTGTGGCCAAGGAAATGGGCGTCGGTTTCCGCGCGACATCCGGCCCGGTCATCGCCAAGTCGGGCGATCTGGCGGCACTGCTCACCAATTTGGAGGATGGCGACGTCCTCTTCATCGATGAGATCCACCGGCTCAATCCGGCGGTCGAGGAAGTGCTCTATCCCGCGATGGAAGACCGCGCGCTCGATCTGATGATCGGCGAAGGGCCTTCGGCGCGCTCGGTGCGGATTGATCTGCCCAAGTTCACGTTGGTTGGCGCCACCACGCGGCAGGGCCTTCTGACAACGCCGCTGCGCGACCGGTTCGGCATTCCCGTGCGTCTCAACTTCTATACGCATGATGAGCTGGAACAGGTCATCCGCCGTGCGGCAGGGTTGCTCGACCTTGGCATTGCCCCTGATGGCGCGCATGAGATTGCCAAGCGGGCGCGTGGTACGCCGCGTATCGCCGGACGTCTGCTGCGGCGCGTGCGTGACTTTGCCAATGTCGCGGGCGAGCCGACGGTTACGGCCAAGATCGCCGATACCGCGCTCAACCGGCTGGAGGTGGATGCGCTGGGCCTTGACGCGATGGACCGCCGCTACCTGACCATGATCGCCGACATTTATCGCGGCGGACCTGTCGGCGTCGAAGCGCTGGCGGCTGGTCTCTCTGAACCGCGCGATACGATTGAAGATGTGGTGGAGCCCTATCTGCTCCAGCTTGGCCTCATTGCCCGCACGGCGCGGGGCCGCTGCCTCAATCCGCCGGGGTGGAAGCATTTGGGCCTCAATCCGCCTGCCGGATCCCAGGACGGCCTATTCGACGCGAAGTAGGTCGACGGCAAATAGACCGCAACCAAAACGGCAGGGCGGGATTCATTTCCTGTTACACATGGTCTAAGGCCTGTCAGATGACGACACACGATCCAGATGCGCCACAGCAAGGCCGCTTTGTCGGGCGGGACCATCGCTTCCCGGTGCGCGTCTATTTTGAGGACACAGATTTTTCGGGTGTGGTCTATCACGCCTCCTATCTGCGCTTCATGGAGCGGGCTCGGTCTGACATGCTGCGCGTTGCAGGGATTGATCAGCGGACGGCGCATGACAGTGGCGAAGGTGTATATGCGGTGGCCGAACTGACCATCAAATATCACCGCCCCGCCCGCTTCGATGACGCCTTACTGATCGTCTCCACGGTGGAACAGGTCCGCGCAGCGAGCTGCCTGATTCAGCAGAGAGTCATGTTGGGGGATGAACTAAAGGCCGAGGCAAAAGTGCTGGCCGCCTTCCTGTCCCCCGACGGTCGCCCGCGCCGCCAGCCGCGCCCCTGGATCGACGCTTTTGAACGCCTATTGCCCGAAGAGACCCAAACGAAATGAAGATGACCCTCGCCAACGAAGCTTCCAGCCTTTCTCCGCTCGCCCTGTTCCTTCAGGCGGACATCGTCGTAAAGCTCGTCATGCTCGGGCTGCTGGCGGCCAGCATCTGGACTTGGGCGATCATCGTGTCGCACTGGATGAAGATGCGCAAAGCATCGCAGCAATCTGCTGCCTTTGAACGGGAGTTCTGGAAGGCCGGCGATACCGAAGAGTTTGCCCGCATGCATAAGGACAGCGAAGTCCCGACTGCACGTGTCTTTCAGGCGGGCATGTTTGAATGGCGCCGTTCGACCGGTAAGCCCAATATCGACCGTGAGGGCACCCGCGCCCGTTTGGCGACCACCATGGGCGCTGCCATCGCCCATGAAGTGGACCGGCTGGGCGAGAAGCTCAACATTCTTGCAACCGTTGGCAGCGTCGCGCCATTTGTCGGCCTGTTCGGCACGGTCTGGGGCATCATGCGCAGCTTCTCGGCCATTGCAGCGCAGCAGAACACTTCGCTTGCCGTCGTCGCGCCGGGCATTGCCGAGGCTTTGTTTGCAACGGCCATCGGCCTGTTTGCGGCCATCCCCGCCGTCATTGCCTATAACCGCTTCGGCCATGGGCTAGACCGGATTGAGGCACGGATGACGCGCTTTGCCGATACTTTCCACGCCACCCTGAGCCGAGAGCTGGAAGCCTGAGCATGGGGCCTGTCCAATCCTCACGAGGCAGACGCAAACGCGCGCCGATGTCGGAGATCAACGTTACGCCGCTCGTCGACGTGATGCTCGTCCTCCTCATCATCTTCATGGTGACGGCACCATTGCTGGTGGCCGGTGTCCCCATCAACCTGCCCGACAGTCGCGCCAAGGCGCTCGACCAAGGCGAGAAGCCTGTGCAGATCTCGCTCGACACCGATGGCCGCCTGTTCATCGATACCAAGGAAGTCCAGCCCGCTGACTTGCCCGCCCGCCTTTCAGCGATCAAATCCAGCGGCAACGCGCAAGGCCCGCAAGTCTATCTGCGCGCTGACCGTGGCCTTGATTATGGCGATGTGATGCGGGTGATGGGGGAGATCAACCGCGCCGGCCTCACCCGCGTTGCCCTCGTCACCACTGAAGATCAGGGCCAATAGCCCATGGATCGTGCCGACCGCGCAGGACTTGGCGTTGCCCTGATCGGGCACGTCCTGCTGTTCGGCGCGCTGTCCCTCAGCCTGTTGCGGCCGACGCCCAAACTGCCGCCGCTGAACCCGGCGATTGAGGTGGCCTGGGTTGATGCCAAGGCGCTCCAGACCGCGGCTCCCGATGCTGTGCAAGAAGCAAGTGCGCCGCCCGCCACTGCTGCCGCTCCCGCCGCGCCAATGGCGCCGCCTGAACCCATTGCGGCGCCTCCGCCGCCCAAGCCGGTCCCGGCACCTCCGCAGCTAAAGGCCGTCGCCAAGACACCGGTGAAAGCGGCCCTGCAGCCCACGCCAAAACCCAAACCTGTAGCTGCACAAAAGGCCAGTGCTGCACCACCGAAGAAAACAGCCGCTGCCGCCCCGCAGCGAACTTCCCGCTTGGGCGGGATGGGGGCCGAACTCTCCCAAGCGGCGACCCGCGAAAATGACCGCCCCGGAACCGGCCGAGGGACCGCCGAGAAGGGCAGCGGCACACCCGCTGCCAAAACGGCGGCCCAACTGGAGGCGAGTTTCATCCAGGCGCTGTTCGTCAAGATCAAGAAATATTGGCGCGCGCCCACCGGCGTTGATGCAGAGCTGCTGCGCAGCAACCTTGTCGTCACGCTCAATCGTGATGGAACAATCGGAACCGTTACGGTTGTGAGCCAGTCCGGCGAAAATGAGAATAATGCGAACCTGAAGGCGCTCCACGCCGAACGCGCGGTTAACGCCGTCCGGCGCGCAGGCCCTTTTGAACTCCCACCCGAACATTATGCCATCTGGCAGTCGCTCGGACCGATTACCTTCGACAAGAGGTTGAACTGAGATGCGTAAACTTCCTTCCCTCCTCCTTTTCGCAGGCGCTTTGCTCGCGTCGGCATCGGCCTCTGCCCAGATTACCGGCACGGTTACGGATGAAACCGGCAACCAATCCTTCGTGGTCGCCATTCCGCCACTTACCACCCCTGAAGATGTTGCCACCCCTGCTGGGCAGACAGCGGATCTCGGCCGAAAAGTCGCGGAGATCATCTCGAACGATCTGAATGCAACCGATGTCTTCACTCCTAAGGGACCGACGGGTCTGCGCGGCATTACGATGCCAGAAGTCACCGCACCCGCCTTTGGCGAATGGGAAGGCGTAGGCGCCGAAAACCTCGTTCATGGCTTTGTCCGCGCCAATGCGGATGGCACGCTGATGGTCGGCTGCTACCTCTATGATGTCAGCCTGAAGTCCGAGATGGTCCGTCAGGGCTATGTCGTTGGGCCACGCGAATGGCGGCGTGCCGCGCACAAATGCGCCGATTCCATCTACTCCCGCCTGTCGGGCGAGAATCCGTTCTTTGACAGCCGCATCGCATATATTGCGGAGACGGGCCCCAAGGGGAACCGCGTGAAGCGGCTCGCCATCATGGATTCCGACGGCGCCAATCACCGCTTCATCACCAACGGTCAGGCGCTGGCGCTGACCCCGCGTTTCTCCCCCGATTACAAATCAATCGTCTATGTCTCGTACATTGAACGGCGGGCGCGGGTTTATGTCTATGACATCACAAGCGGCCGCCAGCGGCTCGTGACCGAAAGTCCCAACCAGACATTCAGCCCGCGCTGGTCGCCCGATGGCGCGTCCATCCTCTATTCGATGAGCGTCGGTGGCAATACTGACCTATATCGCGTGTCGTCTGCAGGCGGCGGAACCCCCGTCCGCCTCACCAACACGCCCGCTATCGAAACCGGGGGGAGCTATTCCCCCGACGGGTCAAAGATTGTGTTTGAAAGTGACCGGTCCGGCAGCCAGCAAATCTACGTGATGAACGCCGACGGCACCGGCCAACAGCGCATCAGCTTTGCCGGAGGCAATTATGCAACGCCGGAATGGAGCCCGCGCGGCAACCTTATCGCCTTCACCCGGGTCGGCGGCGGGGCGTTTCGTATCGGCGTCATGAGCCCGTCTGGCAGCGGCGAAAAACTGTTGACCAACAGCTGGCAGGATGAAGCCCCGACATGGTCCCCCAATGGCCGCGTCATCCAATTCTTCCGGACCGCCCAAGGCTCCGGCAAGACGGCGGTGATGCAAGTTGACGTGACCGGCGCCAAGGAACGCAAGATCGACACCCCCGTTGACGGGTCAGATCCGGCATGGGGGCCCATCCTTCCCTAAGCGAACCGCACCATATCAGTGCAGGTTGAGTGGCAGGACGAGATCCAAGCACTTGACCTCAACGCCCGTTCTGCCAATTCTAAGCGGGAACAGGTGGAACAATGACAGGAGTCCAAAAATGAAAAGAAACAGTGCCACCGCCTTGCTGCTGGCCGTCAGCCTGATCGCTGTCGCCGGGTGTGCGAAGAAGCAAAAGCCTGAAGATCTGCCACCGCCGCCCATTGGCGCCGAAGGCAATACAGGTGCCGTCGCAGCGCCAACCGGGCCTGCACCGGGATCACAGGCTGATTTTGTCGCCAGCATCACCGCCGACCGTATCTATTTTGACACCGATAAATCGGATGTCGACGCTGAAGATCAAGCCACTTTGGCGAGCCAGGCTGAATGGCTGAAGAAATATCCCAACACCCGGGCCACAATTGAAGGCCACGCCGATGAACGCGGAACGCGGGATTACAACATCGCACTTGGTGCACGCCGCGCCAATTCTGCTAAGAATGCGCTGGCCTCGATGGGCATTGATGCCGCCCGCATCTCCACCGTCAGCTATGGCAAAGAACGGCCGGAAGCTCTGGGATCAACCGAAGCGGATTGGGCCCGCAACCGCCGCGCGGTGACGGTGACGGTTCAGTAAATATCTGTGCGCTCAGGGTGAGCGCAGTGGATTGAAAAAGAATAAGGCCCCCGCAGGACTGGTCCGGCGGGGGCCTATTCTTTTACGCAGAGATCAGCTTAGCTGACGCGCGTGCCCGACAGCGGGAAGGTACCGAAGGCGCCGGCCTTGACCGAACCGGTGACCGTGTCGCCATCAACAGTGGCCGAGCCTTCAAGGGTCATCGGCATCGGAACCGTCATCTTCATCGACCAGGTCAGCGTGTTGCCGTCCATCTTTCCGTCAGTGATGTCGACCGAACCCTGCGGGCCGGAATTGGTGCCGGTCCAGCTGGTGCCATCTGCACCGGGGTTCACGACGATCGTCGACTTCTGGTCGCCGAGGGGTGATTTCACAATGCATTCATAGGTGCCTGCAACGCTCATTATACTCTCCTTCATGCCACGGGAGGTCAGTTTCCGCCCGCCTGGGACATTAGTTCGACTGGAAGTCCAAGTTTTTCAAGCTGTGGACGAACAATTTTCGCATCGCCCACCACGACCCACAACATCTGGTCCGGTTTCAAAACCGCCCGAATGGACGCATCCAGCTGCGCGCCCGTCATGCCGCGATATTGTGACGCTAGGGAATCGTAGAAATCATCCGCCCGACCGTAAAGCGCATTGCGTTGCAGCGCGCTGAGCACGGCGTCGGAGGTTTCATAGCTGCCGGGCAGTTCAAGGATGTTGCCATTGATGATCCGCGCCCGTTCTTCCGCCGTTATCCCCTTGGTTGAGAGAAAATCGGTCATGTCAGCCTTGATCGCGGCGATTGATTCGCCCGTTCGGTCGGCCTGAACAGGTGCCAGGACAATGTAAGGCACATCGCCTGCCACGCGATTGATGGAGGCCCGCACGCCGTAAGACCAGCCTTTGGTTTCCCGCAAATTGGTGTTGATACGCGACAGGAAATCGGTGCCCAGCGCTTGATTGGCGGTGACCAGCGTTTCCAGGTCATCCGTCCCCTTTTTCGGCAGGACCTGACCACCAAGGATGTAAGACTGCGGTGATCCCGGCCGGTCAATGAGGACAATGCGCGGCGTGGCGGGTGCGATGGTTCCGCCCGACGGTTTCGTCCCAGCCGTTCCTTGCGCGGCCCAATGGCCAAACTGCACGTCCAACGCCTTGGTGATTTTGCCGAGCGGCTGATCACTCACGACAAACAGCGTCGCCTTTTCCGGGCGGATCCATGCACGATGGAACGATACCATATCCTCGCGCGTCAGCTTCTGCACGCTATCGGAATTTCCAGAACCGGTGAACGACACGCCATAAGGATGCGTCGACCCATAGAGGAGCGGCGGCAATGTGCGCAGCGCAATGCTTTGCGGGTTCTTCAGTTCAGACTGGATGCGCGCCAGTTGCTGGTCCCGCAGACGTGCAACTTCCGCAGGCACGAAATCGGGCTTCAGCACCACATCCCCAAATAAGGCGAGCGATGGCGCAAGATTGGCCGACAGCGCCGTGAGGCTGATCGACGTTCGATCGAGCGACGCGCCGATGCCGATGTCCGCGCCAAGCCGCTCCTGCTCTTCCGCGATCTGAACCGACGTCCGGCCTGCCGCCCCTTCATCGAGCAGCGAGAGCATCAGCGCCTGTGTGCCCTGCTTGTCGCGCGGGTCTGCGACATTGCCCACATCAAAGCTCATCGCGATCTGCGTCATCGGCACGGCGGTGCGGCGGACATAGACAATGGGAATGCCGTTGGAGAGCTTGGACCGCTCGATATCGGGGAAGTCGAGATCGGCAATCGCGTCAACAGGCGGCGGAGTGATGGTCGGCGCAGGCAGCGTTTCTGCTGGCGTAGGCGCTTCCCCCTCCACCAGAGGTGCTGATTTTGGGCGCGCTTCAGCATAAGCGTCCCGCTCACCGGGTTCGACCGTCAGCGCATAAACAGGCCGGGTCAGCCAGGTCTGCATCGCGCGGGTGACTTCCGCAGGCTTGATGGTGGCAAGCGCGTTCAGTTCCTTCTTATAGGCGTTGCTGTCCCCCAGATAGAGTTCGCCTTCAGCCAGCTTCACCGCCTTGCCGCTGAAATCACCCACCTGTTCCAGCCCCGCGATGGTCGAAGAGACGGCCTGCGTTGCCACGCGTCGCACTTCATCTTCGGTCGGGCCGGTCTTGATGTAATCGCCGACCAGTTGATCGAGACGTTTGGCGAGCACCGCGGGGTCCACGCCCGGGCGAACATCGGCCGACACCGTGACCCAGCCGAGCTGCGCGCCTTCAGAATAATAAGCCGACACGCCGACCGCGAGCTTTTCATCCCGCACCAGCGCATTGTCGAGGCGGGAGCTGGAAAGCCCCCCCAGCACATGCGCGCCGACGCGCAGGCCAACCGCATCCGGATTGTCGATGCCGGGGACGGCCCAATAGCGATAGAGCCGCGTCGTCGCGACGCGGTCCTTCATCACTTCCGACTTAGGGGCATCGAGTGTGGGGATCGGCACCGCAATTTTGGCCTGCTTCGGCCCCGCCGCAATGCCGCCAAACCACTTCTCAACAAGCGGCCGGGCTGTCTTTGCGTCAATGTCCCCGGCCAACACGAGGACGGCATTGTTCGGCCCGTAATGCTGACGGAACCAGTCCTTAACATCCTCAAGGCTGGCGGCATCAAGGTCTGCCATCGATCCGATGACGGAATGGCCATAGGGGTGATCTTCCGGCAGCGTGCCTTTCAGCTGCGCATATTGGACAAGGCCATAAGGCTGGTTGTCGCGCTGGCGCTTCTCATTCTGGACGACGCCGATCTGATTGGTCAGCTTCTCTTGGGTGACGGCACCCAGCAGATGCCCCATCCGGTCGCTTTCCAGGAACAACGCCCGTTCCAGAGCGCCTGTGGGTACCGTCTGGAAATAGTTCGTCCGGTCAAACCATGTCGTGCCATTCAGGTCGGTCGCGCCCAAAGCCTGCATCGGCGCGAAATAATCCCCCGGCGCATTTTCAGAGCCATTGAACATCAGATGCTCAAACAAATGGGCAAAGCCTGTCTTGCCTTTGGGCTCATGCTTGGAGCCCACGTCATACCACATGGAGACCGCAACGACGGGCGCCTTACGGTCCGTATGTACGATAACGCGCAGGCCATTTGGCAGAGTGAACTTCTCATGCGGGATGTTCACTTGTTTGATCAGCTTGGCGACCGGCACCGGGGCTTGCACCTTCTGGGCCAGCACGGGCGGCGCGAGAATGGTGGAGGCCATCAGGGCAAGAGCGAAAAGGCGCATTTGGGTTCCTTCAACTTGGACGTGGCGCTGTTCTACCCGCAGGCGGGAGGGGCGCAACGCCGGATGGCAAAAGAGAGCTGAACATCCGATTGACGCAGACCTGTCACATCTGCAACGCTGACTTGTTCAGACCGGAGTTTCCAATGCGTTTTCAAAATTGTACCGCCCTTGCCTTTCTCTCCCTTCTTCCCGCCAGCCTATCCGCCGCGCCCGGGGACAGCATCACGCCGGATGCAGTGAAGGCCCATGTGACCTTCCTTGCCGATGATCTGTTGGAAGGCCGCGACACCGGCGCCAAGGGCCATGAGATCGCCGCCCGTTATGTCGCCACCCAATTCGCCGGCATGGGCCTGACGCCTGCCAATAAGGGCGACTGGTATCAGCGCGTCCCGATGGTTGAGATCAAGCCCAATGCCGATGCGCAGTTCAGCGTGAACGGGACCAGCTTTGAACATCTGAAGCAAGTCGTCGTCTCCGGCAGCGCCGGCAAGAGCGGGGAACGTGTTGAAGGCCGCGTGGTCTTTGGCGGCTTCTGCATCGACCGGCCCGAATATGGCCTCAACGATCTCAAGACACTCAATGTAAAGGCCAAGATCGTCGCCTGCCTGTCAGGCTTCCCCAAGGGGATGCCGAGCGACATTGGCGCGCATCTTAATGCGGAAAAGGCAAAGATCCTCTCCCAGCGCGGCGCCATCGGGCTGATCTCGCTCCGGTCGCTGGAGCGGGAAAAGCAGACACCCTGGTCGCGCGTGCTGGAATATGCCGACAACCGCTCCGTCCGCTGGACCAATGCGGATGGCAGCCCGTTTGACACCGCCCCCAATTTGCGCGCGTCCGCCACGCTGGACCGGGCGGCTGCCGACGCGCTTTTTGCCGGCACCAAGCGCAGCTTTGCGGGCATCCTTGCCGAAGCTGATGCCAAGGGCGGCAAGCCCAAGCCGTTCGACACCGGCAAGACTGCCGTCATTGGCCGCACAACCGCGCTCACCCCCTTCACCAGCCCCAATGTTATCGGGATGCTGCCGGGCTCTGACCCCGCCTTCGCCAATGAATATGTCGTCGTCATGGGCCACCTTGATCACATCGGCATCAAGCCCGGCGTGACCTCCGGCGACGCCATCAACAATGGCGCTATGGACAATGCGACGGGCATTGCGACGATGCTGGAGGCCGCCCGCGCCATGGCCGCCAACCCGAACCGGCCCAAGCGCCCGGTGCTGTTTGTGGCTGTGACCGGCGAAGAGAAAGGCCTGCTCGGCGCAGACTATCTCTCGCGCTTCTCCGTCGTGCCAGAGGGCGGTCGCGTGGTCGCGGTCGTCAATCTCGACATGCCGATCCTGACCTATGACTTTACCGACGTGGTCGCCTTCGGGGCGGAGCATTCGACGCTTGGCCCGATCGTTGCTGCCGCGACTGCCAAGGATGGCGTTGCCCTGTCGCCCGATCCGATGCCGGAAGAAGGCCTGTTCACCCGGTCTGACCATTACCGCTTTGTCCAGCAGGGGGTGCCTTCCATCTTCCTCGTGACCGGCCATGCAGGTCCGGGGGCCAAGGCGTTCAGCGACTTTCTGAAAACGCATTATCACCGCGTGTCGGATGATCTGGCCTTGCCACTCAACTGGAATGCGGCGGCTAAATTCTCGCGCATCAATATGCTGATCGCGACTGAAATCGCCAACGCGCCGGAAGCGCCGAAATGGTATGCCGACAGCTTCTTCGGCAAGGTGTTCGCACCGGAGGCGGCCAAGGCCAAGCGCTGAGCCCGCTTCCGGAAGGTACGGAAGTGGAGGAAGTCGAGGGCCTCAAGGCGCTGAAATAGGCACCTTGTAGGAGGGTCGCGACTTCGGCGCTTCCCTCGCGCTCAGGCTGAGCCTGTCGAAGCCTGCCCCCACCCCATTTCGTCATGCTGAACTTGTTTCAGCATAACCGGGCGGAGACATCCTTTCATCCGGCCAGCACGCACCAATCTGTTATCCTGAAACAAGTTCAGGATGACGAGGAGCAGTCGTGCTTTTGTACACCATGCCCAACCCCCTTGCGCAATCCACCCCTTGTAGGACAGCATCTAGATTACACACGCGCCCCTTGTGTGACGAATATGCAACACTACATCGGATGTGAAAGAAAGGGGAAGCTATGAACCTCGAAAAATTCACAGACCGCGCCAAAGGCTTTCTCCAGTCGGCGCAAACCGTTGCGATCCGGGTCAATCATCAGCGGATCGCGCCCGAGCATTTGCTGAAGGCGTTGCTCGAAGACAATGAAGGCATGTGCGCCGGGCTGATCAAGGCCTCGGGCGGCGATGCCGCTGCCGCCGTGCGTGAGACCGATGCAGCGCTGGCCAAGATTCCCGCCGTGTCGGGTTCGGGCGCCAACCAGCCGCCGGGCCTCGACAATGATTTGGTCCGCGTTCTCGACCAAGCCGAGCAAGTCGCGGCCAAGGCGGGCGACAGCTATGTCACCGTCGAGCGATTATTGCTCGCCCTCACGCTTGCCACCACGACCGAAGCCGGAAAGGCGCTCGCCAAAGCGGGCCTCAAGGCCGAAGCGCTGAACGCCGCCATCAATGAACTGCGCAAAGGCAAGTCGGCGGACACCGCATCCGCCGAAGACCGTTATGATGCGCTGAAGAAGTTCGCGCGTGACCTCACGGAAGCGGCGCGCGAAGGCAAGCTCGACCCTGTGATCGGCCGCGATGAGGAAATCCGCCGCACGATCCAGATCCTTGCTCGGCGGACCAAGAACAACCCTGTCCTCATCGGTGAACCCGGCGTCGGCAAGACGGCGATTGCGGAAGGCCTTGCCCAGCGCATCGTCAATGGCGATGTGCCCGATACGCTGAAGGACCGCACGCTCATGTCACTCGACATGGGCAGCCTGATTGCGGGCGCCAAATATCGTGGCGAGTTTGAAGAGCGGCTGAAAGGTGTGCTTGACGAGGTAAAGGCCGGAGAGGGCCATATCATCCTCTTCATCGATGAGATGCACACGCTGATCGGTGCGGGCAAATCCGAAGGCGCGATGGACGCGGGCAATTTGCTGAAGCCCGCGCTGGCGCGCGGCGAGCTGCACTGCATTGGTGCGACCACGCTCGATGAATATCAAAAGCATGTCGAAAAGGACGCCGCGCTCCAGCGGCGCTTCCAGCCCGTCTTTGTGGGCGAGCCGACGGTGGAGGACACCATCTCCATCCTGCGCGGCCTGAAGGAGAAGTATGAGCTGCACCACGGCGTGCGCATCACCGATGGCGCGCTCGTATCTGCCGCGACCCTTTCCAACCGCTACATCGCCGACCGCTTCCTGCCGGACAAAGCCATCGACCTGATGGACGAAGCCGCCAGCCGTCTTCGCATGGAGGTGGAGTCCAAGCCCGAAGAGATTGAAACGCTCGACCGCAAGATCATCCAACTCAAGATTGAGCGCGAGGCGCTGAAGCGTGAGACCGATCAGGCGTCCAAAGACCGGCTGGAAACGCTGGAAGGCGATCTGGCGAACTTGGAACAGCAGTCCGCCGAGCTCACCACCCGCTGGATGGGCGAGAAGGACAAGATTGCAGGCGAAGCCAAAATCAAGACGGCGCTCGACGCCGCCCGCTCCGAATTGGAACAGGCGCAGCGCGGCGGTGACCTCGCCAAGGCGGGGGAGCTGCAATATGGCACCATCCCCACGCTCGAAAAGCAATTGGCCGAAGCCGCAGGTGCCGCCGAAGGGGCGATGCTGCGCGAGGAAGTGACGGCGGATGACATTGCCGCGGTCGTCGCCAAATGGACGGGCATTCCCGTGGAACGCATGATGACGGGCGAGCGGGAAAAGTTGCTCGCGATGGAAGCGACCATCGGCAAGCGCGTCATCGGGCAGGCCGATGCGGTGAAGGCTGTCTCCACCGCCGTCCGCCGCGCGCGTGCGGGATTGCAGGACCCCAACCGGCCTTTGGGCAGCTTCCTGTTCCTCGGCCCAACGGGAGTCGGCAAGACCGAACTGACCAAGGCGCTGGCCGGATTCATGTTCGATGATGACAATGCGATGGTCCGCATCGACATGTCGGAGTTCATGGAAAAGCATTCGGTCGCACGCCTGATCGGCGCCCCTCCGGGCTATGTCGGCTATGAAGAAGGCGGCGTCCTGACCGAGGCGGTCCGGCGCAGGCCCTATCAGGTCATCCTGTTTGATGAGGTGGAAAAGGCGCACAGCGACGTCTTCAACATTCTGTTGCAGGTGCTGGACGACGGCCGACTGACCGACGGCCAGGGCCGCACGGTCGACTTCACCAACACGATCATCGTGCTCACCTCAAACCTCGGCTCGCAATATATTGCGGGGCTTGGCGAAGGCGAGAGCGTGGAGTCCGTCGAACCGCAGGTGATGGAAATCGTGCGCGGACATTTCCGCCCCGAATTCCTCAACCGTCTGGATGAGATCATCCTGTTCCACCGCCTAGGCGTGGAACATATGGCACCGATTGTGGACATTCAGGTGGGCCGCGTCGCCAAGCTGTTGAAGGACCGCAAGGTGACGCTCGACCTGACCGACGCCGCCCGCGCCTGGCTGGGTCGGGTCGGTTATGACCCAATCTATGGCGCGCGGCCCCTGAAGCGGGCTGTGCAGCGATACCTGCAAGATCCGCTCGCCGACAAAATCCTGCGCGGCGACGTGCTCGATGGCTCCACCGTCCATGTGGATGAGGGCGACGGGCAGCTTGTGTTGAGTTGAAGGTGGGGCGTCCCCTGTCAGCGCCAGGGACGCGCCACATCAAAAGCAATGGTCAGCCGCTCCCCCTTCGCGAAGGGGGTTGTGCCGTGCCACATGGTGGACGGGAACAGCGCCAGCGTGCCCGCGACGGGGGCAATTTCGCGATAGGCCGGCAGGTCCAGCCCCAACTCTGCCGACGGCTTTCCTAACTGGAGCCAACCGGCAGGCGGTGGCCCAAGCTCCTCCTGCGGCGGGCGGTCCACATAAATGGCCGAACTGATCCAGCCTTCCGTATGCGTATGCGCCACATGAAAGCCGTCGGCCTTGAGCTTGACCGACCAGCTTCCGGCAAAGCGTAAATTGGTGCGCGGTGTGCCAAGCAGGGGATGGCCCGGCACGTGCGGCGGCAAGGCATCGATATACATCCGCAGCGCCTCTACCACGCGGCTGCGCACGGCCCGGATTTCGGGCTCCTGCCGATGAAAAAGCGGCTTATCCGTCTGCGTGCCGCCGCGCACGGATTGTTCGAGGAAAGGCTGCTGGGCTGTGTGCAACTGGCGCAGCAGCGCCGCCAGGGTCGCCAGTTCCTGATCTGAAAAACCAAGGTTGATCTGCGCGATAAAGGGCGGTGCACCATCCAGCCATTGGGCGCGATTGTCCCCCAGCAGGCGCCAGATGACGGAGAGATAGGGCCACACCGCCTCGCTACCGGGCAACTGAATGAGCGGCTCGGCTATAGTTTTCGCCTGTTCATAGCGGCCAGTGCGCAGACAGTGCCTTATGTGCGACAACGCTCCCGCAGGGCCAACCGCCGCCGCTGCCTGTTCATAAAGCTGCTGTGCGCGATCATGATCTCCGGTTTCGGATGCGATGTGCGCCTCGACCGCGTCCAACTCCAGTCGGTCGCCGAGATGGGACCGCAACCCGGCAATGATCGCCTTTGCCTCCTCCCAACGAAGGGCGCGGGCCATATTGCGATACCAGGCAAGGTGGAGCGCCATATCGGCAGGCGCGGCCTCCGCGGCTTTGCGATAGCTCGCATCATAGTCCGGATCACCTGCAGCACGGCGCATCGCCGACAGCGCATCATGCCCTGCAATCCAGCCCGGCTGTTGACCAATGGCTTCTTCCAACACGTCTGATGCCGCCGCCCTATCCCCTTCAGCGTCCAACGCGACGGCAAGGTTCAGGCGGACTTGGAGGTCCTCCGGCGCAAGCGACCGGGCCCTCCCGAACAACTTGGCGGCAGGCGCGCCCATCTCCAGCGCCGTCAGCGCGCGGCCATTGGCGATGCGCGGATCAGACGGCGCCGCCTTCGTGGCCTGATCGAATGCCGCCGCCGCGCGGTCCATCTGCTGTTCTTGCCGGAAGGCGAGCGCGACCATCTGCCAGACGATAGCGTTGCCGGGCACGAGCGGAGCAAGCGGTTCCAGCAGCGCAATTGTGAGGTCAGACCGGCCAGCCTCATTCGCATCGATGGCGTAGTTGACTGCGTGGGTGATGGTGACAGGCGTGATCCCGCCACGGCCATGCTCGGCCTGCAAAGCAGCGACGAGTTGCGTATAGCGGGCTTCGAAACCTTGGGTCATAGCGCGTGGACCTGCTGGCCCCCGGCTTTGATGACGGCTGCAATGCCCGCTTGCTCCTCCAGCGTCAGGGCGGGATGCCACATATCGAAAATCACGATGACGCGCAGGCGATCCGATGGATTGACGGCCTCATGCTCCACGCTGTCATCAAACACCCAGGCCTTGCCGCGTTCCCAATAGCGCGTGGCGTCACCCACGCGGAACCAGCAGCCCTCCGGCACGATGAGCGGAAGATGGCATAACAGCCGCGTGTTGGTGACACCGCTATGGGGCGGGATTGAGGTCTTGGGCGCAAGGAGCGAGAACATCGCATTGGGGCCGATACCGGCGACGTCCGGCTGCGGCACAGTCTCAAGCAACCCCATCGTCACCGGGCAATGGCGGGCATTTTCAGCGATGGTGTTGCCGCGCGCCGTCAGGTGGATCGCCGTCCAGTCGCGGTTGTGATTGAGTTCGGCCCATTGGTCGACCGGCACGCTATCCGGATAGTTGACATAAGGGACGAGCTTTGCGGCTTCCGCGTTGAGAACAATCTCAAACTCGCGCTGGATGTCGTCCACGGCCGCCTCAACGCCGTCCATCCATGGGAAGAGCGCACGGTCATCATGGAAAGGGATTTCCGGCAGATCGGGGTAGCAATAATGCGACGGGCCTTCGCGGTCCGCCTCGGTCAGGTGGACGGCATTGGTGATGAGCCGGTCAAGCTGGGGAGAGAGCGGCACCACCGCGCGCACGGCGCTGCGCAGAAAATCTGCATGGCGGACCTGCCATTCCCGATATTTGGTGCGGGCGAGCGTCAGGACGGGCGTCATATGGTCGGGCAGCGTCTCCGGCGCATTGGCCAAAGCGCGTCCAAAGCCTTGCCCCGCCTGATCGACGTCGCCGCTGTGATGACAATGCATGGCGCGCATCAGCAGCGCTGAAAAGTCACGCGGATTAAGGGTGAGCGCACGGTCAAGTGCAGCAAGCGAGTCCACTGCCTGCCCCGTCGCACGGTACATAGCCGACAATTTTAACCAGACGCCGAAGTTCGCCGGCTCATCTGCAAGGATGCGCCGCAGAATATCCCGCGCAGACGCAAAATCGCGGGCGGCGGCGGCGGCATCGGCCTCATTCTCAAGCGGGGACGTCATTCCTGCGAATTGCCCGACTTTTGGGCAAAAAGAAAGGCGGCGGAGCCGAAGCTCCACCGCCCAATCTTTTCATCTTCAGTCTAAGCGAGACTTAGAAGTCGGCGCTCAGGTTGATGAAGACGTTACGACCAAGATAGTCGTAGGTACCCGGGTAGGTGTTACCGTTACCACCACCAAGCGTTGCCTGGCTGATGAGCGGCGGATCGCGGTCAAACACGTTGTTCACACCGATACGCAGAGTCATCGCATCCTTGAGCGGAAGTGCGAAGAGCAAGTCGAAGTAGCTCTGTGCACCGATCTTTTCATCGATTGTCGGTGCAGCGCCCGGCGCGGCCAAATCTGGATCCGTGCTCAGCGAGTCAACCGTCACGCCACCGCGGTAGCGCCAGCGCACGGTCAGGGCAAAATCATTAGCCGTCGTGAACTTCAGGTTGGTGTTGAACCGATATTTCGGGCTTGGGATACCGCAGGTATTTCCGAAGAAGCCGGCGCAGTCATAGCTGAAGCCATTGGTGATTGGCTGTGCCGTGTACTTATCGAGATACGTGCCGACGAATTCCCACTTCAGCTTGTTGTTGCCGATGGTGGTGCGATAATCCGCGTTGATATCGACACCAGCCGACGAGAACGAACCCGTATTGGTCGTCTGGTTGTTCACAAAGCCTGCTTCGTCGAGCCAGAGCGAACCGGCCGATGCACCTGTCGAAGCCGGTGCACGGTTGATCTTGCCGCAGAAGAACGGATCAGCTGTTGCAATGCACTGGTTCAGGATGACCTGCGAGCCGATGGTTCCGACGGCGTCGTTCACCTTGATGTTGTAATAGTCAACTGAAGCCGTGAAGCCGTTAAGAAGACCCTTCGGCGTCAGGACGACACCAGCCGACCATGTGTCAGCCTTTTCCGGCTTGAGGTTGAGGTTACCGCCGCCGAACTGATTGTATTGCTGTGCCGAGTTCGGGATGAGGTTACCATATTGCGCCGCCGTGACGCCCGTCAGCGCACACTGAGCTGCTGTCGCGGTTGGCGTTGCGCCTTCGCAAGGATCGTTGCCACCGAAGAGGCCAATCGACTGGTTGAGGAACAGTTCCCCGATGTTTGGCGAACGGACCGCACGGTTACGCGAGGCGCGGAACGTGATTTCCTCGATTGGCGACCAGGTACCGGCAATCTTCCAAGTATTTTCGGAATTCTTACCGGCCGCACCACGGACGTCATAGGTCGAACGACGGAAGCCGAGTTCGAGCGAGAGATCGTGGAAGAACGCTTTGTCCGTCACGAGCGGCAGCGATGCTTCCCCAAACATATCCATCACCGAGTAACGACCGTCGATTGGGAGGGTTGGACCACCCTGACCGGCACCGTCACCGTTGATGTAGGAAAGATCGGGCTGCGTTTCGAGCGACTCTGTGCGTGATTCGATGCCGAGCGCGATCTTGACAGATTCGTCGGAGAGCGGCGACTGGAAGCCGATCGAGCCGAGATCACCATTCAACTGACCTGCAAAAATCTTCTGCTTGGTCGTGCCTGTGATCACCAACGGAATGCCGATATAGTTGGCCGCTGCCGAGGAAATGCCGCCTGCGTTGAACACGTTATAAGGAACGCAAGCAGGATCAGACCCATCTACAACCGACTTACAGGTTGCAACGCCACCGACGTTCACGACCTGCAGAGCCTTGTTGATGCGTGCGCTCGACACGTCGTTACGATAGGTGTTGGCAACCTTGATCTGACCGATTTGTGCATAGACGTCATAAGACCAGGCGTCCGTGATATCGCCCTTCATGCCCGTGACGATACGGAACTGGTTGAAGCCGATGTCGTTGAAACGGTTGCCGCCTTCAATGTTACGCTTACCGACCAAGATCGAAGCGTTGGTCGCCGTGCCAACATTTGTACCGCAAGCGGCAGTTGCCAATGTCGGATTAGCAAGCAGCAAGGGGTTGTCGCAGTTAACCACGCGTGTGCCGAAAAATGCGCCCGACGGTGCGATCTGAGCGTCCGTGCTGTAATCCATGAACATGACGTCCATGTAAGGCTTGAAGCTGTCGCTGATTTCATAATCGGCGAAGGCGCCAGCCGTATAGCGGTTTGACGGGCGACGATAATAGTTTGCCGGACCAAAGTTAAAGGAGTCCGTCGCGCCGGAATAGGGGCGCAGCGTGTTATTATCGAGCAGCGTGTAGCTTGCAGCGGCAGGGAGGCCTGCAAGTGTACGGTTCGCAGCCGAGAAGCCGCCAACGCGCAACCGTGCCGGCGTGCCGGAGCCACCACATGCAAAGTTGTCGCCAGCACCGTTCGGGTTCAGCGTGCAGATCGAGTAGTCATACTTGTCCTGCGTGATGGCCGTTTCATGACGATAACCGGCATAAGCAACGATGTTACCGCGATCATCATCAAAGCCAGCGCCAAGAGCGAGCGTCGCGTCATAGCCCTGACCTGTGACAAGGCTGCCTTCCGGTGCGCGGTTTGCGGACGCATTGACGACGCTACGAACGTCATTGTTGTTGTTGTGCTGGTAGAAGCCATACTGCGCATCAACACGAACGCCACGGAAGCCGCGGTTCATCTTGAAGTTCACAACCCCGGCGACAGCGTCTGCACCGTAGGTTGCCGAAGCACCACCGGTCAGCAGTTCAATGCCCGAAACCAGAGCGGATGGGATGAAGTTCAAATCGGCACCGGCACCGCCGCCGATGTTGCCCGGCATCAGGCGACGACCGTCGATCAGAACGACCGTACGGCTGGCACCCAGGCCACGAAGGTCGATCGTGGCGGTACCGTCAGCACCGTTCGACACGCCCGAATTCTGGCCCGCAAAAACCTGCGGCAGTTCGTTGGTCAGGTTTTCAATCTTGGTGGCGCCGAATTCCTTGATCGCTTCCGACGTCACAACCGTGACGGGGCTGGCAGCTTCAACGTTCGGGCGCGCGATACGCGAACCGGTGACGACGATTTCGCCTGCAGTTTCTTCAGCTGCGCTCTGCGCGAAGGCCGGGGAAGACAGCATGGCAAGGCCGAGAACGACAGGTGCAACACCGGCCTTCAGGCTTGAGAACTTTTGGATCTTTTTCACGTTCCAGTCCCTTTTCTGGATGCGGCCACCGGGCGGCAGCCTTTTCGTTTTCATCGCCAATTCAAGGGAAGACGGCACACAGACGCTCTGCGCCCACACCATCCCCTGTGTCAGCTTACGAACGGCAATGCGCGTCGGCAGGGAGGGTTTCAATCACTTTCAAATCATTATGGCACGTTTATTACGCCACAGTGGCACTTTTGCCACAGAAGGCCCGGCGGCTGCCGAGCGCACAAACAAAAGCGGCGGGGAGATTGCTCTCCCCGCCGCCAATGTTTGGTATCTTCAGTCTAAGCGAGACTTAGAAGTCAGCGCTCAGGTTGATGAAGACGTTACGACCCAGATAGTCATAGGTGCCGGGGTACGTGTTACCGTTACCACCACCAAGCGACGTCTGGCTGATGAGCGGCGGATCACGATCAAAGATGTTGTTGACGCCGATACGCAGCGTCATCGTGTCCTTGATCGGAAGCGCGAACAACAAGTCGAAATAGCTCTGCGCGCCGATGTGCTGATCGATTGCAGGTGCATCACCGGCCAGATCCACATCCGTGCTCAACGCGTCAACCTTGGCCTTGCCCATATAGCGCCACCGGACGGTGAAGCCGAAGTCATTAGCAGTTGTGAGCTTCAGGTTGGTGTTGAAGCGGACCTTCGGGCTCGGGATGCCGCAGGTGTTGCCGTACAGACCGGCGCAGTCATAGCTGAACCCACCCGTGAGCGGCTGCACGACATACGAATCGAGGTACGTGCCGACAAAGTCCCACTTCAGCTTGTAGTTGCCGATTGTGGTGCGATAGTCAGCATTGATGTCAACACCTGACGAGCTGAGCGAACCGGTGTTCGTGATCTGATTGTTCACGAAGCCGGAGTCGTCGAGCCACAGCGAACCAGCTGCCGGACCAGCCGAAGCAGGTGCGCGGTTGATCTTGCTGCAGAAGAAAGGCTCACCCGTTGCAATGCACTGGTCGAGGATGACCTGCGCACCAATGGTTCCAACGGCGTTCTTCACCTTGATGTTGTAATAGTCCACCGAAGCCGTGAAGCCGCTGAACATACCCTTTGGCGTCAGGACAACGCCTGCCGTCCAGGAGTCAGCCTTTTCCGGGCTCAGGTTGAGGTTACCACCACCGAACTGGTTGTACTGCTCAGCCGTATTCGGATCGAGCGTGCCGAACAAAGCGGTCGGGAGACCTGTACGGGCGCACTGAGCAGCCGTGACTGTTGTCGGAGCAGCGCCGCTATCGGCGTCGTTCACGCAGGGGTCAGCCCCACCGAACAGACCAAGCGACGCATTGCTGAACAGTTCACCAATGTTTGGCGAACGGACAGCGCGGTTACGCGAAACGCGGAACGTAACTTCGTCGATTGGCTTCCAGGTGCCAGCAATCTTCCAAGTGTTTTCGGAATTCTTGTCGTCGTTACCACGGACATCATAGGTCGAACGACGGAAGCCGAGTTCGAGCGAGAGGTCCTGGAAGAACGCCTTGTCCGAAACAATCGGAAGCGACGTTTCTGCGAACAGATCCGTCACCGAGTAACGGCCAGCGATCGGGAGGGTTGGACCACCCTGACCGGCACCATCACCATTGATGTAGGAAAGGTCAGGCTGTGTCTCGAGCGACTCTGTGCGCGATTCAATACCGAAGGCAACCTTCACAGCTTCACCCGCCAAAGGCGACTGGAGACCGATCGAGCCCAGATCACCGGTGACCTGACCCGCGAAGATCTTTTCCTTGGTCGTGCCCGTCAGAACCAGCGGAATGCCGATATAAGCCGCTGCTGCCGACGAAATGCCGCCTGCGTTGAACACGTTGTAAGGAACGCAGCTCGAATCAGACCCATCAACAACCGACTTACAGGTTGCAACGCCACCGACGCTGACGACCTGAAGTGCGCGATCAATCTTCGTGCTCGACACGTCGTTACGATAGGTGTTGGCAACCTTGATCTGACCCATCTGGGCATAGATGTCGTAGGACCACGCGTCCGTGATGTCGCCCTTCATGCCCGTGACGATACGGAACTGGTTGAAGCCGATATCGTTATAGCGGTTACCACCTTCCGTGTTGCGCTTACCGATCAGGATCGTTGCGTCGGTCGCCGTGCCACGGTCTGCGCCGCATGATGCGGTTGCAAGCGTTGGGTTGGCGAGCAGCAAGGGGTTGTCACAGTTGACGGTGCGAACACCGTAGAAGGCACCGGAAGGCGCGATCTGGGCGTCTGTGCTGTAGTCCATGAACATGACGTCCATGTACGGCTTGAAGGTGTCGCTGATTTCATATTCAGCAAACGCGCCTGCCGTGTAACGCTCGGACGGACGACGATAATAGTTGGCAGGGCCAAAGTTGTAGGCGTCGGTGCCGGTTGCGTAGGTGCGCAGCGTGTTGTTGTCGAGCAGCGTGAAGGCCGAACCGGTCAAACCGGCCAGCGTCTTGTTCGCGGTCGAGAAGCCACCAAAGCGCGCACGCTCTGGCGTGCCCGAACCGCCGCAAGCAAAGCCATCGCCAGCGCCGTTCTGGTTCAGCGTGCAGATCGAGTAGTCATACTTGTCCTGCGTGATCGCCGATTCATGACGGTAGCCCGCATAAGCAACAACGTTGCCGCGGTCATCGTCAAAGCCTGCGCCGATTGCGAGCGTGGCATCATAAGCTTCACCCGTGGTGACGCTGCCTTCAGGTGCGGTCACGCGGCCCGAAGCATTCACGGTGTTACGAATGTCGCTGTTGTTGTTGTGCTGGTAGAAGCCGTACTGCGCATCAACACGAACGCCACGGAAGCCGCGGTTCATCTTGAAGTTCACAACGCCGGCAACAGCGTCTGCACCGTAGGTTGCCGAAGCACCACCGGTCAGAATTTCAACGCCGGAAACCAGAGCAGCCGGGATGAAGTTAAGGTCGGCACCGGCACCACCGCCGATGCTGCCTGGCATCAGGCGGCGACCGTCGATCAGAACGACCGTGCGGCTGGCACCCAGACCACGAAGGTCGATCGTCGCGGTACCGTCAGCACCGTTCGATACACCCGAGTTCTGGCCGGCGAATACCTGCGGCAACGCGTTGGTCAGATCTTCGATCTTCGTTGCGCCGAATTCCTTGATCGCTTCCGCGGTCACAACCGTGACGGGGCTTGCGGCTTCAAGGTTCGGACGCGCGATGCGCGAACCGGTCACGACGATGTCGCTGGCAGCTTCTTCTGCTGCAGCCTGCGCGAACGCAGGTGAGGCGACGGCGAACAGGCTAAGTGCGAGAGGCGCTGCCCCTGCCTTCAGACCTGAAAGGATTGTGCTCTTTTTCAAAGTAGTCTCCACTGTTGAAGTGCGTGCCCGACAAAGCAGGCGCGCTTCCGACAGCCGACGAAGGTTTTACACCTCGCCTAAGCTGACCGATGGCCGCAACTGCTGCACATCATTAAGGTTTTCAAGGATTTCCACCGGATTTGACACGCGAATGTCAAATGATTGTGCCATATTTACAACTAAATACCGATTATTGTGCCATTTTAATTTAAAAATACCGCCATTATGATTTTAATTTAACGTCATTCCGCCGTTTTATATTAAAATCACTATGGTTTTTATTTAATAGTCACTTTGGCATCATTGTGCGCTACACCTCATTTCGGCATGGATGAAGACCGCTACTTCGCGAGAGGTGACGGGGGTCAGGCGAGCAGGTCCGTCGAGCGCGCGTCGTCCGGCAACGCATGTGCTGATTCTGCAACACTGGCTTCTGCCCTTCGTTTCCGGCACATCATCAGCGAGAAACAAACCTTGTTTGAGAAGAGGGCCTGATGCGCACGATCAAGACAATCGCACTCCTTCCGTTCTGCCTGTTCGGAGCCACGCCAGCCGGTGCTGCAGATGCTAAGGGCGCGCGCCCCGCGATATTTCAGAAGCTTGTCGATTGCCGGGCGCAACAAGACGCAGCACTTCGCCTCGCCTGTTACGATGCGCAGGTTGCTGCGCTGGATGATGCCGAAACGAAGAAGGAACTCGTCGTCGTCGATAAGGCACAGGTGAAGCAGGCCCGCAAAAGTCTGTTCGGCTTTTCCCTGCCCAAAATCTCGCTCTTTGAAGGGGGAGATACGGATCAGGATGAAGAAGACCTGAAAGTGCTGGACACGACTGTGTCCGGCGCACGGCAGATGAACGACGGCAATTGGCGTATCCAGCTGGCCGACGGCGTCTACTGGCGTCAGATGGAGGCGAAGGACATTTTCCCGCCAAAGGCTGGCGACAAGATCAACATCCGCCGGGCCTCCATGGGCAGCTATCTGGCGAGCATCAATGGACGCTCCGCCTTCCGCATCAAACGCGAGAACTAATCCCATCGCCTCTGGCCTCGGATGTCGTGCAGGCGTAAGGCGCTCACCATGACTGAACCGTTTGACCTGTTCGACATCTGGTACCGCGCCGCGCGTGAGACTGAGATCAATGATTCCAATGCGATGGCGCTCGCCACGGCAGACGCCGACGGCCGGCCCAGCGTCCGGATGGTGCTGCTCAAAGGCTATAACGCCCGGGGCTTCGTGTTTTACACCAACCAGCGCAGCCGCAAGGGCGGGCAACTTCAGGCGAATGGCCATGTCGCGCTGCTGTTCCACTGGAAATCAAAACGTCAGCAGATCCGCATTGAGGGACCGGTCGCGCAGGTCAACGCAGCGGAAGCGGACGCCTATTTCGCATCGCGCGGGCGGGACTCGCAGCTTGGCGCTTGGGCGTCGCTCCAGTCCGAAACGCTGGACCGGCGCGAGACCTTTGAGGCCAGCTTTGAAGATGTGCGCGCCAGATTTGAAGGGCAAGACGTGCCCCGCCCACCCCATTGGGGCGGCTACCGCGTGACACCCGAACGGATGGAGTTTTGGGAAGACCGCGAGCATCGCCTCCACCATCGCCGCCTTTTCCTGCGCAGCGCAGACAGCTGGAGCGAAAGCCTGCTCTACCCGTGACACAGGCTGCATCTGCGGCGGCTCCCGCCCCGCTCTCAACGGCAGAACGCGGCAAGCTAACGGCTCGCGCAGCGGCGGCCAGCATCACGATGGCCGTCAGCCTGCTCGGCCTGAAGGTCTGGGCGGCCATTGCCACGGGCTCCGTGTCGGTCCTCGGCTCTCTGGCTGACACGGGGCTGGACGTGCTCGCGTCGGTTATCACCTTCTATGCGGTGCGGCTGGCGGCTGAGCCCGCCGATGACCAGCATGGTTTTGGCCACGGCAAGGCAGAGGCGATCGCCGCCCTGTTCCAAACCTTCCTGATTATCACATCGGCCATTGGCATCGGCTGGCGCGGGATTAGCCGGATCGGGTCCGGGCATGAGCCGCAGGCTCCTGAACTCGGGATCATCGTCTCAGTCATCGCGATTGTCGGGACGCTCGCCCTTGTGGCCTATCAGCGCCACATCGTGAAGCAGACCGGCTCTATCGCCATTGCGGCAGACAGGGCGCATTATACCAGTGACCTGCTGCTCAACGGGTCCGTGATTGCAGCCCTGGTGCTGGATTCCATTCTGGATTTACGCGGCGCGGATCCTGTGTTCGGCGTCGCCATTGCCGCTTGGCTTGCATGGTCCGCCTTTCAGGTGGCCCGCACCTCCATTGACCAATTGATGGACAAGGAATGGCCCGAGGAAAAGCGGCTCCGCTTCCTTGCGTTAGCGGACTCGCACCCCGAACTGCGCGGCATCCATGATTTGCGCACCCGCACCAGCGGCACGTCTGACTTTGTCCAGTTCCACGTCTGGGTCGACCCAGCGATGACGGTATCCGAAGCCCACCGCGTCATGGACGAGATTGAGGCGAAGCTGATGGCCGAGTTTCCGGGCACCGAGGTGATCATCCACCCCGACCCCGATGGCCACCCGGCCGAAGAGCGCGGCGAGCTTTAGGCGGCGGCGAAGGCCGCCATCTGCGCCTGTGCCTTGCGGCTTTCGGGGAAGGTGAAGATCGGCCAGTCGTGGATCATGCCGTCCATCTCGTGATAGTCGACCGAGGGCAGCTTCCCCTTCAGCGCGCGCGCATCAACGACCAATATGTCGCTCCCGCCGCCGAACGACAGGATGGGAGGCAGGCCCGACCAATCGGCATGGATTGGGCTGACCCGCGGGTCTGAGACATCCGCCGCACCTGCATAAAGCCGACCTGCATCGCGGAGGCCGGGGATGGTGAGGATCGCATCGCGCTTTTCGATTGCCGGCTGATCGGGGTGCGACGGGTCTCCATTGAGCCAGGGGCAAATGAGGATGAGCTTAGACGGCAGCGCCAGCCCTGCATCGCGCGCGGCGATCACGGTCGCCGCTGTCAGCCCGGCGCCTGCGGAATCGCCTGCCATCAGGAACGGTGCTCCGGCCTGCTTGGCAAGAAAATCTTTGTAGAATGAGAGGGCAAAGCCCGTCGTGCCTGCCACATCATGCGCCGGGGCCAGCGGATAGAGTGGGGCCACAATACGCCACCCATGTGTTTCCGCCATGTGCGCCATAAATGCCCAATGCGCGTCTGCCGCGGGATACACATAGCCGCCGCCATGCCAGTAGAGCACCGTTGCCGTCGGCGCCGTAGCCTTGGGGGCGAATTCCCAGACCGTGCACCCGTCAAACGATGTGTGCGAGATGGCGTGGCTTTGTTGCAGCTTTGCAGACGGCGCACTCGGCGTGGCGGCTGCTTTGGCGATAAAGGCGGCCATGCTGGGTCCGCCTGCAAACATCTTCCGGAACAGGCCGGTCTTGCGCAGGACAAACGAAATGATGCGGGTTGATAAAGCAGGCATGGACATCCCCTCCAAATCGCCTGCTGCCCCGTCTGGAAATGCGGAGGTCAGGCGGCAGCGACCTCTATGGCACGTTGCGTTTCGGCAATCCAGCCGCCGCCAAGCACCTGATCTCCATCAAAAAGGACGGCCGCCTGCCCCGGTGCCACCCCATATTCCGGGCCCTCAAATGTCAGCCATTCGCCCTGCATACGCGCGGGCACCGGCTTTGACAGAGACCGGACCTTGGCCATCAGGGGCCGCCCTTCGACCGCGCCAAGCCAATTGGGATCTACAATGCGCGCCGCGGACACAGCAAGCGCCGCCTTTGGCCCCACAATCACCTGCTGCGCCGCGGGGTCCAGCCGGACAACATAAAGCGGCTCGACCAAACCACCCAGTTCCAGTCCGCGCCTTTGGCCGACGGTATAATGGATCAGCCCCTTGTGACGGCCCAATTCGCGGCCTTCCATGTCGACGATTGCGCCGTCGCTTTCGGCATCCGGACGCACCTTGCGGACAACGCTGGCATAGTCGCCATTGGGCACAAAGCAGATGTCCTGGCTGTCGGGCTTCATGGCGACGCCCAGCCCCATCTCCTGCGCGATCGAGCGGACATCCGCCTTGGGCATGCCGCCGAGCGGGAAGCGCAGATAATCGAGCTGGTCCGCCGTTGTCGCAAACAGGAAATAGCTCTGGTCGCGCGCTGGGTCGATTGACCTGTGGAGCTCAGCCCCCGACGGGCCTTCCACACGCCGCACATAATGACCCGTCGCCAGACAATCGGCACCTAAGTCTTTGGCGAGACGAAACAGATCGGTGAACTTCACGCCCATATTGCAGCGGACGCAGGGGATGGGCGTCCGGCCGTTCATATATTCATCGGCGAACTGTTCGATAACCGAATCCCGAAACCGGCTTTCATGATCAAAAACATAATGGGCGATGCCCAGCCGGTCGCAAACTGCGCGCGCATCGCGGATGTCTTGGCCCGCGCAACAGCTGCCGACCCGGTTGACCGCCGCGCCATGATCATAAAGCTGCAGGGTGATCCCAATGGTCTCCGCACCCGTCCGCGCGGCGAGGGCCGCGACGACAGAGGAGTCCACGCCGCCCGACATCGCGACCACGATACGGCGGGCCTTGGCTGGGCCATCAAGTTGAAAAAGGTCAAACATCGATCGCGGACATAGTGTGGTTGCGCGCCATTTGCAGCATCAAAGGGAATTTACCTGAGATTCAGGCCTTTATGACAAATGCGGGCTCATGAACATGGAATTTCCCCGCCGCACAGCCCGCCAAAGCAAAGCGCGGCCTAAGAAAATTGAACTGCCCAGCCTGCTTGCCACCATTTCGGCGCAGCAGGCCACCACGCCAACGGCGCGGATTCAGGCCAAAGCTGCAGCAATGGCCAAGGCATCGGCTGAAACCGCTGCCGATATGGATGCAATTGCGCCGAAAAAGGGCGATTCGCCGCGCGAAAATTCACCAAGTTTCAACCGTTTGGCGGCCAATCTCCTAACAGGACGCACATGAAGATGACCGCAAAATTTACCTTGGCATTTTAGCGATCTTTCAACCGGTGGTGTTTAAGTGGGGTTGTAACAAGAGAAAACGGGTCTGGACCCGGCTTTGAGGTAAGAATGATCGAAAACCAGAAAATCCGTCCGGCACAAGTCATTGGCCCACTTGGGGAACCACTGACGCTCGACAGTTTGCCGCCGCCGTCAACAACCCGCTGGGTTGTCCGCCGGAAGGCAGAAGTCGTCGCAGCAGTGAACGGTGGCCTGCTGACCGTGGACGAAGTCTGCGAACGTTATAGCCTCACCCTGGAAGAATTTGCCGGTTGGCAGCGTGCAATCGACCGTTCGGGCATGCCCGGGCTGCGCGTCACCCGTATCCAGCACTATAAGAGCCTTTACGAGCGCCAGCAGCGCTTCTGACGGCTTCATTCCAAAACAGAAGTGGGCGGCGCAGGGCAAACCTGTTGCCGCCCGTTTCCGTTTTGGGGCGTTACTTTACGGCTGTTGATCCCCTCCCCAACCGCGGCTAGGCACGCTGCATGACCAATTTCCTTGTCCTTCTTGTGATCGGCGCCGCTTTGGGGTGGCTGGCCACGGCAGCGCGACGCGCCTTTGGACAAGGCGAAATGCTGGTCAATCTGATTGGCGGAGCGGCAGGCAGCTTCGCCCTTGGGCTCACCGCCAATGGCAAGGGGCTATACGCCGGGCTTTCAGCCGCCGGTTATGCCGGGGCTGTTGCAGGCGCCATAGCCGCGCTCGGGCTGCTTACCCTCGCCCGCCACTGGCGCCCGCGCTGACCGTCAATTCAGCTCAAAAACCACGGAAACGCTGACGCCAATCGACTGCTCACCGGGGGCAATATCCGTTTTCTCGGCAGCAGACGCCGCCATGGCCATCCGCGCCATGGGCATCGGCATTGGCGAATAATCGACCGACTCGCTGATCGAGAGGACCCGCTTCACCTGCAGTCCGGTGGCTTTGGCGTAGAGCGCGGCACGGGCCTGCAGCGTCTTGATGGCATCCAGCCGAGCCTTGTCCTGCGCGGCCTGCGGCGATTCGACCTCGAGCATCGGGCCGTTGATCTGGTTTGCCCCCTGCTTCACCAATGCGTCGAGCACCTGCCCGCTTTTGCCAATGTCGCGGAACCGGACCGAAACTGTGTTGCTGGCCTGATAACCCGTGATGACCGGCGCCTCATTGTTATTGTAGCGATATTGCGGTGAAAGGCTGACTGAGGTCGTCTGAATATCTTTTTCGGCGATGCCAGCTTGCTTGAGCGCAGCAAACACGCGGGACATCCGAGCCGCATTTTCGCGCATCGCGCCGGACGCATCAACCGATTGGGTGACGACGCCTGCGGATACGACGGCGATATCCGGGGTCACGCGGACGTCACCGCGCGCCTGGAGCTCAAGACGTGTACCAATAATCTGTGCGGGAGCAGTACTTTGTGCAGACACGGCCGAAGCGGCGGCCATCGCCGTCGCCGCGGCGACAGCCTTTGCAAATTTGCGTTTCATCATCTGGTCTCCTTCATACAGTCAGCCCAAAAACACCAGGCCGGCCAGTGCTGCGTGCACCGGCCGGCCTGCACCGAGCCTGAATAAGCGCAAGGTCGTTAGGCGGCAGGGCCGCTGCCGGCGCCGTTGAATTTGCGATAAACGAACAAGAGAATGATCGAGCCAATCACAGCTCCGATGAAGCCAGCACCTTCACCCGCCTCATACCATCCGGTCAGCGTGCCCAGCAGCGTCACGAGCAAGGCGCCCGCAATACCCAGAAGAATCGTCACGATCAGCCCGCCCGGGTCCTTGCCCGGCATAATCCATTTACCCACCGCACCGGCCAAACCGCCGATGATGATGGTCATGATCCAGCCATGTCCTGCAAATATCTCCATGGTCTCTCTCCCCAAGAGTGTGGCGAAGGCGCAACACTTGCCTCCGAACTGGCATCGTCGAGCCAAAGGAGGCCTCTGACAAGCCCAAATCGACCAAACATGCCCCTTCGGACGCTTGCGATTTTGGCTGCACTGTCGCAAATAGCTGATACGGCAAGGGGATGGCGCGCCGTAAACGCCTTGTGCCGGGTGAGTTATTACGATAATACACCGGTCAGACCAGAGACTCAGCCTGCACTGGCAGGCCGAAAGCGGAACTAGAATGAACCTCGAAACGACGTTTGCGCGCCACGCAGAACCAGTGGACCTGTCCGACGATGCGGCAGAAGCGGCGGCGCGCAAGCGCAAGCGCTGGTTGATCATCGGCGGCATTGTCGCAGCCCTGCTCCTGATCGCCTATATCGCCTCCAAGGCAATGAGCGGCGGCGCAGCTGGGGACAAAGAAGGCCAGAAGCAGGCTCCTTCCGTTACCGTGGTCATTCCCGGGTCTAGCATGGTTCAAAGCACGATCAGCGCGACGGGCTCTCTTGCCGCGCGGCGTGAAATGCCGGTCGGCGCCGTTGGCGAAGGCGGCATGGTGACCCGCGTTTTTGTTGATGCGGGTGACTGGGTATCGCAGGGTCAAGTGCTCGCCAGCGTGGACCGTCAGGTTCAGGCGCAGCAGTCCGCGTCGCTCGGCGCCCAGATCCGCGTGGCTCAGGCCGACGCCAGCCTTGCCCAGAACGAATTGGATCGGGCCAAGACACTTGCCGAGCGTGGCTTCATTTCGAAGGCCGATATTGACCGTCGCACGGCCCAGCGCGATGCCGCTTTGGCGCGGTTGAACGTGGCGCGCGCGCAGTTTGGCGAAAACAGTGCCCGCATCGGACGCCTCGACATCCGGGCGCCTGCGTCAGGCCTCATCCTTTCCCGCAATGTTGAGCCGGGTCAGGTTGTCGGCGGCGGTGGCACCGTGCTGTTCCGCATCGCCAAGGGCGGCGAGATGGAATTGCGCGCCATGCTCTCCGAAGCGGACCTTGCCCGACTGTCCGTCGGCACCTCAGCAGAGGTCACGCCGGTTGGCACGACCAAGTCCTTCACCGGGCAAGTCTGGCAGATGCCGCCGGTCATCGATCCAACGACGCGTCAGGGTTCGGTGCGTATTGCGCTGGCCTATAATGAGGCGATCCGTCCCGGCGGCTTTGCGTCGACCTCCATCCGCTCCGGCGCGGCGCAGGCACCGATGTTGCCCGAATCCGCGGTACAGAGCGATGAGAAGGGCAATTACGTTTTTGTTGTGAATGCACAGAATAAGGTGGAACGTCGCGACGTGAAGATCGGTTCTGTCTCGGATGCGGGCATCACGATCGCAACCGGGCTCACCGGGCGTGAACGCGTTGTGCTTACAGCAGGCGCCTTCCTCAACCCCGGCGAAAGTGTCGTTCCGGTCCGTCCTAAGTCGAACTGAGGCCAAGTCCCATGAACTTCCGGAACATCTCGGCCTGGTGCATTCGCAACCCGGTTCCGCCGATTGTGCTTTTCGTGGCCCTGCTGCTGGCAGGCATCGTCAGCTTCAGTCGGATGGACGTGAACAACAATCCGGACATTGAATTTCCGGGCGCACAGGTGATCATCAGCCAGCCGGGTGCAGCGCCGACCGAACTGGAAAAACAGGTCACCCAGATCGTTGAGCCTGCGCTCCGGTCGATCAACGGCGTGGATGAAATCAACTCGACCGTGCGCGAAGGCATGTCGATGACCTTCGTCCAGTTCCAGATTGGGACCGATATTGACCGCAGCGTCAATGACATCCGCGATGCGCTGACCAAGATCCGCAGCGATTTGCCAGACGGCATTCTTGAACCGCAGGTCAACCGCGTCGACACCACGGGTGAACCCATCGCCTATATCTCGGCCGAAGCCGTCGACATGACGCTGGAACAGCTGAGCTGGTATGTCGACGACGTGGTCGTCAAGCGGCTTCAAGGTGTGCCAGGGGCCGCCGCCGTCAACCGCGAAGGCGGCGTTTCCCGCGAAATTCGCGTCATCCTTGATCCGGCCAAGCTGCAATCGCTTGGCATTACAGCGGCTCAGGTCAACAGCCAACTGCGCCAGAGCAACATCAACGCTGCAGGCGGGCGTACCGAAATCGCAGGCGCTGAACAGTCGGTCCGTGTGCTGGGCAATGCGCGCGATGCGTATGCGCTTGGTGAAACCAATATCGCCATTGGCGGCGGTCGCTCCATCAAACTGTCTGACGTCGCCGAAGTGCGTGATCTTTATGGCGAGCAACGCGCCATTTCGACCATGAACGGGCGTCAGGTGCTGAGCTTCTCCATCCAGCGTGCCAAGGGGGCATCGGACGTCAAGGTCTATGACAAGATGTGGGAGGAGCTGCGGGCCATCCAGAAGGAAAACCCGAAGATTCATTTCACGGAACTCTACACGACGGTCGACTATACCAAGTCGCAATACTCGACATCGCTGTCGTCGATGATCGAAGGCGCGGTGCTGGCCGTTCTCGTGGTTTGGCTGTTCCTGCGTGACGGGCGCGCCACAGCCATCTCCGCCATTGCCATCCCGCTGTCTGCAATCCCGACCTTTTGGTTCATGGAATTGCTGGGCTTCAGCCTCAACGGCATCTCGATGCTTGCCCTCAGCCTTGTGGCCGGTGTGCTCGTCGATGACGCCATTGTGGAAATTGAAAACATTGTCCGACATATGCGGATGGGCAAATCCGCCTATCAGGCCTCCATTGACGCGGCAGATGAAATCGGCCTCGCTGTGGTTGCCACGACCTTCTCGATTGTCGCGGTGTTCTTGCCCGTCGGGCTGATGCCCGGGGTGTCGGGCCAGTTCTTCAAGAATTTCGGCTTTACCGTTGTGGCCGCCGTTCTGCTTTCGCTCGCCGTCGCCCGCATGATCACGCCGATGATCGCCGCCTATTTCCTAAAGGCACACGGCGAAGAAAAGCATGGCGAAGGCTGGATGATGGATCGTTACATGCAGATCCTGCGCTGGACCCTCCACAACCGCCGCTGGGTTGTTGTGGGAGGCGCTGCGTCGCTCGCGTTGACCGTCGTCATGGTGATGTCGCTGCCCTTCCAGTTCCAGCCGACGATGAATTTCGATTATAGCTCCATTCGTGTCGAAATGGTGCCCGGGACAACGCTGCAACAGACGACCCAGCTGGTCGAGCGTGTTCAAAAAACGCTGGATGACGAAGCACCTGAAGTTATTGCGGCCTTTGCCGACATTGAGCCTGCAAAGGCGAGCATCTACCTGCGCCTCTCGCCTGATCGCGACATGACGTCGGACGAGTTTGAAAAATCATGGGGCAAACGCTTCTCCCAAGTCCCTGATGCCCGCGTGACCTTCCAATCCCAAACCGGCGGTTTTTCCGGTCGCGACGTGACCATCACACTGGGCGGCAGTGATCCCGCATTGCTGATGCAAACAGCGCAGAAGGTGACCGAGGAAATGCGCGGCGTGAAGGAAATCACAGCGGCACGGATCGGCGGCGACATGTTGCGCCCCGAAGTAACGATCAAGCCGCGCGCTGACCTTGCGGCCAGCCTTGGCGTGACGACAGCCGCCCTGTCACAGACGATCCGCATCGCAACCATCGGTGACATCGACCAGAACAGCGCGAAATTCTCGCTGTCCGACCGTCAGGTGCCTATCCGTGTTTCCCTCTCCGAAGACTCACGCCGCAATCTTTCGACCATCGAAAACCTGCCCGTGCCGACCTCGACAGGCGGCTCTGTTCCCTTGAAAACTGTTGCGGAAATTTCCTTCGGCGCAGGGCCAACGACAATCCAGCGCTCTAACCAGAGCCGCCGTGTCTCCATCGGTGCGGACTATGCGGTGAACCCGACAACTGGAAAGCCCTATGTCAGCAGCGAAGCGATGCAGGCCATCGATGCCCTGCCCACGATGAAGGACCTGCCGCAAGGCGTGAAGAAGCTGACATTGGGCGATGCCCGCTGGCAGCAGGAAATGATTTCCAACTTCATGATTGCGGTCATCACCGGCATTGCGTCGGTGTTCGCGGTGCTTGTGTTGCTCTATCACCGCTTCGTGCCGCCGCTCGTCAACATGGGCTCACTGCTGCTAGCCCCGCTCGGCGGCATGATCGCGCTCAAGCTATCCGGTTTCGCCATCTCCATGCCGGTGCTCATTGGTACGCTGATGCTGTTCGGGATCGTCGCCAAAAACTCCATTCTGCTCGTCGACTTTGCGCTTGAAGAAATCGACAAGGGCGTGCCCCGCTTTGAAGCAATCATGGATGCCGGCCATAAGCGCGCGCAACCGATTGTGATGACGACCGTCGCGATGGTCGCGGGCATGGTGCCAACGGCACTGGCCCTGACGGGTGACGGCGCCTTTGCCCAGCCCATGGGCGTGACAGTGATCGGGGGCCTGATCGTCTCGACCTTCCTCACCCTGCTCATTGTGCCCGCCAGCTTCAGCCTCGCCATCGGCATGGAATCGCGTTTGGGACCGTGGTTGCGCCATTATCTCACCACGCAAGGTGGTGATTTAGACCAACAGGGTCGCCCGCCCCGCCTCTTCCCGGCAAAGGCCTTCTCGCGCCTGAAGGCACGCTTCACCCGGTCCGGCACGACGGCCGAGCCGGCGGAGTAACGCCATAGCCCGGGACGCAAACAGGCTTTTCAAGCGGCCGGCGCCCCGCCTGTTGCCGACGGCCGCCGATGCGCGGCAAATGAAGATGATTGCGACGGGCATGCTCGTCGTCATGGCGGGCGTCTATGTGGCGACGCGGATCATCGGTCCGGTCCATCCTTTGGTCGGGTTCGTGAAGGCCTTTGCAGAGGCCGCAATGGTCGGTGGTTTGGCCGACTGGTTTGCCGTCACCGCGCTGTTCCGTCACCCCCTCGGCCTACCCATCCCGCACACCGCCATCATCCCCCGCAACAAAGATAGGATCGGCGATACGCTCGCCACCTTCCTGCGGGATAATTTCCTGACGCCCGCCGTTGTCGCGCGGCGGATGCGCGGTCTAGATGTTGCAGGCGCTGCCGGGCGGTTTCTGGCGAGTGAAGATCGCGGTGGATCCGGCCGGTTGCGCGATGGCGCCTCCCGCTTGCTCGCCGACATCCTCGAAAGCCTGGATGACGACCGGCTGGGCGGTATGGCCAAGACCGCCATTGCCGAACGGCTGCGACGGATGGATGTCTCGCCCCTTCTCGGCCAGACATTGACCGCCGCCATCCGCGAAGGCCGTCATGTCCCCCTGCTTGATGGGATCATCAACCGCGCCAGCCTCATCATCGCGTCGAATGAGGACATCATCCGCGAGATGGTGCATGAACGCGCAGGACGCATCCTGCGCTGGACGGGACTCGATGAGAATGTGTCCAACGCCGTCATCACCGGCCTCAACAAGCTGGTGTTCGACATGGCCGACACGCCCGATCATCCGCTGCGGCTGAAGATCAATGAGATGCTGGAAGACCTCGCCTTTGATCTCCAGAATAATGAGGCCATGCAGGCGCGGGTGCAGGGGTTGAAGGACGAACTGGTCGACAACCCCGCCATGCAGGCCTGGATCGACGGACTTTGGCAACAGGGGCGCGCTGCTCTGCTGCGTGCCGCGCGGGACCCGGACAAGGCGATGGCCGGAAAATTGGGCGACACGCTTCGCCAGCTTGGCCAGACGCTCCAGACCGATGACCGAATCCGCACCACCATCAACCGCTTCGCCCGCCGCGCGGCTGTGGGGGCCACGGCCAGCTATGGCGACGGCATCGTGAAACTCGTGTCAGACACGATCCGCAGTTGGGATGTCGGCAAGGTGACAGAACGGGTCGAGACCGCGGTGGGCCGCGACCTCCAATATATCCGCATCAACGGGACGCTGGTTGGCGGACTCGTTGGCCTTGCCATCCATGCAGTGGACGTCTGGCTTTAAGCCCCACACAAAATCCGCTCATGCTGAGCCTGTCGAAGCATCGTTCTTATTGGCGCTGTCGGTGCCCAGTTAAGTACGGTCCTTCGACAGGCTCAGGGCAATCGGATAACGAGGCGCCTACCCGTCGCTATTGCGTTCAATATCCGCGCCGACGGCAGACAGCTTTTCTTCCAGCCGCTCATAGCCACGATCAAGGTGATAGATGCGGGAAACCTGCGTTTCGCCTTCCGCGACAAGGCCCGCGATGATCAGGCTCATTGAGGCACGTAGATCGGTTGCCATCACTGGCGCTCCCACCAAACGCTGAACCCCGCGCACAACGGCGGTGCGGCCCTTCACCTGAATGTCCGCGCCCATGCGCGCCAGTTCGGGCACGTGCATGTAGCGGTTTTCAAAGATCGTTTCGGTCAGCACGCTGGCCCCATCGGCCCGCAGCAGCATTGCCATGAACTGCGCCTGCATGTCCGTCGCAAAGCCGGGGAAAGGCGATGTCGACAAGGTCAGCGGGCGCAGCTTGCCATCAGAGGAGACAGTGATGCCGCGCTTATGCTCGGTGACCTCAACGCCAGCTTCGCGCAATGCGGCAAGGGTTGCGTGCATGTCATCGGGGTTGGCGCCATCCAGTTCAACCGTCCCGCCTGCCAGGCCCACCGCACAGGCATAGCTGCCCGCTTCAATACGGTCAGGCATGACAGCGTAGGTTGCGCCATGCAGACGGTCGACACCTTCAACGATGAGCTTCTCGGTACCAATGCCGTCAATATGCGCGCCCATGGCGACCAGCAGGTTGCACAGGTCGACAATTTCCGGCTCTCGCGCGGCGTTTTCAAGGATGCAGGTGCCTTTGGCGCGGACGGCCGCCATCAGTGCATTTTCAGTAGCCCCGACGGAGACGACAGGGAACACGATGGTACCGCCCGGCAGGCGGCCACCCTTTGCGCGGGCTGTCACGTAACCGGCGGTTGTTTCAATCTCTGCGCCAAAGGCTTCCAGGGCTTTGAGGTGTAAATCGATCGGACGGTTGCCGATGGCGCAGCCACCGGGCAGCGACACAGTCGCTTCCCCTGCACGGGCGAGCAGCGGCCCGAGCACGAGGATGGAGGCGCGCATCTTCCGCACGATGTCATAAGGCGCCATGGTCGCGGTGATTGTGCCCGCGCGCAGCGTCATGACGCGGCCGAAATCCTCCGGACGCGCGCCTTCGATCATGGTCGAACAACCCAATTGGTTGAGCAGATGGCCAAAGCTGTCGACATCCGCCAGACGCGGCAGATTGCGCAGCGTGAGCGGTTCATCTGTCAGCAGCGCGCACGGCAGCAAGGTCAAGGCGGAGTTCTTGGCTCCTGAAATCGGAATGCGGCCGTTGAGGCGATTGCCGCCGCGAATAAGTATCCTGTCCATCGGTCGGCTTCTAACGCAAGCGGGCCCGAGGGCAAGAGCAACGCGCTGCTATGCGGCGTCCGGCAAGGTTCTGCGATAGACACCAACAGGCCCAATCGCGCCATCGCTGTCTGCAAAATGCTGAAAACAGAGCTTTGCGGCAACCTTTTGCGAGGCGACATTTCCCGGATCAATGATGCAGCGGATCTCGCTTTTCAGGGCATCGTCGGCCCAATCAAGAACGGCTGCCATCGCTTCGGTTGCCAGCCCTTTGCCCCAAGCCGCCGGAACAAATGCCCAGCCTGCTTCGGAATAGCCTTCCAGTTCTGCAATGCCCCGCTCAAACCGGGCGAGGCCACCATTGCCGAGGAACTGCCCTGTCGTGCGATCTAGGAAAGCCCAATAGCCATAGCCAAGAAGCGCCCAAAGCCCCGCCGCTTGGGAGAATTTGACCCAGCTTTCCTGTCGCGTCCGTGGCTTGCCCCCGATAAAGGCCGTCATCGCCGGATCCGCCCATGCGTCGGCATAAGCCTCCCAATGGTCGAGCGAAAGCGGCGCGAGCGTGAGCCGTTCGGTTTGCAGAATGGGCGCCATAATCATGCGCCCGGTTAACCGATCAGGCCGCCGCCGTCACCGGGGTTCGTGCCGCTTCATAGGCGCTGTCGAACTTGCCGATCAGATGACGGTCGTCTTCGTTCCACGGATGGAAACCGGGGAGGAAGTAGGTCGCCCAAGGCAAGATGAGCTTACGCAGCGTGCCGGGGTTGCCGAGCAGGAACCAGATCAGCCCGCGATGCGCCTTCCAGCCGGTGATACCGTCCTGCGCCAGAAGGTGGCGCATGCCGATATAGCGGTTCTTCCAGAAATTAATCGACACCAGCACCATTAGCATCGACTTGACCCGCCAGCGCTTGATCCGGCTCCAGTCGCGCGTGGCATGGAGCCAGGTGTCATATGCGACGCCCTTATGCTCAATCTCTTCGACAGCATGCCATTTCCACATGTCGACCTGATCTCCCTCGCCCTTGGCAAAGGCGTTCGGGTCTTCAAGGAACTGCTTGGCGAGGATGGCGGTGTAATGCTCCAGCGCCATCGTCACGCACAAATTGACGATCGCCGGGCGGGATTTGATCAGGTCCATCACATGGTCAACCTGATGGTTGAGGAAGGTGATGTCATAACCGGCGTCTTCAACGCGGCTGTTGAACGCCACATGTTCGCGCGTGTGGATGACTTCCTGCGTCACAAAGGCGCGGATGTCCTTTTCCAGCTTGGGCGGCACGCCATCACGAAAGGCGCGCACGGACTCAATGAACATCGCTTCGCCGCGCGGGAAAGTGACAGAGAGCGCATTGTAGAAAGCCGTTGCAAAAGGATCACCGCCAGCCCACCAACGCTGCTGAGCCGTGTTGCGGCCAAAGCGCCGATCACGCGGCGTGATGGTCAGATCTGCGGGGGTCTTGATGGTGGCGGTTGTCATGCGCGAATCTCCTCAAGCAGCGAATTTAGGGATTACTTACATTAATGTCAATAGAACGGAAACGTCTCTCCCCCGAAGAAAGCCGCGCCGCAGCGCTTGAGGCAGCGAGCACCATCCTGATTGAAGCGGGTCCGCAGGCCGTGACGCTGAAGGCCGTCGCCGCGCGCATGGGGGCGGACACATGCCAATCTGCTCCATCATTTCGGATCTGCCTCCGGTCTGCAAATGGCGCTGGCGGCGCATCTTGCGGGAACCGTGTGTGATTCGATTGCAGACCTCATCCTCCAGAACCGCGACAAGGAACCTGATCCCGACCGCGTGGTCGACATGGCATTCGACACATTTGTGGAAAAGGGCGCCGCCCAGTTGGCAACTTGGATGATCCTGTCGGGCAATGAAAACGCACTCAATCCGGTCGTGGATGCCATTCATGAACTGATCGACGAGATTGGCGAAGGCCATCAGGACAAATCGATGCATGAAGATACGCTGCATCTCGTGCTGCTCGCCATGGGCGACGCCTTGCTGGGGGAACCGCTGGCCAAATCACTGGGCCTGCCCCGCCGCACGGCGCGGGATATTGCGGTCCGTCAGCTGAAAGCGTCCCCCCGTTTGTCAACGCGTCTGGAAAGCTAGTTCGCGCGGCAAAGCTTTCCATTTGCGCGGTTTCGCCTAAAGGGAAGCCATGCATTTTCTCGATCAAGCTAAGATTTACGTCCGCTCCGGCGCCGGTGGCCCCGGCGCTGTGTCCTTTCGGCGTGAAAAGTACATGGAATATGGCGGACCCAATGGCGGCAATGGCGGCAAGGGCGGCGACATCGTGTTTGAAGCTGTGGCCGGCCTCAACACGCTCATCGATTTTCGGTACACGCAGCACTTCAAGGCTGAACGCGGTCATGGCGGCTCAGGCTCCAACCGGACAGGTGCCGGCGGCGATGACCTTGTCATCAAGGTGCCGGTGGGCACGCAAATTCTATCGGAAGACAAGGAGCATGTGCTCGCCGACTTTACCCAGCCGGGTGTCAAAGTCGTCTTCCTGCGTGGCGGCGATGGCGGCCGCGGCAATGCAAGCTACAAGACGTCTACCAACCGTACCCCGCGCCAGCACGGCATGGGCTGGCCAAATGAGGAAATGTGGGTCTGGCTGCGGCTGAAGCTGCTTGCCGACGCGGGCCTTGTCGGCCTTCCCAATGCCGGCAAATCGACGTTCATCAACGCTGTGACCAACGCGAATGCAAAGGTCGGCGCCTATCCGTTTACAACGACGCGCCCGCAATTGGGCGTGGCCACGCGGCACGGCCGGGAATTTGTGATCGCGGACATCCCCGGCCTTATCGAAGGTGCGGCGGACGGTGCGGGCATTGGCGACCGCTTCCTTGGCCATATCGAACGCTGCCGCGTGCTGCTGCATCTCGTGGACGCATCGGGCGATGATCCCGTGGGCGCCTATAAGGTCGTCCGCAAGGAGCTGGACAAATATGGCGCAGACTTGGTCGGTAAGCCAGAAGTCATCGGCCTTAACAAGATCGACGCCGTGGACCCGGCCGAAGTGAAGAAGCTCGCGACCAAATTGAAGCGCGCCAGTAAGGCAGAGGTTCTCCTCCTGTCGGGCGCCAGTGGCGATGGTGTCGACGCGGTGCTGGACCAGCTGCTGGAGGCCATCGGCCCGGTATCGCCCATGGAAGCGCCAAAGACAGGGGAAGACAGCGGATGGTCTCCCGTCTGACGCCCGCCGATTGCCCGCGGCTGGTCGTCAAGATCGGGTCGTCGCTGCTCGTCGATCCGTCCGGCATGGTCCGGCAGGATTGGCTGCAAACCTTGGTGGACGACATCGCCGCACGGCGGGCTGCGGGCCAGCAGATCATCATCGTTTCCTCCGGCGCCATTGCGCTGGGTGCGCGCAGGCTTGGCCTGCCCAAAGGCGGGCGGGCGAGCCTTGAAGATGCACAGGCCGCTGCCGCCACCGGCCAGATCGCGCTGTCGCAATGTTGGGCAGGCTTACTCGATGCCAAGGGCATGACGGCGGCGCAAATCCTCGTCACGCTCGATGATCTGGAAGACAGGCGGCGTTACCTTAATGCCGCTGCCACGCTGGAGCGACTGCTCGGCCTTGGCGTCGTGCCCGTCATCAATGAAAATGACTCGGTCGCCACAGAGGAAATCCGCTTTGGCGACAATGACCGGCTGGCCGCGCGGATCGCGCAGGCCGCGTCAGCACAAGGCGTTGTCCTGCTGTCTGATGTCGATGGACTGTTCACCGATGACCCCGGCAAGAACCCGGATGCCGAACGCATTCCCCATGTCGCGCGGATCGATGCGCGCATCCGGTCTATTGCCAAGGCGGAAAGCTCGTCCGGCATGGGCTCCGGCGGCATGGCCTCCAAGATTGAAGCGGCACGCCTCGCCAATGCGGCGGGTGCGGCGCTCGTCATTGTGTCTGGCCTGCATGATCATCCTCTTGCCCGTTTGAGCAAAGGCGACTGCGGCACTGTCTTTACAGCCGATGGCACCCGCGCAGCCAAGAAAGCTTGGCTGGCAGGCCGTCTGACCTCCAAAGGCCGCATCCACATCGACGCGGGCGCTGCCAAGGCGCTGGCCAAGGGGGCCAGCCTGTTGCCGGCCGGCGCAAAATCGGCAGAAGGCAGCTTCAAGCGCGGCGATGTTGTCGAAATCGTCGATGCCGAGGGGAATGTCCTCGCCCATGGTCTGGCCGAATATGATCTGGCCGATGCTGAGCGCATCTGTGGCTTGCGCACCGAAGCACTGACGGAGGTGCTGGGCTATGCCCCCCGCGCCGCGCTCATCCACCGCGACCATATGGTTCTGCTGTGAGCGCAAAGACAGTCGCAGTGACGGGTGCGACGGGGTTCGTCGGTTCCACATTGCTCAAGATGGCATCCGGCCAAGGCATTCAGGTGCGTGCGCTCACCCGCCGACCACAGCAGGACATGGCGGGCGTGACATGGATCGAAGGTGCCCTCGACACACCGAACCGGCTCGCCCGGCTGGTGGAGGGCGCCGATGCCGTCATCCACGTGGCCGGTGTCGTCAACGCACCCACCCGCGACGGGTTTGAACAGGGCAACATCCGGGGGACGGAGGCCATTGTCGCGGCCACCAAGGCGGCGGGTGTGGCTCGCTTCGTCCACGTCTCCTCGCTCGCCGCGCGCGAACCCCGATTGTCGGTCTATGGCTGGTCCAAAGCAGCAGCTGAGCGGGTCGTTACGGCCAGCGGGCTCGACTGGGTCATGGTCCGCCCGCCTGCCATTTACGGCCCCGGTGACATGGAGATGCTCGACATCTTCAAGATGGCCAAAACCGGCGTGATCCTGATGCCGCCCGCCGGGCATTTGTCCGTCATCCATGCCGGTGATCTTGCGACGCTCTTATTGGCGCTGACGGGCCACAACGCGCCCAATGGGCAAGTCTTCGAAGTCGACGATGGGCAGGCCGATGGCTGGACCCATGTCGATTTCGCCAAAGCGATTGCCGCCGCCCTCTCCCGGCGCGCGCTCGTGCTCTCGACGCCACGCCCAATCTTGAAAATCGGTTCCGTCTTCGACCGTCTGCTGCGCGGTGACAAAGCCAAACTGACCGCTGACCGCGTCAATTATTTCTGCCATCCCGATTGGCGGATTGATCCGACGAAGCGACCGAATGCCGGGCTTTGGGTGCCGCAAATTGAGACGACGGTCGGCTTGGCAGAGACGGCGGCGGCGTACCGGAAGGCGGGGTTGATTTAACCCCTCCTATCCCGCCCGCCCTGAGCTTGTCGAAGGGCCGTCCTTACTGGTCACCAAGCGTGAAAAGAAAAGAACGATCCTTCGACAAGCTCAGGATAAGCGGGGGGGGGAATCTAAACCAGCTCACCCTGCAGCATCATCGGCAAGTTCCCGCTCTCCCCGCGTGCCTCGGCCATGAACAGGTCTTTGAGCGGCTTGGCACTCTGGACCGCACTGAGGCCAAAGCGCCGCGCCGCGCGCGCTGTCTTGCCCGGCAGGCCGAACAGCCGCACCAGACTGTCACACGCAACGGTCACGGCCATCACGTCCCCGGCCCGCCAGCGCTGATAGCGGGCGAGGAGCTGGGCATCGCCGAAATCAAGCCCAAGCCGTGCGCCGTCCACCAGCACTTCGGCCATCACCGCCACGTCGCGCAGGCCAAGGTTGAACCCCTGTCCGGCAATCGGGTGGATGCCGTGCCCCGCGTCGCCCACCAGCGCGAGGCGATTTTCCGTCATCTTCGCCGTATGCCGGAAATGGAGCGGGTATAGCGCACGCGGCGCGGCAAAGCTGAGGTCGCCCAAGATGTTCGCCGTCACGCGCGACACTTCGGCAAGGAAGGCCCGATCCCCGACTTTCATAAAGGCCTTTGCCTGATCATCGGGCAGCGACCACACAAGTGCGGACCGCGTGCCGGGGTTCATCGGCAACAGCGCGACCGGCCCGCCGGGATAGAAAATCTGGTGCGCAGTATCATTGTGCGGGGTGACATGGTCGAGCGCGGTCACAATGCTCTTCGAGGCATAGTCCCACGCCGCGACATTGATGCCGACGGCCTCGCGCGTCGAGCTGTAACGCCCTTCGCAAACCAGCAGCAACGGTGCGGTCACCGTCGAGCCGTCCGACAGGCGGGCCTCCACCCGGTGATCGCCGCGATCCAAACTGTCTGCCGTGACACCAAATTTGCGCGTCACATTCTTTGCGTCCTGAAGCATCGCCCAGAGTTCGCGGCGCAGCACGCGGTTTTCGAGCATCAGGCCAAGCGGATTGTCTGTATCATCAGCTTCGAAATCGAGCGGACGGCCATCCGACCCATCGCGCACCTCAATCCGGTGGATCGGCCGGGCCTCCGCCCGCATCTTGGGGCCAATGCCGAGGGCATCGAACATCTTCCAGCTGCTGGATGAAATCGCCGCGACACGGCCATCAAACTCGGTCGTCAGCGTGCCAGCGGGATCGACTGGATCGATCACGACAGATGATATCCCATGAAGGTCGAGCGCCAGCGCCATTGTCTGGCCGATCAAGCCGCCGCCGAGGATGATAATATCGTGTGAGTCCATGGGCCAACGCCATACGTCCGAACGCGCCCGAGACTCAAGCATTTCAGCGCGACTCTTGACGGCGAGTCAGCGGCTGGCGCATGAGTGCAACCGGAACATTATGCGCACGCAGCAGAGGAGGCGCGGCATGGCATCCCGGGCACCGGAATGGCGTGAATCGGTTAAACGTGGGGCACTCCGCAGCGGCGCGCTGATCGGTGCGGTCGCGCTTGCGCTGAGCGCGCTGATCCTTGTGCTGGCGCTTGCCAGCTACCGGCCCAGCGATCCTTCGATGAACACAGCGGCTGGCGGTCCGGTCAACAACCTGCTCGGACTGCCGGGGGCTTGGACCTCCGATTTTCTGCTATGGCTGATGGGGCCTGCCGTTGGCCTGTTCGTTCCGCTCATGCTGCTCCACGCGCGCAGGCTTTGGGCCAAGGTGTCGGTCCTCGGCTGGAAGCGGCGTGCGCTCGGCATTCTGGCCGGCGTGGCGCTGGTGGATACCGGCCTCGCGCTGTTCCAACCCGGTGCATTTGAAAGCCTGCCCGGTGGTCTTGGCGGCACGATTGGCATGGCGACGGGCGGCCTTATCCAGTGGCTGATGTCCTTTGCACCGCCCGCTGACTGGATGGTCTGGGTTAGATGGAGCCTCGGCGCTGTGTTCGCCATCTTGGGCATCATCATCTGGGCCAAGAGCCTCGGCTTGGATGAAGATGAGCGGGCCTGGCTTTTGCGTCGTCGCGAAAAGGACGACGCCGCCCGCGCCCTGCCCGCCCCGTTCGATGAGGACGATGATGTGATGCCAACGCGGCTCAAGCCCGCGGCGCCCACCATCTCTGAACCCCGCGCCGCGCCGATTATCGACGAAGGGCGCCCAAAGACGGTCATTCAGGACAAGCCGGCCCCTGCCAAACCCAAGACAGAAAAGAGCGGGCAGGCCACCCTCCCGCTGGGCGACCGCTATGTCCTGCCGTCGCTCGATCTGCTCAGCCCCGCGCCGGAATCTGCGGCCAACCCGATCGACAAGGTCGCGCTGGAGCGCAATGCGCGGCTGCTGGAAACCGTGCTCGATGATTTCCACGTCAAGGGCCAGATTGTCGAAGTCCGCCCCGGCCCTGTCGTCACAATGTACGAGTTGGAACCCGCGTCCGGCATCAAGGCAAGCCGCGTCATCCAGCTGGCGGACGACATCGCGCGCAACATGTCGGCGCTCTCCGCCCGCGTCGCGACCATCCCCGGCCGGACGGTGATCGGCATCGAACTGCCCAACCAGCGGCGCGAAAGCGTCGTTCTGCATGAACTGATCGCAAGCCACGCTTTCAACGAACAATCGGGCCAGCTCCCCATCGTGCTCGGCAAGAACATCGCCGGTGATCCCGTCATTGCCGATCTGGCGCCCATGCCGCATCTCCTGGTCGCGGGCACCACCGGCTCAGGTAAGTCCGTCGGCCTCAACGCGATGATCGTGTCGCTGCTTTACCGCCTGACACCGGACCAGTGCCGGATGATCATGATCGATCCCAAGATGCTCGAACTCAGCATCTATGATGACATCCCGCATTTGCTCTCCCCTGTGGTCACGGAGCCCGCCAAGGCGATCCGCGCGCTCAAATGGGCGGTGGAGCAGATGGAAGACCGCTACCGGATGATGGCCTCTGTCGGCGTCCGCAGTCTGGCGAGCTTCAACGAAAAGGTCCGTTCCGCCAATCAGAAGGGCGCCTTCCTCGGTCGGCGCGTCCAGACAGGTTATGACTCGGCGACCGGCAACCCGATCTATGAGGAAGAGCAGCTGGATTATCAGCCGCTGCCGCAGATTGTCGTTATCGTCGACGAACTGGCCGACCTGATGATGACCGCGGGCAAGGAAGTCGAGTTCCTCATCCAGCGTCTCGCCCAAAAGGCCCGCGCGGCGGGCATCCACCTCATCATGGCAACGCAGCGCCCTTCGGTCGACGTTATCACTGGCGTCATCAAGGCGAACCTGCCGACACGAATCAGCTTTGCCGTCACATCCAAGATCGATTCCCGCACCATCCTTGGCGAACAGGGCGCGGAACAGCTGCTCGGCAAGGGCGACATGCTCTATATGCCCGGCGGCAAGCAGATCGCCCGTGTGCACGGCCCATTTGTGTCGGATGAAGAAGTCCGCGCGGTCGCCGACCATTGGCGCGGACAGGGGCATCCCGAATATATTCAGGCCGTCACCGAAGAGCCGGAAGAAGGCAGCTGGGATCTGGATGGTGCGCCAACAGGCGAAGATTCTGCCGAAGATCAGATGTACCGCAAGGCGTTGCAGGTCGTGGCGGAAAGCCAGAAGGCCTCGACCAGCTACATCCAGCGCCAGTTGCGGATCGGCTATAACTCAGCCGCCCGCCTCATCGAGCGCATGGAACTGGAAGGCAAGGTCAGCCGTCCGGACCATGTGGGCCGCCGCGAAGTGCTGATCGACCCAGACGGCCACGCGATCTGACATCCCCACCGCAAAGAAGTTCAGGCACGGTTCAATCCGCGGCGCCCAGTGGGCCAATTGCAGCTTTGGAGAATTTGATGAGATCCGTGTTCGTTCCGCTTGCCACCATCGCACTGGCCTTGGCCCCAACGCAGGCCGGGGCACAGGCAGATGCTCTGGTCGCCGTGTCGAGCCATCTGAAGGCCGTCACAACGATGACCGCCAACTTCTCGCAGACGGACCGGTCGGGCAAAACAGTGACAGGCGCGTTGAGCTTAAAGCGTCCGGGAAAAATCCGCTTTCAGTATCAAAAGGGTGTGCCCATCCTGATCGTCGGCAACGGCAAGACGCTGACCTTCATCGATTATTCGGTCCGTCAGGTGCAAAGCTGGCCCATCGGAAACACGCCGCTTGGCGTCCTGTTAAACCCGAACAAAGATTTGCGCGGCATTGCCAAACTGATGCCCTCGGCCAATCCGAAGATCACGCTTGTAGAAGCGCGGGACAAGAAGCATCCGGAATATGGCGTCATCACATTGGCGTTCAGCAAAAACGACTCGGCACCGGCCGGTTTGATGCTGGAAGGGTGGGTTTCCATCGATTCCCAGAACAACCGGACAACGGTTCGTCTCGCAAACCAAAGATTTAATGGGCCCATATCCGATAAAACGTTCCTTTGGAGCGACCCACGGCCAAAAGGGCCCCGTGGCTGACAATCCATTCATCTTGGCGACAGGAAAAATGGCCTAATTTTACATGGCTTTCGCGGAAGACCTGACGAGATTCCCCCCTGTTGCTCGTCAGACCTAAACCGCAAAAGTCAGCGTGACGAACGCTAACGAGACCCCCGCTCCACGCCCCCGGAGCGGGGGTCATTGCTTTTCAACTCTGAGGCAAAAGTTCCAGCGTCATGCAGATGCTGAAATCATCCAGCACATAATCTGCAAAGGGCGGGCATTCCCGAAATCCATAACGTTCATAAAGGCGGTGGGCCGGCCGGAACGGTTCTGGCCGTCCTGTTTCCAGACTGAGCCGTTCATAGCCCCGCTGACGCGCCGCTGCGAGGATCGTTTCGAGGATGGCGGCCGCCACGCCCTTGCGCAGGTGCGCGGCGTCCGTTCGCATCGATTTGATCTCACCGTGCCGCGCATCCAATTGCTTGAGCGCACCGCAGCCCATGAGCGCGGCGCCATCCCATGCCGTCCAGAAGGTGATGTCGGGCTGGCGCAATTTGTCCAAATCAAGCGCATGGACGCTTTCCGGCGGGGAATATTCGTGCATGGCATCGAGATGCACCTGCAAGAGGGCCGCAATCTCCGGCCCGTTCAGATCATCGACGACGATCCGCATCAGACAGAGCGGGCCAGCACAGCGAGACAGTCCCGCCCGAGTTGACGGCAGCGCTCCGGCGACCAAGCCCGCTGTGGATCCGCATTCATATCATGGTCCTTGAACGGCATTTCCAGCGTCATCGACACGCAGCCCAGATGCGCAAAGCGGTTCGCGAGCTGGTTGGTCGACATGGTCAGATTGGCCTTGCCCGGCGCGGATTTGGGATAGCCAACCTTGGTCTGGAAATCAGGCGTCTGCGCGGCCAGCGCCTCGCGATAGGCGTAAAAGCGCTCGCCCTGATCGTCCGTCCAATTAGGGATGCCTTCAAAGCCTGCGATGAAGTTGGCGGGGATCGCTTCATCACCGTGCACGTCCATCGCCCAATGGACGCCGGTGCGGTCCATCTCGTCGCGGACGCACAGGACTTCGGGAGACCGCTCCGCACTGGGCGAGGCCCATTCGCGGTTGAGGTTCACGCCGGCTGCATTGGTGCGCAGATGCCCGCGCGCAGAGCCATCGGGGTTCATATTGGGCACGATGTGCAGCGTGCATTTTTCTCGCAAGGTCCGGGCGACCGGATCAATCTCGTCGGTCAGGCAGTCCAGCGCGCCTTCCATCCACCACTCCGCCATCGATTCGCCCGGATGCTGGCGCGCATAAAGCCACACCTGCGTGGCGCCGGTGCCCATACGCAGCAGGTCCATCGGTTGACCATCGAGCGTCTGGCCCAGTTGGATCAGCGACACCCCCGGCGCTGCGGCTGTCCGCTGGACCAGATCATGATGCCGTTCCATCGAATAAGGGGCGAAATAAGCAAACCAGACGGCATCGGCCTCCGGCGTGTGGGTGATCGTCAGGACCCCGTCGGCATAGCTGGTGTCCGCACAGAGCCAATCGTCACGATCAACCGAATAGCGCGCCTGATAGTTCGCCCAGCCACCGGGATAGGCTGACCCGCCACAATTGGTGATCTTCAGCGTGACAGGGCGTCCCTTGGCGCCGGCCACACGGAAGTGGAACCATTGGTAGAAATCGGAGAGCGCATCCTTGCGGATCTCAAGGGTTGCCGTGTCCCCCTCAATTGAGGTGACGATGATGTTGCCGCTGTCAAAGCCGGACGTGATGCTGAGTGATGTCATGGGACAGTGATAGTGCGTCCCGATTCGCCCGGAAAGTCCTGAAACAAGGCGCGCGACAGCTTATCTGCGGCAAGCCCCGGTTGCGCCGCCGGTGCATTGGCCGGGGCTTCGGTCTGCGCCCGCCCTTCCCAGACCACCGCGCCGTCCGAAATCCGCTTCATCTGCACCGACATCCGCGTGCCGACGATGGCCGACGTTGATTTGCCAATGCCGAAACTCGTGCCCAGACCGATGCCAACATTTCCACCGAACGATCCGCCACCGATGCCGATGGTGACAGGGGACCGCTTCGGGACCTGCCGTTCCGCGCGGTCAAACCCAAGGACAATCCGATACATCGCCTTACCCTCCAGCGGGTAGCCGAGCCGAATCAGTTCGCGGGAGACTGCGGCCGCATAGGTGCCGAATTCAAGATTGGCGGCATTCTGGCCTTCTGCCGCCTCAATCACGACGGGGCCGGAGGCCGGTTGCTGCCCAAGGTGGAATCGCGTGACTTCCACGGGCGGAATCGAGGCTGCACAGCCGGATAGCGCCAGCAGAGAGAGAGAAAACACGATAAAACGCATGGGAGATGACTCCTTACTCGGCAGATCGCCTTGACTTTGCCATAGCCCATCTTTAGGCGGCAGCCTTCATTTTCCAACGTTAATTTAGAACAGGCAAGCGATCATGAAGATCCGCAATTCGCTCAAGTCGCTCAAGGACCGTCACCGGGATAACCGCGTGATCCGTCGTCGTGGCCGGACCTACGTCATTAACAAGACGCAGCCGCGCTTCAAGGCACGCCAGGGCTAATCCCCCGTGGCGGTGACCGCCGTCGTATTCGACGTCGGCAACGTCCTGTATCGCTGGAGCCCTAGAGCTCTGTACGAGCGCCTGATCCCCGAGGATCGGGCGCTTGACGCGTTTCTGGAAACCGTCGTCACCAATGACTGGCATTTCCAGCATGACGAAGGCCGCGACTTCGCCGACACCAGCGCAGAACTGATCGCCCGCTTTCCCGAACACCGTGACCTCATCCTTCAATGGGCCCCGCGCTTCAATGAGACGATCACGGGTCCCGTTAAAGGTATGATCGAACTGGTCGAAGAACTCGATTCGGCGGGCGTCCCCATTTTCGGCATCACCAATTTCAGCCACGAATTCTGGCCGCCCTTCCGCGCCCAAGAAGCGCATGTTTTTAACCGGTTTCGCGACATTGTCGTTTCGGGCGATGAAAAGCTGGCCAAGCCGGACCCGGAGATTTTCCACCTCGCCCGCACGCGATTTGGACTAGCGCCGGGGGAAGGCGTGTTTCTGGACGACCGCGCCGACAATGCCGCCGCCGCCGAGGCGAACGGCTTTGTCGGCCATCACTTTACGAACGTCGACGCCGCTCGCGCCCATTTGACGGAGCTTGGCCTTCTCTGACAGGTGTCAGGGCGTCACGATGTTGAACGTCATCTCCGGCTTGTCGAGCGCCGCAAACATCGCGCCGAGGGCGGTGGGATCGCCATCAAATTTCAGCGCGCCGGACTGAATCGCCTCACCGATGTTGATGGTCTGGAGGATCAGTCCGTCAAAGGTCGCGCGCGTGGTCGTCAGTGTCGCCGTCGGCTTATCGAGTGCCTGGCCCATGCTCGGGAACAGAACCGATTCACCAACATGAAGTGCAACTGTCTCGTTGCGATCCGTGAAGATCAGCTGGACGGTCGTGTTGGGCATGGTCGACTTGGCCGGATTAAAGCGGGCAGCCAGCGCATCCATCAGATTGGCCGTCGGCACCGCACGGATGACACCAGCGCCCGCGACATCGATACGCGGCTTGGGCACACCATTGCGCAGTTCATGTGCGGCCTGCAGGAAGACGTTACGCCAAGTGCCCGCTTCTGCCTGAAAGCCCTGCTGTTCATAGCTGGCGGCCAGCCACTTCTTGGCCAGCGCATTGGCCGGGTCAGCAAAGACAATATGGTTGAAGACGGTCGATGACCAGCGGAAGTCCCCCGCGTCAAACGCCTTGATGCCCGTATCGAGCGCCTTTTTCGCACCGCCCATGGCTGCGACATAGCGCTTGGCCTCTTCGGTCGGGACATGGCGGTTGTAATTGGCGGGAACACCGTCCCACCAGCCGAAATAATATTGGAAAACCGCCTTCGCGTTGTGATTGTACGTGCCGTAATAGCCGCGTGTCGAAAAGTCGGTCTTGGCAAAGGTTGGTTCACCGACTTGCTCTGCGATTTCCGTTGCGGTTTGCCCGCTGTTTGCGAGCCGCATCGTCTGATCATGGATGAAGCGGTACGTGTCGCGGTGGTGCGTCAGGAAGGTCTTCACATTGTCCGCCCCCCAAGTCGGCCAATTGTGGGAACCGAAGACAACATCCGACTTGTCAGCATAGCTGCGCAGCGCCGTATCGATTGCCTTTGACCAGTTGAGCGTGTCGCGCGCTTTGGCGCCCCGCTGGGTGAGCACATTGTGGAACGTCCCCGTCGCGACTTCGGACGAACAGAGCGCCTTAAACTCAGGCAGATAGAACATGAATTCGGCAGGCGCTTCAGACGCCGCCGCATCGATGAATTCGAAGGTAACGCCGTCGATCACGACGGGTGCTGCCCCCTTCGCCACTTCCATCGTTGGCTTGGCGAGCGAGGCACGGTTGTTTGAGGCCAGCGCCTGACCAAGACCTGTGCCCACCTGTGCCGTCGCGTTTCTGGGGAGAGCCGCGCCGAACTGAAACCCGGCCCGCCGACCCATGTAGATGCCGGCAATAACGTTCTCGCTGATCGCCTCATCGGTAAAGCCGTGCGGTGCCACAATCGGGATTTTGCCCGACGCAAGGACCTCAGGAGAGGCAAGCGCAGCCACGCCGCCATAGTGATCGCCATGACTGTGGGTGAAGACGATGCCAGTGATAGGCCGATCACCCAATGTCTTCTTCACCAGCTCCATACCGGCGGCAGCACTTTCGACTGCCGTCAGCGGATCGACAACAATCCAGCCAGTCTTCCCGCGAATAATCGTCATTACGGCGATGTCATAGCCGCGGAATTGGTAGATGCCGGGTGTGACTTCAAACAGCCCGTGTTCGGAATTGAGCTTGGACTGGCGCCAAAGCGAGGGGTTCACGCTGGCGGGCGCTTCGCCTTTGACAAAGGCGTAGCTGTTCACATCCCAAACCACGTCACCCTTGGCGTTGCGGATGATGCCGCCCTCAATCTGCGCGAGCCGACCGCGCGTTGCATCGGAAAAGTCGGATGGGTCGTTGAGTGGCAGGCTCGCTGCAACCTTCGCATTCGCGTCGGCTGTCGCCTTGGACACAGTGCCCGGTGCGGGCGGCTCACGCCCGATCGCAGGCGTTGCCAAAACAAGCGCAAGCGCGGTGAACGTGACGAAGTGGCGCATTATCCCTCCTATGGGCCGCGCCGGATGTCTTCCCCGCGTCGGCCTAGCTTTCATATCCCTTCAGCTCATCGCCCGTAAGGCGCACGACGTGCAAGACATTTGTGGAGCCGGGCGTGCCAAACGGCACACCCGCCATCACGATCACACGGTCCCCGCCCTTGGCAAGGCCGTGACGCAACGCCATCCGCTTTGATTTGGCGACCATTTCCTCGAAAGATCCGACGTCCTTCGTGTGCACCGCGTGCGTGCCCCAAAGCAGGCCGAGCTGACGCGCGGTTTCCATCTTGGGCGTCAGCACGAGGATGGGCACAGCGGGACGTTCCCGCGCAATGCGTCGCGCAGTGGAGCCGGAAGAGGTGAAACAGATGATCGCCTTCGCCGACACCGTTGCGGCAATGTCGAACGCGGCTTCGGCCAGCGCATCCGCCGTTGTGGGGTCAGCCTTCGTCTCTGTGAAATGGAGGCGACGGGCATAGCCTTTGTCCCCTTCCACGGAGTGGGCGATCCGGTCCATCATCATGACCGACTCTTCGGGCCAATCCCCCGCGGCGCTCTCTGCAGACAGCATCACAGCGTCCGCGCCATCATAGATGGCCGTCGCCACATCGGATACTTCAGCCCGCGTCGGCGAGGGCGATTTGATCATCGATTCCAGCATCTGCGTGGCGACGACGACCGGCTTGCCGAGTTCACGTGCGGTTTCCACGATGCGCTTCTGCGCAGGCGGCACGGCTTCAGGCGGAAGTTCAACGCCCAAGTCGCCGCGGGCGACCATCACCGCATCGCACAGCTCAAGAATGCCTTCGAGCCGGTCGAGCGCGGCGGGCTTTTCAATCTTGGCGAGCAAGGCGGCCTTGCCGCCAATCAGGCGCCGCGCCTCGGCCAGATCTTCCGGACGCTGCACGAAGGACAGCGCAATCCAGTCCACATTCTGGTCAACGGCAAAGGCAAGGTCAGACCGGTCCTTTTCCGTCAGCGCGGCCAACGGCACGACGACATCGGGGACGTTCAGGCCCTTATTGTTGGACAGAACACCGCCCACTTCCACGCGGGTGGCAATCGCCGTCTCGCCCTTGTCTGTGACGCGCAGGACGAGCTTGCCATCGTCGAGCAGCAGGCGCGAGCCGACTTCGAGCGCATAGAAGACTTCCTTATGCGGCAGGCAGACGCGCGCCGCTGTGCCCGGCGTCGGGTCGAGGTCCAGCAAGAACGCCTGCCCGGTTTCCAGCATCACGCTGCCCTCGGCAAAGGCGCCGACGCGCAGCTTGGGGCCCTGCAGATCGACAAGGATCGTCGTCGTGCGCCCGTGGAGCACTTCAAGGTTGCGGATGATGCGGATCACCTCGGCCTTGTCCGCCTGATCGCCATGGCTCATATTGATGCGGAAGGCATCGGCCCCGGCGCGAAACAGCCTGCCAATCATTTCCGGCGTCCGGCTGGCCGGACCCAGCGTTGCAAGGATGCGGACTTTGCGGCCACGGGGCGGCAGATATTCAGTCAATCGATCACTCCACTTCTCGTCGTCCGCCATAGCGGCTAATCAGTTCCGATCAAACGAAGGAAACCGTATTCATGGATATTGACACGCTTGATGACGCTACGGCGGCAAAGGCCTTTCGTCGCCTCGTCCGACATCTTCAACATCGCACCGATGCGCAGAATGTCGATCTGATGGGCCTTGCAGGCTTTTGCCGCAATTGCCTAGGCGATTGGGTGGCCGAAGCGGCCGGCATGCCCAAGGATGATGGCCGCGCGATTGTGTACGGCATGCCCTATGCCGAATGGAAAGCGAACCATCAGCAACCCGCCACCGAAGAACAGCTGCGGCGCATGGACGAAAGCGTGAAGAAAAACGCGCACTGACGCGCTTGCGCAATCCGGCGGCCCGTGGCTAGAGGCCTGCATCAACCAACGTTCGGAGTCTCTTGCCGATGCCCACGCTCGTCCTCATCCGCCATGGCCAGTCCACCTGGAATCTGGAAAACCGCTTCACCGGCTGGTGGGATGTCGACGTGACCGAAAAGGGCGTGGAAGAAGCGCGCGCTGCCGGTCGCCTGATGCGCGACAAGGGGCTGGATTTCGACAGCTGCTTCACCTCGCTACAGAGCCGCGCGATCAAAACGCTGAACCTCGCGCTCGAAGAAATGGGTCGCCTCTGGCTGCCGGTGGAAAAGGACTATCGCCTGAACGAGCGGCACTATGGTGGGCTGACGGGGCTCGACAAGGCCGAGACAGCCGCCAAGCATGGCGATGCGCAGGTGAAGATCTGGCGCCGCAGCTTTGACGTGCCCCCGCCCCCGCTGGAGCCGGGCAGCGAGTTCGATCTGTCCAAGGACCGTCGCTATGCCGGGATCACTGTGCCCGCGACTGAAAGCCTGAAGGACACCATCGCCCGCGTGCTGCCCTATTGGGAAAACCGGATTGCGCCGGAATTGAGGGCCGGAAAGCGCGTGCTGATTTCAGCGCATGGCAATTCGCTGCGGGCGCTCGTCAAGCATCTGTCGAACATTCCCGATGATGAAATTACAGGTCTGGAAATCCCGACAGGTCAGCCGATCGTCTATGATCTGTCCGATGACCTTTCAGCCAAAGACCGCTATTATCTGTCGGAACGCTGAGCAGAGCGCGCGCGGTACATGGCCGCGTCCGCGCGGCCCATGGCGACATCCACACTGTCATCGGCGCGGATCATCGTCAGCCCCCAAGACAGGCGGATGGACAGGTCCTTTTGCCCGACACGGACAGGGTCATTTGCAACCGCATTGACCAGGGCACCAATACGCTGCTCCGCGTCCGCCTCTGAGACGTGGTCAAGCAAGATTGCAAATTCGTCACCGGACACGCGGGCGGCAAGATCGGTCACGCGAAACGCGCTGCGGAGCCGTTCTGAAATATGTAGAAGGACGGCGTCGCCTGTGATGTGGCCATAGGCATCGTTGATCGCCTTCAACCCATCAACATCCAAAAAGGCGAGGGCAGTCTGCGTTTGGTGGCGGTCCGCCAGCCGAATAGCGCGGTCCACCGCCCGCAAAAACGCGCGCCGATTGGCCAAGGGCGTCAATGTATCAGTATCGGCAAGCTGTTCTAACTCAACGATTTTCCGGCGCAACAAGTCCATTTCGGCAAGCATGGCCGCATATTCTTCTGTATTTTCTTGGCCAAAGAGAGGATCGGCCGAAAATGACTTCATGCTCAAGGGTCGCTTCTTGATGTTGCCACTTTAGTGGTCTGTCCGATTCGGAGTTTAATCTTGCTCCGCACTTGGATGCAACTCACAAAGAATTAATGATGTTCCCCTTGCTGGTTCATGGCGTTGCGCTTGGCGGCCCATTTCTCTAAGGCCCTGAGGCCTTGGGGCAGCAACGGGACGAGGCCAGCGACATGACCGCAACACCGCCGGACATCGGCATCATCATGGGCAGCCAGTCCGATTGGGCAACGATGTGCCACGCGTCAGAAGTGCTTGCTGCGCTTCATATCGCGCACGAAACGCGGATCGTTTCAGCCCACCGCACGCCTGAGCGGCTGTTTGACTATGCCCGCACCGCCAAGGATCGCGGCCTGAAAGTCATCATTGCAGGCGCAGGCGGTGCCGCGCATCTGCCGGGCATGGCCGCTTCGATGACGATCCTGCCCGTGCTCGGCGTGCCTGTGGAATCCAAGGCACTGAGCGGTATGGATAGTTTGCTCTCCATCGTCCAAATGCCCGGCGGTGTGCCTGTGGGCACATTGGCGATTGGCAAGGCCGGAGCGATCAATGCCGGGTTGATGGCCGCCTCCATCCTATCCCTTAACGACCCCGCTTTGGCCGAACGGCTCGCCGCCTGGCGCAAGGCACAGACCGACAGCGTGGCCAACGAACCTTCATGACGACACTTCCCCCCGGTTCGACCATTGGCATTATCGGTGGTGGCCAGCTTGGCCGCATGCTGAGCATTGCCGCTGCACAAATGGGCTATCGCTGCCATATTTTCGCACCCGAAGAGAGCGGCCCGGCCGCCGATGTGTGCGCCAAATGGGTGCAGGGTGACTATAGCGACAGTGCAGCGCTCGCCGCCTTTGCCGATGATGTGGACGTCGTCACGTTTGAATTTGAAAATGTGGAGCCGGAACCGCTGCGCAGCATTGCCGCGCACGCGCCACTCTACCCGCCGATTGATGCGCTCGAAATCGGGCAGGACAGGATCCGCGAAAAGACGTTCGCGGCGGATTGCGGTGCGCGCACGGCGGACTGGGCCGAAGTGAACAGCCGCGCCGATCTTGACGCTGCGATCACGAAGATCGGAACGCCCGCCATCCTGAAGACGACGCGCTTTGGCTATGACGGCAAGGGTCAGGCGCGCATCACAAAGCTGGGTGATGCCGACATTGCTTGGGACGCTTTGGCCGACGCAGGCACCCTGATCCTCGAAAAAATGGTCCCCTTCGCGCATGAATTCTCGCTGCTCATCGCGCGGGACCAGCAGGGCAGCATCGCCTTTTGGGATGCGCCGGAGAATGTGCACAAGGACGGCATTTTGGCGACCTCCACGGTGCCGGCCCATCCCAAGGTGCTGGAACAGGTGCCCGCCGCCCGCGCGCTGGCCCGTCGCATTGCCGAAAAGCTCAATTATGTCGGCGTCTTCGCCATAGAGTTTTTCGCCAGCGACGAAGGCCCTGTTTTCAATGAAATGGCGCCGCGCGTGCACAATAGCGGCCACTGGACTATCGAAGGCGCCGTGACGTCGCAGTTTGAGAACCATATCCGCGCTGTCATCGGCCTGCCGCTGGGGGGAACCAAGCTGGCCGCCCCGGGCGTCGAGATGCGCAATTTGATTGGCGCAGACGCCGACAAATGGCTGGAATGGGCGTCAGACCCGCTGACGCATCTTCATCTCTACGGCAAGCATGAGGCGCGCGCCGGCCGCAAGATGGGCCACATCACCCGACTGACCGGCCTTTAATTCACGTTAGAAGCGAGTGGCGTAAGTGAAGCCTGCACTTTTGGTATCGCCCCAAGGGTAAAGCGCGCTCTGCCGGGCGGCGGGGCGTTTGCGTGTGATGAGGAATCCCGCAAGCGAACCGATGCCTGCCCCGACGGCAACGTCGGACCAATAATGCTTCTTCCCCTCCACCCGCGCGAGGCCGACAAAGCCTGCCACAGCAAAGGCCGGAATGCCGACGGCCAAGCCCTGACGTTCTGCCAGCGACGCAGCGGCGGCAAAGGCATTGGACGTGTGTCCCGAAGGAAAGCTCTTGCGGTCACTGCCATCGGGCCGCGTCTTGGGAAATGTCTCCTTCAACCCCGTGGCAATCAGCGACGCGGCACCTATTGATCCTGCCGCCTGCAGCGCGCCGTTGGTGTCTTTCTCTAAAAGCGGCAGTCCTATGGACACAGCCATCAGCGAATAGACACCCACGTCGCTCGCGGTCTGCCAGCCTTGCGGACTTGCCTGTGCCGGAGACGAGGCCATGACGGCCGCGACAAGCGCGACCGATGCGAATTTCCCAATGCTCTTCATGTTATCCCGCCTTTTCAACCATGCTTGCGCGGAACGCGAAATCGACGGTTACATTACCAGAGATCGTCCCCGTATCGGAGAACTGGCCAGTCCCGATACCAAAATCGCGACGGTCAAACGTCGCAGTCCCCGAAGCGCGCGCCTGCTTGCCGTCAATGTCGAGCGAGAAAGCCAACGAAACAGGTTTGGACACGCCCCTCATCTGCAGGGCGCCCTGCGCGTCATAGCGATTGCCACCTTTGGCGCGGATGCGGTCTGCGGTGAAGCGCGCCGTGGGGATGGCCGTGCCGAAAAAGTCGTCGCCGCGCAGCATGTCATCCCGGCCGCTATCCCCGCTGTTGACGGAGGCCAGCGCAATCGTGGCCTTGATCGAGGATTTGTCGAGTTGTTCCGGGTCAAACACAATCTTGGCGTCCCAATTCCCAAAGCTACCCGAAACCGCCTCCCCATTGACCGTCACTTTAAAACCGAGCCGCCCGCCTTTGGCGACGCGCCAATCCGGGACCGACTTGGCAGCGGGCTCTGCTGCAGCCTGTGCGTTGACCGCCTCATCCATTGCAGCGGTCGCAACTGGCGCTGCGGCGGGCGGGGCGAGTTGGGCCTGCTTGAAATCAGGCAGCGTCTGGCCCGGCTGCGGCGTATTGGGGGAGGGCATGTTCATCGCTAGGGCAAAGGCCGCGACAAGCGAGGCGATCAACAAAGCGAACCCGGCCACACCCACGCGGCGCGCCGGCACCATGCGTTCCAAAATGGCGTCCTTGAGGAGGAACTGGTGCCGGACAGCGCCAATGATGTGCAACGCGAGCAGCGGAATGATCAACTTCGACATGAGTTCATGCACTTCTTCGGCGGCTTCATGCGCGTCATGCCCGGCAATGGGCAGATGCGGCCAAGGGATGACGCCATACAGCATCGTGGGCAGTTGCACCTTCGCCGTGGAGACCAGAACCCAGCCGGACAGTGGCACGACAATCATCACAGCATAAAAGCCCCAATGGACCGCCGTGGACAAAAGCTGGGCCGCCCGTCCGTCCGCCACCTTGGCAGGCCGCGGCGTTGCGAGGCGCAGGCCAAGCCGCCAGAGCGAGAGCAGCAGGACCGTGATGCCGATCGACTTGTGCAACTGCATCACCCAGAACAATTCGGGGCCACGCTCCAGATCTTCGGTGCGTTCACCAAGGCCGAAGTTGAAGACGAGGAGCAGTGCGATGGCCCAATGGAGCAACATCGCGGAGCGCGAATAGCGGGTGCTTTGGTCTGTCATGGTCAGACCATGGAAGATCAAGACGCTACGGAAAAGCACCAATTTGCCAAAATGAATTTACCGCAGTGCAAAAATTCTCTTTTCGCGGCGGAATTTCCACGGCAGCATGGGGTCAACACCCAAAAAACAAACAGGGAGTCGCCCAAATGAACCGCCGCATTCCACTCGAAGTGTTCCGTGCCAATCGACGTTCCATCCTTCAGGGTCTCGGGGCCGCTGCCGTCGGGCTCAGCTTGACGGGCGCACTTGCAGGCTGTGGGAGCAAGGAAGACGGCGCCAAGATTGGCGGCACGGGCGAGGAACCCAAGCTCAATTTCTACAATTGGGACACCTATATCGGCGAAACCACGCTTGGCGATTTTAAGGGTGTGAGCGGCATCGACGTCAACATGTCGCTGTTTGCCACCAATGATGAGCTCTTCGCAAAGCTACGTGCGGGCAACCCCGGCTTTGACGTGATCGTCCCCTCCAACGACTTTGTCGAGCGCATGGTCAAAGCCGATATGCTGATCGCGCTGGATCACGCGCAGATCCCCAACATCAAGAATGTCGATCCCTCGTTCATCAACGTCGCTTATGATCCCGGCCGCAAATTTTCTTTGCCCTATACCTGGCTCGTGCTCGGCATCGGTTATCGCAAATCCAAGGTGAAGGGAAAACCCGACAGCTGGAAGGTCCTCTTTGACTCGCCCGAATATAAGGGCCGCATCGCGCTGCTCTCCGAAGCCGGCGACATGTTCCGCCTCTACGGCAAATATCTGGGTAAATCGGTCAACGGCCTGACGCCGGAAGATATCAAGGTCATCGAAGCGATGATGATCAAGCAGAAGCCCAATGTGAAGGCCTATCATGAGGACAATGGGCAGGATCTGCTCCTGTCCGGCGAAGTCGACCTTGTGCTGGAGTATAATGGCGACATCGCCCAGATCATGACCGAGGATGATGACATCGACTTTGTCATTCCAAAGGAAGGCAGCCAGCTCAATTCCGATACATTGTGCATCCCCAAGGGTGCCCCACATCCCAAGAACGCACACGCCTTCATCAATTATCTGCTGGAAGCCGAAGCCGGTAAGAAGATCGCCGAAACGATCCTCTATCCGACGCCAAATGCCGCCGCCAAGGCGCTGATGCCGGACGCCTATAAGAACAACCCCGTCATCTTCCCGCCGGCCGACTTGCTCGCCAAATGTGAGTATGCCGCCTATAACGAAAAGCTGCAGCCGCTTTACGAAGAAGCCTTCACCCGCGTCCGCGCGGCCTAATTTTCAGGCCGGGTGGGGACTATGCAGGATTGGAAACAGCACAAGGCGACCTTCGCATCGATCGCGGTGTCGCCTGTGCTGTGGCTGGTCGCGTTTTTCATTGTCCCGCTCGCTGTCGTTTGGCTCTACAGCTTTGGGCGCAATGTTGGCCTGACCGAGATCGACATATCGGGCACCTTTTCCAACTATGGCCGCGCGTTGGAGCCGCTCTATCTGGAGATCTTCGGAAAGTCGGTCGCGGTCGCCGCTCTGACGACGCTGATCTGTCTCATCATCGGCTTCCCCATCGCGCTCGCTATCACCTTTGCGCAGCCCAAATGGCGGCCCTGGATGCTGCTGGCGATCATGTTGCCCTTCTGGACCAACCTCTTGATCCGCACCTATGCGCTCATCACGGTGCTGCGGACCGAAGGCTATGTGAACAAGTCGCTCGGCTGGTTCTGGGAAGGCGCCAGCAGCCTAAAGGTCATGGTCGGCATGGCACCCCTATCGACTTGGGAACCGCTGCCGCTGCTCTATAACAATTTCGCCGTCATCTTGGGGCTGGTTTACGTCCATTTACCCTTCATGGTGCTGCCGCTTTACGCCGCGCTTGACCGGCTGGACCGCTCGCTCATTGAGGCGAGCCTTGATCTGGGCGCCGGGCATTTCCGGACATTGACGCAGATCGTAGCGCCGCTTGCCGCGCCCGGCATTATCTCCGGCGTCATCATCACCTTCGTCCCCGCGCTTGGCGCCTATCTGACGCCCGACCTGATGGGCGGCCCCGACAGCCAGATGATCGCCAACGTCATCGAACGTCAGTTCAAACGAGCGAATGACTGGCCCTTTGGCGCCGCGCTCTCGTTCCTGCTGATGTACGCGACCTTCATCTTGATCGCGTTGCAGACGCTTCGGAACCGAAGCGCGGAGCGGCGGTCATGAACCTGTTCAAACGCGCCGAGATTGCCCCGCTGGAATATACACGGCGGCTGTGGATGCGGGCGTGGATCGCGGCCACCCTGTTCTTCCTCTACGCCCCTTTGCTGGTGCTGATCGCGTTCAGCTTCAACGATTCCAAGCGCAACATCGTCTGGCGCGGCTTCACCTTCAAATATTACGGCAAGGTGCTGGAGAATGACGGCCTGATGGCCGCGCTCGGCAATTCGCTGACGATTGCCTTTCTGGCGACTGTGTTCTCCATCATCCTTGGGACGCTGGCTGCGGTCATGCTGTGGCGGTTCAGATTTCCGGGTAAAACAGCGGTTGAAGGCACCATGGCGCTGCCTATTGTGGTGCCTGAGATTTGCATGGGCGTGGCCATGCTCGTCTTCTTTGCCAAGCTGGACTGGCCAACCGACCTGCCCTGGCCGCTCAATCTGTCGGCGATCACCATCGCCCATATCACCTTCTGCTTCCCGTTTGTCGCCATGGTCGTCCGCGCGCGGCTGGCCGGCTTCAACAAGGAGCAGGAGGAAGCGGCCAAAGACCTTGGCGCGACCGAATGGCAGGCCTTCCGCGATGTTCTTCTGCCACACATGAAGCCGGGAATTATCGCGGGCGCGCTGCTCGCCTTCACGCTCAGCCTCGATGATTTCGTCATCACCTTCTTCACCAGCGGACCAAACACCATCACCTTCCCGGTGAAGGTCTATTCCATGGTCCGCTTCTCGGTGACGCCAGAGGTCAACGCGGCGTCGGCGATTCTGATCTTCCTCACCATCCTTCTCACCACTGTGGCGCTCAAGCTGCAGGACTTCACCAAGGCCACGGCATGACCGAAAAGCAGCCCGTCATCTCCATCCGCAATGTGACCAAGCGCTTCGGCAATATGGTGGCGGTCGACAATGTCTCGATCGACATACTGGAAGGCGAGTTCTTCGTGCTGCTCGGCCCCTCAGGCTGCGGCAAGACCACGCTGCTGCGCATGATCGCCGGGTTTGAGATGCCCAGCGAAGGGCATATCCTGATCGGCGGCCAGGATATGGCGGGCGTCTCCCCCAATCAGCGTCCGGTCAATATGGTGTTCCAGAGCTACGCCGTTTTCCCGCATATGTCGGTGGCGGACAATGTGGCGTATGGCCTCAAAATCTCTGGCGTCGCCAAGCCTGAAATCCGCACACGGGTGGATGAGGCCTTGGAACTCGTCAGCCTTGGCGGGCTCGGGCAACGCATGCCCGATCAGTTGTCTGGCGGGCAGCGGCAACGCGTGGCACTCGCGCGTGGGCTCGTCATGCGGCCCAAGGTTCTACTGCTGGATGAACCTCTCTCCGCGCTCGACGCGAAGCTGCGCGCACAGATGCAGTTCGAGCTGGCCGAACTGCAGGACAATGTCGGCATCACCTTCGTCACCGTGACGCATGATCAGGATGAAGCGCTGTCGATGGCATGCCGGATCGCGGTTATGAACAAGGGCGACGTCGCGCAGCTGGCTGGCCCTTCAGACCTCTACGAACACCCCGCCAACCGCTTCGTGGCCGACTTCATCGGCTCTGTGAACATCTTCGAAGGCAAGCTGACGGTGGACGAGCCCGAACAGGCCGTCGTCGATTGCCCGGAGGTTGGCCGCGTCTTTCTGAACCACGGCGTCACCGGCGCGCATGAAACGACGGTCTGGGTCGCGATCCGTCCTGAAAAGATCACCATGCTGCCCGCAGGCCAGGCCAAGGCCAAAGACAGTCCCGATGGGCACAATATCGCCCATGGCCAGATCAAGGGGCTCTCCTATCTGGGCGATGTGACCGTCTATGAAGTCCGACTGGAAAGCGGACGCAGCATCCGCGTGTCGCGCCCGAATCTCTCCCGCTGGGATCAGGAAGACTTCAGCTGGGACGACAAGGTGTCGCTGCAATGGCACCCGACCAGCCCGATTGTGCTGCTGAGCTAAACACCAAATCCCGTTTGGGCTGAGCTTGTCGAAGCCCCGTCCTTCGTTTTGGTGAACAGCAACTGCGGCCCTTCGACAGGCTCAGCCCAAACAGATGGGTGTCAGCCTCGAACGATCTCCGTCACCACCTGCTGACAACTTGCTTCCCAATGCGGGAGCGCAATGCCCCAATCCTGTTCGATGCGCGCGCAGTCCAAAACAGAATTCGCGGGACGTTTGGCAGGCGTCGGGTAATCCGCCGTGCTGATGCGCTTAATCAAAGCCGAAGGGCCGCCCGCCTTTTGGGAGGCCTCCATGATGGCAGCCGCAAAGTCAGCCCAGCTTGCGTCACCCTGTGGGCCCAGATGATAAAGCTGGTGCGGGCTTTCACCCATGGCGACCAGCCCACGGGCAAGCGCCCACAAGGCAGGCGCGATGTCTTCTGCGGCGGTCGGGCGACCGCGCTGATCATCGACAACGCCAATCTCATCCCTATCCGCCGCGAGCCGGAGCATCGTTTTGGCAAAGTTCGCACCGTGCGCGCCATAGACCCAGGACAGGCGCACCGTGACCGATCTGGGGTGCGCCGCCGCAACGGCCTGTTCTCCCTCCAGCTTCGACTGGCCATAGACGCCCAACGGGTTGGTCGCGTCGTCTTCCAGCCATGCCCCCTTTTTGGTGCCATCGAACACAAAATCGGTGGAAAGATGAAGGAAGGCCGCGCCAATCTCATACGCTGCTTTCGCCGCCACCGCTGGCCCATCATGGTTGAGGGCGAAGGCGGCATCCGCTTCGCTTTCGGCTTTGTCGACGGCGGTGTAGGCGGCGGCGTTGATCACGACGTCGGGACGGTGCGCCGCGATGGCGGCACGCACGCTTTCGGCATCTGTCAGGTCGATGTCCGGCCGGCCCAGCGCAATCGTCTGAACATAGGTCGCGCTGGCCTTGAGCGCATGGGCGACCTGCCCGCTTGACCCGAGGATGAGGGCCTTCACTTGGTCGTGGTGCCCAAACGCTCGCCGGCGTAACGCGCCGCGCGTAAGGGTGCCCACCAATCCTCGTTGGTTAGATACCAGTCGATGGTGCGGGCGAGGCCAGCGTCAAAATCGACCGTCTGGCTCCAGCCGAGCTCTGCCTTCAGCTTGGAACAGTCGATGGCATAGCGCCGGTCATGGCCGGGCCGGTCGGTCACAAAGGTGATAAGGGCTCGCCTGCTCTTCACGCTCTTGGGCGGGACGCGCTGGTCGAGCAGGTCGCAGATCGTTTCCACCACTTCCAGATTGGTGCGCTCGGCCTCACCGCCGACATTGTAGCTCTCGCCGACCTTGCCCTGCATCATGATCGTCGCAAGCGCCGACGCATGATCCTCGACATAGAGCCAGTCCCGGATGTTCTCGCCCTTGCCGTAAACCGGCAGCGGCTTTTCCTCGAGCGCGTTGAGGATGACGAGCGGGATCAGCTTTTCCGGGAAGTGATAGGGCCCGTAATTGTTGGAACAGTTGGAGAGCACCACCGGCAAGCCATAGGTATGGTTCCAGGCGCGGACGAAATGGTCTGACGCTGCTTTGGAGGCCGAGTAAGGCGAGGAGGGCTTGTACGACGTGTCCTCTGTGAAGATGCCGCTGTCGAACGGCAGGTCGCCGAACACTTCATCGGTCGAAATGTGATGGAAACGGAAAGCGTCTTTCTTCGCGCCTTCAAGGCTGCGCCAATGGTCGAGTGCTGCCTGCAGCAGCGTCACCGTACCGACCACGTTGGTTTCCACAAACACGCCCGGTCCGTCGATCGACCGGTCGACATGGCTTTCAGCGGCCAGATGCATGATGCGGTCCACGCCTTCGCTTGCCAGGATGCGGCGCATCGCCTCCCCGTCGCAAATGTCCGCCTGATGGAAGACATAGTCGGGCGAGGTGTCGATGGGTGCCAGCGAGGCCAAGCACCCCGAATAGGCCAGCTTGTCGACATTGACGACGCGGAACGTGCCCTGCGCGATCAGATGGCGGCACACCGCCGAACCGATGAACCCGGCGCCACCGGTGACCATCACGACTGTCTTGTCTGTCATGTCTTAAAAGCCCGTGTCTTGTTCTGAAAGAAGCGGTGCGCTGCGGTCCTTCGCCGAGAGCAGGCCGGGGTCCACAGCCACCGGCCAATCGACGCCGATGGCGGGATCATCCCAGCGGATCGAGCGGTCACACTCGGGCGCATAGGGGGCCGTCACCTTATACTGGACCTCGCAATCGGGCTCGAGCGTCTGGAAGGCATGGCCGAAGCCCTTGGGCACAAGGATTTGGTTGCCGGTCGCCGCATCAAGGATGAGGCTGACCCACTGCCCGCGCGTCGGCGAGCCGGTGCGCAGATCGACTGCCACGTCGAACACCCGGCCGCGGGTGCAACGCACCAGCTTGTCCTGCGCCATTGGCGGGGCCTGATAATGGATGCCACGCAGCGTGCCGGTGGCTGCAGACAGCGAGTGATTGTCCTGGATGAAGTCGAGGTCGATGCCATGTTCTGCCAGCGCCGACCGCTTCCATGTCTCCGAAAAGAAGCCGCGTGCATCGCCGAAGCGGGCGGGAATGATCTCGAACACGCCGTCAATGGCGAGCGCTTTGACCTGCATCTCAGATCCCATCCGCAACAGCATTCAGGTAGCGCGCATAGCCGGTCTTGCCCATCTCGCCCGCACGCGCACGCAAGGCCGAGGCGTCGATCCAGCCATTTACGAAAGCGATCTCTTCGGGGCACATGATCTTGATGCCCTGCCGCTGTTCCACCGTGCGGACAAACGACGACGCATCATGCAGGCTGTCATGCGTGCCGGTGTCGAGCCAGGCAAAGCCGCGGCCCATCGGCACGACGTTGAGGTTACCACGTTCGAGATAGACCTTGTTGACGTCGGTGATCTCCAGCTCGCCGCGCGGGGAGGGTTTGAGCTTCGCCGCAATGTCGATCACGTCATTGTCGTAATAATAGAGGCCCGTGACCGCCCAGAAGGATTTGGGTTTGGCAGGCTTTTCTTCAATCGATCGGGCGGTGTAGCTGCCGGGATCGAACTCAACGACGCCGTAACGCTCCGGGTCCTCGACACGATAGGCGAAGACGGTCGCTCCCTTCTGGATGGCGGCGGCCTGCTGGCACATCGCGCCCAGCCCGGCCCCATGGAAGATGTTGTCGCCAAGAATGAGGCAGGCCGTGTCATCCCCCACAAAGTCCGCACCAATGATGAAGGCCTGCGCGAGGCCATCGGGGGAGGGCTGCTCGGCATAGCTCAGCTCAATGCCGAACTGGCTGCCATCGCCCAACAGCTGGCGGAACATCGGCAGGTCCCGCGGGGTCGAAATGATCAAAATCTCCCGGATGCCCGACAGCATCAGCACGCTCAGCGGATAATAGATCATCGGCTTATCGTAGACGGGCAGGATCTGTTTTGAGACGCCAATCGTCGCTGGGTAGAGCCGCGTTCCGCTGCCGCCCGCCAAAATGATACCCTTCATCCGCCGTCCTTGTCGTACGAGTCACATAACAGTCGCGCCCTTCTAGGAAGGGGCACCTGCCAAGCAGGCGAACGGGGAATTAAATATTGGTCAGGTCGGCTTTTTTCGGCTGCTAGGGCGCAAAGAAAAGGCCGGAGCGCTTTCACGCCCCGGCCTTTTCTTGTCCGATGTCGAAACGCTTAGGCGTAAACGACCGTGGTCTTGCCCTTGCGCGAACGCATCGAGCTGCCGACCAGACCGAAGCCAAGGAGCATCATGCCCCAAGCTGCTGGTTCCGGCACTGTGGCAATCTGGAACGCGAAGTGATCGCTGCTGTTTCCGCGCGTGATGCCCGGGCCCGTGCGCGCGATAAGATCTTGGAAATCCGCCGTCATGGAGAGGTTGTAGGTCCCAGCGCCAAGCGCCTGCGTGGTGCTGCCGAGGGCTGTCGGAGCCAGCTGTAGGCCACCACCGAAGATCGGGCCATTGGCTGGTTGAAGCACGTTCGGTGCAGACAGGTCCCAATCAGCGGTCAGAGTGCCCGGCGTCGTCAGCGTGAAGATGTAGCTGAACACATATTTACCTGCCTTGGCAGAGGCGCTGATGCCGGGGCTCAGGTTTGAAATCGACGTCGTCGAGGTTGCATCAAACAGGAACGCGCCAGCCGATGCAAATGCCACAGCTACCGACGTCTGCGCGTTGGCCTGCCCGTTGCCCGTGTTCTTGGCGGAGCTCTGTACATTGAACGCATTCACGGGAAGCGTGAGATACGTCATCGTATTGCTGTCAGCATCGGTGCCGCCGCCGCCGCCGCCAACCGTTGCTTCGGTCGCTGCCGTGATGGTCAGGCTGTTGAAAATGACGGCTGCCATGGCTGGAGCCGCAGTGCCCGCGAGCGCGATTGCCACTGTGGTCGCAATGAGTTTCTTCATAAGAGTGCCCTTGTTCTAATATCGAGCCTTCAAAAGTCCGTTTGCTGTCAGGCCCCTCGACGCAAACGGGCGACTCTTTTTTAGAGTATTAATATGTCGGTAATAAAAACCGATGTGGCGGCAATAGTCAATTCAAATTGGCCTGATTTGAATTGATTCTTTGCGGTGCGCCCTGTCCCAAAATGGGATCAGCCGCGCATATTCGTCGATCTCAGTGATTAACGCGACGATCTCTCGAGTGACGGGGCAGCCGCCTCCCGCTGCTTCTGCCTCCAAAACAGCGCGAGTATCGCCCCGTAGATCATGAACAGAATGGAGTGATTCTCTTCCTGGCTCAGCACGGTCTTGATGAAGAGGAATTGCGCCAACATGACGATGAGCGGCAAGAGATAGCCGATTTCATCCTCTTCCTTATCGCGCGGCGTATTTGGCAGGTTGAACACCAGTCGCCCGACATGGACCAGCGCGTACAGAATGGCGCCATAGAAGATCAGAAATCCGACGATGCCATAATCGAGCACGATCGAGAGAATGTAGGTGTCGATCGTAAGATCACCGCCCGGCGTGCGGTACCCAAGCGCATCAGCCCCGCGCCCACCGCCATAACCGAAGATGGGCCGCGCCAGAATGACAGGAGGCGCCATATCAAATTGAACTTCGCGGCCGTCATTGCTGATCTGAGATCCGCCGCCACCCAAGATACGAAACCGGAGCGCGTCGACCGTCAGGATCAATGTAACGGCAACTGCAAGTAAGGCGGGATAGCCATAGGTCAATGCAGCGCCGATAACATCGGTTTTGCTTTCCCGGTAACGGCGATAGCCCCAGATCATGAAATAGATGGCGAGGCCCACGACGAGCCCGACAAAGCCGACGCGCGCGCCCGATGTGGCAATGCCTGCCACAGTGGCAACCATCGCTGCGAACAGCGCGATACGTTCCCGCATAGAAACCTTATCGAGGAAGCGATGGAGGATAAGCGTAAACGACAGCGCAAGGAACTCGGCCATGGCAAGCGAGACGCTGAAAATGGCTTGCGAGCGGTATTTTCCACCCCGGAAATTGGGATTGAGAATGCGCTCGATAATCTCATCCTCAATCTTGAAGAAGGGCGGAATATGGTTGGCCCAAAGAACCATCTGGTTGCGCTGCTCTGCAATGGCAATGAGACTGATGATCACCGCGGCAATGCTGATCAGCTTTGCCCAACGCCGGACATTGCCGGCCCCAAGAAAGACATAGACGCTGAGGAAGAAAACAACGGTCCACGCATATTGCGAATTGAACCAGTGCTTATAGGCAAGCACTGGATACACCGAGAAAATCACTGAGAAAGTCTGGGTGACAAAGAAGGCGACAATCAGTTTCCACAAAAGGGGAATGGACTGCATCGCCGCGACAATTTGCGCGCGCATGCTGCGTGAGGACGCGAGCGCCACCAGAAACACCGTCCCCATGACCAGTCCGAAAATGCGGCGCATCGACAACCAGGGCAGACCGGGCAGCGCGATGGCCAGATAGTTGGGCCAAAGAAAAGTGACGCCGGTGAAGAGAAGAAACAGCGTTATCAATGTCCGGTCAGGCGCCTTTGCGCCATCCGGGAGAATCCAGAGCAACAGCAGCGCAAGGACGATAAAGGGGATGATCAGAATGATGATGAAAGCCGTGGGAAGAACGGTTCCCCAGAAGCCGTAAAACACCCCAAGAAAGATGCACATTCCAAAGAACAAAACTTTGCGGGATGTGCGGACCAAGGGCGACGGCTGACCACGAAACGGCGCAAGGGCCTGGAATGCAGGCGCCGATATAAACCGACGCACATCCACCTTTGCCTTGCCAAATCTGCCGAAAATTGTGCCGATCATATCCCTGCCCGCTTGCCTTATCGGCGAGGTAGCCTGCTCAACTTTACCGTTCATTGCACCGGCATTAATTCGCGTCCATCTTGATCCGGAACGCGGGCGTTAATCTTGTAGTCCCGAACACCCACTGTCATGAAACGGCCCACCGCTTTCCAGATTAACGGCAGGCAGAAGAAGGCATGGTGTTATTTCCGGGATCACGCGGCGATCAACGCCCGCGATTTTCGGTTGTGTCTTCATCAAAAGCCGTCGCTGCACGCACAAGGGCAACCACCATGAGCCTCCGTCGAATGTTGCCGCCGCGCTTCATCAGCGTCATGACGGCGTTCGCTACCAAAGGGGCGACGGCCGCTATGCTCTTTTTGCAGAGCGTGGTGCTGAGCCGCTTCCTTGGTGTGGAAGCGATCGGTGTCTATTTTTTCGCAATGGCCATTTATCGCATCGGCGAATCTGTCGCGCCCTTTGGCCTTCCCATATCGACGGTCCGAGAGGTCGGCGCAGCGCACGCGACACAGTCTTGGCAGACCATTCGCTCGGTTGCGAGGCAATCCACGCTCATCTGTCTTGCCTTTGGCGGTCTGGCGGCCAGTATCGTGCTGTTGGGCAAAAGCGTCATTGCTGGGACATTTGAATCGCCCGCCGATGCTGCGACGGCATTGAGTTGGACCGCCTTTGCGATCTTGCCCGGCTGTGGCGTGATGGCGCTGACTGCAGTGCTGCGCGGATTGGGCCGGCAGGGTGCGGCCAATGTTCTTGGCGCGATGCTCGTTTCGATCATCGCGACCACCAGCTTCATCCTATGGGCGCATGATACTGGCTATGTAGGGGCCATCCAATCTTACATTATCGGCCAATCGATCACTTTGGTTGTCCTTGCGCTTTTTGTCTGGTGGCTGGTCCGCAAGGGGCAAGGTGAGGCGCCTGACCGGCATAGTCTGTTCGACTCGGCACCCGCCTTCTGGATCATTACCCTAGCGTCCTTTGGCAACGACTCCCTCGGGGTCCTGATGCTCGGCATGCTGGGGACTGTCGCTGACGCGGGCATTTTCGGTGTGGCCGCCCGGCTGGCCCTGCCTCTGGCGTTTCTCAGCGCGTCGGTTCAGGCGGTTTACGAGCCCCGCTTTGCAGGGGCCATGCGGTCGGGCACGCCCGATCAGTTGCGGCACGAATTCCGTTCTTCCCTGAAGCACAGCTTTGGCTTGGCCGCCGCTATGCTGGTCCTGATGGCGGTGCTTGCCGAACCCCTTTTGGGTCTGTTTGGAAAAGGCTTTGCCGAAGCTGAGGCGCCCTTTCTCGTGATGCTGGTGGGGCTATGCGTCATGGCCGCTTTTGGCCCGGCAGGCTCGCTCCTCACCATGACAGGCAAAGCCCGCTATGGCGCCTGGATCGCCATCGCATCGCTGCCAGCATCTGTTGTCATGAACACGCTCCTGATCCCGCATTTCGGAGCCTTGGGGGCTGCGTGCGCGACCAGCGGGGTCCTTATCGTTCGCACATTAGTACAAGCTTGGGCAGCCTTTGGGCATTTGAACAGCCTTGCACGGCAACCCACACCGAAAGGACCCCTGAAATGAGCGCACTGACAATCGGCACTGCGCTCTCAGGCGGCGGTGGACGTGACAATGCCTTTGACACAATCCGCCTCCTCGCAGCGGCTTCGGTCATCCTGTCCCACGCGTTCGTCCTTGTCGACGGGAGCGAATCCGCAGAGCCCTTGTTCCAGCTGTCTTCCGGCCAAATGACCATCGGACGCGCAGCTGTTGCGGCCTTCTTCGTCGTCAGCGGCCTCCTCATTTCGATGAGTTTTGATCGATCCAAGTCGCTGTCCCGCTTCGTCAGCAACCGGGCGCTTCGTTTGTTCCCCGGCCTATGGATGTGCATTTTCCTGCTGGTTTTTGTCGCGGGCCCGCTGCTGACGACGCTGCCCATATTGGACTATGCGCAAAGCCGAGACACGCTTGGTTTCATGGGAAGCACCCTCTTCTTCCCACTGAGCCAATCCATTGCCGGCGTCTTTGATGGATTGCCCGGATCGGATGCCATCAACGGCAGTCTATGGACCCTGAAATATGAAGTCGCATGTTATGTGTTGGGGGCATTTTTGATGTCGACTGGCCGGCATCGCGCGATCATCGTTACACTTTTCTGGCTGGCGGCCATGGCTGCCGCGCCTCTGATCGGCGACCCGTTGGAGCAACGTGGCGGGACTTATTATCTTGCATGGATGGTCTGGCTTTTCCGATTTTATGGTGCCGGCATGCTGCTTTATCTCTGGAGGGATCACATCCCCCTTTCCAAAGGCACAGCACTTGTCTCTTTGCTGGTTGTGATCGGCGGCATATTCACGCCCCTGCTGACGGAACTCATGGCAACTTTTGGGGCCTATGCCCTGATCGTTGCGGCGTTCCTTTCGGCCCGCTGGTTCAAGGACCTGACGGCGTCGGGTGACCTTTCCTACGGCGTCTATATCTACGCATTTCCGGTTCAGCAGGCTCTGGTCCCGACGTCCCTTGAAACATCCATACCTTGGCTCACGAATGTGCTTCTCGCGACGCCTGTGACATTTCTTCTGGCCGCCCTGTCATGGCGCTTTGTGGAGCGTCCTGCGCTCAACCTAAAGGCCCGGCTGCAACGCAAGCCTTCGACTGCAAACGCCTAATCTGTCCGGAAATTCACGTGCATCGGTCCGCAGCAGATTTTAATTGGTGTGTCGTATCAGGGCCGTCGCGGCCCGCGTAATTTGAAGCTGAAGGAACAAGATGATGGCGACCAAAGCAGACAGCAGTGCCCTACGTGACTTGAGTACGCGGGACTGCTTTGATGCCCATGGCAAGCCGGGATCGCGCTTCATCACCAAGTATGAAAATTATTTCAGCGTCTATGACCGGTATTTGGAGCCACTCCGCAGCCGACCCATCACGATGATCGAAATCGGCGTGCAGCACGGCGGATCGCTGCAGATGTGGAAGCGGTATCTCCATCCAGACTCAATTGTGGTCGGGATCGATATTTACGCTGCGTGCAAGAAGTATGAGGAAGACGGCATTCGCGTGTTCATTGGCGACCAATCAGACCATGATTTCCTCGCCAGCGTCATTTCCGATATTGGCCCTGTCGACTACATCCTCGACGATGGGAGCCACATCCCCCATCATCAAAAGGCAAGCTTTGACTATCTCTTCCACCACGGGCTGAAAGACGGTGGCGTCTATCTTTGCGAGGATTGCCACACATCCTATTGGCCCCGTTATGGGGGGGGTGTTCGTCGCAGCGGAACCTTCATCGAATTTGCCAAGGACATTGCGGACGACGTCAACTATTGGCACTTGGAGAACAAGCCAGGCGCGCCGAGTTGGCGAACACAAATGGTTGAATCTGTAGAATTTTACAGCAGCATCGTTGCCTTCAGGAAAAAGGCGATGCTCAGCCCGCGGCAGGTCGACATCGGCGATGTGAAGGCTTTGGATCTGGAGGCGCCGTTCCGGGAAGGCGCCCTCGGCAAGTTCATCGTGTTTGCCAAACGTATCCCGCTGTTACAGGGCGCCGTCCGCAGAACGCCGTTCCTTTGGAATGTCATGAAGAAGATCATGCACAGGCGCTAGGCGCCGGTCGGGACACAGACCAATTAGCATCGCATCCGCCGAGGCGCGTGTGATATTGGTGGCGCGCGGCCTGGCTATTTCCCGCTCAACAATCGGCGGATAGCGGGCGGCGTCCAATCATTTATGAAGTGACGCAGGGAGACGGAATAGTCTTTTTTGTCTGCGCTTTTGGCGCGCGGCTGAAAGTTGGTCGTGCGGTCGGGCTGGTCGTTTAAGTCAGCGGTTGATGTGTAATAATAAAGCGCGATGGAGCGGCGCGACCGGTCTTCGGGGCAGGTCAATGGGTCGGGCTGACCGTGCATGCTGTCCAAATTGGTGTTGAACACCACGCAGCTCCCCAACACCGGCAGAACCCGTTTTTCACACCGCTTCATATCCTTTGACCATAGCTCGAGATGGCCGCCGTAGCTCTCATCCCAATCGTCATTCAGATAGACCAGCAAGTTGAGGCGACGGCGCAGGCGCATGATCTTGTGATTGTTAAAGTCCGCATGGATGCCAAGATGCCCCCCGCGGCGGGTTTCATGAAGGCCACCGCCGATGAAATAAGGGTCGGGCACAAGCCCCTGAATACCCGTCATTTCTGAAAGAAAGGCCATGAACGGTTCCGTATTGAGCGCGTAAATGAGGTTGCGCGAGAAATCGTCGGGAACGGCTTCCGGGTGATATTGCGTCTTCAGCATTTCCTGCGCGCGCGAAAAGCTGTGGCCGGAAGACCCTTCAGGGAAGGCCGACGCAACGCGGCGCAAGGGCGCCAGCGGCAGAAAATCGGGCAAGGCAATATGCGGGAAAGGCGAGGCCTCCCGATAGGCGGCGGCCTGTGCCCGTCCAGCGGCGGCGCACGCCTCCTGATCGAAACGAACGCTGTCCCCGTCGATAACGGGATTGAGAACTGACATAACGGCCTTCTCCTGCACTGTATTCGCAGTCCCAAATGCGAGATCCACGAATCCCGTAAACTGCGCAAAACCATACAAGCCACCAAATGGCCTACACTGTTCAACTACATTAAGAGTTTTTTAGGCGCGAAACCGGACAGCAAAAGGCCCGCCCGGCGCTGCCGGACGGGCCCTTTTTACATCATGGCTGAGCTTAGAAGCTGCGGCCCAAGAAGTTTGCCCCAAGGTTTGGGTTCATAAAGCTCGTGGTCGAAATCGACGTAATCGGAGACGCCGAAACCGGGATCATCGGCTGCGAGACAACCGGTGTGACCGCAATGGATGTCCCGGATTTGTTCGACTTCGCGGCCTTTGCTGCTGCCTTTGCCGCATCTGCTGCAGCCTGTGCTTGAGCCTTTGCGGCGGCGGCAGCGGCAGCAGCGGCTGCCTGTTGCTGCTTGGCCGTCAATGCCGGCGCAACAAACGCTGGGGCCGAAACCGTCGGCGTCACCGCTGGCGCAGATACCACTGGGGCAGCTGCAACGGCAGCAGTCGGCGGCGCCACAATAGGCGTCAACGTGCTGGCAAGCGAAGAGGGCTGCAACGTTGCAAGATCCGCCACCCGCGTCGAAGGTGTCGAGGTGCCGTTGCCCACAACAGGTGTTGTGGTGACCGGTTGGACCGGCGAAATGGCCGATGGCGTTTGCACGGTCGGGACCGGTGCCTTGGTTACAGGGCTGATGGCCCCACCTGGTGATTGATAGCCAACCCCCGGGACAATCAGGCTGTCCGCCGTCGCGTTCATGCCAAGGTTGATACCCTTGATCTGGGCAGAGAATGTCTTCTGCAAATTCAGGAAGACATTGCCGCTCTGCTGCAGATTTACCGCATTCGTTTGGATGAGCTGGTCAGCCAGATTGTTCGTCAGCTTGACACCATCAACGTTATCGAGGCGGATCCAGAAAATGTTCCGATCCGACGTCGGGGAGATCGACGTATTGCCTTCAATGGTGATGTCCTTGCCACCACGAACCGTGATGCCGTTCCAATATTCGCCCTTATCGAGCAGCAGATTGTTCTTAATGGTAATCCGCTCATACGGGATGCCGCCGATTTCATCTTGAATGAAGATGCCCTGGCTGCCCTTGCCGTCGCCGGGAAGGATGACGTTGTTCGAAATCATGACGTCGGTGGACGCCTGCTTGGTCCCATTGGTCCAGAACTGAATGGCGTCTGCATGAGCATCTAGGGCTGAGCGGAAATCGCGGAACTCATTGCCGTCGATCAGCACATTTTTGACAGCCGAGAATTCAAGCCCATCGACACGCAGATCGTGGAACTTGCTGTTCACGATCGTGACGCCCTTCGTCGTAGACGTCAGCACGCCTGTTGCCATGTGCGAAAAATCGCTGTTCTTGACGCTGACATTCTCACTGTCGCGGAAGAAAATGCCGCGTGCGAGATAGCGGTCGTTCGCGCCGGTCGTGAAGAATTTCATGCCTTCAAACGAAACATTCTTGGAACCCTGCACCAGCGACATGTTGGTGTAGTCCTGATCCACGCCGGTCACGACTTCGCGGCCCACCTTCAGATTTTGAAAGACGACACCATCGCTCGACAGCGCCCGGAGATAGCTGATGACAGCCGGGTTGGTCGTTGATTCCGATTTGAACGTGATTGCCGTGGCAGAAACTTTGTTGTCGACCCACAGTTGCTTGTAAGTGCCCGCGGCGAGGACAACAGTGTCACCGCCCTTGGCAGCTTTCACCGCAGCATCAAGCTGGGCCTGATTGGTAACCCGAATGGTGGCCATTGGTATTCCCCTAAAAGCATTAGCGGGAGACGGCCCTGCGACATTCGCAAGACATGCACCCGTCATGAGCCCTGTTATGGCGAAGATACGTAAAACCGTGGTCACCTGTGCAGGTTAACGGTGACTTCACGGAGATAAAAGTTAATAGCGCTCCCGTTAACCTTTGGGACCCTCGGATCGCCTTGCATTGGCCACGTTGCGGCCCACTTGCCGGTTTGACAGCATGACGTCACCCCGCCCGCCGCCAAAAACGTGATGACGTCAGCAACGTAACGACGGTCCTATATCCGTCCACAGTGGCGCTTTGCTTTGGAAGCGCAATTTGCAATAGCGATCCGATAAACGGAAGGGACCAGATCACATGGGCGCATTTCTCGAAGTCGAACGCAAAGGACGCATCGCCATCCTGCGCATGAACAAGCCGGAGTCGATGAACGCCATCGGCACGCATGAGGATTGCGAAGATATCTGCAACACGCTCCAGACGCTCAACGACGATAAGGGCGTCAGCTGCATCATCCTGACCGGCAATGGCAAAGCCTTCAGCGCGGGCGGCAATTTGAAATCGATGCAGCAGCGCCAAGGCATTGGCGTCCTCGACCAGCCGGATTCAACACGATCTAACTATCGTCGCGGCGTTCAGCGTGTGGCCCGCGCGCTGCTCGATATCGAAATCCCGGCCATCGCTGCCGTCAACGGCCATGCGGTCGGCCTTGGCTGCGATCTTGCTTGCCTGTGCGACATCCGCATCGCAGCGAAGAGCGCGCTTTTCTCTTGCAGCTTTATCAAGGTCGGCATTGTCCCCGGTGATGGCGGTGCCTGGGCGCTGCAGCAGGTCGTCGGGTACGCGAAGGCCGCCGAGTTGTTTCTAACGGGCGACCGCTTCGATGCCGATACAGCAAAGGAGATGGGGCTGGTCAGCCGCGTGGTCGACGATGAAACGCTGCTCGATGAAGCTATGGCCATTGCCGAGCGGATCGTCTGCAACCCGCCGCGCGCGCTGCGCCTGACGAAGCGTTTGCTCCGCGAAGCCCAGCACAGCCGCATGTCGGACATTCTAGAACTGTCGGCCGCCTATCAGGCCATCATCCATGAAACTTCGGACAACCGCGAAGCCATCAACGCCTTTGTCGAAAAGCGCCCGCCGGTCTTCACGGGCGACTAGCGGGCAAGGATGCGCGCAATCGGCTTTGAAAGGCCCCAAAGCGCGCCCATCATCGCGGCACCTACCACGCCGTCCAGCGCATAGTGCCACCCCAGATGCACAGACGCGATCCAGATCGTGAGCGCATAAACCGTGAAGATACCACCGAGCAGGCGGCTGCGGCGGAACCCGGCAATGGCGAATAGGGTCGCCATGGCGACGTGCATGGAGGGCATCGCAGAAATGCCGCTTGCGAAATCAAGGTTGGTCCCCGCCTGTGTCGCTTCCAGCATGTCCTGAAAATAAAGCGCGCGGATGCTGAGGCCAAAAGACTGCGCCTGCCCGTCTAGCGCTTCAAGGGCGGCGTGCAGTTTCAGGAACCCCGCATTGGGGCCAACAAGGTCATTATAATAGCACGGCCCAGCTGAACCAAGCAGCCAAGCACCGATGCTGCCGATGATCACCCAAGAGGCAACCCATGTCCCGATCAGGCGGCCCCGCGCGTCCACATCATGGATCGCAGCCGACACAACCATTGGAAACAGAAACATCATCGGTAACCAAAAGGCATAAGCTGCATCGAGGACCAACGTCGGCCAAACGCCGCCAAAAAAGGCATGCGTCACTTCCCATGCATCGCGCCCACCAAAGATCCAGCGTTCGGCCGCGGCAATATGAACGTCGAACGGGAAGCCGCGCGCCGGCAGGACGATCTGCTTGAACACTTGAAAAAGAGGCAGGGTCACCCCCGTTGCCAGTACGGCAGACACCATCCAGCGCGTCCGCAATTCGGCAGGGTCCGTCGTCGCGCGGAAAAACGCCGGGACGCGCCAGCAGGCAATGACGATCCCGGCTGCCAAAAACGACAGGCCAAGATACGCCCCGTTGAGCAAGCCCAGTTCAACCAAGTTCAGATGCGGATAGAGAAAGACCGGCCAGATGATGCTGGCAGCCACACACAAGGACAGCACGCCGAGCACAACCAGACGCATCCGACCACCCGTTGGGTCGAGGATCTCAGACCGTGCAGAAACTGCGCTCTTTGCGAATGCCAACCCAAATCCTCAAAGCTGATCGATTGATCTGCCTTTGCTGGCAACAGCGGTTGCTGCGCCTTTGTCATCAAGTTGTAACAAATGAGCGTCGTGCAGGCCAGCGCTTTTGGAAGCGCCGTTTTTCCCGCTTTTAGGCACCGATCAATGTGTTCCCCTCCACGTGAGAAAGGCAAGTTCAATCAGGGCAAGCAGCAACGCTGCGGCTGGCCTACAAAGGTGGTTTCAAGGCCGGAGCGAGGCGCGGTGTTCAGGTCACTATCCCCGTGGTTCGCCCATGCGGACCAAATCTGCGAGCATGCGGGTCGTGGGCGCAGGTACGCCGGCCTGTTCAGCCATGCGCACAATGGCGCCGTTGATCGATTCGATCTCGGTAAGGCGGCCGGCCAGCCGGTCCTGCAGCATTGAGGGCTTGTGCGTGCGGTGATTGGCCAGCGCAAAATCGATCTTGGTGAGCACCCGCGCAGGATCGATGGGCACGCCGAGCGCGGTTGCGGTCGCAATCGTCTCTTCGGCGACGGCGGTGGCGATGCGGCGGCCCTCGGGGCAATCGAGCCCACCGACGGGCAGGCCTGTGATCGTCGAAAGCGGATTGAGCGCGGCGTTGAAGGCGACCTTTTCCCAAACCGAGACGCGCACTTTGGGGTCGATCTCGGCATTGAGTAAGCCCAGGTTCAGCGCCTCGGTCACGGCATTGGCGTGGGCATGGGCGCGATCATTGGCACCGCCCAGCCAGATATGTCCTGCCCCGTGCGAGGCGACCTGCGCCGGGCCTTCGAGATCAGCGGGGAAATCAGTCACGCCCCACAGAATGTGATCGGTGTGGAACACCTCTGCGATGGCTTCGACATTGCCGAGCCCGTTTTGGAGCGTGAGGACAAGCGGGTTGTGCGCCGCGAGATGGGCGACCGAGCGGATGGCCGCCGCGCTGAACATGCCCTTGGTCATCAGCAGCACGAGATCGACCGGCTCCACCACATCCGCGGCAAGGCAGGCCCGGACCCGCACCGTGGCTGTGCCGCTATCGTCGTGGAGCGTAATACCTTCGTGCCCGATGACGTCGAGCCGCGCCTGATCGACATCGACCACCGTTACATCGAGCCCGCCCGCCGCCAGCCGCGCCGCTAGAAAACAGCCCATGGCGCCAGCGCCGACAATCACGATCTTCGAAAGCATAACTCGGTTCCTCTTATATACACGCGGTTGTTTCTGGATCGGCTTGGGGGGTCAAGTCCGCAGAGGTAAGTACGCCGCAAACTGCCGCGCAGCCTGCGGCAAGAGCCCTGCTCGGCGGCGATAGAGCAGGACCTGACGCTCCATTTCCAGCGCCGGGACTGTGAGTTGCCGCATGGTCCCGCTGGCAAGGTGCGGCGCAACCAGTGGACCCGGCAGCCAGCACAGCAGGCGGCTGGCTGCCGACACTGCGACCATGCTTTCCACGGATGCAGTTTCGACCGGAACAGGCGGTTCGGAAAGGCCAAGCTCGCGGAACCGTGCTGCAAACTGGATCCGCGGCGTCGCGGACGGCCCCGGCATGACCCAACTTTCCTTTGCTAGATCCATCATGGAGGGGTGATCGCTGATCGGATTTTCAGCGGCGCAGAACACGCCGAACCGGTCCGAATAGGCGCAGGTTCCCATGGCCTCGACCGCATCGGATTCGAGCCGCGATGCCGTCACGACCAGCTCGAGTTTCCGATCAAGCAGGGCGCTCAGCAGATCGCCGTCGGTCCCTTCGATCATTTCCACCGAGAGGTCGGGATATTCCTTGAGCAGCGTTGCGACAGCCTGGGTGACGAAGGTGCGCATCACTGCCGCAACAGCGCCGATGCGCACCACTCCGCGCCGAAGCCCGCGTAAGGCATCAAGCTGTTCCCGCGCGGCCTGCATCTCGAAAGCGAGGAGGCGCGCATGGTCGAGCAGGATTTCTCCCGCCGGGGTCAGGACCATGCCCTTGCTCTGCCGATCAAACAGGCGGTGGCCGAGGCGCTGTTCCATGCTCTGGATCATGCGGCTGAGCGAGGGCTGTGTAAGGTGGACAAGCGCTGCGGCGCGACCGAGGCTGCCGGTTTCGGTGATGGCAAGAAAAGCCCGAAGTTGGCGTTCGTCAAAGTCCATGCACTCTACGTATGCCTTTCAGCAAAAATTGCAATTGCAGCTATGGAAAAGACGGAGCACTCTGGCCGCGAGGGTCGCCACGAGGCAGGCCCGCGGGGAGAGACCATGCCTAGCGTTCGTGAGATTACCATCGGCCTGCTGCGCGAGTTGGGCATGACAACAATCTTCGGCAATCCCGGCTCGACCGAACTGCCTATGTTCCGCGATTTTCCTGAAGACTTCCGCTATGTGATGGGCCTTCAGGAAAGCGTCGTGCTGGGCATAGCGGACGGCTTTGCGCAGGGAACGCGCAATGCAGCCATCGTCAACCTCCACAGCTCTGCAGGCGTCGGCCATTCGCTCGGCAACCTGTTCACGGCCTACAAGAACCAGACCCCGCTGGTGGTGACAGCGGGGCAGCAGGCGCGCTCGATCCTGCCTTACGAGCCGTTTCTGTTTGCCGAGCGGGCAACCGAGTTTCCACAGCCTTTCGTGAAGTGGTCCTGTGAGCCGGCGCGGGCGCAGGACGTGCCAGCGGCGATTGCGCGCGCTTACGCCGTGGCGATGGAGCCGCCCTACGGGCCCACGTTCGTTTCGATCCCCATTGATGACTGGGATCAGCCGGGCGAGTTGTTCACTCCACGCCGCATCCACGCCGCGCGCGCGCCCGACCGCGCTGCTTTGGCTGAATGCGCCGAAGCCTTGAGCAGGGCCGCCCGGCCCGCGCTGGTCGTGGGCGCTGGCGTCGCGCGTGATGGCGCATGGGACGAGGTGATTGCGCTTGCCGAGAAGCACCAGGCCACCGTCTGGGTCGCACCGATGTCAGCCCGGTGCAGCTTTCCGGAAAACCACCCGCTGTTCGCTGGGTTCCTGACGGCAGGGCGCGAGGCGATTGTGGCGCAACTCTCCGGCCGGGATTTCGTGCTGGCGCTGGGCGGTCCGATGAACCTTTACCATGTCGAGGGGCACGGGCCACATATAGCCGAAGGGACCGAGGTCTGGCTGATCGGCGACAACCATGTTCATGCCGCATGGGCTCCAGTCGGTTCGGCGATTGTCGCCAATACCCGGCAGGCGCTGGCGCTGCTGCTGGAAAGCGGCCCCGCACCCACACGATCAGCGCCAGAACCGAAGGCGCTGCCGCCGGTGCTCAATGGTTCTGCGATGACGGATTCCTATGTGCTGCAGCGGCTTGCCGCGCTGCGCCGCCCGAACAGCGTGATCGTCGAGGAAGCACCTTCGACGCGCGGGACGATGCACGATTATCTGCCGATCGTGGCAAAGGATACGTTTTACACCTGCGCCAGTGGTGGGCTGGGACATGGCCTGCCAGCTGCAATCGGCATGGCGCTGGCCCGGCCTGACGAAAAGGTGATCGCGGTGCTGGGCGACGGATCATCGATGTACGCCATTCAGGGGCTCCATGCAGCCGCGCAACTGGGCGTGGCGGTCAGCTTCATCATCCTAAAGAACCGGCGCTACGAGGCCTTGCACAGCTTCGGGCGGCTGTTCGGCTTGCAGACATTGGTGGGGACGCAGTTCCCAGAGCTCGACTTTTGCGCGCTCGCCACAGGGCATGGTATCGAGGGGCGCAGCGCGGGCGATGCGGGATCGCTTGACGCGGCACTGGCGTGGTCGCTGGCGGCGGACGGGCCGACGTTGGTCGAAGCGGTGATCGATTGAAGAAGGGCGAGGCCATGGATGTGACCCGATACGTAGATGACCGCACCAAAGACGGGGTGTTCCGCGTCAATCGCGCAATCTTCACCGATCAGGCGGTGTTCGACCGCGAAATCGAACAGATTTTCGAGGGCGGCTGGGTGTTCCTTGGCATCGACTCGCAGGCGGCAAACCCGCACGACTTCTTCACCGCCACGATCGGCCGGGTCCCCGTCATGGTGCAGCGCGATGGCGAGGGCACCTTGCGCGGCTTCGTCAATTCCTGCCCGCATAAGGGCGCACGGCTGGCGCAAACGCGAGCTGGCAACGCGCGGCTTCATGTGTGCCCTTATCACAGCTGGAGTTTCGACAGTGCGGGGCGCAGCAAGGCAGTGAAGTCACACCGTGCGGGCTGCTATAGCGCGGCGTTTGAGCAGACAGACCATGGGCTTGCCGCGCTGCCGCGCTTCGAAGTCTATCGCGGGTTCCTGTTCGGCAGCCTGGCCGCTGATGTGCCGCCGCTGGCGAACTATCTGGGCGAGGCCGCCAAGCTGCTCGATCTCGTTGCTGACCAGAGCGAGGAAGGGCTAGAGCTGGTCCCCGGGCAGGTGACCTTCACCTATGAGGCCAACTGGAAGCTGCAGCTCGAAAACTGTTCTGACGCCTATCACTTCACTTCTGCACACCCCTCCTACATCCGCGTGCTCGAGCGGCGGCAGCAGGAAATGAGCGCGGATGTCGTCGCCTCGGTTTGGGAGAACAGCGACTATTGGAAGGAAGAAGCCCAAGGCGTTGCTGGCGGCAGCTACAGCTTTGCCAACGGCCACGTGCTCAACTGGGGCATCTTCGGAATCACCCCGGCGATCCCGCTCTATGAAAAGGCAGGCGTGCTGGCGGAGCGCCACGGCGAGGGCAAGCGCGACTGGATGTTCAATATGCGCAACCTCACGATCTTCCCTAATCTGCAGGTCGCCGAAAACGCATCGAGCCAGTTGCGCGTGATCCGCCCGATTGCGCCGGGCCTCACCGAGATGCGCACATGGTGCATTGCGCCCAAGGGCGAGAGCGACGCCGCACGCCGCCAGCGCATCCGCCAGTATGAAGACTTCTTCAACCCGACCGGCATGGCGACGCCCGACGACACCGTCTCTTACGAGAACTGCCAGATCGGCTATGCCGGCACAGTGGAGCCATGGTTGCAAGGCTATGCGCGGGGGATGACGGCCACTGTGGAAGGCGGCAACCGCTTTTCCGAGCTGCTGGGGATGAGCCCTGAGCGCAGCGTACTCGCTGATGCGCAGCTTTGCGACGAGACCCTGTTCCACAGCTACTACCGCGCCTGGGCCAAGCGCATGGCGGGAGGTTCAGAAGCATGAGCGCGCCGCTGACCCGCACCGAGGCCGAAGACCTGCTCTACCGCGAGGCGCTGCTGATCGATACGCAGCGGTTTTCCGAATGGCTGGAGCTGTTCACCCCCGATGTCGAATTCTGGATGCCGGCCTGGCGCGACGAGTCCACCACGACCGAGAACCCCGACCGCGAACTCTCGCTGATCTACTATAAGGGTCGGCGCAATCTGGAGGATCGGGTCATGCGCCTGACCTCGGGGCTGTCCACCGCCTCATCACCGCTACCGCGCGTCGTGCATCAGGTTACCAATGTGTTGGTGGTAGAGGCCGACGAGGCGGCAGCGACCGTCTCAGCCGCCTTCACGTGCCATCGCTTCGATGTAAGGATGGACAGGACGGACTGCTTCTTCGGTCGGTACGAGTACCATATGGTGCGGCAAAGCGGGGCGTGGCTGATCGCGCGCAAGAAGATCACCCTACTCAACGATACGATCCCCACGGTCGTAGATATCAACGCGATCTAAAATCGCTGCCGGGCCGACAGGTTAAGGCACCCGATTGCTTTCAGGAAGGCGTCTTTGGCCCAGACATGAAGCTGGCGGTTCGGCGTGTCGTGATGCTTAAGCTTCGGGGAGCATCAGAACGCTCTCGCAGCCGGAATCACAGGGCAAAATAGCGCCATCGGCAATGTGAGTGGTTTTATTGGTAAATGGCGCGCCCGGAACGATTCGAACGTCCGACCCTCAGATTCGTAGTCTGATGCTCTATCCAGCTGAGCTACGGGCGCGCATTGAAGTGGCGCGGTTAGTCGGCTTTTTTGCAAAGTGCAACCCCGTTGCGACTTGGAAATGCAACTCCTAGAAGCAAGGACATGAACCGCATCCTCCTTTCCGCCCTTATCCTATCCCTCACTGGCTGCGCGGCGGCAGGAAAATATCCTTCGCTCAACCCCCGACCCATCGAGGCCAAGGCCGCAGGATTGCTGGCCGAACCCACAGTACCAGATGCGCCGCTGGCCCCCGCCACTGCAGAAGCGCTTTCAAAGATTGATGCGGCCCTCCGCCTTGCAGAGGGCGGCGTGTCGGCATTCGATGCGGCGTTGCCTGCCACCCGCTCCGCGGCAAAAGCGGCCGGCGCCAGCGGATCAGAAAGCTGGATCAACGCCCAGATGGCCGTCTCTGCATTGGAACAGCATCGCGGCCCGGTAAAATCGGCCCTCGCCGATCTGGGAGAGCTGCTCCGCACCACCCTGTCCAGCCCGCCGGGGGAGGACCTTACCCGCGTTCAGGACGCCATCCGCACCGTCGAAGCCATGGATGCGCAGCAGGGTGAAGCCATAACCACGCTGTTACGGAGCCTTAGCCGCTAATCGCAGCTTTGTGGGTTTTAGCATTGTGGACATAGTGCGCGACAGCGAGGCTGTTGCCTGTCGCCCACATCTCATCCAGTTCCCGCATCAGCTTTGCCGGACGCCCGCCCCACATCTGGAAGCTTTCGATGCGCTTGCCCGGCGTCAACATGCCACCGGCGGCCAGCATCGAATTTTCCTCAAGCACGCAGCCATCCATGACGATGGAGCCTAGGCCCACCAGCGCGTTCTTGCGCACGGTGCAGCCGTGGAGCATCGCCATATGGCCAATGAGCGCGCCCTCTTCGATGATGGTGGGGAAGCCGACCATGCCGCCCTTGTCCGAATCGCAGTGGATGACAGTGCCATCCTGAATATTGGTGCGCGCGCCGATGCGGATGGCGTTGACGTCCCCGCGCAGCACGCAGTTATACCAGACGCTCGCTTCCGGCCCGATCTCAACGTCTCCGATGATGCGGCAGCCGGGTGCAATGAAGGCCGACGGATCAATGCGCGGCGTGTGCCCGTTCAGTGAGATGATGCTGACGCCGTCCATTCCGCTCTCCCGATGCTATACGTGATATGGGCCTTTAACGGGCTGCCTTCGGGCACATTGGGGTGTTCAAACCCCATTTCGGCATGGCGGTGCATGCCGAGCCGTTCCATCAGGCCCCAGCTTTTTTCATTATTGTCGACCGTGATTGCCCAGACGTCTTCGTCAGGCAGGTGCGTAAAGGCCCAATCGATGGAGGCCGATGCGGCTTCACGCGCATAGCCCTGCCCCCAAGTGTCGAAGGCAAAGCGCCAGCCCACTTCCACGCGGTCTTCAATCGGGGTGTTCTTGCCCCCACGGATGAGGCCACACCAGCCGATCAGCCGCCCGTCCTCCTTGCGTTCCACTGCCCAGAAGCAATGGCCAAGTGTTTCCTGCAAGCCGCGCAGGCGGGCGACGAGCGCCTCTATGTCGGCCATCGTCATGGCCGGGCCCAAAAACTTCATGACGCGCGGATCTGTATTGATCGCGTGGAACGCAACCATATCCCCATCGCGCCATTCCCGCAGGATCAGGCGTTCGGTCTCAAGGAGAAATTCGGTCATGCGTCCGCCTTTAGGGGTTCACGCGAAGGTCGCGAAGAAAATAAGACCGCAAAGATCGTGTCGCCCCCAACAACTTGCGGGATGGCGAGCGCCGAAAGGGACAGCGTTGGACCCGTCATTGGTGGATGTTCAGCGAAGAGCCGCTGATATTCTGGTGGTTGTTCACAACGCGCCGAAGCCCTTCACGAAACGTCTGCGCCGAGAAATTCATGAGCAGCCCGAGCGGCATGTCCAAAAGGCGCAAATAGGTCAGCACTTGCTTGGCATGAACCGGATCAAGCCGGTCAACTGACTTCACTTCGATCAACATTTTACCTTCGACAAGGATATCCGCGCGAAACCCGTTCTCGATATGCAGTCCATCGACGATGATCGGCACGAGCTTTTGTGTCTCGATCTTTAACCCGCGCTCGGTCAGCATATGCGCCAGCACTTTCTCATAAGCCGTCTCCAGCAGTCCCGGCCCGAGACGCTGGTGCAGCTTCAGCCCGCAATCGACGGCCATGGTGGCCAGCGATTCGATGTCCGGTCGATCAGACACCCTTCGCGTCCTTTTGATCTTCGCGGCCTTCGCGTGAACCCAACTTACCCATTCAACAATTTCGCCGCATGCCGGGCATGATAGGTCAGCACGCCCGAACAGCCCGCGCGTTTGAAGGCGAGGAGCGTTTCCAGAACGAGCTTGTCCCGGTCCCCCACGCCCGCTGCAACGGCGGCTTCGATCATCGCGTACTCGCCCGACACCTGATAAGCGAAGACGGGCACTTCAAAGGTCTGCTTCACCCGCACGATGATGTCGAGATAAGGCAGGCCCGGCTTGACCATGACGCTGTCCGCGCCCTCTTCCAGATCAAGCGCCACTTCGCGCAGCGCCTCTTCGGCATTGGCCGGGTCCATCTGATAGGTCTTCTTATCGCCCTGCAGCAGGCCAGACGCCCCCACCGCATCGCGGAACGGGCCGTAAAAAGCGCTCGCATATTTGGCGGCGTAGCTCATGATCTGGACATTGGGCAGCATCGCCTCTTCCAGAGCCATTCGAATGGCACCAATGCGGCCATCCATCATGTCTGACGGCGCAATGATGTCCGCACCAGCGTGTGCCTGATTAAGCGATTGGCCGACAAGAACCTCGACCGTCGCGTCGTTGAGCACATAGCCTTTGGTGTCGATCAGCCCATCATGGCCATGCGCGGTATAGGGGTCGAGCGCGACGTCGGTCAGCACGCCGATATCGGGCACAGCATCCTTGATCGCCTTGGTGGCGCGGCACATCAGATTGTCGGGGTTCAGCGCCTCGCGCCCGTCATCGGTGCGCAGCTCACGCGGGGTATTCGGAAAAAGGGCAACGCAGGGGATGCCGAGGTCACGTGCTTCCTTCGCGCGCTTGACAATGTCCTTCACCGGCCAGCGCGAAACGCCGGGCAGCGTCGCGATTGGTTCTTCCACATCGCCCGCCGTGATGAACAAAGGCCAGATGAGATCAGCGGGGGTCAGCACCGTTTCCCCATGGAGCGCGCGGCTCCAGCCAGTGGCGCGGGTGCGCCGCATACGGGTGGGAAGATGGAGGCCGGCCGTCATGGGATCACCTTATAGGCTCATTGAACGGGGCGTCACATGGCAAGAAATGCCTGTGGAGGACAGCTTTTTTTGCGGTGCAATAAGATTGCCCTCCCTTGCGGCCCGCATAAAAAGGGCGGCAGCGACACGCCAGTCGCCACCGCCCGAGGTCAATATGCGCCTGATTAGTTGATCAGCTTGCCGAGCTTCTTCGCCGCAACCTCGCGTCCGCCAAGGCCAACGGCCAAGGCAAAGGCGACGGCAACGCCGACAGCAATGGCGCCAAAGGCATAATCGACGATCTGGCCGCCAATGTTCATCTGCTTAAGGCCGATGAACACGAACAGACCAACCGTCAGCCAATGGACGAGGCTCGGCGCAATGCCTTCTCCGGCAGCCGCGGCCACCAACCCACGCAACACACGCGCCAGAATGACGCCTGCCGCGATGAGAACCGCACCGAAGATGACGCTGGCGCCCTGTTCAAGAACCGTTTCAACGATGGCGGTCAATTCAGGGAAGCCGAGCAACCGGGTTGCGGCAACCGCCATGAACAGCATGATGGCGACTTGCGATATGGTAGCGACAACCCCCGATGCGCTGCGCCCTTCGGGCACAATACCGATGGCTTCCACCGAACGGTCAAAGCCCAAGCCCGGCAGAACTTCTTCAATCATGCTGCCAACCCAGCGGGCAATGACATAACCAAGGCCGAGAACGAGGCTGGCGCCGATGATCAGCGGCACCGCGGACAACACCATTTCCAGCATCGCCTTGGCCGGTCCCGTGATCGACGGAATGTCAAGAACATCCAACGCGGCAATGCCGACGGGCACGATGATGAGAATGAACACGATCGTGCCGATTGTCTTGCTGATGGCACTGTTGCCAGTGACAGCTTCCGCCCCGCCAAGATTTGCCCATTTGTCGAAATTGACGGTGGCCAGCGACGTCTCAACAATATCGCGGACGATCTTTGCGATCATGCCGCCGACAAAGAAGATAATCCCCGCGCCGAGCACCTTTGGCACGAACGCAACGAAGCTGTTGATGAGGCTCTGCACCGGGGCGATGACACTATTGAGGTCGAGCGCCTGTAGGATAGCAACGAGGCCGAACAGCCAGATGAATAGCGACACGATGCGCCCCAGTGCCGCACCAACGCTTTCGCCAGAAGCCGCCGCCCGCTGGAACAGAGGAACGCGATCAACCAGCTTTGCAAAGGACCATTTGGCGGCCTTTGCCAACAGCCAGGTAACAATAAGGATAATGGCAATGATCAGCGCCTTCTTGCCAAGCGCTGCTGCTAAGACGGGATCAAACTGATACCCGCCAAGTGAAAGAGTTTGCATGGATAGTCTCCCCAAGGTCAAAAACGCAACCACGGGGGCGATCAGCCAATTTTCTTAAACCTGAGAATCAGCCGGATGAAAAACGCCCCCTGCCGGGATGGTTAACCAGCCTTTAAAAGAACGCAATTGCGCGCTCTTAGGCCTTTGAACTCATTATATTTCTGTGTGCCGTTTGACGGCAGGCGCGGCAACCATGTGCAATTTGCGCCACCCGCCGTGCCAGTAATAGAGCATCGTCAACAGCAGCGAAACAACAGCGCTCGACCCAAAGGCAGCCCAAATCGCATCCGCCCCCCAATAGGGGTGCAGCCAGAAGCCAACCGCAAAACGCATCACAACCGCCGAGAGCACCAGAATAACAAACGGCCCGATCACCGCACCATTGGCCCGCACAACGGAGCCAAGAACCATCGAAATGCCGATAGCGATAAACGTCCAGCCGACCAGCAGGTTCATGTGCACCGCAATCTCGGTGGCCGCACCTGCATCCGGCAGGAACAGCGAAAGGATGGGACGAATGCCCAGCGTGATCAGACCCAACAAGGTAACCGACATCAGCGCGTTGATCCCCATGCCCGCCCAAGCCACACGCGACAGGCGAGACCAATTGCCAGCACCAATGTTCTGCGCCGCCATCGCACTGACGGCACTGCCCACCGCAACGGCCGGCATCTGCACATAGCTCCACAATTGGTTCATCACCCCGAAGGCTGCTGCCGTATCCACGCCCTCGCGGTTGATCAGGCCGATCATCACCAGCGACGACATCGACATGACGATCATCGACAGGCCCATGGGAAAGCCCTTGGCGAAGATGGGGCGGGCGTGGGTCATATCCGGGATCAGCCAGCGCAGTTCCTCCCCGCGCAGGCGGATGGTGATGTCGCGGCGGTAAATCTGCCAGATAAGCACGATGATGCTGATGAACGTCGCCAGCACAGAAGCCAGCGCCGACCCGGCAATGCCCATGGCGGGCACAGGACCAAGGCCCAGAATGAAGACCGGGTTCAGCCCGGCATCAAGGATGACATTGAGCACAGTGTTCCAAAGCGGCGTCACCGCATCGCCCACGCCGCGCAGGGCCGAGGAGAGCAGGATGGCCAGAAACGAGAACGGCATCCCTAAAAACATCACCCGCAAATAGGTGAGCGCCAGCGGATAGGCATCCTTGGGCGTGGCCAGCAGGTGCAGCACATCCGGCGCAAAGATCCAGCCCAGCACGGCCGTGAGGATCCCGAGCAGAAAGAACAAGCCGGTTGCCGCCCCAATCGTGCGGCGGACATCGACAATATCCCGCCGGCCCATTGCCTGCCCGATCAGGATTGTCGTCGCCATCGCAAAGCCAAACATGGTCGCGTACATGAGGAACATCGTCATGTTCGCATTGGCCGTGGCCGCCAGCGCGCGTTCGCCCAGAAACTGCCCCACAAACACGGCGTTGACCGAGCCATTGGCCGACTGAAGAATGTTCACACCCAAAGACGGCAACGCAAACAGGAACAGCGTTGTAGCGACCGGCCCAGTTGTCAGGTCGCGTTGGCGGGAATGACTGGTCATTGCTCCGCCCCCCCGCCCAGATCCCCTGTGCACATCATGTCGGGTTCGGCCTTGGCCGTTGCTTCAAATGTCTTCACCTGTTCGGTGATGCCGGGAATCATCTTCTCCGGAGCGACCCCAAAGCGACGGAACAGGCCCATCGCCCAGCGGTAATGCACGGCACCCGCCGCGCAGGTATTCGACCCACCGCCGGTATCTGCCCAGACGAGTTTCCAAGCCTTCCCTTTGCCCGTTCGTGTCAGGATATATGTGCCGCCGTCAATCTCACCCTTGGCAGGGGCAGCGATCAAATAGGCGACCGAGCCGGATTTGCCGTCGAACACGTTCAGCGTGTCGACAAGATAGCGTAACTTCAGCTCATTGCCTGCGCGCAGGCCATCAAGGATGGCCTTGCGCTGCGGCGTGCCAGCAGCAGGCGTATAAACCGGCCCTGCGAATACGGGAACCGTCAGAAGAAATGCGGCCGCCAGCGCGAGCCCGCGTGCCGCAATCTTCCTCACCCGAGCCGCGCGAGTGCGGCAGTCAGCCGTTCGGCCTCCGCTGCCTTTTCGGCGTGATCGGCGCGCGCCTTTTCGACAGCCTCGGGCTTTGCCTTTTCGACAAAGGCCGGATTGTTGAGACGCCCTTCGAGCGATTTCGCTTCCTTGCTGGCGGCTTCAATCGCCTTGGTGATGCGGGCGCGTTCGGCGTCGAGATCGATGGCGCCTTCCAACGGTATTCGATAAGTAACACCGTTGAGATCGAACGAAATGTTCGCTTGGCTCGCTTGGTTCACCAACTCCATATTTGAAACTCGAGCCATCCGCATAATTGGAGCTGTATTGGAACTCCAAACCCGCAAAGCATTCTCGAGCAGCTCTCCCTCCCCAGAGATTTGCAACGTTACCATGGTTGCAGGAGGAATTCCGGCCTCGGTTCGCTTGGAGCGAATGAGATCAATCACGTTGTTTGCTACCACAATGTTTTCGGTTGCATCTTCATCAAAGGCTGCGTTTGGCGACGGCCATTTGGCGTGGATCAAATCATAGGGCCGCTCGCCAAGCGCGTGCCACAGTTCTTCGGTTATGAACGGCATGAACGGGTGAAGCATGACCAAGATCTGGTCGAGCACCCAGCCGGCAACCGCCTTGGTCTCGTCGTCAATCTGACCTTTGATCCGTTCCAGATACCAGTCGCAGAAGCTGCCCCAGACGAAGTGGTAGATGGTGTCTGCCATCCCATCGAAGCGCAGCTCTTCAAATGCCTTGTCGAGCTTGGCAACGGTGTCCACGACTTCGCTGATGATCCAGCGGTTGACCGCCGTTGTCGCTGCAGGTGCGGCCACGGACGAAGATGCGCCGATGCCGTTCGCTTGGCAGAAACGTGATGCGTTCCAGAGCTTCGTCGCGAAGTTGCGATAGCCCTCGACGCGCTTTTCATCCATCTTGATGTCGCGGCCCTGGCTTTCCATCGCCGCCATGAAGAAGCGCAGCGCATCCGCGCCGTACTGGTCAATGAGCCCAAGCGGATCGACCGTATTGCCCTTGGACTTGGACATTTTGGAGCCATCGGCCGCGCGGACGAGGCCGTGCAGATAGAGCGTCTTCCAGGGCACCTCTTTCATGAAGTGGATGCCCTGCATCGCCATGCGCGCATCCCAGAAGAACAGGATGTCAAAGCCGGAGATCAGCACGTCATTGGGATAATGCCGGTCGAGCATCGTCGTCTGTTCCGGCCAGCCGAGTGTGCCGAACGGCCACAGCGCCGAGGAGAACCATGTGTCGAGCACGTCGGTTTCACGAAAAACCGGAATCGTCAAAAACTCTTCGTTCTGATGGTCACTGAGATATTGCATGAGAGTCGAGAAATCAGCATCGACCTCGACAATGCTCTCCGGCGGCACACCATAGAATTTGCTCATTGCAATCTGAGCAGATTCCCAATCTTCAGCGACAAAGACTTCTCTCTCAGCACCCTTGCCAAAGGTGTGAGTAATCTTGTCGCCTTCCTTTTTAGGCCCATACCAAGCCGGGATCTGATGCCCCCACCACAGTTGGCGCGACACGCACCAAGGCTGGATGTTGTCCATCCAGTTGAAATAGGTCTTTTCCCAGCTCTGCGGGACGACCTTGATCGCCCCGGTCTTCACCGCCTCAATCGCGGGCTTGGCGAGCGTTTCGGCATCGACATACCATTGATCGGTCAACCACGGCTCGATGACCTGGCCCGAACGGTCGCCATAGGGCGTCTGGATGACGCGGTCTTCGATCTTGTCGAGCAGGCCAAGCGCATCAATCGCCGCAACCACCATCTTGCGCGCATCGAACCGGTCCAGCCCCAGATAGGCGTCGGGGATGAGGCCATCCGCGACCTGGACGACGCGGGCTTCGGCATCGAGCATGTTGAGCATCTCACCAGCCTTAAACCCGGCGCGCTTGCCGACTTCAAAGTCATTGAAATCATGCCCCGGCGTGATCTTCACAGCACCTGAGCCAAGCTCGGGGTCGGCATGTTCATCCGCCACAATCGGGATTTCACGGCCGGTGATCGGCAGGCGCACCTTGGTGCCGATGAGCGCCTTGTAGCGGTCATCCGCCGGGTTCACGGCAACAGCCATGTCGGCGAGCATCGTTTCCGGGCGCGTGGTCGCGACCGAGATATGGCCGCTGCCATCGGCGAGCGGATAACGGAAGTGCCAGAACTTGCCGTTGATCTCGCGCGTTTCAACCTCAAGGTCGGAAATCGCGGTTTTCAGGCCGGGGTCCCAGTTCACCAGCCGCTTGTCGCGGTAGATGAGGCCTTGGTTGAAGAGATCGACAAACACCTTCAGGACAGCGCGGCTAAAGCCTTCGTCCATCGTGAAGCGTTCATTCGCCCAATCCATCGAGCAGCCGAGGCGGCGGAGCTGGCGCGTGATCTGCCCGCCCGATTCCTCTTTCCATTCCCAAACCTTGGCGATGAAGTCTTCGCGCGTAAAATCGGTGCGCTTCTGTCCGGCAGCGTTGAGCTGACGTTCGACCACCATCTGCGTCGCAATGCCCGCATGATCAGTGCCGACCACCCACAAGGCATCCTTGCCCTGCAGACGCGCGTGGCGGATGAGAATGTCCTGCAACGTATTGTCGAGCGCGTGGCCGATATGGAGGTTGCCCGTCACATTCGGCGGCGGATTAACGATCGTATATGGAACCGCGTCGGGACGGTCTGGGCGGAAAGCGCCGCTTTCTTCCCAATGGGCGTACCATTTGGTTTCAATTGCGGCAGGATCGAAGGTTTTGGGCAGCTCTGACATAGTCGAGCGCCTTTGCCAGCCATAGGGAAGGCTGGCAACCAGAATGGCAAGCTATGCGGGGATGTTAGACCGAGCGGCCACTGATCCGCGCAACTTCCTGTGCGACCATGCGCTCCACGATTTCGGGCAGGTTGGCGTCAAGCCAATCCTTGAGCATCGGCTTCAGCATATCGCGCACCACGCCTTCCAGCGTGTCGGACCCAGCAACTTCCGGCTTCACGACCATCTTCGACAGCGAGGCAAGCGCATGGCGGCTGGCTTCAACGGCGACGGTCGACAGGATCGGTGCTTCGGCTGCGGGAGCCGCGGGCTGTTCAAAGGCTGGCATATCGGCAGGTGCACTCTGGGTGAGTTCAAGGATCTCGTCATCGACATCAACATCGGCGATGTCCGCTTCCGCAACATAGCTGTCGGCAACCGGAGTCTCGATCTCGACTGTCTCTTCTAAGGGAAGGCCACGGGTGCGGGTAAAACCCTGCGGCTTTGCGCTGTCTTCCGCGATGATCTTTTTGATGGACGACAAAATGTCCTCCATTGAAGGCTCATTGGTAGCACCAGCCATGACCCGAATCCCCTAATTCCCCGACTTTGCGGGTGTTTCCGACGTCTGGGCCCGTGAGTCAACTGTGCGGGTTGCCTGCGGGACCGGCTTTGCGTCCTGATCCCAATCCCAAAAGATTCCCTTAACGCGGCGGTAATTTTCTGTCGGATCGTAGAGCGCGCCGCCTTCGAGCCCAAGGTCACGCGCCTCGGCCTGACCCATAGAGGCGAGCAGCGAGAAGCCGGCCACATAGGCATTCCGCTCCGCTGCCACGAGCTGGACCTGCGCATTCAGGAGTTCACGCTCTGCATCCAAAATGTCGAGGATGGTGCGCGTGCCCACGCTGTTTTCCGCCCGCACGCCTTCCAGCGCGAGCTTGTTCGCATCGACTGCAACACGCGACGATCTAATGACCTGATTGGCCGCCTGCCATTGGGCATAGGCCGAGCGCGTGGACGCAATGACAAAACGCTCCGTGCCAATTTCCTGCTCAATCGCCTGACTTTGGCGTGCCTGAGCCTGTCGCACCTGCGCCGACGGGCCACCGCCTTGGAAAATCGGGATGGTCGTCTGAATGCCGGCGGATGTGGACTTTGCAGACCCCGGGAAGGTGCTGGGCAATGAATTCAAGTAATCGGTATAAGACGTATCGCCGAAAGCTGAGATCCGCGGCATGCGGGCCGACTTGGCGGAGCCGACGTCATAGCGCGCAGCTTCCCGCGCCTTTGATGCGGCCAGAAGGTCCGGATTGTTTTTCAGCGCGACGGCAACCGCGGTGTCCACACCGGCAGGCAAATTGGGAAGGACGGGCGGCGTTTCCAGCGCGGAGGGTTCCGAGCCGACAAGCTGAATGTAGTTTTCCTTGCTGGACACCAGCTGCGCTTCGACCTGCTGGAGCTGCGCTTGAGCAAGGGACAAACGGGCTTCGGATTGCGCCACATCGGTCCGCGTCAAATCCCCCACTTCAAACCGGTCGCGTGTCGCCTCCAGATTGACGCTGAGAACACGGACCTGAGTCTGGTTGAGAGACACGATCGATTCGTCGCGGATGACGTCCATATAAGCCGACACGACAGCGCTAAACAGATCAGCCTCTGTTCCGCGCAGATTCGCCTGTCCGGCTTCGACACGGGCCTTTGCGCCCTTTACCGCATTGCGCACGCCGCCACCCAAATAGAGCGGAACAGTGACCCGCGCCCCGCCTGAGAAAACGCGGGAAGGGCGTGCCAGCGATATCGTCGAATCGTAGATGTTTTCATTGAAGGTGCCGGTTGCCGACACGTCGGGCAGGCCATTGGACCGAGCAATCGGCACATTCTCATCATTCGCACGCTGACCAGCACGCGCACCGGTGAGCGTCGGGTTGGACTGATAGGCTTTCCACAAGGCTTCGCGCAGCGTCTCCGCCGTGGCGGGCGTCGCCATCACGAGTACGGCGCCGGTCAGGAGGAGGCTTGTCTTGATCCTGTGGAACATCTTCTATCCTTCAAAACGTCGCATCCGGGTGATTAGAACGCAAAACCCTTGGGCTTGGCAAATCCGGGGAGGACAACAGCCTCCGCATCCATGATACGATCAAAACCGAGGCTGTCCCCTGCCTTGTACCCGATGACGAGCCGGGTCACGCCATTTTCAACAATAGCAACCGCCAAACGACCGCCTTCGGCCAATTGGCGGGTCAGAGCGTCGGGAACCTCTTCGACCGCACCGTCGACCAAGATGACGTCAAAAGGCGCACCCTTGGTCCAGCCCTTTGTCAGATCACCCGAAGCAACGGTCACGTTCGCAAGACCCTTGAGCAGCCCCTTGGCAGTGGCGACCAAGCCGGCATCCGATTCGAGTGCGACAACCGATGCGGCAAGGCTGGCCACAATTGCGGCAGCATAGCCATTCGCTGCGCCCACAATGAGGACCTTGTCTGACGGGCCGATACCCGCCTCCACAATCAGGCGTGCAGTCGCCAGCGGCGGGTTCATGGCACGGCCGGCGGAAAGCGGCACGGCACGGTCAATATAGGCGGTTGTCCGGCGCTCTGCCGGGACGAACGCCTCACGGGCGACCGCTTCAATCGCAGCCGTAACCCGCGGATCATTCACGGCGTTGGTGCGAAGCTGGCTTTCAACCATCGCGCGGCGCATGGCCTGGAAATCTGGATTGCTCACATTGGCTCCTGTGGCACAACTGTCTTATAGGTGCAATACACCTAGGGGTCTCATCTGCTTTAGCCGTCCCTTTTTCCCGCGCCAAGCCGCAACCCGTTTAATTTCATGCAAGGTTGACAGAAGCGGCGGGCCGACGCAGAGACGCCCCTCACCGCGAGCGAGGCCCGATGGCGGAGTGGTGACGCAGAGGACTGCAAATCCTTGCACGCCGGTTCGATTCCGGCTCGGGCCTCCACTTTTTTCCGCACCCCATCAAAGACAAGCATCTACGCCCTATGAAAGAATAGGTGCATATGCTGTTGCCTCTACCTGCAACACCCTGCCCATTTTTAGGAAGCACCCCCGCGCCGATGATCGTTCCGTCCACCTTTGCCGCCACCCGACGTGATGGCCTGACGCGGCTTGCAGAGTTTCTGCCGCATGCCGGAAGTGCGTATGCCTCCGGCCGGAATATGGACCATGGGCCCGACCATCCCGGCGCCGTTTCCCGCCTATCGCCTTATGTGCGGCACCGGCTGGTCACCGAGCGCGACATCGTCGCCGGCGTCATGGCGCGCCATCACAGCGATGCGGCAGAGAAGTTTCTGCAAGAGGTGTTCTGGCGCACCTATTGGAAAGGCTGGCTGGAAATGCGGCCTGCCGTCTGGTCGCGCTTCGTTGAAGAGCGTGACCGGCAGCGCGACACCTTTGGTGACACCGCCGCCCTTACTGCCGCCGAAAACGGTACGACCGGGATCGACGGATTTGATGACTGGGCCCGGGAACTGGTGGAGACAGGCTATCTCCACAACCATGCGCGGATGTGGTTTGCCTCAATCTGGATTTTCACGCTCCGCCTGCCCTGGGCGCTCGGCGCAGACTTTTTCCTGCGCCATCTGGTCGATGCCGATGCCGCCAGCAACACCTTGTCTTGGCGCTGGGTGGCCGGTTTGCAGACGGTGGGCAAAACCTATCTGGCAACGGCGGACAACATCACCCGCTTCACCAATGGCCGGTTCAAGCCCAAGGGGTTGGCCAAAGAGGCAATTGCGCTGACCGAACCGGCGATTGAGGCCGCAGCGCCCCTGCCGGAGCTGTTGCCATATGATGCCGAGACACCGGCGCTCCTGCTCATCACCCATGAAGATCTGAACCCGGAGACGGTTTTCCCGACAAGTTGCGCCCTCAAGGCCGCCACGCTTTTGGCGGACCCGGATCTGTTATGGGGGGATGCCGCGCGCCGCTTTGCCAAAGCCGCTGCTACCGACACCGCATCCCGGGTCGCGTCGCAGTACAAATGTAAGGCAGATATTCTGGAGAAGCTGGATGTCGATGCGTTGGCAGCAGCAGCTCGTGCTGCCCGCGTGAAGACGATCGTGACGGCCACCGCTCCTGTCGGCCCCGTCGCGGATGCCTTGGCCCGCCTTGGCCCTGCGCTTGCCGAACAGGGTCTGCATCTGCGGCAAGTGCGGCGGGCTTGGGACAGCCAGTTCTGGCCTTTTGCCAACAAAGGCTATTTTGCCTTTAAAGAACGTCTGCCCGCCATATTGGCAAATGGCCGCCTACCCTAAGCCTCCTCACGGCACATGCCCCAAATGTCAGATGCCGCACGTCACCCGCTTGGCCTAAAGGAGCTTTAAGAGGAGGACACACCCGCCTCTTGATCCGCCTAAAGAAGGAAGAACACACGTGTCGGACGCCCGCTACCGCAAGGTTCCTTCTGCGCGCCTTTCAAGGCTGGCCTCCTTTGGGCAGATGGCCGGGGGCATTGCCGGTGGGATGATCGCGGAAGGCGCGCGTCGGCTTTCCCAAGGGCAACGCCCACAGCTGTCGGATATGCTGCTAACCCCGGCCAATGCGATGCGGGTGACCGACCAATTGTCCCGCCTGCGCGGCGCGGCGATGAAATTGGGGCAGATGATCTCGCTGGATGCAGGCGACGTCCTGCCAGCCGAGTTGACGGCGATCCTCTCAAAGCTGCGCGATTCCGCACACTTTATGCCGCCTGCGCAATTGCAGCGCGTGCTCGATACAGAATGGGGCGCGGGCTGGCGCCGACGCTTCAAACATTTTGAAGCAACGCCGATTGCCGCCGCCTCCATTGGGCAGGTCCACAGGGCCACCATGCCCGACGGCCGCGTTCTGGCGATCAAGGTGCAATATCCGGGGATTGCGGCCAGCATCGACGCCGATGTCGACAATGTCGGCAGCCTGTTGCGCCTATCCAGCCTGCTGCCTGCCACGTTGGATATCACCCCCTTGCTCAGCGAAGCCAAACGACAGCTGCACGAAGAAGCGGACTATTTGCGCGAAGCCGACCAGATGCGCCGCTACCAATCCTTGTTAGCGGACAACCCGGCCTTCATCCTGCCCGCCCCGGTCGACGAACTCTCCGGCAAGAATGTGTTGGCGATGGACTTTATCAAAGGCCAGCCGATTGAGACGCTGGAGTCCGCCCCGCAGGAAACCCGCGATGCCGTCATGTCGGCGCTCATCACCCTGACATTGAGGGAGCTGTTTGAATTCGGGTATATGCAGACCGATCCAAACTTCGCCAATTTCCGGTGGCAAGCCGAAAGCCAGCGGATCGTGCTGCTCGATTTTGGGGCCGCCCGCGCCGTGCCGCCCCATATTGTCGCCGCCTATCGCGACCTGATGGTGGCCGGGTTGACCGAAGATCGCGCCGCCCTGCGCGCAGCGTTGCTCGCCATCGGCTTTGTCGCGCCGGCCACGCTTGAGCGACATGGCCCCGCCATTGACGCGATGATCGGCATCTTGATCGAACACCTTGGCAAGCCCGGCCTGTTCGATTTCGCTGACCGGTCCTTTGTCGACCGCGTCCGCCATCACGCCGAAACAATCGTCGCCGATCGAGCCGCGTGGCACATCCCGCCTGCTGACACGCTGTTCGTCCAACGCAAGGTGAGTGGCACTGCCCTGTTGGCTGTCCGGATGCAGGCCCGGATGCCTTTGCGCGATGACGTCGCCCGCTTCTTCCCAGAAATCCAGCGCCTATAGGTGGCGGTAAATCGCACGTTCGTGGCTGAACGCCTTGAAACCGAAGTAACCGTGATAGCTGCCCGTGCCGCTCTGGTTGACGCCGCCAAAGGGCAGGCGGTTTTCCAGATAATGCGAGAACACACCGTTGATGGTCACCCCACCCGATGAGGTGTGGGCGAGCACCTTGTCCACGTTCGCCGCATCATTGCTGTACATGTAGAGCGCGAGCGGCTTGTCGCGGGCTTCGATATAGCCAATCACCTGATCGAGCGTGTCATAAGTCATGACTGGCAGGACAGGCGCGAAGATTTCTTCCTGCAAAATCTTCATCTGTGGCGTCACATCGGTGAGCAATGTCGGGTGGATGGTGAGGTCAGTCGCATCCATCTGCCCACCGACCGCAACCGTGGCACCTTGCGCCACGGCATCATCAAACAGCGCTTTGACGCGATTGAAGTTCGCTTCATTCACGATCTGCGCGATGCTTTCCTTCTTGATCTGGCCATTCTCGTCATAAAGATTTTGCGCCACTGTCGCCTTGAAGCCTTCCACAAGACGCGTCTTTTGGTCTTCCTTGATGAAGACATAGTCGGGCGAGATGCAGGCTTGGCCGCCATTGAATTGCTTGGCCCCCGCAAGGTCGGCGGCGATCTTTTCAATGTCCGCCCCATTGTCCACGATGACAGGTGACTTGCCGCCGAGTTCCAGCGTGACGCTTGCCAGATGCTTGGCGGCGGCGGCCATCACGATCTTGCCGACGCGCGTCGAGCCCGTGAAGAAGATATGGCTGAACGGCAGGTCGAGCAGCGCGGTGGCGACACTTACATCGCCTTCAAACACCGCGACTTCATTCTCATCGAACACCGAGCGGATGAGGGTGGTGGCAATGCGCGCCGTTGCCGGGCATAGATCCGTCAGCTTCACCATGCAGCAATTGCCCGCAGCCACAGCCGCCGCAACCGGGCCAAGCGTCAGGCCGAGCGGGAAGTTCCATGGCCCGAGAATGAGGCAGACGCCGCGCGCTTCATACACGATCTGCGCGGCATCCGCCGGGTTGCGCGTGGGCGTCACCTGTGTCGGCGTCATCCAGTCTTCAAGATTGTCGATGTTGAGCTGGATGTTGCCGATAATGTTGAGCACTTCGGTGACGCGGATTTCGCCTTCGGGCTTGCGCGTGTCTTCCAGAATAGCAGCGACGATATCATCGGCATGCGCTTCCACCGCGGCCTTCAGCTTGGCAAGTTTTTCGCGGCGCTGGGCGACCGTTGACGCTTTGACTGTCCACTGATTCGCCTGCTGAAGCGCAAAGACACGGGCGATATCCTTGGCAATGTCAGAAGCGGTCTGCGTGGTGCTGGTCATGGGAGTCCTGCCTGAAAAAGGTTGCTTGGTGCGCAGGCCGACGGGCCAGCGGGATTAGCAATCGAGTGCCGTAAGCCGCCCAGTAGGTCAATCACGAGCGGACGACGCCCCGTGAAATCATGCCAGTTTGCAGCGCGCTGCTGCTGGCCGGTGCGGTTTTGATCTGCAGACTTGAGCCCCCCGCGCATCGCGCCTAAGGGGCAGTCGATGACCCGGGTCCGCCGCCACTCCAGACTTTGGCTCAGCCTTGCGCTGATGCTGCTGATGGTGCGCGCACTTGTCCCGGCAGGCTGGATGCCAGCGCAACAGCGCGGCCAATGGATCACCATATGCTCCGGCGCCGGTGTGACGATGGCGTGGATCGGCGCAGACGGGAAAATCGACAAGAACCATGCCCCTGCAAAAGCGCAAAAGGCCAGCCATTGCGCCTTTGCCGGGCTGGGCATGCCTGTCGATCTGTCTTTGGCACCTCTCAACATCGCAGCACCTGCTTTTGTCGCGCTGCTGCTTCCAAAACTGACGTCGGCCATTACCGTCGGGCACGGCCTTGCTGCCCCGCCGCCGCCCAAAACCGGACCGCCTGCCCTGATCTGATGCCCGAACTGCGCCGTGCCGGACCCTGTCTGGCGCGCGCAAACTCTATTCAGATCAGGACTTACACATGACTTTCAACGTTTCTCTGCGCGCGTCTGCGTGCCTTTTTGCCATCGCCCTTTCCACGCCTGCCTTTGCCGAAGGGACCGACACCAGCTTTGCCGTGGGTGAGGAAATCATCGTCACGGCCAAGAACATGGCGGGCTCGTCTGCCAACGTGATTACCTCTGTTGATACCCTTGGCCCCGACGTCGCCCAGAATGCGAACGTCAACTATGCGTGGGAACTCATTGGCCGCCTGCCCGGCGTGCTTGTGACCAATTTCAACCAAGGCGCGACCAGCGGCAAGTTCGCGTTCCGTGGCTTCAATGGCGAAGGAGAAATCAACGCCGTTAAGCTGCTGATTGATGGCGTGCCCTCCAACGTCGCCTCCGGCAACATGTTCTATATCGACCAAGTCTTCCCGCTCGACATTGCCGGCGTGGAGGTTGTGCGCGGCACGTCCGACCCGCGATTTGGCCTCCACAATATTGCGGGCAATGCCAACATCCTCACCCGTATCGGTGGCACCTACGTGGATGCCAAGGCATCCATCGGCAGCTATGCGACCTATGAGGGACAAGTCTCTGCGGGGATTGAGACGGGCAAGTTCACGCAGAACTATCTCGTCGCCTATCGCCAGAGCAATGGATACCGCGACCATAGCGATCTCGACCGGCTGAGCCTTGCGGGCAAATGGTTCTACAATTTCTCCGATGATGTGCGGCTGGGCGTCATCGCGCGTCACTATAAATCGAACGCAGAGGAGCCCGGTTACCTGACCTTTGCGGATTCGCGCGCCGACCGCCGGATGACCAATGCCTATAACGCGACCGATGGCGACACGCGCAAGCTGCAACAAGTGTCAGCGCACTTTGATGCAACGATCAACGACCAGCTGGATGTGATGGCCAAAGCCTATTTCAACCGCACCCGCGACGACCGGTTTGTGAAGTTCTCTGCAGGCGCTGCACAACAGCGGCGCGTGACCAATGAAGACCATTGGGGGGCACTCGCGGCGGTCCACTATCACGCCACGCTTGGCGGGATGGACGTCATGCTGGAAGCGGGCGGCGATGTGCAGCGGCAGGACAATGAATCGCTTCGCTTCACCGCCGTCAATCGCGTGCCGACGGCGCAGACCCGCGACCAGAAGATGTTCCTGACCGTGGGCGGCGCCTATCTTCAGGCGATCCTGAAACCGGCAGACTGGATCACGCTGACGCCCGCTTATCGTATGGATTGGGTTGGCGGTGACTATACCAACCGCCTCAACAACACGACCGCGCGTGCCAATGATTATGGCACGATCAAGCAGCCCAAATTCTCGGTCGCACTCACTCCTGTTGAAGGGGTCACGGCCTATGGAAACTGGGGCAAGACATTCCAGATCGGGACCGAGTCGGGTGCTTACCTGATCGCGCCACGCCGTATCGATCTGGCACCCTCAATCAACGAAGGTTGGGAAGCGGGTGTCAAGCTGAAGCGTTGGGGCGTGGAAAGCCGCGTCGCTTTGTGGAAGCAGACGGCGACCGGAGAGATCAAGCGCAAGCTCAACGACCCGCTGGGCGATTTCGACAATCTGGGGGCCACACGTCGCAAGGGCGTGGACGTGCAGCTGAGCGCCCAGCCGGTCAATGGCCTGTCCTTCTGGGGCGCTGTCGCCTGGCAAAAGGCGATCATCACAACACCAGACCCGGCTACCCCGCAGCTTGCCGGAAATGAAATCGACCACGTCCCGCACTGGCTGTTTTCGGGCGGGGTGGATTTCACCGCAATCCCCAAGCTGCGCCTGTCCGTCTGGGGCGGGGGACAGTCCAATTATGAGCTGACCACCGCCAACAACCGTGGCCGATGGGGCGACTATGCCACGCTCAACGCCGAAGCCGCTTACCGGGTGAACGACACCGTCGAACTCTCCCTCTCCGCCAAGAACCTGACCAACGAAGCATATGAATATGTCTGGTGGGACGGCGCACAGACACTCCACAGCCCGGCCGACGGCACGAATGTGACCGCGGCTGTGCGGGTGCGGTTTTAATGCGGTCTATCGTGCGTCAGGTTCATCTCTGGATGGGCCTGACGCTTGGGAGCCTGTTCGCGCTTTTGGGCGTGACGGGGTCTGCACTGGTCTTCTATCCGGAGATTGACGCCCTGTTGCACCCCGAAGTGCAGGCTGAGGCAAGCGCTACGCCGGATTGGGACCGCGCCTTGGCAACCGTTCACCGGGCCTATCCGGACAAGGCAGGGCCATGGCGGTTCGAGGTGACCGGCACAGGCGGCGCGATCCCGGCCCGCTATTACAACCCGCCCGAAACGGCGGGCCGCGACTTTGCGCCAATGCTGATCTGGCTCTCCCCTGATGGCGCCCACGTGCTGCGCCGCGACTATTGGGGCGATACGGCGATGACGTTCCTCTACGATCTGCACTACCGGCTGTTGATGGGGAAGACCGGTGCTGTGGTGCTCGGCATAGCGGGCTTGGCGCTGATCGTTTTACTGGTCACAGGGCTGATTGTCTGGTGGCCCAAGGGCCCTTTGGCCAAAGCACTGCGCTACAAGCGGGGCGCGCCACCCCTGCGGCGTTGGCGGGATCAGCACAAGCTGGCCGGGCTAATCGGGCTCATCCTGCTTCTGCTGCTGACGGGCACGGGCGTGATGCTGGAACTTCCGGACGAGAGCGATACGGTGTTGTCGACCGTTGCCGGACCGCCCGATGCCTTGCCTGCGCCGACATCAACAAGGTGGGAGGGTCGCCAGATCGCTGTGTCCTTCGCAATGGGCGCCGCGCACAATGCGCTACCGAAGGCACGGCTTGCTTGGATCGAAGTGCCCGGTCCCGGAGACGGCACATTCCGTCTGCGGATGCAGCAACCGGCGGACCCGAGCCGCCGCTTCCCGCACAGCTTTGTGTGGGTGGACCAATATTCAGGCCGTGTGCTGGCCACCTATGATCGAGACAAGGCAGGTGCGCTGTCCACCCTGAACAGCTGGGTCCATCCGCTGCACGACGGGTCCTTTGCGGGTCTCACGTCCCGCATCCTGACGGTCATCGGCGGGCTCCTGCCGCTGGTCCTTTTCTGGACAGGGATCGCCCAGTGGCGGCGCAAGCGCCTCAGTCGTCAAAGCCCAAGAACGTGACCGCCTCATCCACAGACTTGCGGTTGGACACGACGGCGTTCGCGGGGAAGCTTTCATCCGGGTAACCCATGGCGACGCACTTCATGATCACCTGATCTTCCCGGATGCGTGCATGTTCGCGCACAACGGGGGACTGCATGATGCCTTGGCTGTTGATGACGCAGCCCAGCCCACGCGACCAAGCGGCATTGACCAAGGCTGTGGTCACTGCCCCGCAATCGAACGGCGCATCATCGCTGCCGTGCAGGCTGCGGTCATAGGTGATGACGATAGAGACCGGCGCGTCAAACTGACGGAAGCCGCGCAAGACCCAATCGGTCCGGCCTTCCTTGTCTTCGCGTTCAATGCCCATGGCGCTGAACAGCTGCTTGGCGACCTCAACCTGCCGCTCCCGATGTTGGCCGGCAAAGGCCTCTCCAAGGCGGAATTCGCGCGAGTGGGGCACGCCGGCCAGATTGCGCTCTGTATTGCCCTGCCGGATGCGGTCGAGCGGTTCGCCCGAGAGCACGGTGAAGTTCCAGGGTTGGCAGTTCATGGACGAGGGCGAGCGCATCGCGATCTCGATAACTTCCCGGATCAGCGCCTTGGGAACGGGATCTTTCTTGAACCCGCGAATGCTTCGGCGCCCCAGCACCACATCATCATATTCCATGTAACGTCCCCTGCCTGACCTGTTTTCTATTGGTAGGTTCCATCGGCCGGACAGGGGCATCAGGTCAATTGATAAAGGTGCCAGTCGGACGGAGCAGCAGTCAGAGACCGAGACTGACCGACAGATTGATGCGCGGGTCTTTGCTTTCGCCGTGCGTTGGGTCCGCGTTCAGCGGATAGGCGGCCTCGATGCCGAGTTCGGCCTTGCCCTTGCCAAAGCGCAAGCCGGAACCAACCGAGTAAAGCGACCCGCTGCCAAAGCCGCCTGCCTTATTTGTCACATAGCCGCCATCGACAAAGCCATAGGCCTGCACCCAATCCAGCCCGGGGATCAGATCCTCATAGCGACGACGCAGTTCGATAGACCCCAGCACGCCTTGGTCCCCAAAGCGCTGGGAGAAATCATAGGCTCGTCCAAAGGAGGTGCCGCCGATGCCGATTTCCTGCGCCGCGAGGAGGGGTGCTGAGGCGAGTTGGGAAACAACCGACAGTTTGAGCGTTGTCTGCCGGTCCAGATTCGTCCGCCAAAACGCCCAGCCGCTGAATTTGGTAAATTTCCCACTCGCATCAAAGCGCGATGTCAGAAAATCGCCCGGCTTGGTCGCGCCAAACAGATCAAGGCCCTGCGCTATCGAGACGCCAGCCGCCAATTGGCCGCTGGTCAAACGCATATTGCCCCAAGCTGACACAGTGAGCGTGACGATGTCATCCCGCGTCGTCGCGATGCCGATCAAGTCCTGCGCCACCGACAGATAGGCAAGTTCTGCGGCAACCGAGACATTGGCCTTCATGGACCGTACAACCGGATAGCTTATCTGGCCGGCCAGATAAGAGCTCTTCGCCTTGGTTTCGATCGCACTCAAATCCGGGTCTGGCCGGGTGCGTCCTGTGGCAGCGGATATCGAAGCGGAAAGACCGCTATCGCCAATGCGCCGCTCATATTGGACCGAGACAAAGGCGAGTTCCTTTGGGTCAATCGGGGTGGAGACGGTATTGACCGTCAGATTGTCCCCTTCCTCCAACAGGTCGGACAGTTCCATCGACAGGCGCGCGCGCACCCGCCCGATGCCAGTCGAACCTGAGTTGTCAGCCTCCACTTTCCCCCGCCAGGTCTTGCGGCTGACCTCCACATGCAGGACGCCGCGCTTGCCCTCGCGTGCAAATCGGGTTTGGCCGACTGATAGGCCCGGCAAGTCCGCCGCTGTCAGAAGCACCCGTTCCAGTTCCTGCCGTCGCACCGCACGTCCGGCGAGCGATTGGAGCAAGCGAGCCAGCCGCGCATTAGAGGTCCCTTCGATCCGCACCTCATCCACCCGACCTTCATCCAGCTGGACGCGGACAACGCCCATCCGGATCGATTGGGGCGGCACCATAGCGCTTGCGAACACCAAACCTTCATCACGGGCACGGTCGGCGATAGCGCGCGCCAATCTCTCCAATCCGGATGTATCCAGCTCCTGTCCGACGAAGCTGTCGACCACAGATGAGAACTGCGTGGGAGACAGTATCTCCAGCCCTTCAATCTGGACCGCACCCACCATGACGGCCCCAGTTGTGGCGACCGCAACCGACGCTTTGCTTTCTACAACCGTTGGTGCAACCTTATCTTTCGACTTTCGGACAGGCTGATCTTTCATCAGCATTTCGCGGCCAAGCGTGGATGCCGGGTCCGGCGTTTCTGCGCGCACGGCGGCCGCGCCGAACGGAAGCCCGGCCCAACTGCCTGCAAGCAAAAGAAAAGTCGTTCGCGTCCCCCGCATAGAAGATCGCAACTAACGGAAAAGCGTAACATCCGGGTTAAGAGCGGCGCCAAAAGGTTGCAGCATCGTTAGGGATTAATCTTTGAATTTTATAACCAAATCGGACGTAACCGCATCTCAGGGGAAGTGCGTCGCAAGGCGCATTTGCAAACTGGGGGCATATTATGTCGATTGCACGTGGAACATTGTTGGTCGTGTCGCTGATGGCGAGCGGCGCTGCTTATGCAGGAACGCCGGGTTGGTCAGTCTCAGAAGTCAGCGGGCCTGTTTTTGTCGGAAAGCCCGGTCTTTCGAAGACAAGCACGGTGACACGCGGCGCCGCACTGTCTGCGGGCGACATCGTCAGCACCGGCAAAGGCGGGCGCGCTGTTATTGTGCGCGGCGGCGAATATCTGACTGTTGCGCCCAATACGCAGCTGCAGCTGACCGAACCCAAGGCCGGGGCGTTCACGCAGATCGTCCAGTCCTTTGGCAATGTTGTCTTCAAGATCCAGAAGAAGACCACACCGCACTTCCAAGTGAAAACACCCTATCTGGCAGCCGTCGTGAAGGGCACGACCTTCAGCGTCACGGTGACCCCGGCTGGCGCATCGGTGCAGGTCACCGAAGGGCTGGTGCAAGTTGCCTCTCTTGATGGGCTCGCCTCACGCTTTGTCTCGCCTGGCGAAATCGGGATGATTTCAGCCTCTGCGCCCGGCCAGTTGTCCGTTCTGGGCACGCCCAGCGCGCCTTCAGGTGGCGCCGCCGTCATCGGCGCAGCGCCGGTCGCCGACGCACCAACGTCGGAGACCTCGACAGAGCCGGCTGCCGCCCCCGTATCAGACGTCGCAGAAGTCCGGATCGCCAGCCCGATTGGCGAAGGCAGCGTGAACCTTGCCGCGCAAACGGGTGGCATTGTCAGCGGCAATTCCAGCCTTGCGCAGGCGGCTATTGTGGAAGCTGTCGCTGTCGAGACACCTGTCGCGACCAACACATCGGCACGTGCTGACGTCAGCGTTGCCGTTGCAGATGCAACTGCACCGGAAGCAGCGCCGCCTGCCTTAGAAACGCCAGCAAATCTTCTCGCCGAAGCACCGGCTTCGCCGCCGACACCGCCAGCTGTTTCCGATGTCGTGGCGCAACCACCCGTCGAAGTCGCCGTGGCAACTGCGCCGCCAGTCGAGGTCGCCGTGCTCACCGCACCGCCAGTCGAGCAGGCCTTGCCGCCTGTGGAGCTGCCCGTCGAGGTGGCCGTGGTCACCGCACCGCCAGCCGAGCAGGCCTTGCCGCCTGTCGAACTGCCCGTCGAGGTCGCAGTCGTCACAGGACCACCCGTCGACCTGCCGTCGGCGCCTGTGCCCCCGACGCAGGTTACGCCTGAAGCGACAACGCCTGTCCTCGTGGCCGTCAGCAACAGCCCGGCCCCGGTTGACGGCGGCGCAAATCCCACGCCTCCGGCGTCCGTTGCTGCCGTGAACAACGCAAACCCGAATTCTGCCGTCGGCAACAAAACGCCTGACGCTGAAACGCCTCACATTAACAACGGGAACAGCTCTGAGACTAAGGATACCGCAGTTGCCGCCAACGCGACGGGAAAGAAGAACAACGAAAACCCACTGAGCTTGTCAGACCTTCTCAAGCGAATTCAAATCGCCGCCCAGCAACTTGCTGCCAGCCGCAAAGGGCACTGACCAAGGCGTTAACCGGACCTTTTCGGTTGCGCGCTAAAGCGGGGCCATGACCAAATCTGGGGCCTCTGATCAACTGCGAGGAAGCTTCGCCGGCCGCAATTATCTGCGGCCGGCTTTGCTTCTGGCCGCATTGGTTATGACCGCACTGCTGTCCATTGCGGGGTTGACCCGCCCGCTGGATCTCGGCTTGCGCAGCCTTCAGGATCAAATGCTGTCACGCCCGGCCTCCGGCACGGTCCATATTGTGGAATTGGACGCACGCAGCATCGCTGTCCTGAAGAAATGGCCATGGCCGCGCAGCACCCATGCCCGGGCGGTTGACGCCCTTTCAAAGGCAGGTGCGGCCACCATCGTGTTCGACGTCGACTTTTCGTCCACAACCGACCCGGCTGAGGACGCCGCACTCGCCGCCGCGCTAGAGCGGTCTGCGGCCACCGTTGTCCTGCCCACATTCCGCCAGCAGGCGGGTAACATGGCGCAGGGAACGGTCGAAAGCTTGCCGGCAATCCCATTTCGCGATCATGCGTTTCTAGCCTCCGTCAACGTCCACCCGGACCCCGATGGCATCATGCGGCGATACAGCACGGGCACGGTGACGCAGGGCACAGCGCGCCCTTCGCTCGCCGCCGTGATGAGCAATTATGCGGGCCAAGTGGAACAGAGCTTTCCAATCGATACTGCGATTGAACCTGAAACCATCCCCCGTCACAGCTTTATAGACTTGATTGAAGGCCGGGTATCTCCAGACGTCTTGCGGGGTAAACAGGTCCTGATCGGCGCGACGGCGATTGAAATGGGCGACCGCTACGTCCTTCCCAGACACGGGGTTCTGCCGGGCGTCGTTGCACAGGCCATGGCTGCAGAAACTCTGTTGGGAGGTCCCTTACCATTTGAGGCCGGTTGGCTCCCCGCGTTGATTTTCGTCCTCTTGCCGGCATGGCTGCTCGCCGCAGACCGCCGCCAAGGGCCAAGCCACCTCATTCTCGCAGGAACGGTTGGGACTGTCCTCATCGCAGCCACAGCCCTTCAGGCGTTTCGGGTCGCCGATCTGGATACCGCTGCGGCCCTGATCTTCCTCGCAATTCTGGCGGGCATGGTTTCGTTGCTGCGCTTCACAAGACAGCTGCATCAGGCCCGCTTTGCCGATGCAAGCTCCGGCCTGCCCAATGAACGGCAGCTGCTCGTCGACCTGCAGCAACAGGATGAGGCCTTTGTCGTCGTCCTGCGCATTGGGCAGAGCGATGGCATGTTGGCCATGCTGGATGATGATATGCGCCGCCTGCTGCTGCATGAAATCGTGCAGCGCATGGTGCCCGTCTCGGGCGGTGCCAAAGCCTATAGCCTCGACGCCAGCCGCATCGCTTGGCTGTTTTCGCAAGACAGTGCCCGTTCGCTTCAAACCCAATTGGAAGGTGCCGCCACCTTGTTCGTAGCGCCCCTCTTGCTGGGATCGCGTCTGCAGGTCGTCTCCCCTGCCTTCGGTTTTGCAGATTATCAGGTCACCCGGCATTCGCCTCAGACATCCTTGGCCAATGCGTCGCTTGCAGCGGCCCGTGCGGCCGAAAGCGGTGTGCGCGCGCTCCGCTTTGTGGATGCGCTGCGCGAACATGCCGGTTACGAACAAAGGATATTGGCCGACATTGGTCCAGCGCTTGCGCGCAAGGAACTCCACATGGCCTTCCAGCCCAAGTGGTCCATATCGCAAGGCCGTGTCTGCGGCTTTGAAGCCCTGATCCGGTGGACGCATCCGGACCTTGGGCGGATCATGCCAGACCAGTTTATTACTGTGCTGGAAAATGCAGGGCGTATCGATGAACTGACGCTCTATGCCATTGATGCCTGCGTGGCGCAGCTGCGTGTCTGGCATTCCGAAGGGCATGATCTGGGCGTCGCCGTCAACATCTCGGCCGGGCTGCTGTCTGACACGCATTTTGCCGAAGAAAGCCTTCGCCGGGTGACGGCACTTGGCCCGCTGGCAACGCATCTGACCTTCGAAATCACCGAAACCGTGGCATTTGAGGAAACAGGTGCCGCTGCTGACCTGCTCCGCAGTCTTCGAGAACTTGGCCTGCGTGTCTCCGTTGACGATTATGGCACCGGCCAGTCGACGCTCAGCTATCTCAAGGCGTTTCCGGCGAATGAGATCAAGGTCGATAAGGGCTTTGTGATGCGGATGGTGCAAAGCCCCAGCGACCAGATTCTGGTGCGGTCCACCATCGAGCTGGCGCACGAACTCGGCTTTACAGTTGTCGCCGAAGGGGTGGAGGACACAGCGACCTTGGCGCTGTTGACTCGCTATGGATGCGACGTTGCGCAGGGTTGGTGCATCGGACGCCCGGTTCCGGTGGAGGAGATTGATATCGGCGGCATCAATGAGCGGATGCGCCGCGACCTCAAGATGGTGGCCTAGCCGTAGCGTCACCCCCAAAGGTCATATCGACCTGATGCAAATGCCGATTGACAGCAGGGCCGAGACCCTTTTTCACATTGGGAAACCAAATGAAGAGGATGCGGCATGAACTTCCAGTTTTCCGAAGAAGCAGAAGCCCTGCGCGAACAGGCGCGGCGCTTTCTTGAAGATAAATCGGGGCATGACAAAGCCCGCGCAGTGATGGAATCAGGCGTTAGCCACGATGCCGCTTTGTGGGCTGAGATCGTGAGTCTCGGCTGGACGGCGCTTCGTATCCCGGAAGAACATGGCGGGCTTGGCCTGTCGGTTCTGGAACTGTGCGTGCTGGCCGAAGAAATTGGCCGCGTCGTGGCCCCCGTTCCCTTCACCTCCTCTGTTCTGCTTGCAACCGAAGCGCTGATCGCCGCGGGCACAGACGCGCAGAAGGCCAAGTGGCTGCCCAAGCTCGCCGATGGCTCGGCCATCGGTGCTGTCGCCCTTGCCGAAGGCACAGCGACACCCGGCCTGCGCTCCAGCCTGAAGATCGCGGGCGGCACGGCGACAGGCGTGAAGGTGCCCGTGCAGGATGCCGCCGCTGCGGACTTCCTCATCCTCTCCGGTCCGGATGGTCTCTATCTTGTTGAGACCAAGGCGCCGGGCGTGACCATCGCTGCAGTTGAAACCATTGACCTTGTCCGCCGCTCCTCGCGCGTGACGTTGCAGGATGCCCCTGTTGAAGCACTCGACGGTGGTCAGGCTGCACTGGACAAGTTCCTTCAATCCTCGGCCGTCCTCCTCGCCTTTGAAGGCGTGGGCGGCGCGGACGCCGCGATGGAAATGGCCTTGGCCTATGCGCAAGACCGCGTGGCCTTTGGTCGTAAGATTGCAGGCTATCAGGCGGTCAAGCACCGGCTGGCGGACATGTACATCAAGAACCAGTTGGCCCGGTCGCACTCTTATTACGGCGCATGGGCGCTGCTGACAGATGCGCCGGAACTGGTGCAGGCGGCCGCCGGTGCCCGCCTCGCCGCAATGGACGCGTTCCAATTTGCAGGGGAAGAAAATGTCCAGTTGCATGGCGGCATTGGCTTCACTTGGGAAAGCAATTGCCAGTTCTACTATCGCCGGGCGCGTCTGTTGACGCTGACGCTCGGTGCCAAATCACATTGGTCTGACGTGCTTGTGCGCTCGCTTGAGCAGCGCAACGCATTGGCCGCTTAAGGAGAGACGACATGGATTTCGAAGACACCGCAGAAGAAGCCGCCTACCGCGCCAAGGTCAAAGCCTGGCTCGATGCCAATAAGGACGCGATCCAGCAGGAAGATTATTCCAGCCGGGCAGAATCCGTGGCAGCCGCCAAGCGCTGGCAGGCCCGTAAATATGAAGCCGGTTTTGTCGGCATCACCTGGCCGAAGGCCGTTGGTGGTCAGGGCGGAACCCCGATGCAGCAGATCATCTTCAATCAGGAAGAAGCCAAGTTTAATGCGCCGACGGGCCTTTATGCCATCGGCCTTGGCATGTGCATCCCGACCGTGTTCAGCCACGGCCTGACACCCGATATCGCCCAGCGCTATGTTCCGGTCGCCATGAAGGGCGAAGAAGTCTGGTGCCAGCTCTTTTCCGAACCCGCTGCAGGCTCTGACTTGGCCGGCATCCGCACGCGTGCGGAACGGGATGGTGATGAATGGGTGATCAACGGCCAGAAGGTCTGGACATCGGGCGCCCATCTGTCCGACTTCGGCATTGTCGTCACCCGCACTGACCCAAGCGTGCCCAAGCATAAGGGCCTGACGATGTTCATCGTCGACATGAAGGCGCCCGGCATGGAAGTGCGCCCGATCAAGCAGATGTCGGGCGGCAGCGAGTTTAACGAAGTTTTCTTCACCGATGTCCGCGTCAAGGATACGCACCGTCTGGGTGCCGTGGGCGAAGGCTGGAAGGTCTCGCTGACGACGCTGATGCACGAACGTCTCGCCGTCGGCGGCAAGCCTGCCAGCGCGCCGGGCGTGAAGGAAATGATCGAACTCGCCAAGTCTATCGATCTGGCCGAAGGCAATGCGCTTGAACAGAGCCATGTCCGCCAGCGGATTGCGGATGCCTATATCGCAGACCGCGGCATTTCGCTGACCAGCATGCGGACCATCTCGGCGCTGTCTTCGGGCCGCACACCGGGTCCGGAATCATCCATCTCCAAGGTGGTCGTTGCGAAAACCATGCAGGACATTGGCGCCTTTGCTTCTGACCTGTGTGAAGGCGCGGGGCTCCTGATGGGTGAAGACTCACCCAACATCCCGCATCTCTCGCGCTTCCAGACGAGCTATATCGGCGCGGCCGGTCTGCGTATTGCAGGTGGCACGGATGAAATCCTGCGCAACATCATCGCAGAGCGCGTGCTTGGCCTGCCGGGCGAAATCCGGCCGGATAAGGACATCCCGTTCAGCGAAGCCGCAAAGCTCGGCTAAAACATCAGGGTCGCCGCGCGCCACGCGGCGGCCCTTTTCATTTATTGGGGTGTCGGATCGCCCAAGGGTTCCGGGCCGCCTTTCACGATGGGACGACAACGTGGCGGCGTCCGCCCATTTTCGGCCATCCGTGCGCACAACCGCTCCATAATCTCCGCGCGCCGCTCCGGTGTCATCTTCGGGCGGCAACCATTGGCCGCCGGGTTGCTGGCTTGATCCGGCGTGCAGACCGGCAAAGCCTGACGATCCGCCCGCCGTTCCTGCCGCAACGCCTTCGCCTCTTGAATGACCTCTTTACGTTCCGCCCGCGTGTCTGCGGCCTTAAAGCGATCCAGCAGCGCGCGTTCCTTTTCGGTATCGGCGGGTAGGCCCATCGCCGCACGACGCGCTTCACGTCGTTCCAGACGGGTTTCGATCCGATCCACAATCTTCTGCTGACGCGGGGGCACGACAAGGGGAGGCTCTGACGGTGCAGGCGCCGTTGTCGGGGCGGGCGCAACTGATGCTGCCGCCACCACCTGCTTCTCCCGATGAGCCGCACGAAGGGACGGCGCTTTTGCAGCCTCCGGCATGACGCTGGCAATCTGGGCGAGGACGGGCAGGCGGGCGCCTGCTTCCCCCAACCAGCCCCCGGCTGCTGCGGCAGCCGTTGCGCTCAAGACCGTGGCCGCCATGGTTGCCGCAAGAACGCGATGTCCGCGCAGCCATCCGCCACGCCGGTCCCGCGGTGCCCGGTCCCAAGATTGGGGCCCCGGTTCGGCACGCGATGTCGTGGCAGCGACGATATCGTCGATCAACCCGACACGCGGCGCAGGCACGGAGAGGCGGTCGAGCGCCGCATCAAAATCGCGGTCGGGTCCGCTCATTGTCCTGCCTTTCCAAATGTTTCGGGCACGAGCCCCTTCTCCTCAAATATCCGCCGGAGCGTCTGGCGCGCACGCACCAGAAGAGATTCGAACGCCTTGATATTCATATCGAGCACAGCCGCTGCTTCGGCATTGGGCCGGTCCTCATAATAGGTCAGCACAATGGCCGCGCGCTGGCGGTCGGGCAACTGCCCCATGCACTGGCGTGTCGCCTCTCGCATCTGGTCTGCTTCCATCTGTTCATCGGCGCGCGGTGCTTCGTCCGCCCGATCGGGGATCTCATGTCCGCCTGAAAACTTCTGCCGCCGCAGCCGGTCCAGACATAAATTGGTGGCCACACGGCGAAGCCATGCACCAATACCAGTGCCGCCAGACTGCCAGCGCCCTGCATGATCCCACAAGCGCAACAGGGCTTCCTGCGCCACATCTTCTGCCCCGGTGGCATCACCGAGCATCCGATAGGCGACGCGGTGCACAGAGGTCAGGTGCCGTTCGACAATCAGGCGGAAGGCGACGGCGTCACGCGCCGCCACGCGCGCCATCAGCGCGTCGTCGCTTTCCTCCAACTCTATCTGTGCCAAGGCTTCGGCCAACCGCCCACCCCAATTGCTGTGGTATCGGCCTTATAACGCAGGGTTTGAGAAAACCCTTCGCGCGGGTTGAAAAAAATTAGCTGAGGAAGGTGTAAAAGGCGATGAATGCCGCCGAATAGGTGAAGGTAAAGAAGCGCAACCCTTCAAAAAATGCGGGTCGGGCTTGCTTTAGTGCCGCTGCTTTCGCCCGCGCACGGGCAAGCCGCCGAAAAGGATGACCGACGCCATGCGTCGCAAGGATAAGTTCTCTCCGCATGGCAAAGCGTTAACGCCAGCTTTACCATCGAATCCAGCAGAATCCTTGGTTAATCCCCGTCCCATGACGGGACAGGACACCGGTCAGACGAGACTTTTCGACGCCTGTTCAAACACATCCTTGCTGAGGCCGGGATGCCGCAAAATGCGTTCCAGCTCTGTGCGCATCAATTTTTGCCGCCCGTCATCAAACCGCCGCCAACGCCCGAGTGGGGGAAGAAGCTTCGCGGCCGTCTGCGGGTTGATCGAGTCGAGCGCGATCAGCACATCAGCCAGGAACCGATAGCCCTCCCCGCTTTTGGCATGGAAGTGTTGCTGGTTCATCGAGAACGCGCCGACAAGCGCCCGCACGCGGTTGGGGTTGGTCAGCGTGAAGTCAGCATGCGCCTGCAACTCACGCACCGCTTCCAGCGTATCGGCGCGGGTGGACAGCGCCTGCGTGGAAAACCATTTGTCGATGACGAGCGCATCGTCGCGATACCGGTTATAGAAGATATCAAGCGCCGCGACGCGCTCATCCGCATCGCCATTGGCGAGCGTCCCGAGGGCCGCCATCCGATCCGTCATATTGTCTGCCGCATCAAACTGAGCAAAAGCCTGCGCGCCCGCATCATCGGCACTGGCCGCTGCGATATAGCCGAGCGCGACATTGCGCAGGCGGCGCCCACCCTTGGCCGCCGGTGAATATTCAAACGTCGTCGGCGCATTGGCCGCAAAGGCGGCTTGCCAGTGCGACAGCAACTCGCGCCCAAGATCGGCGCGCAAGGCTTCGCGCGCCGCGTGAATGGCATCGGGGTCTACGACCAGCATCTGATCCCCAATAAAGGCCTCGGAAGGCAGCAAGACCGTTTCCGCGATGAAGGCAACATCCAACGCGTTGTTGGTCAGCGTGTTCCGCACAGCCGCGATAACAGGTCCATGATCCGCCTTGCCCGTCGATACCCCTGCCACCAGCGTGTCGAGCATAAGCTGCTGCATCGCTTCATAGCGGCCAAAGGGATCGTCATCATGCGCAGACAGAAACGCCAGATCGTCTGACGTCCGGTCGGTTTCGACAATCACCGGAGCCGAGAAACCGCGATTGATTGAGAGAACGGGCGTCTGGCCTGCCAGTGCAATCTCCGTCCGGCGTTCTGTCAACAGTTCCAGCCGCTCGCCTGTGTGCGTGGCGGTCGCGCGGTCAAACAACGCAAGCTTGAGCGGGATGGCCATTGCGGGCTTGTCCGTCTGGCCGGGCGTATCGGGCACCGACTGCTCCAGAACCAACGTATCGCCGGCAATTGTCGCCTTGATCTTGGGTGTGCCGGCCACCGAATACCAGTTGCGGAACTGGGTCAGATCCTTGCCGCTCGCCTCTTCCATCGCGCGGACGAAGTCCTCGCATGTCGCCGCTGTCCCGTCATGCCGGTCGAAATAGAGGTCGCTGCCTTTGCGGAATGTCTCGGCGCCCAGCATCGTGTGGAGCATGCGGATGATCTCTGCGCCCTTGTTGTAGATGGTCGCCGTGTAGAAATTGGCGATCTCCATATAGCTGTCCGGACGGATCGGATGAGCCAGCGGCCCTGCATCTTCGGGGAATTGCGCGGCGCGCAGGATGCGGACATCTTCGATCCGCTTGACCGCTTCTGAGCCCTGATCGGCGGAGAAGCACTGATCGCGGAAGACCGTGAAGCCTTCCTTCAAGCTCAGCTGGAACCAATCCCGACAGGTGACGCGATTGCCTGACCAGTTGTGGAAATATTCATGCGCGATGACGCCTGCGACATTGTCATAATCAATGTCGGTCGCCGTTTCCGGATCAGCCAGCACATAGCGCGAGTTGAAGACGTTTAGGCTCTTATTCTCCATCGCGCCGAAGTTGAAATCGGCGACAGCGACGATGTTGAACTGGCCCAGATCATATTCGCGGCCATAGACATCCTCGTCCCACCTCATGCTCGCCTTCAAGGCATCCATGGCATGGTGCGTGCGCGGCAGATCGCTCTCAGCCACCCAAATGGCGAGGTCCACGACCTTGCCGGACATCGTCGTGAAGCTGTCGCGGTTGGCAGACAAATTCCCGGCGACAAGCGCGAACAAATAACTCGGCTTGAAGAACGGGTCGGCCCATTCGGCCCAATGACGCCCACCCTCCAGATCGCCCGACGCAGTCATGTCGCCATTGCTGAGCAGAACCGGATAGGCCGCCTTATCCGCCGTCATCCGCACGGTGTAGCGCGACAGGACATCGGGACGGTCGGGGAAGAAGGTGATCCGGCGAAAGCCTTCCGCCTCACACTGGGTGCACAGCAACCCGCCCGAGGCATAGAGGCCCATGAGCTGCGTGTTCTTCTCCGGCGCGATCTCGACTTCGGTTTCGATCACGGCCTTGGCCTGCAGGAGTGGGAGGACCAGCACGCCGCCGTCCAAGGTCCATTCCGCCGTTTCCTCGCCATCAATGCGGACGACCAGTGGTGTGAGCCCGTCCCCATCCAGCCGCAGGGGCCGGTAATGTGCGCCGTTGCGCTCGACCGTCAGCGTTGCACGAACGCGGGTCTTGGCAGGGTCGAGTTCAAAATCGAGTGCAATGTCCGGCACCAGCCAGTCTGGCGCGGCATAATCAGCACGGTGGATGACGGAAGGTGCGGCGGGGGCGTTTTGAGCATCGAGCATAAACCCGATTTAGGGGCGCGGACTGCGATGGCAACCGGAACCGGGGAATACGCTAAACAAAACTATAGGGATCAATGTCCACGCTCACCCGCACATGGCGGGACCACTCAAGCCCGCCGAGCCAGTCGCGCAGGACATCCTGCACATCGAGAGCGCGACGGGCGTGGACGAGGAGGCGCTGGCGGTGCCGACCACGCAGCATGGCGAGTGGGGCGGGGGCGGGGCCGTAGACCTGCATCCCTTCTACCTCGGGCGCGGTGCGGGCGATTTGGCGCGCAACCTCCTGCGCATCGCCCAAACTTTCAGAGGCCACGATGATCGCAGCGAAACGGCCAAAGGGCGGCGCATTGGCAAAGCGGCGGGCCTCGGTCTCCGCCTCGTAGAAACTCTCGGTATCGCCAGAGACGAGCGCCTCCATGACAGGCGCTGTCGGCTCATGCGTCTGGAGATAGACATGGCCGGGCTTGGCGCCGCGACCCGCGCGGCCCGCGACCTGCATGATCTGCTGGAAGCTGCGTTCTGCAGCACGCAGATCGCCGCCCTGAAGGCCGAGGTCGGCGTCTACTACGCCGACCAAGGTCAGTTCGGGGAAGTGATAGCCTTTGGTGATGAGCTGCGTGCCGATGACGATGTCGATTTCGCCTGCCTCCATCCGCCCGACGAACTCGGCGGCCTTGGCGGGCGACCAGAGCGTGTCCGACGTCACGATGGCACGGCGCGCTTCGGGAAAGAGGATGCCGACCTCGTCCGAAATGCGCTCCACACCGGGACCACAGGCGACCAATGAATCCTCGGTCTTGCATTCAGGACACGCACTGGGGGGCGGTTCGATATGCCCGCAATGATGGCATTGCAGCCGGTTGGTCAACCGGTGTTCGACCATCCACGCCGTGCAATTGGGGCATTGGAACCGGTGCCCGCAATGCCGGCACAAAGTGAGCGGCGCATAGCCCCTGCGGTTGAGGAACAGCAGCACCTGCTCCTTGCGCGCTAATGTTTCGGTGATCGCGTTGACGAGCGGCGGGGCGAGCCAGCGCCCACGTTCGGGCGGGGTTTCAATGAGGTTGATCGCCTCGATCGTCGGCATCTGCGCGGCGCCATAGCGGCCCGGCAGCTTGATCTCCGCATAGCGCCCCTGCGCCACCTGCTGTCGCGTTTCGATGGCGGGGGTGGCCGTTGCCAGCACGACCGGAATTTTCTCAAAATGCCCGCGCATCACGGCAGCGTCGCGCGCGTGATACTGGACGCCGTCTTCCTGCTTGAAGCTCGTTTCATGCGCTTCATCGACCACGATGAGCCCGAGGTTGCGGTAGGGCAGATAGAGCGATGACCGTGCGCCAACCGTGACCAGCGCCTCGCCGCTCGCAATGGCGCGATAGGTCCGCCTGCGTTGCGATTGCCGCAGGTCGCTATGCCAGGCGACCGGCGCGTGGCCGAAGCGATCCGTAAAGCGGCGGAGGAACGGCTCAGTCAGCGCAATCTCGGGCAGGAGGACAAGCGTCTGCTTGCCCATGCGGATCGCCTCGGCAATTGCCTCAAAATACACCTCGGTCTTGCCCGAACCGGTGACGCCATCAAGCAGGACCGGCGCGAACGCCTCTGCCTCCACCATCGCGACCAGCGTATCCGCCGCTTCGGTCTGTTCCGGCGAGAGCGCAGGAGGTGCAAAAGCGGGATCAGGCGCGATGAACGGCGTATCGAGGGCAACCTCAACGCCTTCAATCACTCCCAGCTTCACCAGCCCGCGAATGACCGCTTCGGACACGTCGGCGATGGTCGCCAGTTCGCGGATCAGGCCCTGCCGTTCGCCAATGCGTTCAATTGCCTGCGCGCGCTGGGATGTCATCTTGTCCGGCTGTTTGCCCGACAGGCGATACTCCACCACCGTCCGCCCGCCCTCAAGCGCGGCAGCCGACGACAAAGCCATCCGCACAACCGACGTCGGCGGGGCGAGGTAATAGTCCGCCGTCCACTCGATCAGGCGCCGCAGCGCAGCGCCGATAGGCGGAATGTCATAGACTTCGAGAATATTGCGCAGCCGGTTGTCGCCCACCGTCTCCGTCGGCAGTGATTCTAATTCCCAAACCACACCCGTCATCTCGCGCGGGCCGAGCGGCACGCGCACGACACTGCCGAATTCGACCTCCATGCCATGAGGCACGCGATAATCGAGCGGACCCAGCGCCGGGTTGGTGTGGAGGATGCGAACACGCGACATTGCATCGCCGATAGCGCGCCATCGGCTTGCAGGCCAGCGGGGGCACTGCTAGGCGCGCATCCATGTCAGTCGATCACGCAACCGTCCGCAAGATCGCCTCGCTCGCCCGCATCGCCGTTACGGATGATCAGGTCGAGGCGATGGTGCCCGAACTCAACAACATTCTCGGCTGGATCGAGCAGCTGGGCGAGGTGGATACGTCCGCTGTCCAGCCGATGACCGCCGTCATCCCCAACGCCCTGCGCTTGCGCGACGACGTGGTGACCGATGGCGACGTCCGCGATGCCGTGCTGAAGAATGCGCCTCAGGCCGAACAGGGCTTCTTCACCGTGCCCAAGGTGATCGAATAATGACCAACCTAACTGACCTTGGCATTGCTGCCATCCGCGACGGCTTTCAAGCCGGGGACTTCACCGCGCGAGATGTTGCCTCCGCCTTCAACGATGCCGTGGCGGGCGCAAAGGCGCTCAATGCCTTCATCGCCGAAACCCCGGAAATCGCGCTGGCCGCGGCCGATCAGGCTGACAAAGACCGCGCGGCGGGAAGCCTCAAGCCGCTGTCCGGTGTGCCGATTGGCATGAAGGATCTGTTTGCGACCAAGGATGTCCAGACGACGGCGGCCAGCCACATCCTCGAAGGCTTTGTGCCGCAGTACGAATCGACCGTGTCGGGCAAGCTGTGGAACGCAGGCGCGGGGATGCTCGGTAAGCTCAACCTTGACCAGTTCGCCATGGGCTCTTCCAATGAGACGAGCTTTTTCGGCAATGTGATTTCGCCCTGGCGCCGCAACAATGGCGATACAGCCGCACTTGCGCCGGGTGGATCGTCGGGCGGCACGTCGTCGGCCATCGCTGCGCGCCTTGTGCCCGGTGCCACGGGGACGGACACGGGCGGCTCGATCCGCCAGCCTGCGGCCTTCACCGGCATTTCGGGCATCAAGCCGACCTATGGCCGTTGCTCACGCTGGGGCATCGTTGCCTTTGCCTCCTCGCTTGATCAGGCCGGGCCGATGGCGCGCGACGTGCGCGATTGTGCGATCCTGCTCGAAAACATGGCAGGCTTTGACCCCAAGGATTCGACCTCGCTCGACCTGCCCGTCCCCAATTGGGAAGCAGCACTGTCGACCGACCTCAAGGGCAAGCGCGTCGGCATCCCCAAGGAATATCGCGTCGACGGCATGCCTGCCGAAATCGACGCACTTTGGGAACAGGGCATTGCCTGGCTGAAGGATGCCGGAGCGGAGATCGTCAACGTCTCGCTGCCGCACACGCAATATGCGCTGCCGGCCTATTACATCATTGCGCCTGCTGAAGCGTCGTCCAACCTCGCCCGCTATGATGGTGTGCGCTACGGCCTCCGCGATCTGCCCGATGGCGCGAACCTGCAGGACATGTATGCCGCGACCCGCGCCGCGGGCTTCGGGGATGAGGTCAAGCGCCGCATCCTGATCGGCACTTATGTGCTCTCGGCTGGTTTCTATGACGCCTATTACACGCAGGCGCAGAAGGTCCGCACCCTCATCGCGCGCGACTTTGATCAGGCTTGGGAAAAGTGCGATCTGCTGCTGACGCCGACCGCGCCGAGTGCGGCCTTCGGCCTTGGTGAAAAATCGGACGATCCGCTCGCCATGTATCTGAACGACGTTTTCACCGTGCCGACCTCGCTGGCGGGGCTTCCTGCCATGTCGGTGCCGGGTGGATTGGACGCGCTTGGCCTGCCGCTGGGTCTTCAGATCATCGGCAAGGCATTGGATGAACAGACCGTGCTGAACGCGAGCCTCGCTATTGAGGAACGCGCCGGATTTACGGCACGCGCGGACAAGTGGTGGTAACATGAGCAGCTATCGTATTCAGGGCACAACGGGTGAATGGGAGGTCGTGATCGGCCTTGAAGTCCACGCGCAGGTCACCTCCAACTCCAAGCTGTTTTCGGGTGCCGCCGCCTCCTTTGGCGCAGAACCGAACACGCAGGTCTCGCTGGTGGACGCCGCCATGCCCGGCATGCTGCCCGTGCCCAATGCGGAGTGCATCCGTCAGGCCGTGCGCACCGGCCTTGCCATCGACGCGCAGATCAACCGCTGGAGTCGGTTTGACCGGAAGAATTATTTCTATGCGGATTTGCCGCAGGGCTACCAGATTTCGCAGCTCTATCACCCGATCGTAGGCGAAGGGCATCTGGACATTGATGCCGACGAGAAGGCGGGTATCCTTGAGGACAAGCGCATCGGCGTGGAGCGAATCCATGTCGAGCAGGATGCAGGCAAGCTGATGCATGACCAGCATCCGACGCGGTCTTATGTCGATCTCAACCGCTCGGGCGTCGCATTGATGGAAATTGTGTCCCGCCCTGACATGACCTCGCCGGCCGAGGCCGGGGCCTATCTGCGCAAGCTGCGCGCCATCTTGCGCTATGTCGGCTCGTGCGACGGCAATATGGAAGAAGGCTCGATGCGCGCCGACGTCAACGTCTCGGTCCGCCGTGCAGGCGAAGAGCTGGGCACGCGCACCGAAACCAAGAACGTCAATTCCGTCCGCTTCGTGATGCAGGCGATTGAGCATGAGGCCAACCGTCAGGTCGATGTGCTCGAAGCCGGTGGCAAAATCGTTCAGGAAACGCGCCTGTTCAACCCGGACACAGGCACGACACGGTCGATGCGGTCCAAGGAAGACGCGCATGATTACCGCTACTTCCCCGATCCTGATCTGCTGCCTCTGGAACTGACCGAGGCGTTTGTTGAAGACTGCCGCGCAAGCCTGCCCGAACTGCCGGATGCCAAGCGTGCACGCTATATCGAAACGCTCGGCATCAGTGCATATAACGCCGCTGTTCTGACGGCTGAGGTGGAAACCGCCCGCTGGTTCGAAGCCCTTCTGGATCAGGGTGCCGAAGCCAAGCAGGCCGCCAACTGGGTGATGTCCGAACTGTTCGGGGCACTGAACCGCCTTGGCAAGTCGATTGAGCACAGCCCTGTCTCTCCTGCACAGGCCGCCGAATTGCTGACGCTCGTCACCGATGGGACGCTATCGGGCAGCCTTGCAAAGCAGGTGTTCGAGAAAATGCTCGAAACCGGCGACAGCGCGGGAACCATCGTTGAACGCGACGGCCTGAAGCAGACGAGCGACACCGGCGCCATCGAAGCTGTTATCGCTGACGTCCTCGCCAAGAACCCCGGCCAGCTGGAACAATATCGCAGCGGCAAGGAGGCTCTGTTCGGCTTCTTCGTCGGGCAGACGATGAAAGCCATGGCCGGAAAAGCCAATCCGGCGGTGGTGAATGAGCTTCTGAAGAAGGCGCTCGGCTAAGCGGAACTTGGCGTTGGGCAGGCCATCACCCTTGCCCTTCGCGTTCCCCGTGCTATAGCGCCGCCCCACCGGCCTCATGCGGGCGTGGCGAAACTGGTAGACGCGCCAGATTTAGGTTCTGGTATCGTAAGATGTGGGGGTTCGAGTCCCTTCGCCCGCACCAGGTTTGCCAAGCCCCGTTTTTTCCTGTTGTCAGGAATGACGGGCCTAGCAGATTTCCTGAAGGATTGAGTGACCAATGCAGACTGTCGAAACGTTGAACGAAGGCCTGAAGCGCGCCTACACGCTGACGATTACCGCTAAGGATATCGCCGCGCGCGTCGAACAGGAAGTCACGCGACTCGCACCAACCGTGCGCATGCCCGGCTTCCGCCCCGGCAAGGTGCCTGCCAACCTCGTCAAGAAGATGCACGGCGAAGCGCTTCAGGGCGATGCACTGAACTCTTCGGTTCAGGAAGCTGTCCAGTCGCTGATCGGCAAGGAAAAGCTCCGCCCCGCCTTGTCGCCGTCCGTTGAACTGGACGAAGGCTATGAGCATGGCAAGGATGCCGAAGTGAAGGTTGCACTCGAAGTGCTGCCCGAAATCGCCACGCCGAGCCTTGATGGCCTGAAGCTGGAGCGCCTGACGGTGGAAGCCAGCGCTGCAGCGATCGACGAAGCTGTCCTTCGCATCGCGCAGCAGCAGAAGAACTTCAAGGATGCGCCAACGGGCCACAAGGCCGCAACCGGCGATCTGGTTGTCATGGACTTTGTCGGCAAGGTCGACGGAACACCGTTTGACGGTGGCACAGGCGAAGGCATGTCGGTTGAAATCGGCACCGGTCGTTTGATCCCGGGCTTTGAAGACCAGCTCATCGGCGTGAAGGCCAATGACGAAAAAACGATCACCGTCACGTTCCCGGCCGACTACAATGTCGAATACCTCAAGGGCAAGGAAGCAACCTTTGACCTCGTCATCAGCGACGTTCGCGTGGCCGACGAAGCCAAGGCAGATGACGATTTCGCCAAGTCGCTGGGTCTTGAAGGCATTGATCAGCTGCGTGACCTGATGAAGGGTCAGCTGGAGCAGGAATTCAACCAGCTCACCCGCACGCACATGAAGCGCCGCCTGCTCGACCAGCTGGCCGCTTCGCATGATTTTGACGTGCCGCCTTCAATGGTGGACGCTGAGTTCAACCAGATCTGGGCGCAGCTGGAACACGAGGCCGGCCAAGAAGCTGATCCGGAAGCCGCGCGCGCGGAAATGGAAAAGGACCGCGTCGAATATCTCGCCATCGCTGTCCGTCGCGTCCGTCTGGGCCTGCTCCTGTCCGAAATCGGTCAGGCGAACAACGTCCAGATCTCTGCTCAGGAAATGAACCGTCTGATCCAGCAGGCCGCGATGCAGTATCCGCAGCAGGATCGGGAACGCTTCGTCCAATACGTCCAGCAGGACCCGATGGCCGCCGCACAGATCCGTGCGCCGCTTTATGAAGACAAGGTCGTCGACTTCCTGTTCTCAACGGCTGAGATCACGGACCGCGCCGTGACCCGCGAAGAGCTGGAAGCCGCGATTGAAGCCGATAGCGACGACGGACACGTCCATGGCCCGGGCTGTGGTCATGATCATGGCGACGAAAAGCCAAAGGCAGCCAAGAAGCCAGCCGCCAAAAAGGCAGCTGCGCCCAAGGCAGAAGCCGCTGAAAAGGCCGCAAAGCCAGCAGCCGCGGACGCAGCTGAAAAGCCTGCCAAGAAGGCTCCGGCTAAGAAAAAAGCCTGATTTTTCAGAATCTTTGACGAAAAAGAAGGGCCCTCTGCGCGAGCAGGGGGCCTTTTCTTTGGGACAAGACCGGCAGCGATTCGCGCGCACAACCGCCATCTGGACCGCGCGGCCCTGCCAACCTGACCTCAGAGACATTTGACGCGCAACAAAGTTCCATATTAAGGGGCCCCGAAGCAGTGAAAGCTGCGCTAAACGCCGACATACGTTTTCATGGCTTCACACACCCACGGTCGCCCCTATAGCGACGGTGAGAATCGCTATGGCTGCGGCCAATGTTGGAGGTTTTTTTGGGCGAATTTGGGTTTCCAGCGAATCAGGGTCTTTATGACGCGCGCAACGAACATGATGCGTGCGGTGTCGGCTTTGTTGCCAATATTAAAGGCGTGAAATCGCACGAAACCGTCAAACGCGGCCTCGAAATTCTCGTCAACATCGACCATCGCGGTGCGGTTGGGGCCGATCCGCTGTTGGGCGATGGCGCCGGCATTCTCATTCAGATCCCAGATGCGCTGTTCCGCGACTGGGCGGCTGGCGCCAAGGTCACCCTTCCCGCCCCCGGCGATTATGCCGTCGCGATGTGCTTCCTCCCTCAGGATGAAGCCGCGCGCGATTTTGGCGTGAAGAACTTCGAAGAATTTTGCATCAAGGAAGGCCAGACGGTCATCGGCTGGCGCGACGTGCCGACGGACCCGACCGGTTTGGGTAAGGCGGTCATCGAACAGATGCCGGTCATCCGCCAACTCATCATCGGTCGCGGTGAAAACTGTGCGGACCAAGACGCGTTTGAGCGCAAACTGCTCGCTATCCGTAAGCAGGCGCAAAACCCGCTGGTCGCGCTTGCCGAAAAGCATAACCTGCCCGGCCTGCCGAGCTTCTACATGCCGTCGCTGTCGACGCGCACGATTGTCTATAAGGGCCTTCTGCTCTGCGATCAGGTCGGCAGCTTCTACAAGGATCTGCGGAACCCACTCTGCACGTCGGCGCTCGCGCTCGTCCACCAGCGCTTCTCGACCAACACCTTCCCGTCATGGAAGCTGGCGCATCCCTATCGCTTCATCGCGCACAATGGGGAAATCAACACGGTGCGCGGCAATGTGAACTGGATGAACGCGCGCCGCCGCACGATGGAATCTGACCTGCTGGGTGCGGACCTCGATAAGATGTGGCCGCTCATCCCGCATGGCCAGTCGGACACGGCGTGCCTCGACAATGCGCTCGAGCTGTTGCTCGCGGGCGGCTATTCGCTGGCTCATGCTGTCATGATGCTGGTGCCTGAAGCCTGGGCCGGCAACCCGATGATGGATGCCGAGCGTCGCGCCTTTTACGAATATCACGCAGCGCTGATGGAGCCATGGGATGGCCCTGCCGCCATCGCCTTCACCGATGGCCGCCAGATCGGCGCTACGCTTGACCGCAACGGCCTGCGTCCCGCGCGCTTCCTCGTCACCGATGATGATCATGTCATCATGGCATCGGAATCGGGCGTCCTTCCCGTCAAGGAAGACAATATCGTCCGCAAATGGCGGCTCCAGCCCGGCAAGATGCTGCTGATCGACCTCGAAGAAGGTCGCATCATTGAGGATGAAGAAATCAAGGCGCAGCTGTCTGCTGCCCAGCCCTACAATGAATGGCTGGCCGCCGCGCAGTATAAGCTGAAGGATCTCAGCGACGTCGAAGTCGCAGAGCCGACCCTTCCCAATGATAAGGCGGTCCTGCTCGATCGCCAGCAGGCCTTTGGCTATACGCAGGAAGACATTAGCCGCTTCCTCGAACCGATGGCCGCCAATGGCGACGATCCCTTGGGGTCGATGGGCACGGACACGCCGATTGCGGTGCTATCGTCCAAGTCACGCCTGCTCTACGACTATTTCAAGCAGAACTTCGCGCAGGTGACCAACCCGCCGATCGATCCGATCCGCGAAGAGCTGGTCATGAGCCTCGTGTCGATGATCGGCCCGCGCCCGAACTTGCTCGGCCGCGTCGCTGGCACGCACAAGCGCTTGGAAGTCGATCAGCCGGTGCTGACCAATGCGGACCTCGCCAAGATCCGCTCAGTCGAAGTCTCTCTCGATGGCGCCTTCCGCACCGAAACCATCGACATGACGTGGGATGCCAAGACGGGCACTGCCGGTCTGGAAATGGCGCTGAAGGAAATGTGCTGGGCCGCCACCGAAGCGGTGCTGGCCGACAAGAACATCCTCATCCTTTCTGACCGTGCCGAAGGGCAGGACCGGATTGCCATGCCGGCCTTGCTGGCCACTGCCGCTGTCCATCACCACCTCGTCCGCCAAGGCCTGCGCATGCAGACCGGGCTCGTCGTGGAAACAGGCGAAGCGCGTGAAGTCCATCACTTCTGCGCTTTGGCAGGCTATGGCGCGGAAGCGGTCAACCCGTACGTCGCGTTTGAAACGCTCGAAGACATCCGCGTCCGTCAGGGCCTGCCCCTGACCAGCTATGAGGTTCAGAAGAACTTCATCAAGGCGGTCGGCAAGGGCATTTTGAAGGTCATGTCCAAAATGGGCATCTCCACCTATCAATCCTATTGCGGGGCGCAGATTTTTGATGCGGTTGGGCTCTCGTCGGCCTTCATCGACAAGTATTTCACCGGCACCGCCACCACCATCGAAGGCATTGGCCTTGCCGAAGTCGCCGAAGAAACAGTGCGCCGTCACGCTGCGGCTTATTCCGACAATCCGATTTACCGCAACATGCTCGATGTCGGTGGCATCTATGGCTATCGCGTGCGCGGTGAAGACCATGCCTGGACGCCGACCAGCGTTGCCAAGCTCCAGCATGCCGTGCGCGGCAAGAGCCCCAAGGACTATGAAGAATTCGCCCGTTCGATCAACGAACAGAGCGAGCGCCTTCTGACCATCCGTGGGCTGATGACGCTCAAGAAGGCAGAAACGCCGCTCGACATTTCCGAAGTTGAGCCCGCGAGCGCGATCGTGAAGCGGTTCGCAACGGGCGCGATGTCCTTCGGCTCGATCAGCCGTGAAGCGCACACCACGCTCGCCATCGCGATGAACCGGATCGGCGGCAAGTCAAACACGGGCGAAGGCGGGGAAGAACCAGATCGCTTCACGCCGATGGCCAATGGCGATTCGATGCGCTCGGCGATCAAGCAGGTCGCCTCGGGCCGCTTTGGTGTGACGACCGAATATCTCGTCAATGCCGACGATATCCAGATCAAGATGGCGCAGGGCGCAAAGCCCGGTGAAGGTGGTCAGCTGCCCGGTGACAAGGTCGACAAGATCATCGGCAAGACCCGTCACTCGACGCCGGGTGTCGGCCTCATCTCCCCGCCGCCGCACCATGACATTTATTCGATTGAGGATCTGGCGCAGCTGATCCACGATCTGAAGAACGTCAACACAGGCGCCCGCATCTCGGTGAAGCTCGTCTCCGAAGTCGGTGTTGGCACCGTGGCCGCAGGCGTTGCCAAGGCACGTGCGGACCATGTGACGATCTCCGGCTATGAAGGCGGCACCGGCGCATCGCCACTGACGTCGCTGACTCACGCAGGTTCGCCTTGGGAAATCGGTCTCGCGGAAACCCAGCAGACACTGCTCCTGAACGGACTGCGGTCGCGCATTGCGGTGCAGGTCGATGGTGGTCTGCGCACCGGTCGCGACGTGGCTATCGGCGCGCTGCTTGGCGCGGATGAGTTTGGTTTTGCGACCGCACCGCTGATTGCGGCGGGCTGCATCATGATGCGCAAATGCCATCTGAACACCTGCCCCGTTGGTGTGGCGACGCAGGACCCCGTCTTGCGCGCGCGCTTCACCGGCCAGCCGGAACATGTGATCAATTACTTCTTCTTCGTGGCCGAAGAGCTTCGCCAGATCATGGCGGAAATGGGCTTCCGCACCGTTGAGGAAATGGTCGGCCGCGTCGACAAGCTCGACATGCGTCAGGCGCTTGACCATTGGAAGGCGCACGGCGTCGACCTGACCAAGATCCTGCACAAGGTCGCCCTGCCGGACGGTGCGTCGCTGCACCACACCGAAACGCAGGATCACGGGCTTGAAAAGGCGCTCGACAATGATCTGATCGCCGCTGCCCAATCTGCACTCGATAAGGGCGATGTCGTCCGCATTGAGCGAGAGATTAAGAACGTCAACCGCACGGCCGGCGCGATGCTCTCAGGTGAAGTCGCCCGGCGCTACGGCCATGCCGGGCTGCCCGACAACACGATCCAGATCGCGTTTACAGGCGTGGCCGGGCAGAGCTTTGCCGCCTTCCTCGCCCACGGTGTAACTGTGGAGCTGACCGGCGATGCGAATGACTATGTCGGCAAGGGATTGTCCGGTGGTCGCGTGATCGTGAAGCAACCGAGCCATGTGAAGCGGGAGCCGACCGAGAACATCATCGTCGGCAACACGGTGCTCTATGGTGCCGTCGCAGGCGAAGCCTATTTCAACGGTGTCGCAGGGGAACGTTTTGCCGTCCGCAACTCCGGCGCGCTGTGCGTCGTCGAAGGCACCGGCGACCATGGCTGCGAGTACATGACCGGTGGCGTTGTCGTTGTCCTCGGTAAGACGGGTCGCAACTTTGCCGCAGGCATGTCCGGCGGGGTCGCCTATGTCTATGACGAGGACGGCCGCTTCCGTGAGCGCTGCAACATGGCGATGGTCGATGTTGAACCGATCATGCCGGATGCTGATGGCGATGAAGGCACAGGCCGTCCGACGCAGCGTCCTGTGAACGTCCATGACTTTGGCATGGGCGATATGCTCCGCCACAGTGCGGAGCGCCTTCGCATCCTGCTCGAACGGCACCATTTGCACACGGGCAGTAAACGCGCCCGTGCCATCCTGGATGATTGGGACAATGCGCTGACGCGCTTCGTCAAGATCATGCCGCGTGACTATGCCCGTGCGCTGAAGCAGTTGGAGGCAGAGCGCCTCGCTGCTGCTTCTGTCGCGGCTGAATAATCAAGATTATTGGAGACTGATCGTGGGCAAGGCCACTGGCTTCCTCGAACTCGACCGGACCGACCGGACCTATGCCGATCCTAAGGAGCGGCTTTCGCACTACCGTGAATTCGTCATTCCGATGTCGGAAGATGCGATCCGCGGCCAGGCCTCACGCTGCATGAATTGCGGTATTCCGTTTTGCCACAATGGCTGCCCGGTCAACAACATCATCCCGGACTGGAACAACCTGGTCTATGAAAATGACTGGCGCAGCGCGCTGGAAGTGTTGCATTCGACCAACAACTTCCCGGAATTCACCGGTCGCATCTGCCCCGCCCCGTGCGAGGCGAGCTGCACGCTGAACATTGATGACTCGCCCGTCACCATCAAGTCGATCGAATGCCAGATCGTGGATCGCGGGTGGGAAGAAGGCTGGATCACGCCGCTTGTCCCGTCGAAGAAAACCGGCAAGTCGATCGCTGTCGTCGGTTCCGGGCCTGCGGGCATGGCATGCGCACAGCAGCTCGCCCGCGCGGGCCATACTGTCACCGTCTTTGAAAAGAACGACCGCATCGGTGGCCTGATGCGTTACGGCATTCCCGACTTCAAAATGGAAAAGCACCTGATCAATCGGCGTGCGGTCCAGATGGAAACTGAAGGTGTGGAGTTCCGCACCTCAATGGAAGTTGGCGTGCAGGTGTCGTTCGAAAGCCTGCAGCAGAATTACGATGCCGTCGTCATGTCGGGTGGTGCGGAAGAAGCCCGTCGTCTCGAAATTCCGGGCGCTGAATTGGCAGGGGTCCGCCTCGCGATGGAATTCCTCACCCAGCAGAACAAGCGCAATGCCGGCGATGACGAAGTGCGCGCCGCACCGCGTGGCACGTTGACCGCAACCGGCAAGCACGTGCTTGTGATCGGCGGCGGCGACACCGGATCAGACTGTGTCGGCACCTCCAACCGTCAGGGCGCAGCCTCGGTCACGCAGATCGAAATCATGCCCAAGCCGCCGACCAAGGAAGATAAGGCGCTCAACTGGCCCGATTGGCCAATGAAGCTGCGCACCTCGTCAAGCCATGAAGAAGGCTGTGACCGCGATTGGGCCGTCCTCACCAAGCGCGTCGTCAGCAGCAACGGCAATGTCGAAGGCCTTGAATGCGTCCGCGTTGAATGGGTCGATGGCAAGATGGTCGAAATGGAAGGCAGCGAGTTTACGCTGAAGGCTGACCTCATCCTGCTCGCCATGGGCTTCACCGGCCCGCGCAAGCCCGGCTTGGTCGAACAGGCCGAAGTCTCGCTCGACGGTCGTGGCAATGTGGCGGCCGATACCGAGAATTACGAAACCAGCCGTGACGGCGTGTTCGCCTGCGGCGATATGCGTCGGGGCCAGAGCCTTGTCGTCTGGGCGATCCGCGAAGGCCGCCAGTGCGCCCGCGCGGTCGACCTCTATCTGACCGGGAAGACTGAACTGCCCCGCTAAGACAGCGGCCAAAAATCTGAAGGGCGGCCCCGCAAGGTGCCGCCCTTTTTCGCTCAACGCGCCTTGATAAACGCCCGGACATCGCGCGACAGCTTCGCGCGGTCCTCGTCCCGAATGTACATCATGTGCCCCGAGTCATAATATTGGAACTCAATGCGATCCTTCGGGAAGCCGGAGCGCGTCAGCGAATATTCTGCGGCATAAAAGGGCGTGGCAAAGTCATACCAGCCCTGCCCGACAAAGATCCGCAGGCCTGAATTCTCGCGCAGCGCGGTGGAGATATAGGGCGCGACGTTCATGTAGGTGTCGCTGTCGCGGCCTTCGTTCAGGCGCCAATCCCATTTGCCGACGCCGCCGATGGTCACGTAACTGCGGTCGGTCTTGTAACCCAAGTCACCGCGCGCATAAGCGTTGATCGCGGCGGTATATCCGCCATCAATGCCGTAGAAGCTGGGATCATTGTCCACCTCAGACCCGGCATTGTCCGCATCCTTGCCGGTGTAGCGGGAATCGAGGCGGCCGATGGTCTGGCCACGATCCCGCAGCAGTTCTTTGTAAAAGCGACCGGGCGTCACGCGCAGATTGGCGCGCTCTAGAAAGCCTTCATCGAGCCCTGTGAGGCGCGCCAGCTCTTTGCGGATGGAGGCGTGGTCGTCAACGCTCAACGCGTTGCCCTTGAGCAAAGCTGCCAGATACGGCCCCGAAGCAAAGGCCCGTGCGTCGGCCGCGATCCCGGCCGCGCCGCCGGGATGGCTCACCTTGCCATGATAAAGCGCGGTCGTCGCGTAAGACGGGATGTTGAGCGCATAACCAATCTCATTGCCCTGCGTGTCGGCCCCCGCGCCGAAATCGAGCACGGTCGAGATCAGGATGACGCCGTTGAGCGCCACGTCATTATATTGGCCTTCAAGCTGGTTGAGGACAGCGGCCGATCGGGTCGTGCCATAGCTTTCCCCGCCGAGGAACTTCGGCGCGTTCCACCGGCCATGTTCGTTGAGCCAGAGCCGGATGAACTGGGCAATGGATTTGGCATCCTGTGTAACGCCCCAAAACTCCTGCGGGTCGACGCCCGGCATTGCATAAGAAAAGCCGGTGCCGACGGGATCAATAAAGACGATGTCCGTCACATCGAGCAGACTGTCCGGATTGGCGACGAGCGGATAAGGCGGCGCGCCATCATCCTTCGCGTCTGAAGGGATGGCAACGCGCTTTGGCCCAAAGGCCCCCATGTGCAGCCAGACCGAGCCGGAGCCCGGCCCCCCGTTGAACAGGAAGGTCACCGGGCGGCTCGGGTCCTTCCCGTCCTTGATATAGCTGGTGGAAAAGATGGCGGCGCGCGGCTTGCCATCGGGGCCGGGCAGGAAGGTTTCGCCTGTGACAGCCGTGTAGCTGACCTTCTGCCCGTTGAACGTGCCGACATGTTTGGTGACAGACCGGTTGGGCGCGGGCGTTGGTGCGGCTGGCGTGGTGGCGGCAGCGTCCTTCTTGTCCGGCGCAGGCGTCGCCTGAGCAAAGGCTGTTCCGGCCATCAACACCGCTGCTGAAGACGCAGCGGCCATTCGCAAAGATCGACGCATCCCATTATCCCCCAATAGAAATTCAGACGCCACGATAGCGCAATGGTCGATGGGGTAAAGCGCCCCTGTCGAAGGCCGCGTGCCGTTCGTCCGGTCTGGCGCCGCTCGACCTGCCACACCAATTGACCTTGATCCTGCTTACAGGCAGTTATGCAGTAAATCAGGCTAAACGGTTAGAAGGTGGCCATAAATGTATAGGATCAACGGCGCCCTTGGGTCTCCTTATTCGATGAAGATGCGGGCGGTGCTCCGCTACCGCCGCATCCCGCACCTCTGGGTTCATGGCGCGGACACACGCGGCGCGCTGGCGCAGGTCAAAGCGCCTGTCATTCCGGTCATGGAATATCCCGATGGATCCTTTCACAATGACTCCACTCCGCTCATCTATGATCTGGAGGCGCGCCACGCCGAACGGTCGATCCTCCCGCCCGATCCGGCACGCGCCTTCATCGCCCATCTGATCGAAGACTTTGCCGATGAATGGGTCACCAAGGCGATGTTTGGCTATCGCTGGCTGGAAGAAGTCGACCAAATCCAGATGAGCCGCTGGCTGGCCTTTGACGCGCTGAAAGGCGGCGGGCTGGAGGCGAGCCAAGGCTATGCCGAACAATTCCGCACCCGTCAGGTTGGGCGGATGGCGATTGTTGGCTGCACGGCAGAGAACTTCCCGCTGATCGAAGCCTCAACCCGCGCGCTGCTTGATGCACTAGAAGCGCATGTTGTGGACCAGCACTGCCTGTTTGGCACACGCCCGAGCATTGCGGAGTTCGGCATGTACGCCCAGCTCTCCCAGCTTGGTGTTGACCCGACCGCGCAAGCCGTGATGCGCAAGGATTATCCCTATAGCTATCGCTGGCTGCTCCATATCGATGACATGTCGGGGATTGAAGGCGATTGGAGCGCGCCGGGCACCCCCTATGCGCCCATCATCACGGCTTGGCTAAAGCAAGTGGGCGAGATCTACATGCCCTTCCTCCGCGCCAATGCAGCGGCCATCGCGGCGGGAGAAGAGACGTTCCGCATCACCGCAATGGGGCAGCCCTACACGCAGGGTGTGTTCAAATATCAGCTCAAATGCCTTGCAGATTTGCGGGCACGCTATGCCGCCCTCGACGCGGCGGCCCGGGCCGAAGTGGATCCGCTCCTGTCCGACACAGGCTGTCTGGAGACGCTGCGCCAGTCTTGAGGCAGCTTCGGCTATAAGGCTAAGGGACGATAAGATTGTCCAATGACCCAAGGCCATCAACCCAGATGGTCATGCGGTCACCGGGCTGGAGATAGCGCTTCTGCTGGCGGGCAAGGGCAATGTGGCTTTCAATCACCTGCGCCGTAAAGGGCTTGTCCCAACCACCGGCCAGCCACGCCGCCAGCCCGCGCCCAATGGAGCGCAGATCAACGCCTGCAAAAACCGTTCCCCCGGGCGTGCCTGCCAAAACCAAAGTGCGCGCTGGCACATTGCCTTCCGCGTCAATCGGCAGCCGGGCGGTGCCACCAGCATAGGTCCATTCCCGATCCCGCAGCTTGCCCGCCTCTGTCAGAAGTCGGTCCAGATCCCAGATCCACATCGTGGCTGGCGTTCGCTGACACTCTTGCCCGTTGACGGACAGTTGCAGCGTCAGCCCCGCGACATAACGATTGAGATCACGCGGCACGACAAATAGGTCTCCCACCGGCAAATAGCCGGGCGCGCTCTTGCCGGTCGTAAATCCCTTGCCCGATTCCGGATGCGCCGCATCAACATTACGCATGAGCTTGGCCCGGTTGGTCACATCGTTGCACAGCAGCAGCCCGCCTTTTGCGCGCTGGGTCGTCGGTGTCGCATCCAACGTGACCAAACACAGTTCCACTTCATAATCGAGCAAAGCATCCCCGGCAGAGACGCTTGCCCGGGAAGGGGTGGGCGCAACATATTTGGCAAAGAGGAAGGGTCCGCCTTCAACGGTCGCCTCTTCGGCATGCTCGCGGTAATTGGTGCCGGCGGCGATATGGCGGCTCAATAGATCAACCGGCACGGCCAGTTCCGCGACATTGGCAGCGATCGGCGCGCCTCCCTTGGCAATCAGCGCGCTGACCCCATCATAGCCAAGCCGGTTAACAAGGCTGATTGCGTCTTCACCCTCCTTGCCGACGGGCAGGCCTGTGACCCGGCCATTGGCGTAGCTGCGAACGGCGATTGTCTGCTTGCCAATACGCGCAAAGCTCAACGCATCGCTGATGGGCGCAATCTTGACGCTCGGCGCAGAGGGAGGCGTCTGCTCTGCCCGGATGAGGGCGGCGGGTGTCCAAGCGAGGTAGAGGCCAGCCAATCCTATAAGGACCCCCAAGCAAAGCAGAGCGAAACGCGCCATTATTCCATACCTTGTTCACAGATGGTCGGGATGTGCCCCAGCAGGCCCTCATGGACAAGCACTGCGCGATCAGTTCGCCCAGTAAACATATTCCTGATCCTTCGTCCACGGCGCGTTGAGCGGCACGTCGATCCGGATTGGCGCTTCGAGCAAGCCGGGCCAAAGCGGCTTGGGCAGTCCGGCATTTTGCGTTTCGATCAGCTTGCGCAGAGCCGCCACGCGGGCCGGGTCCTTGTCCGCCAGATTGACTTGCTCGGTCGGATCAGTGGCGAGGTTGAACAGCCAGGCCTTGTCCGGCCGTTTTGAAATCTGCAATTTCCAGTCGCCTGCACGCACGGCGCGGTAATCGCCGGAGCGCCAGAAGGTGATCTCCCGTTTCGGTCCGGCGGCGAGCAAGTTAAAGCTATCCATCTTGCGATCATTTGGCACCTGCGCGCCCGTTGCCGCTGCGATCGTCGCAAACATGTCGAGGTGCTGGGCGACATCGCTGCGCACCGTGCCCGGCGCGATCTGGCCCGGCCAGCGCATCATCATCGGCACATGGATGCCGCCTTCAAAGAACGTGCCCTTCCAGCCACGATAGGGCTTATTGAGATCAGGGATGCCGGTGTACCAGGCCCCGCCATTGTCGCTGGTGAAAATGACAAGCGTGTTTTCATCAAGCCCACTGCTCTTCAGCTTTTGCAGGACGTCGCCAATCCGGCGGTCAAGCTGGCGGATCATCGCGCCATAGACGCGCTGGGTGTGATCCTTGATTTGCGGCAGGGCATCGTAATCCGATTTGAGGGCCTGCAGCGGCGTGTGTGGCGCGTTATAGGCCAGATACATGAAGAAGGGCCGGTTCTTATTGGCCTCAATCGCGTCCAGCGCATTGTCAGTGAAATAGTCTGTCAGGTGCCCCTTGGGACGAAAACGCTGACCGTTCCCCCAGTACACGGCATGCGGCAAATTGGCCCAAAGAAAGCGGTCAATGGGGTCCCAAGACAACTTGGCGTTCACGACCTGAGGGTCATCCTCCGCCATGAACAAATCCCCGCCTGAACGCATGCCAAGGCTTTCATCAAAGCCCTGCGACGTCGGCCGCAAGGGTTCGGCTTCACCCATATGCCATTTGCCGATGTGGATCGTGTGATAGCCTTTGGGCTTCAGAACTTCCGGCAGCATGATCTGATCATGCGGCACGCCCATGTCGGCATAGGCCGGCAGATCGTGGTTCAGCTCTTTGTGGTAGATCGGCGGATGGGGGGACGCGCTGTCGCTATGGGCAAGGTTTGAAACAAAGGCGGCAGGAACAGCTGTAAATTCAAAGCCGAACCGCGTCGGGTAACGTCCGGTCATCAAGGCCGCGCGCGAGGGCGAACAGGTCGCATTGGCGGCATAGCCGTTGGCAAAGCTGACGCCCTGCTTGGCAATGGAGTCGATATTGGGCGTCGGCACCGCGCCACCCGCCACACCGCCGCCGTAAAGCGAAATGTCGTTCATTCCCAAATCATCGGCAACAATCAAAATGACATTGGGCGGACGCTTGCCCGTCGTTGGTGTTGCCGGACCCTGCGCCCAAGTGACCGGATGGTAATCGGCAATCGGCTCACGCAACTGGGCGATCTTTCCGGGAATATAGATCCAGTATTTCTGAAGAGCGAGATAGCCTGCGCCAATGAGCAGGGCCAAGGCCGCGATCCATTTGAGTTTGCGCATCTCCAATGTCTCCTCAATCTCTACACTATGTATCGATATTCCGTCCGGCAGCGAACATGATCAACCAGCCACTTGCCATCACGACCGCTGCAAAACCGATCACCCCATTGTTCAATCCCCAAAGACCTGCGGCGACGCCGTAATGGGTCAGCGCAAACAACAGCGATCCGCCGAGCAGCAAGGCCGGGGCATGGCGCGCGGCATCTGCGCCGACGTTCATAAACGTGGCGCAAGCGATGCTGGCCATACTGTGCATGAACTGGACTTGGGCTCCAACCCGCACGACCGCAGAAACATCCTCAGGCAGATGTGTTGAGAGCATAAGCGCGATGGCAGAGGCGAGCGCGTTGATCGTGGCAAGCCGCATCCATAGGCGCCGGTTCCAGCGCGCTTCTTTTCGTGCTTTTGGCGCCGCCGTCATGCCCTACACGTCAGCAGGGCAATATGTGCAAGTGCGGCAAGCAACCCCAGCACCAGCGCGACCGTCACCCGAGGGCTGACGTAGAAGGACACGACGCGCTGGGTTGGGAAAGAAAACGTCGCCAGCGTGCCGAGCAGCTTGTCTGGATGACCCTCCATAAAGGCGGGGTCCATTACCAGCTTCATCATGTCGCGGCGGCTGCGGTACCGCATCAGGCCAAAAATCGTCCAGCCGGGATCAGCCTCGGTATTCCAAGCATCGACATAGCCGCCGACCTTACGACCGACCATGCCCGGATGGCCTCCATTGCGGAAGAGCACGGGCATGAAGCGCTTGGAATAGCGTTTGAGCAGCTCAAAGCCTTGGACCCTCTGCCCCGTCTTTGGGTCCTCAACCTGCTCCATTTGCGCCTTGACCAGATTGAGCATCACAAACTCGCGACCGTCATCGGCCTCGAGGAACGCGCGCATCACGTCAGGGCTGTTGCCTGTGCCTTCAAAACGGCCCGCCATTTGCCTTAGAAACGCGTCAATCTCGGCAGGCTTCAGCGGACCAGACCAGCTATCATACCAGAGCCGGAAAACAGCATAAGCAAGCAAAGCCGCGCCCCAGATGATCCAGACCGACATGGGGTCAGTTGCTTTCTGGCTTGGTGGCCTCGGCATCGCGACGTGCCTTTGCCGCGGCCTGACAGGCGGGTGATGTTTTCTTGATATTCTCGATGAGGCAGGCGCGAACCTTTTGGATGTCAAAGGTCGCCATTTCAGCGGCACAGAAGTTCCGGATGTCCGGCATGCACGCTTCGCGGACAGTGTCCTGCGCGGCGAGCGGCGCTCCAGTAAACATCAGGGCTGTTGCCGCCCACAGAGTTATCACCTTCGACATTAAATTCTCTCCCCAAAAACACAGAATATTATTGGCATTTACTGTGCCAAAATATATTTGCAATCGTCTTTGCCGCTTGCGCGAATGGCTGTTTGCCGCAAAACACAGGCCTATGACGACCGCATCCAACAAAATGGCACCCCGCTCAAACACACCGCTGACTGACGGTCGGCGCGAACGGAGCCGATCCAGCCGCAGCAAGATTATCGCCGCGATGCTGGACCTTGTTGGCAATGGCGATGTCGCGCCCAGCGCGGCGCGGGTTGCGGAAGTCGCAGGCGTTGGCTTGCGCTCCGTGTTTCGCCATTTTGACGATATGGATGAACTCTATCGTGAAATGGGCGACGTCATTGAGGCACGGGTTCTGCCCATCATCCTCCAAGCCCCTTCTGGCGCGACCTGGAAGGAAAAGCTGTTCGATATCGCGGATAGGCGGGCGCAAGTCTTTGAGACGATCCTGCCCTTCCGAATTTCAGCCAACCTCAAACGCTTTCAATCGCCATATCTGATGCAGGATTATCGGCGGATGCTGCGGCTCGAAAGCGAGACGATTGAGGCGCATTTGCCCCCGGCCGTAAAGGACGATGTGGTCGCTGCCCGCGGTCTGAATGTCATCCTGAGTTTCCAGACTTGGCGGCTGTTGCGCCATGATCAGGACCTTCCCGTGGACGACGCTAAGGCCGTCGTGCGGCGTTTACTGACCGATGCCATGGCCGGAATGCCGGACAGATGATGCAACGGATCACCTTCGTTTTTGGACTGGCGCTGCTGCTCACTGCCTGCGGAGACACTTCCGTCGCACCCGTCGACAAAGCATGCACGGGGTTATCCGACGACAAAATGATTTGGGTTCCGGGCGGTAGCTTCGTGATGGGCGATGACCCGCATTACCCGGAAGAAGGGCCCCCGCGCACAGTTTCGGTCAAAGGATTCTGGATCGATGCGCATGAGGTCACCAACGCTCAATTTGCAGCCTTTGTGAAAGCAACCGGGTACAAGACCATGGCCGAACGCGATCCGCCAAAGCTGGCCGGCGCGCCGCCCGAAATGCTGGCCCCGGGATCTGCTGTCTTCAACACCCCCTCCCAAGAAGACCCAAGCTGGTGGCGCTGGGTGCCAGGCGCGCAGTGGCGGCATCCTTCGGGGCCGCAGGAGAGCATCGCCGGGCGCGACCATGAACCCGTTGTCCAGATCGCCTGGCAGGATGCAGAGGCCTATGCGCGGTGGGCGGGCAAGCAATTGCCCAGCGAAGAGCAGTGGGAATATGCGGCACGCGCCGGAGCAGCAGCCTTACCGGAGCCGCTTGACGCAAAGGGTCAGCCACAGGCGAACTATTATCAGGGCGTCTTCCCCGTCAAAAACCTGAATACCGACGGCTATATCGGCCGCGCGCCGGTCGGCTGTTTCAAGCCCAACGCATTTGGGCTGTACGATATGATCGGCAATGTCTGGGAATGGACCAGCGCCCCCGGATCTCGCGCCGACGCAAGCGAACCGGTCAACGTCATCAAAGGCGGCTCTTACCTGTGCGCCGCCAACTATTGCGCACGCTATCGCCCTGCCGCCCGGCAGTTTCAGGAACGTGGATTGGGGACCGATCATATCGGGTTTCGGCTGGTGGACGCAGCGAAGGCCGGACCTGCTTCTTGACCTGCTTCCAGTGATATGACACGCATAGTGCCAATATTACTAACTCTCGGAGCGACAAAGTGAAAATCCTGCGCACACCTGATGCTGCCTTTGCGGCGATCCGCGATTTTCCCTTCGCGCCGCATTATCTGGACATCACCGATCCCGATGACGGCACGCCGATGCGCGTCCATTATGTTGATGAAGGGCCGCGCGACGCCCCGATTGTGCTGATGATGCATGGGGAACCGAGCTGGTGCTATCTCTACCGTCACATGATCGGCCCTGTGGTCGCGGCCGGGTTTCGCGTCATCGCGCCCGACCTGATCGGCTTTGGGCGATCGGACAAGCCGACCAAAAAGACCGATTACAGCTATGCCCGCCACGTCGGCTGGATGCGCCAATGGGTGGAGGCGCTTGACCTCACCGGAATGACGCTCGTCTGTCAGGATTGGGGATCGCTGATCGGCCTGCGCCTTGTCTCAGAAATGCCGGACCGCTTTTCCGGCATTGCTCTGTCCAATGGTGGCCTACCCGAAGGTGGCCCTGCCCCGCGCGCCTTTGCCATCTGGCGGGCCTTTGCGACTTGGAGCCCCATCTTCCGGATTGGCAATATCGTCAACATGGGGGTCAAACGCGCGCTGAGCGCGGCGGAAATCGCGGCTTATGACGCGCCCTTCCCGGACAGCAGCTACAAAGCCGGCGCGCGCATCTTCCCCAGCTTCGTTCCCTTTGAGAACAATGTGGCGGTCCCGGATCAGAAGCGCGCCTGGCAAGTGTTTGACCGATGGGACAAGCCCTTCCTGTGCTGCTTCAGCGATGGTGACCCAGTGTCGCGCGGCGGCGAAAGCCGGTTCATCGGCCGCGTCCCCGGCACGGCTGGCCAGCCGCACCGCACATTAAAGGGCGGGCATTTCGTTCAGGAAGACGATCCTGAAGGCTTTGTGCAGGCCATTTTGGAGGTGGCCGGATGAAGATCGTCGCGGCCGCCTTTAAGCTTGGACCCTTCTGGTTCGGCCTCGCCTTTCTGGCACCGTTGATCATGGCCGTCTGGCAGCGCGCGGCATGGCCCGTGCCGTTCAGCCTTTCTTTGCTGACGTTTGCGCTCATCACAGGCGGCACTTTGGGCGCGATTGCGACATGGCGCGGGCGCTGGATATGAACAGTCGGGCGGACACTGCTGAACTAACGCGGCAAGAGCGCGCAATTGCCGCCAAATATCAGGGCGGCTTCCCTTGGCTGATGGCCTTTTGGGGGGTGGGCAATAGCTGCGTCTGGGTCGCGCTGTGGCCGCTGACCCTGACGGGCCTCATCCCGCTCTGGCTCACCTTCATCGTCGCCACGGCCAATGTCATGCTGAGCTATCTGCCGTCGCATGATGCCCAGCACGACATTTTCATAGCCCGCGGGTCAAAGCGGCATTGGATCAACGAACTGATCGGCCATGTGTCGATTTTCCCGCTCGTGCTCGCCTTTCGCACCGCGCGCGAAACCCATCTTGGCCATCACCGCCACGCCAATGATCCGGCATTGGACCCCGACTATCCCAGCCACGCCCCCAACGCTTGGGCGGCACTATGGAAGACGATTGAGAACCGTCAGCCCGGCAGCGCCGGCAAAGCGCGCTATGGCGCGTATCTCACCGCCAAGGGAACGCCTGCCGCCAAGGCAGCGCTGCGCGATGGACTGTTGATGCAGACGTTTTTCTATACCGTCCTCGCAGCCATGGCCTGGGCGGGTTATGCCATTGAAGTGGCTGTGCTCTGGTGGCTGCCCCGCCACATTGCACAGACCTATATCAGCTTCTTCCTCAGCTGGGCACCGCATCATCCGGCGCAAGAACAAGGCCGTTACCGCGAAACCCGTGCGTTCAAAAGCAGGCTCGGCAATCTCGGGTCAATGGGGATGCAGTATCACATCGTCCACCACCTTTACCCGACAATCCCACTGACCAAGACGCCCGCCGCCTATCGAGAGCTCCGACCAATATTGGAAGCCCGCGGCTGTGAATTGGGCGGACTGGCGCGCTGAATGAAAGGGCATGAGATGTTCACTTCAACCCGCGCGGGCAGTCTCTTGTTGATGCAGCCTATCAAGCCCTTGGCTGGCGCAGCAACGCCTCAGGAGCGTGGCAACGATAGAGACCTAGAGTCTGGACAACCGCCAGCCCAGTTTTAATTGGCGGCGGTGCCCGAAAGAATATGGCGCACACACGTCGGAAGGCCACCTTTCACTCAGATACGGCCAAACGCCCATACTGACAGTTGCGAACAACGGTCATATCGATGCTTGTATGGGATCCGTCATCGTCAGACTTGCCGCCAGTTATCCATTTCGTACTGGAAGAACCGTGCGTATGCGATTGCCGACCAAGTGGCAGGTCAGCGATCTATCATGACCCAACCCCTCAACATCGTCTGGTTCAAACGCGATCTCCGGATTGAGGACCACCAACCTTTGGCAGCGGCCGCGCAAGCTGGGCGGGTGCTGCCGCTCTATATTGTCGAGCCAGAGCTATGGGCCCAGCCAGACGTATCAGCGCGGCAATGGGCGTTCGCCGCAGAATGCCTGTGCGATCTCCAAAAGGCACTCGCAGCGCTTGGCCAGCCCTTGTGCATCATGGTCGGAAATGCGGTCTCGATCCTTCAGCAACTCCACAAAGATCAAGGCATTGCGGCGTTATGGAGCCACGAGGAAACCGGTAACGGATGGACCTATGCCCGTGACCGGGCCGTTGCGGCATGGGCCCATGCGGCAGGCGTCCGGTGGCATGAAGCACGACAATTTGGCGTTGTTCGTCGGCTGAAATCCCGGAACGGCTGGGCCCAGGGCTGGGACCGCGACATGGCCAAGGCGATCACACCTCCGCCGCAAGCGCTCACGCCAATATCAGGTGATTGGCCCACTTACATACCGAACGGCGAAGATCTAGGGCTTGCGCCAGACCCCTGCCCCAATCGCCAACGAGGTGGACGGTCAGCCGCGCTGGACACTTTGAACAGCTTCCTGAGGCAACGCGGCCGCAATTACCGCTATGAGATGTCGAGCCCCGTCTCGGCCTTTGATGCCAGCTCGCGCCTTTCGCCTCACCTGACTTGGGGAACGATGTCCATGCGCGAAGTGGCGCAAGCCACCTGGGCGCGCATGCAGGCGTTTAAAACGTCGAACGCAACCGATCCCAGAAGCTGGCGCGGATCGATGAGTTCCTTCAGCGGGCGGCAGCACTGGCATTGCCACTTCATGCAGAAGCTCGAAGATGAACCCCGTCTCGAATTCGAAAACCTGCATCGCGCCTATGATGGTTTGCGGCCTGACTGTGCCGATGCCGAGCGGTTAACGGCTTGGAGCGAGGGCGCGACGGGATTTCCGTTCATCGACGCCTGCATGCGCGCACTCAATCAGCATGGCTGGATCAATTTTCGTATGCGCGCCATGCTGATGTCTTTCGCCAGCTATCACCTCTGGCTGCCTTGGCGTGAAAGCGGTCTCTACCTCGCCCGCAAGTTCGTGGACTATGAGCCGGGCATCCACTGGTCACAGGTGCAGATGCAATCCGGCACGACGGGGATCAATGCCATGCGGATCTATAATCCGATCAAGCAGGGCTATGACCATGACCCTGAGGGCATTTTTGTGCGGACCTATGTGCCGGAACTGCACAGCGTCCCTTCAGCCTTCCTCCATGAGCCCTGGCGCTGGGAGGACGCGGCCAGCTTGTCCTATCCAGCCCCCATCGTCGACAACGTCCTCGCTGCAAAAGCTGCGCGCGAAGCGCTCTACATCATACGCAAAGGCGCAGACCACAAAGCTGCCGCGCGCAAGATCGTCGCCAAACACGGCAGCCGCAAAGCGGGCGTGCCGATGGCCACTCAGAAGCGTCGGCTAAAGGCCAAACCAGTCAGCAGCGGGCAATTGGCACTCGACTTCTGATACCGCTCATTCGCCTTGCCATTTTGTACCGGTGAGTACTGACCGATTGCGAGACCCACACGCGACCAGCCCCGAGAGGGGTGAAACGGCGATGATACTGGGGTAGTTGGCGCTTCCAGCTTGACGATAGCTAGAGGTTCAACCCGTCTCGTGCGGCGAGGCAAACGCCTGGCCTCAGAACTGGTCGAGGTCTTTCGCCAGCGTTAACGGACCACGATAATGTGACCTGATTTGCGCTTTATACCCTGCGGTTCGGGTCGGGTCCGGGGTGCCTGCCGCGAAGTGGGTGATGACGAGCGCCTTCACCCCCGCTTTCGCCGCAAGCTGGCCCACTGCATCCGGGGTCAGGTGATGCGTCGATAGATGCTGCTCCAGCCGCTGCCGGGCTTCGGCGGGCATATTGGGCGAGTTGCGCGCGACATTTGCCATTGTCCCGCCCATGTCGATCATCTCGCTGACCAGGAGGTCTGCACCCTTGGCAAGCTCTTCCACCGCCATGTTCGGCCCGGTGTCCCCGGTGTAAACGATTGATCGGCCGGGCAGATCGAAGCGGAATGAAAGCGACTTGTAGTTGCGGTTTTCGATGCTTTCGGCAGCAAAATCGTAGTGCGAATTTTGCGCGGCGGTCACCTTCATACCATCGATGCTCAGCGTCTCGCCGCCTGCGATCTCGATCACGGTAACGGTGTCGGCGGGCGGCATCCAAGGCTGGCCGGGAATGCCATAGCCGACGCGGGCTGCAGGTTGCATTGATGCGACCATACCTGCGACCAGCTCGCGGGTGCCGGGCGGGCCATAGATGGTCAGCCTGTCCCGGACATTGGTCTGGTTGCGCAGGGCAAGCACCGCAGACAGCCCGCCTGTATGATCGGCATGAAGATGGCTCAGGAACACGCCAGTGACACGTGGCAGCATGATACCAGCCCGGCTTAACTGCTGGACCGTGCCGTCACCTGCGTCGACCAGATAGACACGGCCAGAGTATAACAGAGCGTTCGCCGGTTGCGACCGGTCAGGCGCCGGAACTGGCCCGCCCATCGTGCCCAGCGTGATGAACGCCCCCTGCTCTTCCGAAACCTTGGCCGCTCGTGGTGGCGCAGGCTGAGCCAACGCTGACGCCGCAGCTAACATTGCTGCGAACGCCAGCAAGGCCGCCCTCTTCCGCATCAGAACTTGAAGGTGCCCCGTACGCCATAGGTCCGCGGTGGACGGATCTGGCTATAGAACACACCTGCCTTGGCCGGGCTCTGCAGTGAGTTGGAGAAGACCAGCTCATTTTCCAGATTATTGACGAAGGCCGTGATCGACATCTTGCCTGACGCCGTTTCATAGGTGAGCCGCGCATTGGACATCATGTAGCTGCCCTGACTGCTCACATCGAGGAAGTCGATCGAGAGGAAGCGTGACGACTCAATACGTGTGTCGATACCTGCGACAAGTTTGCCTTTTTCACCGAGGTCAAATGTGTGGTCATAACCCGCGTTTACGACCCACTTTGGCGCGTTAACGAGAGGCTGTCCGGAGCAATTGACATCATAGACGCGGGCTGCTGGCGACGCGCCGAGCAATGTCGTCGGCGAGACTGCACAACCAATAACAGGGGCTGGTCCAGTAACAGAGTAGGCCTGATAGCGGAGATCGTCATATTTGGTGTGCAAGTACTGCAGATTGATGGAAAGAAGGTCCGCGCGTGAAGGCTGCCAAAGCAGTTCGGTTTCAACGCCATAAATGGCGGCCGAACCTGCATTTTCCGTTTTGAACACGGGTCCAAAAATTGGGCCGCCGGGTGTTGTTGCTACCTGCACCGGCGCAAGGTGGGAGATCTGCTGATCCTTATAGTCCCAATAGAATGCTTCCACGTTCAGCTGCAACGTGTTGTCTAGGAAACGGTTCTTCGATCCAATTGTGTAAGCGGTCATCCGTTCCGGCGCTGAGAAATTGTTGCCAAGTGCGGAATACAGGATGCCGGACTTAAAGCCGGTGGCGACGGTAGCATAGAGCAGCGAGCGGTCCGCAGCATCAAATTCGATGCCGGCTTTCCAAGTGGACTTGTTGAAGTTCACGTCGCTGAGAGCGTCCGTACGCAAATCAAGAATGATCGGCGTAAAGTTCGGGAATGCCGGCGGGACAAAGCCAACAAAGGGCAGTGTGTGCGCTTCGGTGACTTGCTGCTTGTTATCGCTTGTGTAGCGCAGGCCGCCAGTGAGGCGGAAGCGATCCGAAACGGAATAGGTCGCTTCGCCGAAAACTGCATAGCTGCGCGTTTGCAGATCAGACAAAATACGCGTGCCATTGCTGCCCTGATCATAGCGTTGGTTGGCGGTCGTATCTTCGGTGAAGTAATAGGCGCCCAAGACCCATTTCAGCTTGTCCGATTGGTTCGCCAGACGCGCTTCGAGCGAGAGCTGATCGGAGACCTCTGTGACGTCAATGAGGAAACTTGAGGCATAGCCGACAAAATCAAGATCGGTCTTGCGCCAGGCGGGAATAACGGTGAGCTTTGCAAATCCAAGATCAACGTTCGCCGTAAGGACGGCGCCATAATAACTATTGTCCTGATATCCATCGTCGCGGGCTCTGACCTGCGGGACGGGTGGCGTCGGAGCTTGGGAGACATAGGCCGCAATCACGGCTGGATCGCTCGGTCCCAACCTGCGTTTCCCGGCGAGCAGCGGCACGAATGTGCCGCCCGATCCCTTGCCGCCGACATGCCCGTAATCGAGCATGATATTCATGTCGAACTTGTCGCCGGTGTCGAGGCGGAACTGACCGCGGACGGCGGCAGTTTTCTCGTCATCATAGCCATCATTATAGAAACCATCGCGATTGACGTACTGACCCGAAAGGCGGAACGCGGCGATATCGCTCACCGGCACATTGATGGCGCCGGAGGATTTGACCGCGTTATAGTTCCCATATTCGCCGGTAACGAAACCGCTGGTCTCTCCGATTTTCGGCTTCGTTGTGATCAGGTTGATAGCGCCACCCGTCGCGTTGCGTCCGTAGAGCGTCCCTTGTGGACCCTTCAACACCTCCAAGCGCTCCAGATCGTAAAACAGCGCGGCGGGGGCTGCCGGACGCGAGAGATAGATCCCGTCAAGGTTGAAGGCGACGCCCTGCTCAGCAAAGGCGTTGGCGCCGAAAGTGCCGACGCCGCGCAGATAAATCTGAGTGAGGGCGGACGCGGGGGCAATCTGCAGCGCAGGCACGAGCCTTGAAATATCGGTCGCTTGCGTAATGCTTTGCTGCGTCAGCGTGTTTCCGGTCACTGCGCTGACCGCAATGGCGGCACGCTGAAGGCTTTCTTCGCGCCGCTGCGCTGTGACCACGATCTCTTCGAGCCCAGTGCCGCTCTCCGCTGCCACTTCATTCTGAGCAAAGGCGGGCTTTGAAATACCGCACAGTGCAACTGTGGCTACAGAGGCCAAAAGGGTTGGCAAGCGCATCAATTTTCTCCCCTAACGATCATTGTTATTTGCTAAATCTTGCCACTCCGATTGGCATAAGTTAAATCGTTTGTGGTAATCGAATTCTAGTTGTTAAATTTATAGATGGGCCGATGCGTTTTAAAGGACTGGACCTCAACCTGCTCGTTGCCTTGGATGCTCTGCTTAAGGAGCAGAACGTGTCGCGCGCTGCAGATCGTCTGCATTTGAGTCAGCCGGCGGTGAGTGCGGCGCTGGGCCGTCTTCGTGTCTTTTTCGACGATCCGTTGCTGGTGCAGCACGGGAAGCGCATGTTGCCAACGCCGCACGCCCTGCGATTACAACCCATGCTGAAGGATTTGCTGACCGACATTGACCAAATGGTTCTGTCGTCAGCACGCTTTGAACCTGCGACCTCAACGCGCGTGTTTCGGATCGGGATGTCTGATTTCTTGACGACCATTATCGGGGGCGAGCTTACGAAAAGGCTAGGTTCTATCGCGCCGCATATCGGCATCGAATTTACGCCGCCTTCGGATGGGATCGTCGAGTCTCTTGATCAGGGTGATCTTGATCTGCTGATTACGACGGCTGAACATGTTTCCCCCGATCATCCGGCTGATAAGCTGTTTGAAGAGCATTTTGTTGTGGCAGGTTGGTCAGAGAATCCTGTGTTCCGAGGAGAACTAACGCAGGCGGATTTCTGCGCGGCCGGACATATTGCAGTGGAAATTGGGCGGCTGCGCCGGGCTTCTTTCGCGGAGTCCCATCTTCGGCGCCTGGGCATTGAACGGCGCATCGATATTTTGGTCGCCGGTTTTTCGATGGTGCCGGAATTGCTGGTCGGCACAGATCGACTGGCGATCATGCACGCACGCCTTGCGTCGTCGGCGGCGGCTCATCTGCCTTTGGCCTATGCGAAACTGCCCTTTGAGTTTCCTGTGATGATGGAGATGGTGCAGTATCACCGGAGCCGCGCGGCCGATCCCGGCCTTACGTGGCTGCGCCAAGAGATCGCCAATTCGGTTCGCTAGGGTTTATTTGAAAAATTGATTGTCATCCATAAATACAATCAACTTTTCAGATAAGTTGACGCCGGTTATCTCTTCATGGGGAGAAGGTAGCCGTGAAAAATCAGAACATACTTATCATCGGAGGCGGTATTGGAGGGCTGACGTCTGCCATTGCGTTGGGTCGCGATGGCCATCGCATCACCATCGTCGAGAAGGATCCGGACTGGGCCGTATACGGCGTCGGTATCATCCAGCAGGGCAACGTCGTTCGCGCTGTGAAGGAACTCGGGATCATTGATGATTATCTTGATGCCGGTTTCGGTTTTGATTTTGTCGAAGTTTTCATTCCGTCGGGCCAGAAAGTTGCCCGCATTCCATCGCCTAAACTGGTCGATGGCTATCCATCCAATGTCGGCATCGGGCGCCGGGCCTTGCACACTGTCCTGGGCCAGCGGGCGAAGGCGGCAGGGGCTGAGGTCCGTCTCGGTGTGACTGTCGAGGCACTGGAGGATGACGGAACATCTGTGACGGTCCAGTTTTCGGACGGAACAACCGAACGGTTCGACATCGTCATTGGCGCTGACGGCCTCTATTCGCGGACGCGCGGACAGTTATTTCCCGATGCGCCACAGCCGGAATTCACCGGTCAATCCGTGTGGCGCTACAATTTTCCAAGGACAGAAGGGCTGGATTGTCTGCAGGCCTATGAAGGCAAAATTGGGGTCGGGCTTGTTCCACTCGCATCTGATCTGATGTACATGTTTGTCACGACACCCGAGCCGGGCAATCCCCGTTATCCCGTTGAGGGGCTCGCAGCGGAAATGCGCCGCAAATTGGTAGGTATGTCTCCCGCTATCAGCGCGCTCGCGGACCAAATCCGCGATGATGCATCCGTTGTTTATAAGCCCCTTGAAGTGCTCTTCGTGCCGGGTGCTTGGCATAAAGGACGAACAGTTCTGTTGGGTGATGCGGTTCATGCAACCACGCCGCACCTTGGCCAAGGGGCCGGAATGGCGATTGAAGACAGTCTTGTGCTGGCAGAGGAAATCGGGCGCGCAGAGACACCGGATGCGGCCTTTGCAGCTTTCCAGTCGCGGCGTTTTGATCGCTGCAAGTACATTGTCGAAGCCTCTTTGGCCTTGTGCCATGGGCAGCTTGGCTTGGGCCCCCTGATCGAACAAGCGACGGCGACCAAAGAAATGTTCGAACGCGTCGCCCAACCAATTTAACTAAAGGACAATTTGCGATGAGCCGTGTCACAGAGATCCGCTATGTTGGCTATGCGACGCCTGATTTTGAGGCTGAGCGCGCCTTTTATGTGGACCAATGGGGTCTTGAGCCTGTCCCGTCTTCTGATGGAATGGCCTATTTCAAGGCCAAGGGTGCACCTGAGCATCACGTTGTGCGTCTTCGCAAGGACCCAGCAAAACGTGTCGATGTCATCGCCCTTGCGGCGGATAGACGCACGGATGTCGATGCCCTGCATGATCGTGTTGCCGCAAGCGGTGGCAAAATCGTCCATGCGCCGCAGGAACTGACCTCGCCCGGCGGTGGCTATGGCTTTCGCTTCTTCTCTCCTGATGGTCTGCCTTTTGAGATTTCAAGCGACGTTGCCTCGGGGCCTACTGCGTCCATCGCACGCTGGGACGGTGTGCCGGTTAAGATAAGCCACATCGTTATGCATTCGCCCGACCACAAAGCTATGACCCAGTGGTTCATTGATGTGCTTGGTTTCCGCCTGTCCGACTGGATCGGCGATTTCATGAGCTTCCTGCGTTGCAACTCGGCACACCATCGCCTTGCGATCCTGCCGGGTCCACCGTGCCTGAACCATGTTGCCTATGACATGGAAGGCGTCGACGGGATGATGCGGGGCATTCACCGGCTGAAGCAAAACGATATCGATATTCGGTGGGGCCCCGGGCGGCACACCGCTGGCAACAACACCTTCAGCTACTTCGTGACGCCGGCGGGCTTCGCCGTGGAATACACGTCAGAACTTGAGGAAGTGGATGAGGCGACCTGGCAGCCCTCGGTCTATCCGCCTGCGCCCTTGCTGATGGACCAGTGGTCGATCGGGGTCGGTGGGCCGCAAACCATGCCGCATCCCGAAGTTGATGCCGGCCTTTTCCAGCCAGCAGGGGTCTGATCCATGGCGCTATTTGAACCTTTTCCCAACTATATCTGGAACCTCTCCGTCGCCATCGCGATGGAGTCTGGTGGCCAAGTTGGTGAAATTGTCGACATCGTTGCTGCGGCCAAAGAAGCCGCCGGAACAAGCGCCGACAATGGTACCCAAGCCTTCATGCAGGCTTGGATGGCAAAGGCAGACACGTTGATTGAACTGGCCGCAGAGGATGAGGCGCGCGGGCGCCACTTCTCTGCTGGGGCGAAGCTCGAACGCGCCGCACTCTACCTGCTGAACGGGGAGCGGATGCAAGCGCAAGGCACACCGGGGCGCCTGGAAACCTATCAGCGCGCGCGCGATTGTTTCGGTCGCGGCATGGCGCTGGGCCAAGCCAACTGCACGCGTGTCGAAATTCCGCTGGAAAAAGGAACAATGCCGGCCTTGTGGGTGCAAGCGCCGGGAGACGGGCCACGGCCAGCTGTCGTCTATTGCAACGGGCTCGATAGCAGTAAAGAGTTGCTCTATTGGTCCGGCCTGCCGCAGGCTCTGGCGCGCAGAGGCATTTCAACCCTTTGCGTTGATCAGCCCGGAACGGGGGAGGCTTTGCGGCTTCAGGGCCTGCCCGCCACGCCGTACAGCGAACAATGGGCTTCGCGCGCCGTGGATTGGCTGGAAGGCCAGGCCGATGTGGATGCCGCACGGCTGGGGATGACCGGCATTTCGCTTGGCGGTCACTATGCGCCGCGTGCCGTCGCTTACGAGCCCCGCTTTGCGTCGGGCGCTTGCTGGGGCGCGAACCATAATTGGGCCGAAGTTCAGGAAAAGCGTCTGCGGCGCGAGGGCGAAAATCCCGTCCCGCATTATTGGGGCCATGTGATGTGGGTCTTTGGCGCGAGCGACATGGACGACTTTCACGAAAAGACCAAAGACATGAACCTGAACGGCCATATGGACCGGATCAAGGTTCCCTTCCTCGTCACCCATGGCGAGAATGACCGGCAGATTGGCGTGGAATATGCCCATCAGGCGTTCGAACAACTGGTCAACAGCCCCAAGGCAGAGCTGAAGATATTCACCCCGCGCGAAGGCGGCGTGGAGCATGTCGGCGCCGATAACATGTCCTTTGGCAGGGACTATATTGCGGACTGGTTTGCAGACACGCTCGGCGGACGTCCTGGCGGGTCTAATCAGCCGCAGCCCTAGAAGGCCATTCCATTGGCGCCGCCAGCACAAATCCCAAGTTTGGACATTGATCCTTTCGACGACGCGTTTCTGGCAGCGCCCTATACATTTCACGGCGCACTTCGTGATGCAGGGCCAGTCATATGGCTCAAACCGATAAACTGCTTCGCTATGGCGCGATATGCCGAGGTGTCAGCCAGCTTGAAAGACTGGCAAACCTTCGTGTCGGGGCGCGGGGTTGGTATGACCGATTTTGCGACGGATACGCCTTGGCGTCCGCCTTCGCTGTTGCTGGAAACCGATCCCCCCGTCCATGATCGCACGCGCGGCCTGATGAACAAAGTTGCCTCGCTCTCCAGCCTAAAGACTGCAATGCCGCAATGGTGCGCGAAGGCCGAAATATTGGTTGATCGCCTGCTTGGACAGAGAGTGGATGGCGTTCGGGACTTGGGCGAGCAATTCCCGCTGTCCGTCTTTCCGGATTTGATCGGCATTCGCGAAGAAGGCCGTGAACATCTCATCCCTTACGGCACAACAGCGTTCAACGGTTTTGGTCCACGCAACCGGCTTTTTGAAGAGGCGATTGCCAATGCGGCGGCGGCGTCTGCTGCGGTCATGGAGAGTTGCCGGCGTGAGAATCTCGCACCCAATGGCTGGGGCATGAAGGTTTATGAAGCCGCGGACCGCGGGGACTGCACACCGGAAGAAGCGGAGCGATTGGTTCGCTCATTTCTGACAGCCGGGCTTGATACGACCGTCAATGGCATCGGCAATATGCTGCACGCTTTTGCCCAGCATCCGGATCAATGGGCAAAACTAAGGGCGGACCCCAGCCTTGCCAAAAAGGCCTTTGAAGAAAGCCTGCGGTGGGACGGGACGGTTCAGACCTTTTTTCGAACGACATCGCGAAACGTTCCACTGCCCGACGGACATATCCCGGCGGGTTCCAAAGTAATCCTGTTTCTGGCGTCCGCAAACCGCGATCCGCGACAATGGGAACGATCAGAGGAGTTCGACATCTCCCGGTCAAGCAGCGGGCATGTCGGCTTCGGCTTTGGTATCCATCAATGTCTGGGACAAATGGTCGCAAGGATGGAAGCAGAGGCATTGCTGAAGGCGATGATCCCGCGTGTCCGCGAAATCCGGCTGGTAGGAAAACCAGTCCGTCGCCTGAACAACACGCTGCATGCCCTGGCGTCTCTCCCCCTTCAACTCTTGGCCGATTAAGCGAGACGTAATGACGACCTATCTCAGAAACATTTGGTACATGGCCGGCTGGTCCGACGAGGTGGGTGAGGGCCTGCTGTCGCGGCGCATCTTTGACCGCAATATCGTCCTATTCCGCACGAAGGATGGCGTTGCTGCCCTCGCTGACCGCTGCCCGCACAGATTTGCGCCGCTCAGTTTGGGTGAAAAGGTCGGTGATAACGTCGTCTGCCCTTATCATGGCCTCACATATGACGGCAGCGGCAAGTGTGTGAGAAATCCATTCTCCGACACGATCCCAGCCGCAGCGCGTGTCGATGCTTGGCATACGTTAGAAAAGCACGGCATGATCTGGCTTTGGGGTGGTGATCCCAAAGAGGCCAACCCACAGACCATCCCCGATTTCTCGATGGTTGAGGACAACGATTTCACCCGCGTTGTGCGCGGCTATACTTTGCTTGAAGCGCCTTTTGAGTTTGGCATCGATAATCTGATGGACCTGAGCCATATCGAATATGTCCACAAGGGCAGCTTCGCTGGCAACGGCGTCATCTTCAGCGGCAAGCACACGATAAAGGACGAGGGCAATACGCTTCGTTCCAATTGGTGGATGCCCGGGGTCAAAGCGCCGCCACACACCGTCGGTGTATATCCGCCGGACATGGAGACAGATCACTGGCTCGATATGCGTTGGAATGCGCCGGCATCCATGCAACTGGAAATCGGTGCTTGTCCGGCGGGTGCTGCTCGAGAAACGGGCGTAATTGCCCAGCAGGCCCACATATTGACCCCAGCCAGCCCAACCACGACGCACTATTTCTGGGCAACCACGCGCTACCACGATCTCGATTCAGCAGAGACCGATGACTTCCTTCGCACCCTTTTTGCCCAAGCCTTTGATGAGGAGGACAAGCCCATCATCAAAGCGGCTTATGACAACCTCGAAGGACAGGATTTTTGGGACGCGCAGCCCCTTTCTTTGGGAATTGATGCGGGCGGAACGCGCGTCCGGCGTAAGTTGGAAGCCATGCTGAAAGCAGAGCGGACCGACTGATGTTCAGGCTGGACAACAAGGTTGCGATCGTCACCGGATCAACATCTGGCATTGGCCGGGCCATCGCCGAAGCATTTTGCGCGGCGGGTGCCCATGTGATCGTTTCCAGCGAAAGTGCAGAGGCGACTGCCCAAGTCAGCGCTGAGCTCGGCGCGACGGGAATCGCCTGTGACGTGACGGACCCAGAAGCGTTGAAGGCATTGATAGCTGGAACCTTGGAACTTCATGGGCAGATTGATATCCTCGTTTGCAATGCAGGCATTGCGGGCAAGAATGGCGATGCGAGTCTTGAGGATTTTGACAGAGTCATTGCCGTCAACCTCAGAAGCCAAGTCGCACTGACTGGCCTTGCGTTGCCCCACATTGCAAAGCAGCAAGGCTCAATCATCTTGATCGCAAGCCTTGCAGGCCTTCGCGGCAACGCATCGATCAACGGCTACGCGCTGGCCAAAGCCGGGGTGGTTCAACTGGCCCGCAACATCGCAGTTCAATGGGGGCCACAAGGGGTGCGCGCGAATGCAATTTCGCCGGGTTTGATTGATACCAAGCTGCTGGCTGATCTGCCCCAGACGGGGGATTTCATGACACGCCGGATGCAAATGACACCCTTGCGTCGGGTTGGCACTGTGGAGGAAGTGGCCGGTGCTGCCGTCTTTCTTGCAAGCCCCGCGGGGGGCTTCATCACTGGCCATAATCTTGTCGTCGATGGCGGCACTCTGATCACTGACGGGAGCTAGCGGCCAATGCGGATCATCATAACCGGCGGCGGCGGCTTTGTGGGCCGTGCATTGGCCAGCGCGCTTGAGGGGCAGCATGACCTTGTGCTCGTCGACCATCAACTGGGGACGCGGACAGGTGTAGAGGGTGATCTGTGTCATCCCGCCACCCTCGATCGGGCCTTTGCGGACGGCTGCGATGCGGTGGTTCATTTGGCAACAGTGCCGGGGGGGGCTGCCGAACAGGACCCCGCGACGGCCAAGAGCGTGAACATGGATGCCACGATGGCCCTTGCAGAGGCAGCAGCTCAATCAGGGCAAAGGCCACGCTTCATCTTTGCCAGCAGCATCGCCGTTTTTGGCGATCCTTTGCCCGCCTTTGTCGATGACGACACCCCACTCGCCCCCCGCATGATCTATGGCGCGCATAAGGCACTCATGGAGCAGTGGCTGGCCACGCAGACTCGGCGGGGTGCCATTTCCGCCCTGTCGCTGCGGCTGCCCGGCATCATCGCCCGACCCCGTGGCCCCTCCGGCATGAAGTCAGCGTTCATGAGTGATGTCTTTCATGCGCTTAAGGCAGGGGAGCGCATTGCACTGCCCGTGTCCCCACAGGCGACCATGTGGCTCATGTCGGTCGCGCAAATTGCCCAAAATCTGGTCCATGCGTTGCAGATTGACACGGAAGGGGCTTTCACCCTGCCAGCGCAGCGTGTCGTCATGGAAGACCTCGTCAAAGCAATCTGCGGGGCAACGGGCTCGGGGGCTGATCTTGTAGCCTACGCGCCTGACACAGCAATTGAGCATGCCTTTGGCTCCCAACCGCCTTTGTCCACGCCCGCTGCCGAGGCGTTGGGCTTCGCAGCGGATGCCGACCTTGAGGCACTCGTCCACTCAGCCCTTTCAACCCTGTCCTGAAGGAATGGCGCGTGACATCTGACATGAAGAACCCGTTTCCCCCCATCCGCCGTGTCGTCACTGGGCACAATGCAAATGGCAGAGCGATCATCCGGTCCGACGAGCAATTTCCGAGTGAACCGATTGCGCTTGGCGGAGCAGAATTTGCGCTGATTTGGGCGACCGCAACAGTGCCAGCGGACAACAATGATGACACAGACGGTCGCGATCTGGAGGCAGGCCTCACGATCAACCAAGGCTCTGTCATCCGCATTGTTGATTTTCTCCCCGGCGGGGACTCCCCCATGCACCGGACCAACAGCATCGACTATGGGATCGTGCTGGCAGGGGAGATTGAGCTGGAGCTGGAAGACGGCGTCAAAACCATCGTCGGCACCCATTCGATTATTGTGCAGCGCGGCACCAACCACAAATGGCGCAATCCGAGCGAAACGGACTTCGCCCGCGTGGCATTCGTGCTGATCGAAGCGCCAGCCTATACAGCCAATGGAAGCTCTCTTGCGGAGATGAAGCCATAGCTGCGCACGTGCAAAGATCGCGATCCAGCTGCGGCTGGTTTTCCAATACGTCGGAAGGAATTTTGAATGAGTGCAATATCTGAGGCCAACGTTCCGACGACCCAGGGCCTGAAATATGTGCACCAGCTGTGTAAGCACTGGGCGCATAATCTTGCTGTGACGACAGACGAAACGGGTGGGCGGGTTACATTCCCGGCAAATGCCCGTGGCGCGGACTGGCCCAGCGATGCGGTCATCATCATGACAACGACCACTGACAGCATTCTGTGCCGCATAGAAGCCAGCGCAGAGGGTCAGCTGGACGGCCTCAAAGGTGCGCTTGCCCGCCATTTGGATCGGTTCGCGTTTCGAGAAGCACCACTTAGCTTCCACTGGACAGACATTTAAGGCCTAAGGCCGAGCAAAAGGGAGAGAATTTATGGGCCGCCAAATCATCGACATTTCGATCACGCTGGAAAATGACGTGATCACAGACCCGCCGTTCATGCGTCCGCATATTGAATATCAAAAGCATGAAGACACCTTAACTGAGCTCCAGCATTTCTTCCCTGGCGTGACAGCGGAGGACACGCCTGACGGGATGGGCTTTGCAGCCGCAGAGACGATCACGCTCACCACACACAATGGCACGCATCTGGACGCGCCTTGGCATTTTCACCCGACGCAAGATGGCGGCAAGCCCGCAATGACGATTGACGAGGTCCCGCTAGACTGGTGCTTCCAGCCGGGCGTGAAGCTGGACTTCCGCCATTTCCCCGATGGCTATGTCGTGACGGCGGAAGATGTGGAGGCGGAGCTTGCACGTATCGCGTATGAGCTGAAGCCGCTCGATATTGTTCTGGTGAACACGGCTGCAGGCAAGGCCGTCGGCAATCCTAATTTTGTCAGCATCGGTTGTGGCATGGGCTATGAGGCGACCATGTACCTCACCTCGCGGGGTGTCCGCGTCACAGGAACAGATGCTTGGAGCTGGGATGCTCCCTTCGTCCATACCGCCCAACGCGTGAAGGAAACCGGCGACAAGAGCCTGATCTGGGAAGGGCATAAGGCCGGTCGCGACATCGGTTATTGTCATCTGGAGAAGCTCCACAATCTGGAAGTCTTGCCCGCCAGCGGCTTCACGGTCTGCTGTTTCCCCCACAAAATCAAAGGCGCGTCCGCCGGCTGGACCCGCGCCGTCGCCATTATTGAGGACTGATTTTTCATGAAACTCGCAACGCTCAAAAACGGCACGCCCGATGGTCAGTTGATTGTCGTTTCTCCGGACGGACTTAAGTGCACGCAGGCGCCAATTCCAACTCTGCAGGCCGCCTTGGAGAACTGGGCGCAGGCTGAGGCCCAGTTGCGCGCGGTGAACACGTTCCCCGATGCGTTACCACTTGATCAGCTTGCGGCGCCGTTGCCGCGTGCCTGGCAATGGCTCGATGGGTCGGCTTATGAAAGTCACGGCGCGTTGATGCAGATTGCCTTCGGGTCGGACCCGATCGAGACGGATCGCCCGCTTATGTACCAGGGCATCTCAGACCGCTTTTACGGGCCGCGTGAAGATGTGGCTTTTCCAAGTGAGGCTGACGGTATCGATTTTGAAGGCGAGTTTGGCGTCATTGTCGATGCGGTGCCAATGGGTATCTCGGCTCAGGAGGCGCTGGCGCACATCCGCCTGATCGTCCAGATCAACGACTGGTCGCTGCGCGCCATCGCGCCGATTGAAATGAAGACGGGTTTTGGGTGGGTACAGGCAAAGCCTCCCTGCAGCGTGGCACCCTTTGCCGTGACGCCTGAGGAACTCGGCGATGATTGGCGCGACGGGCGCGTCTGCCTTGATCTGACCGTTGATTGGAACGGCAATCGCTTTGGCAAAGCCAATGGCGCGCCAATGGCCTTTGGCTTCCACGAACTCGTCGCCCATGCCGCGCGCACCCGGTCTTTGGTGGCCGGGACAATTATCGGTTCAGGTACGGTCTCCAACGCCAACTTCCGCGACGTCGGCTCGTCATGCATCTCTGAACGCCGCGGCATTGAGATCGTCGATGAGGGTACCGCCAAGACGCCCTTCATGTCCTTTGGAGATACAGTTCGTATGGAAGCCCGATCGGCAGCGGGAGACGTGCTGTTCGGCGTGATCGACCAGCGAGTTGTTGCGGCTTAGCCTAAGTGCAATGCTGCACCTTGATAATCACATCAGGCGCAGGCGACTCAAGCAGATCAATGGCGCGCCCGGCAGGATTCGAACCTGCGGCCCCAAGCTTAGAAGGCTCGTGCTCTATCCAACTGAGCTACGGGCGCGCACAGATTGCTTCATAGAGGGGTTTTTGCCTAAGCGGAACCTCCAGACGTGACAGAGCGCTGATTTGCCGTCAGGGACGGCAATGATGGCGGCATTAATTGACAGACCCACAGAGGACCGGAGCAAGCCTCGGCTAATGTCGCGGATGCTGATCTGCTTGGTTGTCTTTGGCTGGATAGTGGCCTTGGCCGAGCGTCTTTGGGCGGGACGGGCTCTGCCGCTGTGGATTGACGAGACATGGACCGCGATGATTGCCGGGCAATCGGATTGGGCGCGCTTCTGGCACGAGGCTTGGCTCGATGTGAACCCGCCGCTTTATTATGGCTTTATGGCGCTTTGGACGCGCCTTGCGGGCCTGTCGGACCTCTCCTTACGGTTGCCGAGCGTCCTCTTCGTGATTATCGCAGCCCTCCTCCCCCTGATGTGGCGCGGCAACGCGCTGTCCCGCAGCGGACGATTATGCTGGTCTGCCCTCCTCATCCTGTGGTGGCCGGGGTTTGAAATCTCGCTGGATGCGCGCGGCTATGGCCTGTTGCTGTTGCTGTCGGTGGCGCAGACACTCGCCTTTGCGAACGTTCTGGAGCACCCGGACCGGCGCACGACAGGGCTTTGGTCGGCGCTCGCCGCCGCCGCCATCCTCACCCATTATTTCGCGCTTATCCCCTCGGCCTTGCAGGGCATGGTCCTGTTGGTGCGCGAGCGACAGCGCGCCATTCGCTTGTGGCCGGCAGCGCTTCCCTTCGTGCCTGCCCTTGCCTGGCTCACCGTCCACGCGCCGCGCCTCGCCGACTATGCGCGCCCGGACGTCGCTTGGTATGAACCGTTCACAGCCGAGCTCGCTGCCGGCTTCGTCCAATATCTTGTCGGCCCACCGGGCTGGACCCAATGGGCGCTGATCGGGGCGGCTCTTATCCTGATGATTGCCACTTCGCTTGGCCGACGCACCCGCCCCACGGACGGAGCAAAGCAAATGGAGGCCGCGGCGCTCATCGGGGTTGTGGCCCTTCTCCTCCTGCTTGGCCTTGGCACGGCGCGCGACACGCTGACGGACCGCTATCTGGTGCCGGTGGTGCCGTCTGTCCTCCTCGCCTTGGTCCTGATCGCACAGCGCTTTGAAAAGGCCGCCCTTGGCCATGCGCTGCTGGCCCTCGCCTTCCTTGTGCCGCTCGCGACCCCGTCTGACTTGCAGGCCCGGCTGGCTGCGCGAAACGCTTATGGCTTTGAACAGGCCAGCCAATTCCTGCTTCCCTCTGCACCTACGCGGCTGGTGTTCGTATGGGATCATCCAGCCGCCAAGGTTCTTGATCCGCATTCTCTGGAAAAGCTGGGGCGTTTCTTTTTTGAGCGGGCAGGCCAAAGTCCCACGACGCGCACAGTGGTTCTGACGCCGGAACAGGACGGCAATGTCGTGCTCAGCTCCGCCAAGGACGAGGCTGTCATCTGGATCTACAACCGGGCACGCAATACCTCTGCGCGCCTGCACCGACCCGATGAACAGCATTTTGAAGGCAGGGCATGCCAGCACCAACGCGCGCCATGGGTGGGCACCCTGGCCTGTGCCCCCGTTGCCAAAGCTGATGGCGTGGCTAAGGTTATTCCATGACCGATCAACATCCACGCGCCGTAAAGGCGGAGACCATTCACCAGTTCCGCAGCTTTGATGTTGTGATGGCCGCCTTTGTTGCCATCCTCTTGCTGTCAAATGTCATCGGCGCGGCCAAAGTCGCGACGCTGGGCGGATGGGAATTTGGCGCGGGCATTCTATTCTTCCCGCTGGGCTATGTCATCGGTGACGTGCTGACCGAAGTCTATGGCTATGCCCGCGCGCGCCGCTGCATCTGGGTGGGCTTTTCAGCGATGCTGTTCATGGCGTTTATGAGCTGGGTCGTCGTCTCGCTGCCGCCAGCCCCGGGCTGGGACGGGCAGGCCGCGTATGAAAGCGTGTTCGGGCAGGTGCCGCAGATCGTTTTTGCCTCCATCGTCGCCTTCTGGGCGGGGGAGTTCGTCAACTCCTATGTGCTCGCGCGCATGAAAGTGTGGACCAAGGGCAAACATCTGTGGAGCCGCACCATCGGGTCGACCATCTTCGGACAAGGCGTGGACAGCCTGATCTTCTATCCACTCGCCTTTTGGAACGTCTGGTCAACGGACCAGATCCTTACCGTGATGGTGACCAATTGGGGCCTAAAGGTGTTGTGGGAAGCGCTGCTGACACCCGTGACCTATGTGGTCGTCAACAAACTGAAGCGCCATGAGGGCGTCGATCTGTTTGACGAGGGCACTGATTTCACCCCGTTTAAGACGCGGGCGTAACCGAGAACGCATCCCGACCCGTTTGGGCTGAGCTTGTCGAAGCCCTGTCCTTCCCTGTGCTTCAAGCGAGAAGAACAACCCTTCGACAGGCTCAGGGTAAGCGGGTGGAAAGGGCCGAAGCCCCCCCGATCAAAACGGGACGTCGTCGTCCAGATCGCTGTCAAACGGGCTCGGCGCGCCGGAGCCACCAAAGTTGCCGGATGATGCGCCGCCGCCACCGGCATTGCCGCCGCCCGACCGCTGACCCCAGTCGCCGCCGCCGGAGCTGGCACCGCCGCCGCCGCCGCCTTCGCGACCGGAGAGCAGGACGAGTTCCCCACGGAAGCGCTGCAGCACAACCTCAGTCGTGTAGCGGTCATTGCCGTTCTGGTCGGTCCATTTGCGGGTTTGCAGCTGGCCTTCGATATAGGCCTTCTGGCCCTTGCGCAGATAGTTCTTTGCGACCTTGCCGAGGTTCTCGTTAAAGATCACGACATTGTGCCACTCAGTCTTTTCCTGCTTGTTCCCGTCGCGGTCGTTCCAGGTTTCCGAAGTGGCGAGGGTGAAGCTCACCACTTCCCCGCCATTGTTCATCGAACGCGCTTCGGGGTCTTTCCCCAGATTGCCGACCAGTGTGACTTTGTTGACGCTCCCCGCCATGCTCTATCCTTTAAAGACCCAAAAATGTTGAGAGCCAGTATGTAACGCCTGCCGCGACATATGCCAGTGCGAACAGATAGGTGACCATAATCACCGGCCATTTCCATCCATTGGTTTCACGCCGCACCACGGCAATGGTGGAAATGCACTGCGGCGCAAAAACGAACCAAGCGAGGAAGGCGAGCGCCATCGGGATGGTCCAGCCCGCACGCAGCTTCTCCCGAAGCGTCTTTTCGCCTTGCGCGTCGTCAGCGGAATCGATGGCGTAGGTTGTGGCCAGCGCAGAGACGGCCACCTCCCGCGCGGCCATGGCCGGGATCAGCGCCAGCGCCATATCGCGGTTGAAGCCGATAGGTGCCACGATGGGTTCCAACCCGCTGGCGATGCGCCCGGCAATTGACTGGTCGATCTGGCTCTTACTCGACCCGGCGGGCACCTGCGGAAAGCTGAGCAGGGCCCAAAGGATGATGGTGGTCACGGCGATAATGGTGCCCGCACGGCGAAGGAACGCAGCGGCCCGCTGCCAAAGGCCGAGGGCGACGTCCTTCAAATTCGGCATCTGGTAACGCGGCATTTCCATCATGAAGCCGAGGCTGGAGCCTTGCGCCACCGTCTTGCGGATGACGAGGGCCGCCAACATCGCGCCGACAATTCCGGCGATGTAGAGGCCAAACAGAACGAGCCCCTGCAAGCCCAGCCCCGGCCCGACCGACCGTTCCGGAATGAAGGCACCAATGATGACGGCATAGACGGGCAGGCGCGCCGAACAGGTCATCAGCGGGGCAATGAGGATCGTCGTCAGCCGGTCGCGCGGATCTTCAATCGTGCGCGTCGCCATGATGCCGGGCACAGCACAGGCAAAGGAGGAGAGGAGCGGGATGAAAGCCCGGCCCGACAGCCCGACGCTGGCCATCAACCTGTCCATGATGAACGCCGCGCGCACCATATAGCCCGACATTTCGAGCACGAGGATGAAGGCGAAAAGCACGAGGATCTGCGGCAGGAACACCACCACCGCGCCGACGCCTGCAATAACCCCGTCAATCAGTGCTGACCGCAGCAGCGTGTCCGGCATGGACGTCCGCACGAAATCGGACAGCAAGCCAATCCAGCCTTCGATCAGATCGACAGGGGCTTCCGCCGCTGAATAGACAAGTTGGAACATCGCAAACAGCGTCGCGAACAAAAGGATCGGCCCTGCAATGGGGTGGAGCACAACCGCGTCAATCGTGCGGGTGATCTGCCGTTCCTGCGTTTCGCCGACAATGGCCGATTTGGCCGCTGCGTGCGCCCGCGCGCGCAAATCCGCCGCGCTGATCTGCGGCACGTCTGCCACCACGGGCTTCTTCTGCGTGACAGCGCTCGACAACGCGGCGCGCAGGTCCTCAAGGCCACGGCGCCGCACCGCGACAGTCGGGATCACCGGTACACCCAAGGCTGCTGACAGGCGCTGCGCATCGAGCGTCAGCCCGTCCCGCTCCGCCAGATCGATCATGTTGAGCGCAACGACTGTCGGCAGACCAAGGGCGATCAGTTCAATGGCAAAGCGCAGATGATTGTCGAGATTGCCAGCATCGACCACGACGATGAGGGCATCGGGACGCCGTTCGCCCGCCTGCTTGCCCATGATGACATCGCGCGTGACGGCTTCATCGGGGCTGGCAGGTTGCAGGCTATAGGTGCCGGGAAGATCAACGACCTCAACCGGCCGCCCATCATCGAGAGAGAAGCGGCCCGCATGGCGCTCCACCGTAACGCCGGGATAATTGCCCGTCTTCTGCCGAGCGCCCGTCAGCGCGTTGAAGAGCGCGCTCTTCCCGGCATTGGGGTTCCCGGCAAGCGCAACAAGTGGGAGGGACGTCACGCGGTCGTGACCTGCACAGCGGCGGCGTGTGCGGCGCGGATGGCAACGGTCATGCGGCCAACACGCACGGCGAGCGGGTCTTTGAACAGGAACCAGCCACGGTGCAGCGGCTCCACTTCAGCCCCCGGCTCAAACCCCAAGCAACGCAGGCGATGCGCCTCGGTGTCGCCAAGGCGTGTCCAATCAATGGCGGCAATGTGCGCAACCTGATTCAGTGGCAATTCGTCGAGTTGCACTCCGGCCCCAGCTTCATCCAAACCCAATTGCAATTGATTATCATTTTCTTCAGCGGAATACCAGACGATTCAAGCGGCAGGGTAGCGCAGCCGTCCGAGGAAACGGGCCATGCTGAAATGGCGGTCATTCCCGCCGCCTGTCCATTTCGCCTTGGCCTTTTCAAACCGCATGATGCCGTCAATCCTCCGGGCGAGAAACGCCTGTGTGTCGGCCCACTCCTCGCTGTCATCATTAACGAAGATCAGCAGCGTGGCGGCATAAACCGAGCCCAGAATGGCGCGCTTGGTATAGTGATTATAATCCGTCGCCGTATCGCCCGCCGCGCGCCACATGACGTCGGCCGCGCGCCAACCCAGACGGGACGCGACACGCGCATTCAGCGGATTGGCAAGAATGGCCTGCGCGCGCCGCAGCGCCTCCCGATTGGGGGCGAGGATCGACAGGCGGCTCTCCACCAGCGTCGTGATCCGCTCCCGGATTTTCATCGTGGCCAGCATTTCGGATGGACAGGCATCCAGCATGTCGCTGTCCACCGACGCGAACCAGGCGTCGATCATCTGGAGGGCGCCATCAGGGAAGGCGAGACCGGCCACATCGCCGTCCACGCCCAACCGTTCTGCCGTCGCCTGCAAGGCCGTTGCCGTCCATCCGTCAAACGCAGCGTCCGCAGGAAGTTCGCTTGCCAAAGCGCCGCGCAGCTCTTCAAGCGTCATGTTATTGAAATCGACGGACACGTGCCGGGCCTTTCGCTGCAACCAAGGTGACATCGGCTAGATGGGATGTTAGGTTCGCTGCGTCAATCAAAGGTTCAACCAATTGGGGGAGTCGTCAAAAATGGCGAAATTTTTTGGAAATCTGAACGCGGTTCTTGCGGTAGGCTTAGTCGCCGCTCTTGCCATTATTTTCTCGATCGCACCAAATGGCGATCTGGAGCAGCAGACAATCCGCTGGCTACATGTCTTTTTCGGCATCTTGTGGATTGGTCATCTCTATTATTTCAACTTCACGCAGATCCCGACCATGCCGAAGATCCCCGCAGAGCTTAAGCCGGCCGTGTCTAAGTACATCGCTCCCGAAGCCCTATTCTGGTTCCGGTGGGGCGCAGCCCTTACTGTGGTAACCGGCCTCCTGATCGCTTGGCGTGCAGGCTATCTGGCACAGGCAATGCTGCTCCAAGGCGAGGGCGGCATGCTCCTTATTGGTATTGGCATGTGGCTTGCGCTGATCATGGCATTCAACGTCTGGTTCATCATCTGGCCAAACCAGAAGAAAGCCCTCGGCATTGTTGCTGCTGACGACGCTACCAAAGCGAAGGCTGCAAGCACGGCGATGATGTTCAGCCGCACCAACACTTTGCTGAGCATTCCCATGCTTTATTGCATGATTTCAGCGAACTTGGGCTAACTAATCCTTTGACCGGTCGGGCTGGCGCACCATGAGGAGTGCCAGCCCGATCAGCCCTGCGCCGATCCAGTCGGGCAAGGCCAGCATTTCTCCATAGCTGATCCAGCCCATCGTGGCTGAGACCACTGGCTGCGTGAGCAGCGCCAGCCCAAAAACGAGCGGCGTGACACGCCCAAGGGCATACACCATCATCCCCTGACCGATTAGCTGGCTGACCACCGCCAGTGCGATGACCGGCGTCCAATTCCGCGGCATGATCGTTTCGCCGAGCGCCAGCGCGATCAACAGCAGCGGCAGGATGGTTGCAACCGTGGACCAGGCCAGCAACGTCCAGCTTTGCAACTGCGCGCGCGCCTGCGCGACGACGACCAGATAGGCCGTGTAGAACAGGCCGGCAGCAAGGCAGAGCATATCGCCGAGCAGGTTCTGCGTGCTGAGTTCTGCGGACCGACCCAGCAACAGGACAGTGCCGATGGTCGCGACAGCAAAGGCCGTCCCTTCCCGGCGCGTCGGCCAGGCGCGCGCCACAAGGAAACCCCAGACAGGGAAAAACAGGCTCGCCGCATTGGCAAAGAGCGTGGCGTTGGCCATCTTGGTTTTGAGAATGCCAATATGCCAGGCGGCCAGGTCAACGGCGAAGAACAGGCCCGACAACAGCATCGTCCAATAGAGCGCGTTGCTTGGCAGGGTCAGCGGCTGGCGGCGATAGGCGGCGATCAGGAAGAGCACAGGTGCTGCCAGCGCTAAGCGCCACATGGCCGAGGCGCTTGGGCCAACATCGGCCATACGCACGAGCCATGGCCCGAAGGCGAGAGCAAAGTTTCCAATCAGCAACGCCGCGATGACAGCGGCCCGGCTGCCAACTTCTTGCCCCCCAAGAGATTGTTGCTGTTGCGTGGACCCCATCGCCCTCATATCCGTTAGCCGAACTCACAAAGCAACTAGGGGCCCACATGCCGACACTTTTCGATCCGATTGATCTTGGGGCCATTCATTGCCCGAACCGCATCCTGATGGCGCCACTGACCCGCGGCCGCGCCGACCCCGGCCATATCCCCAATGATCTGATGCGCCTCTATTATGAGCAGCGCGCGTCGGCGGGCCTCATCATCTCGGAAGCCACAGGCATTTCGCAGGAAGGCCTTGGCTGGCCATCCGCACCGGGCATCTGGACCGATGCGCAGACCGAAGGCTGGAAGCCTGTGACAGAGGCCGTGCACAAGGCCGATGGTCGCATCATCCTTCAGCTGTGGCACATGGGTCGTCTGGTCCACTCCAGCTATAACAACGGCCCCGGCGTCTCGTCTTCGGCCACAACTGGTCCGGGCCACGCCTATACCAAGACGGGCAAGCAGCCGCTGGAAGAAGCCCGCGCCTTGCGCCTTGATGAAATCCCCCGCCTGATCGGCGATTATGTGAAGGCCGCTGAAAACGCGAAGAAGGCGGGCTTTGACGGCGTCCAGATCCACAGCGCGAACGGCTATCTGCTCGACCAGTTTTTGCGCGACAACAGCAATTTCCGTGACGATGCCTATGGCGGCTCCATTGAAAACCGAATCCGCCTGACGACCGAAGTCACAGCGGCTCTGTGCGATGTGTGGGGCGCGGACCGCGTCTCTGTCCGCCTGTCCCCCAATGGCGATTCACAAGGCGCGGATGACAGCAACCCCGAAGGCCTGTTCACGGCTGCCGCGGCCGCATTACAGAAGCTCAACATCGGCTTTCTGGAACTGCGCGAACCCGGCCCTGACGGCACCTTCGGGCGGACCGATGTGCCCAAGCAGTCCCCCGCGATCCGCAAAGTCTTCACCAACAAGCTGGTGCTCAATTCCGACCTGACAGCCGAAGACGGAAACGCCCTGATCGCTTCGGGGCAGGCGGACGCTGTCAGCTATGGCCGTCCCTATATCTCCAACCCGGATCTTGCTGAGCGTATCCGCGATGGCAAGGCATGGACCGAGACCAACATGGCAACTTGGTACACACCGGGCCTAGAAGGCTATACGGATTATCCGGTGGCTGGGTGAGGTCGGTTAGGCCCTCCCCACTGCGACTAAGGCGACCGAAAGCCGCCTAAGTCTCGCTCCCCTCCCGCAAGCGGGAGGGGTTGGGGGAGGGCCTGTCCCGAATTCAGATCAACCGAACTGAGACTTCAACTCCAGCAACGCAATCGCTGCCTTGGCCGCTTCGCCGCCCTTGTCCTTCTGCGTCGGATCCGCGCGGACGAGGGCCTGCTGCTCATTCTCGACAGTCAAAATGCCATTACCGATGGCAATCCCGTCCATGGTCAGCGCCATAATGCCGCGTGCGCTTTCGCCCGCGACGATTTCAAAATGATAGGTCTCACCGCGAATGACGACGCCAATGGCGACAAAGCCGTCATAGCGCCCGCTTTCCGCGGCCAGCGCAATCGCACCGGGGATTTCAAGCGCGCCGGGGACAGTGATGACGTCGGCCTTATGGCCTTCGTCTTCGAGCGCCGCCTTTGCCCCTTCGACCAGCATGTCGTTGAGGTGATCATAAAAACGGGCCTCGACGATCAGAAACTTTGCCATGGACTTATGCCTCCGGAATGGGGCGCTCGCCCACGATGTTGATGCCATAGCCTTCAATGCCAACGACATTGCGGTGGGCGTTGGTCAGAAGAATCATGTCGTGAATGCCAAGATCGGCGAGGATCTGCGCGCCAATGCCATAGCTGCGCAAATCCATTTCCGGCGCCTTGCCAGAGGCCGCGCTAATTTCACGCGTGAGCGAGTCCGCGTCTCCGGGCATCAGCAGCACGATCACACCTGCGCCAGCCGTTCCAATTTCCGCCATAGCGCGCTGCAGGGTCCGCTTGCGCGGTCCGGGTGCACCCAACACATCAGAGAAGATCGAGATGCCGTGCATGCGCACCAGCGTCGGCTCCCCTTCGACCACGCGGCCCTTTTGCAGGACGATGTTGACCGATCCATCGACCTTGTTGCGATAGGTCTTGGCCGTCCATTCCCCGCCATAATCCGAGACGAAAGGCGCTTCGGACACGCATTCGACCAGATGGTCATGCTTGCGCCGATATTCGATGAGGTCACGGATCGTGCCCATCTTCAAATTATGCATCCGCGCGAAGGAGACGAGGTCATCCATGCGCGCCATGGTGCCGTCATCCTTCATGATCTCGCAGATCACGCCCGACGGGTTAAGCCCGGCCAGACGCGAAATGTCGACGGCTGCTTCGGTATGGCCCGCGCGCACCAACACGCCGCCATCGCGGGCGATCAGCGGGAAGACATGGCCAGGCGTCACAATATCATCGCGGCCCTTGGACGAATCGATGGCGACAGACACGGTGCGGGCACGGTCGCCTGCTGAAATGCCGGTCGTCACGCCTTCGCGTGCTTCGATAGAGGTGGTGAACGCTGTTTCGTGGCGCGTGCCGTTGGCGCGGCTCATCAGTTCAAGGCCGAGGTCCTCAACGCGCTTCTTGGTCAGCGTGAGGCAGACGAGCCCACGGCCATGCGTGGCCATGAAGTTGATCGCATCGGGCGTTGCCATTTGCGCAGGGATCACAAGATCGCCTTCATTCTCACGGTCTTCATCATCGACGAGGATGAACATGCGGCCATTGCGCGCTTCCTCAATGATTTCCTCAATGGGGACGAGCGCGGGGCTATCGTCGCTGGCGAAGAGATAGGCCTCCAGCTTGCGCAGCGTCTCTGCCGTCGGGTTCCAGTCGGGCTGGTCCAGATCGCGCAGCGTGTTGGCATGGAGGCCGGCTGCACGGGCAAGGCCGGAACGGGATAAGCCACCGTCGGTGACGAGGCTGCGGAGCTTTTCGATGAGTTGTGTAGACATGAATCCTGAAAATCACATCATAGTGTGATCGTCAATGATTCATTTCACATTGAGATTATCGCGCCGCGCTCAAACGTTCCTGCATCCGCGCCAAATAGCGGGCGAGGACATCAATCTCGACATTGACCTGCTGGCCCTCCGCCAGATCGCCCAGCGCTGTAACGTCCCAAGTGTGCGGAATGATGTTGAGGCCAAAAGTTGCGGTGCCGTCCGCATTGTCCGCAACGCTGTTGACCGTCAACGAGACGCCGTCGACGGTTACGGAGCCCTTCGTCGCGATATAAGGCGCAATCTCTGCACCCACCGTCACGGAGACGCGATGCGAATCGCCTTCGGGCGCGATAGCAGCAATGGTGCCGACGCCATCAACATGGCCGGTCACGATATGCCCACCCAATTCATCGCCGATCTTGAGCGCGCGTTCCAGATTGAGGCGGCGGCCCTGCGCCCACATCGCATTCGATGTTTTGGACGCTGTTTCCGCCGAGGCGTCGATGGCGAACCAGTCTGCACCCTTGTCCACAACAGTGAGGCACACGCCCGAACAGGCGATAGAGGCACCGAGATCCACGCCCGACATGTCATAGCCGCACTGAATGATCAGCCGCAGATCCCCGCGCTGTTCTGCCTTGGTGATTGTGCCAACGTCGGTGATGATACCTGTGAACATAGTCCGCCCCTTTTCAGGCCCGCTCGTAGACTTCGAGACTGTCCTTGCCAAGCGGGCGCGCATCAACGCGCCGCCATTGACCGTGCGCCTCAGCCAATGCCCCCAGCCCGATATCGGCAAGACAAGCTTTGCCCGCGCCAATAACGATGGGCGCACGGTAGAGCATCAGCCGGTCCACCAGACCCGCCTTCAAAAATGCCCCCGCCGTCTGCGCGCCGCCTTCCACCATCAGATAGTGGACATGCGCCAATCCTGAAATCTGCTCGGGCGATGCAAGGCCAAGCCATCCGTCTGGTGCTTCCGACTTTGAAAGGAGCGCACGCGCCGGAGATTGCGATTCCAAGCCTGAAAGCCGAACGTCGAGCCTTGGGGCATCCGCATCAAATGTGCCGCGCCCGACAAGGATCATGTTGCTGCGCGACCGCTCCAAATGGCCATGGCTGCGCGCCGTATCTCCGGTGATCCACTTGCTCTCCCCATCGGCCCTGGCGACGCAGCCGTCGAGCGAGGTGGCAAGCTTCAACGTGACAAAGGGCCGCCCCTGTTGCTGCTGCATGAGCCAACCCGCCATGGTCTGAGCCGCTTCTGCGGCCATCAGCCCGGCCTCCACCGCAATGCCAGCGGCTTGCAAGCGCGCAATGCCTTGGCCGTTGGTGCGGGGGTCAGGATCGGTCAGCGCAACCACGACCCGCGCGATACCCGCCGCAATCAGACTGTCAGTGCAATTGGGTCCGCGCGCACTTTCATGCGCACAGGGTTCCAGTGTGACATAGGCGGTCGCGCCTTTGGCCAGTTCCCCCGCCTGCGCCAGTGCCATCGCTTCAGCATGCGGGCGACCACCGGCTTGCGTCCACCCCCGGCCCACCACCGTGCCACGCGCGACGATGACGCAGCCGACATTGGGATTGGGAACCGTCCGCGCGCGGCCGCGTTGCGACAAAGCGAGTGCCGCCCCCATATACCGCCGGTCGTCAGACGTCGTCACAGACCGAGTTCGTCCATCTTCTTGTCGATGGCCTTAAACGGCGCGCGGCGCTCCTCAAGGATGCGCTGCACTTCGGCCTCATGCTTCTTCCGGGCGGCCGTATCGATCTTCTGCTGCGCCTTGATCTGCTCATCCGTCCGGTTGGGATCGAACTTTTCAACATAGACGATTTCAGGCGGGCGATACTCCATCGGCACCTGATCCAGATAGAAAAGACCCAGCCAGAACAAAGGAATGGCGATCGAGAGCACCGCAAACCCGAATTCGTGCCGGGTGCGCGCGCCCACAAAGGCGCGCAGATCGCGGAAGGCAGCCAAGGGATTAACCGGACGGGGGAAGAAACTCATGCCCGCTAAATAGGGACACTCAACGCGCGATGCTACCCCGTCCGGTATCCGGCTATCGTGGAATGACGAAACGGACCGTCATTTCCCGCCAACTTTCAACGGGATGCCCGTCTAAGGTGGCGGGGCGGAAGCGCCATTTGCGCAAGGCCTGATCCTTCGTTGCCTCAAAAAAGAGCGGATCATCTGCACGGATGGAGTCCACTGCCTTTACGCGCCCATCCACGCCAACAAGCACGCGCACGATAGCGACACCCTCGACGCCATCGGCCTGAAGACTGCGCGGATATGGCGGCTGCGCTGTCCCGCGGGCCGTGAAGATTGGCTCGGTGCGGACGGGCAGCGGCCTTGGTGAATCTAGCACAATATCGGGGCCTGGCCCTGGCGTGATGATGTCTGGCCCCGGGCCGGGGCCAGTGATTGTAATGCCCTTGCTGTTCGCGGGTCCGGCAAGGGGTGGCTTTGTTGCCGTCACCCGCGTCTCGCTTGTCGTTGATTTCTGGCGTTCAACCGGCCGGTCGATTGGTTTTGGCGGATTGAATGTCTGCGTCAGCACCAGTGGTGGTTCGGGCAAGTTGCTAATCAAACTCGGCGATGCTGTTGCAATGCCGAGGATGATCACGCCACTCATTAGGAAGGCGCCGCCCAGCCCTGCCGGGTCAACGCGGGTTCGGGTGGAGTCAGTAAAGCTCATGACATCCTTCTCCTATGATGGGGAGGCTTGAGCCTCCTCCGGAATAGGATGTTACAACGTGACATTCACTTTGCAAGAGAATTTGCAGAGCGCTACATTGACCTACCAAAAACTCAGTTCGCGGCCGCTTTTTCCAGCCGCGCAATGGCCCGCGCTTGGCCGATGAGCGGAAGCAGCGCCTTCATGTCAGGGCCATGATCATGCCCGGTCAGCGCCTGCCGGAGCGGGAGGAACAGCGCCTTGCCCTTACGCCCACTCGACGCTTTGAGCGCATCGGTAAGCGCGTGCCAGGGGTCCGCATCCCACGCCAATGAAGCTGCAATTTTTACGGCCTCGGCCAGGTAGTCGCGGTCTTCGGCGGGAATATCGGCGTTCACCTCACCGGATACAACCGACCACCAATCTGCCACATCGGCGAGCGTGGAGATATTGGGACGAATGGCATCCCAAGCCACCGCATCCATGCCGTCCGGTAACCGGTCCGCCACGGTTGCAAAATCTGTGTGATGAAGGATCTTCGCGTTCAATTGCGCAAGCTCCTCCTCGTCAAAACGCGCAGGGGCACGGCCGAAATGCCCAAAGTCGATGGTCGCCACCAACGGCGAGGCAGTCGTCACCGGTTCCACCGGTTCACTTGTCCCAAGACGTGCAAGCAACGCGATGATCGCCATCGGCTCAATCCCGCGTTCCTTAAAAGCATCCATGCCGAGCGAGCCGAGCCGCTTGGACAGCTTGCCTTCGGTGCCGGTCAACAGCGCCTCATGTGCGAAGTGCGGGGGCGTGGCGCCAAGGGCTGCAAACATCTGAAGCTGGGTTGCGGTGTTGGTCACATGGTCTTCGCCGCGCACGACGTGCGTGATGCCCATGTCGATGTCATCAATCGCCGAGGGCAGCATGTAGAGCCACGATCCGTCCGCACGGCGGATAACGGGGTCGGACATCAGCTTGGGGTCAAAATGCTGCGGTCCGCGCACAAGATCGGTCCACTCAATCATGGCCTCATGATCAAGCTTGAAGCGCCAATGCGGCGCGCGACCCTCGGGCACCGGCGCATCGGCATCCTTGCGCTCATAGACGGGCGGCAGCCCGCGCCCGAGCAGCACCTTGCGGCGCAGATCAAGCTCTTCAGGCGTTTCATAGCAGGCATAGACGCGGCCTACGGCCTTCAGCTCTTCAAAGCGCCGCTCGTACAAATCAAAGCGCGCCGACTGGCGCTCCTCGCCGTCCCAGTCGAGACCGAGCCAGCGCAGATCGGCACGAATGCCGTCGACATACGCCTCTTTCGACCGCTCAAGATCGGTGTCGTCGATGCGCAGCAGGAACTTGCCGCCATGCTTTTTCGCCCACATCCAGTTGTGGAGCGCGGTGCGGACATTGCCGACGTGCAAATTGCCGGTGGGCGACGGCGCGAAACGGGTGATCACAGTCATGGCTTAGGCTGTACGGAAGGCGTTGGTGATTGGATAGCGCCGATCGCGCCCGAAATTGCGCGTGCCAAGCTTGACGCCAGGCGGCGCCTGACGCCGTTTATATTCGGCGATGTACAGCAACCGCTCAATCCGCTGCACCACGTCGCGCGGATGGCCGCGTGCAGCGACCTCATCGACCGACAATTCCTGCTCGACCAGCCCCAGCAAGATATCATCGAGCACCGGATATTCCGGTAGGCTGTCGCTATCTTTCTGGTCTGGGCGCAGTTCGGCACTGGGCGGGCGCGTGATGATCGCGTCGGGCATGACAGGACCGTCTGGACCAAGGCCGATGCGGCATCGGTGGGCATTGCGCCAGCGCGAAATCGCAAACACCGTCATCTTATAGGCGTCCTTCAGCGGGTTATAGCCGCCCGCCATGTCACCATAAATGGTCGCATAGCCGACGCTCATCTCGCTCTTGTTGCCGGTGGTCAGCAGCATGTGGCCAAATTTGTTGGAGAGCGCCATCAAGGTGACGCCGCGGATGCGCGACTGGATATTTTCTTCGGTAATGTCGACGCTTCGGTCGGCAAAGCTGTCGCTCAGCATCTCGTCAAAGGCCATGACGGCCGGGTTGATGGCAATGGTGTCGAGCTTACACCCGATCATCCGGGCGCAGTCACTGGCAAGATCAAGGCTTTCCTGTGACGTGAAACGGCTGGGCATCATGACGCACCAGACGCGGTCCGGACCGAGCGCATCGGCGGCGATCGCCGCACAGATTGCGCTGTCGATGCCGCCGGAAAGGCCCAGCACAACGCCGGGGAAACGGTTGCGATCAACATAGTCACGCAATGAAAGGACCATGGCCGAGTAGATATCGGCGGGATGATCTTCCCACTGCGAAAGGTCGCCGGGTGCGCACGTCCAGCTATCGCCCTTCCGCGTCCACACGGTGAGGCGAAGATGTTCCTCCCAATCCGGAAGACGATGCGCCGCGACACCATCGGCATTGAGCACGAAGGAGCTGCCGTCAAACACCAGTTCATCCTGCCCGCCGATGCGGTTGAGGAAGATGATCGGAAGCCCGGTTTCTTTGACGCGCGCGGCGAAAACCTGCTCAAGCCGCCGGTCATCCTTGTCGATCTCATAAGGGCTGCCGTTGACCGAAATCAGCAGTTCAGCGCCGCATTGCTTCAAATGGGTGCAGACCGTGGGCAGCCAGCCATCTTCACAGATGGGCAACCCCAATTTGACTCCGCGAAAGTCGACAGGGTCGGGCAGGGGCCCTTGTGCGAAGATGCGCTTTTCATCGAATGTGCCGTAATTGGGGAGCTCATGCTTTTTGCGGATGGCCGTGATCCGGCCACCGTCGAGTAGCGCCACAATATTGTACAGCCGGTCCGCTTCCATCAGGATGGACCCAACCAGCATGGCCGGGCCACCATCCGCCGTTGCCGCGGCCAATCGCTCCAGCTCCTGAGCCGCTGCCTGTTGAAAGGCGGGCTTCAGGACGAGATCTTCTGCCGGATAACCAATGAGTTGCTGTTCGGGGAATAGCACCAGATCCACTGCGCCCGCCTCCATCGCCTTGGCACGCCAGGCGAGCATGGTATCTGCATTGCCGACAAGATCGCCCACGCGCTGGGACAATTGGGCAACGGCGATGGTGAGGGTATCCGTCATGCAGGCTGTGTATGAGGGCCCTGCCATCACGGCAAGACCAGACCCTCAATCTCAGAACAGTCCGGCGACGAGCTGCCCCATCACCCGGCCCGGCATGAAGGAAAAGAGGCCCGCCACGATCAACCCGATATAGGGCCCGGTCATCGCCTGCTGATGCGTCCGCACATCGCCCTTGCGGATCGCCCAAATCGCCCGCGGGATAGAAATGAGCGTAACTACCGAGAAGATATGGATCGGCCCGATGGAGCCAACCAGACCCTGAAGCCAGAAGCTGGATATGGCCGTCGTCATCATCAGCGTCGCCCAGATCCGCCCGAGCATTTTGTGCAGGCGGGTGCCCTTCTTCATCAGCAACACCGGCCCGCCGAGCAGCAGCGCGGGAATGACGGTGCCGACATGAATGAACAAGGCCCATGGCGTGTCATCATAAGTGATCCGCGCCCCGCCGGAGATCACACTTGCGGCGGCCATGAAGGTCAATGTCCCCAACACGGCAAAGGCGATGCAGGCGAGGATGAAGCGCGGGGAATAAGCTGGTGCAGTTGCGGTCGTCATGGCGGGTCTCCTGAATGGCTGGTCCCGTCATGCAAGCTGGCCGTTCACGGGCAATGCCGCCTTCGCGATCCCGACAATATTCTTCGCCGAAAGGGCCGCGCCGCCAATTGACGCTTCGTGAAATGGCAGGCACGTTCGCGGAATGATTAAGTCCGTAAGCATCGAAATCTTCATCATGTTGACGATCGGGCTGTTGCTTGGCTTCATTGGACCCTTCGGAACTTTTGAAGTCGCTGTCGGCCCGAGGGTTGCCTACTGGATTGTGACCATGCTGGCGGGCTATGCCATTTTCCGTCCGCTGCTCCTCGTCAGCCAGTGGGTCGGCGAGGCTCTGCGCATACCGCAATTGGTCGCAGGCGGGCTGGCCCTCGTCATCGGAGCAATGCCCCAGACTTATCTGGTCGCCCTGTACTTCGTCGGATTTGATTTCGCCCGCGCGCTGAAATGGGATGGACTTCCAAGCCTTTATATTCAGGTCTGGGTTATCGGCTTTCTGGTCAACGCTGTTTTCGTATTCACGTTGGGCCGACGACAGGAACACGCGGCAAACGCGAACGTCGAAGAAGCGCCAACAGGCAAAGAAAGCGAGGTGCACGCCCAAGAGCGACCCGCAGGACTATTGACCAATCTGGGCCTCGACTTGGGACGTGTAAACGCCCTCAAAGGCGAGGATCATTACGTCCGTGTCTTTGCGGCAGGTGGAGAGCGACTTGTTCTCATGCGCCTGCGCGATGCGATTGCGGATGTGAACGACAATGAGGGCGTACAGGTGCACCGCAGCTGGTGGGTCGCGCGACCCGCAGTCGCCTCCGTGCGCCGGGTTGGACGAACGGCGGAACTGACGTTGGTCGACGGCACCGTCGTTCCCGTCGCAAGGGATATGATGCCGCGGCTGCGGGAACTCCGCTGGCTTTAGCTGATTGTATCGCTTCTTTTAGGATGTAAGGTGTTGATATGGAGAGAGATACTGAACTGAGCGCTGCCATTGATGCAGCCCAAGTCGCCGGCGCCGTTGCGATGACGGGGGGGCGTGACGGCATCCATTACGGTCGTGCCTTTGGGTCGCGCAGTCTGGATGGTGCGGCGATGCAGACCGACGATCTGTTTCAGATCGCCTCGATGACGAAAGCCATCGTCTCGGTCGCTGCCTTGCAGCTGGTGGAACGCGGCAAGCTGTCGCTGGATGCGCCGCTCGATACGCTCCTGCCGGACCTTGCCAATCCGCAGGTGATTGAGGGCTTTGATGCGGACGGCGCAGTCCAGCTGCGCCCCGCCAAACGCGCGATCACGCTGCGCCATTTGCTCACCCACACATCGGGCTTTGGCTATGAGTTTATGAACGCGGATATGGTCCGCGCACGTGGACCCGCCGGATCGCCGACACCCGGCACCAAAGCCGCGCTCATCTCCCCCCTGCTGTTCGATCCCGGCGAAAAGTGGGAATATGGCATCAGCACAGACTGGGTTGGACTGGCCGTTGAAGCCGCAAGCGGCCAGCGGCTTGACGCCTATCTGAGCGAACACGTCACAGGTCCGCTTGGCATGGTGGATACGCATTTCAACCCCGATGCGGCGCAACGTGCGCGGGCGGCGTCGCTCTACCTTCGCAACGAAGGCGGCCTCGCCCCCATGCCAATTGAAATTGGTGGCGGGCCAAATGTCGAAGTGCTGTCCGGCGGTGGCGGGCTGTATAGCACCGCGCCGGATTATATACGGTTCTTGCAGATGCTGTTGAACGGCGGCGCCTTGGGCAGCACACGCCTCCTGTCTGAGGCCATGGTTGCAGAACTGACCCAGAACCATGTTGGCGACCTGCGCGCTGGCCGCATGGAATCGGTCGTTCCATCGCTTGCCGGTGTCTTTGATATGTATCCGCAGATGGACACCAAATGGAGCCTCGGTTTCCTGATCAACCCGGACGTGGGACCACATGGCCGTTCGGCAGGGTCGCTCAGCTGGGCGGGCATTGCCAATTGCTATTATTGGCTGGATCCAGTGGCTGATGTGGCAGGCGTTCTCATGACGCAAGTGCTGCCTTTTGGGGATCCCGGCGTGCTCAATGCGCTCGGCGCTTTGGAACGAATGGCATATCGGGGGGATTGACCCCTTTTCGGATTCCATTCCACGTTCTAAGGGACGCGCACTTCTTGTGGGCGGGACACACTTCATGAAACTGATCACCGGCAATTCCAATATCCAACTGGCGCAGTCGATTGCGGATTACTGTGATATCCCGCTGACCAAGGCGAGCGTGCGCCGCTTTGCCGATGAAGAAGTTTTCGTCGAGATCCATGAGAATGTCCGTGGTGAAGACGTGTTCGTGATCCAGTCGACGAGCTATCCCGCCAATGACAATCTGATGGAGCTGCTGATTATCTGTGATGCTCTGCGCCGCGCTTCGGCCAAGCGGATCACAGCGGTTCTCCCTTATTTCGGCTATGCCCGGCAGGACCGGAAGCCCGGCCCGCGCACGCCGATTTCAGCCAAGCTCGTGGCAAACCTGATCACGACCGCTGGCGCCAACCGCGTGCTGTCGATCGACCTCCACGCCGGCCAGATTCAGGGCTTTTTCGACATTCCGACCGACAATTTGTTTGGCGCGCCGGTGGTGTCGGCCGACATTCAGGCCCGCTTTGGCGACCGCAATATCATGGTCGTATCGCCTGACGTGGGCGGCGTGGTCCGTGCCCGTGCCCTCGCCAAACGCCTCGACAACGCCCCGCTCGCCATCGTCGACAAGCGGCGTGAACGTGCCGGCGAATCAGAAGTCATGAACATCATCGGCGACGTTGAAGGGCGCTTTTGCATCCTCATCGACGATATCGTCGATTCAGCCGGCACTTTGTGCAATGCGGCGGCCGCATTGAAGGCAGCAGGCGCCGAAGACGTTGTTGCCTATTGCACCCACGGCGTTCTGTCTGGTGGCGCTGTTGCCCGCGTCGAAGGATCAGCGCTGCTCGAACTCGTCGTCACCGATTCGATTGGCGCGCCAGACACAGCGGCAACTGCAAAGAAGATCCGCCATTTGACCATCGCGCCGCTGCTGGGAGAAGCAATCAAGCGGATTGCAGATGAAAGCTCGGTGTCCAGCCTGTTTGACTGATCGCGCCAGTTACCTTCGGCGCAGAGACGGTATTAGACGCGCGTCGCGCCTTCCAGCCGGTCGGCAAAGATCATGTGGCCCGGGCCCATGCGGGCGATGACTTCAACGAGCTTGGCCTGCGGGAAAGCAAAGCAGCCTTCGCTCCGCCCCAGCTTGCCCATCGTGCGGATGAGATCGGGGTTGGCATAGTCGGCCCCGTGGACGACGATCGCACGGTCCTCGGCATTGTTATTGTCCGCTTCCAGCCCCGACAGACGCATCGAAAGGCCATGCTTCCCGTTATAATAGTTGCGCGTCAGATAAGCGCCGCGAGATGTGGCATTAGAGCCGGGATCGTTTGAAAAGTCCTTAAGCCAGCCGTCATGTTGCGGGTCCGATCCCCTGCCATGCGTCACGTAATAACGGTTCACCGTTCCGTTCACGAGATTGGCGATGAAGAAGCGCGGTTCGGCGGACGGCAAAGAAAAGTCAGCCATGCCAACAACATCGCGGACCCAGATACGGTTGCCCATCCGGTCCAACTCACGCTTGGCGATGTCCAGCAGGCGCACATCTGTCGGTGCCGCCAAAGCCTTTGACGGGATCATCGACGCTGCGGTGGTTGCGACCAAACCCGCAAGAATATCTCTGCGGCCGATTCGATCAGCCCGAATTTCTATCATGGATCAAGCTTAGGCAGGCCCTGTGGATAAAGTCGATACCGACATGCGATGGACTGCGGCAAACGCGCGGTAAGTGTTCGCATTCCCGCCCAAAACAGGCAATTCCTTTCTTCCACCAGCTTCGCTAGGACCGCCGAAGAAGGAGACCGGCATGAAAGCGACGATCTGGCACAATCCCAACTGCGGCACCTCCCGCAAGACGCTCGAGATTCTGCGGGAGATGCCCGGCGTCGACTTAGAGGTGGTTGAATATTTGAAAACGCCACCGTCGCGCGACACACTGATGGCGCTGTATCGCGACGCTGGCCTGACGCCGCGTGAGGGTCTGCGGACACGCGGCTCTCCCGCTGAAGAGCTTGGGCTGCTCGATGCTGATGGAGACACCATTCTCGATGCCATGGCACGCGAACCGATCCTCATTGAACGCCCGCTGGTCCGCACAGACAAGGGTGTCCGCCTCTGCCGTCCGCAGGATGTGGTGCGCGAGATCCTCTAAGGGCCACCCGCGCCAATCAGCCCTTCCCCGGCGGCCACCAATTGGGCATGATGCAGACTATGAACGTTGTTGCAGTCTATAATCTGAAAGGGGGCGTCGGGAAAACGACGCTCGCCGTCAATCTGGCTTGGTCCGCCGCCACGCTTTCATCGCGCCGCACCTTGCTGTGGGATCTTGACCCGCAGGGTGGCGCCACCTTCCTATTGGGGTCCAGTCCGACGGCTGAAAAGGCCCGCTCCGTCTTTGCAAAGGATATTGAGCCGTCGCGGCTGATCACGCCCACCGGCATTGACCGGCTCTCGGTGCTGCCCGCCGACCGCAGCCTGCGGTCCTTGGACCACCTGCTGTTTTCTTTGGGCAAGCGCAAGCGCCTCGCCAAGCTTCTGGAAGGGCTGTCCACCTCATTTGACCGGATCATTCTGGATTGCCCGCCCGGCCTTACAGAGACGAGCGAACAGGTGATGCGGTCCGCCGATGTTATCCTGATTCCGGTCATCCCCTCCCCATTATCGCGTCGCGCTTTCGACGATGCGGTGGAGCATCTGCACCAGCACCATGCAGGCCAAGCGGCTATATTGCCGGTGTTTTCGATGGCTGACCGCAGGCGCGCTCTGCACAAGGCCGCACTCGATGCGCAGCCGGATTGGCCCGTCATCCCCATGGCCAGCGTCATTGAGCAAATGGCCGCGCGGCGCAAACCCGTTGGCGCATTTGCGGGATCTACAGCAGCTGCGGAAAGCTTTGCCTTTCTCTGGCGGGCCGTTGAGCGAAAGTTGGCCGAGCATAAGCCGTGAGCGGGTCGCTTGACCTGAACATGCTCCTAAAGGCCTATGCTATCGGCGTCTTTCCGATGGCGGATGACCGCGATGCCGATGACATTTACTGGGTGGAGCCGCGCAAGCGGGGCATCCTCCCGCTCGACCGGTTCCACCTCTCAAAGTCGCTGCGCAAGACACTCCGAAGCGAGCGTTTTGAAACCACGTTCAACCGCGCCTTTCCTGAAGTCCTCACCGCCTGTGCCGAATCGACTGAGGATCGCCCCGGCACTTGGATCAATGGCCAGATCGAGCACGCCGTCCTCCAGCTTCACGCGGCGGGGCACGCCCATTCCATCGAGACATGGTCTGAAGGGCGTCTCGTCGGTGGGCTGTATGGGATTTCGCTCGGCCGCGCCTTTTTTGGCGAGAGCATGTTCAGCCGGATGACCGATGCCTCAAAGGTTGCTCTGGCGCATCTGGTGGCGCGGTTGAAAGTGGGCGGGTTTACCCTGCTCGACTGCCAGTTTCAGACACCGCATCTCCAATCACTGGGTGCGGTCGAGATCAGCCGGGCGGATTATTCGGTCGCGCTGTCCGCTGCGCTGTCGGGCGCGGACGGCGCAGCGACGGCAACCGGTGCTGATTTGGCAGTCTTGGACCGTGATCCCGATGCCCCGCCTGTGTCATCACCGCGCGCAACAATCGTGCCCGCTCCAATTTCGGGGTGCCGCATCTTGCAGGCCTTAATCCAGACATCATAAATCGGGTGCTCGACGACGTTGATCGACGGGCTTTCCTTGTACAACCAACCGGAAAAGGTCTTGCGCCAGCTCGTGCGCGTCTCACGTGTGATGACCTGCACAAAGGCGCCGGTCCAACGTTCCGTTTCCCAAGGCGCCGTCGCCTCGCACGCGCGCAGGCGCACCACAAGGTCCCCGATGCGCACCGCTTCACCGGGCTTCATCGTGAGATCGCGCGACAGGCCGTTGCGCTTGTTGAGCACGCCAATCGTCGCCACCCGTTCCGCCATGGGCGTGAACACCTTGCTGTCCGGGATGGCGGCAGGCGCCTTTGCTTTTGAAGGGGTGGGTGCCGAAGGCGTCGCCGCAGTTGGTTCCGCAGCAGGGGTGGTTGATGTCGAAGCAGGGGAGGTCGACGCCGAGGGATCCGGTGTATCCTGCAGCGCAGAAGCGGCCTGCCAGGCAGCGAGCCCGGCCAGGAGCGCGGCACCCGTCCAGACGGCTGCACGCCTCACGCGGCGTCCGGGCTCCAGGCTTCATAGTCGCCGGTGGCACTGGCGCGGCGTCCGCCGGATTCCAGCGCACCCATCGGACGATAGGCGTTCGGCGTGCCGGTCAGGTTCGGCTGCGGTTCCGCTTCCCAAGCACGCGGCGCAGGCAAGCTTTCAGACGGCGGCGCCTCAATCGTATTGTGCAGCCAGCCGAACCATTCGGGCGGAACGCGGCTTGCGTCATTGTTGCCAGAATAGGTGACCCAACGGCGATGGTGCCCGGCAGGCTCCACCTTTTTTGCCTGATAGTAGACGTTGCCCTCGGCATCTTCGCCGATACGGACACCGCTGGTCTTGGTGTGAAGCCAGGTGCCGAAGGTTTGGCCCTCCCACCATGTGAAGATGTTTTTGAAAACGCCCATGGTCGTGCCGTTACGACTTTGCAGCGTGCGATGCAACGGGCGCTAGCGGGTCCAGCGCACCTTATCGCCTTCGGAAATGCCAAGTTTGGCTGCACGGCCACCTGCAAGCTCCAGCACAGCCGACACAGGTTCCCCCGAATCAATCGGTTCCAGCGAATAGGGGACTGCCTCAGGCGCTATCCGGGCAATGGTGCCGTCCGGGCGGATGAAGATGAGATCAAGCGAGATGACCGTATTCTTCATCCAAAAGCTGGCCGGTCGCGGCGGGTTCATGGGGAAAATCATGCCGCCATTTGGCGCCAGTTTATCCCGGAACATCAGCCCGCGGGCCTGTTCGCTTTCGGACCGGGCGACCTCAACCTTGAAAGAGTAGGTCTTGCCACCCGCGGTGCGGATGCTCAGTGGAACAACCGAAAGGCCGCTGGCCGCTTTGGTGACGTCCGGAGTCCCGGCCTGACACGCGGCGGGGAGCATCAACAAGAGCGCCGCGAGCGCTCGAAACATTGTCATGGACGTTTCACCTCAACTGCAAGATAGCCCTTATTACTCTTCACGAGACGCGCTTCAAGCGTGTCTTCTGGCAGGACATCGATGATTCCGGCCCGCCTAAGTGTTTCCATATGAACGAAAATGTCGGCGCCGTCTTCTGACCGGACCAGAAATCCATAGCCCTTTGGTCGGTTGAACCATTTGACGGCAACGGGCTCGAAAGGCCCTGCATTTTCAATGTCGGGCAGTTCGGCGTCCCGGCCACGCTTTGGCGCGCGGTCTCCCTCTTCGGGAACAATCGCCGAGCTGAGGTCGAACGCGACCAAGCGCGTGGCTTGCAAGCCACGCTGGCCGAGCGCGACTTCGCACGTCACCCGCGCACCTTCCGGCAGGGTCCGGCGGCCATGTTCACGCAGAACCGAGAAATGGAGAAGAACGTCCCCGACCTCAATGTCGTCCGGGACGACAAAACCGAAACCCCGTGTCGCGTCGAACCATTTCACATGGCCCTCCACGGTCCGGCTTTCGACGTCCGCCCCTTCTTGCCTCTCCTCCGTCATTCCGGAGCCCGGCAGCTTGTTATCATTACACGGCCTCGCACAACCAAACGGCACCCACCTGTTCAACTGCCGCGTCAGAAACTTAATGTGCGACCTTATAGTTCTGACAAAGCCTGATCATCTTGGACAAGTTCCGGAGACAAATCAAGAATTCGCCGCGCGGTTAAGTATGCATGCCCTGCACGGAGCATCGACGCCAATGCTTTGCGGCGGTGATCCGGGTCATCAAAATGCGCGGAGAAAGGACCTAAGCGTCGTCTTTTGGCATAGGCAAGTGCTGCGGCTGTGCTTTCGACCTCTGCGCCACGCAAAGCCTCTGCGGCATCGCCTTCGGCAATCCCCGCCGCATCAAGCGCCTGACGCACGCGGCGCGGGCCATAGCCCCGGCGCGAAAGGCTGCCCGCCTTCATCTCGGCATAGGCCCTATCATCAACAAACCGGTTCTCGGCAAGCTCCGCGACCAGAGCCTCGACCGGCGGCGCCTCTTCCTCCTCCCAGCCCCGCTCGCGAAGTTTCCGCGTCAAATACGCGGCAAGCTTGTGCCGAGATGTGGCGTATCGACTGACATAGGTCAGGGCGAATTGACGCAAATCTGCGCTGCTGAGTGGTTTAGATGCGATGAATCGTTTCATGTCTTATGTCCGGCCCAATTTGTGCCATAGTCCCGCAAGATTGGAAGCGCTCGCTACAATTGTCGCGAATGGGAATGCAACGCGCGTCTGAGCCAAAAGCCAGCGCCATGACGAAGTTGGGATACTCCGTGCAGGATAGCCTTGACCGGACCACCACGACGCCGGCCACGTCGACACTTCAGGCCACGCCAACGCGGGACAGCCTGCCCCGGCGCATGTCTGATTTTGCCACCTTAGGCGAAGCGCTGGATTATGCAGCGAAGGGCGTTCGCGGCCTCAATTTTCATGATCCGCGCGGTAACTTGGCGCAGCCATATCCCTATTCCGAATTGCGCCGCGATGCGCTTGAGATGGCCTACCGCCTGATCGCCAAGGGCGTCGCGCCCGGTGACCGGATTGCCCTGATCGCAGAGACATCTCCCGAATTCGCGGCCTTGTTCTTTGGAACCATCTATGCCGGAGCCTGGCCGGTGCCCTTGCCTCTGCCTACGTCATTTGGCGGCAGGGATTCCTATGTGGATCAGCTAGCGGTGCAGATGCAGAGCGCGGAACCCAAGTTCCTCATCTACCCGGAATCGCTGGAAAATATGGCGCCAGATGCGGGCCGCCTCGTCGGCGCTGAAACGATCAGTTGGGAAGCCTTTGGCACAGAGCCTGCCGTCGAAACCGCGCTGCCTTCGGCTGCGACCGACGACATCGCCTATCTCCAATATTCAAGCGGATCGACACGCTTTCCGCACGGCGTCGCCGTGACCCACCATGCACTGCTCAACAATCTGGCCGCGCACGGCCATGGCATGGAAGTCAACGACACTGACCGCTGCGTGTCTTGGTTGCCTTGGTATCATGACATGGGCCTTGTCGGCTGCTTCCTTTCGGTCGTCGCCAATCAGGTGTCGGTCGATTACATGAAGACCGAAGATTTCGCCCGCAGGCCGCTGGCTTGGCTGGATCTGGTCACCCGCAACACCCGCGTCGGCGATACGTCGATCAGCTATTCCCCCACCTTCGGCTATGACATCTGCGCCCGCCGCATTTCGAGCCAGAGCCATGTATTCGACCGGTTCGACCTGTCGGGATGGCGCATTGCGGGCAATGGCGCAGACATGATCCGCCCGGATGTGATGCAGAGCTTTGTCGATGCGTTCCATGAGGCCGGTTTCAGCGCCAAAGCCTTTCTACCGAGCTATGGTCTTGCCGAAGCGACGCTGGCGGTCACCATCATGCCGCCGGGCGAAGGCATCATTGTTGAGCTAGTGGAAGAGTCTGAACTGTCGGGCGAAGCATGGCCGGGGGATCGGCCGCAGCGCTACCGCGCCATCGTGAATTGCGGCAAGCCATGCCGCGACATGTCGCTTGAAATCCGCGGCGACGACGGCACTCCGCTTGCCGAACGCCAAATTGGCCAAGTCTGGACCGCCGGTCCGTCGATCATGCACAGCTATTTCCGCGACCCTGAATCAACCGAAGCCTGCCTGCAGAACGGTTGGCTCAACACCGGCGATATGGGCTATATGTCGGGCGGATATCTCTATGTTGTTGGCCGCGCCAAGGACATGATCATCATCAATGGCAAGAACCATTGGCCGCAGGACATTGAATGGGCTGTCGAACAGCTGCCCGGCTTCAAGCAGGGCGATATCGCTGCCTTTTCCGTCACCATGCCGGGCGGCGAAGAATCGCCTGCCGTTCTCGTCCATTGTCGGACCACCGATGGCGAAGAACGTTCTAAATTGCGGGATGCCATCCGCGAGAAGGTCCGTTCTATCACCGGCATGAATTGTGTCGTGGAACTGGTGCCTCCCAGGTCCTTGCCGCGGACCAGTTCCGGCAAGCTGAGCCGTGCAAAAGCGCGGCGTCTCTATCTTTCGGGAGAGATCCAGCCCTACGCGCTGGCGGCTTGACACCAGTTCGGCGCTAAAAAACCGGAATAGTGCTTACCGAACGCTAACCCTTTTGCGCTTATGCCCTCGGGTGTGAGACGGAAAAGCACCCATTCTACCGCGCCCGGCATTCCCGGTTGGCTTTCGATCCTTGGCTTTACGGAGCCGGCGGGCACCGATTGGGGCATTGTGCGTGCGGCACAGCTTGCGGTCGTCAAACGATTTGCTGTGACGCGCCTCGTGATTTCTGTCTTGGGCGCGATCGTCCTGCTGCTTTTGCTGAAATCCTCCATTTCTCCCATGAAGCTGGGCCTTTGGTTTTTCTGCACAATCGTGATGGCGGCGGTCGCTGCTTGGCCGCACCTGCGCGAACGCGGCTGGACACCCGTGATCGCAACGAATGCAGACCTCCATCGTGAAACGGGCATTACGCTTATCGGCGCTGCCGCATGGGCCGTGGCACCGCTGTTGTTTGGACCGGGCGCATCGGCGGAAAGCCTGATTGGCATCTGGACCGTGCTGACCGCGCTGATGGCCGGCATGACGGTCGCCCTGTCGGCTGTCCCGATGGCCACGGCGGCGTTCCTGACCGTCACCGGCACCAGCCTCGCCGCGATGATGTGGTATTCAGGCATGCCGCTTATTTCGGCAACCGCCCTTGCCTATTCCGGCGCGCTGATGCTCAGTTGCCTTGCCAATGGCCGTAACTTTGTGATGCACCGCTCGGTTGAGAGCGAACTTGCCGAAAAGGACGAAGTCGTCAGCCTTCTCCTGCGCGAATTTGAGGAGTCAGGTGGCGACTGGATGTGGCAAATCGACGCCTCAAAATGCCTTACCCATGTTTCCCCGCGCTTTGCCTATGCGCTGGGCCTTCAGCCCGAGCAGGTCGAAGCCAAACCCATTCTTGAGATTCTTGCGGGCGATTCATGGGAAGCCGGAAACTTTTCGGCAGCCCTGCGCGTCTTGGCCGACAAGCTGAAGAACCGCGAAAACTTCAGCGACCTTATCCTTCCTGTAACCGTCGCAGGCGAGGCGCGCTGGTGGGAACTTTCCGCCTCCCCGCGCTTTGACGATTCCGGCTCCTTTCTCGGCTTCCGCGGCGTTGGATCAGACGTGACCGAAGCCCATCGGTCAGCCGACAAGATCAACCGTATGGCGCGCTATGACACGCTCACCGGCCTGCCGAACCGCCTCCACATCACCGAGGCCCTTGGCGATGCCATGGTCGAGGCGGACCGCTGGCGCGGTCGGTGCGCCTTCCTGATGATCGATCTGGACCGGTTCAAGGCTGTCAACGACACGCTGGGCCATCCCGTCGGCGACCGGCTGCTGACGCGCGTGGCCGAACGCCTGCGCTCGATCATGACCGATAACGAAGTCTGTGGCCGTCTGGGTGGCGACGAGTTTGCCGTCGTCGTCAGGGACGCCAATGACCCGCAGCGCCTGTCCAAATTTGCCCAGAACATCATTGATACATTGTCGCGGCCCTATGAGGTCGACCAGCACACGCTGTATATCGGCGCCAGCATCGGCACCGCCACTGGACCACGCGACGGTCGTACCGTTGAGACGCTGATTCGGTCAGCAGACCTTGCACTCTACCGGTCCAAGGACGTCGGCGGTGGCGCTGTCCATTGTTATGAGCCCCAGCTTCACGTGCATGCCGAAGAACGCCGCGTCATCGAAATCGCACTGCGCAAAGCGTTGGAGCGCAATGAATTTGAAGTGCACTACCAGCCCGTCGTCAATGCAGAGACGAGTGCTGTTGAAAGCTTTGAAGCGCTCTTGCGCTGGACCAACCCGGAACTGGGCCCGGTCTCACCCGCCAAATTCGTGCCCGTGGCCGAAGACACGCGCCTCATCGCCCCGATCGGCGATTGGGTGCTGCGCACGGCGTGCGCCGAAGCGGCCACATGGCCCTCCACAATCCGCGTTGCGGTCAACGTGTCGGCTGAACAGCTGACCGACGTGAACTTCGTGACGTCTGTCGTACAGGCCCTGTCGCAAAGCGGTCTTCAGCCACAGCGGCTGGAGCTGGAAGTGACCGAAAGCGTTTTCATGCGCGAAGGCACCGCCGCCCTTCAGATTCTCGATCAGTTGATAGCGCTGGGCGTTCGGCTGGCCCTCGACGATTTTGGCACCGGCTATTCGTCGCTCGGCTATTTGTCGCGGACCAAGTTTAACACCATCAAGGTCGACCGCTCTTTCGTTCAGGGCGCCGCGCGTAACGCGCCGGAAAGCTTGGCGATCATCCGTGCTGTGGTCGCGCTTGCGAACAGCCTTGGCATGGTCACGACAGCGGAGGGCGTGGAAACCGAGGAAGAATACCGGATGATCTGCCAGCTCGGCTGCCGCAAGATTCAGGGCTATCTCTTCGGACGACCCATGCCCGCCGCCGACGCGCGTCGTCTGTTGGCCGACAGTCGGGCAGATCGCGCCGTCGCCTGATCCCGTCTGCGCCAGCAACGAAAAACAACGGTCTTTGCTTGCACCATGAAGGGCGCTTCGCTATGCGCCGCCGTCTGGCCATAGGAGCGTAGCTCAGTTGGTAGAGCATCGGTCTCCAAAACCGAGGGCCGTGGGTTCGAGTCCCTCCGCTCCTGCCAGTTTCCCGAATCGCAGACTATACTTTCGCGAATCGAGGGGGACTGGCCCTATGTCCGTCGCCGAAGGGGAAACCCTATGCGACGCTTGCTTTTCCGCCAAAAGCCGACTATCGGCGTCCCATCCCGACATCAGGGTTCCACATTTGCCGGTTTTTCCGGTTGCGGTCCTGTTGTCGAAACAAGTTTTGAAGGACGGAAAGCGAGTCCATGGCTAAAACCAGCCCAGGCGAATTCATCCGGCAGGTCCGGGCCGAAACGGCGAAGGTTTCGTGGCCCACGGGGCGTGAAACCGGCATGACCGTTGTCATGGTGATCATCATGACGACGATCCTCGGGCTGTTTTTCCTCGGCGTTGATTCGGTGTTCAGCTGGATCGTGAAGACGCTGCTCACCCTCGCTTCCTGACACATAAGAAAAGAAAACTATGTCACGCTGGTACATCATCCACGCCTATTCGGGCTTTGAGAACAAGGTTCGCGACGCGATTCTGGCAGACGCGCAGCGTCTCGGTTTGGAAGCGCTCGTCGATTCGGTTGAAGTGCCCGTGGAAACCATCACTGAAATCCGCCGTGGCAAGAAGATCCAGTCGGAACGCAAGTTCTTCCCGGGCTATGTTCTGGCCAAGCTGAGCATGAATGATGATGTGTACCACCTCATCAAGAACCAGCCGAAGGTGACAGGCTTCCTCGGATCAATGGGTAAGCCGCAGGCCATCAGCGAAGCTGAAGCCGCGCGCATCCTGAACACCAAGGAAGAAGCCGCCGCTGCCCCCAAGCAGCAGATCCGCGTCGATTACGAAATCGGCGATCAGGTCAAGGTTCTCGACGGCCCGTTTGCCAGCTTTACCGGCCTCGTCGAGGAACTCGATTTCGACAAGGGTCGCGTCAAAGTTTCCGTGTCGATCTTCGGTCGCCCGACACCAGTCGAGCTCGAGTTCGAGCAGGTTGAACGGACGAAATGAGATTTGGGCCCTTTTGGGCCCGGATAAGCGCGGGAGGGGGCCACCCCGTTTGAACCGCTAAACTTGAACCGGGCGAAACGCTTCAGGCGTGGACCCCACCTAAAGAGTGAGTGAACAATGGCCAAAAAGATTGCCGGCTATATTAAGCTGCAGGTGCCCGCGGGCGCCGCCAATCCATCCCCGCCGATCGGCCCTGCACTGGGTCAGCGCGGCGTGAACATCATGGAATTCTGCAAGGCGTTCAACGCGGCGACGACAGAGCTCGAAAAGGGCATGCCGATCCCGACCGTGATCACGGTGTTTGCAGATAAGAGCTTCACCTTCGTCACGAAGACGCCACCAGCGACTTATCTGATTAAGAAGGCTGCCAAGCTCGACAAGGGTTCGAAGGAACCCGGCAAGGCATCCATCGGTTCGATCGCACGTTCCAAGCTGTCCGAAATCGCTGAAGCGAAAATGAAGGACCTGAACGCGAACGATATCGAAGCAGCAACACGCATCATCGAAGGCTCTGCCCGTTCGATGGGCCTCGAAGTAGTGGAGGGCTGAGCCCATGGCATTCCAGAGCAAGAAGGCCAAGAAGCTGGCCACCATCGTCAACCGTGAAAAGCTGTATGGCGTCACGGAAGCCATCGCGCTGATCAAGGAAAACGCGACGTCGAAGTTCGACGAGACAATTGAAGTCGCGCTCAACCTTGGTGTTGATCCGCGTCACGCAGACCAGATGGTCCGCGGCGTTGTCTCGCTGCCCAAGGGCACCGGCAAGACCGTTCGTGTCGCTGTGTTCGCCAAGGATGCAAAGGCTGAAGAAGCCCTCGCCGCTGGCGCAGACATTGTTGGCGCTGACGATCTCATCGAACAGATCACCAACGGCAACATCGATTTCGATCGTTGCATCGCCACCCCGGACATGATGGGTCTCGTTGGCCGCGTCGCCAAGATCCTTGGTCCTAAGGGCATGATGCCGAACCCGAAGCTCGGTACTGTGACGCCGAACGTCGGTCAGGCCGTGAAGGACGCCAAGGGCGGCCAGGTTGAATACCGCGTCGAAAAGGCCGGCATCATCCATTCGGGCATCGGCAAGGCCTCGTTCTCGGCAGAAGATCTGCGCGAAAACTTTGATGCGCTGGTCAATGCGATCGTGCGTGCCAAGCCGTCAGGCGCCAAGGGCAAGTATCTGCGCAAGGCCGCCATCAGCTCGTCGATGGGCCCAGGCATCCGCCTGGACGTCGCCGAACTCGGCAACGCCTAATTGAATTTGCAGGGAACGGCCTTCGGGTCGCCCCTGCGGAAAAGGACCGGCCTTCGGGCCGGTTCACCGTCCGAGACAGCAGGTGAAGGACATGACGTCCTTCTTAATTGCCTGCCTAGGCGGGGACATGGATTACCAACGGTCTCCTTTTTCAAAGAGACTGCCATTCCCCACGGACAATTGGCTGACCGCTAAGGCTTAGGCCGGATCGGTTGACCGGACGGTTTGCGGATGGGCCGCAAGCCGAATGTTGAAGGAGAATGGCATGGATCGTGCTCAAAAGGCCGATGCTGTCGCTGAACTCAGGAGCGTCTTCAACGAGGTTGGGGTGGTTGTTGTCACCCGTAATCTCGGGCTCACCGTCGCGGAATCGACGGCGCTGCGTACGAAGATGCGTGAGGCTGGCGCCAGCTATAAGGTCGCTAAGAACCGACTCGCCAAGCTTGCTTCCCAGGACACCGCTTATGCCGGCATCAGCGATCTGCTGACCGGCCCGACGGGCCTTGCTTCCTCGATCGATCCGGTCTCGGCAGCAAAGATCGTCGTTGAATTCGCCAAGACGAACGACAAGCTCGAAATCGTCGGCGGATCCATGGGCGCACAAGTTCTGGATGCAGATGGCATCAAGGCTCTGGCAACTCTGCCGTCGCTTGATGAACTGCGCGCCAAGATCGTGGGCCTTGTACAGGCACCTGCGACCAAGGTCGTTCAGATCGTCCAGGCACCAGCAGGACAGCTCGCACGCGTATTTGGGGCTTATGCCGCCAAAGACGCTGCCTGATTTTGACACTTAACTGAAACTTATGCGGGCACATGTCCCGCGCATTGGAGACTTAAAATGGCTGATTTGAACAAAATCGTTGATGACCTTTCGGCTCTGACCGTTCTGGAAGCTGCTGAACTTTCGAAGCTTCTCGAAGAAAAGTGGGGCGTTTCGGCAGCTGCTGCTGTTGCAGTTGCTGCACCGGCTGCTGGCGGCGCTGCTCCGGCTGCTGAAGAGCAGACCGAATTCGACGTCATCCTCGTCGGCGACGGCGGCAACAAGATCGCCGTCATCAAGGAAGTCCGCGCCATCACCGGTCTCGGCCTGACGGAAGCTAAGGCTCTCGTTGAGTCGGCTCCGAAGGCGATCAAGGAAGCCGTCAGCAAGGACGAAGCTGCCAAGGTTCAGGCCCAGCTCGTTGGTGCCGGCGCCCAGGTCGAAGTTAAGTAAGCTTCGAACTTCGGTTTTAGATCAAGGGCGGTCCCGCAAGGGGCCGCCCTTTTTCGTTGCGCCAAAGGCGGCTAGGGCGGCGTTATGATCACACGCATCGCCCTCATCACCGGCGTTCAGGAAGAAGCCGACGCCTTCTGTCCGGATGCAACGACGCATCACAGCACGCATTCGGCCTTCAACGTCCGCCATGTGTCGCTCGGGCGTCGCACGGTGGTGGTCACCTGTTCGGGCGTGGGGAAGGTCAATGCAGCGACGGCGGCGACCCTTCTCGCCCATCTGCACGACGCCCAGTTGCTGATGATCATCGGCACGGCGGGCAAGATCGGCAACCACAGTGGCGATTGCTTCTACATCCACGAAGCTGTGCAGAATGATTATGGCGCGCGTCGCCCCGACGGCTTTGCCCATTATCGCGGCGGCAGCTGGCCGATTGGCCCCGCCGACACGACCCCGTTCCGCGCGATGGCGACCCCGCACTGTGACCTCCCCCGCGCCCGCATTGCGACCGGGGACGCGTTCATCGAATGCCCGGACCATGCACGCGCTATGGCCGCGCAGCTAGGTGCGACGCTTGTCGATATGGAGACGGCAGCGGTAGCCCAAGCCGCCGAACGGCTCGGCCTGCCCTGGATCGCGATCAAGGCGACAACCGACGATGCCAATGGCGAGAGTGCAGGCGATTTCTCCGCCAACCTCGCCCGTGCCGCACGCCGCGCCGCGGAAGCGGCAGAAGCGGTGCTTCGGGGCGATCTTTCGCTCTAAAGGGCCAGGGCCCTAACCACTCCCGTTCGCCCTGAGCTTGTCGAAGGGCCGCCCTTTTCTTTGGATCAAGGCAAACAGAAGAACAGTGCTTCGACAGGCTCAGCACAAACGGGTTGGGGTCTCTAAAGTCGAGGATGGTCTAAGCCACGCCCCGCACCTCAACAGGAACCCCAGACAGCGCCGCATTGCCCGAGAGCGGGTCCATCGCAGTCTCATCGGTCAGGTCGTTGATGCTGACGCCTGCATGCGCTTGCGCGACCGCCATGCGGATGCCGGGGAGGCTGTGGCCCCAGCCGTGGGGGATGGAGACGGTGCCGGGCATCATATCGTCGGTGACCTCGACCTTGAGCTGCACCGAGCCGGTGCGCGAGCTGACGTCGGCCATGCCGCCATCGCCCAGATTGCGGGCGCGGGCATCATCGGGGTGGATCATCAGCGTGCAACGGTCCGCCCCCTTTACAAGCCGCGCGCTGTTGTGCAGCCAGCTGTTGTTGGAGCGCACGTGCCGCCGCCCAATGAGCCGCAGATGCGTGCCCGATTGCGTGGCAGGTTCCGCCGCCAGCCGAACCAAATCCCCGACAATCTCTTCCGGCGCGATGTCGATCGTCTTGTCGGGCGTCTTCAACCGGTCGGGCAATTTGCCTGCGGTGAGCGGGCCGAAGTCCATGCCGCTGGGATGCGCCTCCACCTCCTCGAGCGAGACGCCAAAGGGCCCTGCGCGCATCATCTGGTCCAGCATCTCACGCGGGGTCGGGCCGTCTGCCTTATGGCCTGAGATCGCCCCGGCCAGCCCGCGCAGGATTTCCCAATCGGCGAGCGTCTCATCATCCTTTTCAAACAAGGGCGGCGAATATTTGGCGAAGCTGCGGATCGCGATGGGCAGCAGGAACAGGCCATAATGATCCTTCTCCAGCGGACCCGCAGGCGGCAATATGAAGTGCGCCCGCCTGCTCGTGGCGTTCAAATACATGTCGACCGACACCATCAGGTCCAGGCCCGCCAGTGCCTTATCTAGCCGCGTGCCATTGGGGGTGGAAAGCACAGGGTTGCCGGCCACGACGAACAGCGCCTTGATCTGGCCCTCACCCGGCGTTTCCATTTCCTCGGCCATGGCCGACGACGGAAACTCGCCGAGCACCTCACGGTGGCCGGAGACGCGGGAGTGGTGCTTGCCGATGCTGCCGGGCCCGAAGAGGTGCAGCAGGTCCACCACCGGCGCCCCGCACAGCAGCCCGCCTTCGCGGTCGAGTTGACCGGAGACGATATTGGCCACCGCCACCAGCCAGGTGGTGAGCGTGCCAAAGCTCTGCGTGGACGCGCCCATGCGCCCATAAAGCGCAGCGGGACCGGAGAGCATGCGCGTCGCCAGATGCTCCACATCTTCGGCCGCGACGTTCGCGCGCGCAAGGCAGTCGGCCACGTCGAAGGGCTCCAGTGCCGCCCAAAGCGCATCGACATTGCGGACATAATCGGCCGCCGCCGGAAGCCCCATGGCCTTCATCGTCTTCAACAGGGCAATCAGCAGGAAGGCATCGCTGCCCGGTCGCACGAAGATATGCCGGTCGGCGATCTTCGCGGTCTCGCTGCGGCGCGGGTCGATGACGATCAGCTCCCCGCCACGTGCCTGCAAGTCCTTCACCCGGTTGCGGAAATCAGGCACGGTCCAGACGCTGCCATTGGACGCCATGGGATTGCCGCCAAGAATGATCATCGTCTGCGTGCGGTCAATATCGGGCACGGCCCAAAAGCCCGAATGCCCGTAGAGCCGGATATTGGCGACATGGTGCGGCATCTGGTCCACCGTGCTCGCCGAGAAGACGTTCTTTGTCTTCAACGCCTTTTTGAGGTCCCCCGAGGTCAGCACATTACCATAGCTGTGCGCATTGGGGTTGCCGACATAAAGCGCGGTCGAGGCCGGATCGCGCTCTATGATCGCGCGCGTCTTCTCGCCAATTTCGGCAAAGGCCTGGTCCCAGCTGATCTCTTGCCAGCCCTCGCCCACCCGCTTCATCGGGCGGCGCAGACGGTCCGGATCATTCTGCAGATCGGCAATGGCAGTCGCCTTAGGGCAGATGTGCCCCCGGCTCATCGCATTGTCGGGATCGCCCTTGATCGACAGGATATCGCGCCCCTCCGCTGTCACGATCACCCCGCAATTGGCCTCGCAGATATGGCATGTGCGGCGATGAGTGACGGGCATGGTGGCTCTCCGGTCTGTTTTCTTTTCTCGCCCTATGATGTCGCGGGAAGGTCTGGCGGGCAAGCGATAGTCGCATGGCGTGGGCGATGGCGGACATCGACATATCTGCAACACTCATCAGGAATTGCGCAGGCAAGGCATGGATTTTGCCTCATTTCTTGGCAAGATGCTCCCATTGTCGCCAAGTCAAAATGAGGAAACACCCTATGAACACTGCCATTCGCGCCTTCACGCTGGCCTCTCTCGCCGCTGCTGCCCTCACCATTTCCGCCCCGGCAATGGCACAGGAAGAAGAAGCCGCTGGCCCCCTCGACATTGAATTCACGCTGGCTGGCGTCTCGGATTATCGCTTCCGCGGCATTTCGCTCAGCGATAAGGACCAAGCGTTCCAGCCATCGCTGACAGTGAGCCACGAATCTGGCCTTTACGCGTCGGCATGGGGGTCAAACATTGCTGACAATGGCGGCGATAACATTGAAGTCGATCTGACAGCAGGCTGGTCCGGCCAAGTCGGTCCTATCGACCTGAATATCGGCGGTGTCTACTATCTCTACCCCGGCGTGACAGGTGCGAACTACATTGAAGCGCTCGGTTCGGTTGGCACTGGCGTTGGTGCAGGCAATATCGCAGTCAACCTTGGCTATACCCCGCGACAGAAGAACACTGACAATGAGGACAATGTCTATGTGGCTGTTACCGCGGGCTTTCCGGTCTTCAACACGGGCCTGTCGCTCAACGGCTCCTTCGGGATTGAAGATGGTGCCTTTGCCAACAAGAAGAAGGATTGGTCCATTGGTGCGGATTATGAGCTTGCCGGATTCACCCTTGGCGTGAAATACGTGGATACGGCGCATACGTCCGGCAATCCGCTGGGCAAGGCCGGCGCTTTGTTTTCGGTCAGTAAGACCTTCTGACCGGCAGCGCATGAAACAGGAGGGTGCGCCTTTGCGCACGATGACATCATGGCGACGAACCTTGCAACCTGGATTACAGAGCATGGCGTCAGCGAAGTGGAGTGCATCGTCCCGGACATGAATGGCGTGCAGCGCGGAAAGGTGCTGCCCGCCAACAAGTTCCTGTCCAGCGTGAAGGAAAACACGCTGCGCATTCCCGGCAGCATTTTCTCCGTCACGATCAATGGCGAATATCCCGAAGGCATCGGGCACATCATCCCGGAATATGATCCCGATCAGATGATGGTGCCCGATCCCGAGACGATCCGCGAAGCCCCGGGCTTTGCGACGCCGACGGCCTATGTCATCGCCGATGCCTTCACCAAAGACGGCGCACCGGTGGCCATTGCCCCGCGCATGATCCTGAAGCGTGTGCTCAAACTCTATGAAGACCGCGGCTGGCGGCCCGTCATCGCGCCGGAGGTTGAGTTCTATCTCGTCTCGCAGAATACGGATCCTGACTTTCCGCTGGTGCCGCCGACCGGGCGCTCCGGCCGCGCGGAGACCGCGAGCCAGCCTTACGGCCTTGAAGCGCTGACCGAGTTCGAAGAGTTTATCGAACACACCTATGATTGGTGCGAGAAGGCTGGGATCAACATCGACACGATGATCCATGAATCAGGGGCCGCACAGCTGGAGGTGAACTTCCTCCACGGCGATCCGCTGCGGCTGGCCGATGAGGTCCTGCTGTTCAAACGGCTCGTGCGTCAGGTTGCGCTGCAGCATGGGGTCTATGCGACGTTCCTCGCCAAGCCGATGAGCGACCAGCCCGGCAGCGCAATGCATATCCACCAATCGGTTCTCGACATTGAAACCGGCCGCAACATTTTCAGCACGCAGGCCGGTAAGGACAGCGCCTTGTTCCGCGGCTATATAGCGGGGCTCGCCCGCCTGTTGCCGCAGGTGGCGCCAATGTTCGCGCCTAACGTCAACAGTTTCCGCCGGATGCGGCCGGACAGCGACGCGCCGATCAACGTGCAATGGGGCACCGACAACCGATCGTGCGGACTGCGAATCCCGATTTCCGATACCAAGAACCGGCGTATCGAAAATCGCCTGCCCGGCGCCGACAGCAACCCCTATCTCGCCATCGCGGCGTCCCTTATCTGCGGCTATATCGGGATGGTGGACCGGATGGTGCCGCCCAAGCCGATCGCGGGAAGTGCCTATAACCGCGCCCGCACACTGCCCCGCACATTGGAAGCCGCGCTCGACCGCTTCTCGCACTGCAAGCTGGTCAAACAGCTGCTCGGCGAAGACTTTTTCGAAATCTTCTACGCCATCAAGGAATGCGAGCTGTTCAACTACCAGTCGGTCATCAGTTCGTGGGAGCGTGAGCATTTGTTGCTCCGCGTCTGACGTGCGCGACCCCTTGGCAAGCAGCTATTACGCGGCCACCGCGAACCGGCAGCGCACGCCGCAACCCTTAAGAGGCGAGACGACCTGCGACGTCGTCGTCATCGGCGGCGGGTTTACAGGCGTGGCCGCTGCCCTTGCCTGTGCGGAGAAAGGCTTTTCCGTCGTCCTGCTGGAGGCCTACACCATCGGCTTTGGCGCATCGGGCCGCAATGGCGGGCAACTCATCCCCGGTCTGCGCTGGTCAATGCGCGAGATGGAAGCCGAATTTGGTGCGGCGCGCGCCAAGGCGGTCTTCGACGTTGCTTGGGGGGCGCGTGACCTTGTGTGGGGTCGGGTCGCCCGCCACAAGATCGACTGTGATCTGACGTCCGGTCATTTGGAGGCGGCCTATAAGCCCGCGCATCTGGGCGATATGGCGGCTGAGGCAGAATTGCTGGAAGCCCGCTTTGGCTACAAGACGGCCATCTTGGACCGCGCAGGCTTGGCCGAGCATATCCGCGCTGACGGCTATCATGGCGGGCTCTATGACCCACAAGGCGGCCATTTCCATCCGCTCAACTATGTTCTCGGGTTGGCAGGCGCCGCAGAGGACGCGGGCGTCCGTATCTTTGAAAACAGCCGCGTCGCAGAGGTGACCGATCAAGGCGCGGTGACGGTCCAAACAGCGCACGGCACCGTCCGCGCGGCCCATGCCATCCTCGCCACCGATGCCTGGATGGACGAGCTTGATCCCCGTCTCGCGCGCTTCACCATCCCCATCATGAACTACAATGTCGCGACGGCACCAATCCCCGAAGCTGCCGCGCTTCTTCCCTCTAACGCTGCCGTCGCGGACAGCCGGTTCGTCCTCAACTATTTCCGCCTGTCTGCCGATAAGCGCCTGCTGTTCGGCGGCGGTGAGAAATATGTGCAGACGCCGCCGGCCGACATCGCCGGGTTCGTGCGCCGCCATATTGTGGACGTGTTCCCACAACTGGCGGACACCCCCATCGACTATCAGTGGGGTGGCGCCGTTTCGGTGAGCATGAACCGGCTGCCGATCCTGGGGCGGCGTGGCAATGTGTTTCATGCCTTCGGGTTTTCAGGTCACGGCGCGCTGGTCACGACGCTGGCGGGGGAACTTATCGCCGAAGCGCTGGCGGGGACGGCATCACGGTTTGACGTCATGGCGTCCTTGCCGAAACGGCCCTTTCCCGGCGGAAAATGGATGCGCCGTCCCTTGGCGACGCTTGGGCTTCTCTGGTACGCGCTCAAGGACCGTTTATGATTTTCGGCTGCCGGTCGTGAACAAGGGGAACGGGAAAGAACGATCATGATCGACCGCAACCGCATTGCCACCTGCCGTGCCGAAGAAGAGGCGCGCTTCATTGCTGCCAACCCCAAGTCGGCGGACGCTGCGCTGGACCGCAAGCGCGGCTGGCATCAGGGCGTGCCTTTCCATTGGATGCGCGACTGGCCCTCGCCTTTTCCGCTGACCGCCAAGAGCGCGCACGGGTCCACGCTGACCACGCTCGACGGGCAGGTGCTTGATGACTTTTGTCTGGGCGACACCGCCTCGATGTTCGGACATTCGCCGGAGCCACTCGCCCTCGCCCTTGCCCAACAGGCGCAGGAGGGGCTGAGCTACATGCTCCCGAGCCAGAAGGCCGCCGATGTCGGCCTGATGCTCGCCACCCGCTTTCACCACCCGCATTGGCAGCTGACGACCACCGCGTCTGAAGCCAACCGTGCTGCGATCCGCTGGGCGCGGGGCATCACGGGGCGGGACAAGATCCTCATTTTCAACGGCTGCTATCATGGCGCGGTCGATGACGTCTTCGTCGATTTGCGCGACGGCATGCCTGAAACACGTCGCAGCCTTGTCGGCCAAGTGTGGGACGTCCGCCAACATACCATTGCCATTGAGTTTAATGACGGCCGTGCGCTGGAAGCCGCGCTTGAGGCCGGCGATATCGCCGCCGTCTTGGCTGAGCCAGTGATGACCAATTGCGGCATGGTTCTGCCGCGCCCCGGCTTCCTTGCCCTGATGCGCGAAGCGACGGCGCGGACGGGCACGCTCCTCATCTGGGATGAGACGCACACCATCTCCTCCGGCCCCGGTGGCCATTCAGGCAGCTATGGTCCGGCGGGCGATATGTTCGTCATCGGCAAATCCATCGGCGGCGGCGTGCCGTGCGCCGCCTTTGGCTTTTCCGACGATGTGGCAAAGCGGATGGAAGCTTATCGCGCCACCCTGCCCCCCGGTCATTCGGGGATCGGCACGACGCTGTCTGCCAATGCGCTGGCGATCTCAGCAATGCACGCCATGCTCGACGATGTGATGTCGCCGCACGCCTATAGCCATATGCTCGGCCTTGGGCAGATGCTGGCCGGGCGCATTGAAGGCGTGATTGATCGGCACAACCTGCCCTGGCATGTGTCGAGCGTCGGCGCGCGGGTGGAGATCGTCTGCGCCCCCAAGCCGCCCACCAATGGCACGGAAGCCCGCGCGGCGATGGACCATGAACTGGAAAGCCTGATCCACCTGATGCTCGTCAACCGCGGTACCTTGCTGGCGCCCTTCCACAATATGATGCTGGTCAGCCCTGTAACGACGGTGGAGCAGGTCGGCCGATTGGCGGATCATTTGGACGACGCGGTCTCAGCGCTGCTTTCCTGACGCCCGCGCAGCTATCGTCTTCCGCTTGGCGAGGGCAAGGTCGACGGCGTCCTGCGCTTTCTCCAAAAGCTTTGGCACATGGCGGTGCTGGCCCCGCGCCGCTGCTTCCAGCGCTTCAAGGATCGCTGCACGGTGGAGCGGATCGCCCTTGAGCCGCGCCCCAAGCGAGGCCCCGACATCGAGATCATTCAGATCCCCCAGATGTGTCTGCGCCTCGGCCAGCCGGTCCAGCCGCAACCGGTCCAGCGTCTTGCGCGCGGGATCGCGCGACAGGCTCGTGAAGAATTCCGTGGCATAGCGCAGCCGCTTCAGCCCGATGCGAATCCGGTGCCGCGCTTCGGGCGACAGGTCGGCAAGGTGCTTCGATTTCCGGCGGAGTTTGCGCCGCCAGTTTTTCAAGAGCGCACGCGCGGCCTGATCGAGCGGAAGATCGTCCGGCATTGGCCCACCAAGATGTTCCGCCCAATGCACGGTTCCGACCAACAGATGCTGAAAGGACGCGCTCTGGATCAGACCCACCACCGACGCATAGGCCTGCGTCCGCTCCTCCGCGAGGGCGCGACGCACATCGGCGCCTGTTTCGGTGTCGGGCCCTTTTCCGATCCGTGCAAGGATGACATCAAGATCCCGTGCGGTGCCCATCACCCCAATGGCGGCACCCCACTCTGCATCCAGCACCGGTGCATCGGCATCCTCCAGCATGTCATGGGCAAGGCGCAGCGCGACACGCAAGCGCCGCAAGGCAACCCGCATCTGATGCAGGCCTTCAGGCAGACTGAAGATCTCCAGCGCGTCGACATTGGCCAGAAACTGTCCAATGCTGCCCCACACAATTCGCCGCAGCGCCGCCCTTGTGCCGATATTGGCGGGCAGGCGGATGGGACGCGCCTTGACCGCAACGGGCGGTGCCGCTTCAGTCAAGCGATAGCCGATTGCCGACTTACTGGTGGTGGACCAATAAAGCTCTGGCCCCAGCGGCAGCGCACGCACAAGCCCCAGCAGGTCCTTTAAACTGCCCGACAGCAGCTCCAGCTCCAATTCACACACTGGGGCCGTCCGGCCTCCGGCGGTCACATGCCCCTCATCAAAGGCCAGTTCGATTTTGGAACGGCCAAAGGCGACCGCCCGGACGTCACGGTCCACAACGAGGCTGAAGGCAGGCTCTAGATCGGCGCCCTTGCCGGCCCTGATCACAAGGCGCGCGGCCTGTGGCGGCAGGGCACCGAGATCAAGCTGCGGACCGTCTAGCGGAGCGTTCCATTCCGGGCGGGAAATGGCCTTGCCTGTCGCCCCGCGCTTCACGGTTATCTCGCAACTTTTGCCATCATTCCGAATACGCAAAGCGAGGTGTGCGGCGGCCAGCCTTTGGTCAGGCGTATCATAATAGACGGTCGAGAAATGCCGTGCCCGACCTTCGCCTTGCAGCATGTCCATCGATCGCAGGTGCGCGAGCATGGCGGCGGATGCGGCCAGCTTCAATTCGATCTCATGCCCGTCTGCCATAGCCCGGCGCCCATCTGTTTAAGGTGGGGAGGGTAACACCCGACGGCACAGGACGCGACTCTTCATCCAGCGGCGGTGCGTGTCCGGCTTGACGGAGGCCCTGCACTCCCCGCACAAGGCCCTTATGACCAGCAAGACGTCCTCGCATCAGATCGCGCACCTTTCCGAAGCAGAAGCCTTTTTCAAGGCCCATCCGGAGGTCGACGCCATCGACATCATCTTCACCAATATGTGCGGCGTGCCGCGCGGCAAGCGGCTGCGCGCGCATGAAGTGCTGGGTGTTTACAAAGAAGGCCGCTTCCTGCCTGGCTCTGCCGTCATCGTTGATATTACCGGGCGCGACACCGAAGAGACAGGCCTCGTCTGGGAAGATGGCGATGCCGACAGGCGCATCCATCCGATCCCCGGCACGCTCGTGCCGACCCCTTGGGCCGGGCCAAATGCCGCGCAGTTCCTGACCGGCTTTTATGAGCTGGACGGCACACCCAATGATCTTGACCCGCGCCATGTGCTGGGGCGCGTGATCGACCGGCTGGCAGGGCATGGCCTGACGCCCGACGTTGCGGTGGAACTGGAATTCTATCTGGTCGATGCCAAGCGCGGCAAAGATGGTCGCCCAACGCCTGCCCGCTCGCCCTCGTCAGGCGAAACGCCGCACGACATTCAGGTCTATGGTCTGGCCGAGATGGAGGACTTCCGGCCCTTCTTTGATGATCTTTATGCCTGTGCTGCCGCGCAGAACCTACCGCTGGAAGCCGCCATTTCAGAATATGCGCCGGGCCAGTTCGAAATGACGCTCGCGCACAAGGCAGATGCCCTGCAGGCCTGTGATGATGCCATCATGCACAAGCGCATGGTGAAGGCGATTGCGCAGAAGCATGGCATGGAAGCGACCTTCATGGCCAAGCCATTTGAACATAGCGCCGGCAATGGCATGCATCTGCATGCCTCAATGCTCGACGCGTCGGGCAAGAACGCTTTTGCCAGCGAAGACCCGGAAGGGACGCCGCTCTTGCGTCACGCCATTGCCGGCATGCAGGCCACCATCGCTGATGCCTTCCTGATCTTTGCGCCCAACGCCAACAGCTACCGGCGTTTCAAGGCGAACAGCTATGCGCCGGTTGCGCCGACCTGGGGCGTCAACAACCGCACGGTCAGCTTCCGCGTGACAGCAGGGCCACCGGCCAGCCGCCATGTGGAACACCGGATCGGCGGCGCGGATGCCAACCCCTATCTTGCGATGGCCGCGATGCTGGCGGGCATGTGCCACGGGATCGAGCACAAGCTGGACCCCGGCGCGCCTGTTGTCGGCAATGGCTATGAAGCCGTGACCACAGCCCCTCCCATGCCAACCAACTGGTTTGCCGCACTCGACCGGTTCAGCGGGTCAGAGGTGATGAAGGAACTTCTGGGCGCCCGCTTTGTCGAGATGTTTGGCATCGTGAAGCAGACCGAGATGGAACGCTTCTTCGGGGCCGTGCCCGATCTTGATTACGCTTGGTATCTGCGGACGGCTTAGGCGTCGCGGAAAAATCCAAATTTGGCGCAGTTTCAGCGTCGCCCCGTGCTCGACACGGGGCTTGGCTACCTATGTCCGGTTTCCGCCCCGAGTTTGCCAGGTACCACTGATCCTACATGTCAGGCACTACGCCAAGCGAGACAGTGCAAGATAAGCCAAGCCCCGTGTCGAGCACGGGGCGACGGAGAGCTTCCTTGGGTTCTGGTGACCTGTTGAAACCGCGCCTCAGCGCTTTGGCGCGCGGGTCGCGAACAGGTTTTCAAGCACGCGCAGAATGGCGAGCATATGCATGGGACGTCTCTCATCTTTTTGATGTTTTGTGCGGCATGCCCGAAAAGAGGCACCGCCGTCAGAGCCTGAGATAGACGGTTTTCTGCCAATTCTCAATTCAAAGGTTAATTTTGCCTAAATTTCAGGCAATTTCGCAACGCTGCTGTTGAATCAGGCAGACCTTTTGATGCTTTGTGACGCCTGCGAGACACGTCGCGTATCATTATTCCCCGAAAAGCGCCCTACTCCCGATTCTGGCACGGCAATTGCGGAGGACTTCCTGACCAATTCCAAGGGGGTCCAATGAAACTGATCATCGCAATCATTAAACCGTTCAAGCTGGACGACGTTCGCGAAGCGCTCACCGCGCTTGGCGTGTCCGGCATGACGATCACCGAAGTCAAAGGCTTCGGCCGCCAAAAAGGCCAGACCGAGATTTATCGCGGAGCCGAATACTCGACCAACATGGTGCCCAAGGTGAAGGTGGAAGTCGCCTGCGACGACGCCATTGCCGACCGTGCGCTTGAGGCCATTCAGCAAGCCGCCAACACCGGCTCCATCGGTGATGGCAAGATCTTCATGCTCGAACTCAACGCGGCGGTCCGTATCCGCACGGGTGAGACGGGCGCGGTCGCACTCTAACGAAAAGCAGGGGACATATGACCAGACTCAACAAATGGATTGCAGGGGCCGCGACGATGCTCGCAACTGCCCCTGCCTTTGCGCAGGACGGGCCGATCAAGGCACCGACTGCTGAACAAATGGCCGGCATGGTCGACAAGGGCGACACCACCTGGATGCTCGTTTCGTCGGCGCTCGTGCTGCTCATGTCGATCCCGGCGCTCGCGCTTTTCTACGGCGGCCTTGTCCGCACGAAGAACATGCTGAGCCTCCTCATGCAGGTCTTCATGATCGTGTCGATCGCGGCCCTCGTCTGGGTCAGCTGGGGCTATACCCTCGCCTTTACAAGCGGCACGCCCTTCATCGGTAGCCTGTCCAAATTGTTCCTTCAGGGCGTTGATGCAACCACGGTTGCGGCGACCTTCTCGAACAATGTCTACATCCCGGAATACGCGTTCGTTGTGTTCCAGATGACCTTTGCCTGCATCACCCCGGCGCTGATCGTCGGTGCCTTTGCGGAGCGCGTGAAGTTTGCGCCGCTGATGCTGTTCGTGGTCGCTTGGTTGACGGTCGTCTACTTCCCGATTGCGCACATGGTTTGGTATTGGGCCGGCCCAGACTTCCTGGTCGATGCTCCTGCTGACATGGGCTATCTGTGGGGCATGGGCGCACTGGACTTTGCCGGTGGCACCGTGGTTCACATCAACGCCGGGATCGCAGGCCTTGTTGGCTGCATCATGATCGGCAAGCGCATCGGTTACGGCAAAGAAGCCACGCCGCCGCACTCGCTCACCATGACGATGATCGGCGCTTCGCTTCTGTGGGTGGGCTGGTTCGGCTTCAACGCCGGTTCCAACCTTGAAGCCAACGGCCTTGCGGCTCTGGCCTTCATCAACACCTTCGTTGCGACAGCTGCTGCCGCTGTCGCCTGGGCGCTGGTTGAACAGCTCCACCATGGTCGTCCGTCGCTCCTCGGCGCTGTGACGGGTGCGGTTGCGGGTCTTGTCGCCATCACCCCGGCTTCGGGCTTTGCAGCCCCGATGACGTCGATCCTCATCGGCCTCGTCGTCTCGCCGGTCTGCTACCTGTTCGTCGCAGTTGTGAAGAACAAGCTGAAGTATGACGACACGCTCGACGTGTTCGGCGTGCACTGCGTCGGCGGTATCGTCGGTGCTCTCGCGACAGGCATTGTGGCTGACCCGGCTTTGGGCGGTCAGGGCTGGATCGACTACACCGTCTTCCCGGCTGTCGCTGGCGAATACGACATGGCCGGACAGGTCATCACTCAGGCCAAGGCCGTCATCCTGACGCTGCTCTGGTCGGGGATTGGCTCTGCTGTCCTCTTCTTCATCCTCGACAAGACCATCGGTCTCCGCCCGTCGGAAGATGCCGAACGCGAAGGTCTCGATCTGTCGAGCCACGGGGAACGTGCCTACAACTACTAAGGCCACCCGTTACCAAGCTTGGGGTCCGTCCCGCTCCTCTCCTGAAAAGGGAAGGATCCCCTCCCCAGGTTCCTCCTGCGAACCTTACTGGGCCGGCAAGGAAACTTGCCGGCCTCTCTTTTTGCCGAAAATTTGTGCAGCGCAACATTTCGTGTGTGTTGCCAACAACTTGTGACTTGCCGGACACGCCATCCCGAAAATGCCGCCGTCTATTGCGAAGGGGATTGGCAATATGACAATTTTAAGGCATTAGCGCCTTCAAGCGGTCAAGCCGCAAGAAATACAAAGCTCCGCGGGAGAGGAGAAAAAGGGTCGCCGGGGTTTCCCCGCGACCCTTTTTAATGCCTGCAATACGGGCAATCCCGATCAGTTTAGCCGAAGACCGAACCATAAGGTGCGCGGTGCCGCGCGTTCGATGACGCCGGTTGCGCTGATCGCTGTTTCGACGCGGGCGTCGGTTACATTCTCGCCGCGCACGAACAGCGACATCCGATCCGTCACCGGCAGCACCGCCACGGCATCCAGCGTCAGCGCGTCGTTCAGACGGCGGCTGTTTGAATCATCTTCAAACTGGGCAGAGACATAGCGCAACGTTGTGGACAGGCCCCGCCAGCCGAGCGTCCCGCTCGCTGTGTGCGCAGGCACCTGTGCCGGACGAAGACCATCCAGCGCCGCCGCCCTGCCCGATCCGCTGATGCGGGCATCGCTATAGGCATAGCTCGCCGCCAGCCGCCAATCGCCGCGCTCGATCCGGGCGTCGAGCTCTAGGCCGTTGCTGCGGACAGCATCAATGTTCACGCGCTGGCGATAGGCCCCGGAGACAAAGCCCACACCGGGGAACGTGCCGGGCCCTTGCGCCAGCGTGACATTGCCGATGGCGTCGGTCAGCTTGTTGGTAAAGGCCGTCGCGCGGAGCGACACGCCCTCAGCAGGCGTCAGGTCGATGCCAAGTTCGGCCCCCTTCATCCGCTCTGGCGCAAGCGCGGGATTGGCCGCCGTGGCATCCGCGCCCACGCGGAACGGGCGATAGAGTTCATTGAGCGTCGGCAGACGCCAGCCGAGATAGGCCGCCGCCCTGAGCGTGACGATGCCCGCCTCATAAGCAAGGCCAGCCCGCGCCGTTGGTTCCCAGCCCTGCCGGTCCGGCGCCAGTTCGTTGCGGATGCTGGCCCCGGTCGCCAGCGTGCGTTCGACCAAGCGGCCATCGCGGATCCACCAGCGATCGGCACGCACGCCACCGGTCAGCGTCAGCGCCTCCAGCTTGGCGGAGAGCTCGGCAAAGGCACCCGCGGTATCGCTCTGCCCACCGGCCTCGCGGATGCGCGTCGGCTTGCCTGCGACATAGGTGAAGAGCTCGTTGGTCTCGCCCGTCGTCCGTCGGACATCAGCACCCAATCGCAGCTCAACCGCTTCCCCCAAAGGCGGGCGGATTTCCAGCCGCCCACCTAGCCCCGTCGACGGAACATTATACTGATCGACCGACTGGGTAACGGTCGTCCGCGTCGCATCGACGGCCACCGCCCGGCTCGTGAACTTGCGCATCTGGACATAGCCCAGTGCCTGCACACCCCAGCGCCCCTTATGGACGAGCCGCACGCTGGCATCAGCCCCATCCCCGCCATTTTCGGACAGGATCGTCCCGCGTTCCCGCCGGTCGGTAAAGCCCATGACAGACGCCTGAAGCTCAGTCTGTGCATCCAGAGATGCGACGCCACGTGCCGTCAGTGTCGCCTGCTCATAGGGAGCCGCAATGTCTGCTGTGCCGCGTCGGGCGGCCACGATGGGGATGAAGCCATTACCCCGCGCATAGGTCGCAGAGAGGAAGCCAAAGCCTTGGCCAAGCTTGCCGGACAGCATCGCGCTGCCGTCAACACTCGCGCGGCTGCCATAGGCCATGCTGCCGGTGAGCCTCTGACCCGAACCGACGCTTTCCATCTCAATGGTGCCTGCCAACGCCCCTGACCCGTAAGTGCCGGACCCGCCCCCCCGCGTGACGCGGACGCTGCCAAGGCGTTCCGGCGCATAGGCCGGCCAAGTGATCCAGCCGCCAAAGGGGTCGCTCTGCGGCACCCCATCGAGCACCAGCAAGGCGCGGCTCGACGCATTGCCACCAAGGCCCCGCAAGGTCGCGCCCTGGCTGGTCGCATTGGCCGAGCGGGCGTCGCTGCGCCGGAACTGGGTGAGCCCCGCCACATCACGCAAGACATCCTCAATCCGGCCGGATGCCGTCGCGACGATCCGGTCGCGGTCGACCACGGCCACGTCATAGGCGCTCTCACCGATGGAGGCGGGCAGCGGCTGGCCAGTGACGACGATCTCCTCCTCGGCAAGCGCAGGCGTGGCAAAGAGAAGGGCGGTAGAAGCGAGCAGACGTGGTTTCATGGCCTGCATGTGGCAGTGCCAGCCGCAACATTAAAGGGGCAAGGTGGCGCTTTTCTATCCCGGCCAGCGATCATGCACCGGAAGATCGGTCGGCAGGCGGTGCCAATCTTCGGCATCGCTCGCAAAGGCCGCGAACTCAGCGCCACCGAAATCATCCTGAATGGCGAGGCTGCCCGCCTTGAGGATGACGCCCTGAGGGAACCCCGGCGCGCGGGTGAAAAGATGCGTGCCGCAGTTCGGGCAGAATTCCCTCGTCACCGCGCCGTCTATGTCTTGGCGGGTGAAGCCCTTCACCTCGCCCTTGGTCACTGCAAAGCCCTCATTGAGCACGGCCATGCCGATGACCGGTCCACCGCCGGAGACGTAGCGGCATTCGCGGCAATAGCATTCAAACTTCATGAAGCCCGGCCCTTCGGCCCGATAGTGCACATCCCCGCAATAGCAGCGTCCGGTGATCGTCATGAGAGTCTCCTGTCAGTCATAGCGCGTCGGCCTCACGGCGTCAGGATGGGCACGGGCGAACGGCTCCAATGCGGTTGCCCGCGCATCAATGGCGACGAGTGTCGGAAAGGCATCGAGCGATGTTGCGACCCGCCTTGCATTGGCCATTTGTGGCACGAGGAAGACGTCCGCCAGGCCCGGTGCATCGCCCGACAGGAACGGCTTGGCGGGATCGGCCATCGCTTCAAGCGCTGTAAACCCCTCGACGATCCAATGACGTGCCCATTGGTCGATGGCGTCCTGCGATTGCCCCAGTTCCGTCTTCAGATATTTGAGGATGCGCAGATTGTTGATCGGATGGATGTCCGCTGCGATGACCATCGCTTTGGCCAATTCCGCTGCCCGCGCGACCGCGTCCGCCGGTATCAGCCGGGGCTCCGCATAGGTGGCGTCCAGCCAGTCGATGATCGCAAGGCTCTGCGTCAGCCGTAGCTCGCCGACCTCCAGCATCGGCACGAACCCTTGCGGATTGCGCGCCACATAATCGGGCGCGCGCTGTTCGCCATGGAGAAGGCTGGTGTCGATGGCCTGATAAGCCACTCCCTTGAGATTAAGCGCAATCCGCACCCGATAAGCCGCCGAAGACCGCCAATAATCATAGAGCCGAACGGTCATTTCATCTCTCTGATCCATTGGCTGACCAGCGCGACGCCTTCTTCATGCGTCATAGAACGGCTCAGTTCCGGCATGGCGATACCAGGTTCGGTGCTCGCCATGCGTGCGACGAGATAGGACGCCGCAGGGTCCCCCGGCTTGATCGCAAAGTCGAGCCCGACACTGCCGCGCCCTGCGGCGGTGGGGCGCTTGCCAATGCCAAGGTTGGTGTCAGCCGGTTGGTCCCAATCAAGCCAAAGCCCGGACGTGTCGGCAGGTCCCGCCTTGTTGTGGCAATGGCCGCAATTGGCATCCAGATAGGCCCGCGCGCGCAAGGCGACCGTTCCGGTTTCAGGCTTGTCCCAAACCGGCATGGGCCGCACGGCCTGCGGCTTGCCGCTGAGCAATCCGGCCTGCGCCAGCGCCTTTAACTGATGCCCGTCATCCAGATTGCGGACCTTGGGGCCAATCGGCGTCATGGCCGCGCCCGACACATGGCAGCCCTTGCACTGGTTGGCATTGGGCACAGCATAGCTGATGGTCCGCTTCTGCCCGTCCAAATGCGTCCAGCTGACGTCCATGCGCTGGCCTGCGCGTTTCAGCGTCGCTTCCGTCCCGTCCGCATTCCAGACATAGGGCAGCGCCACCCAGCCGCTGGCCCGGTGAATGAGCAGACGCGTTTCGAGGATGTGCATATCCTTGTCGGGGCTGCGCATGTCTGCCGGATATCCAAAACTCTTGATGAGGACGGTTCCAACCGGAAAGTCGAGCAACCCGTCGCCCACTGCCTTCGCCTTCTTGCCCTTGGGCAGGTGCATGAAGCGGAACTTCATCGAATAATCGGAGAAGAGCGGGGTGTTGAGATGATAGGGGACGACTCCCGGCGCGGGCGTCTTGCCATCCACCAGCAGACCGAAATCCTGCAACCTCGGCGGCAGCGCGTCGCTCAGGATCAACGCTTCGTTGACCTGTGGTGACGGGCTGGCGCTGACCAGCCCCACCCACGCAGCGGCCATCACGACCGCCCGCTTCACTTGGCCGCGGCCTCCATGGCTGCCGGCATGAGGATGGTCGGCAGGTCCTTGGCAGGCGGCGTGGACGGCGGGGCATAAGCGGCCGGTTGCGCCAGAGAGATAGCCGCCCCTTGCGAAGGCAGATTGAGCGTCACGGTCAACACGGCGTCCTTGAGATGCACATTGGCGGCTGCACCACCGACACCGTCCCATAGCACCGAGGGGAACGACCCCCCAAGTGCTGCGGCCAGTTCAGCGCCACCCGGGAAGGCGGGTGCCCATCCGGCACGCCCATGCTGATTGTCCCGCACGACGATGTTGCGCGCGTTGGGATCATAATTCTTGTCGTTGAACGCAGATTGATAGGCGACCACCATCACATTGGTCGTGCCGTTTTCGCCGATGATGTTGCTGAACACATGCACGTCGCGATTGGCCATCACCATGACGCCCGTGCCGGTCGGCACACTCGCCACGATATTGCCCTTGGGCGCGAAATTGGGTGTGTCGTTCTTTTCAACGCGGTTGGAAAAGACGCGGATGGCGTGGCCGCCCTGCTGCGGCAGATTGGGCAGATCGAACACGAGGATACCGCCCGTATTGTGCATGGCGAGGTTGGAATGCACGTCGGCGCTGTAGCTGTTTTCAATCTCAATCCCGGCGACATTGTACATCGCAGTGGAATTGCGGACGATGATGTTCTTGGACTGACCGACATAGATGCCGGCGTCTGACGCGCCTTTGACGACCGCGCCGTCGATCAGCACATCGGTCGATTCGACCGGGTAAAGACCGTAAGCGCCATTGGTTTCCTTGGGGCCGCCCGTCCATTCCACGCGGACATTGCGATAAACGATCCGGTCCGCGCCCTTGGATTTGATGCCGTCGCCGCGTGAATCTTCGACAGCGAAGTCGCGCAGTACAACGTCATCAGACGTCACAAGCAGACCTTCGCCTGCACCCTTTTGTCCCTTAAAGCTGAGGATGGTGGCCGCTGGCCCGGCACCTTTGACGGTCACGCCGTTGACGTCGAGCGACAGGCCATCGGTCAAGTCAAACCGTCCCGCGCCGATGTCGACTGTGTCGCCGGGTTTCGCCTCAATCAGGGCGGCCTGCAGCCGCTCCTGCGCTCCATCGCCCGGTTCGACACGCAAAGTGCCCGCCTGGACGTGCGCAGTGGCCATTAAGGCTATGACTGCGGCTTGCATCGCTCTCCGTTTCATGGCGTATTCATCGCACTGACATAGGTGTAAGCCAAGAAGAAAACTGAGTTGAGGAGTATATCGATGCGTCTTGCCCCCTTCATCATTGCCTGCGCGGCGCTGGCAGCACCGTCCTTTGCCGCCGTTCCTGTCGCCGGACGCTATTACACCGATGGCAAGGACAGCATCGTCCTCATCGGACCATGCGGCCCCGTCGTCTGCGGGAAGATCGCCAAGATCATCAAGGGACCGCCGGGGGGTGGTCGCGCGCTCGACACCAACAACCCTGACCCGAACCTGCGGTCCCGCCCGATTGAGGGTCTTGTCATCCTGTCCAACTTCAAGGACGCCGGTGGCGAATGGGAAGGGAAGATCTACGATCCGCGCGCGGGCAAGACCTATCGCTCCACCATGGTCAAGCAGGCCGACGGCTCTTTGAAGGTGAAAGGCTGTGTCGGCCCCTTCTGCAAGGCCGTGAAGTTCACACCCGCCCCATAAGGCGGCCTATTTCTTCAACCCGATCTCGATCAGCCGCTGGACGAGAAAATCGTTCGCGGTGATCGGGTCTGGGTAGAGATTGGGATGATCCCCATCCACGCAGCTCGGCAGCGTTTCGATGAGAACATCGGACGCCAGATGCAGGAAGAAGGGCATCGAATAGCGCGGAATGTGACGCCGCTCCGGCGGCGGGTTGAGCACGCGGTGGATGGTCGCGGGCAGGTGGTTGTTGGTCAGCCGTTCCAGCATGTCCCCGGAATTGATGACCATCGCACCCTCAGGCGGCGTGATCGACAGCCAGTCGCCCTGACGGGTGAGCAGTTGCAGCCCGCCCTCTTCGGCGCCCAGCAACAGCGTGATCAGGTTGATATCGCCATGCGCGCCTGCACGAATGCCTGGCGCGTCCTTCGGGATGGGCGGATAATGCAAAAGCCGCATCACCGAATTGCCATAAGCGACGGCGGGATCAAACCAGTCGGGCGCAAGGCCGAGGTCGCGTTCAATCGCTGACAGCAGGCGGTTGCCGGCTGCGTCAAACGCCGCATACATCGCTTCAAACGTGGCCCGGAATTCCGGCAGTTCGGCAGGCCAGATATTGTCGGGCATATGATCGCGGAAGCGGTGCCCGGGCGGCAGATCGCGTCCGACATGCCAGAATTCCTTCAGGTCCACATGGTCGGCATCCTTGGCGATTTCCGTGCCAAAGGGCGTGTATCCCCGCTGCCCCGCCAGTTCCGATGTGTAATAGGACCGCTTCACCTCTTCGGGCAGTTCAAACAACAGCCGTGTCTGTTCCCACGCCTTGTCGATCAGCGCGCGGTCCACGCCGTGATCGGTGATGACCGCAAAGCCGAATGTGCGAAATGAATCCCCAAAGGCTTGGGCAAAGCCTTCAGGATCACGGTCTTGAGAAGCCAAAGAGAGGGTCGGCAGGTTCTTAAGCGTTTCGGTCATGCCGACCGTTTACTCAGGTTGCAGGCGTTGCGCATTTGAATTCTGCGCAACACCGACTGCAGAGATTTACTCGCCGCCGGCCGAGACCAGCTTGAGCTCACCAGACTGGGTCGCCTTTTGCGACAGGCGGCCGTCAACGCGCGCGCCGGTTTCAATTGAGATGCTCTCATAAGAGACATCGCCCGCGATGCGCGCAGCCCGTTCAATGACGAGTTCGGTCGCAACAATCGCGCCTTCGACAGCGCCTGCGATGGTCGCGCGCTGGGCAAGCACATTGCCCTTCACCTGACCCGAAGCGCCAACCGTCAACGCGGCACAGGCAATGTCGCCCTGCACGGCGCCATCCAGATGAAGATCGCCCGATGCGCTGATATTGCCGGTGATGGAAACTTCTGCACCGATGAACGACATGCTGCCGCCTGTGCGCGGTGCCGCGTCTGATTTGCTACCCCATGCCATCGCTTCTTTACTCCTGCGATTGTGTCTCTTGCCGCAGATGTAGGACGGGGCGGGGCGATTCGCCAAATCTGGCGCATTTTCAGGTAACTACTGCCTCTTCAGCCCGTTTGGCCGTGCACTGGCTAAATGAGCCCGCCGCCAATCGACAGGCGGATCAGGCCAATGACGATCACCACGATATTGAGGTTGCGGCCCGCCGTCTTGTCCGACGTGGCCCCGATCCCCAGACCGATCACCGCCAGCGGAATGATCGCCCAATTCGCCCAACCCAAAAGCGGGAAGAAGGCGATGGCAGCAAGGATCAAGGCGACAAAGCCGATCAGCAGGGAAATGAGATTGCGCATGACATGAATGTGCGCAGCCCTGCGCTGGATTGCAAGGGGAACCGGCTTGACGCCAACGTGCGCAAGTGTATTATTTGAACAATACAGTTAGGAGACGATCCATGCGTTCCCCCCTTTTGCTTCTCCCGCTCGTCATTGGCCTTGCCGCCTGTGAGTCGCAATCATCGGCAGATGGCGCGGATGGAAATGCCAGCGGCACCAACATCAATGTTGCGGCGAAGGGAGAGAAAGGCGAGGACATCCGCATCACAGCCGATGGTGATACGGGCAAAGTCTCCGTCAATTTGCCGGGCTTTGATGCCAATGTTCGCCTGCCCAAGGTCATGCTGAAGGACAGCAATTTCGATATTGACGGTGTGAAGCTGTATCCGGGGTCCACTGTCGCCAGCATCAATGTGCAGGGCGATACGTCCGGTGCGGGGGATAAGAGCCGCGTCCAGATCATCTACACAGCGCCAGCCGAACCCAAGCCGGTGCGCGACTGGTTCGTCAAAGCCTTTGCCGAAAAGGGTGTCGCCGCCAAGATTTCGGGCGAATCACTCAACGGCATATCGAAGGACGGCACGCCCTTCACGATGACATTTGCCCCCGGAAAAGGCGGCTCAACGACCGGAATTGTGGTTCTGGACGCCAAAAACCCCGCCTGAGCGCTGCGTTAACCCCGAATCCGAGCGCGTTTACCCATATTCTCCGCGCATCCGCAGCGTTAGCGGCTGCATAACCATCTCCTGCTAAGGAGTTTGCTATGCGACGCGTTCTTTCCTCTCTGCTTCTCGGGGCCTGCCTTTTGGGCGTGGCGGCGTGCGGCAATGATACGCCGACAGATGCCAAAGCGGACAAGCTGGATGAACGGCTGCTCGGCAAGGGCAATGCCGACCCTGTCCTGACGACCGCATTGGAAGACCAGATCATGGTCGATCCTTCGCTGGCCAACATGGCAAGCCGCAATGCCGTGAAAGCCGCTGACGCGCCGATGACGGCACCGGTGCCGGTTGAAACGACCGGCCCAAGTGCTGCGGCCGAACGTCCGGCAACGCCGACATTGGGGCAACGCGCCGCCAATCAGGCAACAGCTGCGCGCGACAAGTTTACGGGCTGCGGCCTTGATGTCGATTATTCGATGCAATGGGCCAACCGTATTCCGGCCGATGTTCCGCTCTACCCGCGGGCGCGGGTGGATGAAGCGGCTGGGTCCGACATGCCGGGCTGCAAGCTGCGCGCCATCACCTTCACCACACCGGCCCCGCAACGCGCGGTGATCGATTTCTATATCGGCCAGACCAAACGCAGCGGCTTTGCCTCCTCAACACAGGTCAAAGGCCGCGAAACCTTGGTCGGCGGCACACGCGGCGATGGTGCGGCCTATTATGTCATACTGACGCCCGCCGAAGCCGGTGGCACCATCGTCGATCTGGTGCTCAACAACGGCGTGTAAGTGAGGCACAGGGCTTTTGGGGCCTGATGCCATTTGGTGTACAAGGCCTGTTCCGTTGCAGCGGTGGGGCTGATGATGCGCAATTTCAAACAAGTCGATGTGTTCACGAGCCGAGCTTTGTTCGGCAATCCGGTTGCGGTCGTCCTTGACGCCGATGGTCTGAGCGATGCCGACATGCAGCAGTTCGCCAATTGGACGAACCTGTCCGAAACAACCTTTGTCCTCCCGCCGGAAAACCCCGCCGCCAGCTACCGCGTCCGCATTTTCACGCCGCGGGCCGAGCTGCCCTTTGCCGGCCACCCGACATTGGGCACAGCCCATGCGGTGCTGGAGGCAGGCGTCGCGCAGGCGCGCGGCGGTAAGCTGGTTCAGGAATGTGCCGTCGGTCTGGTGGAGGTCACCGTGGGCGACACGGGACTGTCGTTCCGCCTGCCGCGCTATGCGACAACGCCCGCCGAAGACGCCGACACGATCCTTGCGGCCATTGGCGGCGCTTCGGTGGTCACTGGATTACCGCAAGTGCTGGATGTCGGCCCGCGTTGGGTGATTGCCGAAATGACCTCGCTCGATGCTGTCGCGCATCTGGAGCCGGATCTGACAGCGCTGGCCGCTTATGACCGGCGGCATGGCACAACAGGCCTGACTGTTTTTGCCAGCGGCGAAGGCGGCACGCTCGTCCGCTCCTTCGCCCCGGCAGACGGCATCGCCGAAGACCCTGTATGTGGCAGCGGCAACGGCGCAGTCGCCGCCTACCGCCTGCTTGCCGGGCAGATTGGCGAAGGGGACCGCTATATTGCCGCGCAGGGGCAGCAGATCGGACGCGACGGCTATGTCCACATCCGCGTAGACGGCAAAGACATCCATGTCGGCGGCCAATGCGTGACCTGCATCACCGGAACGCTCGCCCTGTAGCGCTTGGCGCCAAGTGCGGCTAAGGCAGCAAGATGCATCCATTAATTCCTGTTATGGCCGGAGGCGCGATTGGCGCTGCGGCACGCTATCTGGCCGTTGCCGCCCTTGGCTGGCGCGGCGGATGGCCGCTTGGCACCTTTGCCGTCAATCTTGTCGGGGGCTTCCTGATGGGGCTGCTCGCCGCATGCGTCCTAAAGGGCGCCGCATCGGAGACGACCCGCCTGTTTGTCGGCGTTGGCATCCTTGGCGGCTTCACGACCTTTTCAGCGTTCAGCCTTGAAGGCTTTCAGATGATAGAACGCGGCCAATGGGGCATGGCGGCGCTGTATGCCGGTGCCTCTGTTATCGGATCGATTGCTGCCCTTGCGGTCGGCTTCGGGCTGGTGCGCGCATGACCGATCAGGTTCGCCAATTCACCGTCGATGCCGAAGATGACGGCATCCGTCTGGACCGCTGGTTCAAGCGCCATCTGCCTGATGCCAGCTTCAACGCGGTATCGCGTTGGGCCCGCACCGGCCAGATCCGCGTTGATGGCAAGCGTGCGACACCGGGAGACCGGATCGAAGCCGGCCAGCAGATTCGCGTCCCTCCGGCGGACCCTGTCACCGTCGCCAAGACAGCGGCAAAGCCCAAGAAGGAACGCCCGCGGCTGAGCGACGATCAGGAGGCCTTTGCCGATAGCCTCGTCATCTACCGCGATAAATCCGCGCTGGTGCTCAACAAGCCGCCGGGCCTTGCCACACAGGGCGGCACCAAGACGACCGAGCATGTCGACGGCCTGCTCGACGGGCTTTGGTTTGATGGGGAACAGCGGCCCAAGCTGGTGCACCGTCTGGACAAGGACACATCTGGCGTCCTGCTGGTCGCCCGGACCGCACGAGCAGCCGCGTCTTTCTCCAAAAGCTTTTCAAGCCGCACTGCGCGCAAGGTCTATTGGGCGATCATCGTCGGCGTGCCCTCCATTGAAGACGGCATGATCGATCTGCCGCTCGCAAAGCAGCCGGGCTCCGGTGGCGAGAAGATGCAGGTCGATCAAAAGGAAGGCGCGCCTGCGCGCACCCGTTACCGCGTCATTGACCGCGCCGGCAACAGCGCCGCCTGGGTCGAACTGCAGCCTTATACCGGACGCACCCACCAGTTGCGCGTCCATATGGCTGCCATTGGTCACCCGATTGTCGGCGATGGCAAATATGGCGGACGCGAGGCATTTCTCACCGGCACGATCAGCCGCAAAATGCACCTTCATGCCCGTCGGCTGCGCGTCGACAGCCCCGAGGGCGGGCAAGTGGATGTCTTTGCCGATCTACCCCAACACTTCATCGATACCATCGCCAATCTGGGCTTCACGCAGGAAGATGGCGATGCGCTGACGCTCGACGAAACGAAGTTTGGCGATACGGCTGAAGGCAAGAAGCGGGTCGTTGCTCAAAAGGCCAAGGCCGCTCGCAAGGAACGCAAGGGCGAACGGCGCGGCCGTGCCGTCGCAAACGCGGAACGTCCGGCCAGTAAAGGTGCGAGCAAGGGTCCAAGCAAAGGCCGGGGTGAAAGCCGGAGCGAAGGCCGAGACGAAGGGAAATCCGCCCGCCCTGCCGCCAAGGGCCGCAGCGATGCGCGTTCCCCCGGCAAGCCTGCCCGCGCACCAGCCCGCGGATCTACACGCGCACCGACACGCGCTCCGGCACGCGGCAAGCCTTCCGGTCCGGCCCGCCCGAAGAAGACGTAACCGATGCACCCTTTTCCGCAATGACCGGCCCCACCATCAATCGGCTCGCATTGTTTGATTGCGACGGGACCCTCGTCGACAGCCAGCACAATATCGTGATGTGCATGAACGATGCCTTTGGCCGCGCTGGCTTGGCCGCGCCCGAAAGGGAGGCAACAAAGCGCATCGTTGGCCTCAGCCTGCTGCCCGCCATGCAGGCACTTTTACCCGATGCGGACCACGCCCTGCACGTTCAGCTGGCTGAAGATTATAAGACCGCCTTTCACCGCCTGCGCCATGACGGGTTGGTCGAAGAACCTTTGTTCGACGGCATTGCCGAGGCACTGGACGCGTTGGAGGCGGAGGGCTGGTTGCTTGGCGTGGCAACCGGCAAGTCGGATCGCGGGCTTGATCTGTGCCTCAAGCATCACGGCCTGCGCCACCGGTTTGTCACGCTGCAGACCGCCGACCGCCATCCGTCCAAGCCACACCCGTCGATGGTGCATGAAGCCATGGCCGACGCCGGGGCAACGCCCGCCACAACGGTCATGATCGGCGATACCAGCTTCGACATGGCGATGGGTGTCGCGGCGGGCGCCCGATCCCTGGGTGTGGATTGGGGCTATCACACCACCGATGATCTGCTGGATGCGGGTGCCTTCCACATCGCGTCTCACCCCGCACATATTTTGGAGGTCTTGCGATGAGTCCGGAAGAAGAACTGGCCCGCACGCGCTTTGGGATTCTTAACCTCGTGCGCTTCTCAGGCGTCGCCTTCGTTTTTGCAGGCATTGCCAATGTCGCGGGAAAGCTGTTGCCCGATCTCGCCCCATGGTTTGGCTATATCCTTGTCTTTCTTGGTATTTTTGAATTCTACACGCTGCCCGTCCTGCTCAAGCGGCATTGGACAGGGCCGAAAAAATGAAGCGCTTTTACAAGGACGTCGTCTCTGAAGACAGGGGCATCCTGCTCGACGGGCGCCCGGTCAAAACACCGGCCCGCGCTGCACTCCTTCTGCCCAATGACGCGCTGGCCAATGCGGTTGCGGAGGAATGGCGCGCGCAGGGCGAAGAGATTGACCCCCGCGCCATGCCCTTCACTGGCCTTGCCAATGCCGCGATTGACCGCGTGGCCGCCAACCCCCACGCATTCGCCGCAGGCCTTGCCCAATATGGCGAAACCGAGTTGCTCTGCTATCGCGCCGAAAGCCCTCCTGAACTGATCGCGCGTCAGACCGAGCGGTGGGACCCTCTGCTCGATTGGGCCAAGGCGCAGTATGACGTCGACTTTGTGCAGGTGGCGGGGATCATGCACCAACCCCAGCCCATGGCGACGCTGCTCCGGCTCGGCGATGCGATCGCTGCAGCAAACCCCTTCGCGCTCGCAGCCCTTTCCCCGATTGTCACGATCGGCGGATCCCTCGTGCTGGCGCTTGGCGTTTATGAAGAAGCAGTGCTGCCCCATGACGCCTTTGACCTCGCCCATCTCGATGAGCTTTGGCAGGCGGAACTTTGGGGGGAAGACGATTTCGCGCTGGCGACCCGCGCGGCCCACCGACGCGACTTTATCGCGGCCTGCCAGTTCCTCGAATTGCTGCGGGCAGCTTAGTCCTTCACCGACTTCGTCAAGCCGCGGACAAACCCGATGAGGCCCGTCTGGCGGCTGCGCTTCAGGCGTTCAGCATCTAGGATCGTTTTGACGTGGCGGAAGCAGGCATCTGCATCGTCATTGACCAGCACATAGTCATAGCCGTCCCAGTGGCTGATTTCTGCACTGGCGCGCGACATGCGGCCTTCAATGACTTCGTTGCTATCCGTCCCGCGTGAGCGCAGGCGGCGTTCCAGTTCGTCCATGGACGGCGGGAAGATGAACACGCGGATGACGTCGCCGCCAGCCTGCTGATACAGCTGCTGCGCGCCCTGCCAGTCGATATCGAACAGCACGTCACGCCCTTCGGACAGCGCCTTTTCAACCGGCCCGCGCGGCGTGCCATAGCGGTTGCCAAAGACGTGCGCCCATTCGAGAAACTCGTTCTGGGCAACCATTTCCCGAAACTGGTCGAGATTGACGAAGTGATAGTCCTTGCCATCCACTTCACCGGGCCGCGGCGGGCGCGTTGTGGCGGAAACGGACATCTCCAGCCCGGGATCAGATGCCAGAAGCTTGCGCGAGATTGTCGATTTCCCCGCACCCGAGGGCGAGGACACGATGAAGAGGATGCCGCGCCGCTTGAATTTATGCGGGTCTTTTTGATCGGAATGGGCCATGGCCGCTATTGCAACGCACGGGCGCGCGCGTCAATCGCCCGAACGTGCCGGATCGGGGCCAAGCATCGTCTCGGGCCGGACGACGCGGTCAAAAGTATCGGCATCAACCAGCCCCAATTCCAGCGCGGCCTCCCGCAGCGTCGACCCGCTTTCATGCGCATGCTTGGCGATCTTCGCGGCGTTATCATAACCAATTTCCGGCGCGAGGGCGGTCACCAGCATCAGCGAACGCGACACGAGTTCAGCGATGCGGGGCTCATTGGCGTCAAGCCCGTCGATGCAATGTTCGGCAAAAGCCTCCATGCCTGTTGCCAGCAGGTCAATCGAGCGCAGCAGGTTCGCGCCGATCAACGGTTTGAAGACATTGAGTTCCAAATGCCCCTGCAGCCCGCCAACCGTAATCGCCTGATGATTGCCGATGACTTGCGCGGCGACCATCGTCAGCATTTCGCACTGCGTCGGGTTCACCTTGCCCGGCATGATCGAGCTGCCGGGTTCATTTTCCGGCAACAGCAATTCGCCGAGCCCTGCGCGCGGGCCGGACCCCATCAGCCGAATGTCATTGGCGATCTTCGTGAGCGAGACAGCCAGCGCGTTGAGCATGCCTGAGAAGGCGACGGCGCCGTCATGGCTCGCCAGAGCCTCAAACTTGTTGCGGGCCGGTTCAAAGGCGAGGCCGGTGTCGCGCGACAAGGCGGCTGCCATGGCCACATCGAAGCCTTCCGGCGCGTTGAGGCCGGTGCCCACAGCCGTCCCGCCCTGCGCGAGCTTCTGGATATTGTGGACAACGGCACCCTCGATGCGCGCGCGTGCGGCGATCAGTTGCGCGACATAGCCTGAAAACTCCTGCCCCAGGGTCAACGGCGTTGCATCCATCAAATGCGTCCGGCCGATCTTGATGATCTTCCCAAACTGAGCGGCCTTCACGGTCAGCGCGTCGGTCAGCCGCGCAAGCGCAGGCAGAAGGCGCGTGTGCGTCTCAATCGCTGTCGCCACATGAATAGCTGTCGGGAAGCTATCATTGGACGACTGGCTTTTGTTCACATGATCATTGGGATGCACCGGCACCTTGCCGCCGCGCTGGCCGGTCAGTTGCTCGTTCGCGCGCCCGGCAATCACCTCATTGACGTTCATATTGGTCTGCGTGCCGGACCCCGTCTGCCAGATGACGAGCGGGAAATGATCGTCGAGCGTGCCCGCGATGATCTCATCCGCCGCCTGCTCAATTGCATCGGCGAGCTTGGCCTCCAGCCCATGATCGCGATTGACCCGCGCTGCGGCCTTCTTCACCCGCGCAAGGGCGTGGACGATGGGGAGAGGCATCCGTTCCTGCGGCCCAAAAGGGAAATTGGTGCGGCTACGTTCCGTCTGCGCGCCCCAATAGGCATCAGCGGGGACATTGATGGGACCGAAGCTGTCGGTCTCCGTGCGGGTATCGCCTTCCATGCCGTCCCATTCCCTCAAATCGTCATCCTGAACTTGTTTCAGGATAACGGCGCGACGCCGCATTGCACCCGGCAAATTTGCCCGCCTCAGTCGAGTGGCCCGAGGCCGAGGCCCGCCGCGAGATCAACCCAGTCAGGATTGTCCGTCTCGACGAGTTTGATCTTCCAGTCCCGACGCCAATTTTTCAGCTGCTTCTCGCGGCCGATCGCCTGCTCCATCGTGCCGAAGAGCTCGAGCCGCACGAGAAGAACGGTGTGCCTGTCACTTGAATAGCCGGGAACTGCCTTGCTGCGATGCTGGTGAACGCGCTGCAGGAGGCCAGACGTCACGCCAATGTAGATGTAACCGCGCCGCCCGCTTGCCATGATGTAGGTGCAGGGCTGGAATTCGCTCATTGCTGCTCAACCCGGTTATCCTGAAACAAGTTCAGGATGACGAAGAGGGCGGATGCGCGTTCCTACTTCTTCCGCCCGAAATCCACTGTGACGACGTTGGAGCCGTCCTCAATAGCCGCGGGGCGGGGCGTGTCATTACCCGCTTCCGCGGTCGGCGGGGTATCGACCTCATCGATGTTAACCTGAAAGTGGAGCGCGAACTCAACGGCGGGATCCACAAAGGCGGTGATCGCCGCGAATGGCACGAACAGCTTGGTCGGCACCTGGCTGAACGTCAGGCCCACTTCAAAGCCTTCCTCATCCACCGTCAGGTCCCAAAACTTGTTCTGCAGAACGACCGTCATTTCATCCGGAAAGCGCTGCATCAGCTGCTTGGGGATGACGACGCCGGGCGCGGAGGTTTTGAACGTGATGTAAAAATGATGCCCGCCGGGCAGGTCTTCATTCGAATTGATACCGCCAAGCACACGGCCAACGACCGCGCGGAGAGCCTCCTGCACAATATCGTCATAGGGAATCAGGCTGTCTGGCATATCGTCACTCATCGTAAATCGACGTTGGACGCTTGGGCAGTTTCGGTCAAGCGGTTGCACGCGTGGCCCATCGCGCTATAGGCGCAAGCCATGCGGACAGCCACGGTTCAGCGCCAGACGAGCGAAACGTCGATCAGCGTCGAGGTCAACCTTGACGGCACCGGTATCTATGAGGTGTCGACGGGCATCGGATTCCTCGATCACATGCTTGAGCAATTGTCGCGTCATTCGCTCATCGATCTGAAAGTCATGACCAAGGGCGACCTCCACGTCGACCAGCATCACACGACCGAAGATACCGGCATCGCCATTGGGGAAGCCGTCGCCAAAGCCCTGGGCGATAAGAAGGGCATCACGCGCTACGGCCATGCTTATGCGCCGATGGACGAAACGCTGACGCGCTGCGCGCTCGACATTTCGGGGCGGCCCTGGCTCGTCTTCAAAGCCGACTTTAGCATGCCGCGTCTCGGCGAATGGGACACCGAGCTCATTGAGCATTGGTTCCACAGCTTTGCCCAAGCGGCGGGCATCTCGCTCCATGTCGAGAACCTCTATGGCAGCAACAACCACCACATCGTGGAGAGTTGCTATAAGGCACTGGCGCGCGCGCTGCGCGTCGCGGTGGAGATTGATCCGCGCAAGGCCGATTCGATTCCGTCGACCAAGGGAATGCTGTGACCGGCCCAGTCGCGCTGATTGATTACGGCGCGGGCAATCTTCAATCGGTTAAAAATGCGCTGAAGGCAGCAGGCGCCGAAAACATTCGCGTTACCGCTGATCCGGCAGAGGTCCTGTCTGCTGATCGTATTGTCCTGCCCGGTGTCGGCGCCTTTGCCCATTGCATGGGTGCGCTGTCCGCCATTCCCGGCATGGTCGATGCCCTGAATGAAGCCACCGGCCCCGGCGCCAAGCCCTTTCTGGGCATTTGCGTCGGCATGCAATTAATGGCTGAAGCAGGCGAAGAACATGGCCGTCATGCAGGGCTCGGCTGGGTCAAAGGTACTGTGCGCCTGATTGAAACGACCGATGCGACGATCAAGATCCCGCATATGGGCTGGAATGATGTCGTCCCAACAGCGCCGCACCCGCTGATCGCGGCGGGCGAGGCATACTTCCTGCACAGCTATGCCTTTGACGGGGACGATGTGTTGGCGACGACCAGCCATGGTGGCCTCGTGGTTGCCGCCATCGGGCGCGGCAATCGTGTCGGCGTGCAGTTTCACCCGGAAAAGAGCCAGCGTTTCGGCCTTTCCCTTCTCTCCCGTTTTCTGGAGTGGCGTCCATGAGCCTCATCGTTTTTCCGGCCATCGATCTCAAAGGCGGACAGGTCGTCCGGCTGGCAGAAGGCGATATGGACCGCGCAACGGTTTATGGGGATGACCCCGCTGCACAGGCGATGCTCTTTGCAGAAGCCGGGGCGCAGCACCTACATGTGGTCGATCTGGACGGGAGCTTTGCAGGCCACGCGGTCAATGCGGAAGCCGTCGAAAGCATTGTCCGCGCCTTCCCCGGCCATGTTCAGTTGGGCGGCGGCATCCGCAACCGCGCATCGGTGGAACACTGGTTTGATCTGGGCGTGTCGCGCATCGTGATCGGGACGGCGGCGCTGAAGGACCCGGATTTTGTGAAGGAAGTGGCCCGCGATTTTCCGGGCGGCATTGTTGTGGCGGTTGACGCCCGCGACGGCTTTGTGGCCACCGACGGCTGGGCCGAAAAATCGGACATGGAAGTGCTCGATCTGGCCCGCCGCTTTGAAGATGCCGGCGTCGCAGCCCTGCTCTTCACCGATGTCGGGCGCGATGGGATGCTGAAAGGCTGCAACGTGCAGGCGACCGTTGATCTGGCGCGCGCCACCGACATTCCGGTGATTGCGTCAGGCGGTGTGGCGGGGATCGGCGACATCCGCATGCTGGCCATCCACGCCGTTGACGGCATTGAAGGCGTCATCACCGGTCGTGCGCTTTATGACGGGCGGCTCGACCTTGCGACGGCGATTGCATTGGCCAACGCATGACCGTCCGTATCCGCGTCATTCCCTGTCTTGATGTGGCCAATGGCCGCGTGGTCAAGGGCGTGAACTTTGTCGATCTGATCGATGCGGGGGACCCTGTCGAAGCGGCGCGCGCTTATGATGCCGCTGGAGCCGACGAACTCTGCTTTCTTGACATCACCGCCAGCCATGAAGGCCGCGACACCATCCTTGATGTCGTCGCCCGCACAGCGGAAGTCTGCTTCATGCCGTTGACGGTCGGTGGCGGCGTGCGCACGCATGAAGACGCCCGGGCGCTGCTGCTGGCTGGCGCAGACAAAGTCGCGGTCAATTCCGCGGCCGTCACACGGCCCGAAGTTGTTGCTGATATTGCCAGCCGTTTTGGCAGCCAGTGCGTCGTGGCCAGCGTGGATGCGCGTCACAATGGCGATCATTGGGAAGTCTATACCCATGGCGGCCGTCGCCCCACCGGCATCAATGCGGTTGAACATGCAATCCGCCTTGCCGAACTGGGCGCAGGCGAAATCCTCGTCACCTCAATGGACCGGGATGGCACGCGCGACGGCTATGATCTGGAGCTGATACGCACCATTGCAGATGCCGTTGCGGTGCCGGTTGTGGCCTCTGGCGGCGTCGGCGGCCTCGCGCATCTCGTCGAAGGCGTCACCCACGGCCATGCAAGCGCCGTGCTCGCCGCCTCCATCTTCCACTTTGGCGAAGCCACAATCAGCGACGCCCATCGCGCACTGGCAGCCGCCGGAATTCCCGTCCGGACCCCGCTGACCCGTTAACCACCAGAATAGCCGCCGCCTGCCGTTAACCACCAATTTGGCAGTAACTCCCTCCACATTTTGTTAACCAGCCTTTGGCGGTTCCGCCGAATCGAGGGTTAACCTGTGCGCGTCGCTTCATTTCGGACTATCCTTACAGCACTCGCACTGGCGGTGTCAGCTCCAGCCTTGGCAGCCATCGTTCCCCAGACAGAGCCCCCCGTTCGTGTTTTCCGTGGGGAAGAAATTGCCATCCTCCTGCTCGGCATTGCAGGCGTCCTGATCGGACATCGCGGTAGCCGATCCCGCAAACAAGGCGAAGATCCCAAGGCTTGACGTTGAAGGCTTGCCCGCGCAATGCCAACGTCATGGCTGACACTCTCTCCAGGCTGGAAAGCACCATTCGGGATCGCCGTAGCGCAGATCCGGAGTCCTCCTATGTCGCCCGGCTGACCGCGAAGGGCCGGGGCAAGATTGCCCAAAAGGTCGGCGAAGAGGCGACAGAGACCATCATTGCCGCCCTCACCGAGGATGCCAAGGCGCTGACCGGGGAAGCTGCAGATCTGCTGTTCCACCTGCTCGTCCTGCTGGCCGATAGCGGCGTACCGCTCTCCGATGTATTGGCCGAGCTCGATGCGCGCGAAGGCGTGTCGGGCATCGCCGAAAAAGCGTCCCGAAAGGAATGACCCGTGCCGATTGATGCGCTCGCCCCGTATGACGACCAGAATGTTTTCGCCAAGATCCTGCGCGGAGAAATCCCCAACAGGACTGTGTTCGAAAATGAATTCGCGCTCGCCTTTCATGACATCAACCCGCAAGCGCCAGTCCACGTCCTTGTCATCCCCAAAGGCGCCTATGTGAGCTGGGATGATTTTTCGGCCAAGGCGAACGATGCGGAAATCGCCGGTTTCATCCGCGCCGTGGGGGATGTTGCGCGTCAATTGGGCCTGCCCGCGCCCGGCTATCGCCTGCTCGCGAACATCGGCGGGCACGGCCATCAGGAGGTCCCACACCTCCATGTGCATATTTTCGGTGGAAAACAGCTCGGTGCCATGCTTCCGCGCTGATATTTTGTTGCGCGAGGATGATTAGCCCTTAGGTTGCCTATCCCAAGAACCAAAGTCTTGGGGAGACATTCATGTTTTTCGACCGCGTCAAATCGCTTGATGCGATTCTGGCGACTGCTGAAAAGAAGTCGCTGCATCGGTCACTGGGTGCATTCCAGTTGACCATGCTCGGAATCGGCGCCGTTATCGGCACCGGCATTTTCGTTTTAACCGCCGAAGCCGCGCAAAAAGCGGGGCCGGGCATGATGCTCAGCTTTATCATCGCGGGCTTCGTCTGCGCTGTAGCCGCACTTTGTTACGCCGAAATGGCAGCCATGGTCCCGGTGTCCGGGTCTGCCTACACCTATAGCTATGCCGTGATGGGCGAACTGATCGCCTGGATGGTCGGCTGGGCGCTCATCTTGGAATATGCGGTGGCCGCAGGGGCCGTGTCCGTAGGATGGTCCGGCTATGTCGTCGGGCTTATTGAGAATGCGTTCAGCATCGATATCCCTGATATGCTGGTGCTTGGGCCATATGACGGCGGCATGGTCAACCTGCCCGCGATGTTGATCGCAGGTTTGGTGACTTGGCTGCTGGTGATTGGCACCAAGGAAAGCGCCTTCGTCAATTCCATCCTCGTTGCGATTAAGGTTGCGGCGCTGACATTGTTCATCGTGCTGGCCGTGCCGGTGATGAATATGGAAAACTTCGAACCGTTTTCGCCGCTCGGCTTTGCCGGTGTGTCGGCAGCGGCGGCGTCCATCTTCTTCGCCTATGTCGGCTTTGATGCCGTTTCGACGGCGGCTGAAGAAACCAAGAACCCACAGCGCAACATGCCGATTGGCTTGATTGGCAGCTTGGCTGTCTGCACCATTTTCTATCTGCTCGTTGCAGCCGGTGTGATCGGCAGTGTCGGCGCTCAGCCGGTCACCGATACAGGCGTTGCGATCGCGCAGGGCGGTCTCGCGCTGGCACCGGGATCTGCAGAGCTGTCGCAACGTTGCGCGGCACTGGCAGCGGCCGGTTCAGAACAAGTGGTCTGCTCGAAGGAAGCGCTGGCGTGGACGCTGCGTGAAATCGGCTGGCCGCAGATCGGCAATCTGATTGGTCTTGCGGCTGGTCTCGCATTGCCGTCGGTCATTTTGATGATGATGTTTGGCCAGACCCGCATCTTCTTCGTGATGAGCCGCGATGGGCTGCTGCCGGCGGTGTTCTCAAAAGTTCACCCCAAGTTCCACACGCCGCACGTCATCACCATCCTGACGGGCATTTTCGTGGCGATGTTCGCTGCGTTCTTCCCCGTGGGTAAGCTTGCTGACATCTCCAACTCCGGCACGTTGTTCGCCTTTGCCGCGGTGTCGATTGCCGTGCTGGTGCTGCGTCGTACCGATCCTGGTCGGCATCGTCCGTTCCGCACACCTGCCATCATCGTGACGGCACCGGTGGCGATCGCGGGCTGTGCCTATCTGTTCTACAGCCTTGGCCATGACACCAAGATGATGTTTGTGATCTGGGCAGCGATCGGGTTGGTCGTCTACTACGCCTATAGTCGCAAGCGCAGCCATGTGGGCCGCGGTCTGGTCGAAGTGCATGAAGCGGACGCGGACATCCCGCCGACGAGCGTGCCGCCGATCAATTGATCACCTGAATACAAAGCTCCTGGGTCGCAATCAGGAGGGGGGACTAGGGGAGGCTTCGGCCTCCCCTTTTTTTGGCTTGGGGGCCGAAAGCCTAAACTGTCATTCCCGCGAAAGCGGGAAACCAGCTAAGCGGCAAAGTAGATTCCCGCTTTCGCGGGAATGACAAAGGTAATTCAGCCCAAACGGGCGGCAACAAGCGCCTTCAAATCAGCTTCCGGGCGCGGACCATAATGTGAGATGATTTCGGCAGCACAGACCGAGCCCATGGTGAGGCTGTCAGCCAAGCTGCGGCCTTCGGCTTGCCCGGCCAAGAACCCGGCGGCAAACAAATCACCTGCGCCGGTCGTATCGACCACCTTGTCCACCGGTTCTGCCGCCACTTCAGCCCGCACGCCGTTCTGGATCGCAATCGCGCCCTTCTCGCTGCGGGTCACCACCAGCGTCGGGACGAGGGGTGCAGCCGCTGCCACGGCCGCTTCAAAATCCTCTGTGTCCATCAACGTGCAGATTTCGCCTTCATTTGCGAACAGGATGTCGATGTCACCGGCGTTCAAGAGCGCGCGGAAATCATCGCCATGGCGCGAGATGACGAAGTTGTCTGACAGGGTAAAGGCCACCTTACGCCCCGCATTCTTGGCGATCGCAATCGCCTCCCGCATCGCAGCGCGCGGCTCTTCCGGATCCCAAAGATAGCCTTCAAGGTACAACACGGCGGCTCGCTCAATCATCACTTTGTCGAGCGCCTTGGCAGGCAAATATTGCGACGCGCCAAGGAAGGTGTTCATCGTGCGCTGCCCATCGGGCGTGACGAAGATGAGGCACTGGGCCGTGGGCGGCTCTTCGCCCCGCATCGGCGTTGTAAAGTCGACACCGATCGCGCGGATGTCATGGCTAAAGACCTTGCCGAACTGGTCATCCGCCACTTGCCCGATAAAGCCGCATTTCCGGCCCAGCGCGGCCATGCCGGCAATCGTGTTGGCGGCCGAACCGCCCGAGATTTCATGGGCTGAGCCCATTTTGCCGTACAACAGATCGGCACGCGCGGCGTCGACGAGCTGCATGGCGCCCTTGGTCAAACCTTCTGCATCAATCAGTGCGTCATCAGCCGCAGCGATAATGTCGACAATCGCGTTGCCCACGGCAACAACATCAAGAGAGGCAGCAGTCACGTTTTTTCCCCCAAAGGATAAGCGGAATAGATGATGGTTGCGCGCCCGCTATCGACACGCAGCCAGGCATGCAAGGTTATTTGCGGTCGGGCTTCCACGCCCAGAAAAGAAAGCAGGGCGGAATGTTCCAATATTCAATGGCCTTGTCGATGCGCGGAAAATGCAGCGCCAGAAAATCCCGGACCTTAGCGCGATACTGATATACAAGAAACGCACCGCCGGGCCGCAACACGCGGGCCGTCGCCGCAGCGATGGCCGCCCCTATGCCCGCCGGTAAGGTTGAGAAGGGAAGCCCGGACAGAACATAGTCTGCATGAGTGTATCCGCTGTCCTGGACAATCTGTTCAACGTCAGCGGCAGACCCATGGATCGGCCGAAAACGGCTGTCCTTGATGGTGGCGGACAGGAAATCGATAAAGTCCTGATTCAGGTCGATCGCGACGTAAGTTGCTTCAGGAGAAAGATTTTTTAAAATCTGTTGGCTGAAAGTCCCAACGCCGGGACCATATTCGACAAAGAGTTTACATGTCGTCCAATCCACCCGGCTCAACATATGCGTAACCAACGCGTCGCTCGATGGAATGATCGATCCAACCATGACCGGATTTTTAAGGAACCCGCGAAAGAACATTGCCCAAGGACCCCATGGCTTCTTCTGCAACCACCGGGACGTGGCAACGCGGCTACTTGTCATTTGGGCTGGATGCTCCTCAGAATTACTTGGTCTCAGTTTGCAGATTGCCGAAGGGCTTTCAACCCGTATGGGCCATTAAAGGGGTTACGCAGGCGACGAGCGGCAGGTATCTGGATGCCATGGGAAGCGACCGTAAAGGCGACATCGCCGTCATTTTTGCCGCGACGCGCACCGAATTTGATCATGACGGCTATGAAAGAGCCGCTCAGGCGATGGCTGTGCTTGCCGAACGCCAGCCCGGATATCGCGGCATAATGTCCACCCGCGGTGCCGATGGCTTTGGCATTACTGTCAGCTACTGGGCAGATGATGCCGCCGCCATGAAGTGGCGCGACAACCCGCAACATGCCGCCATCCGAGAACAGGGCCGCGCGCATTGGTATTCCTCCTACAGTCTTGAAGTGGCACGCGTGGAACGTGCTTATGCTTGGTCAAAGGCGCCCACCAATGGCTGATGCCCGTCAGAATAACCGCGATTTTACGCTGCTGTTCCTTGTCATGCTCATCACCGGGGCCGGAAACACAGCGCTGCAGTCCGTTTTGCCTACTTTGGGCCGCACAATTGGCGTGCCGGACAGCGTCATCGCAGCGGCCTTTTCGGTGTCTGCGGCCATCTGGGTGTTCTCCGCACCCAAATGGGCGCGCCGGTCCGATAGGGACGGACGGCGGGAGATGGTCATGCTCGGGCTGGTCGGCTTTGTCTCATCCGTCGGTCTGTGCGGCATTGTTCTGACGCTCGGCCTGCAAAAGGTGCTTGGGCCGGTTGTGACGATGATCGCCTTTATCGCCGCGCGCATGCTGTATGGCATCTTTGGCGCAGCCGCCCCGCCCGCCGCGCAGGCCATGGTCGCGTTGCGCACGTCGCGTAAGGAACGCACCAAGGCGCTCACCATGCTGGGCTCTGCTTTTGGGCTCGGCACGATCCTTGGACCTGCCGCTGCCCCCTGGCTCGTCGGTCTGCCGGTGGTCGGGCTTGCAGGACCAGCCTTCATTTTCGCGATCTTTGGTTCGGTCGTCCTTTTCTTCGTCTACCGCTATCTGCGCGATGATTTGCCGACCGATGCCGGGCATGGCGCGGCGGTCAGCTATCCGTCCATTGGCGGCGCACCGACAGGCGGCAGTGTGACGGCGGCAACATCCCCCCAATCCAAGCCGCTTGCCCTGCGTGATCCGCGCATCTGGCCCTGGATGCTGCTCGGCCTTGTCATGGGCCATGCGCAGGCGATGACCGGGCAGGCCGTGGGCTTTCTCGTCATTGACCGGCTGCAATTGCCACTGGCCGATTCGCAACAGGCCATTGGCATCGTCCTGATGATCGGCGCCGGCGCGGCTCTATTGGTGCAATGGGGGCTGATTCCGTTGTTCAATCTGGAACCGCGCAAGATGGTTGTGGTGGGACTGGGCGTTGCGGCCATTGGCTCTGCGCTCACGGGCACAGCGTCTTCACTCTACGGTATCGCCACGGCTTATGCGATTGCCTGCGTCGGCTTTGGCTTCACCCGACCTGCGTTTACCGCAGGTGCCTCGCTGGCCGTCGACCGAAAACTCCAAGGCGCAGTGGCTGGGCGCGTGACCTCCGTCAACGGCGCGGCCTTTGTGCTCGGGCCGTCGATCGGTGTCGGGCTCTATGAGATCTGGGGACCGCTCCCTTATTACCTTTCCGCGGCAATTCTGGTGCTGCTGATCTTTTACGTCTTGGCGCGGATCAAGCCGTTGGAACCATTGGGATCTCCGACGCGGGAGCGGTAAAGCGGGAGGTCTAAACTTCCCTTTTGTGCAAGTGCGAAAGCAACGCAGCCCGCCGCCTTTGGCTGAGGTCAGGGCGCAAATCAGGTGCAGGACACGGGCAGCTCCGAGGGTGTGGACGTGATAGCGGCGCCCGGCATCCTCAAGCCAGACCGACCTGTTTCAGGGGAAATCCCAAGAAGAACGCGAATCACCAGCAAAGTGCCGCCCCTCGCGGACACAAAAAAGAAGGCCAGCCCCGAAGGACTGGCCTATGAAAGTTTGTATAGGAGAGGATGCCTGAAAGGCACCCTCTATGTGCACTGCACCCAATTATTGTGCAAATGCGAAATGAAAAACCGTGATTGCAGTTTATGCAATCGCCCTGTATGAAGAGGCCATGCGTCGCCTCCCCTCCCTTGCCGCCATTGAAGCCTTTGTTCAGGTTGCCCGTCTCGGGTCGATCAAGGCTGCGGCCGAAGAGCTTTCCCTGTCATCACCTGCCTTAAGCCGCAGGATTCAGTCGCTAGAGGCCTTTGTTGGTCGCGCGCTGTTCGAGCGAGGACACCAATCGATACGCCTGAATGACGATGGCGAAGAGCTGATGGCCCTTGTCGTGCAGCCGATTGAGATGCTGGGGGACGCGATCGAGACAATGACATCGCGCGACCATGTTATGCGTTTACGGCTGGGTGTGCCGTCGCTTTTTGCATCGCAACGGCTGATCCCGCACTTCCCGGCGATGCGGAAGGTCCACCCCCAGCTCCATATCGATCTGGATACCGCCGCCCATGCACTATCCCGCCTAGGCGACGGGCTTGATTGCGCCATCGCTTTGGCCGGGGAACTCGACCCCGCCCTTTTTGGTGTCCGCATTTATCGCGACAATATCTACACCGTGGGCGCACGCCGCCTTGTGCAGGGCCCGCACGCCATCACCCGCCCGGAACAGGTGGGGGAGATGACGGTGATGATCCACCGCGAATTGGAAGAAACGTTTGACGCTTGGCGCGAAGCGGTCGGCCTGCCCGATCTCGAGCCTGCCGCGATCGACTATTACGACTCAGGCCAGCTCATGCTGGAGGCGGCGGCCCAAGGCATGGGCATCGCCTTCCTCCACCAGAATTTGCTCGCCGACTATTCCGACGAACGGCTCGTCCGGATGTTCGCGGACATCGAAGTCCGCAGCCCATACAGCTACTGGTTCGCCTGCCGGCCCCGCGCGCTAGAAAGTCAGCCAGTGCGGTTGTTCCGCGACTGGCTGGTCAATCTCTATGCGGCTGATTAGGCGACCGTCGCTTTGACGATCTTGCCGGGCTTTGCCGGCGGCTCACCCTTTGGCAGGGCGTCGACATGTTCCATGCCCGACGTGACCTGACCCCAAACCGTATACTGACGGTCAAGGAAGCCGGCATCGTCAAAGCAGATGAAGAACTGGCTGTTGGCGCTGTTCGGGTTTGACGAACGGGCCATGGAGCAAACGCCGCGGACGTGCGGCTCTGCGTTGAACTCCGCTTTCAGGTCGGGCTTGTCTGAACCGCCCATGCCGGTGCCGGTCGGATCGCCACCCTGCGCCATGAAGCCGGGGATGACGCGGTGGAAAACCACGCCATCGTAAAAGCCGGACTGCGCCAGTTCACTAATGCGGGCCACATGGCCTGGGGCCAGATCAGGACGCAGCTGGATGACAACGTCACCGGTTTCGAGAGTAAAGGTCAGTGTATCGGCCATGACTGGACTTTCTGCTGATGAAAAACTGCGCCCGCCCCTACGCGGCTTGGGCAGGGGATGCCAACCCATATTCGGCAGCGATCAGGCGATAGCTGCGCTTGCGGGCCTCATGATCGGGCATGATGTTGACGAGCATCATTTCATCCGCGCCATAAAAGGCCGCGACCTCATCCACCTGCGCCTTCACCTCAGACGGGCTACCAAGGATCGACCGGCGGTTGCGCTGCGGCGCGTCGACCACTGTTGCAGCCCAGCTTTCCGCCTTTTCAACCGATGGAACGGGAATCAGTTCACCGCGCACGAGATGATGGAACATCATGCGCGCCGGAACGGCCAGCCGCTCTGCTTCGGCACGCGAGGGCGCGGCAATCGCCCAGCTTGCGATCATCAGATAAGGCTTATCCAGCCAGCGCGATGGACGGAAGTGGCGTTTGTAAAGCTCGGCCTGCGGCAAGCCATCTGAATTGATGAAGTCGGCAATGCAGTAAGGCAGGCCAACTTCTGCCGCCCAGGCCGCACTTTCAATGGACGAGCCGAGCAACCAAGGCTCCACCGTCCCGCCGCCGGTGGGCAGTGTGTCTTTCAGGCTGGCAAAGGGGTGGTCCTCAGGCAGGCCGTTGCCGAGATAAGCGAGCACCTCCGCCAGATTCTGCGGGAAATCATCCACCGGCATCCGGCGCGACCGGTCCCGCTGGAGCGCATAGGAGGTCCGCCCATCGGTGCCCGGCGCACGCCCAAGCCCAAGGTCGATTCGGTCCGGCGCCAATGCGGCGAGGAGTTTGAAGGTCTCGGCAACTTTGAACGGGGAATAATGCGGCAGCATGATGCCGCCTGACCCCAGACGGATGCGGTGCGTGGCGAGCGCCACCGGGCCCATCAGCACTTCGGGCGCGCATCCGGCAAGTCCCGGCGAGGCATGGTGTTCTGCCAGCCAATAACGGTGATATCCGGCGGCCTCGCAGGTCTGGGCAAGGTCAATCGTGTTGCGCAGCGCATCGGAGGCCGTGTGGCCTTCCTCAATCGGAGACTGGTCGAGCACGGAAAGGAGAAATGTGTCTGTCATCTTCCCAATCTAGCAACGCTTTGGCGGGATGGAAGGCAAAGCTTGCCATGCTGAATCAGCGCGCCTAACCACGCAACGTTGCACGCCAGCCTGACGGAAGGGACGATGAGCGAAACCGACATCACCCGCACCGCCGACCCCGTGGTCGCAAACCAGCTGGACGAAGACGACCATCTGAAGCGTGAATTCGTGCGCGACGTGCTTTCCGCCGTCGATGATGGGGACGATGTGGGCGCGCGCACGCTTGTGGCCCCGCTGCATCCGGCCGACATCGCCGACTTGATCGAACAGACGCCCGCCGATGACCGCCGGGCTTTGGTGCGGGCTTTGTCCGACCTGATTGACGCCGACGTCATTGCGGAAATGAACGATTATGTCCGTGAGGATTTGATCGACGATCTGGCGCCCGAGCAGGTGGCCGACATTGCCGCTGAACTCGATACCGACGATGCCGTCGCCATCATCGAGGACATGGAGGAGGACGACCAGCGCGCCGTTCTCCGCGCGCTCGCGCCTGATGACCGCGCCGCCATTGAAGAGGCGCTCTCTTATCCGGAAGAATCCGCCGGCCGCCTGATGCAGCGCGAGTTGATCGCGGTGCCCGAACATTGGACGGTCGGGCAGGTCATCGATTACCTGCGCGAAAATCAGGATCTGACGACCGATTTCTGGGAAGTCTTCGTTGTTGATCCGCAGCATCATCCGGTCGGCACTTGCCATCTCAGCTGGGTGCTGCGGACACCGCGTGCCGTCAGCATGGCCGACGTCATGAAGCGGGAACAGACTCTGATCCCGGTCGAGATGGATCAGGAAGAAGTGGCGCTGCGCTTCCAGAAATATGGCCTGATCTCAGCGGCCGTCGTCGATCCGTCCAGCCGTCTAGTCGGGATGATCACGGTCGATGACATCGTCCACATCATTCAGGAAGAGGCGAGCGAGGACATCCTCAAGTTGTCCGGTGCCGGTGAAGGCGACATTCACGAGCCGATCTTCGACAGCTACAAAACGCGCGTCCGCTGGCTGCTCGCCAATCTCATCACGGCGCTGTCTGCGGCGACGATCATCAATTTCTTCGAAGGCACGATTGAGAAGATGGCCGTGCTGGCCGCGCTTATGCCGATGGTCGCAGGCGTTGGCGGCAATGCGGGTACGCAGACGATGGCTGTCGCCGTGCGGGCCATCGCCACCAACGAACTGACCCGGTCCAACACTTGGCGCACCATATTGCGCGAAATCCGCGTGGCGATCCTGAACGGTTTAACGGTCGCCCTCGTCATGGGCGTCGGCGTCGCCTTCTTCCTCGGCAACACGCAATTGGGCGGCGTCATCGCAGCGGCCATGCTGACCAATATCGTGATTGCGGGCCTCGCGGGCGTGTTCGTCCCCGTCCTTTTGGACCGGATGGATGTGGACCCGGCGGTCGCCTCTTCCATCTTTGTGACGATGATCACCGATTCGATGGGCTTCCTCGCGTTTCTGGGGCTTGCGGCCGCGACCGGACTGGTTGGCTGATGCCACTCCATTTGTCGCGGGTGGCCTTCGGCGCCGCCGCCTTTGCTGATCTCGTCAACCGCATCGAAGCGAACCGCACAGGCGACGCAGTGCGCCTCACCACACGTTATCTGCCCAAGCGCCACGCCGAGATTCTGGAGGGTGGCTCGCTCTACTGGATCATTAAGCACCAGTTGGTCGGTCGTGCGCGCGTTTTGGGATTTGAAGATACGCCCGAAGGCCGCGTCAACATCGTGCTGGAGGCCAAGGTCATCCCCGTCAATCCGATGCCCCGCCGCGCGCATCAGGGCTGGCGCTATCTGGAAGATAAGGACGCTCCTGCCGATCTTGGCACCGTCAGCGAGGGTGAGGATGTGTCAGACCTGCCACCGACCCTGCTAAGCGAACTGGCTGATTTGTCACTGATTTGAGGCAAGCGCCCCTTATCGGCGGACGTTATTTCCCGCAGGTGACCTGGCCATTGCCGCCATTGTTCACGGTGCAAGCAGGCTTTCCCGATACAAGGACATTGCCGGTGCCGGTGGAGGTGATCTTTGCCGTACGTGTGGCCGCAAGATCGGCGTCGCCGGCGCTTTCCCATGTGACAGCAAGATCAGCGACGGAGAGCGCGCCGCCGTTCACAGACCCTGCGCCACGACCGGTGATCGCGGCGTTGCGCGCTTTTCCGGACAACGTCACTGTGCCAGTACCAACGACACCAATGTCCATCCTGTCGGCCTGAACATTGGTGGCAGACAGGCTACCGGAACCTTCCACGACAACTGCGACGCGCAGGCCCTTCATACCTGTGAGCGAGAGCGCACCGCTGCCCGCAAGCGACGCCTCTCTGAGTGCCGGCGCGCGGATGGTGATGACCGCGGGTGGCCCCTTATCTTCAGCGCCGCCAAAGTTCGTGCGGTCCAGCCGGACGAATAAGGTTTGACCCTGCACGTCGAGCCGGACGCGATCGAGCGCGTCATTGCTGCCCTTGCCGCGCACGGTGGTCAGACGGTCCGCAATGACGTCAACCCGGAACGGCCCGATCACGCGGATGCGTTGGAAGTCGGAGATTGAAAAGGTGCGCTCCGCAGCGCTGACCTCAATCGGGACGGCGAACCCGGCGAGGAGGGCAAGGACGGCGAGGGGAAAAGCGCGGTTCATGCCGGGGGTATGGAACCTGCTGCCGACAGGAGCAAGCCATCCCTATTCCCGCGCAACACCGCAGCGCACATCGCCGACGCCGGTCTTACGGACAGCACAACGTGCGGGCCCGACAACATCGACATTGCCGACGCCCGACAGCGTCCCTGTCGCAAGTTCGCTGGCGCTGGCGGAGATATTTCCGGCCCCTGTGAGGTCCGCCGTCACTTCACGCGCGGTCAGCGCCACGGCGTCAATGCTGCCCGATCCCGTCAACTGTGCCTTCACAGTGTCGGCGACACCACGAAGCTTCATGCTGCCGGCCCCTGTCAAGGTGAGGTCCACCGCCTTTGCGCGGCTATTGGCCACGGTCATGTTGCCAGAACCAGACAGGCGGGCGGCAAAGGCATCTTCCGGTGTCGCGCTGGCAACGTTTAAGTCACCCGCACCCGACAGGGTGGCCGCGCGGATCATGGGCAGCGTCACCGTGACCAGCGCTGATGCGCTCTTCGTGTCCCAACCGATCTTCCACCCTTTGTCTTCCTTTTGGGCAATGATGAGGGTCGCCCCTTCGGTGCGGATATCCAGCCGGTCCAGCGCATCGGGTGCGCCGGTGGCGGCCACAGCAAAGGCCCGCCCGTAAATGACATTCACATCATCCGCCCCGCTGAGCGTGACCTGATCAAAGTCCTTCAGGGCGAACGCCCGCGTCTCATCCCGGCCTTGTTCGGCCTGACTATGGCCGCACCCGCCAAGCGTGAGGGTCACGGCCAAAAAGCCCCCCAGAATTCCGTTCCGCATGATCGTGCCTCCTCAGCTGTGTTACTATAATAATACACATGAACAGGCCGATACGTCAAACAAAAAGGGCGGCCAAACTGACCGCCCTTTTGCTCCTCGGGATCCTTGGATCGCGAAGCTTAGGCTTCGGCCGCAACCTTTTGATATTGCGGGGCGGCCTTCTTCAAGATCTCGATGATCTTGACGGCAGCTGCCTTTTCATCGGTCTGTTCCATGGCCGCAAGCTCACGGGCGAGACGGCTTGTCGCGCCTTCAAAAATCTGGCGCTCAGAATAGCTCTGTTCTGGCGCATCTTCTGGACGGAACAAATCGCGGACCACTTCGGCAATCGACACGAGGTCGCCCGAGTTGATCTTCGCTTCATACTCCTGCGCGCGACGTGACCACATGGTGCGCTTGACCTTGGGCTTGCCCTTCAGGGTGATGAGCGCTTCGTTCATCTGCTTGTCGGAAGATAGCTTGCGCATGCCGACGCTTTCCGCCTTGTTCGTTGGAACACGGAGCGTCATCTTTTCCTTTTCGAAGCGCAGAACATAGAGTTCCAGCTTCATACCGGCAATTTCAGAGCTCTGCAGTTCCACGACGCGGCCAACGCCATGCTTAGGGTAAACGACGTAATCGCCGACGACGAAATTCAATGCGTTAGAAGACATTTACTGCGACCTTTCCAACCGATGTGTCCATTGAGACCTCGCAGGATGCGCGCGTCGGACGGAACGGCGACGCAGGGTGCACAAAGCTTTTGGTCTGGACAACTTTATCCGGGTGCGGGTGAACCCCGCTGTCGAAACGGAGTTTAACAGATTCGCAACAAAAATGCCAGCCTAGCTTCCTTTGTTACGCAGTGATGACGCAAATGGCCCTTCCAGACGCCATTCACGCCATGGAAACCACACTTTGCCGATCAACCGGACAGATCAACCAGTTGCGCGGATCAGCCGACCGGGGCGGGCGCGACAACGGGTGCAACCGCCGCCGGTTCAACCCGAGGTCGGGCAAAAGCGGCGAGCACTGGCGCGTCCCGACCATAAAGATCAGGGAAGCTTTGCAACGCCTTACCGCCTGCGGTCGCCATGGTGAAATAGCCGATGTGAACGGGAATCGATTCCTTGAACGGATATTTCTCCGTCTTGCCAGCACGGATCAGCGTGACGAGATCATCGGCGATCTGTTCCCGCACCGTCACGTCATCCAGCCGTTCGCCCGACTGAATCAGGCTCAGGAGAATGCCAAGTTCATAGGCCCGGTCGGTGCGCAGGCAGCCATGGCTATAGGCGCGCGGATTGTTAGCAAAGAGCGTCTTGTTGGGCGTATCGTGCAGAAAAATCGCTTCGCCATTGGGCATGTCGATCTTCAATTGGCCGAGCGCAGCCGTCGGACCGGGCTTCTGAATGACCGAAAGCGTCTTGCCAGACCCCGTCCAGACATAACCGCGCGCGCGTGCCAGAGCCGGGTTACGCGCGATGAGCGGACCTACCTCTTGGCGGATGATGCTCTGCGGCAAGATCCAAGGCGGATGCACGACGATGCCCACGGCCTTGGCCGATAGCTGCGGCGTTGCCGTATCTTTCTTGCCGACGATGACGCGATAGGCGGCAATGTTGCGGCCAAAAGTGTTCACCCGCACCATATATTCCGGCACATTGGCGAGCACATGCTTTTCACCGAGCATCTGCGGCATCCACCGCCACCGTTCCAGATTCACCCGCAACAGGCCGATTTTCGCTGCGTCCGATGCAGGCGTCTTTGCGAGTTCCGCCTTCAACGCGACATAATCGGGGTGCTTGGGCTCCAACGCCGTCAATGCGCCATCAATATCGTGTGATGCCAACGCTTTGGTGAGTGCCACGTCGATCGGCAGGGTGACCGCATCACTGTCAACGATCAACCATTGCACGCGGGCTGCGCGCGGCGTCCGGCCGTCGCGCAGATCGGTTGCGAGCCGCGTGAAAATGCGCGTCGCGGCGTCGTTCAGCGCCACACCTTCACCGCCAGCGATCGCCGCTTGAAGCGCATCGGGTTCATAGTCCGCAACAATAAGCCCGCGCTTTGCGACGGCACGAACAATGCCCAGAAGCTTGCCTGCGTCTGCAAGGGGCCAAGCCGGAGCAGGCGCGGCAACCTCTGCGGGTGCTGCCGCTTCGGGAGACGGCAAAACCGGCGCTGGCAGCGGCGAGGGCACCGGTGTCGGTGTCGTCTGGGTCACCGCAGGCGGGAGGATATTCTTCGGCGCCTGCTGCGCAAAAGCGGCCGTCCCTGCCATGAGAAGGGCGGGGATCAAGACAAACGCGTTCCGGACAAAAAACATCTTCAATTTACCCTTGGCGACGTGCGGCCGCTGCAGCCCTACAAATGCACGAAACCCACTAGGTCTGGCAAGGCCAGACATTTGCGGCAGGAACATTCACAAGGCGGCGGCTGACGATCCTTCGGTTTACCGCCAATATGACCCAAAACGGATTGATTAGGCACGATAATCGACCAATATGCGACAACAGGAAATTAACCACTTTGGGGTTATCTGGTCCAAACAAAATGACCCGAGGCCCAATTGCTCCACCTCGTTAAACAGTTTTGGACGACCCTGACCGGAAAGCGGAACCGCCCGCTTTTATGGGCGTTTGTTGCATGTCTGGTTATTGGTACGCTCGAGATATCGTCGCCGCTGGATGACATCATGCGGGTGATGCGCAACCATGCGCGGGCCCATGACGCCAGCGGAAACATCGTTGTTGTCACCATCGACAGTCCAACTGTCGCCGCCCATGGCGAATGGCCCTGGCCCCGCAACAAGGTGGCCGATCTTGTTGAACGAATTGATGCTGCGGGCGCCAAACAGATGGCCTTTGAGCACGTCTTCGTTCCGACGGGCTCTGCGGAAATGGATGCCAGCCTCGCAAAAGCCTTCGCCCGTTTGCCAACAAAACCATTGATTGGCGCCAATTTCGACAAAGACCCCGTGACGCATGAGCGTCGCTTCCAGAAACCCGCGATGATCTTCGATAAAGTCGCTGCCACGGTGGGGATCCCACTTTACTTCAATGGCTTTGGTCATTCCTGGCGCGCGTCATATAGCATGAAGGCCGAGGGCGAGGAATTCCCAAGCCTCGCCGCGGCGATGGCCGGCGCACAGAATATGCGGGACCGGTCAGATATCATCATCGACTATTCGATTAATCCCCGTTCGATCCCGCAGATCAGTGCGCTCCAAGTGATGGACGGCACTGCCGGATCTGCCTTGAAAGGTAAGACCGTGCTGGTTTCCACCGGTCGCTTTGCCGAGAATATTCCGGGTGGCGAGCCGGTGCCGACCGCACTTATCCATGTCACCGCCGCCGAAACCATGCGCCAGGGCCATCAGGCAAATCTGGACTGGGGGCCGGGCTTTGTATTTGCTGCGTTCTGCTCCCTCGCTTTGTGGTCTGGTCGTCGACGTGTGGCTGTTTGTGTCGGCGTCGTCGGCGGGGGCATCCTTCTCTTTGGCCCAATCCTCCTTGAAACCCGCAACATTTATGTGAACCCCGCACCGGGCCTGCTGCTCTGTGGCAGCGTCCTCATCATCCGGGCCTGGCGCAGCTACCGCCGCGGCGATGCCCGTGTGAACCCACTGACGGGGCTGCCCAACTTGCTTGCCTTAAAGGAACGAAAAGGTGACGCCGGTGACGCAGTCGTTGTCGTTCGGGTTAAAAACTATGCGGAGCTTGTCGCGGCGCTCGCCCAGAATGAGGATGTTCTCGCAACTCAAATCGCGTCGCGACTAAAGGCGGGCAATGCGTCGACGCTTTATCATGGAGATGATGGCATTTTTTGCTGGGTGGCGAACGGCGTCGCGCATGACGAACTGTCTGACCAGTTGGAGGCGATCCACAGCTTCTTTCTAATGCCTGTCGCGGTGGGGAACTGGCAAGTCGACGTGTCCATCGCCTTTGGAATTGAATCTGGCATGTCTGCTGATTTGGGATCGCGTTACGCAAGCGCACTGGTTGCGGCAGACGAGGCTGCGTCGGCAGGCCACCGTTGGAAATATTATGATCCCGCCCGGCTCAACGAGGCGGAATGGAATATGTCGCTGCTCGGTCGGCTGGATACGGCCATCGAATCAGGGGAAGTCTGGGTTGCCTATCAGCCCCAGTTGGATTTGCGGACCGGGTTGGTGACAGGCGCCGAAGCGCTTGTGCGCTGGACACACCCGGAGCGGGGCTCAATCTCCCCAGAAGAGTTTGTTTCGGTGGCCGAAGCGCACGGACGCATCGACAAGCTGACGTATTTTGTTTTGGATCAGGCGCTGGCGATGGTTGCTGCGACGCACGGCCGTCAGGGGGTTGCCGTCAATCTGTCTGCCCAGATGTTCAGTCGGAAGGACTTTGTCCGCAAAGTGCAGGAAGCGCTGCGACGTTACCGCGTGAAAGCAGCGATGTTGACCATCGAGATCACTGAATCTGCCGCAGTCGAGAATGAGGCGGATATGTTCGCGACGGTCAACGCATTGACCGCGCTTGGGGTGACGGTATCCATTGACGATTATGGGACGGGCTATTGCACGCTTGAATATCTCAAGACGATCAAGGCGACTGAGCTCAAGATCGACCGGGGCTTTGTGGCCGCCATGGATCACAATCGCAGCGACCGCGTTCTCGTCAACGCCACCATAGAACTCGCCCATTCGCTTGGGCATAGCGTGGTGGCCGAAGGCGTCGAGACGCTCGAAACACTCGATCTGCTCAAATCCATGGGCTGCGACAAGGCCCAAGGCTTCTTCATTTCACGCCCGATGCCGCGCGAGGAGTTTTTCCAATTTGTCGACCGGCAGGTGAGGCCTGAAGCCGCCTAAGATAATTAAACTCTTGTAAACCATATTGGCTGAATCCAATCTCCTCCTTGTCACCGGTTCCCCCGGTGGCTGTGTGTGACAAGGGGAAGATTATGAAGACGAAGAAAGCAGTGTACCCCGCGCCTACCAAAAGAGGTTTTTGGGACTGGGTCATGGGTGGCGGCTGGAAGAACGGCTAAGCCCTAAAAGGCTTAATATTCAGCCATTTACGAAGGGCTCCGTGCTTCGGCATGGGGCCCTTCTTTTAGTTTGGCCAAACCCGGCAAGGAGCGAGATATAACGCCCCTTGTATGAACCCGACATGGGGCGATTTGCTTTTGGCTCACGCTGGATCAGAAACGCGTGATTCGCTGATTCGTTCCATATTGAAATGATTCCAAGGCGATCTTGACGGCCTCGGCATGAATTTTTTCCATTTCGGACGAAGTTTCTTGTCCCTCTTTGGGACCCTCCAAAAAGCAGCTGAGGACGATAGGCGCCACCCCCGGCGGCCAAGCAATCGCAACATCATTCACCTTGGGCGCCATGCCGTCTGCAAAGGCGGTTCCCGTCTTGTCACCGGCGATCCATGTGTCTGGCAGACCGGCGCGCAACCGGTTCAGGCCCGTGCCCGTCTCCACTGTCCAACGCACAAGCTTCTGACGGGAGGGAGGAGAAAGGACATCGCCCGTCGTCAGCTTTGCAACTGTCTGCGCAAAGGCCCGTGGTGTCGTTGTATCCCGATGGTCGCCTGGCGGCACCAGATTGAGCTCAGTCTCATATCGGTCCAGCCGCGTCGTCGCATCCCCTATCGACCGCAGCCAAGCCGTAAAGGCCGCTGGCCCACCAAGCCGCCGCAGGACGACATTGGCCGCGACATTATCACTGGTTTTTTGGGCGGCCTCGACAAGCGCCTCAATCGTCATCCCACCTTTGCCGATCAGCGGGCCTGTGACCGGCGCGTGTGAGACACGATCTTGCTCCGTCAGCGGCAGAACCTCATCTAGTTGAAGCTTTCCCTGATCCGATAAATGCAGCGCCCATGCCGCCAATGGCAGCTTGAAGGTCGAGCACATCGCAAAGCGGGCATCCAGACGATGGCCTGTCACGCGACCTGTACCGGTATCGAGCAGACAGAAGCCCAGCCGACCGCCCGAACGGCGCTCCAGATCACGAAGATTATCCCGGGGCAGGCGCGCCGTTGAGGACGCCGCCCAGGGCAGCAATACCCCTCCCGCCAGCACATGCCGACGGGAGATGCGCATCAGGCCTTGGCCTCTTCCGCCGCGAGCCAATCTTCGAGCCATTTGATCGAATAATTGCCATCGATGACATCGGGCTGCGCCAACAGATCCTGATGCAGCGGAATATTAGTCTTCACCCCGTCAACGACCATTTCCTCAAGCGCACGACGCATGCGCATCATGCAGCTTTCGCGCGTCCGTCCATAGACGATCAGCTTGGCGATCATGCTGTCATAATAAGGCGGAATCTTATAGCCAGCATACAGCCCGCTATCGACGCGGACGTGCATGCCGCCGGCCGGATGATAGGCCCTGATCGTGCCGGGCGACGGCGCAAAGGTGCGTGGGTCTTCCGCATTGATCCGGCATTCGATCGAATGGCCACGAAATTCCAGATCTTCCTGTTTAACCGACAAAGGCTTGCCTTCGGCCACGCGGATCTGCTCACGCACTAGATCAAAGCCGGTGATCATTTCGGTTACCGGGTGTTCGACCTGAATGCGCGTGTTCATTTCGATGAAGTAGAACTCACCATTTTCCCAAAAGAACTCGATGGTGCCCGCACCGCGATAGCCCATATCAGCCATCGCCTTGGCCACGATGCCGCCCATACGCGCACGCTCTTCCGCTGTAATGACAGGCGAGGGCGCTTCTTCCAGAACCTTCTGGTGACGGCGCTGGAGCGAACAGTCCCGCTCCCCCAGATGGATGGCATTGCCATTGCCGTCGCCAAACACCTGAAATTCGATGTGGCGCGGATTGCCGAGATATTTTTCCAGATAGACCGTTGCGTCCCCAAAGGCGGCTTTCGCCTCGGTGCCGGCCTGCTGCATCTGGGTTTCGAGCTCTTCCTCGTTCGACACGACCTTCATGCCGCGGCCACCGCCGCCCGACGCGGCCTTGATGATGACGGGATAGCCAACCTCACGCGCAATGCGCTTGGCCTCTTCCACATCGTCAATGGCACCGTCAGAGCCGGGAACGAGAGGCAGGCCAAGGGCGCCGGCCGTCTTCTTGGCCATCACCTTGTCACCCATTGTCCGGATGTGCTCCGGCTTCGGGCCAACAAAGATCAGCTTATGCTCTTCGATAATCTCCGCAAAGCGCGCATTTTCAGACAGAAAACCATAGCCTGGGTGGATGGCATCAGCGCCCGAAATTTCAGCGGCCGAAATGATCGCGGGAACGTTGAGATAGCTGTCCTTCGCCGATGGCGGCCCAATGCAGATCGCTTCATCGGCAAGGCGCACGTGCATGGCATCGGCATCAGCCGTCGAATGGACGGCCACCGTCTTGATGCCCATTTCGTGCGCCGCGCGGTGGATGCGCAGCGCGATCTCGCCGCGATTGGCGATCAGGAGTTTTTCGATTGTCATGCGTGCGCGCCGTTATTCAATGACGACGAGCGGCTGGTCATATTCGACCGGCTGACCGTTGGCGACCAGAACCTGCGTCACCTTGCCGCCCTTGGTGGCGGTAATCGGGTTCATGACCTTCATCGCTTCGATGATAACGACGGTGTCGCCTTCTTTGACGGTATCGCCCACCGAAACGAAGGGCGCGGCCTCCGGCGAGGCAGCGAGATAAACGGTGCCCACCATGGGCGACTTGAGCGCACCGGGATGATCGGCAGGCGCGGTCGGCGCGACAGGTACCGCCGCAGGGGCAGCGGCCGCAACCGGCGCTGGTGCGGCAACAGCAACCGAGGCAGCCTGCAAGGTGCGCGCGACGCGGATCTTGCGATCATCATCTTCGACTTCGATTTCGGTCAGCCCGGTTTCATTGAGCAGTTCCGCCAATTGCCGGACCAACTTGATATCTACCTGCATCGTACCTGTTCTCTCAGCCATTTGACCCCCAAAGGATGTGATATTGTGCCGCCCTTTGTCAGAGCTTGGCGGCGGCGTCCAGCGCGAGCGCATAGCTCAACGCCCCAAATCCGGCGATGGTTCCCTTCGCCGCTTCCCCAACATAACTCTTATGGCGGAAGCTTTCCCGCGTGTGCGGGTTAGACAAATGGACCTCAATCACCGGTGTCTTGATCGCCTTGATGGCGTCGTACAGCGCAATCGATGTGTGCGTGAAGGCGCCTGCATTCAACAGCACAGCCTTAGCCTCCATCGCCTGCGCTTCGTGCAACCAATCGACCAGATGGCCTTCATGATTGGACTGGCGGACATCCACGGCAACGCCAAGGGCTTGCGCCTGATCTTCCAGCCGCCCGGCAATATCGTCCAGCGTGTCGGCGCCGTAGATCTCCGGCTCGCGCGTGCCGAGCAGGTTGAGGTTGGGACCATTTAGGACATAGATAACAGGCTTTTCGGCCATGCGGGCAGGCTCCGGATGATGTGCGGTTGCGACGCTGGGTTCCTCCCCTATATGGACCGGCAGCAAAAGGCAAAAGAACGGACGGGCCCCATGATTTCCATCCAGTTGAACGGAGAGCCGCGGCAGGTGCGCGCAGGCGCATCCATCGCTGATCTCGTGACCGAAATTGGGCTGGAACCGGCCAAGGTTGCAGTGGAACGCAACCGCGAAATCGTGCCGCGCTCAACGCTGCATCAGGTGCAATTGGGGGAAGGGGATCAATTGGAAATCGTGCATTTCGTCGGTGGCGGCGCGGAGAACAGCGACAGCTGGACCGTCGCTGGCCGCACCTTCACCAGCCGCCTGATTGTCGGCACCGGCAAGTATAAGGACTTCGCCCAGAACGCCGCCGCGCTTGAGGCATCGGGCGCGGAGATCATCACGGTCGCCGTCCGTCGCGTGAACGTGTCCGACCCCAATGCGCCGATGTTGACCGATTTTATCGACCCCAAGAAATACACCTATCTGCCCAACACCGCAGGCTGCTTTACCGCTGACGACGCCATCCGCACACTGCGACTGGCGCGCGAGGCGGGCGGCTGGGATCTGGTGAAGCTTGAGGTGCTGGGCGAAGCGCGGACGCTCTACCCCGATATGCGTGAGACTCTGAAGGCCACCGAAGTCCTCGTCAAAGAGGGTTTCAAGCCGATGGTCTATTGCGTGGATGATCCCATTGCCGCCAAGCAATTGGAAGAGGCAGGCGCCGTCGCCATCATGCCGCTGGGTGCCCCCATTGGCTCTGGCCTTGGCATCCAGAACCGTGTGACCATCCGCCTCATCATTGAAGGCGCCAAGGTGCCGGTACTGGTGGACGCAGGCGTCGGCACGGCGTCGGACGCCGCCGTCGCCATGGAATTGGGCTGTGAAGGCGTGCTGATGAATACCGCCATTGCCGAAGCCAAAGACCCGATCCTGATGGCGCATGCCATGAAGCTCGCGGTGGAAAGCGGACGAGCCGCCTATCGTGCCGGACGCATGGGACGGCGCATGTATGCCGACCCGTCTTCGCCATTGGCAGGGTTGATCTAGGCCCCGATCATGACCCGCGCGAGTTCTGGCGGGAAGACGCGTTCCTTGGCTTCCTCCGCCTCAAACCGGCCCCAGCCCTGCGGGCCGAGCCGTTCAAGCGGCTGGAAACGCGTTTTATATTCCATCCGCGGGGAACCGGCGATCCAATAGCCGAGATACACATAAGGCAGGCCCGCTTCTGCCGACCGCATGATGTGGTCGAGGATGATGAAGGTACCAAGGCCGGGCCGTGACGGCAGATCCGGATCAAAGAAGCTGTAGATCATCGACAGGCCATCGACCTGCCGGTCGGTCAGGCAGGCGCCTATCAGGCGGCCGGGCTTTCCATCGACCGAAGGCTCGCGATATTCGATGACATTGGTGTCGACAGGCGTCGTTTCCACCATGTCCGCATAATCAATGTCATCCATCTGCGACATGCCGCCGCCCGGATGGCGCGCGCCGAGATAACGCCGCAGCAGCGCGAACTGCTCTTCGGTTGCCCAGGGCTGGCAGGCCGACACTTCCAGATCGGCATTGCGGCGCAGCAGCTTCTTTTGCGAGGTGTTGGCTTCAAACTCCCCCGTCACCACGCGCACTGAAACACAGGCCGAACAATCGAGGCAGCTGGGGCGATAGGCAACGCCCTGACTGCGGCGGAAACCAATCTTGCTCAGCGCCTCATTGAGTTCGCCTGCGTGAAGGCCGTTCAGGTCCGTGAAGACTTTGCGTTCAAACTTGCCCGGCAGATAGGGGCACGGCGCAGGGCTCGTCACGAAGAAGCGGGGAAAGCGGAATTGTGCTGTCATCGCCTTTGCCGAGCCTCTTGCGGTTGAACATCCACGCCCGACGCGTGCAATACCGCCGACGTGGACTCACTTATGTCGGGTGAACGACATTGTGAAAAGATCGTTTACCAACAAATCGCGGTTAAAGCGGAGATATTAGGCCAGTTCGACAAGGCTGGCGTCATATCCGCCTTCAGCCAACCCAGCCAACAGCGCCTCCAAATGGGCGCGGTCACGCAGTTCGCACTCAATATCGGTGATTAGACCCTTGGCGGGAAGCGTCGTGAAGACGCGCTGGTGATAGATCTCCAGCACATTGGCATTCAGCTCTGCAAAAATGCCAAAAACGCCGAACAAAGCGCCCGGCCGGTCTTGCAGACGCAGCCGGATGCGCGCGAGTCGGCCGGAACGGGCCAGATCCCGCAGCAGAACATTGGCGAGAAGGCGCGTGTCGATATTGCCGCCGCACAGAACGATGCCAACATTGCGGCCCCGGAACATCTCCGGATTGGCAAGCAAGGCGGCAAGACCAGCGGCGCCTGCACCTTCGACGACCGTTTTTTCGATCTGGAGCAGCAGGCTCACCGATTCTTCAAGATGCCGTTCCCCGACCAGCTGGATGTCATCCACCAGATCCCGCACGAAGGTGCGGGTCAGGTCGCCGGGATATTTGACCGCGATCCCTTCGGCCAGCGTATCGCCGCCAATGGGCAGGTTCGTACCTTTGATGACGTTGTACATGCTGGGGAAGAGTTCCGCCTGCACACCGATGATCTTGGCCTCAGGCTTGAGCGCACGGGCGACTGTCGAGATACCGGAAATGAGCCCGCCGCCGCCAATCGGCACGGCAAAGCAATCAATCTCCGGCGCGTCTTCCAGCATTTCGAGCGCAAGCGTCCCCTGACCGGCAATGATTTCAGCTTCGTCAAACGGATGCACGAAGGTCAGGTTTTCGGCCGCCTCCATCTCGCGGGCATGGGCATAGGCCGCGTCGAAGGTTTCTCCGAACAGCACGACCCGGGCATCATGGCTTTCCGTCTGGATGATCTTCACGATGGGCGTCGGCTTGGGCATCACGATGGTGACAGGCACCCCGAGACGCTTGCCGTGATAAGCCAGACCCTGGGCATGGTTGCCGGCAGAGGCCGCAATTACGCCCGCTTTGCGCGCTTCCGGCCCAAGTTGAAGCAAGCGGTTGAGCGCCCCACGTTCTTTATAAGCTGCTGTGAATTGAAGATTTTCAAACTTCAGCCAGACATTGGCCCCGGTCAGTTGCGACAGCGTTTGGCTGTGCAGCGTTGGCGTGCGGACAATGGAGCCTGCAATGCGCGCGCGTGCCGCCCTTACGTCATCGATGGAGACAGGCAGCGTTTTTCCGGGGGCAGGTGCAGTGGCCATGATGGCGCGGGCCTTGGGCTTTCTTGCGCAAAAAGGCAAGACAAAGCCAGCTTGGCGGCACCTGTCACCAGCCTCTGGCCAAGGCTGTGAAGCCGCCTTAAGGATGTGTCATGGGAAAAATCGCATTTATCGGACTGGGCGTCATGGGTGGACCAATGGCCCGTCACCTTGCCGCCGCAGGGCATGAGCTCACCGTCTATAACCGCACACGCGGCAAGGCGGAGGCATGGGTTGCAACGCATGGCGGCACCGTCGCAGATTCGCCGGCCAAGGCTGCAGAAGGCGTAGACGCCGTCATCAGTTGCGTCGGCACCGATGAGGATCTTGCCGCCGTCACTGTGAGCCGCGATGGCGCCTTCCGGTCGATGACACCGGGGACGGTTTACGTCGATCACACCACCGTCTCCGCCCAGATTGCGCGGCAATTGGCCGTCGAAGCCAAGGACGTTGGCATCAAAGTGGTCGATGCGCCGGTCACAGGCGGGCAAATTGGGGCTGAGCAAGGCACGCTCACCCTGATGTGTGGTGGCCGGGACGACGCCATCGCCGCAGCAACCCCTTTCATGGAGGCCTATTCCCGCAAGATCGTCCATGTCGGCCCCGCAGGCGCCGGACAGACGACGAAGATGGTCAACCAGATCACCTTTGCCGGGATTATCCAGAGCCTGTCCGAAGCGATGCGTTTTGCGCAAGCGGCAGAGCTGGACCTCGACAAGGTGTTTGAATCGATCTCCGGCGGTGCCGCCTCCAGCTGGCAGATGCTCAACCGCTGGGACACGATGGCCAAGGGCGAATTTGATTTCGGCTTTGCCGTGGATTGGATGCGCAAGGACTTAGGTCTCGCTTTGTCCGAAGCCCGTGCCAATGGCGCCACGCTGCCGCTCGCTGCCCTCATCGACCAATTCTATGCCGAAGTGCAGGATATGGGCAGCGGCCGTCAGGACACCAGCGCGCTTATCCGGAGATTGAAAGCCAAATGATCCTTTCCAAGCGTATCGCCGACGTCGCTGCCGTCCTTCTGGCCGCATCGCCAACCGCTCTGCTGGCCGATACGCTGGTTGAAAATGTGAACGGCCTGACGCTCGATGCGAAAGGCGAAGTGGTCCGCTTTACAGGTCTCGTGATCGGTAAGGATGGCAAGATTGCCCGGCTGATCCGCTCGAACGAAATGGCGGGCGACCCGAAGAAGAAAAAGAAGAACAAGAAAGAACAGCCTGAGGCGTTTGACTATCGGCTGGACGGCCAAGGCCGCGTGCTGATGCCCGGCCTCATTGATGCGCACGGCCACGTCGTGGGGCTGGGATTCCAGCTAATGACGCTCGATCTGTCCGGCACAAAGAGTCTGGCCGAAGCGCAGGCGAAGATCGCTGAGTACGCCCGCGCCAACCCCAACCGCAAATGGATCATCGGGCGCGGCTGGAATCAGGAAAGCTGGAACCTCGGCCGCTTCCCGACAGCGGCGGAGCTGGATGCTGCTGTCTCTGACCGACCCGTCTGGCTGGAGCGCGTGGATGGCCATGCCGGTTGGGCGAACAGCGCTGCGATGGCGGCCGCCGGTGTGACCGCCGCCAGCAAGAGCCCGCCGGGCGGCCAGATCCAGATGGACGGCGGCAAGCCGAGTGGTGTCTTCGTCGATGCGGCGTCGTCACTGGTTGAAAAGGCCGTCCCCAAGCCGCTGTCCAAGGAACGCGATGTAGCGCTCGCCAAAGCGCAAGAGCATCTGCTCGCCTTTGGCATTACCGGCATTGCCGATATGGGCACCTCGACCGAGGATTGGGCCTCCTACCGTCGCGCGGGCGACGCCGGGTGGCTCAACGTCCGCATCTTCAGTTACTCCGCGAGCATTGAGCCGATGCTGGCCATTGCGGCAGGCGAACCCACGCCCTGGCTCTATGGCGACAAGCTGCGCATGGCAGGCGTGAAGCTCTATGCCGATGGCGCGCTCGGATCGCGCGGGGCTTGGCTGAAGCAACCCTATGCGGACAAGCCGGGCGAACGCGGGCTGCAGTTCCTTGAAGATGCCAAGCTGCGCAATCTGATGAGCCGCGCGGCCATGGATGGTTTTCAGGTCGCTGTGCACGCGATTGGCGATGCAGCGAACGCGCAGGCGCTCGATTCGATTGCGGAGATGACCCAGACCTACGGCGGCGACCGGCGCTGGCGGATTGAACATGCGCAGATTGTTGATCCCGTCGACATCCCCCGCTTCGCGCGATTGGGCGTCATCGCCTCGATGCAGCCCGTCCACCAGACCAGCGACCGGCTGATGGCCGAAGCAAGACTGGGCACGGGCCGACTGGCCGGCGCCTATGCCTGGCATGCCATGCAGGTCGCAGGCGCGCGGCTGGCCTTTGGTTCCGACGTGCCGGTGGAAAGCCCGGACCCCTATGCCGGGCTCGCGACCGCCTTCACCCGCATGGATGCCAAAGGCGAACCCTTTGGCGGGTGGCAACCGCAGGAACGCGTTTCCCGTGAAGATGCGCTGGCCGGATTCACAACGGGGGCGGCTTATGCGAGCTTTGCCGAGGGCAAGGTCGGGCGTCTTTCCCCCGGGCTCTGGGCGGACTTCATTCTCGTGGATAGAGATCCCTTGCTCGCCACGCCTGCTGAATTGCGCGCAACGAAGGTTTTCGAAACTTGGGTCGGCGGCAAAAGGGTTTGGGCGGCAAAGACGGGGCAATAGGGTAAAGTGTCATCCCGAACTTGTTTCGGGATCCATTGGCATCAATTTGTCAGAATGTGCCGCCTGACGGTGTTCATGGATGCTGAAACAAGTTCAGCATGACGTTGGAGCCTAAAGCCCCGCCAAATCCTCCGGCCGGTTGATATTGGCAGGGGGTTGCGCGACCGTCACACGGCGCGCGCCTGCATGATCTGCAAAGCGATAGACAGACCGGTTCGCCGGGTCCGCTATCCAATCACGGAGCGTCTCAACCAAGCTGGTCGGCCAGAGCCCGACAATCGGAAGCACATCGAGCACAGCCGGTGCCGGTGAGAGGGCGGTCACAGCTTCCGGCTCCAGTCCGACCGTATCGCACCCGCAGGTCAGGACGTGATCGAACCCCTGCGCCTGGGCATAGGCGAGCGCGCCGAGCAGCCCGCCAAGCGGACCAAGGCCGACCGCTGGCTGATCCTCAACGCGCACCAATCCCGGCCAGTCCCGCCCGACAGTGATGGCAGCCTCCACATGCGGGCGAAGCCCGGCCCAGGCGTGGTCCATGAGCGGGAGTCCATGCAGCACGGCGACCGCCTTGTCAGACCCGAAGCGGCTTGACTGTCCGCCGCCAAGGATCGCGCCAAGGACGCGCATCAGTCTTGAGCGGGAACGTCGACGATGACGGGTGGATGCCCCCAATGCGTAAGCGCGCGGACCAGATCAGCGCCGGACAGGCCAAGCGTCGCTGTGTTGCGCAACGGGTGGCAATTGACGCGATCCGCAGAGGCAAGCGATGCATCGAGCACGATGGTGACCGCGCCGTCCGCGTCAGCAATCGCGCCCAGTGGCGTGACCGAACCCGGCGTGACACCGATCAGCCGTTCCATATCCTCGCCCTTGCCAAAGCTAACCCGCTTGGCGCCCATCGCGGCTGGAAGCGCCTTCAGATCAGCACGTAGCGCCGCCGGAACAGTGACAAGCCAGAAGCGCCCGCCTGCGTCTTTCAGGAACAGATTTTTGGTGTGGGCACCCGGAATATCGCCATCGACAGCGCGGCTTTCCTCAACGGTGAAAACCGCCGGATGTTCAACGACGTCATAAGGAATGTTGAGCGCCTGTAAGTCGGCGTAGAGCTTGGTTTCCATGGGGGGGGGGGGCCTCAGGCGCAGTCAGCGCAGGTGCCGCGCACCTCAATCACCGGACGGACCGGCTTGAACCCCGCTTTGCGGGCCGCTGCGCGCACGCCCTGTGTCACGTCATCATCGTCAATATGTGTTGTGTTGCCGCAATCATCGCAGACCAGAAAGATGCAGTCATGGTCACAATCAGGATGCGCATTGGCCAGATAGGCATTGGCGCTTTCCACCCGCGTCGCGACGTTGGCCGTCACGAACAGATCAAGGATGCGATAGACGCTATTGGCCGCCACGCGCCGCCCCTGCGATTTGGAAACCGCATCTGCGATGTCATAGGCGGAGGCCGGATTTTCAAACGCGGCAAGCGCGTCGAACACGCTGGCCCGCATCGCCGTCCATTGTTCGCCCGATCGGGCCATGGCGTTGCGCGCCGCGTCGATCAGGTCGTCGCCGGCGGGATGGTCGTGGTGGTTGTGTGCATGGGTGGCCATGGGCCAAACTTACGACGCCAAGCGTGGCGCCGCAAGCATCACGGAAGGATTAGCAAACCGCGCGGCGGTTAAGCTCATGTCCCAAGGCGACAAGTATAACCCCGAAGACCGTGACCATCGCCTCGGTCCCATCATGCGGCAGGGAGAGAGCACCGAGCATCACGCCGAGACCCAGAGCGCCAATCCACGCCGGCATGGCATAGCCGTGCGTCAGAACGCCGCGGCCAAGGCCGATCGCACCGAACAGGATCGCGAGCAGCAGGCCAACTTCATGGAAAAGCGGGTTGAGCAAGGCGCCACCGACGGAGGCGAGCATCGCGAAGAACACCGCCGTTGCCACGCAATGGGCGACGCAAAGGCCCGACAGGACAATAGCCCATCGGTCAAAACGTTCCCAAGTCGGTCGTGGCGTCAACGTGCGAGTCCTCTCACTTTGTCCCAGCCTATGCCATATCGCCAACCACGTTACAATATATCATCTGCATCTCTTTCATGTCGCTCGCTCTCCCTCTAACGACCCTTGCCCTTTGGTGAAGCCGGGCTTTCGCTGGTCTGGCCGCAGGTCTATAGGCGCCGCCATGTCAGAAACCACAGCCCGTCCCCTTGCTATTGCCCGCTGGCTTTTTGCCGTTGCCAGCCTTGTTTTCATCATGGTCGTCATTGGCGGCATCACGCGCCTGACTGAATCGGGTCTATCGATCACGGAATGGAAGCCCATCACAGGCGCCATCCCACCGCTGAACGAGGCAGACTGGCAGGCGGAATTCGCCAAGTATAAAAACAGTTCCCAATATGTGCTGATGAACGCAGGCATGGACCTTGCCGCGTTTAAGTGGATCTACTTCTGGGAATTTTTCCACCGCCTGTTCGGACGCGTGATCGGCCTTGCTTTCCTCTTGCCGCTTATCTGGTTCGGTCTCAAGCGGGCCATCCCCGGTCGCCTAACCGGCCGTCTTGTCATCTTGCTCTTTCTGGGCGCCATGCAGGGGCTGATCGGCTGGCTGATGGTGAAAAGCGGCCTTGTCGACCGCGTCAACGTGCAGCCGGTGATGCTCGCCGCGCATCTGACGATGGCGCTATTGTTACTATCGGCCCTCGCCTGGACGGCATTGGACTGTCTTGAGATCCACCGCGGTGCCACTGCACCTCTCGCAAAGATGACGCCCTTTGCACTGCTGACGGGCGCGGTGCTCTTCTTCCAGATCATCTGGGGTGCGCTGACGGCAGGCATGCGCGCGGGGCAGGTGTCGAACACATGGCCATTGATGAACGACCATTTCGTTCCGGAAGGCATCGATTGGGCCAAGGGCGCGCTTTATGCCGTCACGCATGACCCCTTCCTCGTCCACTTCATTCACCGCTGGTGGGCATGGGTTGTCGTCGGCGTGCTGGTCGTCCTTGCCCGCAAGCTCAAAGCGCAAGGCGCACGTCGCGTCTCGATTGCCGTGCACAGCAGCTTCGGCACGCAGATTCTGCTCGGTATTGCGACCGTGATGACGGGTGTGAATATCGTCTTTGCTGTGCTGCATCAGGCCGTCGGCGCGCTGGTTGTCATCGCTACAATCTGGGGCCTGCACACCCTTGGCCGCCGCGAAACTAAGGTCTCTTAATCCGAACGGTATTATTTTACCCGTTTGGAAAAGCCTGCAAAAGCTTGACTCAGCGGTCATGTGCTGCAAAAGGCGCCCCATCGTCGCTGCCTTTCGGGGCGGCGCGTTTTCGTTTTACCGTCAAGAGGACGCATCCTTATGAAGGCGCTCACCCGCGTGACCAAACCGGCAAAGCCGGCAGAAGTCGAAAAGCAGTGGCACATCATCGACGCCGAAGGGCTCGTTGTTGGCCGTCTCGCAAGCATCATTGCCAACGTTCTGCGTGGCAAGACCAAGCCAAGCTACACCCCCCATGTCGATTGCGGTGACAATGTCATCGTCATCAACGCAGACAAGGTGCGCTTCACCGGCCGCAAGCTGGGCCAGAAGATCTATTACAAGCACACCGGTTATGCCGGCGGCATCAAGTCGATCACGGCAGCCAAGGTTCTTGAAGGCCGCTTCCCGGAGCGCGTTCTTGAAAAGGCCGTGGAACGCATGATCCCACGTGGCCCGCTGGGTCGTCAGCAGATGCGCAACCTGCGTCTCTATGCCGGCACAGAGCATCCGCACGCCGCACAGAACCCCAACGTCCTCGACGTCGCGTCGATGAACCGCAAGAACAAGGTGGGTGCATAATGTCCGACACCGATACCCGTCAGTCGCTCGCTGATCTCGGCGATCTCACCAAGGCTGCTGCAGAAGCACCTGCCGCTGTGGAAGCGCCCGCCGCTGAAGCAGCTGCTGCAGACGAAGCTCCTGCCGCTCCGGTCGTTCAGACCCCAACGATGCCACTTCGCGAACGTGAAGTTGACGCGCAGGGCCGTTCCTATGCAACCGGCCGTCGTAAGGACGCCGTTGCCCGCGTCTGGGTGAAGCCCGGCACCGGCAAGATCACGGTCAATGGCCGCGATCAGGAAGTCTATTTCGCACGTCCGACGCTGCGTCTCGTCATGAACCAGGTGTTCGGCATTGCCGATCGCGAAGGTCAGTATGACGTTGTCGCAACGGTCAAGGGCGGTGGCCTTTCGGGTCAGGCCGGCGCTGTAAAGCACGGCATCAGCCAGGCGCTGACCAAGCAGGAGCCTGCGCTCCGCTCGGTCGTCAAGGCCGCTGGCTTCCTGACCCGCGATAGCCGCGCTGTTGAACGTAAGAAGTACGGCAAGGCCAAGGCGCGTAAGAGCTTCCAGTTCTCGAAGCGTTAAGCTTTGGCGGGGTCACACCCGCAGATCGAAACAGAAAAGGGGCTGGCCGCAAGGCTGGCCCCTTTTTGTATCAGCAGCGGTTGCCTTCAGCCTTGCTGGCGGCGTGGGACATGTTGGGCAGATTCCTGGGCATAAGCGTCCATCACGTCATTTGCCCAGCCCGTCAGATCATATTTACGGACGCGGCGATCCGCCGACCCATGTTCCACCTGCAGAATGTCGACCGCCACAAGCCGCTTGAGAATCAAGCTAAACGCGGCAGAAGACGCACGCGACGCGGCCCGCAATGCAGCGGACGGCGTTGGCCCGCGCTCATAGAGACGCAAGATAATTTCGAATTCGGGCGTCATCGCACGCAGTCGGAGCGCCTGTTCGACCTTATCGAGACCTTCGCTTAATTGACCCATTGCCTGCCCATTTTCTTAAGCCCCATGAGAAAGATGACGGGGCAATTGTGCCGTCTGATGAGATAACCGCAGCCCTGCCGGTCCTGTTCCATCCCCGACGAGAGGACCCTCAAAGACGCCGGCGGACCGGATCTCAGCTTCAAGCGCAAACAGGGTGCGCCTGACGGACAGCGTGAGATTAAGATTGTGGCGATCAGCGTCCACCGCATCTGTCCCCCCGGAGACAACGGAGGCACGTTTCAAACGGCGCAGACGCAGATAAAAGGTCAATCGAGACAGGCTGACAAACGCCCGCACCTGTGCGGCAGGGCGAACGCCCGCGAAATAGAGCGCCGAGATGATGCGCAGATCATCCGGGTCAAGCTTCACACCCAAGCGCAGCGCAACCGCACCTGCCGGGCTTCCTTCATCGAGCATTCCGCGACCAATTTTGTTTGCTAGCCGCCCCATGCGACCCCAACCACGGTCGCGAATAGTCTTAAATTTGGACCTGTTTTGTGGCCTTCCCGCTTTTGGTGTCCGCACCCTGCGCTGCAGTTTCACACCCCTCCGCTTTGGACATACTTTATACGGCATTTGTTGTCACATTGGTTTCAAAATACTGAAAAAAGACAACAATCTCTGCCAGTTCGGCGGCGCTGCATAGACAGCGGGGCGGTGTCTTCTTACCCTTTCTCAAGGCACTGAGGAGACCACCATGACGAAGTTCAACATTCTGGCAGGCATCACCTGCACGCTGATGGTGACAGGCTGCGCCAACCGCACGCCGCTGCAACCGGACCGGGCGGTGTTCAATGTCGATGGTAGCTATCAGCGCAAGTTTTACAGCCAGTCGATCGAAACCACGTTCGACCGGACAGTCGCGGTGTTCCGCGAAGCGAATTATAAACTCGACATTGTCGACCGCGCGACCGGGCAGATCAGCGGGCGCCGGGGAAAAACCGGTGACAAGGGCGCGACTAACGACACAGACCTGCGCTTCTCAGCGCTCATTTTGCCAGAGCCAGGTGGCAGCCAAGTGGCCCTGCGGATTGTCCAGATTGCCAATCAGGGCGTTCCCCTTATCTCACAATCCAAGACAGAGATCGTACTGAACCAGCCCGAGCTCTACGCCTATATCTTCCGCCGTATTGAATCTCTGACAGTCAACGCCGCGACGACAATGGGCGACCAAGCTGATTTAGCGCCGATGCCGGAACCTGCCGTCCAACAATAAGGCAAAGTCCGCCCGGCCAAAGTCTGTCAGGTTGCCGCTTTCGGATATAGCCGGGCGATGTGCTCCAATACGGCGATATGAAGCGGTTGGGTGAAGGCACAGCCATAGGCTTGGCCAGTTGCCCAGACGACGCGGCTTTCCAAGGGTGAAAGACCCGGAATTGTGAGCCAGACAAGGGAATTGAGCGAGACGCGATAATGCGTCTCGCACCGAAATCCGTCTGTCGATAGATCACTGACCAGCACATCGAATTTGCTGAAGCTTTGTTCCCGCAAACTGGCTTGCATGCGAACAGCTACACGTTCGGCCCGCCGCGGCGCATCGACTGCAAAATCGTCGCCGGTCTGATAAAAGCCTGCCATGATGGTGGCGCCTCCCTTCAGAATGGAGGCACCTTAGGCGGCTTATGCTTTACAAATGATTGACGGGCTATGTGCCGGGGATATCAGTCGCGCAGCTTCTTGCGGTGCGTTTCCAGATCCAGCACGGCATTGTCCGACCCTTCGGGGAGCAGGCCCATGCGGCGCGCCACTTCCTGATAGGCCTCAACCTCACCGCCCAGATCGCGACGGAACCGGTCCTTGTCCAGCTTTTCGCCTGAAGTCATGTCCCACAAACGACACCCGTCGGGACTGATTTCGTCGGCCAGGATGATGCGGGCATAGTCATTTTCCCACAACCGTCCGAACTCCAGCTTGAAGTCAACCAGACGGATGCCGATGCCTGCGAACATGCCGGCCATGAAGTCGTTGATGCGGATTGCCATGTCGGCAATGTCATGCAGCTCTTCCTGGCTCGCCCAACCGAAGCAGGCGATGTGCTCTTCGGTGATCAGCGGATCACCCAGCGCGTCGTCCTTGTAATAATATTCAAGGATCGTGCGGCTGAGCGGCGTGCCTTCTTCAATGCCATAGCGCTTCGACAGCGAGCCTGCGGCCACGTTGCGGACGACGACTTCGATTGGGACGATCTCAACCTGACGAACAAGCTGTTCGCGCATGTTGAGGCGCTTGATGAAGTGGGTCGGGATGCCGATATTGCCGAGCAGCGTGAAGACATGCTCTGAAATGCGGTTGTTGATGACGCCCTTGCCGTTGATCGTGCCCTTTTTCTGGGCATTGAACGCGGTCGCATCATCCTTAAAATATTGGATGAGCGTTCCCGGTTCCGGACCTTCGTAAAGGATCTTGGCTTTGCCTTCGTAAATCTGGCGGCGACGGGTCATTCGGCAATCCTGACTTCGATCTAAAGCGCGAAACCCCGGCGGGCGGGACGATCAGTCCGCGCTGTTGCCGGGGCGCGATGGACCTTTAGCGCATGCTGCTGCCAAGGGCAATGTTGCGCTGTACCGCAAACCGCCCTTCCATTCAGCTCTGTGAAACAACCCATTGATTAGAAAGTTGGTTAAGAGGGCGCAGCGAGTGTCGTTGCCGCCCCTATTGGAGACAGACCGTGAAAAAGACTTTGCTGATCGCCGGGATCGCCGCCCTCACCACAGCGCCCCTCATCGCGCAGGGGATGCGGGATCATGAGGGCCATGGCATGATGGCAACAGAACCCATGACACGCACCGATGTTGAAGCGCGGGCAAAGGCCCGTTTTGCCGAGATGGACGCCAATAAGGATGGCGCTGTAACGCAGGCCGAGATTGCCGACACGCGCACCGAGCACATGTCGAAAATGCAGGGCGAGATGTTCACAAAAATGGATGCCGACAAGAACGGCAGCATCAGCCGCGCCGAATTTGACGCGCATCACCAGCACATGATGTCTGACGGCATGGCACCGCCGCCCATGGCCGGTCACGGCGGAATGAAGCGGAAGCATATGGGCCATGGCGAAGGCGGCAAAGGTCGCATGGGCCGGATGGAAGACCGTATGTTCGGTATGGCCGATGCGAATAAAGATGGCATCGTGACCGAGGCCGAAGCGGCGCAGGCCGCTCTTGCCCGTTTTGACAAGGTCGACACCGACAAGGACGGCTCCATAAATGATGCCGAACGCAAGGCAGCGCGGGAGATGATGCGCGCAGAATGGAAAGCTAAAAAGGCAAACTAAACCATCGCTCAGGCCCGCGCTTCACAGGGGAGCGCGGGTCAGATGCCGGCATACCATTGGTAACCGGACCCATCTTCCCAATAGCCACCCTTGTCGCCCCGGACTGTTGAAAGGTCGGCGACCGCTTCAATCCGTTCCACATATTTGGCCTGCTTATAGCCCAATTGGCGCTCAACCCGGAGTCGCACGGGCGCGCCATGGCCGACGCTCAGCACCTGCCCGTTGAGCGCCCAGGCGAGGATCGTCTGCGGATGCAACGCGTCGATCAGGTCGATGCTTTCATAATACATCTCCCCCGTCCCCATGCGGTCCGCGCAGTGAAACACCAGATAGCGCGCCTGTGGCTTCAGCCCGGCCGCATCGAGCAGCAGCTTGAGCGGAGCACCTGTCCATTCCCCAATGGCGCTCCACCCTTCCACGCAATCATGCCGGGTAATCTGCGTCCGATTCGGCATCTGCTGCAGCTGCGCCGGCGACACAGAAAATGGCCGCGCCACAAGACCCTCGACCCGCAGCCGCCAGTTCACGAACTTTTCCGCTGTGTGTTGGGCATAAGCCTCGCCCGCAGGCACGTGCGTGCCATTGACGCGGAAGATGGGCGAAATCTGTGTCCGGTCAAACTCCGGCGCAAGGGCAGACCGTTGTTGCAGGGACCGCTGGATCGCGAAATTGCCCTTTTCGCCAAGCTTCAGCACCTCACGAAAGGTCGGGTTTTGGCCGAGCTTGTCACACCCGGTGACAAGGCCGGCGCCTGCAGTGAGCAGCAGATTGCGACGTGTGAGGATCATGACCGTTCTCCCGATATCCGGAACCAGCCGGTGATCATGGACCGCACTTCGTTGATTGGCCCTGCCAGCACCACCAGTACCAGATGGACGGCAATAAACAGGGCCATTCCACCGGCGCAGATGAAATGAATGGACCGCGCGGACTGCCGCCCACCGAACAAATCTATCAGCCAGGGCAGAACCGCGTTCATGCCCGGCGACAGTGTCAGGCCCGTCAGAATGAGGAGCGGCAACAGCACGAACAACACCAGCGAATAGGTGATCTTCTGCAAGGGGTTATAGCCGCCGCCCGGCGTTTCGAAGTTCAAGTGCAAATGCCGCTTCACATCCTCCCACAGATGCGACGGCGCGACCTCCTTTACGCCAAGCGCAATGTCGCGCCTGAAATGCCCGTTCATCACCGCGCGCGGCATGAAGAAGAGCAGCCCAAAGGCAAACACCCAGGCAAAGGCGAAATGCCATTCACGGGCCAGCGCGAGGTTATAGCCGGTCGGGATCGTCGCCCAGCCGGGAAAGCGCGGCAAAGTGAGCCAGGCGGCATCGAAGTTCGCGCCATAATGCCCCCAGTAAAGCCGGGGGTGCGCATTTGAGATGGTGAGCCCTGACATCAGCAGGACAATGACCGCGACAGCGTTGATCCAATGCCACAGCCGCGTGGACAGCCTGTGCCTGAAAATCTTGCCGTCTCGTTCCGTTCCCGGACTTGGCATAGCGCCCTCCCAATCTGCGCTTATGGTCGTTTAATCAGCCACAGGATGCAAGCTGCGATCAACCGCGTGTTTGTGATGCGCGCTTTGTTGCTCTAGGGCGCCCGCATGACACAGCCCCTGCCCAGATATGACGTTATCATCCTTGGTGCCGGAGGGGCGGGCCTGATGTGCGCTGCCCGCGCGGGCCAAGCGGGCAAACGCGTGCTCGTCATCGACCATGCCGATGCACCGGGGAAGAAGATCCTGATCTCCGGCGGCGGGCGCTGCAACTTCACCAACGTGAACACGGCGGCCGAACGTTTCCTGTCGGCCAATCCGCATTTCGCAAAGTCGGCGCTCGGTCGCTATCGTCCAGCGGACTTCATTGCCCTTGTCGACGCCTATGGCATTGCCTGGCATGAAAAGACGCTCGGTCAGCTTTTCTGCGATGGCTCTGCCAAGCAGATTGTCGCGATGCTGATGGACGAATGCGCGAAGGGCGCGGTCGACTTCGCCTTTTCGACGGACATTGGAGAGATCGGCCATGCCGATGGCCTGTTCCGGGCGGGCGGTGCTGAGGCGCCTGCGCTTGTGGTCGCCACAGGCGGCCCTTCCATCCCGCAAATGGGCGCAACGGGCATCGCCTATGACATTGCCCGGCGCTTTGGCCTCAAGGTCGTCGAACCGCGCCCCGCACTTGTGCCCTTTACGCTGGGCGGGGAGGAAACACTCTTCCGAACGCTCTCCGGCGTGTCAGCAGAGGTCGTGGCCCGCACCGGCAAAACGAAATTCCGCGAAGCCGCGCTCTTCACGCATCGCGGCCTTTCCGGTCCGGCGATTTTGCAGGTGTCGTCCTATTGGCGGCATGGCGAGCCTGTCGGCATCAACTTCCTGCCCGAAGCGCCTCGCGACTGGCTGAAGATGCTCAAGCGGGATCGCCCCCGCCAGACGCTGCGGACAACTCTCGCGAGCCATTTGCCAGATCGCCTCGCTTTTGCCCTCTCCGGCAAGGTCAGCGGCGAAGATGTCGATTGGGGCTTGCTGGAGCTTGTCGAAATGAAGGACCCGATGCTCGACCGGATTGAGCGCCGCCTCGCCGATTGGGAATTCCATCCCAATGGCACAGAGGGCTTTGCCAAGGCCGAAGTCACCATTGGCGGCATCAGCACAGCGGAACTTTCGTCTAAGACGTTGGAGGCCGCCAAGGTGCCGGGCCTTTATGTGATCGGCGAAGCGGTCGACGTTACCGGATGGCTAGGCGGCTACAATTTCCAATGGGCCTGGGCGAGCGGTGTGGCCGCTGCGCAGGCGTTGGCAGCACAGTAGCGCCTACCCCAAAGCTGCCTGCTTCTCTTCCGCCAAACGGTCCAGCTCTGCGCGCGTTTTCTTTTCCGAACTGGTCTTCAGCTGCCCACAGGCGGCATCAATGTCACGCCCACGCGGGGTGCGGATCGGGGCGGAGATGCCGCCGTCAAACACGATGTTCGAGAAGGAGCGGACGCGTTCCGGCGTCGACGTATCATAAGGCGCGCCGGGCCAGGGATTGAACGGAATGAGGTTCACCTTGGCGTGGAGGCGGTACTTCTTGATGAGGCGGACGAGTTCACGCGCTTCGTCATCGCTGTCATTCTTGTCCTTCAGCATCACATACTCGAACGTGATGCGCCGCGCATTGTTGACGCCGGGATAGTCGGCGCAGGCCTGAAGCAATTCCTCAAGCCCATATTTGCGGTTGATTGGCACGATCTCATCGCGGACTTCCTTGGTCACCGCATGGAGCGAGACGGCAAGGTTGACGCCAATCTCTTCGCCCGCACGCGCCATCATCGGGACAACGCCCGAGGTCGACAGCGTGATGCGCCGCTTGGACAGCGCAAGGCCATCGCCGTCCATCACGATCTTGAGCGCATCGCGCACCGCATCAAAATTATAGAGCGGCTCACCCATGCCCATCATGACGATGTTGGTGAGCAGACGTCCTTCGGGCTGCGACGGCCATTCACCCAGACTGTCCCGCGCAAGCATGACCTGCCCGACAATCTCGCTCGCCGTCAGGTTGCGGACCAGCCGCATCGTGCCTGTATGGCAGAAGCGACAGTTGAGCGTGCAGCCGACCTGCGAAGAAACGCAGAGCGTCCCGCGGTCAGCATCGGGGATGAAGACCATCTCATAGTCCTGCGCATCGGGCGCGCGGAGCAGCCACTTGCGCGTGCCGTCGGACGAGACCTGCGCCTCCACCACTTCGGGGCGGCCAATGACGAAATGGTCCGCAAGAAACGGGTGCTGCGCCTTGGCAATATCGGTCATCTGCGCAAACTCAGTCGCACCGCGATTATAGACCCAGTGCCAGATCTGCTTGCCGCGCAGCTTGGCGGCCTTGGCGTCGAGACCTGCGGCCTCGAGCTCGGCACGGATCTGCTCTTTCGACAGGCCGACGAGGTCAACACGACCATCTTCGCGCAAGGTGGGGGCGCGGGGAACCGCGACGGGATCAATATGTCCGGGAATCTGCATGGCCGCGCGTATAGTTGGAGTTGCAAGAAAACGCCACCATCGTGGATTTCCATCCCTTCGTCATGCTGAACTTGTTTCAGCACAACAGCGTGGGGCCCCATCGTCGGCTGAAGAGATGCGCCGCCGGGTTATCCTGAAACGAGTTCAGGATGACGAAATGGAGGGGGAGGTTTAGTTCACCCATGCGCCCCAAAGTGGTTCGCAATCGCCGTCCCGATCCGCAGGCACAGCGCATAGGCCTGATCAATGGGCGTGATGTAGGCGGACTGGATACCGGCATAGGCCTGCCCGTCGCTATCGGGATAGTCGGTGGGCTCATTCACCGCGAAATCGTCGATGGAGGGCGCCGAGACCGGAAAGGCGCGGCGGAGCTGGGCAAGCGCGTCCTCGATGCGCAGGGTGAAGACCATTTCCAGCACATCGTCACGGCTAATGTCGTTGGAGCGGGAGAAGGCAGGGATCTGCACCGCCTTTAAGAACATATGCTGCATCAGCGCGAGGCGCAGCGCATGGAGTGCGCCCAGCGACCGGCGGACATCTTCGCGCGCGCCATCCGTCGCCGTCTCATCCTTGGGGAGGCGGTCGAGCAGGCGGTGCAGCTTCAACCCGTCGACCCGCAGTCGTGACGCCAACCGCCGGAATACGCCGGTGCGGTCATCCTTAGTCAGATGTTCGGCAAGCGAGAGGCAGGCCGGTTCAAGCGCCGTCTCCGTCCCGCGATAGGGGCGGCTCGCCCAATAGGCCGAGTTGAACAGCTCGCCATAGGCCGCGACCGACTTGATACTCGCCAGCCGGTCCGACGCACGCAGCATCCGCACGAGCGACCTGCCCCGCCTAGAACTCGCCAGCACCTCAGCGACACCTTCCAGATCCTCGCCCGCTGCGGTGCCAACGCCCGCAATGACATTCACGGGATAGCCCAGCTGTTGGAGGATGGCATTGTGCGGGATGGCACGGATTTGCCGCAGGCTCATATCCCGGTCCGCCGCCAAGTCTGACTGGCGGCGCGATTTGCGGCTGCCGGTTTCGTTGAGCAAGCCCAAGCCGAATGCCGTGACCGCACGAGCATAGGTGCGCGATTCCAGATGCTCGCGCTGGACGCGCCTTATGCCGCGATAGAAATCGAGCGTGATGTCGGTGCGCGAATAGAACGGGTCCTCGCCCACTGGCAGCGGGGTTAACTCTGCCTCAGCAATGCGGGTGAAGGTGGCCAGCGCGAGGGCAGGGTTGCGGAAGAGCAGATAGCCGTCCCCGCCCTGAAAGCTCGCCTCCAGCTCGGTCGCGATGCCATTGGCGGCGAATTGCTGACGCGACCACTCACTCATCGGATAGCGCATCCGGTCGGCTATGCTCACCGGGTGTGCGCCGCGCCCCATCGACTCGCCATGCGTGTTGAAGATGAGCGCGGCGACATCGGTCAGCCCATGCCGCGCCATGATGCGCGCCAGTCGCCCGTGCAGGCGCTCAATGGCCAATGCGGCGGGGAGTTGCCCCACGAACCGGCCCGCATCCGAAAAGCCCGTCTGGATCGAGACACGCCCCCGCGTGCGGGCATAGGCTTGATAGGTCGGCTCGGCGAGCATGGCATCGAGGAAGCGGGCGCCATGTTCCATCGCACTTTCGGTTTCGAACAAGGGCGAGACATCCACCTTGTCATCAATGCCGAACAGCTTAGCGAAATAGAGCGCGGCGAGCACGGTCTGCGGCTGCTCACATTCCGCAATCAGCATCCGGATCGGCGCGTCCCCATCCACATGATGGAGGATCTGCACCATGGCGAGGAACTGCCGCAGCGCGGTCGTGCTCTCAATAGCGAGCGCCGCAAAGTTGGAGCGCAGTGGGGTTACACCCTCGAGAAGCGCCCGCACCTTTTGCAGTGCGGTGCGGCTGCCCAGATCGAGCGTGTTGTCGGGATCAATCCGGCGGCGGATGGCGTTGTGGAGCTGCGACGTGTTCACACGGAAATGCACCCAGCCCATGCCGAGGCCATCGGCGCGCATGGCCGAGGCAAGGATGAGCAGCGCCTTTGCCGTGTCCGACGCGGCGGAAGCGGCTTCGGCCAACAATTGCTCAATCAGCGGCACCAGAGTGATGATCTTATCCGGATGCGCCGCCGTCAGCGCATTGGCGGCATCGGACAGCGCCTCGGGCGTTGAGAGATCGCGCGCGAACCGGTCCGCCATGTCGCGGCTGTGCGCCTCTGCGCCCCGCAATGTGTCAATGAGCGGATGGACAGGATCAATCGCGGCCAACTGCGTCGCATAGCCCGACAGGCGCAACGCCTTTTCCGACAGGCGATAACGCAAGGAGGTCGACCAGCTGATGTCTGTGCGGCCATCCATGTCATAGCCGACCCATGTCGCGAGACGATAAGGCTGCGGCAAAAGCTGCGTCCAGCGGTCGGGCCAATTGGCGGCGGCTACATCGAGCACCACGCCCGTCAGAGCATCACGCGCCTGGGCGGCCCGCCCGATGGCGGCCATCGCCTCATCATGTTCAAAGTCGAGCGTGATGGCCGGGCGGCTGCGGCTGGCGGTACAGACAGCGCCGCCATCATCCTGCGATACCGCATCGGCAATCGCATCGCTTTGCGCGGGGCTCAGCAGGAAAGTCGGGTGTGCGGTAAAAACAGCATGGAGCAATGGGCGTGACCAGCGGGCGGCGAAGCTTTCAAAGTCAGTGGCAGACGCCGCCACAATCCCCCGCAGGCGGGCGAGGTTCGACTCTTGCGCGACGGGCGACAACAGATCGCGCACATGGCCTGCGCGGCTTTCGAGCGCTTCACACTCGAGCTCATCAACAAGCGCGGCGACCTCATCCAGCGGCAGGCCGCCATTTTCAATCTGGCGGGAGAGATCAAGGCTCAACTGGAAGACAGGATTGAAGATCGGCGTTTCCGCCGTCTGAAGGTGGAGCGCCTTCAGCCGTGCCCGCAGGTCCGCACTTGTCTTCATCCCTGATCCTCCGGCGCAATTGTGCAGCGCAACAGGAGCCTAACGTGCGCGGCGCCTATCTCAAGGGGTGTGAATACCAATGCAGGTAGGTGGTGCTTGTTTAGATCACACCCTTCTCAACCATGGCGTCGAGGTCCGCTGCACCAAGGCCCAGCAACTCGCCATAAATCTCCGCATTATGCTGCCCGACCTTGGACGGTGCTGCACGCCGGACGCTGCCGGGGGTGGCTGAGAATTTGGGGAAGCTCGACTGCATCTTGAGCGGACCGTAACGTTCTGTTTCCACCTCAATGATCGCTTCGCGCGCCCGAAAATGCGGATCTTCCAGCATGTCGGGCGCACGGTAGACGCGACCGGCAGGGATGGAGTGTTCGATCATCAGCGCATCGACGTCATCAACAGTCAGCGTCTTGGTCCAATCGTTGATGAGCGCATCCAGCTCATCCTGATTTTCGCCGCGCGCCAAATGTGTCGCATAGCGCGGATCATCGCCCAGTTCGGGACAGCCCATGGCACCTGCCAGCCGCTTCCAGAGCGAGTCCTTATTGGCGCCGATCATGAACTCGCCGTCCTTGCAGCTATAGACGTTAGACGGAGCGATGCCCTTCAACACCGAGCCTGAGCGTTCGCGGATCAGGCCCATACGGTCATATTCAGGCACCAGCCCTTCCATGACCTGAAGCACGCTTTCATAAAGCGCGGCATCAATAACCTGTCCCTTGCCGGAGCGATCCCGCTCATGCAGCGCCGCCAACACGCCCATGCAGCCATAGGTTGCCGTCAGCGTGTCGCCGATGGACACGCCCATGCGGCTGGGCGGGAGGTTCGGTTCCCCCACGATATAGCGCCAGCCGCCCATCGCCTCACCAATGCCGCCAAAACCCGCGCGGTTGGAATAAGGCCCTGTCTGCCCATAGCCGGACATGCGCGCGATGATCAGGCCGGGGAATTCGGCCAGCAAGACGTCCGGCCCAAGGCCCCATTTTTCCATCGTGCCGGGCTTGAAGTTCTCGATGAGAACATCCGCCTGCGCAATGAGCCGCTTCACCAGCGCCTGCCCTTCGGGCACACGCAAATTGGCGCTCACCGACCGCTTGTTGCGGGCGATGACTTCCCACTGCACCTTTTGCGCGCCTTGCCCCCATTCGCGCATCGGATCGCCTGTGACCGGCGGTTCGACCTTGATCACATCTGCGCCCATGTCCCCAAGCAACTGACCACAAAACGGCCCGGCCAGCAACTGGCCAAGTTCAACGACGCGAATGTCCTTCAATGCACCCGTGTTCACAACAGTCACTCTGCGGCCTCCAGATGCTGCCACACAGGCTGGACAGGCGCGGGCAGGCCCGTTTCCGCCAGACAATTGGCGCGCAGCACCTCAATGCCGGGACCAGCGTTGAACAGCAGCAATTCACCGCGCGTTGTCCGCATTTCAGCCCGCAGCTTATCGGTGGCCGCCGCATCAACGACGCCGGACGCATCGACAACCACACCATAATCACGCGCGCCCTCTGGCGTGACGAGACCTTGTGTGATCTCCTTGGCGACCAAGGCTGGATCACGCTCCAGAGCGTCACCCCAGCCGCCGCCACCCCAGGTGATGAAGTGCAGCTGATCATCGACCTGAACATCGATATCCTCGACCTTATTGCCGATGATGATCTGCTCACCCGACGCCTTTTCAAGGATCTTGCGCGCGCGCTTTCCGGGTTCACCGCCATTCACGCCCCATGGGGGAACGAACCAACGATCATCATGGATGGAGATCGTTCCGGCCGACAGGAACCGATAGGTCATGTGGATGCCATTGCCGCCGCGATGGAGGCCTGCACCGCCTGAGTCCGGCTCCGTCTCATAGCGCTCAATGATCATCGGGAAATAGCGTTCCAGAAACTCATTGGGCACGTTGGTGAAGCCCGGCCAGAGCGAGTGGCCGTCCGGCCCATCACCCAGTGGACGGCCCGGAATGCCACCAAAGCCGATCTGGAACAGCTGGAACCACGCATTGCCCTTTCCGGGACGCTGATCATTGCCTGAATAGAACAGATGCGGCGACGAGGAGAAGCCCGCCGCGTTCAGGAATTCCGGAGTCTTCTGGCCGAGCAGCCCGCCCAAAATGTCAAAGATGCGGCCCAAGGCGTGGGTGCGTCCCGAAAGCGCTGCCGGGAATTTCGGCTTCAGCAACGACCCTTCGGGAATGCGGACATCGATGAGATCATAGAAGCCGTCGTTAAACAGGATCTGCGGGTCGAAGACCATGATCATGTAGATGCCGAAGAACATCTTGAACATGTTCTCGTTCAGATAGAAGTTGATCGAAGCGATCGACTGCGGGTCGGTTCCGTCGAAATCGAGGATGACGACTTCGCCTTCGCGGCGCATCGTGCACTTGATGCGATAAGGGCCAAAGCCCATGCCGTCGTCGCAGATATAATCCTCAAAGCTCACCGGCTCTTCGCTGACGGCTTGGCTCAGCAGTGTCTTCATTGCGCGGTGGTTGCGCGCGAGAAGCTCCTGCGTTGCCGAGACATAGACGTCATCGCCAAAGCGCTCTGCCATTTCAACCACGCGACGCGCCGCCACACGGCAAGACGCGATGAGCGCGTTCAAATCGGCGGCACACCAGTCCGGCTTGCGGGTCTGGTGCATGACGAGCTTCATCAGATCGTCATTATACTCGCCCTTTTTCCAGATCTTGACCGGAGGAATGCGGACGCCTTCTTCAAAGATGGAGCGGGCGTTGATCGGCATGGAGCCGACGACCTTGCCGCCAATGTCAGACTGATGGCCGAACATCGAGGTATAGGCGATCAGGCGGCCATCCTTGAACACAGGCAGCAGCACAAGCCAGTCATTGGAATGGCTGACCGCCCCGCCGACCGAATAAGGGTCGGACAGGAAGATCATGTCGCCGTCTTCCAGCGTGCCTTCATAGTTGTCGAGGAAGCCACCGATGAAGCTGCCAAACTGGCCGACGATCATCTTGCCCGTGTGATCGGCGATCAGCGGGAAAGCATCGCCCTGTTCGCGGATGCCGGGCGACATGGCGGTACGGACGAGTGTGGCATCCATTTCGACGCGCGCATTGCGCAGCGCGTTTTCCATGATGTCGAGGGTGACCGGATCAATCGCCACTTTCTTGAATGGCGTCGTGTTGGTCTGAACGATTGTTGCAGGCATGGTTGTGTCCCTTTCGTCAGGCCAGATTGATGAGGATGTTGCCGACAGGATCGACAGTGCCGACGCAATCGGATTCGATCAGCGTCGTGGAGTCCATTTCGCAGACGATGGCAGGTCCGGGGATGATGTCCCCCGCCTTCAGCAGGGCCCGGTCATAGATGACCGCTGCATGTTCGCGACCGTCCATCCAGAGCGTGTGATCGCGCAGCTTGGCAGCAGCTGGATCTCCATTGCCCTTTTCAATCGGCGGTGAAGGCAGATCAAGCGCACGGCCCAAGGCCACGGCCCGCAGGTTCACGATTTCGTGCGGGGTATCCATGTTGAAGGTGAAGAGGCGCTTATGCTCCTCATCAAAGCGGCCCAGAATGCCGGCAATGCCTTCCGCCGCAAGCAGATCAGCCGAGATCGTCAACGGCACTTCAAACGCCTGTCCGGCATAGCGGACATCGACTTCAAACGCGGTCGTGATCTCATCCGCCGGAACACCGTCGGACAGGAGTTCGCCCGTCACCTGCTCGGCCATTTCGGCGAGCACCGCGATCAGATCTTCTGGCTTCGTATCCTGCGCCAGACGCGACCAGGAGCGGGCCGTTTCCGTCCGCATCCGGGTGGTCGCATCGCCGAGCGCGCACAGCACGCCGGGGCTGACGGGAGAGATGGCAGGCCAGCTGCCCATCAGCTTGGCGACGGCATTCACGTGCAGCGGCCCTGCGCCGCCAAAGCCCATCAACGCGAAGTCGCGCGGATCATAGCCTTGCTGGACGGAGATCATCCGCAAGGCGCCAAACATGTTTTCATTGACGATGTCGATGATGCCGCGCGCCGCCGCCATCAGGTCAATGCCAAGCGCATCAGCGATGGTCTGGACCGCCGCCTTGGCGCCCTCGCGATCAAGCTTGAAAGTCCCGCCGAGCAGATTTTCCGGCAGATAGCCGAGCACGACATTGGCATCGGTCACGGTCGGAGCAACGCCGCCTTTGCCGTACGCGACCGGCCCCGGCACGGCACCGGCGCTCTGCGGGCCGACGCGCAGTGCGCGAGTGAGTTCCGGCACATAAGCGATGGAGCCGCCGCCTGCGCCCACCGTCTTCACATCAAGTGCCGAGGCGCGGACGGAGAGATGGCCGACTTCGGTCGTGCGCTGACGGCGTGGTTCCAGATTTTCAATCAGAGCCACGTCAGTGCTGGTGCCGCCAACATCGAGCGTCAGGATGTTCTTGATGCCCGCATTGCGGCCAACCCAGATGGCGCCGGTGACGCCACCTGCCGGACCCGACATCAGGATGCTGACGGGATGCTCTTCCGCCTTGGCCGCGCTCATCAGGCCGCCATCGGACCGCAGCAGCGACAGCTTGCCCGTCATGCCTTCCTTGGCCAGACGGTTGCGCAGGTTCGACACATATTTGCCGACCACCGGACGCACCGATGCGTTGGCAACCGTCGTCAGCGTCCGCTCATATTCCTGCATTTCGGGCAGAACTTCATGGCTGAGCGAAACGGGGATGCCCGGCAGGACTTCAGCGGCGATCTTGCCGATGCGCGCTTCATGCGCGCCACTGGCATAAGCATTGATCAGGCTGACCGTGATCGCCTCAACGCCCTGACCTTTCAGATAGGTCAGCTGGGTGCGGACATCGGCCTCATCGAGCGGGCGGACTTCTTTGCCTTCCGCATTCATGCGGCCCTTGACGGTGACGGTGTTCTCCAGCGCGGCCAGCGGCTGCGGCTTGGGCCAGATGATCCATGCGGCCAGACCACCGGGCACGAAGCTGCGCGCGATCTGCATGATGTCGCGATAGCCTTCGGTGGTGATAAGGCCGACCTTGGCGCCTTTGCCTTCCAGCACGGCATTGGTCGCAACCGTTGTGCCGTGAAGGAAATAGTCAATCTGATTGGCGGCCACACCGGCATTCGCGCAGATGGCTGTCACGCCATTCAAAATGCCTTCAGAGGAATCATGCGGCGTCGATGGCGTCTTGTGCCGCCAAAATGCGCCGGTCGCTGTGTCGAACAGCAGGAGATCGGTAAATGTACCGCCGACATCCACACCCAAACGATAACCCATGGATCGAAAGTCCCTTCTTTATGCCTGTTTGGGGAAAGGCGGCGCTTTGGCCACCATGCCCGGAAGTGTGCGCTGCATGATCTCGCCCAGCCAGTGATTGGCCGAAACGAGCGCGGAAAGATCTAGGCTGGTGCGCACGCCTGCGCGCTCCAGCATGTAAACGACGTCCTCGGTGGAGACGTTGCCCGCCGCCCCGGGAGCGAAGGGACAGCCGCCCAGCCCGCCGATGGAGGCGTCAACGGTCACGGCACCCGCCTCAATCGCGGCCCACACATTGGCGAGGCCCGTGCCACGCGTATTGTGGAAATGAACGCGGACCGGGATGTGCGGAACGGCCGCTCGAACCTTGGCCACCAAAGCGGACACCTGCGCCGGATTGCCGACGCCGATCGTATCAGCAAGGCCAATCTCCACCGGACCTGCTTCCGCGAGCGCAACCGCCATGGCCACCACACGGTCCTGCGCCACGTCGCCCTCAAACGGGCAGCCGAAAGACGCGCCGATGGTCACTTGGCCTGACTTGCCTGCCGCCTGTGACAGGGCGATGATTTCCTTGGCGGCGTCGACCGACCCGTCGCTTGTCTGCCCCTGATTGGCCATGGCAAAGCTGTCGGTGGAAACGGCCACAGCACCCAATTGGTCAATGCGCCCGGTGGCGAGCGCCCGCGTTGCGCCACGCGCATTCATGACAAGACCGATAAAGGTCACGTCGTCGCGCTCGGGCAGGCCTTCGCAGACCGCTTCGGCGTCCGCCATTTGCGGCACAGCCTTGGGGTTGACGAAGCTTGTCACCTCAATCCTGCGCGAGCCCGCCGCAATGGCACGCTCAATTAGCGCGATCTTGTCCGCCGTTGCGATCAGCGTCTTTTCGTTTTGAAGGCCATCGCGCGGGGCGACTTCGACCATTTCAATCTGATCGGGGCCCATTATTCGGCAGCCTGCTGAAACTCGGCGGTCAGCCCATGCGCCTCGGCATAGGCATGATAGGCCCGCAAAATGTGGCTTGTCATGATGGCCTTGGCCCAGCCACCATCCCGGCGGGCAAAGGCGGCAATTAGCTCGTCATGTTCACTATGCGACCTGTAGAGTGCCTCGCGGCTATAGTGATGCGCCGTGCGCCAGACGACCGGCTGTTCAATCAACGTCCCCAGAAGTGACGCGAGCCGCCGCGATCCTGCCACTTCAAGAATGACGGCATGAAACTCCCGGTTGCCTTCCAAAAAGCCGCCGACGTCGGGCACGGGCTTCATGATCGCGTCGGCAATCTGGCGATTCGCGGCGCGAATGCGGGCCAGCGCGCCATCCGTCATCTGGTCGGCGGCGCGACGTGCCGCTTCGGCCTCCAAAATCGACCGCAGCTCAAAAGCATCGGCCACATCGTCCAGGGACCAATCCGCCACAAAGCTGCGCTGCGTATCCGTGCGCACAACAAGAAGGTCGGATTCCAGCCGCCGCAGCGCGTCCCGCACCGGGGTCCGCGAGACGCCACACTTCTCGGCAAGAGCCTCTTCCACCACCTGCGCTCCCGCCGGCAATTCGCCTGACAGAATCATGCTGCGGATGGCCTCGAAGGCGCGATCGGAAGCGCGCGACATCTCTACTCCCAAAAAACTTGACCAGAGCTATTTGTATACATTATCCCCTCACCTCATCAAGTCGCGTTTAAGGGACAAGCCAAAAAGGGGCGCGGCAGCAAAGATCGGTCAGGGTTCGCGCTCATGACTGTATACAGGGAGATACCTAATGACGTTTTCAAAATGGCTTCTTATGTCGACCGCAGGTGCGGTGACGTTCGCCGCCCCGGCCATGGCGCAAATGACAGACGCCACGGCGCCGCAGGCAGAGGGCGAAGACACGATCATCGTCACAGCACGCCGCCAGAATGAACGGCTGCAGGATGTTCCGGCCTCGGTTGCGGTTATCACCGCTGAAGTCATCGGACGCACGGGTGCCACCAAGGCAGAAGATTTTGTCCGCCTGACACCCGGCATCACGATCGTGACGGGCACCGCAGAAGCGGGCGACACGCAGATCAACATCCGCGGCATCAACGGCGCACGCGACGCAGAAAGCTCGGTCGCGCTCGTCGTCGACGGCATTTTGAAGACCAACACAGCCCAGCTCAACCAGCCGCAGGGCACGTTGCGTCAGGTTGAAATGCTCAAAGGTCCGCAGGGCGCCATTTACGGCCGCAACGCTGCGGCCGGTGCCATCGTCATCCAGACGCTGAAGCCAACCGATACGCTCACCGGTGCGGCCAAGCTGTCTTACGGCGAGTACAATACATGGGAATCGACCGCGCACATTGCAGGTCCGCTTGGCGCGGGCGCAGGCTTCGTGCTGTCAGGTTATGCCAGCAAGTCGGATGGTTTTTACCGCAACGTCTTCACCGATTCCAAGACCGTGGATGACAAGCAGAATTGGGCGCTTGACGGCCGCATCCTTGTTGGCGAAGGCGGCCCAACGCAGCTCGACCTCAAGGCGCGCTATGCCGAATTCAGCGGCGCATCGCTGCCCTTCAACGCAGCCTTCCACCTGCCCAATTTCGCCGCCGCAAACCCCGCCTTCTACGAAGACGTGAACAAGCACCCGTTCAAATTCTATAACAACATCCGTCCGACCAATGACCAGACGAGCCTCGACTTCTCGGCAAAGCTGGATCACGAATTGTCAGACAGCCTGAAGCTTGTTGGCTGGGCGCTGTATTCCGACGTTGATCAGGATCTGGTGGCTGACGGCACCTCGGCAGACTTTGCCCGCTTCATCAGCGCTGCCGGTCCCGGCGGGCAGGCCACCGTCAACGCCTGCTTTGCGAGCACAGCTGCGCTTACCGGCTATCCCGTTAATGCGCCGGGCGGCATCGGGGCGATCCCGGTTCCGTTCATCTTTGCGCCAGCCAACGGCTCCACCTTCGGGCCGTACAGCCCGACGACCTGTGACGGGACACAGTATCAGGTTCGCAAGCAGACCGACTTCAGCACCGAATGGCGCCTGATGGGTGATGCCGGCAACATCAACTGGCAATTGGGTGCCTATTACCTGCACATCAACCGCACCGTGGGTGTCAGCCTTGGCGCCGACACGGGCAATGGCGTGATCAAAAATCTCTACAACGCCCCATCAACAACCAACCCGACGACACTGCTTCTCGCCGACCGCTTCAACACCAATGTCTATGCAGCGTTCGGTGCGGTTGAATGGAAGGCCAGCGACAAGTTCGATGCCGGTGTTGCCGTGCGCTATGACGTGGAAGACCGGAAAGCCTCTTCGCTTGTCCCGACCGCAATTGATCCGTTCTCGGGCGGCCCAATCAACCCCGGTCAGGCTTTCGGTGCACTGAAGGACAAGAGCGCAAGCTTCAAGCAGTTCGAACCCAAGGTGACGCTGAGCTACAAGCCCAATGATGACCTCAACATCTATGGCAACTGGGGCATCGGCTTCAAATCCGGCGGCTTTAACAACCAGGGATCGGCCCAGCTGATCACCAACAGCTTCGTCAACTTCTTCGGCGCCAATGTGAAGGTGAACGACCAGTATAAGAAGGAATGGTCGAGCGCGTTTGAAGCCGGTGTGAAGGGCAACCTTGCCGACGGCGCGGTGACCTTTGACCTCGCGGGCTACTACACGCAGGTCCACGACATGCAGTTCTTCGAATTCTTCGTGGGCGGCTTCGGCCTGCTGCGCGTTGTGTCGAACATCGACCGTGTCGACCTGAAGGGCGTAGAACTCTCCACCACGGTCAAGCCGGTCCGCGGCGTCAAGTTGTTCGGTTCGTTCAACTACACCGATAGCAAGATCAAGCAGAACAGCTCACGCCCCTATACAGTTGGCAACAAGTCCCCCTACACGGCGGACTATACGCTGAACGTTGGCGTCGATCTGGACCATGCTGTGTCGGATGATCTGAAGATCGTCGGTCGTGTCGATTACCGCCTGACTGGCCCGACCTGGTTCCACACCGTGCAGAACCAGTCGATCCCGACGCTGTTCTCCGGCCTGCTGCCGGGCTCCGCCCTCGCACTTCCTGCCTTTGTCGGTGACGGCAAGTATGATGTCGCGAAGCGGAATTCCTTTGGCGTCATGAACGGACGTATCGGCATCCAGTCGGACCGCTTCGGTCTGGCGGTGTTCGCCAACAACCTGCTCAACAAGCGCTATCTCAACGAAGTCATCACGGCTGTTGAATTTGGCGGTTCGTTCATCACGCCGGGCACGCGTCGCCTGATCGGCGTGGAAGGCAGCGTGAAGTTCTAAAATAAAAGCGCCTTTGGCGTCGCAGAGGCCCCGTCCTGTCACCCGACAGGGCGGGGCTTTTGCATTTAGGGCGTGTCGTCGCCTGATACGTCTGCCTGTTCGGCGAGGTCCGCATCTTCCTCCGCAAATTCGCGCGCGATATCGGCATCCAGCTTATCCAGCGGTGCCTGTTTGAGCGCGCGGGTTTTGGCAAGTGCGCCTTCCACCGCCCAAGCTGCGGCCGCCGTCAGCGCGATCTTGCGACGGCTTTCCAGTGGCTCCGCTGCGGCCTTGGCCCGCTGCAGGGCCTCCTGTTCCTGACAGAAGCTTTCGGAAACGCGCATGTCCGTCGATCCTATCGTTTCATATGTTCCAGACCGGCCACAACGCCGCTCTTTTCGGAAGGTTTGGAGGCATTGGACTTCGGCTTTTCCGCCTTGGGCTTGCGCACTTCGCGGTTCGATTTCTTCTGGGATTTAGCCATCATGATGTCCTTTCAGGAACGAGAGGCAGGCGCTGGGTTATGTCGCTTAAAAAATGCGGCAACCGAATTCAGGTCTTGGGGCGGCGCGCCGCGCCTTTGTGCGCAGGGCAGGCTTGCGCTCTATGGAGCGTCGAAGCATTCGTCAGATATGGGCGCCAAGCCCGGCCTTTACAAGACGGAGCGGGAGCCTCGGCCGCGGCAGAGCCTCAATTTAGTATGACGTGGAAACATCTCTGTCGCGGCGAGTTAAACGATCTGACAGATGAAGAGATATCGCCGCCGTATCCTTTTTGTGGCTTTGGCCGCATTGGCCTTAGCAATTGCCGGCTATTGGCTGTTCGCGCCCCGCGACCCGGAAGTGGCCACGCTGATCATCAAAAAGGCCCCAGCAGACCGTGTTCTTGCGGTGAACGGGCGGATCCGGCCGCGCCTTCAAGTGGATATCCGTCCCTCGCTCGGCGGGGAGCTGATTGCCCTGCCTTTCGATGTGGGAGACAGGGTGGCCGCCGGGCAAGTGATTGCCAAGATCGACGACGCTCCTGAACAAGCGGCCATTGCCCAAGCTAAAGCCTCTGTTGCGACACAACAGGCAACGCTCGCGCAGGCCCGGCGGGATTTGGCGCGGTTCGCCTCCCTTGGGCAGTTTGCCACCAAGCGGGAAGTCGAACAACGGCGCCTAACGGTCGTGGAAGGAGAGCGCGAGCTCACGCGCCTTCGGGCTGCCGTTGTGCAGGCGAGTGAACAGCGTGACCGGCGCGTGTTGCGCGCGCCCTTTGCCGGGGTCATTTTGGAGCGACCGGTCGACCCCGGGCAGACCGTTGGGCTAGACAGCGTCATTTACCGGCTCGCTGACCTCTCAAGCCCTGAAATCAGTGTTGAGGTCGACGAGGTCTATGCCGCTGAAATCCGGCCGGGAATGGACGCAACTATGGCCATGCCCGGGCAACAACGCCCGCTCAAAGCAAAGGTGCTGCATGTCGAACCCCGCGTCGATCCAGCCACCGGCGCGCGCGCGGTCCGCCTGGGCCTGATCGGAGGCACTGTCGATGCACCTTCCGGGCTGACTGTCACCGTCAATCTGCTCATTGAACGGCGGCAAGATGCCCTCAGTGTGCCGAGAAGCGCGCTGATCTCCTCGGGCGCCACCGCCCAAGTGCGTATTGTCGGCGCGGACAACGTCGTCACCGAACAGAGGGTCACCATCATCGACTGGCCGGCCGATTCGGTGATCGTCACCCGCGGGCTTCAGCCGGGTGCGCGGATATTGGCAGATCCGGGGTCAGCTGCACCGGGCGACAAGGTGCGGGTTAGCCCGTGAAATGACGCCCTATGCGGTCAAACTGGCCTTCCGGCATTTGTTCTCCCACCCCGGGCAGACCGCGTTGCTGATGGCCGGAGTGGCGCTTGGCGTCAGCGTCTTCATTTTCATGAGCGCGCTGATCGGCGGGCTGGCAACCTTGCTGACGTTGCGCACCGTCGGCAGCATTCCGCACATCGTGCTGGAAATGCCGGACCGTGACCCTGCGGTTCTGAATGGCAATCCGGGTGCGCAAGTGGTGCTTCAGAAGGACCTTAGTCGCCGCGATCAGATTGCGATTTGGCAGCCGATGATCCCGATTATCGAAAAGACCGCCGGGGTGATCGCCGTCTCCCCGCAGATTAGAGGCTCTGCCTTTGTTGTGCGCGGGCAGGCTGTGTCGCCGGTCGGCGTTATCGGCACGATGGCGGGCAAATTGTCGGACATCGCCAATATTGACGCCGCAATTGTTGCCGGGTCGGGCAGTCTGCCGGCGGACGGTATTCTCATCGGCAGCGTTCTTGCGCGCGATCTCGGGCTTCGGGTGGGGCAGGTCGTGCAGCTGACCTCTGATCGGGGTCGCTCCCGCAGCTTCAGGATTGGCGGGGTCTTCACCTTGGGCATCGCCAGCGCGGATCGCCAGTCCATCTATATGAACTTCACGACCGCCAGAGCCCTTTTCGACCTGTCGACAGGCGTCTCGCGGATCGAAATCAAGGTGCGGCCTGCAACTGGCGCCCCGGGCATCGCCGAGCGCCTCCGCCGCTCGACCGGCCTTAAGGCCACGGCTTGGACCGAGGACAACCAGCAGCTTTTTGAAGGTCTGGATGCGCAGGCCCGCACCGGCACGATCATCAAGGCCTTCTCGCTGGTCACCATCATCGTCGGGATCGCCAGCGCCATGCTGTTGTCCATTGTCCGGCGGCAGGCCGAGATCGGGATCATGCGGGCCATGGGGGCCAGCCGGGGGCTCGTCATCTCTATCTACGTTCTGGAAGGGACGTTGATTGGCTTCATTGGCGCGATCATCGGCGCGCTGGCCGCATGGCTGGCGCTGCTGCCCCTGCCGCCGGTGAGTGCGGTGCAAAGCGGTGGACTGCCGATTGACCAGACGCAGGGCGATTTCCTTCTTGCGATTGCGCTGACCACGGTTGCCGCCATGCTCGCCTCGATCCTCCCTGCCCGTCGCGCCGCGCGGATCGATCCGGTGGAAGCAATCGGCGCATGACCAAGGCGCCCATCCTGACTGTCACTGGCATGACCAAAGACTTTGGCGAAGGCGACACCCAGACGCATGTGCTCAAAGACATCAACCTTGCGATGGAGGCAGGCGAGATGGCGGCGCTGCTCGGCCCCTCGGGCTCCGGCAAGAGCACCCTGTTGACCATCCTTGGCACCCTGATGCGGGCGAGCGGCGGTGCTTACGATATGTTGGGGGTCGACCTGATGCACGCGAGCGAAGCGCAGCGCACGGAGTTCAGGAGCCAGAATCTGGGCTTCGTCTTCCAGTTTCATCATTTGCTGCCTGATCTTTCAGCGCTGGAAAATGTGATGATGCCGGCGGCCTGTGCCGCAGGCCGGGAAACTACATCGATGCGCCAACGGGCGGGCGAGTTGCTGGATGCGGTCGGCCTTTCAGACCGTCGGGATTTCCGTCCAGCGGCCATGTCCGGTGGCCAGCGCCAACGCGTTGCGGTCGCACGTGCGCTCATCAACAATCCGGTGCTGGTGCTGGCCGATGAACCGACCGGCAACCTCGATCGGGAGTCAGCCGATCACGTGATGGACCTTGTGCGCACGATTAACGAGACCATGGGCAGCAGCTTCCTGATTTCCACCCATGACGAGCATATCGCCGCACGATGCCAGCGCCGGATCGAATTGCTGGATGGCCGGATCGTGCGGTCCTGACCTTTATCAAAACTGGAAAATGGTGCCGGGGACGGCATCCAAAATATGTCAAAAAACGTTGAATTTTCGATACTTTTTGAAGTTAAAAATTTGGAGTTACCCCCAAAACAACCCCCAGAACAATTAGATGTCGCACAGTCAATGGACCTCATTCTCAATTTTCAGAACAAGGTGGTCACTAATTAACAAAACATGGGCTGATCATCAATGCCCTAACGCATTCCACATCGCCACCGGGTCAGTAGGCAGTTCATGTCATGAAACTGCTCTGGAGATTAGATGGCCGAAATGGCCGTCGTCTTTAACGCTTGATACCAAGAGCCATATCCGTACCTGAAGTTCACAGGATACGCGGGGGGACATCCTGTCGACTGTATGGTCTGGTTAGACTGTTTGCCCATGCGCTTCGGCGGCGAACGTTGGTACGCCCTCTGTCCAATGACCGGACGCAAGTGCACGACGCTGGTCATGCCGCCCGGCCGGTCGCGCTTCGCCTCGGTGAAGGGCTGGGACGTGGCCTACGGGTCTCAGCGGGAGTGTGAGATACATCGCGCCCATCGGGCCATCTACAACGGCGAGACGCGCCTCAAGGCGCTGTCCAAATACACGCGCAAGCCGACACGGCAGAGACTGAAGGACAAGATCATGTCGCGTCAGCTTTTCGTGTGGGAGCAGACGGACAGGATTGCGAGCATGCTCGAGTAAGAGGTCTGCTAATGCGAACGACCGGACGCTGGCCTCCCCTGCGTCAATTCCCCTCAGTCATCAATGCGATGCAATCATCATGATAATACCATAAAATGGGAGGACCTTTTGACAAAACTTTGTCCAGAAAGCGATTCCATGCCTAATTCCAGCCCTACCGGCGATATCCGTATGCTTTCGCAGATCGGAGGCTCGAGCACACGAGCGTTGACTGCCTCAGACATAACCGATCCCACGACCCAGTTCTACTGGGACCCCGCGAACGGTGGAAATGGGCATATTTATCAATTCAACAACACAGCCATGACATGGGCAGATGCGAAGGTTGCCGCTGAAGCCACCAGTATTGCCGGTTTGCAAGGCTACCTGGCAACCATCACTAGTGCAGGCGAGCAGGCTATAATTAGCCAGAACCTTCAGTCGGCTTGGGGGTATTGGGTGGGCGCTTCGAACGGCGGCTCTGGCGCGTTGTGGAGTTGGGTTACAGGGCCAGAAGCTGGAACTGCGTTTTGGCAGGGCATGGCATCTGGATCCGCCGTGGGCGGTCAATACACGAACTGGGATTCAGAACCCAATCCGAGCTATTATGGTCCTCAGCCAAACGAGTATGGCGACCTTTACATGTTTATTGATGGAAAAACGCCATCATATAACTATGGAATTCAAACGCCTTATAAGTGGACAGACGGTGCTTCTATTCATGCCGGCCAAGGCATTGCGTCTTTAGTCGAGTATTCTGGGATTGTCTCCGCCCCGGCGCCGGCAATTGTCGCATCGGTAAGTACGTTCATCCAAGGCTATACTCTTTACGCCGATGCTAGCCTGGTCACTGACCCAGACGGTGTTGGGACAGTCAGCTGGCAGTGGCAGCGGTCGACCGATGGCGGGACCAATTGGAATGACATCAGCAGCGCGAATGGTAACAGTTATACGCTGACTCAGTCCGACGTGGGCAATGTTGTGCGCTTAAAGGGCAGCTACACGGACGGTAACGGCACAAGCGAAACGGTCTACAGTGCGCCCTCGACACCTGTCATCAACGTCAACGAAGCGCCGGTCATCGATAGCGACGGCGGCGCCGCGACCGCGTCGATCTCGATTTCTGAGAACACTACCGCAGTCACCACTGTCACTGCGATTGACCCTGATGCGAACACAACACTGACGTACAGCATCTCCGGCGGCGCTGATGCAGCCTTGTTCCAGATTGATGCCGCAACCGGCGTGCTGGCCTTTAAATCTGCCCCCAATTTCGAAGCGCCGACAGATGCCGGAGCCAACAATGTCTATGACGTTGTGGTGCAGGTATCAGATGGTGCACTTACGGATAGGCAGGCCATTGCTGTCACCGTTACCGACATTGCTGGACCGGTTGAAAGGGTCGGCAGCGAGCTTCTTGTGAATACAACAACGGCGGCCGAGCAAGCATGGCCGGCCATTGCTGGCTTAGCCGATGGCGGTTTTGTAGTCACATGGCACGATGGTTGGGGGAAAGACGGCCGCGGGGATTTTGACCAAATTGACGTCAAAGCTCAACTCTTCGATGCTGACGGAACAAAGGTCGGCGGCGAATTTCTGGTAAACAGCGAAACGCTTAATTTTCAGGGAAATCCGAGGATTACAAGCCTTGCCAATGGCGGCTTCGTGGTCGGATGGGAGGACTGGAGCGGCACGCTGGGCGATAGCAATGGTCGAAGCGCCAAGGCTCAGATATTTGCGGCAGATGGTACAAAGGTTGGCAACGAATTTTTGGTTAATACCGAGACGGCAGGCGATCAGGTAGGGTTGGAACTCACGGCCCTATCCAACGGCGGCTTTGTGGCCAACTGGGGCACAATGGGAGGAAACTTCCTCAAAGCGCAGGTGTTTGCAGCGGACGGCACTAAGCTCGGCAGTGAGTTTTTTGCCCTCCCCGCAACACCAGGGCTTCAGCGCTCCTCTATAACGGCGCTTGGCGATGGTGGCTTTTTGTTGAGTTGGGGTTACGAAAGTCAAGCCCAAGGTGATGTCAGATCTACCATCTTAAAGGCGCAGATATTTGGGGCCGACGGAACTAAGGTTGGTAGCCAGTTTATGGTAAATACCTTAGACGCAAACCAGCTTATGCGCATAAGTGGTTCCGACCTATCCGACGGCGGCTTCGTCATCGTCTATAACAGTACGGCGCAGGTGTTTGCAGCAAACGGTACTAAGGTTGGCAACGAATTTCTGATCAACGCCGACCCTGCCAGTAATCTTGTTTCTGTGGACAATATTAGAGGACACGCTGATGGTGAGTTCGTAGCCACATGGACACAGTCCGGTACGCTGGGTGACCCCAGTCAAGGCATCCATGCGCAAGTGTTTACAGCTGACGGCACGAAGTTGGGCGGCGAGTTTCTGGTCAACACCGAGACGGCAGGCTTACAGGAATCCTCAAGGGTAACCGGGCTTTCCAACGGCGGCTTTGCGGTTACGTGGCATGACCAAAGCGGGACGCTCGGCGATAACAGCAGTTTTAGCATCAAGGCGCAGATTTTCAGCGTAGACGAAACCAACATTACGGGCGTCAACATTAAACCCGCCCTTACCAGCAACGGCGGCGGTGCGGCAGGCGCAGTTTCGGTCGCTGAGAACAGCACCGCAGTCACCAATGTCACTGCGGTTGACCCTGATGCGAACACGACCCTGACATATGCGATCTCAGGTGGTGTGGATGCCTCTCTGTTTCAGATCGACGCCGCCACCGGCGTGCTGTCCTTCAAATCCGCCCCCAATTTCGAAACACCCGCCGATGCCGGTGCAAACAACGTTTACGACGTCGTGGTCCAAGTCTCAGACGGCGAACTGACCGACACGCAGGCCATTGCGGTCACCGTCACCAACGTGAACGAAGCACCAACCATCGCGACCAGTGCCTCGGTAGCAGAGAACAGCACGGCGGTTGCCACGCATGTGGCCAGTGACCCCGATGCAGGTGCCACGCTGACCCATTCGATCACCGGTGGTGCGGATGCCGCACTGTTCCAAATAAATGCGAGCACAGGCGCTCTGTCGTTTAAGTCAGCGCCCAACTTCGAAGCGCCGACCGATATCGGCCAGAACAACGTCTATGACGTGATTGTTCAGGCCTCTGACGGATCGCTCTCGTCCTCGCAATCCGTCGCTGTGACCGTCACCAACGTGAACGAAGGGCCTGCCATTACCAGCAATGGCGGAGGCGCGAACGGCACAGCTTCGGTACTGGAGAACGCGACCGCAGTTGCAGTTGTGAGTGGCCAAGACCCGGACGCAAGCGCAACGCTGACCTATTCGATCACGGGCGGCGCGGATGCCGCTCTGTTCCAGATCAACCAGAGCACAGGTGCCCTGTCGTTCAAGGCCGCGCGCAACTTTGAAGTCCCGGCAGATGTCGGCGGCGACAATGTCTATGATGTTGTCGTGCAGACGTCAGACGGCACGCTCACGGCCTCGCAGGCGCTCGCGGTGACCGTTGGTAACGTGAACGAAGCCCCGACAATCACCAACAACGGTGGTGCCGCGACCGGCAGTGCGTCTGTTGCCGAGAACAGCTCAGCCGTCATGACGGTGCTCGCGACCGATGTGGATGCGGGCACGACGCTGACCTATTCGATTTCGGGTGGCGCAGATGCAGCGTTGTTCCAGATCAATTCGAGCACAGGCGCGCTGTCATTCATGGCCGCGCCAAACTTCGAAGCGGCGACGGACAACGGCCTCAACAACATCTACGACGTGACCGTTCAGGTCTCTGACGGGACGCTGACATCCTCGCAGGCCATTGCGGTGACTGTGACCAACGTGAACGAGTTTGCCCCCGCCATTGACAGCAATGGAGGCCCGGCCGCCGGCACAATTTCGATGGCTGAGAATGGCACCGCCGTTACGACCGTCCATGCGACCGATGCGGATGCGGGATCGACGATCCGTTATGCCATTGCAGGCGGTGCCGATGCTGCACTGTTCCAGATCGATACGGTGACAGGTGCTCTTGCCTTTAAGTCTGCACCCAACTTTGAAGCACCAACGGATACTGGCGTGAACAACGTCTATGACGTCACCGTGCAGGCGTCTGACGGGACCCGGACCTCATCACACGCGCTTTCAGTCACGGTGACCAATGTCCGCGAAGCGCCCGTGATCGGGTCGAACGGCGGTGGCGCATCAGCAAGCCTGTCCCTGAACGAAGGTGTGACCGCCGTTACTACGGTTGCGACATCGTTTGCTGAGGCGGGCACTACACTGGCCTACTCGATCACAGGCGGCGCAGACGCGGCGAAGTTCCAGATTAACGCAGGCACCGGCGCTCTGTCCTTCAATTCAGCGCCGGACTTTGAAGCGCCGACCGACGCTGGCCTCAACAATATCTATGATGTAACCGTTCAGGTCTCGGACGGGACAGTGACCGATACGCAGGCCATCGCGGTGTCAGTCGCAAACGTGAACGAGTTCGCGCCTGTCATTGATAGCAATGGTGGCTCTCCAGCCGGAACGGTCTCGGTTGCCGAAAACGGGACTGTTGTTACGACCGTCCACGCCACCGATGCGGATGCAGGTGCAGCGCTCGCCTATTCGATCACGGGTGGCGCAGATGCGGCGAAGTTCCAGATTGACGCCACAAGCGGCGCGCTCTCGTTCAAGGCTGCGCCAAACTTCGAACTGCCGACGGATAATGGCCAGAACAACGTTTACGACGTGACCGTTCAGGTCTCCGACGGGACAAGGACTGACGTTCAGGCCTTGGTGATCTCGGTAACTGACGTCCAGGAAGCGCTGGTGATCTCCTCATATGGCGGTGGCGATACAGCGAGCTTCGCCATCAAGGAGAATGCGCCTTCTGCGGCCACGATGAGTTTGAGCAGCTATAACTCCAACGGGGTGGTCAGCTATTCCATTGTCGGTGGGGCGGATGCGGCTCTGTTTAACATTGGCACGTCCACAGGCGTGTTGACCTTCAAGGCCCAGCCCAACGTCGAGCTGCCGCAGGACCTCGGCCACAACAATATTTACGACGTTGTCATCAAGGCAGAGGACGGCACGTCCTTCGATACCCAGAGCCTCGCCATTGAGGTTGTGCGCATGATCCTTGGGAGCAGTGAAGCAAACACGCTGAATGGCACGACATCTGACGATCAAATTTTCGGATATGGCGGCGCTGACAAGCTTAACGGTCTTGCGGGCGATGACCTGCTCGACGGCGGTACAGGCGCTGACGTGATGACTGGCGGCCTTGGCAACGACACCTATGTCGTCGATGATAAGAGGGACAAGGTGGTCGAAACCGCCGCGCAAGGGATCGATAGAGTTGTAACAGATCTCAAAATTTATGAACTGACCGCCAACATTGAACAGCTAGAATTTGTAGACCTTGGCGCTGCTGCCATCGATCATTTTGGTTATGGCAACGCGCTCGACAACCTGATCACCGGGGGTGCAGGCGCTGACAATCTCTTTGGCAAAGATGGCAACGATGTGCTCATCGGCGGCAACGGGAATGACGCTCTGAGCGGCGATGCCGGTAACGATCTTCTCGATGGTGGCTTTGGTGCTGACAAGCTGTCTGGTGGTTTTGGTGACGATATGTATGTCGTCGACAATGCCGGGGACCGGATTACCGAGGCGAAGGATCGCGGAGCAGACACGGTCTATGCCTCCATCAGCCACACGTTGGGGACCGCCATTGAAAACCTCACGCTGACGGGCAGCGCAAACCTCAATGGGACCGGCAACAGTGAGGCCAACATCTTGGTTGGCAATAGCGGCGCTAATATCCTTTCAGGCGGTGCCGGTAATGATACGTTGGACGGCGGCTTAGGTAACGATACGCTCAACGGCGGACTTGGCGCGGACAACTTTGTGTTCTCAGCGCTGCTTGATCCGGCGACCAACGTGGACAGGATCACCAACTACTCCCGCAACGCCGGGGACCGGATCGTGCTCGATCAGTCGATCTTTGACGCGTTCACCGACCTTGGCGCCATCGGTGTGGACCAGTTCTACGCCGCAGCCGGAGCCACAACCGCGCACGATGCGACAGACCGGATCATCCACAACACGACAACCGGAGCCATCTTCTACGATGCCGACGGTATCGGCGGTCGGGACGCTGTCCTGTTCGCCACCATGACCACCCCCACGCCGACGATCTTGGCGGCGGCTGACTTCATGATTGTGGGGTAGAGATCGTGAAGGTCGGGCTGATCAGCGGTGCATTGTGTTGCAATTGCGCAGCGCTGCTTTGTCTGATTAGAAACTTAGGGATGATGATTTGTGCAGATAGCTAAAAAATTTGGCAGCGAGTTTCAAGTCAACACTGCGACGGCATTAAATGCATTAACACCAACAATCACCGCTCTTGTCGGTGGCCGTTTCGTCGTTACCTGGATGTCATATGACGATTTCTACGAGACTACCTGGAACATTAAAGCTCAGGTGTTCAGCGCGGACGGTGCCAAAATAGGCAACGAGTTTCTAGTTAACACTTACACAGCATCCTATCAGTTCGAACCGCATATCTCGGGTCTTGCCAATGGTGGTTTCGTAATCACGTGGGATGATCATAGCCGCACATTGGGCGATGAAACCTCTAGCGTCAAAGCTCAGATTTATAATGCAAACGGCGTCAAGGTCGGCGGCGAGTTTCTCGTTAACACCCAAACGACGGACACTCAACGGTTTCCAGAAATCACAAGTTTAGCCAATGGCAATTTTGTTGTCACATGGGAGGACTACAGTAGCACGGTTGGCAATTCTACAATCGTCAAGGTAAAGGCACAAGTGTTTAGCGCTGATGGCGCAAAACTGGGTGGTGAGTTTCTCGTCAATACGGAAACGGACCGCTATGCCGGTAATCCTGATATAACGAGCCTTACCAACGGTGGTTTCGCAGTCACATGGTTTAGTGATTCTACCACCTTTGGTGATAACGGCCAAAGCATCATGGCGCGAGTGTTCCGCGCAGATGGTACGAGTACAGGCGCTGCATTTCTCGTCAATACCGAGACCACGGGTTTACAATGGTATCCAGAAATCACGTCTTTAAGTAACGGCAATTTTGTAGTTGTGTGGCAAGATCATGGCCGCACATTGGGCGATGTAAGCGGCACTAGCGTCAAAGCTCAGATTTATAATGCAAACGGCGTCAAGGTCGGCGGCGAGTTTCTTGTTAACACCCAAACGGTTGGTGATCAGTTTAATCCCAAAATATTAGGCCTTGCGAATGGAGGATTTGCAATATCATGGCAGGACGGTAGCCGTCCTTCATCGTCTCCGAGTGACACTGTCATAAAGGCACAGATATTTGACGCCGATGGCGTAAAAGATGGCGGTGAATTCATCATCAACAATTCGTATAATAGAAATCAGACAAATCCAGATGTTATTTTGATAAATGGAAAAATTATAACTTCTTACGATTATAATAGAAACATTAGAGCACAGATTTTTGAAATCAGTCAGGTAGTTGACGAGAACAACAAATTTGTTACCAAAATTTTTGTCAGCACTTCAAATTTGGAAAATTCACTAACCTACGCAATTTCAGGCGGAGCAGATGCGTCATTTTTTCAGATCGATACAAATACAGGCATACTTTCGTTTAGGTCTGCACCTGATTTTGAAGCACCCTCGGATGCGGGCGGTGATAACGTATACGACGTCGTCGTGCAGATTTTCGACGGTGCTTTGATCGACACTCAGGCACTTTCTATATCTGTGGCTAACGTAGTGGGATTATTTTTGACTGGTTCAGGCGCCATAGATACACTTTCCGGGGGTGCCGACCAAGACGTGCTCAATGGCCTTGGAGGTATCGATAGCATGGACGGCAGAGGTGGCTCAGACATTTACGTCATCTCAAGTGCTAAGGAGCATCTAGCTGCCGAAATCCGTGACACTGGCCAATACGGTATCGATGAAGTGCGCTTCACTGCCATCAACGCAGATACGCTCAAGATTTTCGGAGGGGACACCGGGCTTGAGAGCATTGTCATCGGCACGGGTACGGGCGCAGTCGCGGACAGTTCAGGCACGCTTGCTCTGAACATCGACGCATCCCTAGCCGTCAATGGTCTGACCTTGATCGGCAATGCAGGAGTGAACAAGCTCACGGGCACTGCCTTCGCGGACACAATAGATGGCGGCGCGGGTGCAGATAAGTTGTGGGGAGGTGCTGGCAATGACACCTACATCGCGGACAATGCCAAGGACTCGATCACCGAACAGCGAGACGGGGGAACTGACACTGTCATGGCCTCGGTGACCTATAGTTTGTCCGCAAATGTTGAGAACCTGACGCTGACTGGATCAAACAATATCAACGGCACCGGTAATTCCCTCGCGAACACCATTACAGGTAATGAGGGTAACAACATTCTAGCCGGTGGAACGGGCAGTGACACACTCGACGGCGGCATCGGCAACGACACACTGCTCGGCGGACTGGGCAATGACACCCTGACAGGGGGTGCCGGTGCAGACACATTCCTATTCGACACCAAACCACATGCGGCAACGAACAGTGATATAATCACCGACTTCTCACACAGTGGTGGCGACCACCTCCAGTTCAGCCTCAAGTCTTTCACCGGTTTGGGCAGTGTCGGTGATCTATCTATGGACCAGTTCTGGTCAGGTGCCGGTGTGACCGCAGCTCACGATGCGACTGACCGGATTATCTACAACACCACAACGGGCGATCTGTTTTACGATGCCGATGGTTCAGGCAAGAGGTCAGCCGCGGTCCTTGTGGCGCACCTAGATAGCCATCCAGCGCTGATCTACAGCGACATCCAGATTATTGGGTAAACACACAATATTTTAGCTGAATCTGCCTTGAGGACATCCGTTCATTCGGGTGGCTCAAAAAAATATCCGGAACCGTCCAGCTCAGGGTCTCTGTTCTGATCAGCCTTAGAGACCTTCACCGTTTATGCAGTTCGGGTTCGGGCCAGCTTTGTTTTGGACAATCCTTCTCATGACTATCGAGGTCGCGGCGGTCGGAAGGTCGCCTTCCACAAGCTCAGTCTTGCCTTTACCAAGACCGGCCGCCGTCGGCAGGCCGTTCTGGATGTAGAGGCCACGTGCGCCAAGCAACGTTGGCACAGCGTCGGCGGACTTCTGGGTCGAGTACTTCAGGAACGTTTCCGTGATCGCAGTTCTCCAAGCGGCCGGAAGCGGGGCAATGTTCAATTGGGCCTTGAAGCCCACTTTGCCCGACGTCGTACCAATGAATGCATTTGGTGACAGATTCTCATTGGTATTGGTGACCTTCAGATTGCCAAGCGTAGCATTCAGGAAAGTCACTAGGCCGTTACGGACGGCAGGACTGGCGAAGCAGGTGCCAGTCAGGATCTGTGATGTGCCGGTGATGGGATAGCCAGTTCTCGGGTTGGCGAGAGTTGAACCACCGAAATAGAGCGCACTATACCAGTCAAGCGGGTTGGCACGGTCAAATGCGGCCGTGCTGACATATTTACCCTTCTTGTCAGACTGCGGCGGAAGGATATCGTCGCCGATGGCGGCCGTGGCGTTGGCAGCGGTCGGCATCAGAAAGATCGGCTTTTTGGTTGCCGCAGAGTTGCCCTGCTCAAGCGCGGCAGAAAGAAGCGTGCGGCTTGGGGTTGGAGTGACATAGTCAGCGGCGACGTAGCCGATCTTACCATTGAGCAAGACGTTGGAGTCGGAAGCCGAAGCCTTGTCCGGAGCCAAATTGATGGCAGAGGCAACGTCGCTGGTGCCGTTGGCAACCATGTACTTACCAAGTGCTTCATTGCCCTTCGACGTGTTGATGGCACCAGAGGCGAAATAAGCGCCGCTGATCATATCAGCCGTACCGGCAAGCGAGGAGGCCGAAACCGAAGGCTTGATGTTCGAGTCAGACTTGACATGCGACATGTTGATGCCAGACGATGCCGCATAAGGCAACGTTTCGGCAGCCCCAGTGTACTTGTTAGGCCCGGCCATTGCGACGCCGGCGCAAACTGCCGCGAGGTGGCGGGTGAAGATGTCCGTGGTGCCCGACTTATCCAGACGGCCAACCAAGCGGATCGGTACACCATCGACATTCCAGCGCAAGACGCTGTCAGCCGGATCCATCAGCGACTTGGTCGCGACCTTATTCGTGGCAAGCAAATAGGTGTTCGACGCCGTGATCTTAGAGTGGTTCCAATTGGTGATATAGCCGTTGAAGATACCACAATAGGCAGACTTGGTCAGACGAAGACCACCCAAAGCAGTTGTACCAGCAACGACAGGGTTGGTGACGTTGAACTTCAGTTCAGCTTGTGTATCAACCTTCTTACCGTAGACTGGGTTGTAAGCGAGCGCGACCGGAAGAACGTAAAGCGGGAACTGAATGGCAGCACCGGCACCCTTTGTTGCTGGGGTGGTACCAGAAGCAGCCACACCCTTTGCAGCGGACGCCGTGTTAAACGCGGTCAGTTCAGCAGCGAGCAGCGGCGAATCCGACATCGCAAAGTGAACGTTCGTCCACGATGTGCCGTATGCCGTTGGGAAGATCAAACCAGAAGCGCCTGTAAGTGCGTTGGTGATGCCCTTCCACGACGTACGGCCCGTGCCCGAACCGGTCGA
>CAIMDB010000029.1 GCA_903839675.1 uncultured Sphingomonadales bacterium
AAAGCCAAGCCCCGTGTCAAGCACGGGGCGACGGAGAGGGGTTTAGGCCTTTGCCTTCGACCCAACCGATTGGACCAGCATCCATCCCGCCCGCACAGTCCGCTGACGGAAAAGTGTCGCGGTCCCTCGCGCCCGCTCGCCCCCGCCGTTGAGCTTAGGGCTGCTCCACACCTTCGCGCTATGAGGAACCGCTGACAGCAGCACCGCCCCCGCCCGCAGGCCCCAGCTCACCCTGCTCCCCCCATCCGCCAGATGCAGCGCGAAGCTCTCCTCGGTCAGCCGCAGCCATTTCTTGCGTAAAGCGGGCCAATCACTGCGGGTGGGGTGGGAGACGGCCATGGCGTCGACATAGACGAGGCTGAACCCGGCGCGGACGGCGCGTTGGCACCAGTCTTTGTCTTCGGACAGGCCGACGCGAAAATCCCCCACCGCCTCAAACACGCTGCGCGTCGTGGCGAGGTTTGCGGTCACGGCAAAGCCCTGCTTTTCGATATAGTCCTTCTGCCGGAAGGCGAAGACGGTCTCAAACGCTTGCGCGCCGGTGCGCGGGCCGCTGCCTTCGTCAAAGGTATCGACGCGGCCCGAAACGACATCGCCCTTAGGAAGTGCGGCGAGTGAATGGGCGACCCAATCCGGCGCGGGCACGCAATCGGCGTCGATGAACAAGAGCGTCTCCGCCGTCGTCTCGCGCACGCCTCGGTTGCGCGCGGCGGCGGCGCCCTTTTCCGGCTCGGTCACAAAACGTGTCCAGGGATGGGCGGCCTTCATCGCGGTGAAATCCAGCCCGCTGTCATTGTCGACGACGATCACGTCGAGTCCATTCACCTGCGGGGCAAGGCCCGTCAGGCACCGGTTCAGCCGCTCCATATCGCGGTAATGCGGGATGATGATGCTGGCCGTCATACTCAATGAGGCAGATCGGACGGCTCGAACACCTGCGTGCGGCTGCCCACGACCTTTGCCGGAGACCCCACGGCGAGCGCAAAGGCAGGGACATCCCCTTTCACCACGCTGCCCGCGCCGATGACCGCGCCGTCGCCGATGCGGGTGCCGGGCAGGATGACCGCGCGCACGCCGATCCAGACGTCACGCCCGATAATGATGTCCGCTTCGTCCATCAGCTGCTTGGTCACAGGCGTCCCGTCATTGTAGCGATAGGTTGCGGCCGTCACCATCACCTCAGGGCCGAACAGCACATCATCGCCGATGACGACGCGGCCCGTCGATGGCCCTGCCCAGATGTGGCAGCGCGAGCCGATGCGGACGCGGTCACCGATGGTGATGCGGTCAGGATCAGCAAAAACGGCATCGGGGCTGATCGCCAGATCACGGCCCTTGGTCACGCGGCGCAGCGGCTGGACGTGCGAATAGTTCCAGTAATTCAGCATCTTGATGCCGTGCAGGTAGATGCGCGGATCAAGGAAAGATGCGATGAGCCGCAGCGCCTTGTTCGCTTTGGAAAGCTGGTTCTTGCGGACCGCCACGCGACCGGCTCCTTATTACGTCAACTGCGACGCACAAAGACCGACCGTGGGGGGGAGCTCAAGTTAATTCGGCGTCATTCTCAGCTGCGTCTTCCGCATCGGCCCGACCCTTAAAGCCCGAGGCGATGACGTACCATTCCGAGGAATCCTTACGGCTGGCAGGCGGCTTGGCATGTTTCACGGCGGTGAAGTTGCGCTTCAGTTCAGCGACCAGATCATTGTCCGCGCCGCCTGCCAGAACCTTGGCGACGAAGACGCCGCCGGGGCGCAAAATCTCACAGGCGAAATACATGCCGGCCTCCACCAGAGCCATGGTGCGCAAATGGTCGGTCTGCGGGTGCCCGACAGTGTTGGCGGCCATATCAGACAGGACGATATCGGCAGGCCCGCCCAATGCTTCGGTCAGCCAAGCGGGTGCTGCATCATCCATGAAATCCATCTGCGTGATGACGACACCTTCAATGGGGTCCACCGGCAAAAGATCGATGCCGACGACATGCGCCTTGGGGCAGGTGCGCCGCACGACCTGTGACCAACCACCCGGCGCGATGCCAAGGTCAACAACGCGCTTGACGCCTTTCAGAAACCCGAAGCGGTCATTGAGTTCAATGAGCTTATAGGCCGCGCGGCTGCGATACCCTTCGGCACGCGCCTTCTTCACGTAAGGGTCGTTCAACTGGCGTTCGAGCCAGCGAGTGGAGCCGACCTTGCGCCCCTTGGCGGTCTTGACGCGTGTCCTGCCGCCGGAACTGGTGCTCATTTTCTTTCCCCTGCGGTCATCAACTGACGCAAAATGCCTTCACGGATGCCCCGGTCTGCCACGCCGACAAAGGGCGCGGGCCAGGCATCAAAAATCGTTTCAAGAATGGCACAACCGGCCACGACCAGATCGGCGCGCTCCGGCCCGATGCAGGGCAGCTTCGCCCGTTCTGTCACAGATTGTTCGGCCAGCTGGCGGCAGATGTCACGCATGGCGGGCACCTCCACGCGCAGGCCGTCAATCAGCTTGCGCTCATAATGGGTGAGGCCAAGGAACACGCTGGCGAGCGTCGTCACTGTCCCACTCGTGCCGAGCAGACGGGGCGCTTCTGCGGCCGCATCGGCCAGCCGGTCGGTAAAGGGACCCATGGCCTCGCGCACCTTGGCGCACATCATTTCATAGGCCGCTGCACGGGCGGTGGCATCATGGCTGTCATGCGGCACGCTCTCGCTGAGGGAGACGACCCCCCAAGGCAGGCTGCACCAGTCCAGCGTGCGGGGGTGCGGGCCGCTGGTATCAACGAGCACCAGCTCGGTCGATCCGCCGCCAATGTCGAAAATCAGCGCCGCACCCTCACCGTCTTCCAGCAGAATGTGGCAGCCGAGCACGGCCAGCCGCGCTTCTTCCTGCGGGGCGATGATATCCAGCTTGATGCCCGTTTCGCGGTAGACACGATCGACAAAAGTCTGCCCGTTCGTCGCCCGCCGGCACGCTTCGGTCGCCACAGAGCGCGCCATGAAGACATTGCGTTTGACGAGCTTGTCCGCACAGACCGACAAAGCCGATAGCGCCCGATCCATCGCGGCCTGGCTGATCGCGCCATTGGCCGCCAGCCCTTCGCCCAGCCGAACGATTCGCGAAAAGGCATCAACCACGGTGAAGCGGGCGCCCTCTGGCCGCGCGATCAGCAAGCGGCAATTATTCGTGCCAAGGTCGAGCGCGGCATAGTTACGGCGGGGCGGCGCGCGGTCACGCGGCGCAGTCTTCACCGCTTGGGATATCGCCGCCTTACCCGTCCCCACATGATGTCGACGGGGTGGCGGCATCTGGGTGGGCTGGTCCACCATTGGCCGCAAACTCTTTTATACTTCCGTCCGGGAAATGCCCGGCGGTACTTGGGGCCGAGCCTAAGGGCAGACGAGGCTTGCCGCAAGCTTTGCGACCTAAGTTGCGCACCCGTTGACAGAATCAGGTCAAAAACCTATCTGCCCGCCCTCACTGATGCCCCGTCGTCTAACGGTAAGACTACGGACTCTGACTCCGTCTATTGAGGTTCGAATCCTCACGGGGCATCCAAGCATTCCGCATAAAGCATTGATTTGGCGCCATTTTTCGTGATTCGCGCATCTGTGTTCCCACATTTGTTCCCACAAGAGATTGTTTTGCGCAGCTCGTGCTTGAGAGCGTGACTTACGAATACTGCTGTAGGATCTGTCATAAGTTTCAGGCGGGCTGAGCAATTTATGCGGCGTGTATCTCGATCAGCGAGCCCCGGGGTGGGGTAGGGGGTGGGGCCAGCCCATCTCACCCCCGGGGTGCTTCCTTACCATTCCCACTCACCGCGACCTCATCTTGGGAAAGCTGGGAAGCTAGCATTATTGAGATCAATGTGATAATGTATCATTTATGGCTTCACCAACCTGCTCCGTCTGCCAGCGCACAGATCTGACCGCTATTGATGCGGCCCTGTCCGCTGGTGGGACGCTCATTCCAACCTCAGCACAATTCGGTCTCAGCAAGTCAGCACTCGGCAGGCACCGAACGAACTGCCTCGCTCCCAAAATGGCTGCCGCCGCCAAGGTGCTGCAACCGATCAACGAAGCTCGTGCTCCAGTCGCGCGGGCCAAAGCCATTGCTATGGGTGATATGCCAAGCGCTCAGGAGGTTCTGAGCCTCACCGGGTTACTTGATAGACTTACGCGTTCTCTGGATCGATTAGAAGGCTCTGCGGACGCTGCCGCAAACGATAACCTGCATTCCGCCCTAGCCGCGGTTTCTGGTCAATTGCATCGCGGGGTTGAGGCTGCTGCTAAGCTGCAAGGGTTGTATGCAGAACCTGACGTTGGCCAGCAGTCGAAATTTAGCATCAGCATCGTGATTCCGCAGGCTTGCGCTGAGCCAACTTCGTGAACATGCTCCGATGGCCTTACGAGCAAAAAATCTTAACGCTTTGCGCTGAAGGCATCTGGCCAAATCTGGAGATATGGTGTTGTAAATGTTTGCGATGCAGTTGGAGGGGGCAATCCAAGATGAACCGGTTATCAAAAGTCGGGATAGTTGCCGCTCTTAGCTTTGCTGCCTGTGGGTGCAGTCCAAGCTCAGAAAGAGCCTGTATTAAAGAAGCTGCAGAGACTGCGAAAACCGACATCGCTTTTCGAGCCCTGCGAGCTGCCTGCGAAAAAGAATTTGCTCCGCCTCCTGACCCTGAAAACGAAACCACAAATGCCGCAGACGCAAAAATCGTCCCATTTATTATCGATCCATCTGCACAAATAGCTAGATAATGAGGACAAGAAAACGAACTGGAAGCGGGGTGGAGCGACTGCACGGACTAATTTTCTTCTATGCCCCCTGCTTCCTCGCCCTCGCGTGCTAATTCAACTTGGCTTTCAAGCTCTTCCACATACGCTTGGCATCCGGCTTCGAAAGAGCCGACACCTGAACATTCGGAGCTGTCCGTTACATCATTATCCTGTGCCCACTGCATACCCACGCCATTCCCGCTGCAATCCTCCGTGCAGCGTGATGTATGCTAGAGGTTCCGTCCGGTCAGCAGCTCGTAAGCCAAATTCCAAAATCTTTCACGGATCTGCCTCCAACTCCAATTCGGGAGGATCCGAAGCCCACGGCTCAGGTTAACGCCGAAGAGGCGCGTTACCATCATATTGCAATCATCGCAGAGGGCATTCATGGAAGACCGATTGATAAATTAGGTGGTAGGCATGGCTACATCATTGAAGACAATCGCTATTCTTACGACGTTTTTTTGCTCAACCATCTCAGGCGCCGCTCTGGCCAATGGCCAAGAAACATTGGCAGCTGCAAAGCAAGGGAATGCCAAAGCCCAGCTGGACGTTGGCCTGATGTTTGACAGCGGCCAAGGTGTCGAGCAGGACAAGTCAAGGGCCGTTCAATGGTATCGAAAAGCTGCCGCCCAAGGGTTGTCAGAAGCTCAGTTCAATTTAGGCGTTAAATACGCTCAAGGCGACGGCATAAAGCGAAATGCGACTGAAGCAGTCAAATGGCTCACGGCGGCTGCAGATCAAGGGCATCCAGAGGCGCAGCTAAGCCTCGGCATGATTTTCCTTGGCCAGTATCTCCAATCTGGAGAAGGCGTTACTCAGAACAATGCCGTCGCGAAGAGCTGGCTCATGAAGGCAGCCGATCAAGGACTGTCTGATGCCCAGTTCAATTTAGGAATGATGTACCTTGACGGTGAAGGTGTCGCGCAAAATGACGCGGTTGCGGCAGAATGGTTTAGAAAAGCAGCAGAACAGGGCAATGCGTCGGCCCAATTGAACCTAGGGTTCATGATCGCCAACGGCAGAGGTGTGGAGCGAAACGCCTCCGAAGCACTCCAATGGCTCCACAAAGCGGCTGAACAAGGGCTTTCGAAGGCTCAGCTCAATTTGGGTTTGAGTTACCAGGAGGGTTACGGCGTTCCGCGAGATGACGCAGCTGCATTAATGTGGTTCAGAAAGGCCGCTGATCAGGGCGATGGAGCAGCCCAACTAAAACTAGGCTTGGTATATGCCGACGGTAGGGGCGTCGAGCGGAGTGGGGCCCAAGCCATTCTGTGGCTAGGAAAAGCGGCTGACCAAGGCCTAGCCGAGGCTCAGTATCAATTAGGTTACAAATATACATATGGCATCGGCGTAGAAAAAAATGAAGCGCTGGCTTTAGAGTGGCTTATCAAGGCAGCAGAACAGGGGCACCCGGATGCTCAGTTCGATCTAGGCCTAATTTCCACTTCGCAGCAAGGCCCCAATAGCTCGGCTTTTGGATGGTTTCGTTTGGCTGCTGAGCAAGGCCACAATCTGGCCCAGCACGTCATTGGCATCGCTTACGCAAATGGCGAGGGAGGAGTCGAAATCGACCAAGCCCAAGCTGCCCGTTGGTTCCAAAAAGCTGCAGAGGGGGGGAACGCTGAATCTCAAACTATCCTTGCTGCAATGTACGCCGGTGGCACCGGTGTCGACAAGTCATACATCACGGCCGCTAGTTGGTTCAGAAAAGCCGCCGATAAAGGGTTTGCGAAAGCGCAGTTTGCACTGGGTTTAATGTATCTTAATGGAGAAGGTGTGGCTCAAAACTATGCTGCCGCATTAAGGTGGTACCGCAAAGCCGCCGAGCAGGGGTTTGCAGAGGCTCAATATAGCCTTGGTTCAATGTATTATTATAAAGTTGGTGTGCCACAGGACTATGTGGAAGCTTACAAGTGGCTAAGCTTAAGCACTGCTGGAGGAAAGCGAGAAGCGAGAGAACTTCGGGATAATTTGGCTAAAGTTATGTCCGCCGATCAAATAGCTGAAGCCCAGAGGGGCTCTAGTGAGTTTGAGAACAGTCGCTAGTGGGTGGCATCCCAAATGTTTAAAAAGGTAGGCTACTGCTAGATTCATCGCTTTCTCAAAGCCCGCTCCAAGAAATAACTCCTGCGCTATGGCGCCTCGTGCAGGGCAAGCGACTTGCGAATACGCGCCATGCGGGCCTTCCAAATGAATGCGTCGGCGATGCGATAGGACATTGTTAGCCGGACGGTTTTACCCTTCATTGCAATTTGATTGATTTGCACGACGAAGTCACCGGGCTTCACGATACCTGTTCGTTGATATTCTATAACAACAGCGGGGTATTCTCCGAATTTGTCCAGATGTGCGCCATAAAATTTTGTAAATGAGAAGCCTCCTGCCCGAGCCATACTTTCGAACCCTTCTCGTAATTCGCCGCTTGATTGAGCTAAGACCTCATTGGTCATACCGGTAAAATCTTCAGGTGAGAGTGATGCCGGAGCATCGATATTAATGCTCAAAATTGCCCCTGGGTCTTTCTCTGACGAATTCGCCTTAATGAGGTTCCGGGTCTGCGGTGTATCATCGGAAATGCCTGCAACGTCCTGAACAATGGCTCCTTGCTCGTTGATGGCATTCACTGCTCGCCGATCTAACTCATACCAATCATTGGGTACCTCCACTGAAATTCCGTCGCCGAGGTCCCGACGCTTAAAATATGGAGAAGGTTTGAGAGTGCCTCCCAAATTAGTTGCTATTTCGGCCTCTGCAAAATGCGAAACAGGCGCAATTCTGGTTGGAGCGCCGCTCGATGCGCCTGAACCAAATCCCGCGGGCGCTAGGGCAATCAAGGTGAGGAGAAGGCGACGATACAAAATGTGGCTACCTTTTTAGCTTCGCGGCCGCCCTGTGAGCGGCGCCAACATAATAGAGAACTAGCTTAAGCTCAAATCAACTAATGAAAGCAGTATCTCAGCCGCATGCGACTTAATGGATCCTCATTTTCCATCAGAACACTCTCGCAATTCTGCCCTAGCGCCGGCTTCAAGGAAATTGCATCGGGGGGGGGGGTGACGCAGCTAACTAAATTCAGCCTCAATGTCTTGATCCCGCCGAGGGCAAATCAAACGTTATCGGCAATTAATTAATGCTTCCGAGATTGCCTTGGACGCGCCAGTCATTGAGATCCTTAATTCTTCTAGAACCCCATCTAACCGCACCGTACTCAGAAGGGCCGTTTAAGATTCATCAACAACAATGACAAAGTGTATTGAATAGATGATATTATAGAAAATATATTAAATCTTAATTTCTAAAATAGAAGTGTAAAGATGGTTAAAATTCTACCGTGAACAAAAAATTTTAAATAAAACTTCACCTACTGAACCCGGAACGATTGCCTCCATTCCAGTTCCACCAGATGAGTTAGAATTTTTAACGTTTCCACTTCGATCGTATTCGACCCATGATACCAAATCCCAGCTTTCATTGTAACAATCGAACTTCAAGCGCCTTTTACTAATACTATATTTTTCAGAATAATCTTTGGAGGCATCGTCATGAGTCCAGACAAGAACGGTGCTCCCATCGCGCCGTATTGAATCTGCGTCATAATAATAACGAACCATCCCTGAGTTTGAGACGTGATAAAAAACCAAGTTTTCGGCCATAGCCGCGGATCCAAAATTCAGCAGCAACACCGCCGTCGGAATTATCAGTGCTTTCAAAGCTGCCCCCACGAATTCAAGTTGTCGTCTTCAGAAAGAATGGCATTGCGTAATCATCGGGCAAGCCGTTTGTCGATAAAAATTTGAGCTTTTGAGATAGCCGCATCTGGTAGGAACTAATTCATGAGCAAAACAATATCCCCAATCGGGCGCCCCTGCCTGAGAACGACAATCCCAGCCCTGCCGCACAGGTTTTCCCAACTGCCGTCACCGCTACTGAAGCTCCAAAGCTCATCCCCCTCAACCATTCGGTTTTTGAGGCGCTCCCATCTCGCCCAGCCTTTAAGGCGCACTTGATCCCATCTAAATGGCTCAGGTTCCTCGCTATCGCGAACCACCGGTACGGGCTCGCGGTCAACATCCTCAAGCGCCATTTGGAACCTGATCCATTCGGCAGGGGGCTGCATGGAGCCAAACTTGGCCTCGTGCATGCGATGAAGAGCCCACCTTCGGACATACGGCAAAATGCGCTCTAACAGTGCCCCATATCGCTCAAAATATCCGGGGCTTAAGCTGTCTAGAATGTATGCGATCATTGCCGCCTGATCGGCAACTCCGGCTGGTGCCGACGCATCATAAAACCCTAACACTCTCTCCCAGGCTTGGTGCTCATGAAGGCCGCCGTCTCTCAAATACTCGTACTGAAAGATTGCATCGACGACCTCTCTAGAGATGAATGTCCTGTCAAACTCGGCGGGCGTCTCGAGATAGCAGGCGCCCCCGAATTCGGCGTCAAATTCCTTATGAACATTATCTATCCATACGTGCAACGAGTTCTCCCACCATGTCTCGATTGGCGTCGCTTCGTGATGGAGAGGGCGCTCTTGGGGCCAGAGAAATCTGGCAGCCACAATTCCAGTCGGCACAGCGACTGCCACAATAACCAAACACCATAACACCAATGACATGCGTCGGCCCCTGCCTATCGATCAAACTAAGTGCATGATTGGTATCGGAAATACGCCGTAATTCGAAGCGGAAAGTGGGGTGGGCAGCGAGGATAAGCATGTCACCGTTCCCGATACAGTGATTTAAAATCGAAAACCAAATGGTGAAATGAGTGAGCAATTTATGCGTTTATATATTCACGCACACCAAATCGGCAATACGATCTGCAACGGAACCAGGAATAATAGGGCTAGCCTCACGCAGATATTGCGGAACACTAAAGGTATCCCCTATCTGTCCATTTTTCCAATAACTAATAGAGTATATGAGAGTTACCGTTTTGTCTTTGCACCCCAGAATCCATTTAGCTTTCGAGGTCCTATATCTTTCAGTTTTGTCTCTTGAGTGATCCCACATCACCCAGACTTCCGCATATTCTGCGCCCACTTTTAAAGAATCTGAGTCATAAAAATACGCTGAGCCAGTGTCGCCAATGTTAACGAAAACCCATTCCTCCGCTAAAGCTGCAGATGGTATTGAGCCCGCAAACATTAACGCCGCAACGCAAGAAAGTATCCGCGACATAATCACCCTCGATGCTGAACGCTGTTAACTTGCACTAATGATTTTCGCCTTCATTTCCTGAAACTCAGCGTCACTGATTGCGCCGCTGTCCATAAGCCGCTTCGCGCTCTCGATTTGCTCAAGCATACCACTCCCGGACGAAGCTGGTGCCACGGGAGCGCTAGGCTGCACACCAGAATTAATTGTCACGCCGCCAGAAGCTGCCCGCACCTCTTCAATCGCACGAACTCTGCGCTTTTCCTCCCAAGCCTGCTCTTCAGCTTGCGACCTGCTATAAATTTCCGAGGCTGCTCGATCGGGAATTCCACCAATCTCAATTGCGCCAACGCTTCCGTTGAAGTGTTCAAAAATGAGGTTCGATCCGCAGTATTGCGAAAGCACATTCTGTTCGATCTTGACATCTGCCAAGTCTTTCCATTGAATATCTTTCATCTTGAAACCACCTAATAGTCCCCGCTCGACCACCATAATCCTGCTATTAGTGATAGCCAAAGAAACCCGCCGATGCCAAAGTGCAAATATACGGTGCTGGACGGCTTGAGAAAGCATCGCTTCGTCATTCATAAGGGTCGAGTTGATTTTCTCAAGCGCCTGTCCATGTCGCTTTTCGCCGCCCACAAATGCAAAATAAGCGTATGCTGCGAGAAACAGCAGTCCCGATCCAAAAGAAAAAATACATATTAATGTCCAAGCTGCCGCCCAGCCCAGCGCATTGAAAATACCCTTCATTTGCCCCTCCCAAATGATCTCTTGGGGCACTGGTTCGCACAGAAGATGGCACCATTCAAATTCAGTCTCAGCCAATTTGCATCGAACGGACAAGGCTCAGAAGCTCGCTCAAAACCAACATACTCATCCCTGTTGCGCCCATAGAACAGTGCTCAAATGGGACTTATGCATTGTGATGTCGCTCGGGCTGCTCTCTCATGGTTCGAGGGGGTTGTGTGAAGGCAGTTACCTGAAACCGTGTATGACGAAGGCAACACCATCGTCCTGCCAAGCAACGAGGCAGGGGGTTTTGTCGGTTTTGTCACCTGAATTTGGTGCAAGGGTGTTTTGTGAAGGCAGTTCAGGTATCTTTAAAAAGAGATAGATACCCCCTGACAAAACCGACAAAACCCCTTTGATTTAACACTTACTCCCTTGTGCCAAGGGGTTAACCTGCCAACGTTTGGATGGACGGCCACCACTCTGCGAGACCGGCGCTGCAACAGGGCGGACCCAATCGGTGTCTTCGAGCAAAGCCATGATTGTGGCACTTGCGTCCGGGTCGTTGCATCCAGCCCAACCCTTGCGCTGGGCGTCCCGTGCGGTGAACTCTCCTGTAATGTCGCCACGTGACATCCGCGCCGCAATCAGGCGTGCTGGTTCTGCATAGATGTCATGCGCCGACATGTAATAAACCCGCTTTGCATGAGAGAGATAGAACCGCGAGGCCGCAATAGCGCGCTCCATGACTGGGCCAGATATGTCTCCTTGGTGGCCCTCCACCGCGTGGATGACCAGCGCCACTGTCGCGATGAGCTTGGGCTGCTTCATGACGTGCTGCCGATATGCCTCGATCAACTCGGTGTCTCGGGCTTCGACAAGTTGCTGTGCATACTCGGCGCGCCAAATAGCATTGGCAGTGTCTGAGAGCCTGAAATATGGCAGTGAGGTTCCGAGCATAGAGGTTACTGCCCCACGCTTGGCCGGATCATAATCCACCAGTTGCGTAATCGCGTGCTGGCCAGCGGTCCATTTCGCGATGTCATAGGGTAAATCGACCAGCTGCGTATGCAACACAGGGTCTGGCATCGTCATGAGGCCGAAACGTTGCACAAAGCCATCGGCCTGTCGTCCTTCGCGCGCGGCCCCAAGCAATATCCGCAACAAAGGCTCCGGCTGGATGTTGCCGATGATCGACACACACAGGCGCGGAATATAAACGGCGCCACGACCAATTCTGTCCGTCTGGAAACTGCCACTGCCGGTATGAGCCGCAAGGTAGAAGGCCTTGCCCGGCTGGTTTTTCGGGTCAGTCATTTGTGCAAACAAGCCGGATGCCTCATCATCAAGCACCACAACCGGGCCGCCCTCGGTGAGCGTACTAAGGGCCTCAGGGGTAGCGTTGTTGGTCACCGCACGCCGTAAGGGCGACAGGACAGGTTCTACCGGCACATGCGCCGGGGGCTGTCCATTGGCAGCTGCCGTCTTCGCCGCCTTCACCTGCACATCATAAATGATCTTATTTGCCTGATAGGTGGCGAGCGCGATCTGGTGCTCCTGCCGATACCTCTCCTCCACCCGGTTCAGGGCCTCTCGGGCGGGGCTGAGGCCCGGTGTCTTGTGCGACGATACCGGGGCAATGTTGAGCGCCCAACAGTTCGGCGTCTCGTACCACGGCCCCTGTTGCTTAAGAGCGAGTTGCACCTTGCTGCTGAGCAGCGACCCGCAAGCAGCAAGGACGTTGGAGGCAACAAACTCTCGGTTCATCGGGATGGAGTCGGCATAGGTTACAACCATGTCCGCAAGAACTGAGGGAAGGAACCGAGGCTCCCACGGCAGGACGGACAGTGGGTCGCGGGCTACTGGGGAGGGCGCCGACCATGAAACAGCCGGCTGGCCGGCACTGATCGCCTCCATATTGCCAGTATCGTTAGCAGGCTCTCCATGGAAGGTTTGCTCGTTCCGCTGCACCCAGCGACTGGCATCCCAGCCGCCCTGACGGGCAATGGCGATAAGTGTGCCCACGCCGATACGTCGCTCAGTCATGGCAAAAACTTCTGTAACGGGCGTCAAAGTCCCGGGGATCGAAGCGAGAGCTTGTCTGTGCCCATTCGCGGCAAATGACATAGGCTTCAGGTGCGCCTGATCGAGCACACGCCGCCATGACTGTTCTCCAGTTTGGCTCCCGAGACCCGTCCGAAGTGTCAGCTAGCGCCAACACGTGCGGCAGCTTCAGCATTTCAGCAAGGCAAGCGTTCTGGTCATCGGCTGAAAGGTTGCTGAACCAAGGGATCGTCGCCATCCCCCCAGACAGGTCGGCATTCATGCTTGCAGGGGCGACTTTAGGTCTTGCAGTCGCCGTGTTGACGAAGGCCTGAGCAAGTTCCGCCATCGCATACCGCTTCCCGGATACTGCCAGCACCTTCGCCTTGATAGGTTCGCGGCCAGCGGCCTGCTTTTTTGCGTTCGGCCAGTTGATCAAACCCGGCAGCCTCATGATGCGTGGCAGATCAAACACCGCGTCCCCGCGAATGAAATCGCTTATGGCACGGCCTACTGCCTCATAGGTCTCAGCATCTTCGGATGTGGTGGGTAGAATCTTGTCCAACAGGTAAATCACTTGCACCCCACCTCCGGTCGTAAGCGTGAAGGTGGGCGGCAATGGCAACGCCGCAGCGGCAGCGAAGCAATCCTGCACCGAGCGTTCAGCCGAGGAGTCAGCATCGCCGACAACGGCGCGCAGGTGGGTAATGTCGGCTGCCTTGCTCCGGCGTCCGGTGGCGCCCGGGTTTACCTCATAATAGACATTCAGGCCGTCGGCATTAAGCTTCAGCATATGCCGCGTGGCTTCGTCCAGACTCAATGCATCGGAGGCATGGCGCACCTCCACCCTGCCAGTTGCAGGGTGGAGTGCGACAAGCTGAAGTGGATATCCCAACGCTCGCACAAAATCGGCGGACTTGGGCGGTTTGACTTGATTAGTCATAGTTAGACGCCCCCCATTGCCGCGACAGCCTGAAAATTGCGCAGCACCACCTCGCGCCAGTCTCGTTGGATACGCACCGTGGCATTCACTTTATCCAGCCCTGGACGGCGGCAAACGCGATAATCATGGGCCAGTGCGGCGGCTATTAGCGCTCCGTTGGTGAGATAGATCGAATGCTTGTTGCCAGCAGACAGCCAGATGCGCTCAACAGCGTGCTTCAAACCATAAGAACCCAAATCATCTCGGCTAGTCTTGCCCGGCAACATGCGAGCCAAGGCATGATAAGCGACCGCAAATTGCGCGGCAAAGGTAGGCTGATCAAAACTCCAATGCTGATAGCCAGCCGGATCCCGGTCCTCAGCAAAGCCGCTAGGTCGAAGTCCCAGTGCCGATAGTTCGTCGACCACCCAAGTCGGCAAAGGACCGATATCGGGATCAGGCACGCCATGGGTGGCGGAGCGCCTGATCGGTGTAGTTTTGGCAACGATGGCAAGAGCGACCCGCGTCGCCGGTGTCAGGCTGAGTGGTTTTCTGACGGCCATAGTTCAAGCCTCCCAGCTTCTGGGGTCGGCAAGCCACTTACGGACATCTCCAATTCGCCAACCTGATGCATGGGCCGTAAGCTTGTGTGGGGCAGGAAATGATCCCTTTGCGACCTGCGCGTAAATGGACGCTCGTTTCAGGCCAACCAACGCAATAACTTGTGGAAGGCGGACGAACGCCTCCGGCGGAAGCGAAGAAAATTCGGGTCTATTGTCGTACATGGATAACCTCAGTTAATTGTAGAGGCGATCCATCTAGTGCAAAAAATCTTGAAGTAAACTGTTGTGCAATTTACACTAACGAGCCCATTTGTGGATGTGTTAATGAGTATACAGAAAGAATACTCTCATAAATCATATTAGGCATATGATACATGAAACTGAAATTCATAGATAATCGTGCCTCTTGATGGGCCATATAAATCTGGGTGAATGACCTGTTTGAGTGGTTCTAAAGAATTTCTCCAAACCATCTATCGGGCATGCATTGGCAATCTCATAAAGAAACAGGCCTCCTGTTTGCCGACATATGTAGGACATTTTCCGCATTCCCTGAGAGCGAGGGGGAGACGAATCGCCCCCAAGCCTCCATAAAATTCCGCCGCATGTCGCGAAGGTGGGTTCGCAGATATGCCTGCTCTGTCGCCGTGCCCACACGGCGGGCTAAGGCTATTTCTGCGACCATTGCCGGAACGATGGGCATCTGCTTTGCGGCCCAGTCACGGAAGGCTGAGTGGAAGCCGTGCACTGTCTCAGAAAGGTCGGCGAGACGCATAATCTTCGTTAGCGACATGTCAGACAGCGAGGTGCCGTTTAAGCTGGGCAAGATTAGGCCTCGCCGCTCGCCCTCTGGTGCGATGTAATTGAGGAATGTCGTCGCCGCGGAGCTCAGGGTAATAACGTGAGTGTTTTTCATCTTCATCATATCCGCGGGACGAGCCCAGCTAGCGCCACCCAAAGCTCAAACACTCCAACAGGGAGTTGAGCTTTAGATGTCATGTGTTAGCCCTCTGACTTGGTGTTAGGGCCACTGCGTTGCGATAACTCTCCGTGAGCGACGGCGCGACGAACGCTCCCCACCCATCGAAAAGTGAGCGGCGCATGGAAAGGTATTCGGCTCGGACGTATGCCTTTTCGACAGAGGTTCCGACCTTGTGAGCAATGGCCAGTTCGGCGACGTTCCAAGGAATAAGCGGCATTTTTTCGGCAGCCCACGTGCGGAACGAGGTGCGGAACCCATGAACTGCCTCGTCACGCCCAACCTGCCGTAACACCTTAGTGAGCGACATGTCGGACAACGGTTTGCCATGCCGACCGGGGAAGACTAGCCCAGATCTGAGACCTTTCTGTGGTTGAAGTCGCTCCAGCAATGCAATCGCCGCATCTGAAAGCGCAACATCATGCGCGACTTTCTTACCCTTCATAATTGTCGCTGGGCAGCGCCATTCCCGCGTTTCAAGGTCGATCTGCTCCCATGCCGCTGCGCGGATCGAGCCAGAACGATTTCCGGTCAGCATGGCGAAGAGCATTGCAGCGCGGCTGGGAGTCAGTTCCTTTTTCCATTGATCGGCAAAGAATGTAGCGCAATCCTCGTAAGGCATGGCCTTGAAGTGACCTCCCTCCGCTTGCTTTGAAAGTCCTAAGCGCAGTTCGCGGGCCTCGGGCACGGCGTCACTCCGCCAACCGCGCGCTTTGGCAAAGGCGAGCACTTGCCGAATACGGACGCTCACCTTTTTCGCCATCACAGGTTTTTCGGTCCAGATCACTGCTAACGTAGCGACTATATCCCAAAGGCCGATAGCACTCACTTTTAGCTGGCCAAGCTTGGGGTTCGCGTGTTCTTCCAGAGAAGCCTTGAATGCCTTTGCTGTCCTGTCGCTCCAGCCGGGCTTGAAGGCATTGTATGCCTCGGTCACTGCCTCCGCAAAACTGGGCGTCGTAATGCGTTCCTTGTCCCGCTCAATAATAGGGTCGGCGCCGGTCTTCGCTAACTTGCGCAATATTGAGGCCTTCTCACGGGCCTCAGACAGCGTCAGAGATTTGCGTAACATCAGGGAACTGCCGTTCAGCAAACTCTCGCTATCTGTTTGGTCTCGCCCCGCTCCGTCAACATCAGCTGTGCCCAGTCCTATATCGCGGCGTTTGCCTTCGTGCTGCACACGCAACACATACGAGCGGGCTCCTGACTCCTTCACATAGAGAAAGAGTCCGTCACCATCCGTATGGCGACCTGCCTTGGCATTCTTAACTTTAAGTACTGTTAGCTTGCCCATTTCATTCCCACAATCGTTCCCACATATTGTCCGGGATTTGGGTGGAAGTCAATGGAAGACGCCGGATCTTGAGTTAGGCTAAATACAGCTTATAAGCCATTTTTATGGAGATGTGTGGATGGCTCTGGAGATAAGTAATAATCCTCACGGGGCATCCAATTTTCGCAAATCACATATAAAGTTGAGGCCGGACGCTTGGTCGCCCGACCCCGTTTGTCGTTTCAGCCGCGCTGTTTGGACAGCCCGACGCGCAGCCACAGCAGCAAGGCGATGATCACGGCTTCGACGAGGATCGGCTGGATCACGGCGTTACCGCCGCCGTCGATGATGAGGCCGACGAAGCGGCCGGAGATGGCGACACAGACAAAGACGAGCGCTGCGTTGACCCAGTGGATGCTGCTCCGGATGACGGCGATCAACAGGCAGATGCCCATGCCGCCGAAGAGGCCCGCAATATCGGCGCGGACCGTCGCCCGGCCGACAAGGCCACCGCCGAGATCGGTCGTGGAGATACCAAGGGCTGGAATGACCTGCTCCACCCCGAGCCAAAGCCCAATTGCGAGAACAAGCGAGCCAAGTGCGCCGATGCCGATGAGAATGCGTGGAATGATGACCATGTTGAGACCCCTCCTTTTGTTTTGATCATGGTCCGGTCTGCCACAGGCCGCGTGATTGTCAAACTTGGCAGGGGCGCCAGTCCATCCCTTTGCGGTGGCAAGCGAAGCGGGAATCGCCTAGACTGGTTTCTTATGACACGCCGACAGACACGCAGATTGGATTGGGGTTTCCCCCGCTGGCGCGGTTATGGCGCGGAAAGCGAAGCGGTGAAGGTGCGGCTGTGTGATCGGCATGGCTGCGACTTGCCGGGCGACCGGCCTGCGCCAAAATCGCCCAATAGCCCCGAAAAATGGTGGTTCTGCGAGACGCATGCAGGCGAGTACAACAAGAATTGGGATTACTTCGCCGGGCTGACCGCTGAAGAAGCCGCCGAGCGTGAGGCCAATGAACGGCGCGATGCCTCCGGCTATCAGGACCCGAAACATTATGGCTGGGCGGGCCCCGGCGATGGCTCCCGCAGCCGCGATGAACTGCGCGCGCTCGATGCGTTGGGGCTAGAGGTCGATGCCGAATTTGACGCGGTGCGTGTTGCCTGGCGCAAGCTCGCCAAGGAAAACCACCCCGACGTGAAGCCCGGTGATGCCGAGGCCGCTGAGCGCTTCCGCCAGATCCAGGCCGCCTACGACGTGCTGCGCGCCGCTGAGGAGCGCCGTCTGGCGCTCTGATTACTCTTCAAGGCTATCGGGCACAGGGTCCTTGCCGGAGATTTCACGGGCAAGCCGTTCACATTCGCGGAAGTCGGGCAGGCCGGAAATTTCGAGGACACCGCCTGCAATCGGCTCCCGCACGATGGGGGCGGTGAGCTCCTTGCCATTGAGCAAAATGGGCAGCGGCTGGCCCGTCATGGACGACGTGAGCTGATGCAGGCGGGAGGCCGCCGTTTCGGCCAGCGTGATCATCAGCACCGGCATGCCGTCTACCGACGCCACAGCGCGGGCATCAAGGATCTCCGCTTCGGCAAAACGTTCCGGCCCGATGCGGAAATCGCGCGCGGCAAAAGCGGGGGACGCCACCATCAGCGCGGCGATAAACATCAGCAATCTGGTCATGCGCGGTGCCCCCAATTCAATCCATCTATCGTCCGCTTGGACAGAAGGGCTGTCAACCCGCGACGCGTGCCGCGGTTTCGCGGATTAGCGCGATCATATTGGGGATGCCCTGTGTCCGGTTGGAGGACAGTTGGTTCTTGAGGTCAAACGGGGCGAGCGCGCCTTCAATGTCGGTCGCCAGAATGTCGGCGGCAGGCGCGTCCTGCACGGTTTTCAGCACCAGTGCGATGATGCCCTTGGTGATGGCGGCATTGCTGTCCGCCAGAAAATGGAGGTGCCCCCCATCTTGCGCGGCGGGATAAACCCAGACGCTGGCGGAGCAGCCACGCACAAGTGTCGCATCGGTTTTGAGCGCGTCGGGCATGGGTTCCAGTTCGCGCCCCAAATCGATCAAAAGGCGATAGCGGTCGTCGCCGTCGAGGAACTCATATTCCTCCTGAATATCTTTAAGGCTGGTCATGGTTTTCTCTAGTGCGCGGTTTCGACGAGGATCTTGTCGATCTTGCGACCGTCCATATCGATGATTTCAAAGCGGTAGCCTTGGTCGATGAACGACTCCCCGGTGGTCGGGATGCGCTTCATGCGGTCGAGCACAAAGCCGGCGACGGTTGCATAGTCGCGGTCTTCTTCAAGGCTGATGCCAATGCGTTCGGAAAGGCCATCGGCGGTGGCCCACCCAGAGACGAGCAGGCTGCCATCCTCGCGCTCAAAGATCGCCGGTTCCTCGCCGTCATCCTGATCGGACACGAAATCCCCCGCAATCGCAGAGAGGAGGTCCGCAGGCGTGACGATCCCTTCAAAATGCCCATATTCGTCGTGGACAAGGGCAACGGGCACATCGGCATCGCGCAGCACTTCCAGCACGTCCATCGCATCGACCTGATCCGGGATGATCGGTGCGCGCTTCATCAGCACCTTGAGGTCGAGCTTCTTGCCGGTGAGTTCTGCGGCCAGCAGATCGCGCGCGGAGACGACCCCCACAATTTCATCGACGGAGCCGCGCGCGATGAGCAGGCGGCTGTGCGGGGAGGCGAGGACCGCCTGATGGATCGTTTTGGCGTCTGCCTTTTCATCGAGCCAGTCAATTTCGGTGCGCGGTGTCATCACTTCACGCACCGGCCGGTCGGCGAGGCGGACGACGCCTGAAATGATAGCGCGTTCGCTTTCTTCGATCACGCCGGACTTAGAGGCTTCCGCGACAATCAGGTGCAGTTCTTCCGCGGTCACATGATTTTCCGATTCGCGGTTCATGCCGAGGATGCGGAAGATGAGTGCGCTGGTGCGGTCGAGCAGCCAGACCAGAGGGGCCGTGACGCGCGAGAGGACAACCATCGGCATCGCCATGACGACGGCAATCGGTTCTGGCGCGCGCAGGGCGAATTGCTTGGGCACCAGTTCCCCCACGATCAGCGAGGTGAAGGTGGTGAGGCCGACGACGAGCGTGAAGGAAATATCGTCAGACCATTGGGCAGGGAAGCCAAGCAGCAGGAGGCGTTCTGCGACCGGGCCGCCAAGGCTGGCGCCCGAATATGCACCTGCGATGATGCCGATCAGCGTGATGCCGATCTGGACGGTGGACAGGAACCGCCCGGGATTGGACGCCAATAGCAGCGCGGTTTTAGCGCCGCGCAACTGGCTCTTCTTCGTGATCGATTCCAACCGGGCCCGGCGGGCGGAGACAATGGCCAGTTCCGACATGGCCAAAACGCCGTTGAGCGCGATCAAGGCAAGGATGATCGCGATATCGCCCCAAGGGAACGGGGTCAGGGGAATGGGAAGGGCTGTAGCCATTGGTTGCGGAGCTTATGGCAGATTGTAGGCCAAGGGCTCAAGTGTTCTGCGAAATGAGATCACTTTGCTTATCGTTTCGACGCGAAAAACGCCCGAAGTTGGTCCGATGCTTGCGCCTCACCAAGCCCGGAATAGACATCTGGCCGGTGGTGGCAGGTCGGCTGGGTAAAGATGCGCGGGCCATGATCGACGCCGCCGCCCTTGGGGTCGGGCGCTGCATAATAGACGCGGGCGATTCGCGCATGGGCGATGGCCCCGGCGCACATCGGGCATGGTTCCAGAGTCACCCACAGGTCGCAATCGTCGAGCCGTTCATTGCCGAGCGCGCGCGCAGCAGCTCGGATGGCCTCCATTTCCGCATGGGCCGTCGGGTCTTTCGAAGCCCGCATCGTATTGGCGCAAGCCGCGATTTCCACGCCATTGCGTACGATAACAGCCCCCACGGGGACTTCGCCGGCCTGTGCCGCCTCTTGCGCGAGATCCAGCGCACGTTGCATGAAGGGGGAGAGGGGAATTTCCATTGGCCTGCCTTAAGCCTGCCTTTGGCTTGACGAAAGCACCTTCCACGGTTAGGTGCGCAGCCTTTCCGAATTCATTGATTCAACTTCAGGACGAACACACATGTCGCGCATTTGCGAACTGACTGGCAAGGGCCGCCAGGTGGGCAACAACGTTTCCCACGCGAATAACAAGACCAAGCGGACTTTCCTGCCGAACCTGCAGAATGTCACGCTGATCTCCGAATCGCTTGAAAAGAGCGTTCGTCTGCGTGTTTCGACCAACGGTTTGCGTTCGGTTGAGCATGTCGGCGGCCTCGACAACTGGCTGATCAAGACCTCGGACGAAAAGCTGAGCCTGAAGGCCCGTCGCCTGAAGCGCGAAGTCGCCAAGAAGGCGGTCGCCGCTTAATCTTTCAGCGCAAACTTCAGCAGGTAAGACTGCTGGAGTGGCCAGAAATTATCATCAGAGGCGAGCCAGATGATGGTTCGCCTCTTTTCTTGCGTCACGGCCAGAGCCTCAAAATTATCAACGAGCGTCGGCGCCTCCAGCCGGGCGATCTCTTTTCCCTTCAGGAGCATGCCGGGGCGCACGGCTTTCGGTATGTCCATGATGTAGAGCCGATTGCGGAACCACTGGCGCGCTGAAAACAGGCGGTAGAGCACAAGCAGCCGTCCGTCCGGCAACTGAGCTGCATCAACCGGCAAATAACCCCGCGGCCGGTCCAGGATCGCCGTGACCGGTTTGATCGCCGGGTTCAGGGAATCGCCCTTGAAGATGAGCACTGGCGTCAACTGCCCCGAATCATCGGGGTCCGCCTCTGCAAAGACCAGCATCCGCCCATCGCGCAGCCGCACCATGGCTTCGGGTCCGTAGGTGATCTGCCAATTTTTCATTTCCGGCCGCGCAATCGAGGTGGCACGCCCGCGCTCGCCGGAGAAGCGGCACAGCAGGTTCGTGTTTTCCAACCCAATCCAGCTTTGGCCGCTGACAGGATCAACGGTGAGCGATTCGGTATCCTGCTTTTCTTTGATCCAGTGAAAGCCGCAGCCTTTAGGGACTTCGGAAAGCTTGCCGGTGATCGCCGATCCGGAGGGGAGTGGAATATCGAGCATGGCGCCTGCGTCAGAGATCAGCCGCAGCCCGCCTTTGTGCGGCACCATGGCGGACCACCCGCCAAAATCTGGATGTCCAGAACGCATCGTCCAGCCTGCCAGATAAAGAAGCTTCCCTGCTTGCCGTAAATGGTTCGAGTCCTTGGACAATTTTGTCGGCTCGAGTGCGATGCGTATCCATTGAGGGGCAATCGGCATCTGGCCAACCTTGGCCGATGACGCGCAGAAAAGGAGCACACAAAACAGCAGGGCAAGACCGATCCGGCGCATCATCCCCTCCGCCATTAGCCGAACGACAGGCTATTCCTAGCCCCGCTCAATTCTGAACGGCGGCTAACGAACACATTCAGCAAAGGTCCAATCGGGCGTGGCCATAAGGCCAGTGTCGACGACGCCGGGATGAGCCTGACACCGCCGACGTGTTTGGTCGATGCGTTGCGTCAAGTTGGAGAGGTTCGATGAACAAGAAGCTGGTCAATCTGGGTGCCGCTGCCGCGATGGCAGTGACGACCCTTATCCCCGCCGCACCTGCGTTCGCGCATGACGGCGGGCATGGCGACGACGGCTATTATCAGGAGCGTGGCTATGGCGACGGTTACTACGACCGGCGCGGCTATCGCGGGGTGCGCTATGACAGGCGCGGCGGCCAGTATGACGCCCGATATGATGCGCGGTACGACAATGGCGGCACCTATCGGGACCAGTCCTATCGCTATCGCGGTCAGCGCTGCGGCAAAGGCACGACCGGCCTGATCATCGGTGCGGTGGCCGGTGGCCTGCTTGGTCGGTCGATCGTCGGGTATCGAGGAGACCGCACGGCAGGCGCGATTGTCGGGGCTGGTGTCGGCGCCCTTGCGGGCCGCGCCATCGACAAATCTGATGATCGCGGTCGCTGCTGATCAAGAATTCCTGACCCCTCCCGATGGGCTGGCCCGTGTAGCATAAGGGCCTGCGTATCGCTCATCGGGAACCTGGTCCCGGTCTTGCCTTCGGGCAGCCGGGCCTTCGTTGCAGATTGGATAGATTTGTAGCGGTCACGGGGGGAAGGGGCCCCAGGGTCGCGTACTTGGGGGGTAGGGGCCGGACCGGAGTATTGGTCCGGCCCTTATTTTATGTGGGCCAATTTACGGCGCGGACATTGGTCCGGCGAGGGTTTGCGGATCAATCCGCTCCTCATTCCACTTCATGCCCCAGTGCAGATGCGGCCCTGTTGCCCGCCCGGTTGCGCCGATGGCGCCGAGCAACTGGCCCTGCCGGACCACATCGCCCTTTTTCACATCGATCCGCGACAGATGCAGGAACGCGCTGTTGAGCCCGCCGCCATGGTCAATCATCAGCAGATTGCCTTCGAGCGTGAACGGACTTGCCGCCGCCAGCGTCACGACGCCGTTCGCAGGGGCGTAGACAGGCGCACCGGTGCCGCCTGCGACATCGACGCCATTGTGGGGGGCGCCGGGCTCTCCGGCGTAAATGCGTTGCGATCCAAACACGCCGCTAATGCGGCCCTTGGCGGGCCAGATGAATTTCTGCCGCCAGCCGTCGGCATCGACGACCATCCGCCGTGCGGCGTTGATCTGCGCCAGCTCACCCGGCCTGCGCGCCTGAAACTCGGCAGAGGGTTGGGAATAGCGGCGCAGCGTTTTGAGGTTCTCAATCCGCCATTGCCGAGGGGCGACGCTGATCTTGTCAGTCACGGCGCGCCCATCGGCCAGAAAGGCGGTAATGGTCGCTGTCGGCTGATGGTCCCTGCCAAAGCCGATGCCAAAGCGGCCATCTGGGGCAAAGCGGACGTCCGCGCCTTCAATCACCAGACGGACGGTGCCTTTGGGTGCCCAGCCAAGGGCGTAGCTGCCCTGTTGTGCAGGCTGGTTCAGCCGGAAGACGCCCAGAGCAACGGGCGGGGCAGGTTCTGCGGGGCGCGCTGAGGGGAGGGGAGCCGCGGATTGGCTTGCGCGCACATTGGCTGCTGGGGCTCCAATACAGCTGCCCGGAATTGTGCCCAGCAACAGGGCGACCAGCGCGGTCCGCGGCAGGGTCATCCCTCGACGGCGGCTCTGGCTGCAATTTCGGCGGTGGAATAGGCTTCCTGCTTTGCGACGCTCCAATAGCGCAGCGATTCGAGCGAGACGGGATGGCCGGTCTTGGCGCACACCACATGATCCCCTTGGGCCAGCACGCGAAATCCGTTCGCCATATAGAATAATCGAGCGGGGCGGCCTTGGGACATCAACATTGGGTTTCCTTTACTCAGAACAGATCAGGCTGTTCGGACTTTGGCTTTACATAAGGCGCAGCGCCGCTGCGCTCAACCCGTGCGTCAACCGATCCATCGGCAAAGCGCAACACAAGAGCGCCTGCGGCCTTGGCATCAGCAGCGGAGATGACCGTCCCGCCCGCCCGACGTTCCACCCGGGCATAGCCGCGTTCCAGCACCCGATCCGGGTTGAGCGAGGTTGCGACGCGCCATAACTGATCCAATTGACTGCGGGCACCATCAAGCCGCTGGGTCAGCATCGCGGGCCGGAGGGCCCCGGCGGCTTGCGCCAATTCCCCCCGCGCCTCTGCCACGACATGCGATAGGCCCCGCTTCAGGCGGTCACTCAACTCATCAACCCGCTGGCTTTGCGGGCCGAGCAGTGTTTCAGGCGTCGGCAGGCGGCGCGTGGCATTGTCCAGCTTCTCGCCTGCGCGCTCGCGATAGCGCTGGACGCAGCGCAATGACCGCGCGCCATAGCTCTGTAAGCCCGCCAGAAGCTCCGTACGCACCGGTACGGCCATTTCGGCCGCTGCCGTCGGCGTTGGGGCCCGCACGTCTGCAGCATGGTCGCACAGCGTCGTATCGGTCTCATGCCCGACCGCAGAGATGATCGGGATCGTGCAGGCAGCAACCGCACGGACGACGACTTCCTCATTAAAACCCCACAGGTCCTCAATAGACCCACCGCCGCGCGCGACGATGACGAGGTCGGGCCGGTCCGCCCCTTGCATGGCGGAAAAGCCGTTAACGGCAGCGGCAACCTGTTCAGCTGAGCCCGGCCCTTGCACGAGCACCGGCCAGACGATCACCCGCGTCGGGCAACGGTCGGCAAGCCGGTGGAGGATGTCGCGGATGACAGCGCCGGTGGGTGATGTCACGACACCAATGGTGCGCGGCAGGAAAGGCAGGTCGCGTTTGCGTTCAGCCGAGAACAGGCCTTCGGCGGCCAGCTTGGCTTTCAGCTTTTCAAGGAGCGCGAGCAGCGCGCCTTCGCCTGCGATCTCCATCGTCTCGATGACGATCTGATATTTGGACCGGCCGGGATAGGTGGTGAGCTTGCCCGTCGCGATTACTTCAACGCCGTCTTGCGCGTTGAACGCCAGCCGCGCGGCGCTCCCCTTCCACATGATGCCGTCGATCACGGCATTCTCGTCCTTGAGCGCGAGGTAGAGATGGCCAGACGCCGCGCGCTTGAAGCCCGAAATCTCGCCCCGGATACGGACGTGGGAGAATCCCTGCTCGACATGACGCTTCAGGAGGTTGGATATTTCACTGACGGAAAGCGCGCCTGCATTGTCGCCTGCGCGTTCGCCCGCTAACAGGCCCATCTTGCCTTCGGGCGCATCATCAAAGGGCATTTCGGCGGGCATGAACATCCTTCTGATCGGGAGCGGCGGGCGTGAACATGCGCTGGCATGGAAGCTCACGCAATCTCCTTCCTGCGATACACTCTACGCCGCGCCCGGCAACCCCGGCATTGCCGAAGAGGCGACGCTTGTTGCGCTCGACGTGACGGATCATGCTGCCGTCATCGCCTTCTGCGCGGACAAGCAGATCGGCCTCGTCGTCATCGGCCCGGAAGCGCCTTTGGTCGATCGACTGGGAGATAGCCTGCGGGCGGTTGGCGTGCCGGTCTTCGGGCCGAATGCCAAGGCAGCGCAACTGGAAGGCTCCAAGGGCTTTACCAAAGACCTTTGCACGCGCGCGAATATCCCGACCGCAGGCTATGCGCGCCACACCGACAAGGCAGCGGCACTCGCTGATCTCGCGCGCTTTGGCCTGCCGGTCGTCATCAAGGCGGACGGGCTGGCCGCTGGCAAGGGCGTGATCATTGCGGAGACCGCCGCGGACGCGGCCGCTGCGATTGAAGACATGTTCGATGGCAGCTTTGGCGATGCGGGCACCGAAATCGTGCTCGAAGAATTCATGGTGGGGGAAGAAGCGAGCTTCTTCGCACTGACCGATGGCAAGACCGTCGTCGCCTTTGGCTCGGCACAGGATCACAAGCGTGTCGGCGATGGTGATGTCGGCCCGAACACCGGCGGCATGGGCGCCTATTCGCCTGCACCGGTGCTGACGCCGGAGCTTGAAGCCCGCGTCATGCGCGAGATCGTCGAGCCGACCGTCGCGACCATGGCGGCGGAGGGGAACGCCTATTCGGGCGTGCTCTATGCAGGGCTGATGCTGACCGCCGATGGCCCCAAGCTGATCGAATATAATGCGCGTTTTGGCGACCCGGAATGTCAGGTGCTGATGACCCGCTTTGAAGGCGATCTGGCCGAACTGCTCCTCGCCATCGCGCAGGAGCGGCTGGCCGAAGCTGAGACTCCGCGCTTCTCGGACGATACCGCTCTGACGGTTGTTATGGCCGCGAAAGGCTATCCCGGCACGCCCGAAAAGGGCGGCGCGATTGCGCTGCCGACTGGTGTGGATGCCAAGATCTTCCACGCAGGCACCGCGATGCAGGACGGCCAGCTCGTCGCCAATGGCGGGCGTGTGCTCAATGTGACGGGCCGGGGCAAAACCGCCACCGAGGCGCAGACAAAGGCCTATGCCGCGGTCGACGCCATCACCTTTCCCACCGGCTTCTGCCGCCGCGACATCGGCTGGCGCGAGGTTGCGCGGGAGCGGGGAGCTTAGGCGGGGCGAACAAATTCGCCTTCACACCCCCGTCGCCCCGTGCTTGACACGGGGCTGGGCTGACCTTTTTCCGGTTTCGGCACCTCGCGCGCCGCATATGACCGCTCAGAGATCCATTCGGGCATACTGCCCAACGAGCAGGTCCCAGTATAGCCTAGCCCCGTGTCAAGCACGGGGCGACGGAGATCCTATGGAGCCTGAGGCCCTCACCCCTCGCGGTGGTAGGGATGCCCGGCAATGATGCTGGTTGCCCGATACAGCTGCTCCACCAGCATCGCCCGCGCGAGCATGTGGGGCCATGTCGCCTTGCCGAACGCGATGGAGGTTGTGGCCGACGCCCGCTCTTCCGGCGTCAGGCCATCAGCCGCGCCGATCAGGAACCGCAGCTCCCGCGCGCCGGTGTCGCGCCAATGTTCGATTTTCTTCGCAAAGGCGGACGACGTGAGCTGCGCGCCCGTCTCATCCATCGTCACAATGATCGTGCCGGGGGCGACCGGCGGCTGCTTGCCACCCGTATCAGGCAATTCGGTTATCTGGAACGGCCAGGTGAGGCGCTTGGCATAGCGCTCAATCAGGTCGGCCTCAGGTCCGCGCCCGATCTTGCCGCGGGCGATGATGTGCAGCTTCAATTGGCGGGCGGGGCGTCACCAAACGCCCACATACGCTCCAGATTGTAGAAGCTGCGCACTTCCGGGCGGAACAGGTGGATGATGACATCGCCGGCATCGATCAGGACCCAGTCCGCCGTTTGCAGGCCCTCGACGCGGGCGATCACGCCGAACTCTGCCTTCATCTTCTGCTGGAGCTTTTGCGCCATGGAGGAGACCTGACGCGTAGAGCGGCCGCTCGCGATCACCATATGGTCCGCGATGGCTGTCTTTCCGGCAAGCGGGATCGAGATGGTTTCCACCGCCTGATCGTCTTCCAAAGACTGGAGAATCATCTTGTGAAGGGCGTCGACCGAATCGGTGGGGGCGGCGGCCTTACGTTTGGGGGAAGCGGACAAAATGGATCCTCAATATACCATGCGCCGCGTTATCGCGTCGCGTGTGGGGGTCTGGGAGAAGGGAAGCGCCCAATCGGGATGATCCCGTCGCAGCGCCGTTGCGGAGTGTTTATCGGGGCGAAAGCGCAATAGCACGAGCGCCGGCGGTCTCCACGTCGTCCAGTCGATCGCAGCATGTCGGGGTTGGACGAATCCCCGCAGCCATCCCATTGCGCGGCTCGCACGGGCGTCATCGTCATACCCCGGGCGGGCCAGAACTGCAATCGGCATCGTTTTGGCGATCCGCCGCCAGTCGCGCCACTGGTGGAACTGGGCGAGATTGTCGCCCCCCATCAGCCAAATGAAGGCGCGTTCGGGGTGGCGCTTCTTGAGCGCGGCAAGCGTGTCCACTGTGAAGCGGGTGCCCAGCTGCTGCTCGATGGCGGTCGGGCGGATGATGCTGCGCCGCGCCACTTTGCGCGCGGACCGAAGCCGCACCACAAGCGGCGCCATCCCCGCCTTTGGTTTGAGCGGATTGCCCGGAGAGACGAGCCACCAGACCTCATCCAGCCCCAGCGCCTTGGCCGCCAGCAGGCTGATGTGGCGGTGGCCCGCATGGGCAGGATTGAATGACCCGCCGAGAAGTCCGGTGCGGATCATAGCAATGCCGCCCAGTCAGAACGGGCATGAACGACGCGCAGAACTGTTACGGTGTCGTCGATCACATCATAGACGAGCAGCAGCGGAAGGTCTTTGACCGGCCATTTACGCCAACGCCGGGAGGGTGTCAGGCTGCCTATGCCGGGGTTGGATAAGAGCGTGTCGGGGATGGCATCTATCCTGTCGATAATCGTTGCCAGATCGGCGTCAGCCTGTTCGGCATAATGGTCCAGAATGCGATCGATGTCGCCGACCGCAGAGTCCGACCAGACAAGACGCACTATTTGGACGATGGGCTCAGATGACGCGCCTTCAAACGGGCGATCATGTCGTCATGCGGAACGGTGCGACCGGCGTCCCTATCCTCAATACCCTGTGCCACAAAGGCTTCCATTTCAAGCGCGCGTTGGGCCGCGTCATCCAGCAGGCGGGCCGTAATCCATGCGCGACTGCGGTCCTGCCCGGCGGCAAGCCTGTCGAGGATGGCGAAGGTATCATCGCTGACGCGGGCGGAGATGACTTTGCTCATATGGGCAATGTATCACTTGTATACAAATGATACAACTTTAGGGCCGGGTCTGCCCGCTACCGCGCACAACCCATTTATAGGTCGTCAGCCCTTCCAGTGCGACGGGTCCGCGCGCATGGAGGCGGCCTGTGGCGATGCCGATTTCGGCGCCCAGTCCAAATTCACCGCCATCGGCAAATTGGGTGGAGGCGTTCCACATCACAATCGCTGAATCGACGCTGTTCAAAAAGGCTTCGGCGGCGGCCGCGTCTTCCGTCACGATGGCGTCGGTATGGTGGGAGCCGTGGGTGTTGATATGGGCAATTGCGGCCTCAACGCCGTCCACAAAAGCGACCGAGCAGATCGCATCGAGATATTCAGTGGTCCAGTCTTCGTCACGCGCCGGTGTGATGCGGGCGTCGAGCGCGCGCACCTCTGGCGTGCCACGCACCTCGCATCCGGCGTCGAGCAGCGCTGCCACCACTGGGGTTGGGTCCGCAAAGTTCCGGTCGATGAGCAACGTCTCCATGGATCCGCAACTGCCGGTGCGCCGCATCTTGGCGTTCAGCGCAATGTCGCGCGCCTTGATGGGGTCAGCTTCAGGGTGGATGTAGGTGTGGCAAATGCCATCGAGGTGGGCGAGCACAGGCACGCGCGCTTCCTCCTGCACACGGGCGACCAGCGCCTTGCCGCCACGCGGAATGATGATGTCGATCAACCCATGCGCCGCGAGCATGGCGCCGACAGCGGCGCGGTCCTGTGTCGGCACCAATTGGATCGCGTTTTCGGGCAGGCCGCCCTTGATGAGCCCGGCTCGAAGCGCCGCATAAATGGCACGGTTGCTGTGCACGGCTTCCGTTCCACCCCGCAGGATCGCCGCATTCCCCGATTTAAGGCACAGGGCGGCGGCATCCGCCGTCACATTGGGGCGGCTTTCATAGATGATGCCGATGACCCCCAAAGGCACACGCACGCGGGAGAGATGCAGGCCGTTGGGCCTCACGGCTTCATCAATCACCATGCCGACAGGATCGCGCAGCACGGCGACGGCGTCGACAGCTGCTGCGATGCCTTCCAGCCGCTCGGGCGTCAGGCGCAGCCGGTCCAGCATAGCGCCGGACAGTCCGGCCTGTTCTCCGGCCTGAATGTCGAGTTGATTGGCCGCCAGAATTTCGTCGGCGCGGGCGCGCAGTTCTGATGCTGCGAGATTGAGCGCATCCGCCTTACGCGCGACCGGGACGCTGGCCAGCATCGCGCTGGCGGCGCGTGCTTTTTGCCCCATTTCGGCAATCAGCTGCTGTGCGGTGGTGTCGCTCGTCTGCATGGCAGCCGGTTAGCAAAGCGGCGATTAAAACGCAAAAGCGATGACAAGTGCGGGTCCGGCTGCAATACTTATCCCATGGCGGGTGAGATCGAAGCAATGGGCGATGTTGTGACAGGCGGGCTGCTGGCCCGTGCTGTCGAACCACAGGCCGGTGAGGGGCATGCGGGCCAAGACGGCACCTGCCTCAATTGCAGCGCCGACGTGACCGGCGCTTTTTGTGCGGCCTGCGGACAGAAGGTGCATCTTCACCGCACCTTGGGGGCGTTCTGGCACGACCTTGCCCACAGCGTGTTCCATTTCGATGGCAAAATCTGGCGGACATTGCCTTTGCTTGTCTGGAACCCCGGGCATCTGACGCGCCGTTATATCCACGGCGAGCGGGCGAAGTTTGTCTCGCCCTTCGCGCTCTTCCTGTTCAGCGTGTTTCTGATGTTCGCCATTTTCAGTTGGGTCACCCCCAAGGGTGCGGCGACTGAAAAGGCCCCCACGCCGAAGGAGGCGGTGGCCGCGCTGGATGAGGACAGGCAGGAACTGCGTACAAAGATAGAAGAGCTTGTCGTCCTGCGGCGGAACGCCCAGGCGCGACGTGCACGGGCGGACTGGATCGAAGGTGAAATCGGGCGGACACGCGCGCTCCTCACCAAAATTGAACAGGATAAGACTATCGAGGTGTCTGCCGAGGCGATTACCAAAAGGCGGCTGGCCGTGAACCAACGCAAGATGGAAACGGGCATTGCAGAATTAGAGGCCCAGAAGGCCGAGGCGCTCAAGGCAGGGCAGCCAACTGCCGACATTCAGAACGAACTCAATGCGCTGAAAACGGGGATGGCGGTGTTGACCGCGGCCTCCTCCACGCAGGACGATAGCGCGTTCAAGGTCGACAAGGTGAACCTCGATTTCGGCTGGCCGGCCATTCAGGAAGCGATCAAACATGCGGCAGAAAACCCGCAGCTGCTGATCTACAAGCTGCAGTCCAATGCCTATAAGTTCAGCTGGGCGCTGATCCCGCTGTCGACGCCGTTCCTGTGGCTGTTGTTTTTCTGGCGGCGTAAGTTTTACGTGTTCGATCACGCGGTGTTCGTCACCTACTCCATCGCCTTCATGATGATGCTGATCACTGTTTGCGTCATCGCCATCCAGTTTCCGGCCACAGAAGTGATCGGCGGCTTGGCGCTCACCCTCTATCCGCTGGTCCATATCTATCGGCAATTGAAGCAGGCCTATGGCCTAACGCGCTTTGGCGCGGTCTGGCGCACGATACTGCTGTCAACCTTCGCTGTGACGGCGCTCACCCTGTTCTTTGCCTTCATTCTCACCATGGGGCTCTCCGGCTAGGATCCGCATGGTAATGCGCCCGGCCTCCATCATCGGGGTGACAATGGCCGACATTCGGCCCTGCCGGTCTCCGGGCAAAGCGCGGGTGAAGAAGCTATTGGCAATGACATCGGCCAATTGCAGGCCTGCGGCACGGTGGCTGAGTTCAAGCTGCGCTGACCCGCAGGGGCCAACGAGTTCGCCAATGTCTGATCGGATGTGCGCCAAGGTTTCGGCCCCATAGCGGCCATCATCGATGACAACCTTTGCGCAGTCGCCTGCCGCCGGCAGCATGGCGCCGACCACGTCTTCCAAAAGGGCTGCATAAATGTCGATGTCATGGTCGCCGCGATCCATGCCAAGGGCGGGCCGCGTTGCTGAAAGCGCGATCCCGATTGTGGCCGTCGCATGGGATTTTTCGAGGAGCTCAAAAAGCAATCCGCGCTCCCCAAGGCTAATGCGGCTGCCCTTAATCTCGCTTGTTATGCCAGTCACAGCTCGAAAGCGGGTGATGATCTGTTCAGCCTCTGCCTGATCAATGCAAAGGCCCGCGAGCGTCATAACATTACGCCCGACGCCCCCGGACTCATCGCAGTATATTTCAGGCAAAAGGGGTCACGCCCCTTCGGCTGCCGGCCCGCCCACATTCTTGCGGCGTGTTTTGGGAACGGATGTGCCGCCCTTGCCCAACGGACGCGGGGCGTTGCGGTCAATGCCGGACCGGTCCGGCTTGGTGCCGTCCGCGAGCAGGGCCTTGATCTCATCACCCGACATCGTTTCATATTCCAGCAGGGCTTCGGCCAGAGCATGCAGCTGCTTCTTGTGCTTGGTCAGCAGCTTCTTCGCCTGATTATAGCCGCCTTCGACGATCCGCTTGATCTCTTGATCGATCATCACAGCCGTCTCGTTCGACATCTGCCGTGCGCGGTTCATCGAATATCCGAGGAACACTTCCTCATCGGCTTCGGCATATTGCAGCGGACCGAGCACGTCAGACATGCCCCAACGCGTCACCATGTCACGGGCAAGGCCGGTTGCGTACTGAATGTCTGAAGAAGCGCCGGAGGACACCTTGTCATAACCGAAGATCAGTTCTTCCGCGACACGGCCACCCATTGCGACCGAGAGGTTCGCGTACATCTTGTCGCGGTGGTAGCTGTAATTGTCACGTTCCGGCAGGCGCATGACCATGCCCAGCGCACGACCGCGCGGGATGATTGTTGCCTTGTGGATCGGGTCAGACGCCGGTTCGTTGATCGAGACGATGGCGTGGCCCGCTTCATGGAAGGCGGTCATGCGCTTTTCGTCTTCGGTCATCACCATGGACTTGCGTTCGCTGCCCATCATGACCTTGTCCTTGGCCTCTTCAAATTCAGCCATGGCGACCAGACGCTTGCCCTTGCGGGCGGCGGTGAGTGCGGCTTCATTGACGAGGTTGGCGAGGTCTGCACCCGAGAAGCCCGGCGTGCCGCGCGCAATGACACGGGCGTCGACGTCGGGCGCCAACGGGACCTTCTTCATGTGGACAGCAAGGATCTTTTCACGGCCTTCAATGTCGGGCCGCGGCACAACAACCTGACGGTCAAAGCGGCCGGGACGCAGAAGGGCAGGATCGAGCACGTCGGGACGGTTGGTCGCCGCGATGATGATGATGCCTTCATTGGCTTCAAAGCCATCCATCTCAACGAGCAGCTGGTTCAGCGTCTGTTCGCGCTCATCATTGCCGTTGCCAAGGCCTGCGCCACGGTGACGACCGACGGCGTCGATTTCATCGATGAAGACGATGCACGGGGCGGATTTCTTCGCCTGTTCAAACATATCACGCACGCGGCTGGCGCCGACGCCGACGAACATTTCGACAAAGTCAGAGCCCGAGATTGTGAAGAAAGGCACATTGGCTTCTCCCGCAATCGCGCGGGCAAGCAATGTCTTACCGGTACCGGGGGAACCGACGAGCAGTGCGCCCTTGGGGATCTTACCGCCAAGGCGGGAGAATTTGCCGGGGTCCTTCAGGAAGTCGACGATCTCCTGAAGTTCCTCACGGGCTTCATCGATGCCAGCGACATCGTTGAACGTGACGCGCCCCTGCTTTTCGGTGAGCATCTTCGCACGCGATTTGCCGAAGCCCATCGCGCCGGATCCGGCCCCCTTTTGCATCTGGCGCATGATGAGGAAGCCAATGCCGAGGAACAGCAAAATCGGCAGCGACTGGTAGATCAGGAACTGAAGGAAGCTTGGGCTTTCTTCCGGCTTGCCGGTGAATTCAACGCCGGCCTGCAGCATGCGCTGGGCAAATTGCGGATCAGGCACGGCATAGGTGCGGAATTCTTCGCCATTTTTGAGCGTGCCGGTGACAACGTCACCAGCCTGCACGACGGATTTGACCGAACCCTGGTCGACGCGCGAGATGAAGTCCGAATACGCGATAACATCGCCAGCCGCGGTTGTCCCGCGCCCTTCGAAAATCGAAACAAACAGCGCCAGTGCCGCTAGAATCGCGACCCAGATTGCGAGGCTCCGCATCCATGGGGACATATTGGGGCCCTTGTCATCATCCATTGTATTTCCGCCTTTCGAGCGACCTAGATAGGCATGGCAAATTTAATAACAATGCAACAAATCCGCAAATTCGTTAGTTTTTCCGCCGTGGTGGCGCTTTTTGGAAGGTCCAAAAGTCACCGCCAGCACATTTGACGCCCCCCAGCGTGCAGACTTTGCGGGCCCAAAGTGCCCGAATCATCCGATCCAGCTCATCGCTACGGGGTGCGGCCTCTGGCACAACCTGCGCCATGCATTTGACGACGATGCGGCGGACAAGCTCATGTGGCAGGCCCTTGGCATCCAGCGAGACGATGCCAAGCGCCACAGCGCCGCGCCTAGAAAGATAATCATCAGCCGCCCAATCCAGCGCCTGATCTGCCGAGGCCAGCGCCGCCCCGGCGCGGACGGCGCCTGCGGGATCCAGCCAACTGGCCTGTTCCAGCGCCCGCCGCAGCCGCGCGCGATCATAGCGGTCATCGTGATTGGAAGGATCGTCAACTGCTTCAATGTCTTGCGCATCGAGCAATGCGACAAGTTCCGCCTTACGCCATGTCATCAGCGGGCGTGCGATCCGTCCGCGCAGGGTGCGAATGCCCGCCATGCCGCCCACGCCTGCCCCGCGATTGAGGCGCATGATCATGGTTTCCAACTGATCGTCGGCGTGATGCGCCGTCAGGATGAGGTCAAGCTCCAGTGCATCGGCCCAGCGCTCCAGCACTTCATAGCGTTTGACGCGCGCCCAAGCTGATGTGTTTCCCGCAGGCTTAGGGGGCAGCGTTAGGATGCTGTGGCGGACCGCCAGCGCTTTGGCGATGCCGGAGACATACCGGGCTTCGGACGCGCCTTCGGGGCGCAGGCCATGGTCAACCGTTGCGGCTTCCACATGGTCCAATGTTTCGGCGGCAAGTAACAAAAGGGCGAGGCTATCGGGGCCGCCCGATACAGCAAGGCCGACGCGCTTTTTGCCCGGTCCGGCAATAGCGCGAAAATCACGCAGAAAGCGGGCGGCGGCGGTTTCGTCGAGGGTGCGGACCTGATTCACAAGGCGGAGTGTGCCGCGACCCGCCCTGAGATGTCACGCGCTTTATCGCCGCTTTGGTGAATTTTGTCGGATCAGGCAGAACAGCTGGCGTCTGTGCGGGCTTTGGCGACACGGGCCTTCAGGTCTGCGGCTGCGCTGGGCCCATAGACGTCCTTGAACTCGTCAAACACCTTACAGGCATCGGGCAGTTTCTTCAGGCGCGTGAGCGCAACACCCAGATAATAGAGGCTTTCCGACGCGCGTTCACCCTTCGGATTCTTGGTGTAATTGTCATAAAAGGCAACCGACGCCAATGCAGGTTTTCCTTCATCCAGATAAGCCCGGCCAAGAAGGTTCTGGGCAAAGCTGGCGCGCTTGTGCTTGGGATACTTGGCGGAAAACTCTTTCAGCTTCACCTGCGCTTCGGGGTAGAGCTTGGCCGTCCACAGGCGGAAGCCATAGGTATAGGCATCATCCGCTGCATCGCCTGTCGCCGGGATTTCCACAGCGTCGACCAGCGCCTTGCGCTTGGGGTCCGTCTTTGCAGGCGTCACGGCTTTTGTGGGCGGGGCAGCAGGGGCCTCGGCTTTGGGTTTGGTCGGGGCCGGCTTCGGCGCTTCAGTCACCGCAGCGGGGACCAAGGCAACCGGTTTTGCAGCCACCGGTGTGGCGACAGCGGGTGGCGTGACATCGGGCACTGTTGGCTCCAGTGTTTTCAGCCGCGCATCGGTCGCGCCCTGATAGGCCTTGAAGGCTTCCTCAAGCTTCTTCAGGCGATTGCCGTCCGTCTCGACCTGTCCGGTCAGCAGCTTGAGCTGTGCTTCAAGTGAGTCCACGCGTGTGCTCAAATCATTGAGTGGCGAGGAGGCGGGCGCAGCTCCGGCATCGCCGGTGTCCAGCGGGCCGATTTCCGGCTGCACAGGCACGCCGGTTGGAAAGACCTTGCGCTGAACGGCCTTCATTTCCTTTTCAAGCTTCCCAACCCGCAGTTCGACGGCGCCGTCCTGCGCGGCCAAAGGCGCGGCAGCGACAGCCGACAACAGGGCAATCGAAATCAAAGCATGACGCATGACTGGTTATTCCCCTCGCGACCTAATCTTGTTGACCTCTGAACCAGAGTGGACCGGCAATCAAGGCCGGGCCGTTGCACCCGATGACGGCGTGGCGGTGGTCACCGCTTGTGGTGCGGCGGCCGGTGCCGGGCGTGCGACCAGTGCGGGGCCAGTCAAAACGACGTCCTTTACGGTCGCTTCCGCCGGACCAAGCGCCGGGACAACCTGTCCGCCGACGGTGACGGCAATCTGATCGGCCCGTCCCGTCCGGATCATCGGTGTGTCGGCATTTGCGGGCACCGGATAGGCTTCGCCCTTCTTTTTCACGCCTTCAAACAGCACCTTGTCATTCTTGTCGTAGATGCGGAACCAGACGTCATCCTGCGCCGTCAGCACGACAGGGCCTGCGACTGGCTTGGGCTGAGGTGTGGCAATGGTGATGCTGTTGGCAGGTTCAGGTGCTTCAGTGGCGATCTCTGTGGGCCCACTTTCCAAAGCGCCGCTGCGCCACACGCCATAACCGACCGCAATCAGAATCACGATGATCGCGGCACTCCAGGCGAGCCAGCGGGGCGGCACCCGCGCCGGATCAGCAATGTCGTCATCCGGTTGGATGTGACGGCTTTCGCCATCTTGGCCGAGTTCAGTGCGGAGGCACTTGGCCAGTTCCACCTCATCAGCGCCCACGGTGCGGGCATAGGCTTTCACGAAGCCGACGGCATAAGTGATGGATGGCAGCGCGGAATAGACGCCTGATTCTATGGCTTCGAGGTGACGCTGAGGTATTCTCGTTTTCGTGGCAATATCAGCCAGATCAAGGCCGACCGAAGTGCGCGCCGCTCTCAGCTTATCACCCACACGTTCAACAATGAGCGCGTCTGACGCACCCTCGGCTTCGGTCATTATATACTCCCCAACTACGCAGGCCCCGAACGCCGCTTTCCCAAGCTTGAACGCGGGTGTCAATGCCCTGCCATTTTGGTGCTAAGCGATCTCCACATTATTCTCTCGCGCCCACTCGATGAGAGTGGCCCTGATGTCTGCAGGTGGATGAGCCAGCAGAGTTTCCATAATTTCCTTTATAGCACAGACGTTTATTGACCGCACCATTGCTTTGACGGGTGCGATGGCTGCCGGTGTAATGGACAGGCGTTCGATGCCAATACCGATCAGCGCCATCGCTTCCAGCGTCCGGCCACCCATTTCTCCGCAAATTGTTACCGGCACGTCCGCCGCTTCGCATTCGCGTGTCACACGGCGGATGAACCGAAGTATGGCCGGAGACAGCCAGTCATAGCGCTCTGCCAGCTTGGGATTGGCGCGGTCGGCAGCGAACAGGAACTGCGTCAGGTCATTCGTGCCGATCGACAGGAAATCGAGCTTGGGCAGGATCATGTCCAAGGTTTCGGCGAGCGCGGGCACCTCCAGCATCGTGCCATATCGGATGCGTGTGGGCGTGGCGCGGCCTTGCTTGGTGATCCATTCCCGCTGCCGTTCAAAAATCGCGCGTGCCTCGTCAAATTCCCAAGGTTCGGACACCATCGGGAACATGACGCTGAGTGTGCGCCCGGCGGCTGCCTCCAACAAGGCGCGGGCCTGTGCCTTCATAAGGCCGTCGCGTTCCAGCGCCAGGCGGATGGCGCGCCACCCCATGGCGGGGTTTTCTTCTTCGCCGGTGTCGATGCGCAGATAGGGCAGGGCCTTGTCTCCGCCGATGTCGACAGTCCGGAAGATGACAGGCCGGTCACCCGCCGCATCCAACACATCGCGGTACAGGCGCTGCTGGCGCTCGCGCTGCGGCATGGTAGCGGAGACGAGGAACTGGAATTCGGTGCGGAACAGGCCGATGCCATCGGCACCCGTGACATCGAGCTGGGCGACATCGTCCCGCAGGCCGGCGTTGACCATCAGGGTGATGCGGGCCTCATCCTTTGAGATGGGCGGCTGGTTGCGCATCGCGGCATAAGCGGCACGGCGCTTCTGGGATGTTTCCAGCCGCGCCTCAAAGGCTTCCTCCATCGCCGCACTGGGCCGGACAAAGGCAGAGGCCTGCCCGACATCAAGGAGGACAAGATCCCCTTCGCCAATGATGCGTCGGACGTTGCGCACCCGGCCAAGAACAGGGACGCCCATGGCACGCGCGACGATGGTGACGTGCGCGGTCAGCGAGCCTTCTTCAAGGATGACGCCTTTCAGGCGGCGCCGGTCATATTCCAGCAGTTCGGCAGGGCCGAGATTACGGGCAATCAGGATCGTGTCATGGCGCAGGCCCGCTTGTGCGGCAGACCCCAATTGGCCAGAAACGATGCGGAGCAGGCGGTTCGCCATGTCTTCCAGATCGTGCATCCGGTCCGCCAGCAAGGGATCGTCGATCTGACGCATCCGCATGCGGGTGCGCTGCTGCACGCGTTCAATCGCGGCCTCTGCGGTCAGACCACTGTCGATGGCTTCGTTGATGCGTCGACGCCAGCCTTCATCATAGGCGAACATCTTATACATCTCGAGCACTTCGCGGTGCTCACCTTCGACACCGAATTCGGCTTCGCTCGCCATGCGCTCAATCTGCTCGCGCATCTTGTCAAAGGCTGCATAGACGCGGTGGCGCTCAGCTTCGGTGTCTTCGGCCACGGTGTGTTCAATGGTGACGCGCGGCTGATGGAACACGGCACGGCCCGACGCCATGCCATCGACCAGCTTAAGCCCGGACAGGCTATGGGCGGATGTGTCCTGCACCTTGGATCCGCGACGCTCATCATTATCGATCAGCCCGGCATTGGCGATCAGTTCTGACAGCACCATGGCGACGGTTTGCAGCGCCTCAATTTCTTCCTCGGCATATTTGCGCGGGTCGACATGCTGGACGCAGACGACGCCCACGGCATCTTCCTTGCGGATGATGGGCACACCGGCAAAGCTGTGGAACAGGTCTTCGCCCGTTTCCGGCTTATAGGCAAAATCCGGGTGGCTCGTTGCTTCATCAAGGTTAAGTGTCGATATCTGTTCGGCAATTGTGCCGACCAGACCTTCGCCCAGTGCCATCTTGGTGACGTGGACGGCCTCTTGCTTCAGGCCCTTGGTTGCGAAGAGTTCCAGCAGGCCATCGCGGCGCAGATAGATGGAGCAGACTTCGCTTTGCAGAACATCAGCGATAATGCCGACCACGCGGTTGAGTTTGGCCTGCGCACTGGTCCGGGCCGCCATCACTTCATGGAGGCGGGTCAAAATTTCCCGGGACGCGGAAGCGGCACTGGCTGGCATTTTACTGCGCTAGCAGTTTGTTATCGCGGATGCCAATGCGAAGAAATCGTATGCCGTTTGGGCATCGCGACGCTTCAACCGCCGTCGCCATCCTTGTCTTCGTTATCGGCATTCGGGTCGGGGTTTCCGGAGAGCGAGGGCACTGGCGGACGCGTTGGAAACTTGCCGCCATTGCAGGCATAGATCATCGCCTGTTCGACCAGCGATCCCGCAGCGACAGGTTCATATTTCATGGCCACATCTGCCCCCGCCCAATCGTGGGATCTCCGGCCATTCACGGTGCGCGCATAGGTCAAAGTGGCAAGGGTGCGGCGCGCACAATCAAAGCTATAGCGGACGCGCTCCACGCTGCCCCGGCCTGCACTGCTCCGCATCTCGACAAAGACCTGCATCGCCGGAAAATCGCGCAGGCCAAAGATCGGTGCCGAGGGTTTCAGGCTGGTCACGTCGACAAGAATCTGGCGACCGCCTTCATTCTCCCCCAACACAACCAGCGCCTGCGCAAAGGCGGGCGCTGGGAAGCTTGCAAGGAACAGCGAGAGGGCAGCGCGCTTCATGCAGCAGCGGTTGCCTTGCCGGGCACAGGCACGGGGTTGCCCTTGGCCGCAGCCCGCTTGGCGCCTTTGGCCAATTCCTTCTTCAGGGCGCGGCAGTAATGATCAAAATCGAGCTGGATCGTATGGCGGCGGGCGGCATAATATTGGCCGGTATAATAGTCCTCATCTGCGGCAATGATGCGCTGCATGTCGTCTTGGGCAGGCGGCAGATATTCACCCGCCAAATAGGCGCCGACCAATTTGGATTGCTGTTCGGCGAAGTTGACGAGGGTCGGCACGGGCTGGGCGAGCCCCATATAGAAGAGGTCGGGCACGCCGGGTTTCATGATGCGCTTATACAGTGGCGGCGGTCGGTTGTCGGCATCGGCGACCAGGCCGGGATCATCGAAGAACGGGAATTTGATGTCATAGCCCGTTGCCCAGACGATGGCGTCGATCTGCTCGCGGCTGCCATCGGCAAAGACCACGCCGTCGCCATCCAGCCGGTCGACACCGGGCTTCATGGTCAGGTCGCCGGAACCGGCGCGCAGCAGAAACTCGCCCGAGACGGTGCCGTGGCTTTCAAAGGGGGTGATATCGGGTTCCGGCAGGCCATAGTCGCTCATCTTGCCAACCAGCCCGCGGATCATCTTTTCCCCCAGCTTTTGCCGAAGCCATTTGGGCATCCAGGCGGGTGCCGGATTTTTGTCGAGTGGCTGCCCGCGATAATATTTGGGGAAGACCCAGACGCCGCGCCGGGCGGAGACGAACAGCTTCTCCGCAATGGGGCGCTGCGACAGTTCCGACGCGACATCCATTGCCGAATTGCCCATGCCGACGACGAGCACGCGCTTGCCGACGCAATTCACTGGTTCAAACGGGCTGCGGTAATTGTGCGAATGGATTTGCGCGCCGGTGAAGGTGCCGGGATATTCGGGTATGCGCGCGGCCCAATGATGGCCGTTCGCCACCACCAGCGCGTCATATTCGCGTACATCGCCGGTCGACAAGGTAATGGTCCAGCCGCCGCCGGATTTCCGTTCCGCCTTTTCCACCCGCGTGTTGAACCGGATGTGCTTCCTCAACTCGAAATGGTCGACATAGTCATGGAAGTATTGGAGCAACTGCGCGTGGTGCGGATAATCGGGCCAATGGTCCGGCACCGGAAAATCTTCAAAGGCCAGCCGCCATTTGGAGGTGTCGATATGGAGGCTCTTATAGCAGGCCGACATACCGTTGGGATTGTTGTAATACCAATTGCCACCGATGTTATCGGAGGCCTCAAATATCTCAAATGGGATGTGATAATCCTGAAGGCGTTTGGCAGTGGTAAAGCCGGAGCAACCGGCACCGATAATGCAGACTTTGGGCATGTTCATAGGCGCAGAATGGCGCAAGCGTTGCGGATTGCAACCCTCACAAGCATCAGCGGTCGGGCGTTGACCAGTCTGCGCGCGTCTTACGGCCGTGAATTTTACGCAAGGCAAGCCCAAGGACGACGCCGGTTCCGATGGCCACAGTCAGGTCGGCCAATACCGTCAGCACCAACGTCAGCAGAAGGAGTAAGAGTTCGTCCTTGGGTAAGGCCAGAAAGCTGCGCCAACGGTGCGGCTCCATCATGTTCAACGCCGTCACCAGCAGGAGCGCTGCGAGTGCGGGCATGGCGAGCTGCCCTGCAAGGCCCGAAAAGGCCAGCATGACAATCAGGATGGTGAGCGCATGGATCAATCCCGCAACAGGTGTTTGCGCGCCGGCATTGATGTTGGTCGCGGTGCGGGCAATGGCCCCTGTTGCTGGCAGGCCGCCAAAAAGAGCTGACCCGATATTGGCGAAGCCTTGCGCCAGCACCTCAGCATTGGGGCGGTGTGCGCCTTTGATCATCCGGTCGGCGACGATGGCAGACAGCAGCGATTCCACCCCGGCCAAGAAGGCGATGACGAAGGCCGAGGGAAGCAGTTCGATGACCCTTGCCATCGTCAGGGTGGGCAGCGTTGGCATGGGGAGACCGGCGGGCAACGCGCCATACCGTCCGCCAATCGTATCCACCGGCAAAAGGACCGCCAGCGCCGATGTCAGGGCGACGGCCACGATCAGACCCGGAAAGCGCGGGGCCAAGCGGCGGAAGCCGACGATCAAGCCAATTGTGGCGAGACCAATCCCGAAGGCGGACGTGTTCAGAGTGGCACGGGCGTCCCAGAGCGCCGTCATCTTAGGCAGGAACTCGGACGGTAATTTGGCGATGCCAAGCCCGAGAAGATCCTTCAATTGGCTGGCGCCGATGATGATCCCGATGCCGATTGTGAAGCCTGATATGACGGGTTCTGGCACATGCTCAATCAGGGATCCTGCGCGCAACACACCGGCGAGAACGAGGATCACGCCTGCCATCAGCGTCGCAAGAACAAGCCCATCATAACCGTGCGTGGCAATAACGCCGTAAACGACAACAATGAATGCGCCGGTTGGCCCTCCAATCTGGACACGGCTGCCGCCGAGCAATGAAATCAAGAGCCCGCCGATGATCGCCGTGATCAGTCCCTTGGCAGGGTCTGTGCCCGAGGCGATGGCGATCGCGATGCTCAACGGGATGGCGACCATTGCCACCGTGACCCCGGCAATTGCGTCCGCCCGGAAGGTGGCCGCTGTATAGCCGGGGAGCATCGAGAAGAGCTTTGGCTTCATGGCTAGACGCTAGGCCTCGCGCTGGGTGTCATCAACTGCTCAGATCGCGTTCACAGGAAGGCGCAGATAGACATGGCCCTCAGGCGTGGCCGGGGGAAGGTTTCCCGCCCGGATATTCACCTGAAGCGATGGCAGAATGAGGAGCGGTGCGGCCAACGTCTTGTCCCTCGCTTCCCGCATCGCGACGAAGGCCGCTTCGTCGATACCGTCATGGATGTGGATGTTGGCCGCTCGGTGATCTGCGACCGACGCTTCCCAAGCGGGGGTGGCGCGCGCCTCTGGCGGGTAATCATGGCCGGTAAAGAGACGTGTGTCCTTGGGGAGGTCGAGGATCTTCCGGATGGAGCGATAAAGCTTCCGTGCGTCACCCCCGGGAAAATCGGCGCGCGCCGTCCCATAATCGGGCATGAACACAGTATCCCCGACAAAGGCAGCATCGCCGATGATGTAGGTCACGCAGGCAGGCGTATGCCCCGGTGTATGAAGGACGTTGATGGATAGGTTCCCCAAGGGCAATTCATCGCCATCGGTGACGAGCCGATCAAAAACAGATCCGTCACAGACCACATCATCAGCTTCAAACATGTCTGCAAAAATTGTCTGCACCTGCGTGATGTGGGCCCCGATGACGACAGGCGCACCAGTCTTTTCGCGGATGTGGTGCGCGGCAGACAGATGGTCGGCATGGGCATGCGTTTCGAGAACGTATTGCAGATCAAGGCCCTGCGCGTGGACATAGTCCAAAACGGCATCGGCCGAGGCTGTGGAGATGCGCGCGTTGCGCGGCGTAAAGTCCAGCACCGGATCAATGATCGCCGCGGCCTTACTGACGGGATCGTGCACGACATAGGTGACGGTGTTGGTGGCGGTGTCGAAAAAGCCGTGGACCTGGGGCTGCATGAAAATCGACTCCTTCGTCGCTGCTGAGGTTTAAATATTAGAACTTGCTAATTTAGAATCAAGTAATATATTTCTATCATGTTTGATCTTTCCCGCTTTGACCTGAGCCTTTTTGAAGACAGCGCCGGACGCGCCGCATCGCTGTTACGCACCCTTGCCAATGAACGACGGTTGATGATCCTGTGTCAGCTGGTGGAGGGCGAACTGTCGGTTGGCGCGCTGCAGCCCCGCGTCGGCCTGTCGCAGTCCGCATTGTCCCAGCACCTTGCCTTGTTGCGCGAGGAAGGGGTGGTGGCGACGCGGCGCGAGGGGCAATCTATTTTCTACCGCGTTGCCGATCCGGCTGCGTTGCGCGTTCTCCAAACATTGGCCGAATTGTTCTGCCCCCCTGACATGAGGACTAATTGATATGACAGCCACACTGACGCCGCTTTCCCCGGAGGAGGTAAAGGCACGCCTTGATGCCGGTCGTGCGGTTCTTGTCGACATTCGGGAGCCGGATGAATTTGCCCGCAGCCATGTGCCGGGCGCCCGGTCCCATCCCCTTTCGGGTTGGGAAGCCGCGCATCTGACGGTCGATCCGGATGCTGACGTTGTCTTCACCTGCCGGTCCGGGATGCGCACCGCCGGGGCGTGCGACCGTTTGGCCGCGCGCGTGACGGGCGATGCCTATGTTCTGTCCGGTGGTCTGGATGGCTGGACGAAGGCGGGCCTTCCTGTTGCAACCGACGCCAAAGCGCCGCTGGAGATTATGCGTCAGGTTCAGATTGCCGCCGGGTCGCTGGTGCTGCTTGGCGTCGTTCTGGGCTTTGCGGTGGCCCCGGCGTTTTTCGGGCTGTCTGCCTTTGTCGGCGCAGGCCTGACCTTTGCGGGGGCCACAGGTTTTTGCGGCATGGCGCGGCTCTTGACGATGGCGCCCTGGAACCGCCGGCCGGTCACGGCCTGATGCTGGACCCGCACCTCATCGCCGCAATTGGCGGGCTGCTTGTCGGCCTTTTGCTGACGGTGTTTGGGGGCGGCGGGTCTGTGCTGGCGACGCCATGGCTGCTTTATGCGGTTGGGGTTGCCGACGTTCATATCGCGATTGGGACATCGGCGGCGGCGGTCGCTGTTAACGCAGCGACGGGCCTTGCGGTGCAGGCGCGCGCCGGACGGGTGAAATGGCCCTGTGCGTCCGTCTTCGCGCTGGCGGGTCTCGCCGGGTCTCTCATCGGCGCGCACCTTGGCAAGCAGGTTGATGGCGCACACCTCGTCAAATGGTTTGCGGTCGCGATGATCGCGATTGCTATCTCCATGGTTATCCCCCGCAAGTCGGAAGGTGATCCTTCCGTCCATCTTCAGCCTGCCATGGTGCTGAAGCTGGCGCCGGTTGGGTTTCTCGCAGGGCTCGCCGCTGGATTTTTCGGGATCGGTGGCGGCTTTCTCATCGCGCCGGGCCTGATGGCCTCAACGGGGATGACATTGGCCAATGCCGCCGCATCATCGCTTGTTTCTGTGACTTTGTTTGGCGGCGCGACCAGCGCTTCCTATGCGCTGTCGGGTCAGATTGACTGGGGCCTGTTCGCGGCTCTTGTGATCGGCGGGGCGGGTGGCGCCATGCTCGGCGCGCCTGTCTCGCGCTGGTTTGCGCAGCGGATAGCGGTGGCGCGGCTGGGCTTTGCCGGGTTTGTGGTGGCAGTTGCTATCTACATCCTGCTGCGGTGAGCCTCAGCGGACGACAGCGCCGCCCTTGATCACACCCGCCACCGTTTCCAGCACGCGCACATTCTTCAGCGGGTCGCCATCAACGGCAATCATGTCGCCATATTTGCCGACGGTGAGGCTGCCCACATCCTTGTCACGCATCATCACCTTGGCCGCGTCAAGGGTCGCGGCGCGGATCGCCTGAAGCGGCGTCATGCCATAGCGGACCATATAGGCGAATTGGCGGGCATTGAGGCCGTGCGGATAGACGCCGCTATCGGACCCAAAAGCAATCGGTGCGCCCATGGCGACGCCTTTGCGGAACATCTCGCGCTGAATGTCGGTCGTCTCACGGTTCTTGCGCAGATATTCGGCGGGCCAGCCGTCCTTGGTGCCGACCTCCTCAATCCAGTCGCCATTATAAACATCCATGACGAGCCAGACACCTTTGGCCTTGGCAAGGGCCAAGCCTTCCTCATCAATGATGCTGGCATGTTCGATGGAGCGGACGCCGGCGCGGATGGCGGCCTTGATGCCTTCGGCGCCGTGTGCATGGGCCGTCGCATAGCTGCCATGTTTGGTGGCAACCTCCACGGCGGCGCGCATCTGGTCTTCGGTTAATTCGGGCTGGCCCGGTTCGGTCCCAATGGCGAGGACCGCGCCGGTTGCGATCAGCTTGAGAAAGTCCGCCCCGCCCTTGAACAGGGCTTCGGCCTTGTCGCGCGCTTCGGTGGCATTGGTCACAACGCCAAAGCGCATTTCAGCGGGCACGGTGCCGGCGGGCAGGCCGTTAATCTCTCCGCCGCCACCGGGGATGGTGATGTAGGTGCCGACCACGGCCATGCGGGGGCCGGGGATCAATCCCTTATCGATGGCGTTGCGCAATTTGACGTCGGAGAAGACACGGAAGGTCCCCACGTCGCGTGCCGTCGTGAACCCCGCCATCAACGTGTCGCGGGCATTCTTCGCGCCAATGAAAGCGCTCTCGGCCGGGCCGGTGGTGATGGGCTCGGCAATGTCTGCGCCTTGTCCGACATCCGCCAGATGGGTGTGCAAATCGATCAGGCCGGGCAGGACGGTGTATTTGCGCCAGTCGATGACGGTCGCGCCTTTGGGCACCGCGCCGCATTTGTCGACGGAGGTAATCCTCTGATCAGTGATGGTGACGCATTGGCCCTTGCGGACCGCGCCGGTCTCAACATCGACCAGTCGGCCCGTCTGGACATAGGTTGTGCCCGCCGCTGCGCCAGATGCCACAATGGCACCCAGCAGCAGGGCGAGCGCAACGGACCTCATGCCTGTTCGAGCACCTTGCGGCCCGGACGAACGAGCATTTTGTGACCCGGCTTGGTGTTGAGCGACAGGTCCTTCACCGTGTCCATGAAAACCCATTCATTGGTCGCGGCCTTGGGTGTCATCGACAGGTGCATATAGCCGCGGTTCGACGTATCGACCCAGCGCAGCTCCTGCTTATTGTGGTCCAGGATGTCGCGCGCGATGCGCTTGGGGTCCACACCCATGGTCGCGGATTCCAAGCCGGGTGAAGACACGCTGTGTCCGCCAAACTCAACCCCGGCAGCACGACCGCCTTCGGGAAGGTCAAACGCCCAGCCATTGTGGCTGTCGCCTGTGACGACCACGAGGTCGAGGTCGTTCTTTTGGGCCGCGGCAAGGATGCGGCTGCGCGCCTGCGGGTAGCCACCCCAATTGTCCAAATTATAGGGCAGGCCGGCTTTGCCTGCTGCAATGCCCTGCCGCGCGTAGTTTTTGCGGAAATCGGGGATGTCATTGCCAAACCAGTTGAGCGCTTCTTCAGGCGTATAGTTGTAGCCCATGTTGGTGCCGGATCCGAACACGGTCCATGTTGCCTTTTGCCGCGCAAACTGATGGAAAAGCCAGCTTTCCTGTTCGGTACCCATCATCGTTGCGGAAGGATCTTTCCAGGCACCATCGCGGAATTCGGCAAAGGCCTTTGCCGGGTCAGGCGCACGCATCATCTCACCCGCCCCATAAGGCTTGGTCCGCGCGATCATTCTTGTGTCGGTGCGGAAATAAGTCGCCAGATCCCCAATCTCATAGGACTTCCATGGCTGTTCGCCCACCGGCAGCCATTCGCGCCACACCTGCATGGCGGCGTTGCGACGGACTGACCAATCGCCTTCATCGGACGTGTGGTTTTGTGCGCCACCTTCCCAGCTGTCATTTGCGCCTTCGTGATCGTCCGTATTCGGGATCACCGGGAAATTGGCATGAAGCGCCTGCAACTGCGGGTCAGAGCGATAACTGGCATAACGCAGCCGGTAATCGGCCAATGTCATAATTTCCCCTGCCGGGAAAATCCGGGCCGCAAACTTGGCGCCGCCATCATATCCGCCGCGGCCATATTCATAGATGTAATCACCCATGTGGAGGACAAGGTCGATGTCGTCACGCGCCGCTGCATGGCCATAAGCGTTGAACTCGCCAAAGCCGAGGTTGGAGCAGGAGAAAATGGCGATGTTGAATTTGGATGTCTTGCCAACCGGCAGGGTCTTTGTCCGGCCAATGGGGGAGATGGTGCCGTCGGGCGCGATGAAGCGGTAAAAATAGGTGCGGCCCGGCTGCAATCCGTCAACCGTGACCTTCACAGTATGGTCGCGCCAGGGGCCCGTCACCATCTGCCCACCGCTGACAATCTTCGCGAAATCGCGGCTTTCCGATACTTCGGCGCGCACTTTTGATGGGCTGCCGGTTGCACTGACATAACGGGTCCAAAGCAACATCGAATCCGATCCCGGCTCTCCCGAGGCGACATTGTGCGTAAAGCCGGTCATGCCGAGCAGCGCTTGGGCGGCCAGGCGTCCGCCCGGCAGCATCAGGCCGCCAAGGCCAAAGCCGGCAGTCGCTATGAGCGCGCGGCGGTCGATGCGAAATGTCATGTGGTTCAATCCCCTAAGGCTTCGGCGCACCTTGCGACGATCCATGCGGGTCGGTCAACATCCTGAACACCCCAATTGGTGCGAACGCTGACCCCGCGCCCATTCTTGTGCAAAATTGCTATGGCATTGCGGTGACAGGACGAGATGCCGAAACCGAAATTTGTCCCGGCCCTAGTTACGGAAGCTTGGGTCAATCCGGTCGAGCTTCCGCAGCAGCGCAGGCCAGGCGAGTCTGTCGGCGGTCATGCTCATGCCCGGTCCGTTGGACTGCTGCTCCACCTTCTCCGGTGTGCCCTGCGGCGGGTTGTAGAGCCCGTCGCGTCCCGCGCTCAGCATCTTTACCTGCGCTTCGCACGCACGCTCGAGGAAATAGAGGCGCAGGAAGCATTGGGCGACCGTTTCGCCGACCGTGAGCGTGCCGTGGTTCCGCAGGATCATGGCGTTCTTGGTGCCCATATCCTCGACCAGCCGCTCGCGCTCCTCAAGGTAAGTCGCGATGCCTTCATACTCATGATAGGCGACATCGTGCTTCGCGATCATCGCCGTCTGCGTGTGCGGCAGCAGCCCTTCGGCCATCGCGCTCACTGCCTGACCATGGGGCGTGTGGAGGTGCATGACGGCATGGGCATCTTCCCGCGCCATATGCAGGGCGGAATGAATGACGAAGCCGGCTGGATTGACGGGATGTGAGGTCGGCACGACGGGCTGGCCTTCGACATCAATCTTGACGAGCGAAGACGCGGTGATCTCTTCAAACATCATATCATAGGGATTGATGAGGAAGTGATGTTCCGGCCCCGGCACGCGCGCCGACAGATGCGTGAAGATCAGATCATCCCAGCCATAAAGCGCGACAAGCCGGTAGGCGGCAGCAAGATCAACACGGACGGCCCATTCCTCCGCGCTGACGGCGCTGCGAATATGGTCGTCATTGGCGACGGTATTGGTCTGCATCACTGTGGCCATGTCTTCTCTCCGTGAATCTTGTTTTGGTGATTATCTAGATTGGCCGCGCGGAAGTAAAGCCAAGCCTCTTGCCCGTTCCGCCCGGGACGACCGGTATTCGCTAGATGCGGGGGAGCAGCGCGGCCAACCAGCGTGCGGCAAGGGCGGTGGCTTCGTCCGGTGTGAAGGGCGCGTTGCCCAAGCTCAATTCCAGCCAAAGCCCGTCGACCAATGCGGTGAGCGCAATGGCCGTCAGCCGGTGGTCGCTCCCCGGAGCATGGGCATCCAGAAGGCGTTCCAGCGTGATCCGGTTTTCGGCGTAAATCTCATCATGCAAACGCGCGATCTTGGCGTCGGTGCGCGTCAGGCTCCAAAAGGCGAGCCATGTGGAGAGCAGGTCGGCATCGGCAATGGGCGGCGCAAAGCTGGCAGTGAGATAGGCGATCAACCGCGCTTCGGGCGTTGGGTCTGCGGCTTCCACCGCGTCATTGAGGGCTGCCTGAACCTGCGCGCCAATGGCCGCATATGTGTCGGCCACCAGCTCATCGATCCCGGAAAAATAGTGCCGCAAGAGGCCGGGCGAGACTCCGGCTGTGGCGCAGATTTCCCGGACGGAGGTGCCGTGCACGCCTTTGCGCGCCAGCGTCGCGGCGCAGGCCTCAATCAGCGCCAACCGACGTTCGTCGGCTGGGGCGCGGTGAAATTGTGCCCGTGGTTCCTTGGCTTGCATGGCGCTCACTCTCTTGTTATACAACCGTATAACAGGGAAACGCAATGGCCACTGCATTCAAACCTTCAAACGAAAATGATGATCTGGACGGCTGGAGTCTGCCCGCTTGGACCTATCATGATCCCGAGTTCGCGGCGCTTGAGGTGGATCGCATCTTCCGGCGCGGCTGGCAGGTCGTGTGCCATGTCAGCGACGTGCCCAATGCGGGCGATTGGCACAGCCTTGATTATATCGGCGAAAGCGTCCTTGTTGTGCGCGGGGCCGACAGCCAAGTGCGCGCCTTCACCAATGTCTGCCGCCACCGGGGGAGCCGACTGGTTGATGGATCGTCGGGCTGCGCGAAAAAGCTCATCTGCCCCTATCATGCCTGGACCTATGAACTCGACGGCCGCCTGACCGGCGTGCCCGACAGCGCGACTTACCCCACGCTCGATAAGGGCAAGGCAGGCCTTGTGCCCGTCGACATCGAAATCTGGCGCGGCTTTATCTTTGTGCGTCTGGAAAGCGGCGGGCCCTCTGTGGCTGAGATGATGGCGCCCTATGAAGCAATGGTCGCCCCCTATCAGTTTGAAAAGCTTGAAGCTCTGGGCCGCGTCACGATGCGTCCGCGGAGTGTGAACTGGAAGAATGTCGGCGACAATTATTCAGACGGTCTGCACATCCCTGTGTCGCATCCCGGCCTCACGCGCCTGTTCGGCAAAAGCTACGGCGTGGAAGCACAGCCGCATGTCGACCGGATGTGGGGTGATATGGAAGATCGTCCGTCGTCCAACTGGTCGGAGCGGCTCTACCAAAAGCTGCTGCCGCCCGTGCCGCATCTGCCTGATGCGAGCCAGCGGCACTGGCTCTACTTCAAGCTCTGGCCAACGGTCGCGTTCGACATCTACCCCGATCAGATCGACTTCATGCAGTGGCTGCCCACCGGCCCCACCAGCTGCGTGATCCGAGAGATCAGCTATGTCTTGCCGGATGACCGCAGGGAGATGCGCGCGGCGCGCTATCTGAACTGGCGGATCAACCGGCAGGTCAATGCTGAGGACACCGCCCTCATTTCGCGTGTGCAAGACGGCATGGCGAGCAAGACTTTCTCCATGGGCCCGCTGTCCGACAAGGAAGTTTGCCTGAAAAGCTTCTGCCGCAAAATGCGGGAGATCATTCCCGAAGCCCGGCTGGAACAGCAACCGCCCGCCGGGTGGAGCCAAAGATAGATAGAACAACACCCGCTTGCGAAAGAGTTTCAATGACCAAGAAATATGATGCCGTCATCATCGGCGCGGGCCATAATGGCCTTGTCTGCGCGTTCTACCTTGCTCAGGCCGGGTTGAAGGTCCGCATTGTCGAGCGCCGGGATATCGTCGGCGGGGCGGCGGTGACGGAAGAATTCCACCCCGGCTTCCGCAACTCGGTCGCCAGCTACACGGTCAGCTTGCTGCAACCGCAGGTCATCCGCGACATGAAGCTGGAGGCCGAAGGCTATCGCGTCATTGAACGGCCGATCTCCAACTTCCTGCCGCAGGAAGATGGCGGCTATCTGAAACTCGGCGGCGGGCTGGAGCGGACGCAGGAAGAGTTCCGTCGCTTCTCCAAGCATGATGCCGATGTTCTGCCTGAATATTATGACTCGCTCGAGGTCGTGGCCGATGTGCTGCGTGATCTCGCGATGAAGACACCGCCGAACCTTGGTGGTGGCATCAAGACGTTGATCGACGCCGCCCTGCAGGGGCGCAAGCTTGCGGGTCTCCCGCTGGAACGGCAGCGCGATGTGCTGGACCTCTTTACTAAGTCCGCGCGGACGTTGCTCGACAGCTGGTTTGAAAGCGAAGCGGTCAAGGCTGCCTTCGGCTTTGACGCGGTGGTCGGCAACTATGCCTCTCCCGATACGCCCGGCAGCGCCTATGTCCTCCTCCACCACGTCTTTGGCGAAGTGAATGGCAAAAAGGGCGCCTGGGGCCACAGCATCGGCGGCATGGGCGCGATTACGCAGGCCATGGCGCGCGTCGTGACAGCATTGGGTGTCGAGATCAGCCTTGAAGCGCCGGTCGCGCGCGTGCTCGTCAATGGCGGCAAGGCCGCGGGCGTGAAGCTCGTGAGCGGCGAGGAAGTCATCGCCGACCGCGTCATTTCCAATGTCGGTCCCAAAATCCTCTACGACCAGATGTTTGACGAGGGCGATCTGGCACCCGAATTCAAGCGCCGCATGAAGGGCTTCAAGGTCGGCTCAGGCACCTTCCGCATGAACGTCGCTTTGTCCGAATTGCCGAAGTTCACCTGCCTGCCGGAACCGGGTGAGCACCACCAGTCGGGCATCATCATCGCCCCGACGCTCGATTATATGGATCAGGCGTTCATCGACGCGAAGGCCTATGGCTGGTCCAAGAAGCCGATCGTCGAAATGCTCATCCCGTCGATCATCGATGACAGCTTGGCGCCTCCGGGCCAGCATGTCGCGTCGCTCTTCTGTCAGCAGTTCGCGCCGGTGTTGCCCGATGGGCGGGATTGGGATGTGGAAGAAGGCAAGGCTGCTGATACGATCATCGACACGGTCGAAGCGCACGCACCCGGATTCCGCGCGTCGATCCTTGGTCAGCAGATCCTGTCGCCCAAGGGGCTGGAGCGGAAGTTCAATCTGGCGGGCGGTGACATCATGCATGGCAACATGTCGCTTGATCAGCTCTGGTCGGCGCGGCCGATGCTGGGGCATGGCGCCTATCGTGGGCCGGTGGATGGTCTCTATATGTGCGGAGCAGGGTCACATCCCGGTGGTGGCGTCACGGGTGCACCCGGCCACAATTGCGCGCAGGAAGTGCTGTCGGATCGCAGCTTCTTCGGGCGGATCTTTGGGTAAAGCGGCCGAAGCCAAGGCCTTCAACCGTTTGCCCTGAGCCTGTCGAAGGGCTGCCCTGCTCTGCGCGCCGCAGGGTGAAGAAAAGGACGGTGCTTCGACAGGCTCAGCACGAACGGAGTTGGAACCTAGGTTCGGAGTCTACCCAGCCAACGCCTGCCCGACGACCTCCGACAAGCTTGCCGCAGTAAACGGCTTGGGCAAAAGCGGCCAGCCGCCAAAGGCTTCGGGGGGCGTGTCGCCAATGTCGCCGCTCATATAGATGACGCGCAGTTCCGGGCGTTCGGCGTGGACGCGGGCGATGAAATCCGGGCCGCGCATGCCCGGCATCAGCACATCAGTGACGACGAGTTGAATGTCGGTGCGGCTGCTGCAAATGGTCAACGCCTCAGTGCCGTCGGAGGCCGACAGCACCTCATGCCCCATGGCGGAAAGTGCGCCCGCCGTGGCGGTGCGGATGCGGGCGTCGTCATCGACGACGAGGATCATTAGGAGATAATTCCTGTCGCCCGACCGGCGATCTCGAACCGCTTCAGAATATCCGAGACCTGTTCCGCCGTGTGTTCCGCACATAGCGAGCAACGCAGCAGCGTCATGCCCGCAGGCGTTGCCGGCGGACGGGCGAGGTTCACGTACAGCCCGTTTTCGAGCAGCGTTGCCCACATCATCGCGCCGCGTTCGAGATCGGGCATGATGACGGCGATGATGGCTGACTGGGGTGTTTCGGTGCCGAGCTTGAAGCCAAGATCGCGCAGGCCCTTGTGCAGAGTCTTTGAGTTTTCCCAGAGATGCGCGCGCTTGTTGCTGCCGTGCATCAGCTTGCGGATCGACGTGGCCGAACTTGCCATCACGCTCGGCGGGAGGGCGGCTGTGAAGACATAAGGACGGCAGACGAGGCGCATCACTTCAAACTTCGGATGATTGGAGACGCAGAAGCCGCCGACGGTGCCGACGGACTTGCTGAACGTGCCGATGATAAAATCGACATCGTCAATGACGCCCTGTTCCTCAGCAACGCCGCGGCCATGTTCACCGATAAAGCCCATCGAATGCGCTTCGTCGACCAGCACCATCGCGCCCGCTTCCTTGGAAACGCGGATCATCTCTTTCAAAGGAGCGACATCGCCGAGCATCGAATAGACGCCTTCCAGCACGACGAGCTTGCCCGCTTCAGGCGGCAGGCGCTTGAGGCGCTTTTCGAGTGCCTCAACGTCATTGTGGCGGAAGGCGACGACTTCGGCATCGCCCATCTTGCAGCCATCATAGATGGAGGCATGGCTGTCGATGTCGAGGATGATGAAATCGCCCTTGCCAGCAATCGTCGAAATGATGCCGAGATTGGCCTGGTATCCGGTTGAGAACACCATGGCATGGTCCATGGCGTAGAATTCCTTCAGCGCTTCTTCGACATCGCGGTGGTCGCGGAAGGTGCCGTTGAGAACGCGGCTGCCGGTTGTGCCTGCGCCGAACTCATCAAACGCCTTCTTGCCGGCCGCGATCACGTCCGGATCGAACGTCATGCCCATATAGTTATAGGTGCCGAGCAGAATGGTCTCACGGCCATTGCAGACAGCGACGGTCGGGGACTTCACCTCATCCATCACAAGCGAGAAGGGATCACGCACGCCCGTGGCGAGCAGATTTTCCCGCTGCTGGATCAGAGGATCAAATTTCGAAAAAAGATCAGTCATTTTTTTCATTCTTCCCGTTGCGTCGTGCCGACTTGGCCCCCGGCACCTTGCCAACCAGACGCCCGTTCTGGCTGACCCGACCCCGCAGACACGCGTCGGGGCGACGGAAATTGATTACTTAACTGCCCAGTTTGATCACGGCATCCACAAGCTGCCCAACCGTTTCAATCTCGGCCTGCATGTTCATGGTGATGATGATGTCAAATTCGTCTTCAACCGCGGCCACGAAATCCATGACCGTCAGGCTGTCCCATTCCAGATCATGCTGGAATGTCGTTGCGTCGGACAGGTCCGCACCCTTTTTGTTAAAGGGTCCGATCAGCTCGGCAACCTTGTCAAATACTGTCTGGCGATCCGTCATGTGTCTTCCTTAACGCGTTGTCTGCCAATGCCAAACGATTGCGGCGCAAACGGGGCAGCACCCGGAGAACGTCGGTGCTCCGGGGCCACTTTCGGCGTCAATTCGTCGCAGAAAAGCAGGTGGAGCTTAGTCGCCCTTGCCGGGTTCGGCTGAGAAATACTTGTCGAACTTGCCGTCTTCGCCCTTATGGTCGTCGGCGTCGGCTGGGGTCTGGTCACCCTTGCGCGTCACATTGGGCCATTCGGCGGAATAGCTGTTGTTCAGTTCGAGCCACTTTTCCAGACCGCTTTCGGTGTCGGGCAAGATGGCTTCCGCCGGGCATTCCGGCTCACACACGCCGCAATCGATGCATTCGTTCGGGTTGATGACGAGCATGTTCTCGCCTTCATAGAAGCAGTCGACGGGACAGACCTCCACGCAATCCATGTACTTGCACTTGATGCAGGCTTCGGTGACGACATAGGTCATTGCGGGTCCTCCGGAATGTGTAGTTTTGCGGTTCGTTAGATGGCGATAAGGGCGCCGTCAATCGGCTGTGGTGGGGCAATTTCCCGATAATGCACCCGCGCCTCATCTGCAGGGCCTCTCCTTTGGGGGAGGGCCTCCACCCGGATGACGTGGATAGCGCCATGGAGCGGGATGGTAATGACGCTGCCGGGACCGACATCGGTATGGGCGCGTTTCACATTCTGGCCATTAAGGCGGATGCGGCCTTCTCCCACAATTTGCTGCGCAAGCGTGCGGGTTTTGGTGAGCCGGGCGAAGAAGAGAAATTTATCGAGCCGCATAAACTCCTATCTCTTTAATTGGCCAAGCACGGCGAAGGCCGCATTGACCGGGGTGGGGGCCTGGACACGCCGTGGGCGGCCGCGCCAGCGCCATTGGTTCGCCTGCATATTGCCCACAGGATGAAAGCCGATCGCCCGCATGATCCGGGCAAAGGTCTCGCTGCCGATGCCCAGCGACACAGCCATGGCCGGGTCGAGCATCGATGTCCGTTCCTTGCCGCGCGCATCGTGCGCCGCGCGGGCGATCCGCTCGACAAGGTCGATGCGCAACATCTGATCCCCAAAGCGGCGATATCCGGCAAGGCGCGCGGCCTCAGCCAGCACAGGCGCCGGCTTGTCGAGCAGGCCAAGCCCGGCGAGCGGCAGCGGCGGCATCGACTGTCCTGCCCGGACAGCGGAAAGCGCCAGCCGCAGGCGGGTCGGCTCTGGCTTGAGCAGAACGGGAAGAAAGATGTCGAGCGCGCCAATGGTCACACCAAGGCGCTGGAGAAATTGCCGCTGGGCCCGGTCAAGCGATGCCAGCGCTTCATCGCTGGATGCGCGGTCGAGCAGGCCGCCATGTTCTGTCAGTTGGACAAGGATGCCCCGCAGGACAGGCGGTGTCTCCCGATCTGCCGCCACAGCCGAAATTTTGTTGAGCGGACCAAGTTTGCCGGTGACCATGCGGGCAACCCATGTCTCAAGCCGCGCTTCGATCGCTGCGCGACTGGCCGGATCCACCCGCGACAAAGCGGGGCTCAAGAAGAGCCGCGGGGTGACAAGTGTTTTGCCGGGTTTGAACCGGGCCAGCTCAACCCCTGCCCAGACGATGCGCACGGGGGTACCCGGCTCCGTCACCAAACTGAAGGCGCTGTCTGCGGCCTCAGCGACCTTATGCGCACGGCGGGCGAGTTCCTTTGGCAGGCGCAGTTCGGCGGCGGCCAGCAGCCGCTTATGGTCTTTGCCCCGCGCGGCGGCATCGGGGGCAAAGGTAAAGCCATTCAGCGTCCCGATCATCTCCCCATCAACCAGAACTTCGCCTGCTTCATCGACCTGCACGTCGAGAAGGGCGGGATCATTGCTGACGGACTTCATCAGGATGGACGTCCGCCTGTCCACAAACCGCTCGGTCAGGCGGGCGTGAAGGGCATCGGACAGTTTGAGTTCCAGCTCGCGGGTCCGCTCCGCCCATGTGGGCGCGTCAATCAACCAGTCAGCCCGCTGGGCGACATAGGCCCAGATGCGGACTTCAGAGATGCGGGCGGCAAGTGTTTCGACATCGCCCTGCACGGTATCGAGCCGCGCGATTTGGGCGGCAAACCAGGGGCCGGGGATATGGCCTGATCCTTCGGACAGAAAACCGAAAATCTGGCTGACCATGCGAGAATGATGTTCTGCGCCCACCTTGCGGAAATCGGGCAGGCCGCAGGTGGCCCAGAGCTTTTGGACCATGCGGGGCCCGCGCGCGCGGTCGATCACCATCCGGTCGTTGGACAAGATGCGCAGCACGGTCAGGTCGATAGAGTCCGGCGCAGCCCGCAGCACGGGGTTGTCGGGCCGGACGCCCAAGGACTCCGTCAGTGCGTCGACCGAGCGGAAATCGAGATCGCTGTTGCGCCACATCAGGTGTTCGAGCGGCTTGAAGCGATGCTCCTCAATGCGCTCAATCTCAATGTCTGAGAATGCCGCTTCATCCGGCCCGCCAGACAGAACGCCAAAGGTCCCGTCGCGCTGGTGACGCCCGGCGCGGCCCGCAATCTGCGCCATTTCTGCCAGATGCAGCCGCCGCTGCCGCTTGCCGTCAAATTTGGTGAGGCTGGCAAAGGCGACATGGCCGACATCCATGTTCAGCCCCATGCCGACGGCATCCGTCGCAACCAGATAGTCGACTTCACCCGCCTGATACATGGCGACCTGCGCGTTGCGTGTGGCCGGCGACAGGGCGCCCATGACAACTGCCGCGCCGCCGCGCGTCCGCCGCAGCATTTCGGCGACGGCGTAGACATGCTCAGCCGAGAAGGCGACGATGGCGGTGCGCGGTGGCAGGCGGGACAGCTTCTTGCCGCCTGCGTATGTCAGCTGGGAAAAGCGGGGGCGGGTGATGATTTCCGCCTCAGGCAGCAGTGTGCGCACCAAGGGCTTCAGGCTTTCAGACCCGAGGATCATCGTTTCTTCGCGACCGCGGGCGCGCAGAAATCTGTCGGTAAACACATGGCCGCGTTCGGCATCAATGCCCAATTGCGCTTCATCCAGCGCCACAAAGGCGACGTCCCGGTCGGTCGGCATCGATTCCGCTGTACACAGCAGCCAGCGCGCGTCGGGGGGGAGGATACGCTCTTCGCCGGTGATCAGGCCGACATGCTTTGCGCCTTTGATGCGGACAACGCGGTCATACACTTCGCGTGCCAAAAGGCGCAAAGGGAAGCCCATGATGCCGCTGGAATGGGCGCATAGCCGCTCAACCGCGAGGTGCGTCTTTCCCGTATTGGTCGGCCCGAGAACGGCCGTGATCGCGGAACGCGCGCGTTGGCTCATCCCGATCAGATTGCCATGATCTTGCCGGCGCGCAAGGGCTAATCGACCTAGGTGGCCCAAAGGTCAGTTCAATTCTTCGGCAATTTGGCACGGATGGCCGCTGCACACCTGTTTTGCCCAAACATAAGTTTGACATTAACCATTGGCGTTTACAGGTAACGCAACGGGATCGCGGTCGGAAAGGCCAGAGCAAGCTTGTTTGAACGGAACGAACACGGTTTTGGCGCGTTTGGCGCGACGATGGCCCTGTCGATCGATCAGGCCTTGCCGGTCCCGCATGATCTGACGACATGGTCCGGCCGTATCGACCACATCGTTGACCGTCTCCATCATCTGGATCTTGTACCTGATCTTGGTGCCGATATCGGCACGGGCCGCTGGTTCCGTGGGCTCGCCACTTGTCTGGCCCTGTGCGGCGCCACTTTGGCGTTTGCGCCGGGCATCCACCCTCTTGTCGGCCGCGCGCCCGCGCCTGTTGAAGGCCGTGCTTGGGAAGATAGCCGCGCACAGGCCATCGCGCCGCTGGCTTATGGCGGCAATACCGGCAAACGGATGGCGGCGAATGATCTGGTGACGCCCTTGGCCGACGCGCCGGAACGCCCGACCATCGAACTCACGACAACCATCGGACAAGGCGACGGCTTTGCCCGCGTGCTGGAACGCGCCGGTGTTGCCGCGGGAGAGGCCAACCGCGCCGCCCGGCTGGTGGCCTCGGTTGCGCCGCTGTCTGGCATTGAACCGGGGACGGTGATGCCCATTGTGCTCGGCCCCCGCTCCTCGCGCAGCGTCGCCCGTCCGCTGCAATCGCTGGATGTCCGTGCACGTTTTGATTTGAACGTCCGCATTTCAAATGTCGGCGGCAATCTCAAAATGGCCCAGATGCCGATCAAGGTGGACAATACCCCGCTGCGGATCGTCGGCCGCGTGGGGGACAGTCTCTATCGCTCTGCGCGCGCGGCCGGTGTCTCGGCGGGTGTCGCCCAATCCTTTATCCGCGCCATTTCCAACAAGGTCGATTTTGACCGAGACCTCGCATCTGATGCGCGCTTCGACATGATTGTGGAGCATCAGCGCGCGGAAACCGGCGAATCAAAAACCGGCAAGCTGATGTATATCGGCATCCATCGCGGCAATCGCGCGATCCGCATGATCCCTTGGACCATCGGCGGGCGGACCGACTGGTATGATGCCGCAGGCGTCGGCCAGCGCCGCGAAGGCATGGTGCGCCCGGTTGCGGCGGCGCGCATTTCATCCGGTTTCGGTATGCGCTTCCACCCGCTGCTCGGCTATTCGCGCTTCCACAAAGGCACGGACTATGCCGCGATGACCGGCACGCCCATCCGCGCTGTTACGGACGGCATTGTCACGCTGGCCGGATGGTCGGGGGGCTATGGCAATATGGTCAAGCTGTCGCATGCAGGCGGTTTGGGCACCGGCTATGCCCATATGAGCCGCATCGCCGTCCGCCCGGGCGCACGCGTGGTGCAGGGGCAGGTCATCGGCTATGTTGGCACCACTGGTCTTTCGACCGGGCCGCATCTCCATTTCGAAGTCTATCGCCATGGACAGGCCGTCAGCCTCAGTTCGGTGAACTTTGCCTCAGCCTCGCTGCTCTCGGGCAGGGAGTTGGAGGCGTTTCGTGCGCGGCTGCGCTCAATGTTGGCCATCCCGGTCTCCGGCGAAGGGCGCGATCTTTAGTCCCCTTATTTTTCTGAATGTGTTGCGGTGTGATGGCCATCACATTGCGAATCAGTTTCCACCAATATGGAGGTGAAGCGACCCAAGGCGCTTCCCTTTTCGGTCATTTAGGGGGCGCCCCCTCCTTGACGGCCCGGCAACTATCCCTGTCGGGCCGTCATTTTCTGACGGTCAACCGCATCGAAATACATCCTATCTTACCGCGCCCTGCCGCAACAATCGGGGCACGAGGAACAGCGCGGCCACCAAAGGAAAACGCCGCTGCCAGGGCTTGATCTCAATCTGCGTGCCGGCATGCCGGTTGATCTTCCAGGCGAGGTAATCAATCCCGCCTGAAAAGGTGAGGCTAGCCTTGGCGATGCGCAGGACGCTCGCCCGTTTTCCCCGCTTGCGCAGCTTTTGCCAGATGCGTTCCGCCGCCGGGCGGGTCATCGTTGTGGTCAGGGGGATGGCCGCGCCAAAGCGGGCATAGCGCGCCGGATCTGCCTCAACGATGGAGCCGGACCGCGTCTTCTTTTCCGCGCGCAATTCGCATTGATAGGTTCGGGCAAAGCCTTCCTGCCAGACGGCCATCGGATCATGCGAGGCCGCCACAGGCCGGGCGAGATCAAATAAGGTCGGCGCCGCCTTGGCGACCGCGTCGACGGCCCGGTCGCGTGCGGCTGCATCTTTCGACCAGACAAGGCGGGATGGCTGGGCAAAGCGCGCCCAGACGGAAACAGTGGTGGCGTCGGTGCTGTTGAGCGCTGCAAAGTCCGCTTCGCTCAGAACGGCATATTTCGCGGCAAGGCCATCTGCTGTGAACGGAAAGACGTTGGGTGGGATCAGCCGGTTGGCGGTGGCGAGCCAGCGCTTTTCATAAGCCGATGGATAGTCCGACACGATCAGGTAGAAATCGAGCATCAGGCCATCTAGCCGCGCTTCGCGCAGGCAGGACCCGTAAAACAGCACGGCCCGCGCAGCATCGCCGTAAAGGGCTGCGATGGCAGCTGCCATCTCTGTGACTTGGGGAAGGACAGGGTGCGCTAGTTCTTCTTCAACCAGCGCGCGCAGCGTCGTCACACCGCCAACTTGAGGAAGGGAATGGGCGGCGTGGAGCGGAGCACGATGGGCCGCCCTTCAATGGCGCTGAACGTTTCACCGTCCAAAATGACATTGGTGCCGCAGCTTTCGATGCGGATGACGTCGCCTTGCTGAACATGCACGCCGCGCACCGGTTCCCGCCCGAGCTTCCCGCCAATCCCGGCCCAGATGGCGCGGATGAGCGCCGGGGCGGATTGTTCGATGGCCAACAGCTTCAATCCCATCGCGCCGGGCGCGCCAGTCCGGCTATTGAGCAGTAGCTTTTCCAAAGTTGTGACGATCAGGAAGGAGAAGCGGCGTGTCGCCTCTCCATCGCGGATGAGCGAGACGGAGACTGGGTTGGGGGCGGGCGGCAACAGGCGGCCGTGCAGGCCGGAAATCATCGCGAAGACAGCGGCAAAGCCCGCAATTACATGGCACAGCCCGTTGGGTAGGCCGAGCGGATAGAGCTTTTCGCGGCAGTATAAAATGGTGTCGGCAAGGCCCGCGCCGCCCAGAAACATGCCAAGGACGGGGCGGTTGCTATGTTCGCCTTCGGTCAGCGAGATCAGCTCCCGTTGGACGACATGGTCATGTAAATCATGGCGTGCGGCCTCGACAATCCGCTCCAGCATCCCGACAGGGTCGCCATCAGCGCCCAGATCAAGCGCGATCAGGTTCGTCTTGCCATTGGGGAGGACCGCGACCGGCGGCGGCGACGCGCCAAAATGTCCGCCATGGTGGAGTTCGGTCAGCGCCGCCTGAACCGTGCCATCACCGCCATTCACAATCAGAATACGCGGCTTGACCTGCGCAATGGAGGTGAGGGCAGCGCCAATCTGGCTCGCATCCTCAACCTCATAATGGAACACTTCGGGGTGCTGCGCGCAAAAGGAACGAATGCGCGGCAGGATGGCGCGGTTGCCCGTCGAATTCGGGTTCGAAAGAAGGGCAACAAGCGCCATGCTTAGAGGTACCGCACCGTGATGGGCACAATGGTTGTTCCATTGGCGACCGAAACCTGCACTTGGCTGGCCGGCGGCTTGCGTCCGAACAGGATCGACATCAGCGAGATCTTTGGGTTGCCCGATGCGCCGATGCCGTCGGACCGATCCGTATCGCCATTCTTGTTAATGTCATGGCGAACATCGACGGCGTAGGTGCCGGCCGCGCCCACGGGCACGCAAATCTCAATCGGGCCAGATGCCGGCACGTCATACTCAAAGCGCTTATGGGCGAACTTCTTGTTGAAATAAGTGTCGGGGTCGCCGGAGAAAGTGCGGACACGCACCGTCCCTGCCCGGCTCTTTAGGCCTGCCACACGGACGAGGATTGTTGGCTCGCGACCGCCTGAACACAAAGACGGGTTGGGGCCCAGCGCTTGCGCCGCGCCCAATCCGGGAAGGCCCAAAGTCGCTGTTGCCAGCACCAATAATCCACTACGCAACTTTGCCATCATTCTGACACCCTTGAAAAATGCATCGGGCCGTTTGCACTCACGGCCAGACTCACCTAATCCACGTCGGCACGATCCATCTGGACTCCATTTGCGGCCAAATCATGGTCAGGACTCGACTGAATTCAGAAACACGATGTTGACCTCCACTGACCGATACATCGCGCGATTGATCGCTTTGCCGCTGTTTTCGACGCTGATCATCGCTGCGATGCTGCTTGTGCTCGATAAGATGCTGCGGCTTTTTGATTTTGTGGCGCAGGAAGGTGGCCCCGTCAGCGTCGTCTGGCGGATGCTCGCCAATTTGCTGCCCGAATATCTGTCGCTCGGCATTCCGATTGGTTTGATGCTCGGCATCCTGCTCGCGTTCCGCAAGCTTGCCACGACGTCGGAACTTGATGTCTTCCGCGCTGTAGGGATGAGCTATGGACGGCTGCTGCGCGTGCCCTTCATGTTTGCCATCTTTCTCGCGCTCGTGAACCTCGCCATTGTCGGCTTTGTTCAGCCCTATTCCCGCTATGCCTATGAGGGGCTTCGCTTCGAACTGCGCTCCGGCGCGCTGGGTGCCTCTATCAAGGTTGGGGAATTTGCCCGCTTCGGCAAGCGGATGACGATGCGGATCGAGCGTTCGGAAAATGGCGGGCAAGATCTCTACGGCATTTTCGTGCGGGCGGTTTCAAAGGACAATACCTCGCTTTCAGTCACGGCGGAGCGCGGGACGTTCATGGCGACGGATGACCCCGACGTGATCATCCTGCGGCTGAAGAATGGCGTGCTGGTGCATGATGCATCAAATTATAAGCAACCGCGCGTGCTGACCTTTACCGCGCATGATCTTCCGATTGACCTTCCCAAGATTGAGGCCTTCCGCGGGCGCGGTGACAAGGATGGGGAACTCACAATTCCTGAGCTTGTCCGTGTCAGCCAGGACAAGAACACGCCGCTTGAACTGCGGTATCAAAGCCGCGCCAATTTCCATTTCCGGCTGGTGGAGGTGGCCATGATGCTGCTTTTGCCCCTGCTCGCCGTTGCTCTTGCCGTGCCGCCCAAACGCTCCTCCTCGGCGCTTGGGGTGTTCATTTCCATCGTGATGGTGGTCACCTATCATAAGATCAACGAATGGGCCGAAGGCATGGGCGCTTTGAACCTTGTTGATCCCTTATTTGCCCTATGGACACCGTTTGCGCTGTTCGCGGCCCTCATTTTCTGGATGTACTGGACGCTTGCCTATAAGATCGGCGGTCAGCCCATTGGGGCGTTGGAGAAGGGCTTTGCCGTCCTTGGAAAATCGATCCGCACTCTCTTCACCCGCAAGCAGCCGAAAGTGACGCCGACTTTATGAGCGCGCAGTTTTTCCCATCGCGGACGATGTCCATTTATATGGGGCGGCTGTTCATTTTGCGCAGCGCCGCCGTTCTGGCGGCTCTGGTCCTCGTCTTGCAGGCGCTTGATCTGCTGGGCGAATCTGACAAGATTCTGGCCGTTCCCGGAAACGACAATGGGGACATTTGGCACTATGTCTCCATGCGGATGCCACAGATCATCCAGCGCTTTCTGCCCTTTTCGGTCCTCTTGGGCACGCTCATCACGATGGTGACCCTGAACCAGAACAGCGAAGTGGTGTCGATGAAGGCGTCGGGGCTCTCCGCGCATCAGGTGCTTGCCCCATTGATCCTGGCAAGTATCGGGGTCGCCGCCATCGCGTTCGCGTTTAACGAGCGGATTGTGACGCGGGCCACGGCCACGCTGAACCGGTGGCAAAAGGTTGAATATGCCGCGATCCCGATGGACAGCCGGGTGCAATCGGACATCTGGGTGCGTGATGGCACGAACCTGATCAATGCCGGCAGCGTTGAGGGGCGCGGCATGGATACGCGTCTGGCGGATGTGACCATCTATGACCGCACCGATGGGGAATTGAGCGCCATCATCAAGGCAAAGACGGGGCGGCCGCTGGCGAGTGGCTGGCAGCTCGACGGGGCGAGCCGTTTCGATGTGAAGCGCGGCGTGCGGGACGATCTCGGCCAGATGACCACAGCCCCGGGCGTCCGTCCGGACCAGTTTACGCTGGCCAGCGTCGATCCTGATGGTCTGTCCTTCCTCCAGCTGTGGAGCGCCATTGACGATCTGGAGGCTGCCGGCCGACCGACACGTTCGCTCAAGGCATCGCTGTGGCACAAGATTTCCGGCCCCTTGTCGACCGTGTTGATGCCCTTGCTGGCGGCTGTCGCTGCGTTTGGTGTTGCCCGGTCAGGCAAATTGTTCGTCCGCGCCGTCATCGGGATGGCGCTGGGCTTTGCCTATTTCGTCGCGGACAATTTTGGCCTCGCGATGGGAGACTTGGGCGTCTACCCGCCGCTGCTGGCGGCCTGGGGCCCGTTCTTCCTGTTCCTGCTGATCGGCGAATATGTACTGGTGAAGACGGAGGAGTAGCGGGCCTTATCGCCCGCGCTGAAAGGTGCTTTTTACCAACGTCGACAACAGCCCTGGGAGCCCGTCATAGCTTGCGGCATGATAGCGGGAGTTGGCTGGCAGCGCGGCGACCAAGCGGCGGTGCGCTTCGCCCAGTGAGTGATAGGGCAGCCCCGGCAAGAGATGATGTAACGCGTGATAGCGCAGGCCCACCGGCGCCCAGAGGGCAGGCAGGAAGGCGGGCGGCGGTACGTTGACGCTATCGAGATATTGGCCGGTCACGGTCATCACGTCGCCGTCATTTTCCCACAGATGGGCAACCAGCGTGCGGAACTGGTTGATGACGACCACTCCTGCATGAATGGCGAGCGCAATGAGGAAAGCGCGCAGCGGAACGATGCCAGTGGCCACCAGCGTAAGGAGCGTGATCGCCCATAGGCTCGCTGCGGTTTCCTGCACGATCCACATCCGGCGGAAATCGCCTTCGGGCATCCGCCTGCGATAGTCGGGATTGATCGACAGGCTCGAATAGCGCTCCACCACCGTGCGACGCAGGGCCGACGAGAGGAGCGACAAGGGCGCCAGCACGCCATAGCGAACCAGCACAGCAATCGGCCCGAGCGCTGACACGATCACGAACAGCGGCACCGTCCAAGGCTTCATCAGCGCCAATGGCAGATATTCAGGGTCTTCCTTTGTGCCATAACGCGTGCGGGCATGGTGCAGGCTGTGCACCCCTTCATACATGAAGGACGGCACCAAAAGCGGCACGCCGATGAGCGCATTCCAAGCAAAACGGAAGCCGGGCAGCGCGGTCGGGCGGATATGCGTCAGTTCATGAATGAACAGGCCCGCGCGATACAGCGTCGCAATGGCGAGCGCGGCCCAACCGAGCAAGCCGCCGGTCGTGTCTGCCATGATGGCTATCGCTAGGGCGGCATAGCCCACAAGCGTGCAGGCCAGAAAATCGGGCCAATAATATTCGGGCCGTGCGGTCGAGAGGTCGCGTGTCAGTTCGGCAGCCGCGCGGATCATCGCGGCATCGTCGGGATGCTGCGAGAGCGGGATAGCTGCCGTCTTCTGCGCGCCGGTGGCGCCCGCTTCGTCAGCGGAAAGGAGCGAAGTTTTCATATTGATTCCAAATCTCTCGCGTCCCTTAGACGAGATCATCGTGGCAGGATGATGGCGGTAGGACGACCTGCCTGCATTGATCCCTTTCATAGGACCAGTTTCATATGGGCTGCCTTGACATCGTTGCAAGAAGGCGGGACTTGGCAGCCTTCATTGCGGGCAAAGGGAACCGAGGCATTGACCCAGATCAGTTTGAGCGTCCGTCCGGTCAAAACCAAGGCGGATCGTGCTGCGTTCGTGGATCTGCCTTTCCGGCTTTACGCCAAGGACCCCAATTGGGTCCCGCCGCTGAAGGATGAGGTTTACGGACTAATCACGCCGGGCAAGAACCCCTGGTTTGAACATGGGGAGGCGCAACTCTTTCTGGCGGAACGCAGCGGGCAGGTTGTTGGCCGCATCACCGCGCACATTGATCAGCTTGCGCTCGCCCAGCCGCCTGAACAGGGCATGGGGCCGGGGGTCGGCTTTTGGGGCTTCTTGGAAGCCGAAGATGAAGAGGCCGGCAAGGCGCTGCTGGATGCGGCCGCAGACTGGCTCCGCACCAAGGGCATGAACCGCGCCATGGGGCCGTTGAGTTTCTCCTATTGGGATGAAATCGGCCTGCTTGTCGATGGGTTCAATACGCCCCCTGTTGCCATGATGGGTTTCAACGCTGCGTCCTATCAGGCGTGGGTTGAAGCGGCTGGCTATGGCGGCGTGCAAGATCTTTTCACCTATGCCGTGCCCATTGCCGATGGCTTCCCCGAACTCGTCAATCGCCTTGTCGCGATGGGGGATAAGAGCGAGCGTATTCGCATCCGGCGCGTCGATAAGAGCCGCTTCGACGAAGAAGCCGCGCTCATCATCGGCATATTGAATGACGCATGGTCAGACAATTGGGGCTTCGTGCCGTTCACGCCGGCCGAAATTGCCTATGCGGGCAAGAAGCTGAAGCCGATTGTCTATGAAGACCTGATCCGTGTGGCGGAGGTGGATGGTGAGCCTGTCGCCTTCATGATGACGATCCCGGATCTCAATGAGAAGACCAAAGGCTTCAATGGAGCGCTCTTCCCGTTCAACTGGGCTAAGCTGCTATGGTGGCTGCGCGCGCCCAAGGTGCGCACGATGCGCGTCCCGCTAATGGGCGTGCTGAAGAAGCACCAGAGCTCACGCCTTGCCAGCCAGCTCGCGATGATGATGATCGAGTATATCCGGCGCGATGCCGTATCGAAGTTCGGTGCGACACAGGGCGATTTCGGCTGGGTGCTGGCGTCCAATGGCCCGATGCGTTCAGTGGGCGAGGCCGTGGGCGGCACGGTCAACAAGGTCTATCGCGTCTACGAAAAGGCGATCTGATCGCCCGACGGCGCCGTGATGTGTGGCAAAGCCGCCGCCAGTGTCGAATAATGCGATCCGTCCATGATCTGGCGGACACACGCCACATTGGGGAGCGCCTGAGCCAGCGCTTCGGCCATGGCGGGCGGCACCCAATGATCCGCCGTGCCATACCAGATGGTGGTGGGCACGTCGACGCGGGCGAGCACGTCTGACCAAGGACCGACATAAGCGGTGATCTCTGCCCGATAGGCAGCAGCCCCTCTGCTCAGGCACTGTTGCGCAACGGCAGACCAGTCGCGCCGGAAGGCCGGGTCGGCCGCAAGCGGCGCGTCTTTGCCCTGTGACAAGGCGAACACCTGCCGCGCGAAGAAATCTGGTGCGATCCGCGCCACCAGGCCCTGCACGCGTGTTACGAGACGGAACAGCCAAGGGTGGTCGCGCGCCATGCGAAAGATGGGCCCGCCTGCCATGTCCTTCAAAAAATCACCCAGCTCGAGCGGTGCGGCAGGCGCGATCAGATGGAGATGCGCAATCCGTGATGGATGGTCGGCTGCAAAGCGCATGGCGCCAAACGCACCGAGCGAAAAGCCAATCAGAGTAACTGGGGTGGCGCCGAACCGGGCTATGATCTGATCTGCCGCAGGCCCGTCGCGCAGGTCCGGCGCGAAGGCCCCTGCCATGTCCGAAACCAGTTTTAGCTCGTCAGGGCCACCGGGCAGGCCGTGCAAGTAAACGAGCGGTGGGACGGCATTCAATCCAGCACAATCCATGTTGCGGCATGGTCGCTCGCCTTTTCCCGGCCGCGATAGTCCTTGTCGACACCGGCATCGACCAAGCGGTCAGCGGCTTCAGGCGAGAGCATCAGATGGTCGATCCGGAACCCAGCATCGCGCTGCCAGGCGCCTGCCTGATAATCCCAGAAGGTCCACAACCGGCCTTTGGGATGGCGCGCCTCCAGCGCATCAGTCAGGCCGAGCGCAGACAAGCGGCGGAAGGCGGCGCGGCTTTCTGGCTGCATCAGCGCATCGTCGATCATTGCTTTGGGGTTGGCGATGTCATCATCGGTCGGGATGACGTTATAGTCTCCAGCCAAAACCACGGGGATCTCGAGCGCCAGCAACTCCGCCGCCCGCGCGGTCAACCGGTCGAACCAGCGCAACTTGTAATCGAATTTCGGCCCCGGTTGCGGGTTGCCATTGGGCAGGTAGATGGAGGCCACGCGGATGCCGAACACATCGGCCTCGATATAGCGGCTATGCTCGTCTTCAGGCTCTCCGCTCAGGCCCTTTTGCACCTCAACAGGCTCCTCCCCGCGCGCGAGGATGGCGACGCCGTTAAAGCCCTTTTGGCCGTGGAAGACGCCGTGATAGCCAGCTGCCTCAATGTCAGCGATGGGCAGTGTCTCGTCGCTCGATTTCAGTTCCTGCAGACAGACGATATCGGGCTTCTGCTCATCCAGCCATTCGATCAGGCGGGGAAGACGGGCCTTGATGCCGTTGACGTTATAGGTGGCGATCCGCATCAGACAGAAAAGCTGGCGCCGCACCCGCAGCCGGAGGCCGCATTGGGGTTGGTCACGCGAAACGCGCTGCCGCCCAGCGATTCGACATAATCGACGTGGGAACCGTCCAGCAGGTCGAGGCTCATGGGGTCAACGACGAGCTTTACGCCATCCGTTTCCGTCACCAGATCATCCGTGTCGATGCCTTCAGCGAGGCCAAAACGATATTGGAAGCCGGAACAGCCGCCGCCTTCAACCGACAGACGCAGCATGGCAGGCTTGCCCTGCTTGCTCGCGATAAAGGCGACACGCGCGGCAGCGCTTGGGGTCAGGTCAACGGTTTGCATGAGGTACAGATAGGCGCGACGGGCGTTCGGGGCAAGGCGCGCCACCTGCCGATGTAGGTACCATTCCCGCGAAAGCGGAAATCCAAGGGCCGGTAGAGAGACTGGATCCCCGCTTTCGCGGGGATGACAGAAGGGGAGTGACGGTTAAGTCTTACTCAGCCTTGCCTGGACCACCGAGGGCGACATTGCCGGCCGCGCGACGTTCCATAGCCAACAGATAGCCATCGGTCCGCAGGAACGGCGTCGGGTTCACCGCGCGGCCATCAAGGCGCACTTCATAGTGCAGATGGCTGCCCGTGGAACGGCCGGTTGAGCCCATCAGGCCGATGAGATCGCCGCGCTTCACGCGGGTTCCGGCGACTGCACGGATTGTAGAGAGGTGTCCATAACGGGTCTGGATGCCCTTGCCATGGTCGACTTCAACAAGGTTGCCATAACCGCCAACCCAGCCGGTGCGGCCGATGATGCCGTCTGCCGTTGCGTAGATCGGGGTGCCGATTGGACCTGGAATATCGACGCCGCTGTGCATGGCAGCACCGCCACGGAACGGGTCAGAACGGACACCAAAGCCGCTGGTCAGCGAAATCGCGGTCGAAACTGGTTTCGCGGAGGGGATGGCAACCATCGCCTGTTCCAGCTGGTCGAGACGCTTCCAGCTGTTGAACAGCGCGCGGAACTGCGCATCGGTCTTTTCAGCGGTCGGTGCCTTATAGTCCGCAGGAACAGGCTCATACGGGCCACCCATGGCAAGGCTCAGACGGCGCGGGTTGATACCCAGCTTCGCAACGACGCCCGCCTTCATGCGGTATTCGCTTTCCGTGGCGGCCAGAAGCTTGCCTGCGATCACGTCCTGCTTGGCGGCAACCGGTGCAAAGGCAGCTGCGATATCTGCGGATTTGGGTGAGGTAGCAGCATCGGAAGGGAGCAAAGTGGCCAGTGTCTTTGCATCGCCCTTGCCTGCCAGAACGCTGGCGAGGAAAGCTTGGCGCTTTTCAAGGCGTTCTGCATGAGTGCGCGCATCTTTGCGGATGGTCGCGACTTCGGCCTGCAGCGAGGCAACGCGCGTTTCCATCGCGGAGACGGCGGCAGACTGTTCAGCATAGTTGGAGAGGGTTGACGATACAGCGGGGGCGGAAATCGCCACGCCAGCTGCGCCTGCAATGCCCGATGTCGCGCACAGGGCGAGACCAGCCGCGGCGAGGACCTGTGTGCGGGTGCTCAAAGCCACGCGGCGCATCGCTTTGCCGTCATGAAAGAACACTTCCTTCGGTTTAAAAAACTCACGCGCGCGCTCCACTATCCCGGTCGCAGCCGTGAACGAAAAGAACGTCATTATGTGACGACCCCCAAAACATTTCGACCCCGGCCCTCCCGTTTTCGGTCTACGGGGAACCTTGTGTGAGCCGAGATGCTTAACACTGACCTATCATGCAAGATCGGTGTAATATTCCCGCGTTAGACCGGCTTGGCTTCGCGCTGAGTCGTTGAATGGAGGCTTTAACGGCCCGGAAAAATGAGTCCGGACCAAGGCTTTCCAATGGTCCGTGGGGGCGAATCCGTATGATTCGCATACAATCAGGAACCATTTGGACCCGAAGCCGACATGCCGGATTTCATCGGTGTAGATTCGATGCAAGATGGTTGCACTTCGGGCATCGCCCATTTTTGCCAGCCGTTCGATCGTCGTTGGGCTGACGTCGAGGCCACGGGCTTCGAGCACCATGGGGACAAGGGCCAACCGGGCGAGCACGTCGTGCCGTGTGTCCCATGCGGTTTGCCAAAGACCGTCATGGGCCGGATGCGCGCCATAATGGCTGCCAAGGGCGTTCAGGCGCCGCTCAATCAGCATGAAATGCATCGCTTCTTCGGCGCCAACGGATAGCCAGTCGTCAATGAAGTCGCGGGGAAGGTTGGCGCCAAAGCGGCCCGCAATGTCAAAGGCCAAGTCAATCGCCGAGAATTCGATGTGCGCGAATGCATGCAGCATCGCGACCTTGCCTGCCAGGGAGCCCGCCCGCCTGCGGTGGGGCATCTTGTTGGGGGGCAACAGTTCGGTATGTTCGGGCCGCCCGGGCCTGTCAGGCATGTCCACATCAAAGACATGCGTCAGCCTGCCCGCCCGCCAATCACGAGCGACAGCGCGGGCGCGCAGAACCTTCTCGCGCGGTTCGGTCGCTTCGAGGACGGAACGGATGGCAAGAGCGATGCTCGTCATAACCAGAGATTGGCCGCTTTAATGAGATAGAAAACGCCGATGAGGGTGACGATCCAAGCTGTCCAGCGCTTGAAGTTCGTGTCGGTCATCCGGTCCAGCACCCAGCCGCCAGCCGCCGTGCCTAGCATGGAAGCCGGAATAGCCAGCGCAAAAACCCACCACGGCGGCAGCATAGAGGTTGATCCGGCAACCAGCAGAGGCGCACCATAGACGATGATCTTGGCGAGGTGAGCAAAGACTTGCGTGGCGGCTTTGGTTGCCACGATCTGGTGGCGGGTAAGGTCTGTCCGGACGAAGAAGATGTCGAGTAATGGCCCTGCCACCCCAGCAGTGAGGTTGAGGCCGGTGACAAGAAAGCCCGAGATGAGCGCATGGGCCGGGCGGTTGGCGTCCAGCTTTAACCAGGTCTTGGGTAACCAGACGAGCATTGGCACAAGGCCGAGCAGCAGGAACAGCACCGGTTTGGAGGGCGCGAACGACACAAACGCGACGATCACGCCAGCAGCAGCCGACGCGATGGCGTAGTTCAGAAGGATCGGCCAGGCGATATGTTCACGGTGGAGCACGGCGCGCCAGCCATTGGCAACCAGCTGCAATGCGCCATGCGTCACAAAAGCTGCCGACACCGGCAAGACGAAGGCCAGCGCCCCCATCAATACCAGCCCGCCTGCCATGCCAAAAATGCCTGACAGCGTCGCCGTGAAGAACGCGGTTGCGATCAGGAAAGCGGCAAGCGGCACCCCCATTAAAGGTCCTTTGCCGCCTCAAGCACCGCCGCCGCATGGCCCGCGACCTTCACCTTGCGCCAGACATGGGCGACCTTGCCATCGGCCCCGATCAGGAAGGTAGCGCGTTCAATGCCCATGTAGTTGCGGCCATACATCGACTTTTCAACCCAAGTGCCAAAGGCGTCGCACACGGCGCCGTCGGCGTCACTGCCGAGCTCGACCTTCAGGTCATATTTGGTGGCGAACTTGGTGTGGCTGGCGATGGAGTCCTTGGAGATGCCGACGATAGTCGCCCCCGCTGCTGCAAAATCACCGGCGAGTGCGGTGAACTCCTGCGCTTCCTTGGTGCAGCCGGAGGTGTCGTCCTTGGGGTAGAAATAGAGGACGAGCTTGCGGCCCTGATAGCCTGCAACAGACCGGTCGCCGTCCGGCGTCGCAAAGGTCACGTTCGGTGCGGTATCACCCTGTTCCAACATCATCAGTCTCCTTGCGGGGCCGCAATGGCCATCCATGCTCTGGCCACCCTCTGCCGCGTCGCATCAAGCTCTGCAAGCAGGCCTTCCCATTCGGACATACCGCAGGCCCGCGCGATGACGGGGCGGGTGATCTCCGGCGGGATGTCGAGCGTGGGGGCCATCAACCGGACGGTGACCAGCATGCGGGTCAGCAAGGCGTGGGCTTCGATCATGAAGGGGTCGAGCAGCCCAAGGGCCACAAGCTCTCTGATGGCTTCGGACAGGCGGGGTGTCAGGCCCTTGCCGGTGCGCAGTTGGGTGACATGCACCACGAACTCCAGATCAACAAGGCCACCTGCGGAAAGCTTGACGTCGAGCGGGCCCTTTGGCTGTTTGTGTGCCGCCATGTCGCCGCGCATCTTGGCCGCGTCGGCGATCAGTTTGGCGTCGTCGCGTGGGGCGGTCAGTACACTGTCGATGATGGCCTGCGTCGCCTCCTTGGCCTCAAGCGATCCATAAACGGGCCGCGCGCGGGTGAGCGCCATATGCTCCCACGTCCAGGCATCCTCGCGTTGATATTGGGCAAAGCCGTCAAGCGAGACCGAAAGCGGGCCATCATTGCCCGAGGGACGCAGGCGCGTGTCGACTTCATAGAGCGGTCCCGCCGCCGTCGCGACGGACAGCCCGTTGGTCACGCGCTGGGCAAGGCGGTTGAAATAATGGACGGCACCCAAGGGCTTGGCGCCATCGGATTCCGCTGCAAAGTCGCCGGTGAACAGATAGATGAGATCCAAGTCCGACGCGTGGGTGAGTTCGGCCCCGCCCATGCGGCCTAGCGCAAGGATGACCAGTTCTCCGCCAGGGACCTTGCCATGGGTGCGTTCATATTCGCTCATGGTGGCATCGGTGACGACAGTGATCGCGGCCTCTGCAATCCGCGCATAGCCTGCGGCCACATCGAGCGCATCATGGACCCCGCCGAGGAGCTGGACACCCAGCGCAAAGCGCATCTCCCCCACGACCCGGCGCACACGATCCAGCTTATCTTCCAGCGTCTCGCCGCCGCGCAACTGGCTGGCCAATTCTTCCAAGCTGCCCGGTGCGTCGAGGGCCGAGGCATCAATGAGCCGGTCGAGCATGTCCGGACGTCGCCCAAGCTGTTCAGCGAGGGTCGGCGCATGGCACAGGATGTCGGCCAGCATGGCCAGCAAGGCCGGGCGCGCTTCCAGCAGCCGGAACAGATTGATGGCGCTCGGCAGGCGCTCCACGATGGTCGAGAATTGGTTGATGGCATGGAGCGGATCGGGGGCCTTGCCGAGGCCGTCGATCAGCTTGGGAAGAACTGCTTCCAGGGCTTCACGCGCTGCAGGCGTGCGAAGCGCCCGGACTGTGCCGGACCGCCAATGGCTGACCCGCTGTGCAGCGGACGCCGCATCGGGGAAGCCTGCCGCCGTCAGCATGGCTTCCAGCCCCTCTTCTTGCTGCGGCACGCTTTGGGTCGGTGTGGCGTCCAGCCCGTCATAAAGAGTGCCGACAGAGGCGATGGACGGGGCCAGCAGGTCGAACATGGCAGCGCTGCTCTCCAGACCCGCCAGCAGCGCGACATTGTCGAGGGCCGCTGCATCCTTGGGGAAGCTGTGCGTTTGCTGGTCATCGACCATCTGCAGGCGATGCTCAAAGGTGCGGTACAGGCGATAGGCGTTGATGAGCGTCTCGGCCTCATCGCCCCCGATATGCCCTGCATTGGCCAGAGCCCGCAGCGCATCCACTGTCGCCGGTGTTCGCAGGGCCGGATCACGCCCGCCATGGATCAGCTGGTGAATCTGGGCGAAGAATTCGCATTCTCTTATGCCCCCGCGTCCGCGTTTCAGGTCAAAACCGGGGCCAAAGGCCTGTCCGTTCGCATAATGATCGCGGATGCGGTGGGAGATGGAGCGGATTTCCTTGATCGCCCCGAAATCAAGGCCGCGCCGCCAGACAAAGGGCTTGAGGGCATTTGAGAAATATTGGCCCAGTGCCATATCCCCCGCACAGGGGCGGGATCGGATGAAGGCGGCGCGTTCCCAAGCGACGGCCTGCGATTCGTAATAGGTAATCGCGGCTTCGACCGGCATCACGATGGGCGTCACTTCGGGCGTGGGGCGCAGGCGGAGGTCAATGCGGAATACATAGCCATTCTCATCGCGCGCCTGCATGATTTCCACGATGCGCCGCCCGATGCGGACCGCCGCTTCGACAGGATCGTCGCGGTCGCGGCAGGGCAGGGTCTGCGGGTCAAACAGCAGGATGGGGTCGATGTCCGACGAATAGTTGAGTTCGCGGCTGCCATGCTTACCCAGCGCTATGGCGGCGAGCCCGCGGGGGTCCGCACCGGGTCGATAATCCGTAATGGCGGCGGCAATTGCCTTATCGAGCGCAAAATCTGCAAAGTCGGACAGCGCGTGGGTGACCGCTTCCAGATCAAGCAGTCCGGCCAGATCCCCGATTGCCACAGCGAGCGCCAATTGCCCCTTGGCCCGCCGCAAGGCTCGCCCCACCGGCTCGTCGGGATCAAGCGGGGCTGTGTGGGCACTCAAGGCCTCGTCTAGCCTACCGGCGGCCAGCGCATCGCGCACATTGGGATGACGCGACATCAGCAAGCGCAGATGCGGCGCATGCCGATCTGCGCGGGCAAGGGCGTCATTCAGCTTGTCGCAAGATAAAGACGTCATGCTGGCCGCATATACCGATCAGCGCGCCATACAAGGAGATAGAAACATGACACGCAAATGGGCAATTGTCGCCATGGCCGCCACCGCGCTTCTGGTAACCGGATGCAACACCGTGAAGGGCCTTGGCCGTGACATTGAGTCAGTGGGTGAGGCGGGCGAAAAGGTTGTGAAGTAGTATTTGGTCCCAACCCAGCGCTCAGGCTGAGCCTGTCGAAGGGTGCGTCACAAGGCTTCGACAAGCTCAGCCTGAGCGCGATCAGGTTACTCCGCCGCCGCCGTCTCTTCCTGCTTGGCCCGCTTCCGCCCGGTGATCATGATGGCAAGGATGGCCATTTCGTAAAGAAAATACATCGGCACCAGCAGCAGAATTTGCGACATGATATCGGGCGGTGTCAGGACAGCGGAGACGACGGCAATGCCGACGATGGCGTAACGCCGACCGGCCTTGAGCTGCGCCAAGGTCAGGATGCCGACACGCTCGAGCAGCATCAGCAGTACAGGCAGTAGGAAGGCCACGCCAAAGCCGAACAGGAACTTGGTCGCAAAGCTCAGATAATTGCCGACGCCAGGCAGTGCCTCTTGGGAGACGCCGCCGACATCGCCTGAAAAGCCGAGCAGAAATTCCAGCGCAACGGGCATCGCCACATAATAAGCCATGGCGGCCCCAGCCGTGAACAGGATTGGCGTCATCAGGAGAAATGGCAAAAAGGCGCGCTTCTCCTTTGAATATAGGCCTGGCGCGACAAACCGCCAAAGCTGCGTCGCAATCACCGGGAAGGCGACCATGGTCGCTGCAAAAAAGGCGACTTTGATTTCGACGAAGAAGGCTTCAAAAATATCCGTGAAGATCAGCTTGCCTTGCCCTGCGGCGAGCAGCGGCTGGACTAGGAAAGCGAAGATCGGCTTCGCAAAATAAAGACACACACCGAACGCGACGGCCATGGCAGCGACACACCAAAGCAGGCGATTGCGCAGCTCGACCAAGTGGTCGAGCAGCGGCATCTTGGTTTCGTCAAGATCGCTCACGGCTGAGATGCACCTTTGGGGGCGTCATCACTGACTGCAGGCGGGGCCGCTTCGTCTTCGGCAGCAGGCGGGGGAATGGCGGGGTGTTCCCGCATGATGCGTTCATTTTCCGCGCGCCATTTTTCTTCCATTTCGGCCAGTTCGGATTCGCGGACCATTTCGTCAAAGCCGGACCGGAACTGACGGGCAACGCCGCGTGCGCGGGCGACCCATTGGCCGACCACGCGCATCACGCGCGGCAAATCCTTGGGGCCGATCACGACAAGCGCGATCACCGCCACCAGCATCAATTCTGTAGGCGCGACATCAAACATTTAACGACCGATCAGGCCTGCTTGTCGGTTTGCTTCTCAGCCTCAAGGACTGTCGGTGCAGGCGTGGTATCGATCCGCGGTGCAGGCGCGGGCGGCGTCGCGTCATCTTCGGCCATGCCCTTTTTGAAGCTCTTAATGCCCTTGGCGACATCACCCATCAGATCGGAGAACCGGCCCTTGCCGAACAGCAACATCACAAGGATGCCGACGACCAGCCAATGCCAGATGCTGAAACTACCCATTTGTAGACTCCCAAAGAAGAATGGCCGCTCTAGCCCGACCGGACCCTGCCGCACAGTCCCAATTTAGGCGTGATCGTCATCGCTTTCCAGTTCTTCGGCCTCTGCTTCTGTTTCTGGCAGCTCCATGGCGTCAAAAGCGAGGTCGACGGGATCAAGCAAGCCGGCGGCCCGCAGGTCATCAATGCCCGGGAGGTCACGGCGCGTTTCCAGCCCGAAATGCGCCAGAAAAGCAGGCGTTGTCGCAAATATCAGCGGGCGCCCGGGTGTTTCCCTGCGGCCTGCCGGGCGGACCCAGCCCGCCTCCATCAAGACGTCGAGCGTACCTTTGGAAATCTGCACGCCGCGAATGGCCTCAATTTCGGCACGGCTCACAGGCTCATGATAGGCAATGATCGCGAGCGTCTCAATACCCGCGCGGCTGAGCTTGCGGGTCTCCTCGCGCTCCCGCCGCAAGATATGGGCAAGGTCCGATGCTGTCTGAAAGTGCCATTTGCCCCCTCGCTCGACAAGGGTGACGCCGCGGGTGGCATATAGGTCGGCCAAGGTCGCCAAGGCCGCCTTCACATCAATGTCGGGGCCAACATAGGCCGCGATATCGTGCACCGACAAAGGCTCGGCCGCAGCGAACAACGCGGCCTCAACCGCGCGCGTCACATCTGTTGCGGGGTCCAAGGCGGTCGGGTCCAGCGGGAGGCGCGGCTCAGTCATGCAGCCCGCACATACAATGGAGCAAAGGCCGATTCTTGCCGCAGGTCGATCTTGCCCTGACGGGCCAGTTCCAGCGTAGCGAGAAAGCTGGAGGCCAGCGCTGACTTGCGGAATTGTGGATCATCGCTTTCGGGCAGGAAGCGTTGGATGACGGTCCATTCAATCGCCGCACCCACCAGTCTGGAGACACGTGCGATCGCCTCTTCCAGCGTCAGGACGTTACGTTGATGGACGATGTGCAGCGGCGGCTCTGCACGCACCTTTACATGGCCATAGGCTTGGATCAGTTCAAACAGGTTCGAATCCCATAGGGACTTGCGCACGACGCGCAGCCCTTCCGGCGCTGGCCTTGTGAATACATCGCGTCCCAACCGGTCGCGGCCCATAAGTCGGGCCCCTGCATCGCGCATCGCGTTCAGCCGTTCCAAGCGGAGTTGCAGCCGCATCGCCAATTCTTCGGGGCTGGGTTCGATTTCGGGGTCTTTGGGCAGCAGCAGGCCGGATTTGAGATAGGCAAGCCAAGCGGCCATCACGAGATAGTCGGCCGCCAGCTCCAGCTTCAGCGCTTTGGCATCGTTGATGAAGGCCAGATACTGGTCCACCAAAGCGAGGATGGAAATTTCCCGCAGGTCCACTTTTTGCGATCTTGCCAGTGTCAGCAGAAGATCGAGTGGGCCTTCCCAGCTGCCCACGTCCACCGTCAATCGATCTTCATCGACTGCCTTGGGCAGTTCGAATGCGTCGATCACCAGCTGTTCGGCCATTAGGCCAGAGCCAGCAGCGCGTCGCGCTTGTCAGTGAGGGCAGCGATACGATCAAAATGGTCGACAGGCCGGATGGTCGCCATGGCAGCATCCAGCCGCGCGCGGGCGTCTGCCGTGATCTCGGGCAGGAGGTTCGCAATCGCGACCATCTCGTCAAATCGGCCCCAGCAGTTCAGCGCGATGTCGCATCCAGCGGCCACACAATCGGCGGCGCGCTGGGGCACATCTCCCTTGAGTGCTTTCATGTCCAGATCATCGCTCATCAACAGGCCGGTAAAGCCGATCTGCCCGCGGATGATGTCCTGAATGACGGTGGGTGACATTGTTGCGCAGCGCTCGGCGTCCCAAGCCTCAAACACCACATGCGCGGTCATACCCATCGGGGCATTTTTCAGCGCTGCAAAGGGGGCGAGGTCCTGCGCCAAGTCGTCCGCGCTTGCGCTGACGGTGGGCAGTTCATGGTGACTGTCGACGAGCGCGCGGCCTTGCCCCGGCATATGCTTGACGATGCCGACAACGCCGCCCGCCTTGAGGCCATCAATGACGGCGCGTCCCAGCGAGGCGACCCGCAACGGCTCATTGCCAAAGGCACGGTCGCCAATGGCGTCGTGCGTTTCGGGCACGCGCACATCGAGAAGGGGCAGACAATCGACGGTGATGCCGACTTCGGACAGCGTCAGCGCAATGGCTTCGGCATTTGCACGCGCCGCTTCAATCGCGGACATGGGGGCGACATCATAAAGCGCATTGAACGCGCCGCCGGGCGGAAAGGCGGGCCATTCGGGCGGCTGCATCCGGGAAACCCGGCCACCTTCCTGATCGATGAGGATGGCAAGGTCATCGTGCCCGGAAAGGTCACGAAGATCGTCGGTCAGTGCGCGCAGTTGCGTCCGATCCACGATGTTGCGTTTGAAAAGGATATAGCCGGCGGGGTCGACGTCACGGAAAAACGCCCGCTCCTCGTCGGTCATGCGATCCCCGGACAGGCCGAAAATAACGGGCTTCATGCCCTATCGTCTAACGACCGGCGGCCCCCTTGTCGAAGGGGGTGCCGCCCAGCCGCCCGATATTTGGGGATTACTTCACAACGATGCAGTTAGCGCCGCCCGCTTTCAGCTTCGCACAGGTGTCGCTTGCCTGCGCGCCTGCGCCGACGCGCAGACGATAGAAAGTCGTGCCGCCCACCGACGCCTGCACCACCGACTTTGGCATCGTGCCAAGGAAGGCGTAGCGTTGGGCAAGGGCATTCCACGCCTGATTGGCGCTGGCTTCGGAGGCATAGGCCCCGAGCTGGATGAGGCCTGTGCCAATGGCGGCGGGCGTTCCGGCGGCCGGGGCGATGACAGGCTTGGGTGCTGGAACCGTTGGCGCCGGCGCCACGAGCTTGCCGCCGGTCTGAACAGAGGCACTTGCTTTGGGTCCGGACGCCACAGGCGCTGCAGGCTTCACTTCCGTCACGCGCTGGCCGTCAATCGGGGTTTCGGGCTGGTTGGCCACGTCCATCTTGCCGTTGGCGTCAGCGCCTTCAGAGGCGGCAAAGGCGGCATCGCCCTGACCTTCCACCTTCATGCCGCCAGTTTCGTCCGGCTTAACCTTATAATCGCCTTCGGCCGCTGCGATCAGCCGACCGTCGCCTTCTGGCGTCTGTTCCTGGTTGCGCAACCACCAGATGCCGCCGACGATCACGCCAAGGGCAAGGAGGGCTGCAATCACAAAGCCAAGAATTTTACCGGTATCAACACCCGGCTCCGGCTCATCGCTGTCGACGGCCTCCAGCCAGGGCAGGCGATCCTCATCAGCCAGCGACAATTCCTGAGCCACGTTCTGTTCGGATTCCCCCACCATACGCCTACATCTCCACTGCGGCCGTCACCCCCATGATTGACAGGCCGTTGGAGATTACTTGCCCGATTGAAGTCGCCAAGAAAAGACGGGCGGATGTGGTTTCCACCGAATTAACCAATAAAATGCGCCGTTCTGGATCATCATTGCCTGCATTCCAGTAAGCGTGGAAGGCAGCAGCAAGGTCATAAAGGTAAAATGCGATGCGGTGTGGTTCCCGAGCGGCCGCCGCTGATTCGACGATTCGCGGGAATTGCGCGGCCAATTTGGCGAGCTCCAAATCCGTTGCGTCGAGCTTTGAGACATCGGGCGTGGTCGCGTCGATCCCGGCCTCAGCGACCTTGCGCGTCAAAGAGCAAATGCGGGCATGGGCATATTGCACGTAGAAAACCGGATTGTCCTTTGACGCCTCAACGACCTTGGCAAAGTCAAAGTCCATCTGGGCATCGGCCTTGCGGGTCAGCATCGTGAAGCGCACGACATCCTTGCCGACTTCGCGCACAACATCGGCGAGGGTGACGAAATTGCCCGACCGCTTCGACATCTTCACAGGTTCACCTGCGCGCAGCAGGCGGACCATCTGGACGAGCTTCACGTCAAAGGGCTTGGTGCCTTCCGTCAGCGCCTGAACAGCAGCGCGGATGCGCTTCACGGTCCCCGCATGATCCGCACCCCAAATGTCGATCAGGGCATCGGCCGACTGCGCCTTCTGGAAATGGTAGGCCATGTCGGCGCCGAAATAGGTCCAGCTGCCGTTTGATTTCTTGATCGGGCGGTCCTGATCATCGCCAAACTGCGTGGAGCGGAACAAAGGCAGCGTGACGGGTTCCCAATCGGGGTCAACTTCGCCCTTGGGCGCTTCGAGCTGGCCATCATAAACAAGATCGCGGGCGCGCAGGAAGGCTTCGGCGGCTTCCGGCAATTTGTCTCGCTGGACGACGGCTTCAGAGGCGAAGACATCATGTTCAATGCCAAGCAGCTTGAGGTCGGCCTTGATCATCACCAGCATTGCGGCGACCGCGGCTTCGCGGAACAGGACCAGCCAGTCGCTCTCCGGCGCGTTGACGAACGTGGTGCCATGCTGCTTGGCGAGGTCCTGACCGACGGGGATCAGATAGTCGCCCGGATAGAGACCTTCTGGGATGTCCCCAATATCTTCGCCCAGCGCTTCACGGTACCGCATGTGGACCGAGCGGGCGAGGACATCGACCTGACCGCCTGCATCATTCACATAATATTCGCGGATGACCTTATGACCCGCATATTCGAGCAGCGAGGCGAGGGCATCGCCCACCACCGCACCGCGGCAATGGCCCATATGCATTGGACCTGTCGGGTTGGCAGAAACATATTCCACGTTCACCGTCTTGCCCGCGCCAATGGTGGATCGGCCATAGGCGTCCCCGGCGGCGCTGATCAGATTGACTTCGGAACGCCATGCGTCGTCCGTCAGCTTCATGTTGATGAAGCCGGGGCCCGCGACGTCGACAGCAGCGACCTCGTTCAGCGCGGAAAGCTTGGCCGACAGCGCTTCGGCCAGCGCCCGCGGGTTCATCCCCGCAGGCTTGGCGAGGACCATGGCGGCGTTGGTTGCCAAATCGCCATGGCTTGCGTCGCGCGGCGGCTCCACCGTCACATTGCGGCGGTCAACGCCTGCCGTCAAAGCGCCGTCTGCCTCAAGGGCATCCAGAGCGGCATCGATATGCGCGGCAAAACGGGCGTAGAGCGTGGTCACGATGAAAAACTTCCAACACTATCGGGAAAGCGGGGGCTTTAGCGGCGCTTCGCCTGTCGGGCAATGCGGTTCGCTGGTCGAGCGTGTCTTGCCCGACAGGACGGATCGGTTAAATGTGTTTTATGGCCAGTAACATCCGTCGCTCCGCCCCGTTCCGCATCGCTGCTTTCATCGGCAAGGCGCTGTTATGGTTTGTCATTGTCTCGGTGGTCTGGGTTGTCATCTACCGCTTCGTTCCGCCGCCGATCACAGCAACGATGGTGGGCGATGTCGTGGCTGGACGGGGCCTCGATAAGGATTGGATGAGCCTGTCTGACATGGACCCGGATATGGCGCGCGCGGCCATTGCGGGCGAAGACGGCAAATTCTGCTCCCATGACGGCTTTGACCGGGAAGCGATTGCCAAAGCGTTTCAGCGCAACCAGCAGGGCGGGCGCATTCGGGGCGGGTCCACCATCAGTCAGCAGACCGCAAAGAACGCCTTCCTCTGGCAGGGCGGTGGGTACATCCGCAAAGGTCTGGAGGCTTGGTTCACCCTGCTCATTGAGAATATCTGGGGCAAGCGCCGGATCATGGAAGTCTATCTCAATATCGCCGAGACGGGCATTGGCACTTATGGCGCCAATGCCGGGGCCCTGCGTTACTTCAACCATGATGCCTCAACCCTCACCCCGGTTGAGGCCGCGCGCATTGCTGCCGTGCTGCCCCTGCCCAAAAAGCGGGCGGCGACGAGTCCGTCCGGGTTCACACGCCGTCACGGCAATCGGATCGCGGCCAATATTGGCGTCGTCAAACGTGACGCGCTCGACGCCTGTCTGCGTTAGGCCGTTCATTTTACTCTCCAAATGACCGGAAAATGGGATAGAATGAGCTTTCCGCCGCGTTAACGATGCGGTAGCTTCATCGAAGACGAACGCAGAGTCGTCGGGTCGCAGCGTACCCATGTTCCCTTGAACATTATTGGAGCTGCAAACATGAAACTCAAAAGAACAAGCATCGCCCTGACGGGGGCTTTGGCTACCCTCTTTGCCGCAGGCCCTGCCCATGCAGATGGTGGCCTGACCTTCCTCATTGATGGCGACACATTCAACCTGCCGTTCACGATTTCGAACACCTCTACTGCGGGTGAAAAAGTGCTTGGGTTCGGCATTTCGCTCATCGCGCCATTTGGGTTTGATACGGCCAATGGTGGCTTCGGCATTGACAATTCGACTGCCTTTGCGCCGCAGGGCGGATCAAGCGTGACCACAGGCTATACCGGTCCGGCTGCCTTCGCCGATGGGTCACCGTCAATCGCCTTCACGTTCAACAACTTTGATGTTGGTGAAAGCTTCGTTTGGTTGATCGATGTTGACGGCCCGAGTCAGGTTACGGTGCTCGGAAATGAGCTCATCGGTTCCACAGGCTATGCGGATTTCAGCAACGGCCTGCGCGGTCTCGGCGTTTTTGAAGCCGTGGTGGGTAATGCTGATGCGGCTCAGTTTGTGATCAAGACATTGACCCCATCACCGGGCGTGCCGGAGCCTGCGGCTTGGGCGATGATGCTGGGTGGTTTTGGGATTGTCGGTGCGGCCATGCGCCGTCGCAAGCTCAGCACCTCGGTAACTTACGCCTAGCGTAAGGCTGACGCACCTCATGGGGCGGAAAGGGCGATCCGGATCACACACCGGGTCGCCCTTTTGCTTTGCTCTTAGAAGGGCAGTTTGAAGCCGGGCGGCAGGGGAATGCCGCTCTTCATCTTACCCATTTCTTCGCCGGAAACGGCATCAGCCTTCGCGCGCGCGTCATTAAAGGCGGCGGTGATGAGATCTTCCAGCATCTGCTTTTCAGACACATCCAGCAGGCTGTCATCAATCGACACGCCGATGATGCGGCCCTTGGCGCTGGCGCGGACCTTCACCAAGCCGCCGCCGGAGGCACCTTCCACCTCGATGGTATCAAGGTTGGCTTGCGCCTTTTCAAGTTCGGCCTGCACGTTCTGGGCCATTTTCAGGATGTCGTCGATCGAGTTCATTGCGCGATGCTCCGTTGTTCTGTCCCCGGCTCTTTGCCTTCCACATAGTCGATCAATTCGGCTTCGGGGAAGGCTTCAAGCGCGGCCTTGACGATGGGTGTGGCGAGGATGCGGGCCTTGGCCTCGGCTTCGCGCGCCTGATCCTGCTGGAGGAGCGAGGGCTGTGCCGCAGCGTCGCTGATCCGCACGTCCCACGCCATGTCGGTGAGGGATTTGAGGGCGGCGGCAAGATCCCGCGTGAAGTCTCCGGGCAGCGGTTTCACCGGCCGGATCGCAAGATCGCCCGCGGCATAGCTCACCAGCCCTGCATAATCGTGGAGCTGCTGCGCGATGTGCATTTTGCCGCCTGCATTCAGCAACTCGATTAGCGCTGCAAAATCGGCCGGCGCGCGCGATGTTGGTTCGGCAGCAGAGGGTGCGGACGCTGGTGAGGTGGTCGGTGTGGCAAGGGCCAGTGGCGCGCCCGACTCCAGCCGGCGTGCCAGCTCACCCGGGTCCGGCAACTGGCTGGCGTGGATGATGCGCAACGCCGCCATATCTGCGGCTTCGTTCGGATCGACAGCGCGGACGACTTCTTCATGGCCTTTGAGCAACAGCTGCCAGATGCGGTGGAGCAGCTGGAAAGAGAGACCACCCGACCATGTCGCATAGTCGGCGCGTTCTTCAGCGGATTCGGACGGATCGGCAGGGGCGCCAACCTTGGCCAAGGTGGTGCCGTGGCAGGTTTCAAGCAGGCCCTTAAAGATCGCTGCCGGCTCAACGCCAAGATCATGCTGGTCCCGTAACGCTGCCAGCGCGCCTTGGGCATTTCCGTCAAGCAGCAGCCCGAACAGGCGGCGCACAGCACCCCGGTCTGACAGGCCGAGCATGTTGCGGACCTGATCTCCGGTGACGATCCCCGCGCCTTCCATGTCCGCATGGGCAATGGCCTGATCAAGGATCGACAATCCATCGCGGACGGAGCCTTCGGCGGCACGGGCGACCAGCGCCAGCGCCTCTGGCTCGGCGACGACTTCCTCCGCCTTGCAGACATTGCCGAAATGTTCGGCCAGCAGATCAGCCGGGATGCGGCGCAAATCGAACCGCTGACACCGAGAGAGAACGGTGACGGGCACCTTCTGAATTTCGGTCGTGGCGAAGAGAAATTTCACATGCGCCGGCGGTTCCTCAAGCGTCTTCAAAAGCGCGTTGAACGCGTTTTTGGACAGCATATGAACTTCGTCGATGATGTAAATCTTGTAGCGTGCCGACACCGCCGCATAGCGGACTGATTCAATGATTTCGCGGACATCGTCGACGCCGGTGTTGGAGGCGGCATCCATTTCGATCACGTCGATATGGCGGCCTTCGGCAATCGCACGGCACGGTTCACACATACCGCAAGGGTCGATGGTGGCCGCACCCTGCCCGTCCGGGCCGATGCAGTTGAGCGCCTTTGCGATGAGCCGCGCGGTGGACGTTTTGCCGACACCGCGAACACCCGTCATGAGGAAGGCATGGGCGAGGCGACCCCGCTTGATGGCATTGCCGAGCGTCGTGACCATCGCATCTTGGCCGATCAGCTCAGAAAAGCGTTGCGGGCGATATTTGCGGGCCAGCACGCGGTAGGGCTGCGCGCTGCTTGCGGGCGCTGCGATGGTAGGCGGAGCAGGCTCGCCTAGGTCGAACCCTGGGCCATCCTCATCATGGAAATCGTCATCCTCGGACATGCGGCCTGCTCTAGACGGGGCATCGGCGATTGTCGAAGGGATAGTCGCACGGTCCGGGTGAAGGTAGGAGCCGGAACGACCCGCGGCGAATTCGTTGTGGCTGCTTCCTTCCGGACCTGACCAGGTTGGCGAAGACCACGTCCGCCCGACTCCCGGATGCGCATATGGCGTTGGAGAGGCCGGAAATCAACGGCCCTGCATATTATGGCTCTCAGGCGGGATGCGCACGGTCAGCCCGTCATGGCTGTCGTCGAGCAGGATCTGGCACGACAGACGGCTGTAACGGGTCACATGCGCTGCCAAGTCGAGCATATCTTCTTCATCTTCACTGGCGCGCTTCAGTCGTTCAAACCAGTCGGCGTCAATGATGACGTGGCAGGTGGAACAGGCCATCTGGCCTTCACATGTGCCTTCCAGCGGCATGCCGCAGTTTTGCGCCACCTCAAGCAGGGATTGACCGGGGTCGGCCGTTGCCTCTGTCCGCTTTTCGCCAGCGGCGTCGATAAAATGGACGCGAATCATGCTGTTGGTCGTCCTTGTTCCCTTGCCGCCCGGAATATCCGGTTAAGGGCATCACGCAACTCTTCTTCGCTGGTGTAGCTGCCAAAGCCGATGCGGATCGATGATTTGGCCTGCGCGTCCGACAGCCCAATACCCCGCAACACATGGCTTGGTCGACCCGATCCACTCGCGCAGGCAGACCCGGCGGAAAAGGCAATGTCGCGCAAGTCAGAGATGAGCCGTGCAACGTCGATCCCGTCATGCCGGATGTTGAGATTGCCTTTGTATCGGGCGTCGATTGATCCATTGATCACCCAGCCATCGGGCAGGCCGTCCAGTGCCGCATCCCAAAGCGCGGACACATGGGCGGCATCCTCTTCCATCCTTTTGGCCGCCAGTAGGGCGGCTGCACCAAAGCCTGCACACAAAGCGGGGGAGAGAGTGCCGGAACGCAACCCGCCCTCCTGTCCGCCGCCATGGAGGAAGGGCGTGATTGCAACGCCGTCTTTCACCCACAGTGCGCCGATGCCTTTGGGGCCGTGGACTTTGTGGGCGCTGATCGCAATGAGATCCGGGCCTTCGGGAATGGCGATCCGACCAAAACCTTGCACGGCATCGCATAGGAACAGCGCGCCGGATGTGTGCGCCACTTCGGCCAACTCAGCGATGGGCTGGATCACGCCAATCTCATTGTTGACGAGCATTGCCGCCAACATTCCGGTGCCGGAATCAAGGGCGGAATTGCCATCCAAAACACCATCCAAACCGACCGGCAGCAGCTGCACATCCCGGCCCTGCGTGCCAAGCCAGAGCGCGGTGTCGCGGACGGCGGCATGTTCGGTGTCCAGCACGGCGATGCCGCCCGTTCCCGCACAGCGCAGCGCCCAGTTGAGCGCCTCAGTGGCGCCGCTGGTGAAGTAAAGCTTGCCGCCTTTGGGAAGCAACGCGGCGACGGCATCGCGGGCCAATTCGACAGTGGCCGCTGCTTCCCGACCCAGACGATGAGGGGAATGTGGATTGGCGAACTTGTGGTCCAGCCAGGGGCGCATGGCGGCCAAGGCCTCCGGCGCCAGCGGGGTCGTTGCCTGATAGTCGAGATAAATTGTCATCCCCGGATGCGTTGCCAGGTTTCGAGGAAGCGGTAGACATCGGCCCGGCCGGTCTCCGGGCCGAAACTCACGCGGATGACTTCATTGGCCGCGTCCTCGTCCAGCCCCATCGCGGTCAGCACCTTGCTGGTCTTGAGCGTGCCGGAAGAGCACGCACTGCCAGCGGACACGGCAATGCCCGCCATATCGAACTGGATGAGCTGCGCTGACGCCGCTTTGCCCGGCATCCGGTATCCAGCAATGGTCGCAATGCGATCCGCGCCCTTGGCGATGATTTGTCCGCCGGCCGCTTCGATGGCAGCATCCATATGCTGCCGCAGGTCTGCCGCTCGTGCCATCCAGCCGCGACCCGCTTCCGCAGCCGTCGCAAAGCCAATCGCACTCGGCAGATTTTCGGTCCCGCCGCGATAGCCCTTTTCCTGCCCGCCGGAGGGCGAAATCAACGATAGATCCCGGACCAGAAGCGCGCCGATGCCGGGCGGGCCGCCAAACTTGTGCGCGGAAATGGCGATGAGGTCGGCATCGGGCAGGTCGATCTTGATGGCTGTCTGCGCACAGTCCGCCAAAAGGATGCCGCCCTTTTCCCGCACGACAGTGCCCAATTCGGTGAGCGGCTGGAAAACGCCGGTTTCATTATTGGCCTGCTGAATGGCAACAAGCGGACGCTTGGCTCCAAGGGCAGACAACCGTCCGAACAGAGCGTCGGCCGCAACGACGCCATCTGATGCGACAGGCACAATGAAGGCGTCAGGCGCGACGCGGTGGACGGCATCATGCTCAACCGAAGAGACAAGGCGTGCATCGGCATCTGTCCGCGACAATGCCATCGCCAGCGCTTCCGTCGCGCCGCTTGTGAAGATCAGATCGTGTTGCCAGCCAAGGGCTGCCTTCAGTCTGGCGCGGGCGTCCTCAAGCGCTGCGCGGGCGGCGCGCCCTTCGGCATGGGGCGAAGACGGGTTGGCCCAACGGCCCATCGCATCGGCCATAGCCTCGCGCACGGAGGTCAGAATTGGCGTCGTCGCCGCGTGATCAAAATAAAGCCGGTCAGGCAAGTGCACACCCAATGATTGCGAAATCGCTGCCCCTTCCTATATAGGCGGCGACCAAGGCGCAAAGGCTGCGCCGTCTCTTCCCTCGAATTTCTTGCGAGATCCATGCCCGAAGTCATTTTCCCCGGACCGGAAGGCCGCCTCGAAGGCCGGTTTAACCCTGGCCCCCGCCCTCGCGCACCTGTTGCGATGATTCTCCATCCCCACCCCAAAGCGGGCGGGACGATGAACAACCGTATCGTCCAGGCGCTGTATCAGACGTTCGTGCGTCGCGGTTTTGCAACTCTGCGATTCAATTTTCGTGGCGTCGGTCGCAGCGAAGGCACGTTTGACAACGCCATTGGCGAATTGTCTGACGCGGCTGCCGCGCTTGATTGGGTCCAGTCGATCCATCCCGAAGCGCAACAGACTTGGGTGGCAGGCTATAGCTTCGGCGCGCTCATCGGCATGCAGTTGTTGATGCGTCGCCCCGAGATTCGCGGCTTCATCTCAATCGCACCACCGGCGAACATGTATGATTTCAGCTTCCTGGCGCCCTGCCCGTCTTCCGGGATCCTGATTCAGGGCACCAATGACGAGGTCGTCACGCCCAGTGCCGTCCAAAAGCTGGTCGATAAGCTGCGCACGCAGCGGCACATCACGATCAATCATGACGAAATCAAAGGCGCGAACCACTTCTTTGAAGGCGAAATGCCGGACCTGATGGGGTCTGTGGATCGCTATCTGGATTTCCGTCTCGATCCGGCCTGCACGATCCGGTAAACGGAAGGTCGGATGCGCGACGCTTGATAAAACCGGGAGCCCAGCGGAAGTTGTCATGAAAACGCCGAACGACAAAAAGACGGTCCTCCATCTCTTAACAGAGATCGCGATGGTCGAGCATCTGCTGCGCAACCGGTACGATAAGGCGACCCCGGCCGGCATGTCGACGGGGCAATTTGGCGTCCTCACGCATTTTATACGCAATGAAAAATCGCGGGAGCGCCTGTCACTGCTGGCTTGGGCGTTTCAGGATGACGACGCCTATATGGCGCAAAAGGTCGCGTCGCTTGTTGAGCGGGATCTCTTGACGACCGTCGCTGTCGAAGGTTCCGACGGCGATCTTTGGGTGGAGATCACCGAAGAAGGGCGTGAAGCGCACACCCGCGCGATTGATGAAATCAGCCCGGAAGTCGCCCAGGTCATCGAAGGCATCGACATGGGGGAGATGGAAACCGCGTTCAGCGTTATCCGTGAAATCCGCCGAACGCTGGACAACCTTCCCGACAGATAAGTCCCAGCTTGGGCCTTAATAGCCCATCAGGCTCATCACTTCCTTGCGGCTCTTATGGTCATCCAAGAAGCAGCCAAGCAAGCGGCTGGTTGTCATGACCACGCCCGGCGTGCGAACGCCGCGGCCTGTCATGCAGCCATGTGTCGCTTCGATCACGACGGCAACGCCTTCGGGATGCAGATTGTCCCAGATGCACTTCGCGACTTCGGCCGTCAGGCGTTCCTGCACCTGAAGGCGGCGGGCATAGCCGTGGAGAACCCGTGCCAGCTTGGAGATGCCGACAACCCGGTTGTTGGGCAGATAGGCGATCGATGCCTTGCCGACGATCGGTGCCATATGATGCTCGCAGTGGGACTGGAACGGAATGTCACGCAGCAGCACGACTTCATCATAGCCGCCCACTTCATCAAAAGTGCGGGACAGGTGCAGGCCGGGATCTTCCTCATAGCCCGCGCAATATTCCTTCCAGGCGCGCGCAACACGCTTGGGCGTATCAATCAGCCCTTCCCGGTCGGGATCATCGCCGGACCATGTGATCAAAGTGCGGATGGCGGCTGCAACCTCATCCGGCACAGGGATCTTGTTTTCATCGGACATGGCGCGCTCTCCGTTAACCTATGCGATTTCCTATGGCCAACATGGTCAACGCGGACAAGGTCGCAAATCCTTTTGGCTGTGGTGCAAATTCGCAACAGATGCCGGTAAGTCGCCAATTCCCTTACGTCATCCAGTGAAATCTTGACCTGAACGTCAACTAATCGCTGCAACTTGGCTGAATCGCTTCGATTTCGTCCATTGACGGAACTCGAATCTCAACGCAGACTAGGCCCCACAAGCGTAAAAAGCGCTCAGAATAGCCGGAAGGTCCGGCATGAATGAATGGGAGATGGGGATTATGAAGGGTTTCTACGTCACCAGTGTGTCCGCTTTTGCCATGTTGGCAGCGACACCGGCTTTGGCCCAGACAGCGCAAGCCGACGAAGGCTCGTTCGCTGCAGATGAAATCATCGTGACGGCACAGCGCCAGGCGCAGAGCCTGCAGGAAGTGCCAATCGCGGTTTCGGCGTTCTCGGCTGAAGCGCTTGAAAAGCAGCAGATCAAGAACTCCAGCGATCTTCAGCTGACGTTGCCGAACGTGACCTTTACTAAGGGTAACTTCACTGGCTCCAGCTTCACGATCCGCGGCATCGGCGATCTTTGCGTCGGCGTTTCGTGTGACTCGGCAACGGCCATTCACTTGGATGGCACGCCGCTTCTCGGCACCCGCCTGTTCGAAACCGAGTTTTTCGATCTCGAGCGCGTCGAAGTTCTGCGTGGTCCGCAGGGCACTCTGTTCGGCCGCAACGCAACCTCGGGCGTGGTCAACTTCATCCCCGTTCGTCCAGACCTGACCGGCTTCAAGGCTTCGGGCGAAGTTGATTATGGCAACTACAACCAAATCAAGACCAAGGGCATGATCAACCTGCCGCTCGGCAGCAAGATGGCAGCCCGCGTTGCTGGCTTCTACATGAAGCGCGATGGCTACACGACTAACTTGTTTAACGACAGCAAGATCGATGACCGCGATATGTACGCCGTTCGCGGTTCGCTGCGTTGGGAACCGAGCGACAGCACAACGGTTGATCTTTCGGCCTACTATTTCCACGAAAAAGACAACCGCATGCGCATCCAGAAGCAGATGTGTCAGCGCGACCCAACCGGCGTCCTCGGCTGTCTGCCTAATGCGCGTGAATATGGCATCACCAATGCCAACTCGACCTTTGTCGGCACACTCAGCTCGCGTGAATTTTTGACCCTGAACGGAATTCCTGTGCCAACGCTTGGTCTGGGCAGCATCTACGGAGCGGACGCCTATGCCGGCGTTGTCAACCCGGCTGACTCGCGCACAGTGAACACTGATACAACGCCAGACTACTTCACGTCGGAATCGCAGTTTCAGGCGCGTATCAATCAGGAATTGGGCGCGATCAACGTTCAATTGACCGGTTTCTACCACACGGCCAAGGTGGACTCCTCGCAGGATTACAACCTCTCGGTTCAGAACCGTGCTGGCTATGCAACTGGCCTCAATACGCTCGCTGGTCTCGCCGCGGGTGGCGCGGGCCCTGCTCTCGCCGCATATCTTAAGCCCATTGCCGATGCGCTGATCCCGAATGGTCCGAACGGCAATCTCTGCACCTCGCTGGCCGAAGAAACCGGCACGGGTGCTTATGGTGGCCACAAGATCTGCGCCGCGACGCCGCTCGATTTTGACCGTTCCAATTCTTACAGCAAGGATTGGTCGGGCGAAGCGATCATCACGTCGGACTTTGACGGCAAGTTCAACTTCCTGTTGGGCGGCATTTATGTCGACTCGAAGCTCTCGGAAAACAGCTACTATGTGAACTCGTTTGGGATCGATTATCTGACGGGCATTTTGGGGTCGTTCACCTCGCTCGGCGCTGGCGCGCCCGCGTCGTATCTTGGCACACCGTTCTACCGGAACAATTCGGACTTCCTGAACGTCAAGTCCTATGGTCTGTTCGGCGAAGGCTATTATGAGTTCAGCGATGCGGTGAAGCTGACCGTTGGTCTGCGTTACAACAATGATAAGAAGACGGTTCGTGCCCGCACGTCGCTCGCCAACTTCCTTGTTCCGTACACGTCGACTAGCGCCTTCTCGTCGCCGTTCGTGGGTTCGTTCGATGCGGATCCGGGTACAGCGGGCAACCAGCTGTGGCAGGACCGCAGCGTTGGCTTCAACAAGATGACCGGTCGTGCCGTGCTCGATTGGAAGCTGTCTGAAGACAATCTGATCTATGCATCCTACTCACGCGGCTATAAGTCCGGCGGTATCAACCCGCCGCTCAGCCCGATCTTCACGGTGCCGGAAGCATTCGCGCCGGAAAAGGTCGACGCGTTTGAAATCGGTTCGAAGAATGTTTTCGCCAATGGTGCCTTCACGTTCAACGCAACCGCTTTCTACTACAAATATGCCGGTCTGCAGCTGAGCCGCATCGTTGCTCGTACGTCGGTTAACGACAACATCGACGCCACGATCTATGGCCTTGAACTTGAAAGCATCATCCGTCCGTCGCGCAACGTGGCGATCAACATGGGTGCCAGCTACCTCAAGACCAAGGCCGGAGACAGCGGTAGCCGTCTTACCAACCCGCGTGATCCGTCGGGTGGCCGCGAGGATGCCGTGATTATCAAGGACATCACCAACGGCTCTAACTGTGCGGTTGTTTCGAACTCGGGCAGCGTCGCCGGTGTGAACGGCTTTGTCACAGCGATTAACGCCGGTGTAGGCCTGCGCGCACCCACCAGCTTTGGCGCCAATAGCGGCGTTAAAGCAAATGGCGCATTTGGCGTCTGCTCGGTTCTGACGACACAGGCGGCAGGGGCTGCCGGTGCGGCTTTCGGCGGTGTGACAGTTCTGTCGGCGGGTGTACCCGTCAACGTGAAGGGCAACGACCTGCCGCAGGCTCCGAACGTCAAGTTCTCGGTCGGCGCGCAGTACACGTCTGAACTGTCCAACGGTATGACCGTGGTTCCGCGCGTTGATCTGACCTACACGGGTGACAGCTACGGCAACATCTTCAACGGCCAGATCAACAAGATCGCGGGTTATTCGCAGGCGAATGCTCAGGTTCAGCTGAATGGCAATGATGACCGCTGGTTCCTGCGTGGTTACATTCAGAACATCTTCAACAGCAACTCGGTGACCGGTCTGTACGTGACCGACCAGTCTTCGGGCCTGTTCACCAACATCTTTACACTTGAACCGCGCCGCTACGGTATCGCTGCCGGCTTCAAGTTCTAAACCGAAACCTCAAGGGGAGGTTGCCTGACCCCGGTGCAGCGATGCACCGGGGTTTCTTTTTGCCTTTCTCCCCAGGGTCGCCTTTCTCTTCAAAGTGGCCTTTCCCCAAAGTCCACACGCGCAGGCACAATAGCTGGTGGCAATCAGACGCGACCTCCCCTAAGGGCGGGGTTCCGAGTCAATCCAGTCAGGGGTGCAGGCGTCAAAATGCGCATTGCGATTGCTTCCGATCATGCCGCGCTTGAGCTGAAAGCCGCCCTCGTTGCGTGGCTGGGCGAGGCCGGACATGATGTATCCGATCTTGGTCCCCATGACGGGACAAGCGTTGATTATCCCGATTACGGCTACAAGCTGGGCCGCGCGGTCGCTGCAGGTGAGGCTGAGCGAGGGATTGCCCTGTGCGGCTCCGGCATCGGCATTTCCATCGCGGTCAACCGCAACCCGGCCTGCCGTTGTGCGCTGGTGTCTGAGCCCCTGTCTGCCAAGCTGAGCCGCGAACATAATGACGCGAACGTGATCGCCATGGGCGCACGGCTTGTTGGCATCGAAATGGCCAAGGCCTGCATTGAGGCCTTCCTCGCGACCGACTTCGGCGGCGACCGTCACGCCCGCCGCGTCACAAAATTATCCAACCCTGTGCTGAACAAGGAAGAAGCATGAACAGCCGTCCCTCCGATGCCAACCCCGCTCTCTCAGACGGGTTCTTCACCCGCTCTCTGGCGGAAAGTGATCCCGAAATTGCAGGCTGGATCGGCAAGGAACTGGGTCGCCAGCGCGACAAGATTGAGCTGATTGCGTCCGAAAACGTCGCCTCACGCGCGGTGCTTGAAGCCTGTGGTTCGATCCTGACCAACAAGTACGCAGAGGGTTATCCCGGACGCCGCTATTATGGCGGCTGCGAATATGTGGATGAGATTGAAACGCTCGCCATTGACCGCGCAAAGGCGTTGTTCGGGTCCAACTTCGCCAATGTGCAGCCCAATAGCGGCAGCCAGATGAACCAGGCCGTGTTCCTGGCGTTGCTCCAGCCCGGCGACAGCTTCATGGGCCTCGACCTCGCCGCCGGTGGCCACCTCACACACGGATCGCCAGTCAATATGTCGGGCAAGTGGTTCAAGCCGGTGCCTTATACGGTGCGCCCGGAAGACCAGATCATCGATATGGATGAGGTCGCCCGCATCGCGCGTGAGAACAAGCCTAAGCTCATCATCTGCGGCGGCACGGCCTATTCGCGTTTCTGGGATTGGGCCCGCTTCCGTGAGATTGCGGATGAGATTGGCGCCTATCTGTTGGCAGACATGTCGCACATCTCTGGCCTTGTTGCAGGCGGCGTCCACCCAAGCCCCGTGCCGCATGCACATGTGACGACAACGACGACGCATAAGTCGCTGCGTGGCCCGCGCTCAGGCATCATCCTCTCCAATGATGAAGCCATCGCCAAGAAGATGAACAGCGCGATCTTCCCCGGACTTCAGGGCGGACCGCTGATGCACATCATCGCAGGTAAGGCCGTGGCCTTTGCTGAAGCGATGAAGCCCGGCTTCAAGGTCTACGCGCAGGCGATTGTCGACAATGCCAAGGCATTGGCCGCATCGCTGCAGGAACAGGGTCTCGACATCGTCTCAGGCGGCACCGACAACCACCTGATGCTCGTCGATCTCCGCCCCAAGCAGGCGAAGGGCAAGCATGCCGAACATGCGCTCGACCGCGCCGCGATCACCTGCAACAAGAACAACATCCCCTATGATGATGAAAAGCCCGCGCTGACATCGGGCATTCGTCTGGGCACGCCTGCCGGCACCACGCGTGGCTTCGGCACCGAAGAGTTCCGCCAGATCGGGCAGATGATCGCCGAAGTCGTCGATGGCCTGCGCAAGAATGGCGAAGCCGGCGACGCGCAGATCGAAGCGCATGTCCGTCAACGTGTGGAAGCGCTGTGCGCGCGCTTCCCGGTTTACGAAGGACTCTGAGCCTTGCGCTGCCCCTTTTGCGGACATGACGACAGCCAGGTGAAGGACTCGCGTCCCACCGAGGACAATTCGGCCATCCGCAGACGGCGGCAGTGCGAAGCATGCGGCGCCCGCTTCACAACGTTTGAACGCATTCAGCTGCGCGAGCTGACGGTCGTCAAATCCGAAGGCCGTCGTCAGTCGTTTGAGCGCGAAAAGCTGGAACGCTCGGTCACCATCGCGTGTCGTAAGCGCCCGATTGACCCGGCGAAGATCGAGCGGCTCGTGTCCGGTATCCAGCGTCAGTTGGAAACGTCAGGCGAAAGTGAAGTTAGCGCATCCACTATCGGGGAACTGGTGATGGACGGCCTGAAGCAGCTGGATGGCGTTGCCTATATCCGCTTCGCCTCGGTCTACCGCGACTTCACCGAACCGCGCGATTTTGAAGATTTTGCAGGCAGCATCGCGGAAGCCGCGCGCAAATAATCATGCAACCCGTTTTCGTTCTGGTCCGTCCGCAACTTGGCGAGAATATCGGCAAGGCGGCACGCGCAATGCTCAATTTCGGGCTGACCGAATTGCGCCTGGTTGCCCCCCGCGATGGTTGGCCCAATCCGTCGGCGGGGCCCGCGGCGTCAGGCGCCGACATCGTTCTGGAAAAGGCGCAGGTCTTTGACAGCGTGGCGGACGCCGTGGCCGATTGCGCCCATGTCTATGCCACCACCGTGCGCAAGCGTGGGCTGGTCAAGCCGGTTGTGACGCCGGAGGTTGCCGCGCAGGAAATGCACGCCGCCGACGGGCGCGTCGCCATTCTCTTTGGCCCCGAGCGTTCCGGCCTTGAAACAGACGATGTCACCATCGCCCGCACCATCGTGACTGTGCCGATCAACCCAGAATTCGGCTCACTCAATCTCGCACAGGCGGTCATTCTGGTTGCCTATGAATGGTCAAAGCACGTGGCCCTCAAAAGCCCGCCAAAGACGGACCTCGATCCACCGGCGTTACAGGCAGAGCTCGACGGCCTGATTGCGCATCTGGAAGGCATGCTCGATGGCGCAGGCTATTTCTTCCCGCCGGATCGCGCCCATGTCACGCGGCGCACGCTTCGGTCAGTCCTGACAAAGCCGGCTTGGAACGCCAATGAGGTGCGCACGTTGCGCGGTGTTCTGACGATGATCGAGCGGCCACAAAAGCGCGATTGAGGCCACCTCATCCGGAAACCGGCTGGCGACATTTCCCTCATGTTGCTATGCAGCAAATTGATTTTTCCCAAAGGAAATCCTGAATGTCTTTTTCTTTCATGGCCTTCGCTCTTGCATTGCTGGCTCAAGAATCGGCGACTGTTGCGACAACCGACGCAAGTGCAGCGCCAGCGACAGTTGCAACCGAAGCCCCCGCTGAACCGCGCATCATCTGCAAGAACATCGAAGTCACCGGCTCTCGCCTTGCCAAGAAGAAAAAGGTCTGCCTGCCGGAAGGTGAATGGTCTGAGTCGGCCCGCCGCAACATGAAGTCCGGGTCCAAGCCCGCCGCAAACTGAGCCTTTTCCTCCAGAATGCTTGACTCTTCGGGTTGCTGCTATATGAGCGCGGCCTTCCGCAATTGACCCTGCACTCCGGTGAAGCAGGTGTCCGGCCGAGTTCTCCTCGGTTGCGCGGTTCCGGAAACTGATACGAAACGCAATTGGAGTAAGAATATGTCGAAGCGCCATAGCGCCAAGCACAAGCTTGACCGTCGCCTGGGTGAGAACATCTGGGGTCGCCCGAAATCTCCCGTCAACAAGCGTGAATATGGCCCCGGCCAGCACGGTCAGCGCCGCAAGGGCAAGACGTCTGACTTCGGTCTGCAGCTCCGCGCCAAGCAGAAGCTGAAGGGCTATTATGGCGACGTGACTGAAAAGCAGTTCCGTAGCTGCTATCACGAAGCTGACCGTATGAAGGGCGATACCTCGCAGAACCTCATCGGCCTGCTTGAGCGTCGTCTGGACGCCATCGTTTATCGCGCCAAGTTTGCCCCGACGGTTTTCGCCGCGCGTCAGCTTGTCTCGCATGGTCACATCCGCGTGAACGGCGTGAAGTGCAACATTGCCTCGCGTCGGGTTGATGTCGGCTCGGAAATCACGCTGAGCAACAAGGCGCAGGAAATGGCCCTCGTTATCGAAGCGCAGAGCCTCGCTGAGCGTGACATCCCAGAGTACATCGCCACCGACGGCGCTGCCAAGGTCACCTTCACGCGCGTCCCGACGCTCGACGAAGTGCCCTATCCGGTGAAGATGGAACCGAACCTGGTCGTCGAATTCTATTCGCGCTAATTTCGGTCTCACGAACGAATTTCAAAGGGCGGTCCTTCGGGGCCGCCCTTTTTCGTTGAGCTGATCCTCCCTCTGTCCTCTCCTCGTCACGCCGGACTTGATCCGGGGTTTGGCTTTGCGCCGATGGGGCCAGAGAACAGCCGGGCCCCGTGTCAAGCACGGGGCGACGTGGGGTTTGGGAAACTCCCCCATCCTTGATCACCCAAGTGCCTACGTCTAATCCGCCGCTGTGATCAGGTGTACCCCGATGGGTAAGGGGCGCGGCGGCGTTGCTTTGGCCATGCCGCTGGCGCGATGCTGGTTCGAGTCCAGCCCCAGATCACATCCCTACAGCAAACTCCCCTGCCGCCCGCCGGCGACATCCTCACCCCCGCCGATAACAAAGCACCCCGGTCCGCGCCGCGTTCACAGCTGCTTCGCCGTCAAGCACCTCTCGCACGCGCCAGCCGACTGAGTCGATTTCAGTAAGGGCAGTCACGCAAATGAGCTGCCCATCGATGCGAAAGCGGGCGATATATCGGCGGATTGTAATCGGCCCTGCAGGGCGGAACTGTGTCTCAATGCCTGATAGCGGGATGTTCGACCATTCGGACCAGATTTCATCGGGCTGTCGGATCGTTTTTTCAGCCAATATTTCAAGCCTGCGCAATGCATAGGGCGCATCTGCGAGAAGGGCCGATACATCCCCGATGCAGATGTCCTCACCTGTCACGTCCGGTTCATAGACCGTCAGTTCAAGGGCAGGGTTGGATGATGTCTCGGTCAAAGCACGTTCCCCTGCCGCCCTTTTTCTTTACCGGCCCAGCGCCTTTGCCAGAAAGGCCGAAGACCGGGACAGCATCGCCCGTCGGATGGCGCTGTCTTCCATATAATGGTCGAGCTCAGGCACTTCCATATATTCGGGTGGCCGTCCGGCATCCTTCAGTCGGTCCACCATCAGGCGAGACTGGTTGATGTTCACGTTCACATCGTTGAGGCCATGGACGATCAACACGGGTGCAGAGATCTGGCCGGCATTTTGTGCGGGTGAGCCTTCTTTCAGATGCGGTCCCGATCCTATCTCCTCTTCCAAAAGCCTGCGGTTGGAATACCCCACACTTTCCAACCGCAACTGCGCAAGGTCGGTCACAGGTGCAATGGCGACAATCGCCTTGAATAGCCCAGGCGCGGTGACACCTGATTGAAGGGCGGCGTATCCGCCATAGGACCAGCCGAAGATGGCGAGCTTCTTAGGGTCCGCAATGCCCTGAGCCACCAGCCAGCGGCCGCTATCGGTCACATCGCCAATCGCTGTCTTCCAGGAACGGAAACCGTTTTGCTGAAACCATTCATCGCCATAGCCCCAAGAGCCGCGATAATTGGGTTGGAGGACAGCATAGCCCTGATTGGCAAAATATTGCGCCAACCAGTCAAAGCCCCATTCGTCACGTGCGCTGGGACCGCCATGGGGCATGACAAGGGCCGGAAGATTGCGCCCGGTGCTGCCCGGCGGCAGGGTGAGATAGGCGGGGACCTTGGTCCCGTCCGCGGCCGTGACCTCCGCCGATTTGACCGAAGCAAGCTTATACCCTTCTAGCTCCGGCCGGGCCCCGAAAAGTGGCCGCAATTTGTTAGTTTTTCGGTCGAGCAGATAATAGTCGCCCGGCACAGTGTCGCTGGAGGCCATCAGCAACAGGACGCTTTCGTCTTCGCTTGAATCAAGAAAACTCACTTGATCAATATTGGGCAGAGCTTTTTCCAGCTTCGTTCGCAGGACCTCCAAATCTTTGTCGAAATAGGAGACGTAGCGCCTGTCGGTGGCATAGCTGACACCAACCGGGCGGCGGCTGCGTCCGATGGTCTCAATCTGATCAACATCCACTTGATCATGTTTGAAGACGAGTGATTTTTCGCCTGATCCGTCCAGCTTGACGCGGTAAACGGCCGTTCGGCCATCCAGCTTTTCAAAGCCGAGGACGGAATTGCTCGCAACCTCAATATTCGCGGGATTGAAGCCGATATAATTCTGGAAGTCGTAATCCGATAAGGGTGTCCAGCTGTCAGACCCTATTGGCCGGTATCGGTATTTGATGATGCCCGTATTATAGCCCGCCCGATAATCACCCAGCCCCATGATCCGGACCTGACCTTGACCGTCGGACAGGAATTCCACGGCATCGGCAACGGGTTTCACGACGCGCGTGGCCCGAAGCGTCACGCTGTCCAAGGCATCGACGCCGAAGCCTTCCTGCGTTTTGTTAATCAGTGTCCCGGCCTTTTCCTCTGGAACATAGATCCGCGCCATTAGGACGCGGTTTCCGTCCCCTTTTAGCGCCTCGAGAACACCGCCGCCGGAATAGGCCATGTAATTGGCAGTGCCCGTTTGCCGGTTGCTCAGCATTTTCAGATTCTTCCCGTCCGCATCAACGGCGAAGACTCGCGACATGTAGCTCCGGTCCTGATTGTCAGAAATCACGCCATAGACGTTGCAGGCCAGGCGCGTGTTTGAGATCCAGCCGCATCGCCCCAGCCGGTCTGGCTTGCCGGACGATGACAAGGCCACAAATGTCTTTCCATCGCCATTCAAATCAACTGTAAATAGTTGACTAGATTGGCCTTTATTCGGCGCGATATAAGCGATCTTGGTCCCGTCTGGGGAAAGCGAAATCTGTTCAATGGATTCGCGGGCGCCAAATGCGGCTGCCGGATCATTTTGTTGAGCTGATGCAGATGTGGATAGAATAAACGAAACCAACACCGAAAATGCACCACGCATTACTTCACTCCGTGATAAGTATTTGGTGATTGATAAACGACACCTTGCGCATTTCAACCCGCTTCATGTCTACTTGCGGATGCGCTTTGCCAATGCCATTGCACGGTCAGATCAAAACCCCGGAGTATCGCCATGAAGCGCGCCATTTCTCTCCTCGTCACGTGCCTCCTTACCGGCACGGCCTTTGCCGCAGACCCCGCCATCTCCATTGGCACATTAAAGGAAGTCACCAAGACGCTGTCGTCTGACACCTTTGAAGGCCGCGCGCCGACGACAGCGGGCGAAGACAAGACGATTGGGTATGTCGCCGGTCGCTTTGCGGCTGCCGGGCTCCAGCCCGCCAACAAGGGCAGCTGGTTTCAGGACGTGCCAATGGTGCGGATGACAGCCGATCCCGCAACCAGCCTGAAGATCAGCGGCGGCAAGGCACCGCTCGACCTTGCCTATAAGAAGGATTTGGTCGTTTACAGTGATCGCATCGTGCCGACGACGGAGATTAAGAACAGCGATGTCGTCTTTGTCGGCTATGGCATCAACGCCCCGGAAAAGGGCTGGAACGATTACAAGGGCGTCGACGTGAAGGGGAAGACGGTCGTCATCCTCGTCAATGATCCCGACTATGAGGCGAAGGACCTTAAGGGCCCGTTCGGTGGGCGTGCCATGACCTATTATGGTCGCTGGACCTACAAATATGAGGAAGCGGCGCGGCAGGGCGCGGCGGCGGCGATCATCGTGCATGATACCTATCCAGCCGCTTATCCCTGGAGCGTTGTCGTCTCAAGCTGGACCGGCCCGCAAATCCGCATGGATGCAGCGGACCGCCACATGGGTGACACGCAGGCCAATGGCTGGATCTCGAATGAGGGTGCGCAGAAGCTGATGGCGGCGGCAGGCAAGGATCTCGCCCTCCTTTCGGCTGCTGCCAAGAAGAAGGGCTTTAAGGCTGTGCCGCTTGGCCTGAAGGCATCGCTCAGCTTTGAGACGGACATCAAGCACCTTGTGTCGAAGAACGTCGCCGGCGTGCTTCCGGGTAAGACGCGCCCAGATGAATATGTGCTCTATTCCGCGCACTGGGATCATCTTGGTATTTGTGAGCCAGTGAAGGGCGACAACATCTGCAACGGCGCGCTCGATAATGCGACGGGCACGGCGGGGCTTATCGCTTTGGCCGAAGCGCATGCCAAGGCGGGTGCGGCGGATCGTTCCATCCTGTTTTTGGCGGTCACGGCGGAAGAGTCCGGCCTTCTGGGATCGGAATATTATGCGGCCAACCCGCTCTTCCCGCTCGCCAAGACTGTGGGCGGCATCAACATGGACGGGCTGAATGTGGCAGGACGCACGAAGGACGTGACTGTTATCGGCGGCGGCAAATCTGAGCTGGAGCCACTGCTCGATCAGTTCGTCAAAGCACAGGGTCGCCGCGTCGAGCCGGAGCCCTCGCCGGAAAAGGGCAGCTTCTACCGGTCAGACCATTTCAGCTTTGCCAAGCTGGGCGTGCCAATGATCTATTTTGATTCCGGCGAAGACTTTGTGAACGGTGGCAAGGCCGCAGGAGCCGCGGCCTCGGAAGATTACACGACGAACCGCTACCACAAGCCGCAGGACGAGTATCGCGATGACTGGGTCTGGGATGGCGCGGTTGAAGATCTGACGCTCAACTATCAGATCGGCCGAGCGCTTGCGGATGGCAATGTCTGGCCGAACTGGTATCCGACCGCCGAATTCCGCGCCGCGCGCGACAACAGCCGGGGGGGCAAGTGACGCTGCATCAGTCCCCCGAATGGGCTCCGCATGACAGCGTCTGGATCGGTTTCCCTTCGGCGGCTGATCTCTGGCTCGATGACCTGGAAGGCGCGCAGGCCGAGGTCGCGGCGTTTGCCAACGCCGTTCATGCTGATGGCGCGGGGGAGACGGTCCGCCTCGTCTGCGCCAATGGCTTGGCCGAAGAGGCGGCACGCGCCCTAGCTGCACCGGGTGTGGAGATTGTCTCGGCACCGTTCTTCGACATCTGGCTGCGCGACATCGGGCCGATTGTCGTCGCAGAAGATGGCGCGCCCCTGGCGCTAGATTACAAGGGCAATGGCTGGGGCGGGAAATATCCCTCACCGCTCGATGATGATCTGGCCCGCGTGCTGTGCGCACAGGCCGGTCTGGAACGGTCTGCGCGGGATTGGGTGTTGGAAGGCGGAGCGATTGAGGTTGATGGTGCCGGGCTGTGCGTCACGACCGGCCAGTGTCTGCTCAACCCCAACCGCAATCCGCAGCTGTCGCGGCGCGACATTGAAGAGCGCCTGAAGGTCGATCTCGGCCTGAAAGAAGTGCTCTGGCTCGGCGTTGGTCTGCTCAACGACCATACGGATGGCCATGTCGATAACCTCGCCCGCTTTGTGGCCCCGGGCGTGCTGGCGCTGCCGGAACCCTTTGGCGATGATGACCCCAATGTCGCTGTGTTCGCTGATGCTTTGGCGCGGGCGAAAGACTGGCCGGTTGAGATCGTGACGATCCCGTCGGCGGGTCTTCATCTAGATGAGGACGGGGAAGCGATCCCCGCCAGCCATATGAACTTTTACATCGGCAATGCGGTGGTGGTCGTGCCAATCTATGGCGGGCCGAGCGATGACAAAGCGGTCGAGGCGATTGCCAACCTCTTCCCCGGACGGCGGACAATAGGCCTGCCCGCCACGCACATCTTGACCGGCGGCGGCAGCTTCCATTGCATCAGCCAGCAGGTGCCCACGCTTTGACGTTGGCCTTCATCACGCGCGCGCTGCTGTCGGGCGTGATCGTTGCGGCCATCGCGCTTATTGCGAAGAAGAGCCCGGCGGCAGGCGCGCTTGTTGCCTCGCTGCCTTTGGTGTCGATCCTCGGCATGCTCTGGCTATGGCGCGACACGCAGGATGCCGCGCTGATGGCCAACCATGTTGAGGCGACCTTCTGGTATGTCCTCCCGTCGCTCCCAATGTTCCTCGTCATCCCGATGCTGCTGCGCAACGGCGTGGGGTTCACGGTCTCTCTTTTGGCCGGATGTGCGCTGACGGTTGTACTCTACCTCGTGACGATTGCGATCGCGGCGCGGTTTGGGGTGCGGCTCTAACCCTTCGGCACCCGCCGCAGCATCGTCCAGAAATGGGGTCCGCCTTTGGGCACGTCCCATTCGGACAGGATCTCAAAGCCGAGGCTTGTGTAGAGGCCCACATTGCGCTCGGTGGCCGTTTCAAGAAGGGCAGGGATGCCCGCCGCGTCGGCCTTGTCGAGACCCGCGCGGATGGCGGCACCGCCCCAGCCTTTGCCCTGATGTTCGGGCAGGACGCCTGCATAATGCAGGTAGAAATAGGTGATGCCTTTGGGGTGGTGCGCATCCATCGCTTCGGAAACGGCCAGTCCCCGCAGCGCAGCAGTCCCGAACGTGTTGAACACGGCGGGCAGCATCATAACCATGTCGAGCAGACCGGTGTGCGGCTTGCCGGGGGACCGCCAGAGGGTTGCCGCCTCGCCGCCGGATGATCCAAGCGCAAAGCCATCGCGTAGGTCGAGCGGAACGATAAAGTCAAACATGCGCGGCAGGCGGATCTTGCGCTGTGTGGCGTCGGGAATGATCCAGCTCAGCGCCGGGTCCTCCTGAAAGGCGCGGGCCAATGTGTGGACAATCTGGGCCCGGTCATGAACCGGATCAATGTTACGCGGAGTGCTCAACAACGCCATCCTTTCGAAACAGGCCCCGCCTCCAAAACGCGGTAGGCATGCTCCACAAACTCGCACAACAAAGGCCGCGTGTCACGGGGGTCGATAATGTCTTCAATCCCGAATTTCTCAGCGGTGCGGAAGGGGCTGCGGACGTCGTTCAGGCGCTTCTGAATGTCCTTCAAAAGTGCCTTGGGGTTGTCGCTGGCCTCTAGGTCCGACTTATAGGCCGCCTCCAGCCCGCCTGAGATGGGCAGGCTCCCCCAATCGCCTGAGGGCCAAGCATAGCGCCATTTGTGGCGCGAGAGGTTGGCATGCGCGCTGCCCGCCATGCCATAGGCCTTGCGCAGGATGACCGCGCAAATCGGCACTTTCGCCTGATAGACCGCCATCATGGCACGGCTGCCAAAGCGGATGGTCGCTTCATCCTCTGCCTTCCGCCCGATCAGGAAGCCCGGCACGTCGGCCAAGTGGATGATGGGCAGGTGGAAGGTGTCGGCGAGATCAACAAAGCGTTCCAGCTTGCGGGCGCTCGCGGCCGTCCAGAGCCCGCCCAAGACCATCGGGTCAGACGCCATGACGGCGACGGGATAGCCGTCGAGCCGCGCAAAGCCGGTGACGACGCTTGGCCCATGCTGGCGGCCGATTTCAAAGAAGCTGCCTTCGTCCATCACCGCCTCGATAATCGGGCGGATTTTGTAGAGGTTGCGCAAGTCGCGGGGCACCGCCTCGATCAAGCCGGGATCACGCCGGTCGGGCCGGTCACGCGATGGCGTGCGCGTCGGAAGCTCATGGACCGAGGATGGGAGGTAAGAGAGGAAGCGCCGCGCCTTGGCAAAGGCATCGGTTTCGCTGTCCGCCTCATCGTCAATCGCGCCGTTCTTCGCGTGGATGGAGGATCCGCCCAATTCTTCCTTGGTCCGGTTCTCCCCGACAGCGGCGACCACCGGCGGCCCTGCCACAAACATCTGCGACAGGCCTTTTACCAGCACCGAATAATGCGCCATGACCTGACGTCCGGCGCCAAGCCCTGCGACCGGACCCAGCCCGAGCGCGACAACCGGCACAGTCGACAGATTATCGACCATCAGCTCCCAGCCCGGCACTTCGGGAACATAGGTATAACCCGTTGTCTCCAGCGTCTTAACCGAGCCACCACCGCCTGTCCCTTCGATCAGACGGACCAGTGGCATCCGATATTCGTTGGCGAGCTTTTCCGACTGGATGAGCTTACCGTGGAGTGAGGCGTCTGCCGCACCGCCGCGCACAGTGAAGTCATCGGCCTGCACGACGACGGGGCGACCGTCGATCCGCGCGCGACCGAAGAGGATGTTGGCGGGCAGGAAGGAGGTGAGGTTGCCCTTGGCATCATATTGCCCGACGCCGCCCAGCTTGCCGACTTCGCGGAAGGAGCCCTTGTCGACCAGCCCCGCAATGCGTTCGCGGACGTTCAGCTTGCCGCCATCCTTCTGGCGCTTCAGTTTTTCTGGGCCGCCCATGCCTTCAGCCAGCTTCTGCCGCCGCTTCAGTTCCTCGACTTCTTTTTCCCAGCTCATATACCCTCTCTCTTTGGTGCCATGGTCGTCGCACTTGCCGTAAACGTCAAGCTTGTGCGATGAGCGGCCTTATGGGGAAAATCTTGATCGCGCTCGGCGCACTTGGGCTGCTCTTTGGAGCGATTGGATATGCCAGCAAATGGAGCCAGGTTGGGCTGCTCAACAGCGTCGACGCGTTGCTGACGCTGAACGTTCCTGCACGCAAGGTGGCCAGCGGCGTGTCATTTGGCCCGCAACAGCGCCAGAAGCTCGATATCTGGGTGCCCACGGCTGCCTCCAAGACACCGCGTGATGTCATCGTCTTTTTCTATGGCGGCAGCTGGAACAGCGGCGACCGGGAGCTTTACGGCTTTGTTGGTCGTGCCCTTTCCGCGCGCGGATACATCGTTGTCCTGCCCGATTATCGGCTCGTGCCGGAAGTCCGCTTCCCCGGCTTTGTCGAGGACGGAGCCGCCGCCGTTGCCTGGGTGCAAAAGAACATCACGACCTATGGCGGCAATCCGGCCCGCATCAATTTGAGCGGACATTCCGCCGGCGCGCATATCGCCGCCCTGCTGACTTTGGACCAACAGTGGCTGAAGGCGGCAGGTGCGGCCGACAACGCCGTGCATAGCTTTGCCGGGCTCGCAGGCCCCTATGATTTCGTGCCCTTTACGTCAGACGCGTCAAAGGCAGCGTTCGGGCAGATGCCGGACCCGACGCCCAGTCAGCCGATCACTTTTGCCCGCAAAGATGCGCCGCCGATGCTGCTGCTAACGGGGAGCGCCGACAACACCGTCAAACCGCGCAATGGCACCGCCCTTGCCGCTGCGCAGGCAAAGCTGGGCGCAAAGGCGCAGACGCTGCTGTATAATGGCCTTGGCCATAGCGACATCATCATGGCGGTGGCGCAGCCCTTCCGCAGCAAGGCGCCGGTCATTGATGACCTTGCCGCATTTTTTGATGGGGTTCGCTGATCGAGCGATTATAGGGGACGCACCATGACCCAGATGCACGTTGCCGCCCTTCAGCAGTCGTTCTCCGACGACATCGACACCAATATCGACCGCGTCGAGGCGCTGGTGCGTGAGGCGGCGTCACGTGGCGCCAAGGTCATCCTGCCGAGCGAGCTGTTTGAGGGGCATTATTTCTGCAAGGTGCAGTCAGAAGCTTTCTTCACCCGCGCGCAGCCGGTGGACAGCCACAAGGCTGTCCTCGCTATGCGCAAGCTCGCCAAGGAATTGGGCGTCTATATCCCCACCAGCTTTTATGAGCGGGACGGCCAGCATTATTACAATAGCCTCGCCATGATCGACGATGCGGGCGAGGTGATGGGCGTCTACCGCAAGAGCCACATCCCCGATGGCCCCGGCTATTCAGAGAAATTCTATTTCCGCCCCGGCAACACCGGCTTCAAGGTCTGGCCGACGCGTTATGGCACCATCGGCATCGGCATCTGCTGGGACCAATGGTATCCGGAAACAGCCCGCGCGATGATGCTGATGGGTGCGGACATTCTTTTCTTCCCGACCGCCATTGGCGATGAGCCGGAAGCTGAGGACCTCGATACGTCCCGGCTTTGGCGGCGGGCGATGATCGGCCACAGCGTGTCCAACGTCGTCCCCGTCATTGCGGCCAACCGCGTCGGCGTGGAAGGCGAGATGAGCTTTTACGGCCACAGCTTCATCACCGATGAACGCGGCGATTTCGTCGCGGAGTTTGGTGACGGGGTGGAAGGCGTGCTCAACGCGGTGTTCGATCTGGAGAAGATCAGGAAGCACCGCGCGACCTTCGGCTTTTTCAGGGATCGCCGCCCGCAGCTTTATGGGCGGCTGGTCGAGGATATCTAAGTCGACGCAAACGGAGCCGGTTCAATGTAGCCGAGGCGACGCAGACACGTTTGCCTTTCCACCCGCGTCGCCCCGTGCTTGACACGGGGCTGAGCTAACGTCCGTCCGGTTCCCGCCCGCCGTCCTGTCACGATACTGAATGGCAATGGGCAAGTCGCCAAGCCCCGTGTCAAGCA
>CAIMDB010000030.1 GCA_903839675.1 uncultured Sphingomonadales bacterium
AAAGAATCACTTAAACAATTGTCAGAATCTAGTGTCAAACAAAGGCTTCATGCGTTCAATTTGTCCATAAATTCGGGTCATGCACTTGCAGCACGCATTCTGCTATGTAGATTCCGAAATCGTCACAGGCCCTCGCCTGCTACTGCCATCTCCCTGGACTCGTGCTCGCCAAAGAAGTGGCCCGATTGCATCGTGGTTCCCTGAGTTGTTACAATGGCAACGGCAAAACTGTGACATTTGAGCTCACACTTCCGGCCTAATTGTAAGAGCTAAGCGCTCGTGTCAGCGCGACAATCGTCGCGCCAACCCATCGACAAGCGCGCCCAAACCAAACTCAAATGCTGTCGTCATATCGACCATCGACGCGATGTAGCTGCTGGCCTCCGCACTTTGTTCGTAGATCACCCAGCCCAAAATGAAGCTGGCGAAGGTGCCTGCCGCAGCAACCGCATCTTCGGTCGATGCTCCCGCAGAAACGAGGGGCGCCATCAGCATGGGCATGACCTGATTTCTAATCACATCGGTCGGTGGTGCGACCGCAATGATCCGTCCACTGTCACGGTGCGAAAGGAAGTTGCGACGTTGCGTTCTGCCGACATCTAAAAGCCACGCCTGCCAAGTTTCTCCATCCGCTGGATTACGTATGCTCTCGGAGAGCATTCTTTCGACCATCAGGCTGTGAAGGGCCGTCATGCTGGGGACATGCCAGTAAAGCGCCGGGCTTTTGACGCCTAGCTTGGCAGCGAGCGTCCGGCTGGTCAGGGCGTCAACGCCATCCTCCTCAACGAGCAGCCACGCGGCCTCCACAATGACGCTCGGGTCCAGAAAGGCATCCTGCTTTCTGGGCCTGCCTGCAGCGCGCTTCTGTATCGGATCCACCTTGAGGCCTCTCTCTTGACTCTGTGTCTGACTCTAAATTATCAATGCTAAATAAACAATAGAATGAAGCCCTGAGGAGAGGCGTTTTGAACATCTCAAAGATCAATACGCCGCTCTGCATGGTGGGCGAAGGCCCGGTTTGGGACATCGCGGAGCAGGCGCTCTACTTCATCGACATTCTCGGCAAGAAGGTCCTGCATTTCCATCCGGCGAGTGGCGAGACTCGCAACTGGGATGTGCCGGATATCATCGGATCAATGGCCATCCGTGCAGGCGGTGGCGCCATCGTCGCGCTGGCGAATGGCGTCCACACGCTCGATTTTGAGACGGGCACCTGCACCATGCTCGCGTCCAGCCCGGATCTGAACGACCAGGTTCAACTCGCCGATGGCAAGGTGGATCGGCGCGGGCGCTTCATCGTCGGGTCGTCGGATCGCGGCATGAAGGAGGCGCGGGGAAAGCTCTATGTGCTTGAGCCCGGCTCGACACAGCTGCGTGCGATTGACGATGACATCTTCCTTGCCAACGGCCCCTGCTGGTCGCCGGACGATGCGACCTTTTATCACGCCGATAGCATCCGCAAGATCATCTATGCCTATAACTACGACATCGAGACGGGCACGGTCGCGAACCGTCGGTCCTTTGCCAGCACCGAGAACCTTGGCGGGATACCCGATGGCGCCACAGTGGACGCAGAAGGGCATATCTGGAGCGCCATCTGCGAGGGCGCCAAGCTGGTTCGCTTCCGCCCCGATGGCAGTATTGAGCGGATTGTCGAATTCCCGCTCAAACTGCCGGGCAGCGTAATGTTCGGCGGGCCGGCACTTGACCGGCTGTTCGTGCCGACACTCAGCCCGGCGTTCATGGGCCGCGAGGCTGACCCGCTCGACGGATCAACCTATGTCATCGATGGGCTGGGCGTGACAGGCCTAGCAGAGCCACGGTTCGGCGGATGAAGCCGCCCCTCCCCTTTCTGCTGGTCACTGTCTTCCTCAACATCGCAGGGTTCAGCCTCATTCTGCCGTTACTGCCCTTCTATGGGACGGAGTTCGGGGCATCATCCTTCGCCGTTGCCTGTCTGTTTGCAGCCTATTCGCTTGGCAATATTGGGGGCGAAATCTTCTGGGGCCGACGTTCGGATGCAATGGGGCGGCGGTCTGTCTTGATCATGACGACCGCGGGCGCTGCGCTCAGCTATGTTGCCTTTGCCTTCGCCCCCGGCCTGATCGCCGCGATACTGATCCGCATCGTCAGTGGCTTCTTTGGGGGAACCCTTGGGGTCTGCCAAAGCGTGATTGCCGACATCACGCCGCCTGAAAGTCGGGCGAAGAACATGGGATATTTCGGCGCAGCATTTAACCTCGGCTTTGCGCTGGGCCCGGCCATCGGAGGCTTGCTTGCATCCCCGGAAGCAGGGCTCGAAGGCTTTCGCGCGCCCATCTTTGCCGCCGCCGCCCTCGCCGCTGCAGCTTCGCTTTGGGCCGCGCTGGCGCTGCCCGAAACCCGGGCCGGCGGATCAGGCGTGCGCCCTGCCCCCAGCTATGGCGAAGCATTTGCCTTTGTCAGGTCTCAACCGATGCTCAAAAGCCTGTTCCTCATCGCCTTTTGCGGCATCGCGGCGTTCGGCTCCATGGAGGCTATCTTCGGCCTGTGGACGCAGGCAAACTTCAACTGGAGCGCACACGAGGTTGGGCTGACTTTCCTCGCGGTCGGCGGCACTGGCCTGTTGGTCCAGACGCTCCTGATTGGACCTTTAGTCCAGCGCTATGGTGAGGCGCGGGTCATCGTCGGCGGACTGTGTATCTTGATCTTAGCCATCGCCTTGCCCCCAATCATTCGCCTGCCGGTCGCTTCGGTCGTGCTGATGGCGCTGATGATGGCAGGCCATAGCCTGACCTTCCCCAATGCAGGCGCCCTCGTGTCGCGCACGACCCCGCCGGACCGGCAAGGGAGCGTCATGGGCCTGAGCATGGCGTCCAACGCTCTGTCGCGTATTGTTGCCCCACCCCTCTTTGGCCTGCTGTTCGGGATAAGCGCCGACCTGCCATATTATGTCTGCGCATTGATGATTGCCGCAATGCTGCCCGTTGCGTTGGGGGTGGTGCGTCTTCGGGAGAGCCAAGCATGACCAGTTTCAATCCAGCCGCCTTCCGGGCCTTTGCTGCGGCCATTGGCCAAGAATGGGTGATGACCAGCGCTGAGGACCGCATCTCATACTCGGATCATTTCGCGGCAGACGAAAGCAAGCATCAGCCTGCCGCTGCAATTGCGCCGGCCACGGCAGAAGAGGTCCGCGCGGTCGTACGCATTGCCAACCAGTATAAGGTTTCGCTCTGGCCGATCAGCCGGGGCAAGAACTTCGGCTATGGAGGCGCTGCTCCGGTCATGAAGGGCGCGGTGGTGCTTGATCTGAGCCGGATGAAGAAGATTGAGGTGGATGCCGAGAACGGCACGGTTCTGGTTGAACCGGGCGTCAGCTTCTTCGATCTCTATGATTATCTGCAAGAACGCAAAATTCCGCTGTGGCTGTCAGTGCCGGGCAATAGCTGGGGCTCGGTTGCGGGCAATGCGCTGGATCGCGGCGTCGGCTATACCAGCTATGGCGATCACGCCGCGCGCATCTGCGGCTTGGAAGTCGTGCTGCCTGATGGCGATCTCGTCCGGACCGGCATGGGCGCGATGAAAGACAACCCCAGTTGGCAATTGTACAAGCCCGGTTTCGGGCCGAGCTGGGATTCGATGTTCTGCCAATCCAATTTCGGGATCGTCACCAAACTCGGCTTATGGCTGATGCCTGAGCCAGAGTCGGTGCAAGGGCTCGATTTTGAATTCGATAAGCCTGAAGACCTTGGCTGGGCGATTGATACCATCATGCCGCTGCGTCGTGACGGCGTGATCCAGCAATCACCCTCCATTGGCAACTGGTTGCGCTCCGCCGCTGTGATGACAACGCGCCAGCAGTGGACGAAGGACAAGGGGCCGCTCAACGACAAGGTGGTCACCGCGATCCGAGAGAAGTTCAAAATCGGCTGGTGGAGCGTGCAGGTGCGCTTTTATGGGCCGACGGAAATCACCGAGGCTTCACTGCGGGTGCTTGAGAAAGCGTTCGACAAGAAGCCAATCCTTTCAAAGAAACCCGCCAAATGGACCCGGGGCGATCCGCCGGAAGGGTCTCCAGTCACCGGGGTTCCGGTAAGCTTCCCCCTCGCCAACGCCAATTGGCATGGCGGGCGTGGCGGGCATATTGGATATTCCCCCGTCCTCCCGCCCAAAGGCGATCTCGCGATGGATCAGTTCAAGCGGACCTATGACCTCTATTCCAAATTCGGAATGGACTATCACGCCAGCTTTGCAATGGGTGATCGCAGCCTGACCAACGTCAACCAGATCCTGTATGACAAGGACAACCCCGATATGATGGGGCGTGTCGACGCGATGTTCCGTGCACTTGTCGCCGACGCTTCTGCGCATAACTATGGCGAATACCGCACCCATATTGAGTATATGGACCTGGTTGCCGACAGCTATAAATTTAACGACCATGCACTCCGCCGTCTGAATGAGCGCGTCAAGGACGCCCTCGACCCCAATGGCATTATCGCCCCGGGCAAGAGCGGAATATGGCCCAAGGCGCTGCGGGGAGAACGGTCATGAAGCGCGCTGTTCTCGCCGCGATCTTCGCGCTCGCCGGATGTTCGGAAAAACCTGCCGCCCAAGCCGATGGCACGAAGATTGAGAATGCCTTTCGCGGTGCCATGCAGGACCGCTCCTCCAAATCGCCCCCCGAGGCCTTGTTCGTTGAAAAATGTGCCATGTGTCATCGTCAGATGGGGATGGGCACTGTCATATTGGCGCGCCGGATGGACCCGAAGATCGCCATGCTTGAGGCGCGGACCGATCTGACGGCTGATCTCATCACGGCCGCTGCGCGCCAAGGCATCGGCAACATGCCCCGCATCTCACGCGGGGAGGTGAGCGATGCGCAGCTGTCCGAAATCTCGAATTATCTCACAAAAGGCTCGGCAAAATGATCCACGTCCGCAACGCTTGGCATGTGGCCGCATGGTCAATGGATATTGAACCCAACGCGCCCTTTCCAATAACAATCGCCAATGACCGGATCGTCATTTGGCGCAATGACAATGGTGATGTGACGGCCCTTGCCGACCGCTGCGTTCACCGCCTTGCTCCCCTGTCGCTGGGGCGTTGCGAGGGAGAACGACTGCGATGCATGTACCACGGCTTGCTGTTCAACCGTGATGGCAGCGTTGCCGAGATTCCGGGGCAGGACCTGATCCCTACCGGTGCCAGTGTCCGCGCCTATCCGGTTGTCGACCGGCACAGCTGGATCTGGGTCTGGCTGGGTGATCCTGCATTGGCAGATCCGGCCCTCATTCCGCAGGCGGTTGGCTTTGATGATCCCGACTGGATTCTAGGGCGTGGGCAGCTGGACTATGCGGCCGAGGCCCGCCTGATCCACGATAATCTTTGCGATTTCAGTCACCTTTCCTATGTCCACCCCGCGAGTTTCGGCGCGAATGAGAATTGGGCGCTCACCCGCCCAAAAGTCACGGTGCTTGACCGTGCGGTCCGTTTTGAACGCTGGGTTACGGCACAATCTGGCATGCGCGGCGGAGACCGAGACCAGCCAGTCGATGTCTGGTCCTTCTACGAATATCACGTCCCTGGCATTCTCTTGATGCCCAGCGCGAGCTATCCTGCAGGGACAGCTGATAAGCTGAATGGCAAGGCGCCTCCCCCCGACATGCCAAAGACCGGCGTCACCTTTACCAGCCAAGCCGTGACCGCGCTGACCGACAAGACATCGCGCTATTTCTTCAGCTGGGGTCCACACAAGGACCACGGAGACGAAGCACTCCGCGACATGCTGATGGGGATCGCCGATCAGGCGTTCGGCGAGGACAAGATCATGATTGAGGCACAGCAGCGGGTGATTGACCAAAGTCCAGATGTTCGCATCATGCCGACCAGTGCGGATGTCGGCGTGACGCAATTCAACCGGCTGGTCGAACGTCTCTCGCGCGACGAGACGCTTTAGCCCCCGACCAGTCTGAAACCGATATGGGGAGAGAAGCCCGATGGACGACGCTACAGTGAATGGTTGTATCGCAAGACCGCCGACCATCGACTGGCTTGAGGTCAACATCTGATGCGTTTTCAAGACAAAGTCGTGCTCGTCACAGGGGCGGCAAGCGGCATCGGGCTCGCCGCCGCCAGAGCCTTCGCGCGTGAGGGGGCCAGGGTCGTTCTCGCGGACCGGAATGCAGCTCTTGCAGAAGAAGGCGCGCAGGCCATTCGCCGCGATGGCGGCACAGCGGCAAGCATCGGGGCAGATGTGAGTGATTTTGCCGCCTGCGAAGCGATGGTGGCTTTTGCGGTTGAGACCTATGGCGCACTCCATATTGCATTTAACAATGCCGGCATCTCCTCGGCGATTGGCGGAAGTTTTGAAGACTTCAGCGTCGAAAATTGGAAGGCCCTGATCGCGACCAATTTAGACGGCGTCTTCTACAGCATGAAGGCGGAAGTGCCTGCGCTCAAGGCGTCGGGCGGCACCGCGATCATCAATACAGCATCTGTCGCCAGCCTTGTGGCAGCGCCCGGCATGGCGGCTTATGTCGCCTCCAAACATGGTGTGGGAGGACTGACAAAGGCAGCAGCACTTGATCTGATCGCGCATGGGATCAGGGTCAATGCCATCTGCCCCGGCTTTGTCGATACAGCGATGCTGGCAGGCGCCATCTCTACGCCGGAAGATCGTGCAGCCATGAGTGCCCTTGCCCCGATTGGACGCATTGCGACGGCAGAGGAAGTTGCCGCCACGGCCCTGTTCCTTGCGTCGGATGCGGCCAGTTACATGGTCGGCGTGCTGCTCAGCGTCGATGGCGGCGTCGTTGCGCAGTGAAAGCGCCGTCCTTTAGAAACTGGACTGGTTTGATAAGCGCCGCAGAGTTTCCGGGTCGTCCACATCCACCAGCGCACCCCGCGGGCTGGTGACACGGTAGGCGGTCTTCAACAGCGGCTTAGCACCCTGATCACCGGTCAAACTCGAGAGCGCCCCGAACTGTTCGCGCGAGAAAATCGCAGGAGGAGAGACGAGTGCGCCATCTTGCGAGGCGACGAGGCCCCCACGCTCGGCCCACGCCTGCACGAGAGCCGAAAAATGCGCAGAGGGCACCAAGGGCATGTCGGCCAGACAGACCATCAGGCCCTCAGCTCCAACCTCTTTGGCGCACTCTGCCGCACAGCGCAGCGAAGCCCCCATACCCTGTGCTGCATCAGCGTTGACGACCGTTTCAAAACCCGCCCATGTCCAGCCCGGCGCACACGGATGATCTGCTGTCCGCACAATCACCCAGCGATGCCCAAATTCGAGGCCCATCAAAGCTTCGGAGGTGTGCAGCCCCAACGATTTGCCGCGGAACAGAGCGGCAAGCTTGTCCTCCGTTCCAAACCGCGCAGAGCGGCCTGCCGCCAATATCGCGACGGCAAGTCCGCTCATCCCAAAGCGCCGAGAATTGCCATGCCAATAACGTTAGAACCTACAATAGAAATTTGACATAACACTATGATATTTAAGTGAAGTTTTTCGCTATGGGCAACTCACGAATGCGCTTGCCGGTCGCCGCGAAAATCGCATTGGTAACGGCAGGTGCAAGCGGTGGCAGGCTCGGTTCCCCAGCGCCCCCCAGCACCTTGCTGTCGCCGTTGATGACGTCGACCATCACCGCGGGCGCGTCCTCCATGCGGACCATTTGGTAATCATGGAAATTGCTCTGCTCGACGCTGCCATCCTTCAGCGTGATCCCGCTATAGAGGGCCGTGGTCAGGCCATAGATGATGCCGCCTTCCATTTGCGCTGCAAACCCATCGGGGTTCATGACATAGCCGGCATCGGCACAGCACCAAACCTTGGTCACCCGAGGTTTACCGTCTTGCAGCGTCACTTCTGCGACTTCTGCCACAATCGTGCCGAAGGACTTTACAAGCGCGATGCCACGACCCGTGCCTTCCGGAAGGGGCGTGCCCCAGCCCGCCATTTGCGCGACCTTTTCAAGCACGGCCTTGTGCCGAGGGGATTTGCTCAACAACGCGCGGCGATATTCAAAGGGATCCTGCCCCGCTGCATGCGCCAGTTCATCGATAAAGCTTTCAACGAAAAAGCCCTGCTGGCTGTGATCCACCGAACGCAAGCTGCCGAAACGCAAATGCATGTCAGCTGGCGCGTGGCGGATCGAGCGGTTGGGAATGTCATAATGCGCAACATCCCATGATCCGTCCGGACCATTGAGCTGGGTGAATGCGTTGTTCCAGCTCACCGGCTTGCCGCTGCCATCCAATCCGCCGGAAAACCGGCTGGTATCGGCCGGACGATAAAAGTCCTGCCGCGTATCTTCTTCGCGCGACCAGATCATCTTGATCGGATAGCCCGTTGCCTTTGCAACCCGTGCCGCCTGCACCGGATAGTCAGATTCCAGCCGCCGACCAAAGGCACCGCCCAAGTAGAGCTGGTTGACCGTCACATCGTCGTTGCTGATCTCCAGCGCCTTTGCGACAGCAGACCGCGCCATCAGCGGAACTTGCGTACTTGTCCAAATTTCGCATTTGCCGTCATGCACCCAGGCCGTGCAGTTGATCGGCTCCATCGCCGCATGCGCCACGAAAGGAACCTTATACTCTGCGACCACCTTTTTGGCGGCGCCCGCCAAGGCGCCGGGCGCATCGCCCTCCTTGGCCAGTGATGTGCCGCCGGTATCACCGGCATCATCCAGCGCCTTTGCGAACCGGGCCGAGAGGTTTGCACTATCAAGGCCGTCGCCGTCGGTGCGGGAATAGCGCGGCTCGACCATGTTGAGGGCCATCTGGGCTTGCCAATAGCCATCAGCCACAACGGCGACGAAATCACCCATGTTGAGGATCTGACGGACGCCCGGCATGGTTTTGGCCGTCGCCGTGTTGATAGCTTCCACCTTTGCCCCCGGAACCGGCGGTGCCTTCACCGCAACATATTTCAGCTTCTGTCCGGGAACCTGTGCATCGATGCCGAACAGCGCCTCGCCATTGACCTTGGCTGGAATATCTAGCCTTTGCAGGCCTTTGCCCATCAGCTTGTATTGGGACACATCCTTCAGCGGCGGCGTTTGCGGCATGGACTCTTGAGAGGCTGCCTCAGCGAACTCGCCAAAAGTGCCGCGCTTGTTTGACGCTTTGTGCACCAGCATTGAATTCTCAGCCACAATCTCACTTGCCGGCACATTCCAGCGCGCAGCAGCAGCGGCGACCAGCATTTGGCGGGCGGCCGCGCCTGCAAGCCGCATCGTATGCTGTCCGGTTGTCCGCACCGACGAGCTTCCGCCGGTCACCAGCACATCGCCCAACTTGGAGATTTGCGTGAACAATCCGTTGTACGTCGGCTCGAGCCATTTAGGGGCATCGAGCGACCATGCGGCGACAAAATCTCGCGCGGCATCGGGAACAACGTAGTTGCCATCCGCCGGGGCCTGCATGACCGAGACTTTAGCCCAATCGGCATCAAGCTCATCGGCAAGCATTTGCGCCAATGTTGTGTGCGCGCCCTGCCCCATCTCACAATGCGGGACGATCGCCGTGACGGTGTTGTCCCGGTCAATCTTCACCCAAGCGTTGACCAACTGTTCGCCCTCACCGCCTGCGACAGATCCGCGCAATTTGTCGATGGCATTTCCGGGGCGTATCGCGACGCCAACGACCAAAGCTCCACCCGTGAGCACACCTGCGCCGATAAAGCCGCGTCTTGACCACTTGTTCATCGCTTAGCGCTCCGTTCCAGAAGCCGCAGCCTTGATGGCCTTGCGGATCCGTTCATAGGTTCCGCAGCGGCAGATGTTGCCTGACATCGCCGCGTCAATCTGTTCATCGCTGGGCTTCGGCGTATCCCGCAACAGGGCAGCGGCGCTCATCAGTTGCCCCGACTGGCAATAGCCGCATTGTGGCACCTGCGCATCGATCCAGGCCTGCTGCAATGGGTGCAGCGCACCCTCTGGCCCGGCGAGACCTTCGATTGTTGTGATCTGGCGACCATCCGCTTCGGAAATAGGTGTCGAGCAGGACCGGATGGGCTGTCCATCGAGATGCGCGGTGCAGGCGCCGCACTGGGCGACCCCACAGCCAAACTTCGTGCCGGTCATACCGAGCTGTTCGCGCAAGACCCAGAGGATGGGCGTCGCCGGGTCCACATCAAGCTTTTGCGGTTTGCCGTTCACTGTCGTCTGGATCATCGCGTCATCCTATCTGCCGGATATTGGTTTGTCTTAGTGCGGGTAACTGCGCTGCAAAAGCGCCTTGATTACGGAATCGGTCTGCCACTTCGGCGAGCACCGATATAGCTAAAGTTGCCGGATCGCGCACCGAATGAAACACACCGATGGGGGCGGATATCCCGGCAATCGCCGCTTCGGACACACCGCGCGTTCGAAGCGCTTCGCAACGGGCGGCGTGGGCGCGCTTGCTGCCCATGGCACCGATAAAGAAATGCGGTTGTTCCAGCGCATGGGCGATAAGCGCCGGCTCCCAATCATGATCATGAAACAGAAAGACGACGGCTGTCCAAGCATCGCTGATGAGTGCGCGGGTTTCTGTCGGCGCGCCAATGACAACAGAGTCGAACCCATCTTGTGTCAGCCCATCAGCAAGGACCTTGTCCGGCGTGATGATGGCGATCTCGGCACCCCAGGCGCGCGCTTGTTCTGCAAGCTTGGCAACCACTGCGCCATGCCCAACAATCAGCACACGCGGGTTCGGCCAATGCCCGATTGTGGCGATGCCTTTCGCGGCGTCCCAGCACGTCGGATGCCAATCGGAAATGAAGCTGGGCGGCTGCGCATCTGTCCGCAACGCTAACGCAAAGGGTTGGCGGCTATTGATCGCGTCCAATGCCTGACGGGGAAGATCATCTTTGAGCAGCGGCTGAAAATGAAGGTCTAACCCGCCGCCGCAGGGCAATCGGATATCGATATAGCGGGACCCTTGCCCAAAGCGTGTGACGCGTGGCGCGCCTTCAGCAATGGCGTCACCCGCCTCTGCGATCACCGCGCGCTCAATACAGCCGCCCGAGAGAGACCCGACAAAAGCGCCGTCTTCGTCGACAGCCATATGCGCGCCGGGATCCCGCATGGACGAGCCGAAAGCTTCGACCAAAGACACCAGCGCAACGCGTCTGCCGCTGGCCAAGCGGTCAACCAGAAATGCAAAGATTTCGCGCTTGTCCAACGGAGCCCAGTCTATCGCGTGTGACGAGGAAGAATGAGTAACGAACGGCATTGCCACTCGCAAGGCCGGGCCTCTCCAGACCGGCTCGGTTGACCGATCAGTCGATCCCGAGGAAGGTGATGTGATCTTCCAGCGCGACCCGCTCCCGCTCAAAATTATTGGTTGGCGCCTCGGCGTCGCGCCAACCAATGGCGATCCCGCAGAACAACAGCGTGTCGTCGGAAAGACCCAGATGGGCCTTAATGGTGCGGCCGTACATGCCCATATATTCCTGCGGGCAACTGTCGAGGCCTTCGCCACGCAGCAGCAGCATGATCGTCTGCAACCACATGCCAACGTCAGACCACTGGGCTTCCTTCATGAATTTGGGGAAGTGGCAGAGCAGCAGAACTGGCGCGCCAAACGACACCATGTTTGCGCGGGCAAAATTGTCGCGCTGTTCCGCGTCATCACGCGCAATGCCCATGGCGGCATACATGCTCGCGCCAACCGCGCGCAGGCGGGATTGGTATTTCTCAACTTGGCCCGGTGCGGAAAAATCATACTCCATGGGATTGTCCGGCGCGCTCGCCAGAAGCTTTTCCTGCAAGGCCTGTAGCGGGGCACCTGCAAGGACGGTTGCTTCCCATGGCTGAAAATTGCAGCCGGACGGCGTCATGCGCGCCTGATCCAGAACCCGACGGAGCGTTTCGGCAGGCACCGGCTTATCAAGAAAGGCGCGGATGGAGCGGCGGGTGGCGACGGCTTCGGCAATATGCATGGGGACTCTTCCTATGTGTTCCGCGCCCCTCTATCACGACAAGACCTGACGCCAATCGATTTTAAGCGCTTGGATTTGCGAAAAAGAACCGACCGCATGAAACGCGTTATTTCGGGCTAAGGCCAACGGTTTCCGATTGCCGCAAAACCGACAGTCCCCCAAGGGGAGGATCAAGACCTGACCGCGGTGGAGTAAACCATAATGACCCCAATGGAATTGATCGGCACGGCGCAGGTGCCCGGGGGGCAAGAACTTCGACTGTTCCGGCGTGGGCGCGACTTCATGATCCTGCTGGATCGCAACGAGCTGATGAGCAGCCGGATGAGTGGATCGGAAGAGGCGCTTGCCGTCATGAGCTGCGCGCGGCTGGCGCAGCTGCCTGCGCCGCACATGTTGATCGGCGGATATGGCATGGGCTTTACGTTACGCTCCGCCCTTGCAGCTCTTGGTGCAGATGCGCAGGTGACGGTTGCTGAGCTCGTGCCTGAAATCATCGAATGGGCGCGTGGGCCTATGGTCGACCTCGCGGCAGGCTGCTTGGATGATCCCCGCGTGCGGCTCATCGAGGGAGATGTTGTCGGCGTAATCGCTGAGGCGACCGGCACCTATGATGCAATCTTGCTCGACGTCGACAATGGGCCGGACGGCCTAACCCGTAACGGGAATGATCGCCTCTATTCGATGAAAGGACTGGCAGCCGCAAAGGCGGCACTTAAGCCCGGAGGCATTCTGGCCGTGTGGTCAGCCGCTCCTGACAATGTATTCGCCAAGCGGCTCTCTGCGGCGGGCTTCAGCGTGGAGGAAATCGCCGTCCGCGCGCGGAGCAATGGCAAAGGGCCAAGGCACGTCATCTGGTTCGCGACGAAGCGCGGCTAAGCCGCCAAATAAGCGCTGAGCCCAACCGTGGCCGCCGCCGCAATCAAAGCGAGATACGGCAACGCCCCTGCTTTCGGTTGCACAACCTGCTGCGCAACGCCGCCCTCCCCATCTCCATCAGATATCGGAAACTGTCCCTTGTCCTGAACATAGTGGCGGTACGCGAAGACCGGAATAATCAGCAAGACCGCTAGCAGGCCGTTACGCAGCGTGCCTTCTCCCCACACATCAGCCCCGGCACCCATCCAGACCATATTCATAAAGCCAAAGACGGCGCCTGTCGCCAGCAGCCATGTTGGGCAGCGGTACGGGCGGTTCCAGTCGCTCCGGTCAATCCGGTGGATCCATCCGGACTGAAGGTTGAGGAAATTGAACACGAAGTAGCAGACGTTGGAAATCATCAGCACCGCGAAATAATCCGAGGCGAGCAACAGCACCAAGTTGAAAACCAAGTCTGTCCACATCGCCGCAGTGGGCGCGCCGTGTGAATTGACGCGGGAGAGGTAACGGGGAAACCAGCCATCGACCGACGCCTGATAAAGCGTCCGTGACGATCCCATCATGGAGGTCATGACGATCAGCAACAGCGCCAGCACCAGCATGACAATCAGCAGGTTGCCGACCACTGCACCACCGCCCAATATTTTGGCAAGCGCATTGGCCACACCTGATCCATCATAAATGCTCGGATCAAGCATGCCTTCCAGCCCCATTGACGCCTGGAAAACAAGCGGCACGAGCGTAAAAATGCCCATGCATAGAAGACCCGAAGCAAACAGCGCGCGGGCGGTATCCTTTGCAGGATCGCGGAATTCGCGCGTGTAGCAGACCGCGGTTTCAAACCCATAGGTTGACCAACCCGCCCCGAACATCGCGCCGGCCAAAAGCGTCAGCCCCGCCGCATCCCATACGCCGAAACTGATGTTCCCCGCGGCGTCCCGGGCAATAGGCAGAAGCGGGAACAGATTTTCAGTCGGAAGATCACCGGTGATCAGCGGAACGATACCGACAAGCAGCAGCGGCAGCATGCAGGCAATGCCAAGAATTCTCTGAAACTGCGCCGCCCGTGCAGCCCCATGGTGTTGAAGGGCGAACGTCAGCAATAGAAAGCCTGTCGCAATGATCGACACGAGATTGATCCGAAGATGGAGACCTTCCCGGACAAAGTCGAGCGGGAGGAGATCAAACTGCCATTGCCGGATCGCAGAATCGACCGGAAACAGGCTGGCCATGACGTAGCCAGCACCAAGACTGGTCCCAAGCGCCAACACAGGGGACCAAGCGAGCCAATTGCACCAGACCGATATTGGCGCGATGAACTTGCCATAAGGCAGCCATCCCGCAGCCCCATAGACCGAAGCGCCTCCTGATTTATTCGGATAAAGCCCGGCAATCTCAGCATAGACGAAGGACTGGGTGAACCCCATCAGGATGGAGGCGATCCAGATGACCCAGCTAGGCTGGCCGATCATCGTCGCGATGCCGCCCATGGTCAGCAGTACGCCGGCAGGCACCCCGCTCGACGCCCAAAAGGCATCCTTCCAATCCAACTGACGCTGGAGCTGCATTGGGCCGCCAACCTGCCCTGTGTCCGATATCGCTGTCGTGCTCACCACCCGACCGTCTCCCCCTGAAAACCGAAGGTCGACCCCTGACAACAGATCAGAGGTCGGCCCTTTTAATACTCAGCTTTCAGCGCCTCATTTGCCGAAGTTATAGCGAAGGGTGAGAGCCCAGGTACGGGGCTTGGCATAAACGCCCAGCGTATCACCCCAATAAAGCGATCCATCAAACGCATAGACGCGATAAGCACGGTTGAAGATGTTGCTCACGGTCAAAGACACATCAACCTTCTCATTGGCTGTGGTGAAGCCAATGCGGCTATTTGCAACGCCATAGCCGCCTTCCCGCTCTACAGGTGCGCACATGACGGTGAAGCACATCTTGCTCTGGAAGATCGCATCGGCCTGCACAGAAGCCGTGCCGCCTGCCAACGCAAATTCATACCGCGCCAAGGCACTGCCCGACAATTTGGAGGCCTGCGGCAGATCATGCGTCACAACCGAAACACCATCCGGCAGCAGAACGTTCTTCACCTTGCTGTCCTGGAGAGCGCCCGAAAGCTGCAAGGTCAGGCCGGGGGCTGGACGGGTTGTGAAGTCTGCTTCAATCCCTTGAACCTTGGCGGGAAGATTGCGGACGACCTGCGTAAACCCGACTTGGACGAACGCCTGATAATTCCGATAATCATAATAGAACGCCGCAAGATTGAGCGTCGTCCCAGGCGCCAAGGTCGACTTCAGACCGACCTCATAGGCATTCAAAGTCTCGGGCTGATAGGGCAAATTGTTGAGCGTATCGACCAGCTGTGACGGGAACGGCGTGCCCGTTGAGAAGGTGAAGCCGCCCGACTTTGAGCCGCGGTTGTAGCTGACATAGGCCAAAACATTATCGCTGGGCTTATAGTCAATCTGCGCCCGGGCCGTGACGCCGCTGAAACTCGGCGAGGCTGCGTCCGGCGTGATGGTGACGCCGGATGTGCCGGAGCCAAAGGTCCACGAACCCGGGGTGTTGGTACCCGTCAGGTCCGTGTAGGAAACGCCATTCGGACCAAAGCGCAGCGAAAGCGCATAAAGCGGCAAGACGTGAACAGCGGTGTAGTCACCAACCTTGTGATCCCGCCAATAGCGCAGGCCGCCGATCAGCTTGACCTGGTCGTTGAGCTTATATTCGTTCTGCGCAAAGACCGCGAAGGACTCCGTTTTCTGCGTGAAATTGACGCTGGGATCGTAGCCGTCGAACGGCGTGGCATATTTGGCCTTGTACTTCCCATCGATGACCATGCCGAAGGCACCAACCGTCAGGAAATTCCGGTCTGTCGTTTTGGACAGACGCAGTTCCTGCGAATATTGGTTCACGTTTGCGTCTTGGAAGAACACCGTGCCCGATGCGTAGCAGGTCAACGCCGTATTTGGTGCCGGGCATGGTGCAGTCGCGGGCGGCGTTACGTTTTCGACATAAGGGATTTCGGGCGGGCCATTGCCGCTTTCGATGTAGAATTTGTTGACGTGCTGATAATCGGTGATCGAAGTCACGTCGAAGCCACCGACTTCAGCATCGATGCGCAACGTGCTGCCGAAGAGCTTACGGTCAACATAAGCATCGCCGGTGCCGGCCGTTTTCCAAGGGCTGCCGCCTTGTGAGGCTGCGATATCAGGATTGAAGTAACCGGGACCGGCCGTCCCCGTCACACCCCAATACGAACATGTTGCGGTTGGCGCCAGAAACTCGCCTTGGAACTGCGCATTTGGGCAGGTCGGCGCGTAGTTGTAGACTCCGGCCTGACGTTCTTTGTCTGCCTGCGAATAACGCAAAGTGAGCTTGGCTTTGAAAGCGGAGCTGGGCTCGTAATCCAAAATCCCGCGCAGCGCCCAGTGATTGTTCGCCCCACGATCCTTTTCGCCGGGCGTGATGTTTTCAATATAGCCATCGTCACGATCATAAATGCCCGAAATGCGGGCGCTCAACGTGTCGCTCAATGGACCGGAAATGGCGCCTTCAACCTGCGTTTGATTAAACCGGCCATAGGTCAGGCGGACATAGCCATCCAGAACGTCGGTTGGCTGGCTGGAAATGAACTGCACGGCCCCACCGGTCGCATTCCGCCCGAACAGCGTCCCCTGCGGTCCGCGCAAAGCTTCCACGCGCGCCAGATCAAAAATCGGGAAGCTCGCTGTCGTGATGGAGCTGGCGTATGAATCATCCTGATAAACCGCAACCGGCGGCTCCTGCTGATCGCCATAGTCATTCTGCGAAACACCGCGCATGTTGAACACGACCTGCGACGAGGAATAAGCGTTGTATTTGAGGTTGGGGATCGCGGAAACGACGTCTGTCGCATTGGAGATGTTGCGGTTCTCAAGGTCATCCTTACTCAAAACCGAAATCGCGATGCCAACGTCTTGCAGCTTCTGCTCCCGCTTTTGGGCGGTGACCACGATCTCAGTGCGATCCACGTCGTCTGCAGCGGGCGTCGGCGCTGGCTCTGCCGCAGAAACCTGCGCCGCCGCCAAAGCTACAGTCAGAGCAGTGCCTGACCGCAGCAGCAGCGCGACCTTCGAGAGGTGGAAGGACGTGTTCATATTGATAATCCCCTTGTGACGCGACGCACGGCCTTTTTTGGCCGTTGAGATCGCCTTTTTATCCCATTGAAGGAGCATGATTAAACATATTGGGAGACCGCGCAAGATCGTGGCATTGGCCAAAACGAACCTCAAATTCGTCAAAGTAACACTGAACACCGTCCAGTAAGTTGCCATTTTTTCAGCAAAAATTGGTCATTTCTGAGCTTCGCAAATTTCCCGTTCAAAATGACCGGTCTAATTAAAAATATTAGAAAATCTTATCATTTGAAAACGCGATCCGCGTGTCCTTGAACATTACGAGCAGAGCGGCCGACGCCTCCCACCATGCTCCCCATACAACGCTCAGGCCTGCAAGGCGTGCCGTCCGCAAGGCGCCGACGATGAGCGCATCAGGCGGCTAAGAGACACTCGCAGATCGAACGGTTTTGCCCGTTCTTGCCGTCGATTACCGGCTGCCCCCGAACATCCCTTTACTGCTTTTGCCGACGATTCTGAATGCGCGGCACGCTGGGTCGCGGCCTTGATCCACTCCGCGATCAAGGCGTGGCTTATGCCAGCCTAGCAGAAGCACAGGGCGCGCGGGTGGTCCAAATTGAGGCGGAGGGCATGATCCACGGCTTCGTCACCATGCGTGGTGCCCTCCCCTCTGCGAATGCAGTTGTTGAACAGGCTCTGGCTGCCGGTCTCGATCTTCGCTAATCCCGCCTACTCAGCTGGCGCTCAACATTAGAGCTTCTCACCTCCCAGCTTGTAGGTGAGCTGCAGGAAGAAGCTGCGTCCGACGCTGTCATACCAGCTGGCATTGTAATAAGGATAGCTGGACCAGGTCGGGTCCTTGACCGGCATCGTGTCCAGCAAGTTCCGGATCGTCAGCGATCCACGCAGATGATCGGTAAAATCATATTGCAGCGTTGAATTGAAAAGGTAGCTGGCCTTGCCAAAAGCATCCTCGTCAAAGTTCGGGAGCTTGCCAAGGCGCGTTCCGGAAAGGGTTAGCTGCAGACCCTTATCTTCCCAGCTGATGCTGCCGGTCGATTTATCGCGCGGCAGGTAGTAGCCGCTGTCAAACGCCAACTTGTTGATGATGGGATCACCCGGATATTGTTGGAAGCTGTGGTTCAACACATGGCTGTGGCCCAGCGAAAGGGTGAAGGTGCCGACGCCTGTCGGCAGGCTGCCGCGGAAGGCAAAGTCGATGCCGCTTGTCTTTTCGCGGGCGATGTTGATCGGATTGACAGCTATCGCCGAAATCTGACCTGCAAGGCCGCCTGAGGCGAACCGGCTGATGCGCGCAATGGCATCCTGACAGGTGGGCGAGTTGATGTTAACGGTCGTCCCATTCTCGGTCTGTCCGATGCGGCAATCGGCCTCGTCACGCACGAGTGTATCGATGCTGAGATCGTCCACCTGATTGTCCAAAGTCACCCGGAAATAATCAACCGAGAGCATGAACCGCGGCGACGGCGAAAACACGGCCCCGGCCGTTAGGGTGCGGCCTGTCTCGGCCCTCAGATTGCGGTTGCCAGACCGGCTGACGACAACGCCGCTGCCGGAATAGCTGCAATCCCCAATGTCTTCATCGGGCTCTTCCGTCCGACACAGGAAATAGTCGTCGACGCTGCTTTGAACATTGCCGGGGCCGGTGAACACATAGTGCAGATCAGGCGCGCGGAAGCCGGTGCCATAGGCGGCGCGCACCAAAAGACTGTTTGTCGGGCGCAGTTCTACGCCACCGTTGTAAGTGAATTTGCCAACATCTCGTCCGGCGAACCCGAAGGTATCGTATCGTCCGGCGCCGTTCAGCGTCAGGAAACTGAGAACAGGCACGCGGACTTCGCCGCCAATTGCTGCGTGGCTGCGCTTTCCGGAACCGTCGCTGTCCTTCCAGCTGTAGTAATAATCCGTCAGCGCCAGCGGGTCTGGACGCAGATTATATCCCTGCTTCCCATATTCGGCGACGGCTGCAAATCCTACCGGCCCGGCAGGCAGTTGGAACAACTCACCATTGCTCAGCGTCGCCTGCAAGTTGCTTGTCCAACTGACCGGATTGTAAACAGTATCCGCTGAGATGCTGTCATACTGAGCCTCGGTCAAAGCCGTATAGAGGCGCGCGGGATTGGCGTTGAAGATCGGGTAGCCGCTATCGTCATCGACCCCAAGCTGCGGTCCAAGATAATAGGCAATCGCCTTGCTGTTGACGATCTGCGGCCAACGCACGACCGACTTGTAACGACTGTAATTGAGCGACGCTTCATAGTTCCAACTGTTACCAAACGAACCACGAACTCCCGGCGTGATGCTCATCGTCGTTTGCTTGCTACGCTGCATTTCGAAGCCGCCCGTTTCTTCAGGCGAGAACTGACGCGACCAATCATCAATGGTGTCGTCAAAGGCGTTGTAAAAGCTGTTGTCCGAGCTGCTGGAGGAGCTTTCAAACGCCCAACTGGTCACGTCATACATCAGACGAACGTTGCTGATCCCGAACTGGAACTCGGTAAACAGCTTGGCCGTATCGGACAGTTCGTAAGTGAGATTGCCAAAGCTGTTGAAGCCTTTGCGGCCCGATATGATCGTTCCGTAGCCGATGGACCGCTTGCTGCCGCAATAATAGCCGGGTCCATAATCATCCAGATCTACGTCAAAATCCCCATAGCGAGGGCGTGAAGCGTAAATGGTGGAACCGCGATTAAGGTTGGACAGCGACGCGCAGGTCGCAGCGCCCGGATCAATGTAGGTATCGTTCTCGATGCTGTACCGAAGGAAGGTCCGGCGGGCGATGGTGCTGACGGGGTTGTCGTCTGTGCTGTCCTGCACCGCACGGTCATAAGCCCATAAAGGACGCTGATCGAGATATTCAATGCCGCCCGCAAAATTCAGTCGACCTGCCGAAAACCCGCCGGTTGCGGTAAAACGGTTCGATGTGCCGCCGCCATGCTCGGTGCGGCCATGCCGGTAATCCAGCGTGAGGCCGTCAAGCTTATCCTTCATGCGGAAATTCACGACCCCGGCAATCGCATCAGACCCATAGATGGCCGACGCAGCACCAGTCAGAATCTCAACCTTTTCAATAAGGCTCACTGGAATGTTTGAAATATCCGTGAAGTTGCTTCGCCCGATATAGGGCAGAGGAAAATCGGCGATGCGACGGCCATTGACTAGCACGAGCGTGTGATTTGGACCCAAACCGCGCAAGTCGACTTGTTGGGCACCCGGCGTAAAGTCTGCACTACTACCTGATTGCGGGCTCTGGGTTTCACCGCTGTTTTGCGTTAGCGACGCCAACAATTCCGGAACGCTCGTATAGCCATTTGCGCGAATTGTGTCCGCATCGACAGATGTTACCGGTGAAGGCCCCTGATCCTTGATGGTCGGAATGCGCGAGCCGGTCACGATGATCTCGGCGGGAGGCTCCGTTCCGTCAGATGCCGCCGTTTGTGCTTGTGCTGGGGAAGAAAGGGCTATGAAGGCGCAACCCGTCAGAAATTTGAGCCTGAGATTTGCTGCTACTACCATTGAACGATCCTTCCCTTGCATCGATAAAACTGTCCTGCTGCAACCGCCGCAGGGCCATTTCCAGCACCCGTCCCCTACCCAATGCCGACGTTTCTATTGGCAACGTCGATTGAATTGCAATCATCTTGTCAAAAATTCACACAAGTGTGTAACATT
>CAIMDB010000031.1 GCA_903839675.1 uncultured Sphingomonadales bacterium
CGCGCACCAAGACCCGTCCCCAGAAACAAGGTGGTGATGTCTTTGCGACGGCAACGGGCGCCATTGATGAAGTAGCCCGAGTTGCCATCACGTGCGACCACGCGCTTGAGCGATATCTCGTTGTAGCTGGCATAGGCCCCGGTGACCTTGCCGTCGCTGTTGTCAAACAGCAGTTCAACCGAGGCCGTGCCCACCTGCTTGCGTGCATTGGAGCCGTTGAAGATGACGTCGGTCATGGTCTCGCCGCGCAACTGTCGCGCAGACAACTCGCCCATCACCCAGCGCACAGCGTCGATGACATTGGATTTGCCGCAGCCGTTAGGCCCGACAACGCCGGTCAGATTGGACGGAAAACTGACAGTGGTCGGATCAACAAAAGACTTGAATCCGGCCAGCTTGACCTTGGTAAGTCGCATCGGGAGGAGATTTCCATTGGCACGCGCACAAAGGCGGATCGCTAGTGTAAATTACCGCCCTAATCATGAGTACCAAACCTTCAACTTCGCTGGGGACTTTTCCCAACCCCGCCCCGCAGCGCGACTACACCATCCGCATGACCATGCCGGAGTTCACCTGCCTGTGTCCCATGACCGGTCAGCCGGACTTTGCCACGCTCAAGCTCGAGTACGTGCCCGACCAGCTGTGCCTGGAACTCAAGGCGCTCAAGCTTTACATCTGGTCGTTCCGCGATCGCGGTTGCTACCACGAAGCCGTGACCAACGAAATAATCGGCAACATGGTGGCCACAGTAGCCCCGCGCTTCTTGCGTCTCACCGCCGAATTTCTGGTCCGTGGCGGTATTTACACGACCATCGTGGCCGAGCACCGGGCCGCCGGCTGGACACCCGCCGCGACGGTCCAATTGCCCTGAACTGACGCTGTACAGTCCGGGTCACACCGGTATAATCGCGCGTCCTGCATCACAGGCTGATGTTCAAGGAGCGCGAAATGGCGGCAAAACGACCCGTGGCAAAAACTGCCAAAGCCCAGAAACCGGTAGCCGCTGCGGCAGCTGCCGGCAAGCACGCGGCAGCCGCCAAGACCACGCCGCCATCCAAATCGCAAACACCCGCCAAATCATCCGCCGCAGTCCTGGATAAAAAGCCCGCAGTGAGCCCGCCCACGAAAAAGTCGGATAAGAAAAAAGCCCCTCCCGAGCAGGTTCTGCCCGTTGAGGTCGATCCCGTCGAAGACGCCGATGGCGCTGATGGCCCGGAAAGCCCTGACAGCAATCTGCTCGCTGGACCTCGCAACGTAAAAGCCTACATCCCGGCACGTGGCGAGCAGTACATGAACAAAGAGCAGCTCGGTCACTTCCGCACGATCCTGCAGACTTGGAAACAAGATCTGATGATGGAAGTCGACCGCACCGTCTCGCACATGAAGGACGAAGCCGCCAACTTCCCCGACCCGAACGATCGTGCGACGCAGGAAGAAGAGTTCAGTCTCGAACTGCGCACACGTGATCGCGAGCGCAAGCTCATCCGCAAGATCGACGAAGCCATCAAGCGCATCGAAGACGGCAGCTATGGCTATTGCCTGGAAACCGGCGAGCACATCGGCATC
>CAIMDB010000032.1 GCA_903839675.1 uncultured Sphingomonadales bacterium
GAGCAGCGGCGAATCCGACATCGCAAAGTGAACGTTCGTCCACGATGTGCCGTATGCCGTTGGGAAGATCAAACCAGAAGCGCCTGTAAGTGCGTTGGTGATGCCCTTCCACGACGTACGGCCCGTGCCCGAACCGGTCGAGACGTAACGGCCGGTGATGTTCGGCTGTACGTCGATCGTAGCGCAATTCAGTTCGCCGTCAAATCCCGTGTAATAGCCTTCGGTGACCGAAGACGACGTACCGTCGTTCTTGCCGACTGCTTCGTTGCCGGAAATGCAGTTCAGTTCCTGCGGCAGAATGACAGCGATCGATGATGCACCCATGCCATGGAGTTCAGCAGTTGGGAACGTGACCTGAGCGTGAGCGCCAGAGACCGAAATCATGAAGAAAGCGGTGGTCGTTAACGGCAGCATACTAGAGCTATTTGGCATTTTGATAAACCCTGAAAAGCTTCCAGTTGGTATGATCAAAGGATTGCATAAAAAATTTAATCCATCGCCTGTTCTATTAGATAATTCTTCTATTAATTGCAAGCGTAAACAAAGCGTTAGTCGCAATCTTTTTGACCATCGCTGCGCTGCCGGACACTGTCGGCGATGATGTCAGCATGGTCGACATCAGCGGCTTAAACCCCCGCCAGGAAAACATCGCCCAAATGGAAATTGAATGAAATTATATGGTGGCCGCAATTGGTTCCAAGTCATGGAGCGTCAGGTTAGAATTTAGATGTTTTTATTCGCTGCCATTTTAGCCGCCCGCCGCAGCGAGGCCCTCCGCCCTTCATATAAGTCCTCCACATACCGACGCTCAAACCGGTCAAGAAACTCATTCTTGGCCTGTATGCGCTCCTGAAGCGCCTCACGGGTGCGTGTGCGTGTAAACTTTGACAGCGCCTCAGAACGCGCCGTGAGCGCCTCTATGGCCTTCGTAGAGCGGGTTACGGCGTTATCGTACTGCGAGCGGTAAGACAGGCCCCAGCCCTTGACTGAGGCGAAGCTGTGGCCACCCGGGGGCAAGATAATCTTACAGCACGGCCGCTTGGTGCTGGGGCACATAAAGTGCCAACGCTTGCCGCCAAACCGCATCCGCCTCGATATGAGTGGCACGCTTTGCATGACCGGCCGTCCAAAGCATGCCCCCTCTATCCGTAAGCTGGGATAAGGGATGTCGCCAGTGAAGGTGGTTGACAGGAAGATGTCGCCTATAAGTTTACCATCCAGTTGCCACCGGCGCTGAAGGCGGTGGTCCATGAACTCCAGCAACATACCACTCTTACGGAGCATGGCCATGTCGAGCGCGATGCAATCCTCAACCGTGGGCTTGTACGTTTTTACGGCTGGAGGGTGGAAGGATGTCATGCCCTGCTTGCTGACCGAAATCTTCTGGGTAACTCAGAACTAACCAACAATTCTTGGCCAATGGTGCGGCTGGAGAATACCGCATGTCGCGGAAGGCGCGGAAGCCTGCCTCCCACGCGGAAGGTCGCTTTCGCTCCCATCCGCTCTTCGCTTCGCTTGGGGAGGCACGCGTCCGCTTCATCCGCTCCGATCATAGGACCTGACAAGCCTCTGGCGACTTAAGCACCCCTGTTCTCATGTTCTTACTGTTCCAGCATTTTTAATAAAGAAGACAATACATCACTGTTATAGCTGCCTTGAAAGAAGCTGGAACATGAAGAACACAAGAACAAAGAGCGAAACTTTGGCCGATTTTGTACTACCCTGCCCCCTTCATAGCCGCAGATTTTCCGCCATTACGAACCCTAGAAATTTCGGCGTTCAATGCCGCGGCCTCACATTTTTGCCAATGGCCGTGGTTGCGAACTGCGTAACAATTTTCAGTACTATATCCCAACCGAATTTTTTTAAGCTTACAAATACCTGCCCGATCCATCGCATGCCGGATTGAAGGCTTTGTAATAGGATTATTGCTATAGACTTGCAGGGTGGCAAACTCGTCATTTAATTCTGACGCAGTGATTACGTCAGTTGGCCAACTTGCGACAATGGCTTTGCTAATGGCATCCTCAGCAGATTGACTGAACTCCACCATAGCCACTTTTGCTTCGTTCATTGGCGGCCTCTGCCCGGGGTTGAATGTTGAAATATCGCGCTGCCGCAGAAACTCTCCCACAGATGCAATGAATTCGGGCTTGCTAAGAAGGTCATACAGGCTCTCATAATAGGGAGCGGCCTTTGCCTCACCTTGATGACAGACAACCCAAAACCTGCGGTCGTGCTCGTCCAACGGCAGCGCGCCTGTGTGGTTCGAAAATATAAGCCAGCGCGCGGCGTTGTGCTCAATACGCTTGCGGCAATATTTTGGATTAATTTCGCGGTGCTCTGGTGTGACAATCTGACGCAAGCGATTAGACGTCTTGTAAATGTTCGCCCCCCCGCCTTCATTAACCTCATCAACAATCGCCAGCATGCAGCGCGAAAGCCGGTCATTGAAACCGCCATCGAGCAAACCCGCAAGGTCTAGCGATGCAGCAACGTTACCAATCCATAGACGGGTTAAAACACTGGCAATCCAGTTGCGACCAGTTCCATGGGTACGCGACTGATGAAGCCAACCAAAATGAGGAAGGATGCCGGGTTTTTGCTCAATATGAGCAAGCCAGTCCAAGAACGCTTCAGCATCTTCGCCCCAAAGCCAATTCACGTGATCAACAAAATACGCAGCCAAGCTGGGCCAGTCGATAGGCACTTCACAACGCACATGGGACTGCCAAATGTTAAGCGCACGCCTTCCACTCGGGCACAGCGTCATGCGAGGTGCGCCTGCATGAAAAGTCAGAGTATCCGCCTCCAGACGCTCACGGCTTTCAAGCCATAATTTGCTTGCTGAAGCCGATTTACTGTTTCCAACGGCATCAATTATTTGGTGCTTTGAGCCAGCAAGTGAATTCTTAAAATCTGCCAGCGTGAAAACTGACTGCGGGTGCTCTAAATCGGCAACTTGAGAGCCATCACGAATAAACACATAGCGGTGAAGTATTTCGTTCAACGTCAAAATTTCTGTCCGCGGGATGTCGTCCTGACCCATGCCAATCAGAGCATTTTCTTTCCGCTGGGCGTTCCGCCTTTCCACGGGATCAGCAGTCATGGCCAATGCCATTTACCAAAGCCTCCAAGCTAGCCGCGGGAATGACAGTCCGCCTACCGATACGAACTGCTTTCAGGCGGCCTGAAGCGATGTGGGAATATATGGTTGTGCGGCCAAGGCTGGATGCCGTGCAGGCTTCACGAATAGAAAAGCTAAGCTTCACCGGATTGTAACAATTAGACAACTTGGAACCTCCTCGTCCTTGTTTGAACGGGTGGCTAAATGTTGCCGAAAAATCACGCGGTACACCCACAAAATCGCGCGACTTCGCGTGAATTTCGCGCGCAGCTAAGTCTTCGTAATTACGGCCTTTGCTTCTTTCCACGCTGGGCGAAAAACGTTGTCACGCGTTAAACCCTTGTGTTTAGGATCGGCGGTGAATGCAGGCCACGCATTCCCCTCCCCATTGCCATTGCCAGAACGTATCCAAACAAGGCACCATTCAACGACGTCTCCATGCGTCGGCATGGATGGTCGGCGCGGAGGAAACTCTATCAAGAGACCCTCACGATGTACCCCTATGTCGTAGGCACAAGTTTCTGGCGGCTCCCCTGCGGTGATAAGTTGTATTGTCCCGCGGATAGGGGAGGCCTTACCCCCACGCCATTCTAAGGCCTCAAGGGCCACAAGGGAGCCTGCGGGGGTTCTCCTACCAACAGTCGCCACCCGCCCCTGCTCAATCGCAATGAAAAGGGAGCGCTCCAGTCCTTTTGCCTTAGCATCGCAGGCCATGAGGGCGATATGATATTGCCCCCTAACAATGAAATCCGCGTCATTCCCTTCCAAAAAGAATTCAGCCCAACACTTTAACGTAGCAAGATCGTTGTAATCGCGGCACGCAATCCATGTGAGAGCCTCTTGCCACGTCCACCATTCATCCTGAGCGCAAACCTTAGCGGCCCGTTCCATGTTAATGCCAGCTAGGTCGAGCAGAGCAATTCGGATTTCCTGCAAAGTTGGCTCTTTGCCAGCTTTAGCCGCTGTCATGATAATCCCTGACGCAATTGATCGAGGTAGTCGCTCCACCATTGTGCCATCTGCACGCGCTCCTGCCAGTGCGCGCCCCGATGATACACTGCACGAACCTTATCGCTGTCACCGTGGGCAAGGGATCGTTCAATTGCGTCTGCTGACCATTTGCCACTTTCATTCAGCAGTGTTGATGCCATCGCGCGGAAGCCGTGCGCTGTCATTTCATCAGTGGCGTAACCAAGTCGACGCAACGCAGCATTCAAAGTGTTTTCAGACATTGGGCGAGCCGAAGTTCTTATGGATGGAAAAACATAACCTTCACGCCGACTTGTCTGCGCTTTGGCCTGCATCAAAATCTCAAGGCTCTGCCGCGACAGTGGCACCTGATGCGGCTTTCGCATCTTCATCTTATCAGACGGAAGGGCCCAAACTGCGTTGTCTAAGTCGAACTCCTCCCAACAGGCCTGCCGCAGTTCCCCCGGCCGCACAAAGACATGCGGCGCAAGTTCAAGGGCCAACTTTGTCGAGATGTTACCCTGGTAACCGTCGATGGCGCGCAGCAACCCTCCGACTGAGCCCGGGTCAATGATGGCCGCATGCGGCTTGCTCTCAGGAGACAAGAGCGCGCCACGAAGATCGCGGGTCGGGTCAGAGGCAAGCCGCGCAGTGGCGACGGCGTAGCGAAACACGCCGCTGGCAAGCTGCAGCGCCCGCCGCGCGGCTTCACGCGTGCCCCTCGCTTCAATTTTGCGGACGGCCGCCAACACATCTTGCGGCTCAATGTCGACGATTGGCATCCGGCCGATCGCCGGTGTCAACAGAGAGAGAAGATAAGCGTTCTTTGCAACGGTACGCTCAGCCCAACCCCTGTGGCCGTCGCCTTTGCGCTTCTCGCAAAATTCGGTCGCGATCAGAACAAAACTATTCGCGGCATCAATTCGACCGCGCGCCTTTTCACGCTGCTTTTCCAATGACGGGTCTTTTCCTGCCGCTATGACCGCCCGCGCAGCATCCCTCCTCTTACGCGCTTCGCTCAACCCAATTTCAGGATATGTGCCGATGGCGAGCATTTTTTCGCGACGATCCACCCGATACTTGAGGCGCCACCACTTTCCGCCCGCAGGTTGAACCAACAAAAAAAGTCCTTGGGCATCGCCCATCTTGTATGCCTTGGCGCGCGGTTTGGCTGTCCTAACTGCTGTATCGGTCAACATATGGGGGTAATTCTCCAGTAGCTCTTGCCACCTACCCCCAGACCAACCCCCAAAGTGAGATGGCTTTCCGTGAACCCACGTGAACGTCAGCGAACAATTGATCGCAATATATTAAGGATTTAGGTGCTTTGCAAAGACTTCTGCGAACGGCGGCGAACGCTGAAGTGGTGCCCGGGGACGGATTCGAACCGCCGACACGCGGATTTTCAATCCGCTGCTCTACCAACTGAGCTACCCGGGCATTCGCAGGGGTGTCCCTGCGACGATGAAGCGCGCCTATAAGCAGGCTTAGGTGTCGCTGTCCAGCCCCGAATCCGCTTCATCATCGTCAATGCGCGCAGGCACGCGATAGCCTTCGCCCAGCCAGTTGAGCAGATCACGGTCCTTGCATCCGCGCGAGCAGAAGGGGAGGTGGTCAACCGCGGCAGGCTTGCGGCACAGCGGGCACAGAGCGGGCTTGTTATCGTGTTTGGGAGACATGGCCGCTCCATAGCGCAACTTTGGGGTCCGCGACCAGCGTGACGGCGCCGCCAAGCCGCGGGGCAAGCTGATCAGGGGCCCGTGCCGCCTCCAGCACCTGCACAACAGCCGGCGCGGCGGTGATGGTGACGGCACCGATCAGGCCCGACCGTTCCGCCCGTCGCATCAGCGCGAAAGCGGCACGGCGGGTTGGATCAGCGCGGACGAGTTCAATGAGCGAGCGGCGCGGGCGCGGGCGGATGATTTGCATCAAGCCAAAGCCGTTGACGGCGGTGGCCTCTGCCCCTTCGCCAACGCCCGCCGTCACCGCGTCCGCCACTTTCTTGCGTGCGTCCTTGTTTGAGACGGTCGGAAAATCGATCACCGTGCTGCCGCCGATGCCAAACAGACGGATCGCGCGCCCCGCCGCCTCGGCTGCCGCCAGCGCCAGCGCATCGGCATCCAGCCAGCCATCAACGTCAATCAGCGTCATGGCCTGTGTCGGGATGATCGACAGCGACCCGCCGGGGAAATCGACTTGGCCCGTTTCCGCCTGTTCGATGATTTCGCTCCAGCCTGCGTCCTCCAACAGATCTGGCCCATAAGGGTCGACGGTGCGGATAGGATGGTCTGTGGCCTCGATACGGTCTCTGAGTGCGGATGCGCCGCCCGGAATGGCATCGGGGGCGGCAGGACGGGCTTTGGCCCGCTTGTGCACGCGGCCATCAAATATCGGTTCGCGGACAATCTCGACAAGGACCTCGCTCTTAAGGCTCGTCCTCTCAGGCAGAGGTTCTAGGATTGCCTCAAAGTCCGGATTGGTGTTCGGCGCGTCGCCGGGCGCGGACAGGCGCACAATCCCGCGGCGTCCCTGCACCTGAATTTCGATGACGCGCATGGAGAGCACATCACCGGGCTGGAGCGGGGCCGGAAACGCCTCCAGATGCGCCTCAACCGCGCGTCCGCCGTCCAAGAGAAGCGCCCGGTTCTCGCCCAGACCCTTCTCATAGAGCCACTCAGCCATTCAGGATGCCCGCCGCCTGCAACAGCGCACGGGTTTCAAACAGCGGCAGGCCCATCACGCCGGAGTGCGAGCCGGAGAGGCTGCGAACGAACGCCTCGGCATAACCTTGGACCGCATAGCCACCCGCTTTGCCATGCCATTCCCCGCCTGCCACATAGGCATCGATCTCCGACGCGCTCAGCCGTTTGAAGGCAAGCGTGCTGGTGGAGACGCGGTGGCGCGCTTTGCCCGTCGCATCGATGAGCGTGACGGCAGAATGGACGCGGTGACGGCGGCCGGAAAGCAGGGTGAGGAACGCCCGCGCGTCGGCTTCAGTTTCTGCCTTGCCGAGGATGCGCGCGCCGACCGCGACGACGGTATCGGCGGAAAGAATGGCCGCCCCCGCGCGCCGCGCGGCCACGACTTCTGCCTTTTCCGCCGCGATACGCTTTGCATAAGCAAGGGGGCGTTCGCCCTTGTGCGGGGTCTCATCGCAATCAGCGGGGTCAACCAGATCAGGCGTGACGCCAATACGCTTCAGCAGCTCAAGCCGCCGGGGGGAAGCCGATGCGAGGACGAACATCACGGGGCGACGCCCGGTGTCCGTCACTTGAAGCGATAGGTGATGCGGCCCTTGGTCAGATCATAGGGTGTCAGTTCAACCAACACCTCGTCACCAACAAGAACGCGGATGCGGTTCTTGCGCATCTTGCCGGCAGTATGGCCGAGGATTTCGTGATCATTCTCAAGTTTCACGCGAAACATAGCGTTGGGCAGCAGTTCCACGACTGCGCCGCGCATCTCGAGAAGTTCTTCCTTGGCCATGCAATCTCTTTGGCTACTGTTTTCGCTGGGCGCGGTCCTTAACGCGCAAAAGCATAAAAGGGAAGCGCCTCAATCTGCTGGATTGTGGACGCTTAGGAATGCGTCCAATTCTTGGAGAAACTGGAGACGGTCCTCCTTGCGCGAAAAATGATGGTCGCCGAGAGGTTGCTCGACATAGCGGTAATTCTTGCCGGCCTTCTTGAGCGCTTCGGCCATCTGGCGCGACTGCGTAACCGGCACTCTCAGATCCTCTTTCCCATGCAGGAGAAGAACCGGTGTCGAGAACGACGCAGCGTGCCTCAAGGGAGAGACGTCCTTAATGTCAGGGGCCGACTCGTTCCACGCGTCGTACCGCCTTCGACCGTTTAGGAATTGGCCGTCGTACTTCCGCATACCGATGAGATCGGAAACCCCCGCATAGGACACGGCACACCTATACAGTGCACCGTCGCGCTGCGCGGCGCGCATGGCCGCATAGCCGCCATAGCTCGCCCCCACGATACAAACGCGCTTTGCGTCCACAATGCCCTTGGCGGCCAATTGAACCACTGCGTCATTCAGATCGTCCTGCATCTTCAGGCCCCACTCCCCATCTCCCAGTTTCTGGAACTTGGTGCCAAAGCCCGTTGAGCCTCGGTAATTGGGCTGGAAGACGGCGAAGCCGCGCCATGCAAGGAAATGTACCCACCAGTCATATTGCTCAGAATCACGCGCTTCGGGGCCGCCATGCGGCAAAAGGATGAGTGGCAAGTTCTGCGCCGGCCGATCTTTGGGGAGTGTCAGGACACCCTTGATGTCGATCCCGTCGCGCGTTGGATAGGTGATGGTCGTGACGGGCGAGAGCTTCGCCATCTTGAGCGTCTCATCGACAAAGCCGAGGCGCTTCATGACCCCTTTGACATAAAGGAAAATCGCACCCGCTTGGTCGGGGCCGCCGACATGAAACAGAACCCTTGTGCGGTCCGCATTCCAGCTGACCACCCGTGCGTTGCCGGCCCCTATCACCTTGTCGATGCCAGCCTGCATCTGGGCGAACATGGGGTCCAGCCAATGCACCCTTGGCCGGTCCTCTGTTACCATCACGCCCGCAACGCCATCCCCCGATGCGGTTTCGACAATGTCATCAACGTCATAACCCTTCGCGCCGAAGATCTTCTTTCCCCGGGTCATGGTTGCGAGATCGAGTTCGTAGAGCGAGGAAAAGCCATCCTCATCGTCTTCGATCGCGACGGCTCGGTCAGGCTCGGCGAGGAAGAGCCGGGGGAAATGAATTTTCTCGTCCTTGCGAAAGTCCGCCCGGTCAATCTCTTTGAACGCGCCTTTCCCGTCGGGACGATAGAGAATGCGCGCCGTGCGGGTCTCATCGTTATAGCCGTATCCCATGCGGACGTTTCCAGCGTTGTCGGCATAATAATACATGACATTGGCACGCGATTTGACGACCGTGCGCTGCTTGCCAGTCGACACGTCGACTTCCACCACGTCAGGCCAGAAGTCGTCTCCCATGAAGACGCTCCGCTGAACTCCAAGCAGAATGCGCGGTGTACCGTCCTGTGCGACCCAGATCACCTTGGCGGCGTTCTGGCCGCCGGCAGTCCAGGCGATTTTGCGGATCTCCCCAGTCTTCCTGCTGAGCGAAACGACGCGACTTAACCGAAGATCGTCGCCGTAGACATTTGCTGTGGCGGACACGCCAACCAGAAGCCAGTCGTCATTCACCCAGCGCCACCAGTCAACGCTGGTCTTGCCATCACCAATGCCGAAGACCCGCGGGCTCTCAGTCTTGTCGTAAAGCGACTGCATGATCAGCAGTTGTCGGCCCTCGACCGCAATACGCGCGGCGAAACGGTCTCCGGTCGGCGACAAAGCCGGGTCCTCAAGAAAAGGCGGCGCTGCAAAGGATTCGGCTGAAAGGGTCGGCGCGGGAGGACTGGCTGCTTCGGCGGGCTTTACCGGGAGAGGCGTTTGCGCATTGGCGCCCGCAGATCCCCCGAACAGAACGAATATGCAGAACATCAAACTGAAACGCATCACCACCCCCAGAAAAACGCTACGATTATTGTATGACAGTTGCACTAATGTGCAAGTGACAGGGAGATTTTGTCCATGACGGCTTTGAAATAGATTCCGTAAAATTCAACTAAGTATTTGAATAATTGGCCGCCAGAAAAAGAAAACCCCGCCCGGACAGATCCGGACGGGGCTTCTTCAACCAAAAGTCGAAGATGACTTACATTGCGCCGTGCAACGCTGCGAGAAGCAGCAGGGCGACGATGTTGGTGATCTTGATCATCGGGTTCACGGCCGGACCTGCGGTATCCTTGTAAGGATCGCCGACAGTGTCACCGGTCACAGCAGCCTTATGGGCTTCAGAGCCCTTGCCGCCGTGATTGCCGTCTTCGATGTACTTCTTGGCATTATCCCAAGCGCCGCCACCCGAGGTCATCGAGATGGCGACGAAAAGGCCGCCGACGATCACGCCGAGAAGAAGAGCGCCGAGCGCCGCAAAGCCCTGTGCCTGACCAGCCACGGCTGTGATGATAAAATACACAGCAATTGGGGCTAGAACCGGCAGCAGCGACGGGATGATCATTTCCTTGATCGCCGCCTTGGTGACGAGGTCAACCGTGCGGGCATAGTCCGGCTTGGACTTGTAGGTCATGATGCCGGGGTCGTTTGCGAACTGGTCACGCACGTCCTTCACCACTTCACCGGCGGCACGGCCAACGGCGGTCATGCCCATCGCACCGAACAGGTACGGGAGCAGAGCGCCGAGCAGAAGGCCGACGATGACATACGGATTTTCAAGCCCGAAATCGACCGTGAGGTCCGGGAAGAAGGTCCGAAGGTCATTCGTGTACGCCGCAAACAGCACGAGTGCTGCAAGACCCGCCGAGCCAATTGCATAGCCCTTGGTGACAGCCTTGGTGGTGTTGCCAACAGCGTCGAGAAGATCGGTCTTTTCACGGACCGAGTCATCAAGACCCGCCATTTCAGCAATGCCGCCTGCGTTATCGGTCACAGGACCATAAGCATCGAGGGCAACAACCATGCCGGCGACAGCCAGCATCGCGGTGGCCGCAAAGGCAATGCCGATCACGCCAGCGAGCTGATAGGCAACGATGATGCCCACGCAGATCACGATCGTTGGCATCGCAGTCGATTCAAGGCTGATCGCCAGACCCTGAATGACGTTGGTGCCATGGCCCGTTTCCGACGCCTTGGCGATGGAGCGGACCGGACGATAGTTGGTGCCGGTGTAATATTCGGTGATCCAGATGATGAGGCCCGTAATGATGAGACCCAGCAACGAGCAATAGAACAGCGTGCGACCGGTGAAGCCGCCCGTGCCGTCCAGATTTGCACCGAAGACTGTTTCCATGCCACCCAGCGCGAAGCCGATGGCCCACCAGATGGCGGGAACCGACAAGACCGCCGTGACAAGGAAGCCCTTGTACATGGCGCCCATGACGTTGTTCGAGGAACCGAGCTTGACGAAGTAGGTGCCGATGATCGACGTGATAACGCAGACGCCGCCAATCAGCAGCGGCAAGGTCATCAGCGGAACGAGGCCATCGCCTGCACCCTTCACGAGCAAGGCAATCAGAACCATCGTCGCACCAACGGTGACGACATAGGTTTCGAAAAGGTCAGCCGCCATACCGGCGCAGTCGCCGACATTGTCACCAACGTTATCGGCGATCACAGCCGGGTTGCGAGGATCATCTTCCGGAATTCCGGCTTCGACCTTGCCGACCAAGTCAGCGCCGACGTCGGCTGCCTTTGTGAAGATGCCGCCGCCCAAGCGTGCGAAGATCGAAATCAACGAAGCGCCAAAGGCAAGAGCAACAAGGGCGTCAACGACTTCACGGCTATCAGCAGCAAGCGCCGCCGGGCCGGTGAGGTACCAGAAGAACACCGAGATCGCGAGGAGCGCGAGGCCCGCCACGAGCATGCCGGTGATGGCCCCTGCGCGGAACGCCATCGTCAGGCCAGCCTGAAGGCCGGTCTGTGCCGCCGCCGCTGTACGGACGTTGGCGCGGACCGAGATGTTCATCCCGATATAGCCCGCAACACCCGAAAGAATGGCACCGATCAGAAAACCGATGGCCGACGTTGTACCCAGAAAATAGCCGACGAGGACCGCAACGACCGCGCCCACCATAGCGATCGTGCGATACTGGCGACCCAGATAGGCTTGTGCGCCTTCCTGAATAGCAGCCGCGATTTCCTGCATTTTTTCATTACCGGCCGACGCACTGAGCACCTGACGGCTCGTGACGAAGCCGTACAAAACGGCCAGCAGGCCGCATGCAATAGCAATATTAACAATCATCAGGGTAATCCCTTTCCCCCATACGTGTACGGACTCCCGAGGCCTTTTGAGCCTCTGGCGGAGTTCGGCGGCGGTATGAAGCCTGCGAGTCGCCTTGGCAACCCTTTGGCAACCATCCTAGTTGTGCAGCCAGCCAAGCTTTTCAGGCAGCGGAACGGGGCCATCGGCATCGACCAGTTGCAGACCGGACCCGCGCACGATCTGGCCAATCCGCGTGACGCGGTCAGCCACCTGCGGGGGCGGCAGGGGTGCTGTGAACAAAAGCGCATAGTCATCGCCCGCGCTGGCCGCCCGCAAACGCGCCGCACGGTCAGACCCGAACGCCATCGCCTCGGGCGACATCGGCATCGCGTCCAGATCAATCAGGACACCGGCACCGCTGGCATCAGCCAATCGTTTCGCGTCGATCAAAAGCCCGTCGGACACATCCATCATCGCCGTCACATGCCCGGCGAGCAGACGTCCGCTGTCCAGCAGGGGCATGGGACGGTGATAGGCGTTCAGCAGCGCCTCTGGCCCCTGCCGCTTACCCATCGCGATCTCCAAACCAAGGCCCGCATCGCCGATAACGCCCACGACATAGAGCACATCGCCCGGCGCTGCCCCGATCCGCGACGGCGGGGCAGCGGTCACCCGCCCGATGGCCGTCAGACCAAAGGTGCGCGGCGCGCCGTCTGGCATGACAACCGTGTCTCCGCCCAAAAGCGGCACGCCCATGGCCCGCGTCGCTTCCCCCAAGCCGTCCACAAACGCCGCATTCCACGCCGCATCGCGTGTCAGGCCAGTGCCTGCCAGCATGCCAACAGGAACTGCGCCTTTGGCCGCGAGATCGGACAGGTTCACGGCCACAAGCTTCCAGGCCACGTCGGCGGGGCTATCATCGGGCAGAAAATGAACGCCCTCCACAATCATGTCATGCGTCAGCACGAGGTCACCCAGCACTGCAACATCATCCATCAGCCCGCGCGCGCCGCTATCGGTGGCGATGCGCCGCAAGCCGACGAGAAAGTCGTTCTCGACGCTCATTGGCTCTTCACCCAAGGATTGAGGGTGACAAGCGAGAGCAGAAAGGAGCGCGGTTTTTTGATCAGCGCCTTTTCAAAGACGACTTTCAGGCCAACGGCTTGCGCAATCTCCCCCACGAAATGGATGCAGTTGCTCTTGTTGAGATTGTAGCTTTTGCCCGGCCGCGTCCGCCAACGTTCAACCACTGCCAGCACGTCCTTGAACTGCCGGTCATCAAGCTGGACGGAGAATTGCCGGTCGCTCGACGCGATATAAGACGGCTTGGATGTTTCCACGACACCGTGGACCGAGCCCATCAAGATGGCCGGGGTCAGCGTCTTTGCTGTAAAGCCGAAATTGGTGTCCACATCCCTGCCTTCTGTTTTGCCCTTCAGCACGACAAAGGCGTGCGGGAAGGAAGAGCCAAGCTCATGCGAGTAGAAAGAGAGGACGACCTGGGCTGCCGCCGGGGTCGGCAGCAGAAAGAGGGCGAGGATCATCCCCAAAATTCGCATTGGCGCGACCGGCTCCTTTGGTTACGAGGCTTCATAAAGATATAGCAGGGGATGTAAAATGGCGGATCAAAAGTCGATATTCATTACAGGCGGTGCATCAGGCATTGGCCGCGCAGTGGCGATCCATTTCGCGCGCAAGGGCTGGTTTGTGGGGCTGGCCGATATCAACGATTCCGGCACCGCTGAAACGGCAGCGATGCTCCCAGCGGGGCAGAGCGCGACCTACCATCTGGATGTCCGCGATGCGGACCAATGGGCCGCCGCCCTTACAGAATTTTGGAAAGCTGCGGGTGAGCGCCTCGATGTGCTCTTTAACAATGCGGGCCTTGGTAAAGGCGGCCCCTTTGCGGATGTGGCGCCGGTGGATCATGATCTGATGCTCGACGTGAACCTGAAGGGCGTTATCCGGGGCGCGGAAGCCGCCTTCCCTTATCTCTCAAAGACACCCGGATCTTGCCTGCTCAACACTTGTTCGGCCGCGGGCATCTATGGATCCGGCGGCTTGGCCGTCTATGCCGCGACAAAGTTCGGCGTGCGCGGACTGACCGAAGCGCTCGACATTGAATGGGCACCGCACGGCGTGAAGGTCCGCAGCCTGATGCCCAGCTTCATCGATACGCCGATCCTCGACGGCATCTCGTCCGGCTCAAACCGCTCTTCGCGCGAGACGTTGAAGGAAGCGGGCTTTGAGATTTCGCCTGTGGAAATGGTCGCCGAAGCCGCATGGGCGGCGATTGAAGGCAAGAAGGTCCATACGCTGGTGGGCAAGACGGCAGGCCAGCTCGCCTTCCTTGCCCGATTTGTGCCCGGCATGATCCGTAAACGGGCAAAGCGGTTGCAGGACGCGCGGGTTTAAAGAACGCCTCCCCCACCGGGGGAGGACCGGGACCTAAACCGTCAGCACAATCTTTCCGACATGCGCGCCGGATTCCATGCGCGCATGGGCGGCGGCGGCGGCGGCCAGCGGAAAGGCCTTGTCCATCACCGGGCGGAGCTTGCCCGATTCGACCAGCGGCCAGACCGTGCGACGCAATTCATCCGCAACCAATGTTTTAAATTCGACCGAACGGGGCCGGAGCGTGGAGCCGGTCATCATCTGGCGGCGGACCATGAGGGCGGCGATGTTGATCTCTGCCGTGATCCCGCGCTGCACAGCGATGGTCACATGGCGGCCATCCTCGCCAAGACATTGCAGGTTGCGTGGCACATAGTCCCCACCGACCATATCGAGGATCAGATGGACGCCTGTGCCGCCGGTGATCTTGGCAACTTCATCCACGAAGTCCGCGGCATTATAATTGATCGCATGGTCCGCCCCGAGGGCGCGCGCAGCCGCGCATTTGTCGTCTGACCCGCAGGTGACGATCACCGTCAGGCCAAAGAGCTTGCACAGCGCAATCGCCATGGTGCCGATGCCGCTCGTCCCGCCATGGACAAGGATGGTTTCGCCTTCGCTGGCATAGCCACGCTCAAACACATTGGTCCACACCGTGAAAAGCGTTTCGGGAATGGCGGCGGCTTCCTCCATCGAAAGACCATCGGGCACCGACAGGCACTGGCCGATCGGGGCGGTACAATATTGGGCATAGCCCCCGCCCGCCACGAGCGCGCACACGCGCGTCCCGATCAGCGTGGCCTCAACGCCTTCGCCGACCCCGACAATCTCGCCTGCGATTTCAAGACCCGGAATGGACGTTGCACCCGGCGGCGGTGCGTACATACCGCGCCGTTGCAGGACGTCGGGCCGGTTCACGCCCGCCGCCGTCACTCTAATAAGCACTTCGCCCGCGGCGGGCGCAGGCACAGGCCGCTCCACCGGCTGGAGCACGTCAGGCCCGCCGGGGGCAGCCGGATCAATACAGATCATGGTCGATGGCAGGCTCATTCAACGCTCCCCTTGTTGCTGGACCTCGTAAGGGCAAAATCGTGTTCGGGTCAACGTATCGGTCGCGTCACCGGCTTGACATCAAATCGCTTTCGAAGGACGCTTCAAAGATGGATCTCGATGACCTTTTTGCCAAGCGCCCCCAAGATCCGCTGACCCTGTTGGGCAAGCAGGATCTCGACCCCCTTTCTGTCGAGGAACTGGCGCTACGCAAAGAGGTTTTGCAGGCGGAAATCGCCCGCACTGAAAGCAAGATTGCCGCCGTCGTTAACTTCAGGGCAAGCGCCGACGCCCTATTCCGGAAGGGGTCGGGACAATGATGGGCTTGATCTCGGGGCACCGGCACCCGACATGGGTGTCTTAAGGAGCGTTTGAATGCCATCATTTGCCCGAGAACTGGAAACCACCCTGCACAATGCGCTGGGCGCGGCCGCAAGCCGGAAGCACGAATATGCGACGTTGGAGCATCTCCTCCTCGCGCTCATCGACGACGTCCATGCCTCTAAGGTGATGGTCGCCTGCGGTGTGGATACGGGTGAGTTGAAAGACACCGTTGCCCATTATCTAGATACCGAGCTTGAATCGCTGCGGCTGGAAGGGGAATCTGATCCTTCGCCGACCAGCGGGTTTCAGCGCGTTGTTCAGCGCGCCATCCTCCACGTCCAGTCGTCTGGCCGGGATGAAGTGACCGGCGCTAATGTGCTCGTCGCGCTGTTCTCTGAGCGCGAAAGCTATGCCGTCTACTTCCTCCAGCAGCAGGATATGAGCCGTCTTGATGCCGTCAGCTTCATCAGTCACGGCGTCGGCAAAGGCAGCGACGTGCCGGAGCAGAAGAAGCCGGAAGGCAATGAAGAGCGCGAAGAAAAGAAGCAGCCGGCCGAGGCCAAGGGCAAGCAGGAATCCGCGCTCAAGCAATTCTGCGTCGACCTCAATGAAAAGGCGAAAATCGGCAAGGTTGATCCGCTGATCGGCCGTGGCCCTGAAGTGGACCGCACCGTCCAGATCCTGTGCCGCCGGTCCAAGAACAATCCGCTGTACGTCGGTGAACCCGGCGTTGGCAAAACCGCGATTGCCGAAGGCTTGGCCCGCAAGATCATTGAAGGCGATGTGCCTGATGTGCTGCTTGAAGCTGTCATCTACTCGCTCGACATGGGCGCGCTGCTGGCGGGCACCCGTTATCGCGGTGATTTTGAGGAGCGGTTGAAGGCCGTGGTGAATGAGCTTGAAAAGCTGCCCCACGCCATCCTCTTCATCGATGAAATCCACACCGTCATCGGCGCGGGTGCGACATCCGGCGGGGCTATGGACGCGTCCAACTTGCTCAAGCCTGCACTGTCAGGCGGCCAGATCCGTTGCATCGGCTCCACCACCTATAAGGAATTCCGCAATCACTTCGAAAAGGACCGCGCACTCCTGCGCCGGTTCCAGAAGATCGATGTGAACGAGCCCACCATCGAAGACACGATCAAGATCCTCGCCGGGCTGCGTTCTGCCTTTGAAGATCACCACCACGTCAAATACACGCCCGACGCCATCAAGGCGGCGGTGGAGCTGTCTGCGCGCTACATTAATGACCGCAAACTGCCCGACAAGGCCATCGACGTGATTGATGAAGTGGGCGCGATGCAGATGCTGGTGCCTGCCAATAAGCGCAAGAAGACAATTACGGCCAAGGAAGTCGAAGCCGTGATCGCCACCATGGCGCGCATCCCACCGAAATCGGTTTCGACCGATGACAAGAAGACGCTGGAAACGCTGGAAGGCGATTTGAAGCGGGTGGTCTTCGGGCAGGATACGGCGATTGAAGTGCTGGCCAGCGCGATCAAGCTGTCCCGTGCGGGTCTGCGCGATCCCGACAAGCCCATCGGCAATTATCTCTTCTCCGGCCCAACCGGCGTCGGCAAAACCGAAGTCGCGCGTCAGCTCGCTTCGATCATGGGCATCCCGCTCCAGCGCTTCGACATGTCGGAATATATGGAGCGTCACTCGGTCAGCCGCCTCATCGGCGCCCCTCCGGGTTATGTCGGCTATGATCAGGGCGGCCTGTTGACCGATGCCATCGATCAGCAGCCCCATTGCGTGCTGTTGCTCGACGAAATCGAAAAGGCGCATCCAGACCTGTTCAACATCCTGTTGCAGGTGATGGACAATGGCCGCCTGACCGACCACCACGGCAAGACCGTTGATTTCCGCAATGTCATTCTGATCATGACGACCAATGCCGGCGCGTCCGACATGGCGCGGGAGAGCATTGGCTTTGGCGATATCAGCCGCGAAGACATTGGCGAAGATGCCGTCAAAAAGCTCTTCACGCCGGAATTCCGCAACCGTCTCGATGCGATTGTGCCGTTCGCTTATCTCCCGCCACAGGTTGTCACTCGCGTGGTTGATAAGTTCATCCTGCAGCTTGAACTTCAGCTGGCGGACCGTGACGTCCACATCAAGCTGGATCAGGCGTCGAAGGATTGGTTGACCGAGCGGGGCTATGACAAGCTCTACGGTGCCCGCCCGATGGGCCGCCTGATCCAGGAAAAGATCAAGCAGCCGCTCGCCGAAGAATTGCTCTTCGGAAAGCTCGTCCATGGCGGCGAGGTGAGCGTCCATATGAAGGACGGTGCGCTCAACTTCGAAATCGTCGCAGCGCCCCCCAAAAAGGGCAAGAAGGGCGGCAAGGCCGGTGCCAAGGCAAGCGCCTGAACCCCGGTTCCTCCCCAAACGTCAAAGATACTTTTTGAAATGCGCGAGCGCCCGTGACCACCCGTCACGGGCGGCAGCCTCATTGTAGCTGGGCCTATAGTCCGCAAGAAAGCCATGGTCGGCCTGCGGGTAGAGGTGGATGGACGACGGCTTCTTCGCAGCCTTAAGCGCCGCGTTCATCGCCTCGACGTCCGCCACCGGAATGCCCTTATCTAGCGCACCGTAAAGCCCCAGCACCGGCGCCTTGATGTCGGCCACCAGCTCAATCGGGTTGCGCGGTTGGAGCGCGGTCCCTGCGCCTTTGACGCGCCCATACCAGGCGACACCGGCCTTCAGCTTCGGGTTGTGCGCGGCATAGAGCCAGGTGATCCGCCCGCCCCAGCAAAAGCCGGTAATGCCGATCCGTTTCGCATTGCCGCCATCGCTGCCGACAAAAGCGGTGAGGGCATCGAGATCACCCATCACCTGCGTGTCAGGCACCTTGGAGACGATCTCGGCAAAGAGCTGCTTGAAATCGGCGACCTTGGTCGCGTCGCCCTGCCGCTGATAAAGATCCGGCGCGATGGCGTAATAGCCTGCCTTGGCAAAGCGACGGACGATGTCGCGGATCCATTCATGAACCCCGAAAATTTCCTGCACGACGATGATCACCGGCAGGTTCTTCCTTCCCTTGGGCTTGGCGCGATAGGCGCCCATCTGGATGCCGCCCGTCGCAAAGGTCACCATGCCGGCATTCAACCCATCGGCGGAGGTCGCAATGGCCGTGGCGGACAAAGGCTGAGCCGCCAGAGCATAGCTGGCCGCAACAACGGTTCCGGCCAAAGCTTGGCGGCGGGTCACGCCTGTGTCCGCGATCCAGCTTTGATCCGGGGGAAGGGGCACGTCCTTATAATCTGTCATCGCGAATCTCCTTTGACGTCATGCTAGCGTCAGCAAGGGCGCACACAATATCCTTGCAATCTTGTTCCATATTTGTTCCAGTATGGCAGCAATTAGGAGACTCGGATCATGTCTGATACGCTGACATTCTACACCAACCCCCAATCACGCGGGCAGATCATCCGCTGGCTGCTGGAAGAGCTGGGCCAGCCCTATGAAACCGTCCTTCTCGACTATGGCACGACCATGAAGGGGCCGGACTATCTGGCGATCAACCCAATGGGCAAGGTGCCTGCGATCAAGCATGGTGATCAGGTGATCACGGAATGTGCCGCTATTTGCGCCTATCTGGCCGATGCCTTTCCGCAGAGCGGACTGCTCCCTCCGCCCGAACGTCGCGGGGCCTATTTTCGCTGGCTGTTCTTTACCGCAGGGCCGCTGGAAGCGATCTTCACGGCAAAGGCCATTGGCTGGGAGGTACCCGCCGACAAGCAGGGCATGGCTGGTTTTGGCAGCTTTGACCTCGCCATCGACACCATTGCGGGCGCCTTGGATGGGAAGGCCTTCGTCGCAGGGGACCGCTTCAGCGCGGCGGACGTCTATGTCGCCTCGCTCCTGGACTTCATGCTGAATTTCAAGCTTGTAGAGCCCCGGCCAGAGTTCAACGCCTATCTCACGCCATTGCGCACGCGCCCGGCCTATGTGCGGGCGAAGGAGATCGACGCCGCGCTCGTTGCGGCCAACGGGTAAGATATCGCGCAGAGCTACAAACAAAAAAGGCCCGGCAGGTTTCCCTGCCGGGCCGCATTGTTTCGTACCTCAACAGGCAAATTAGTCGCGGTTGCCCATGAAGCTGAGCAGGAACTGGAACATGTTGATGAAGTCCAGATAGAGCGACAGCGCGCCCATGATCACCGTCTTGCCGACCATATCGGTGCCCGCCACATAGGCGTACATCGATTTGATGCGCTGCGTGTCATAGGCGGTGAGGCCCGCGAACAGCAGCACGCCGACAAAGCTGATGACAAGGTTCATCGTGCCCGACTGCATGAAGATGTTGATGATCGATGCGACGAGCAGGCCGACCACACCCATGACGAGGAATGTGCCCATGCCGGACAGATCCTTCTTCGTGGTATAGCCCCAAAGGCTGAGGCCTGCGAAAGCTGCCGACGTTGCGAAGAACGTCTGCGCGATCGAAGCGCCGGTGTAGACGAGGAAGATCGTCGACATCGACAGGCCCATGACCGTCGCAAAGCCCCAGAAGCAGGCCTGCAGCGTGAACGTGGACATACGGTTGATGCCAAAGTTCATCGCCATCACAAAAGCGAGCGGGGACAGCATGATCACCCACTTCAGAATGCCAGGGCTCATCATGATGCTCTGTGCCGCGCCCGATGACGCGAACAGCAAAGCGACGATGCCCGTCAGCAGCACGCCCGAACCCATATAGTTGTAAACAGACAGCATGTATGACCGCAGGCCCGCATCGACTGCGGCACTGCGTGCGCCGACATCACCTGCCGGAGCCGCGCCCACCGAACGGGGGTCTGACCAGTTAGCCATCGTAACTCTCTCCAAATAACAGACCGGCACTATAGCCGGATGTGATGAAATATCGTGTGTTCGTTAGAAAATTCAAGCGAAACACGACATGGGGCCGCTCACTTTGTTAAGGAAACCCCTGTCAACCTCGCTCAGCCAACCTCGCGCGCCTGTAAAACCGCTTTGAACGGGGCGCATTCTCTGTAAGATCATGCCTGAGAAAAAGAAGCTGGGGGAGAGAGATGGCAGGGTCAGCCTATCGCATTTACGTGCTTGTCCTGTTGATGGTCATTTACGCCTTCAACTTTCTCGACCGGCAAGTCGTCACGATCATCGCCCCCTATCTGAAAGAAGATATGGGCGTGTCTGATGCCCAGATCGGGCTGCTGTTTGGCACCGCTTTTGCTCTGTTTTATGCCGTTTTCGGGCTTCCTCTGGCCAAGCTTGCCGATGGCTGGAACCGGGTCCGCACCATTTCTATCGGTCTTGGCTTCTGGTCGGCGATGACGGCCGCGTCCGGCCTCGCTTCAAATTTCGGGCAGCTTGGCGCAGCGCGGATCGGGGTCGGCATCGGCGAAGCGAGCGCCTCTCCGGCCGCCTATTCGCTGTTGCAGGACTATTTTCCCAAATCGATGCGCGCCACTGTGCTCGCGCTTTATTCGGCCGGCATCTATCTCGGCTCAGGCGCCTCGCTCGTCTTTGGCGGCGTTGTGATTGAATATTGGGCGACACACTACACCGCCGGCAACGCGCCCTTCGGGCTGACCGGCTGGCAGGCGACCTATTTCGCTTTTGGTCTGCCCGGCATCACTCTGGCCTTCCTCATGTGGTTCACCGTACGCGAACCCGTCCGCGGGGCGATTGACGGCATCCCCACACCCGGCATCGCACGACCCTTCCATGCGGTTCTCGCTGAGTTTGCAGCCATGTTGCCGCCCTGGAACTGGCGTGGCTATGCCCGCATGACGGGCGCGCCCAAAACATCCATCGCCAATTTTGTGCTCCTCGCCGCTGTCGTGATGGGCGCTGTCGCCATTGTCATTGTGACCGACGGCCTGCTCCACCCGGAAAAGCGCGCGGTGGTGGCGGCAATTGGCAGCTTCAACATCACAACAAATATGGTGCAGTGGGGCGCGATTGGGATTGGTGTCTATTGTGTGGGCAGCTGGTTACAGACGATCCGCCTGCGCGACCCCGCCTGCTTTGCGCTGGTCGCCAATCCGGGCTTTATCGCCTTGACGGTCACCGGCGGGCTGATGTCCTATATCAGCTACGGCCTGTCGCCCTTCATCTTCCTCTATGCCAAAACCCAATTCGGCGTCGGCGCAGAGGCTGGCCTGACGTTGGGCGCTATTCTCGCCATCGGTGGCGGGCTCGGCGCAACCTTTGGCGGCATCTTGGGGGACTGGCTCCGCCAACGCACGCCAAAGGGCCGCATGATTGTGATGCTGATCGCCGCGATTGGCTCCGCCGTAACGATCATCGCAGGCTATAGCGTCTCGAGCCTGACCTCGTTCTACGTGCTGACCGCCGCAAATGTGTTCATCCACATCATGTGGCTCGGCCCTTGTGCCGCGTCCATTCAGGATCTGGTGCTGCCCCGCATGCGCGGCACATCGACGGCAGCCTTCTTCCTTGGCACGACCATCCTTGGACTGGGCCTTGGGCCTTATATCGTTGGCCTCTCCAGCGATGTGTCTGGAGACCTCCGGCTGGCCTTGATGGGCACCATCATCGTGATGCCCATCATCCTCGGCTGCATCCTGCTCGCCATGCGTCGCGTGCCCGATCTTGAACGCACCGTCCTTGACCGGGCCCGGGCAGCCGGAGAACCAGTTTAACGCGGGCGCAGGACGCCACAGAGGATGCGCTTACCGCTCTTGCCGGTGGGGTCGGTCATTTCGTCATCCGCATCGGCATGGAGTACCACCGCCGCGCCATCTGCGTCCAGCAAAGGTGTTGCGCCCGTTGCAACCAAGCCTGCGCCAAGCCAAGTCTTCAGCCGCCCTGCGCCTTTTTCATTGGCGATGAGGTTGGGGGCGTCTCCTGCATGGGGGCCTTGCGGGTTCTTATGGCCATGCTGATGCGCGGTTGGGTTCCAATGCCCGCCCGCCGTCACAAAGTCAGGGGCCTCACATTTTCCGACCGTGTGGACGTGCAGGCCGTGGGGACCCGCCGTGGCGCCCTTCACCGAGACATCAAGCCAAAGGCCGTCAGTGGATTCCGTGACGATGGCGGTGCCGGCGGGCTGGCCCGTCGCATCAACCAAATCAGCCCCGGCAGCGGCCTTCATCCCGCCCGAAACGCTGGGCACACACCCAGCGACCAGAAGCGCACTGAGGGGCAGGCTGATCAAAAACATCTTGTTCATTCAAAAATCTCCGTGGCATCGCGCCTTAAATAGTTTCGGCCACATTTTACCGATACTCAAGACGGTCTATGCATATGCTATGTGAAGTGCGGCAAGGGGCCGCCATGAAGGACATCAGATGGCTATTGTCGTAACAGGCGTTGCAGGCTTTATCGGCTCTCACGTCGCGCGCGCCCTGCTCGCGCGGGGAGAGCGTGTTGTCGGCATCGACAATCTCAACGATTATTATGATGTCCAACTCAAGAAGGATCGGCTGGCCGATATCGCCCACCCGCATCTCGCCTTTCATCAAACCGATTTTGCGGATCATGCCGCGTTGGAAGACGCGCTGCACGGCGTGGAGATTGAGACGATCGTCCATCTCGGTGCCCAGCCGGGTGTGCGTTATTCGCTCATCAATCCACGTGCCTATCTCCAGTCCAATCTGGCCGGGCACCTCAACATGCTGGAAATCGCGCGGCACCGCGGCGTGCGGCAGATGGTCTATGCGTCCTCCTCATCTGTCTATGGCGCCAATCGCGACCTTCCGTTCCGCGTCACCGACCGGGTCGATCATCCGATCTCGCTCTACGCTGCCACGAAAAAGGCGGATGAACTGATGAGCGAAACCTACGCCCACCTCTTCCGCATTCCCCTTACAGGCTTACGCTTCTTCACCGTTTATGGCCGATGGGGCCGGCCGGACATGGCCGTGTGGGGATTTGTGGAGCGCATTTTGAACGGCCAACCGATTACCGTTTACAATCAGGGCCAGATGCGGCGGGACTTTACGCACATCAATGACATCCTGGCCGGTATCCTCGCCGCGATTGACAAGCCCGTCGTCGATGACGGCGCCGAAAAGGCGGGTGGCAGCATCTCCCCCCACCGGCTGTTCAACATCGGCAACAACCAATCCGAAGAGCTGATGAAGATGATCGCCGTTGTGGAACAGGCTTGTGGGCGCAAGGCGGAGATCGACTTCCAGCCGCTGCAGCCCGGCGACGTTTTGGAAACCTATGCCGACATCACCGCCATTGCGGACGAGCTGGGCTTTGCGCCCTCGACGCCGATCGAGGTTGGCATCCCCGATTTCGTGGACTGGTATCGCGGCTATCGTGGGCGCACCAGTTAGTCGGCGGTCGGCCGTCCGATCGAGCTGTAGCGCAAGCCGTGGCGAACGGCCTCCTCTGCCTTATAAACGTTGCGGAGGTCCACAAGGACTGGACTGTTCATCGTTTTGGCAATCTTGGCGAGGTCAAGGGCGCGGAACGCATCCCATTCGGTCACCAGCGCAAGCGCATCGGCACCTTCAGCCACGGCATAAGGATCTGACTTAAAGGTCACGCCGGGCATCACAGACTTCGCGGCCTCCATGCCTTCGGGATCATAAGCGACGACGTTGGCGCCTGCATCCTGCAGGGCTTGGGCAATGGCAATGGAGGGGGCGTCGCGCATGTCATCGGTGTTCGGCTTGAAGGTGACGCCCAACAGGCCAACCGTCTTGCCGCGGGCCTCTCCGCCCATGGCCTGAATGATTTTCCGGCCCATCGCCCGCTTGCGACTGTCATTCACCTGCACCACCGCCTCGACAATCCGCGACGGCACATCATGGTCTTCGGCTGTCTTCAACAGCGCGAGCGTGTCCTTCGGGAAGCAGGAGCCACCATAGCCGGGACCTGCGTGCAGGAATTTGGAGCCAATTCGGTTATCGAGGCCAATGCCCCGCGCCACATCCTGCACATCGGCGCCGACAGCCTCGCACAGGTCCGCCATCTCGTTGATGAACGTGATCTTCGTCGCAAGGAATGCGTTCGCCGCATATTTAATCAGCTCCGCAGTCCGGCGTTCGGTGAACAGAAGCGGCGCTTGATTGAGATAGAGCGGGCGGTAGACATCCTGCATGACCAATTTGGCGCGCGCATCGGTCGTACCGATGACAATCCGGTCCGGGCGTTTGAAATCGGAAATCGCCGCGCCTTCGCGCAGGAATTCCGGGTTTGATACAACGGCCACTTCGGCGCCCGGTGCAGCCTCCCGCAAAATGCGTTCCACTTCATCACCCGTGCCGACGGGAACGGTGGATTTGGTGACGACCACTACGGGCCCGGTAATGGCCGACGCAATATCGCGCGTCGCCTGATAGACATAGGTCAGATCCGCATGGCCATCGCCGCGCCGCGACGGTGTGCCCACGGCGATGAAGACAGCGTCTGCACCAGCCACACCCGCCTTGAGGTCCGTGGTGAAAGACAGGCGCCCGCCGGCGACGTTGCTTGCGACAAGTTCGGCAAGGCCGGGTTCGTAAATGGGCATGACGCCGCTCAAAAGCGCATCAATTTTCCGCTGATCAAGATCGACACAAACCACGCTGTGTCCGAAATCGGCAAAGCAGGTCCCGGAAACGAGCCCGACATAACCAGCCCCGATCATCGTAATTTTCATAACAGCCTATCCATCAGTAACCCGGACGTCGCCATCCGTATTCAAGATCTAAGTCGAAGATATTACCAACTCAATGAATGGCCAAAGAAAAAGGGGCCGACCAAAAGGCCGACCCCCCAATCTTTAGCCGTCAGGCGTCAGGTCAATTACTGACCCGAACCTGGACCGTAGGTGATTTCCACACGACGGTTCTGCAGTTCGCGAACACCGTCTGCGGTTTCGACGCGCGGTGCGCCTTCACCAAAGGCCTGCGTTGCAATCACGCCGCCCGGAATGCCCTTACCTTCAAGGTAAGAACGAACCGACGTGTTACGACGCTCGGACAGGCCGAGGTTGTACTTGGGCGTGCCCGACTTGTCGGCGTGGCCGGCAAGCATGACCTGCGCGTTACCGCAATCGCCATAAGCCGTCACAGCATTGTCGAGGATCGACGCTGCTTCAGCCGTGACGTCCGACTTGTCCCATTCAAAGAAGACAATGTACGGCCCCGGTGCGCACACAGCTGCCACCACTGGCGGCGGAGGCGGAGGCGGCGGGGGAGGTGGCGGCGGCGGAGGTGGCGGAGGCGGCGGTGCAGCCGGCTCACCAAAGTTGTAGATCAGGCTGCCGAGGAGCGAGTGCGAACGCATCGTCGTCGACGTGGCGCGACCAATGCGATCCACCAGATCCACATTGCCCTGATTGAACAAGCGGTACTTCAAGCCGATATCCCAATTGCTGCCGAGCGGAGCGCGGATACCCGCAATCGCCTGCCAGGCAAAACCTGTGTGGGAATCGTTCAGGAAGCTTGGACCAGCCGGGTTCAGGTTGAAATCGGTCTTCGTGCGGGCAACGCCTGCACCACCACCGACAAAGCCCTGAACGCCGTCATCATCACCGAAGTCCAGCAGGCCGTTGAGCATGAAGCTCAGCGTGCTGCTATCACCACCCGGTGTGTTGTAGACGCCGGCAGCAGCCAAAGTTGCTGCGGACGGGCCAGACGGCGTTGTGGTCTGCGAAGCCCATGATTCGATCGAGGCCTGCTTGTAGCCGACTTCAGCTTCAAGACGGAAACCACCAAAATCATAGCCGATGATGGCATCTGCATCGTAGCCAGTCTTGAAATTGGCGCTGGCAACGCTTTCCAGAGCACCAATATCCGTCTTCTGTTCTTCAAAAAGCGACGCACCGGCTTCGACACCGATATACCATGCATCGTCACGCGCCAGCGCGGGAGTAGCCATGGCGGTCGATGCGAGCACTGCTACGAGAGCAAGCTTCCGCATAATAAATCCCCTTTCTCAATTGTCACTTGGGACAGCGAAGTGGTCCTAACTGATGCCATTCTGACGTGCAAGGGCACATTGACGGGAAGTGTTGCGTAAAAGCCTCAGTCTTAGTGGAATATTATTGCGCCAGTTTAGTTTGAGATAAGGCCATGGGTTTGCAATGCCGCAATTAATTCCGCGAGCCGCGCACGACACTCCATATCGACCACGGCGCCGCCAGAAGGCTCGGAAATGCTGACACTGCGCGGGCCCACAACCTGCTGGCCGCCGATTCGCAGGCTTGTTGCGGAGATATCCGCCGACCAATTCCCTCCATTATGGCGCAACATAATGCCGGTTGAACGCTGCCAGACCTGCAATCCGTCAAAGGGGTCGACAAAGCGCCACCCCCCAAGTGTCCACTGGGCAATTGCGCCAGCATGATTGGACCATTCCGCGACCGGAGACGGAGACACAAGCCAACATGCGCCTTCTGCAGGAGACGCAGGCGGCGCATCGCGCATGTCGTCGACGACACATTGAACACAGATATCGAGACGTTGCAGCGCCTCATTATGCGTCACTTCCTTCTGAGCTTGGGCAAGGTGAAGATAGGGCAAAGCGAGGCGGGGTGTATGGTCCGACATTGAAGATCCTTTGCGTCTTAGATGGGGAAGGCTTTGGTCGCCGGATCAGATTGGGCGAAACGCCCGATCTGGCGGACGCTGATGGTGAGAGACGTCGCCCCGGCCGCCCGCATGTCCCCGAGCTGTGCGGCCGAGAGATGGAGGTGTGGCTGAGCGAGTGTCACATCGATGCGCTGGGCAGATGGCAGTGCGACAATCTCGATCCGATAGAGTTCAGCCTCTTCGGCAATGGGCACCTCAATGCCATCCAGCCAGCGCCAGCCCTCGCGGCTTCGGCGGGTCCACTGCAGGTCGATGGTGCCATCGGACAATGGCATGGCGCGCAGATGCACCGGCGAAAGAGGCCTCAACGCCGCACCAACGGCAGTTAGGCTGGCTGTCACACCGTCGGGATCACCTACGCCCTTTGCCATGACGTCAATGCTGCTGGCGCCTGTCGGCACGGACAAGGCCACCAGCGTCTCTGGGTCCAGCAAAAGAAACGGCTCTTGCGCTGCATGATCAGTAATCCGGGACTCCGTCCCCCGACGGCCCCGCAACAGGCGCGACAATATCCACCTGCCCGGCGCGAAACGCTCGGCCATCCCAAACTGGAGGACCTCGCCCCCAACCAAAGCAAGGTTCGCGCCGGTCCAGAGGGCATCGTCACTGACATTCAGAAGTGACATGCCGTCATGCAGCAACTCGACCGTGAGGGCATTGCGCACATCCATCAAATGCGGCGACGCGGCACCAAGTGGATTGCGGACAATCCCCATCCTGGCCGGAGCCGCCGTACGCCCAAGGTCTTCCCATGGCGCCGTCGGTCCGGCGCGTTGCATCAGCACGGCAGACCGCCAACCGGGCGCCGTCCCGGCAGCAGCTGCAACGACCAAAGGCGCGGAGGCCGCTGCGTCCTGAACCGAGGGGAGGTCTGCAAGGTGCAGCATGGTGCGTCCGGCGGCGCGATCCGCCTCAGCCACAATCCGTCCGCCATCCACGGGGACGCTTGCCAATGGCATGGCAGAGCGCGGCGACAACGATGCAACGATACACATGCCGTCCAAAGCAACGGAACGGATGCGCCAAAGCTGGCTCTGCACAACAAGCGAGGCCGCCGGCCAAGCCGCGAGATAGCGCCAGGGCAGGCGCACTTCGGCAGACATCGTCTCCCGCCGCGCCGTGAATAGGCGTTCGCGCGCCCAATGCGCGGCGTTATCCGCGGCCAAGGCGCCGGGCAGGTCTATGTGGAGCACTTGGCCGCTTGCGTGCAGATCGATGGACTGAAGCCCAAGCTGATAATCCCGGTTCGGGTCGGCAAATCCAAGCTCCACACGCGCGGCAAGGCTCTCCGCCGCACCCCGCTTTTGGGGCAAGCGTGGGCCGCCGCTCAAGCCAGCGGCGGCACCCAGATCTTCCTCGGCGATGAGTGTGCTCGGCAGGTCTGATCGACCCACGTGCAGAACTTCGCCGTCATCGGTCCAATCCAAGCCCGCAATATCATTCAAAGGTGCAAGGGCGGCAGCAACGGAGCTGCCATCGGCGGCATATCCGTCAAGCGTGATGCCTAGGTTCCCCTCCAATTCCCCTCCCACAAGATCGACAAGGACGTCTGCCACCCCCACGGGTCCGTCATCGGCAAGGACTTCAAAGCTCAGATTGGGGATGCGGTTGCCGAAGCTTTCCAGCGCCATATCTTCGAACACGGCATAGGCCCGGCCCCGATAGGCAGGCGTAGCCGCCCCCTCCGCTGACGCGATGAGAGGATCAACCGGCTGGTCCGGCGCGCCGCTATGCACTCGGAAACCCGTTTCAATCTTAAAGTCACCCGCAGCCCCGCGCAGCAGCGTGCCGTCAGCCCAGATACGTCCAATCCCCCGAATGGGGCGGGCGGAAAGCAACACCGCGATCGACGCCGAATAGCTGTAGACGGTCGCCTTGGGGCGGCCCTTACCTTGGGATACCTTTTGGCGCTCCTCGCGCAAGTCGGTCGCCCAAATAACGGTGCCCGACACGCGCATGCGGCCATAGAGGCGCGGAATGCTAGCGCCATAAGTGGAGGCCTGCACAGCAAGATCAGCAAGCCGCGCGCCCTGCCGCCCTTTGGGGGCAAACAGCGCCTGATCAACACGTTGACCCGCCATCGCGCCGATGGCCGCCCCAATCGGCCCGCCAATCGCAGACCCGACCGCTGTCAGCAAGAGTGTCGCCATGGTCAGTCTGTCTCCTGATACCAGATGCCGAGAAGGGGAAAGCTTGGTTGGCCCGGCGTTTCGACAACGCGGCGCAGGCCGGCATGGGCATGGACAAGGCCCGTCCCCGTCCAAAGCCCAAGATGCAGCTGGTCGAGACCCGGCTGCAGCAACAGGATGTCCGCCACCTGCGGTGCCACTGCCAAACGGCGGATAAAATGCCGGTCGAGACCTTCCATCGCCTGATCAGAAGGCGTGCCCCGCAGCGCATAGCTGCGCGGTGCTGTTTCGCTCAGACCATGGATCATGGCGATCAACCCGATACAGTCGAGCCCGTCACGACCACGTCCCTGCAACCGGAACGGCGTGCCGATCAACGCGCGCGCCGCAGCCACACGGGAAGACGCATCAGATGGCATAGCGCGTCAGCAGATCATTGCCGGGAAGGTGCGGCTCGCCCTGAAAATTGGCAGCATTGGCAAAGCGCGCCGTGCATGTGGCCAAGGTGCGGTCACACCCCTCGGTCAGTTCCACCAGCTGCCCTGCCAGCCCATCGGGAACCGGATCCGCAAGCGTCACCTGTGTGCCGGTCTGGGCCAGCACCAGGGCCGACCAGCCCGCCAAGGGCCCTGTCAGCCACCGCAACTGGCCGAGCACGAAACGCCCGTCTGGAAGGTCTGTGTCCAGCATGACATCAAACTGATCCGTGCCGCTGCAACGCGCGAGGACGTGCCGCCCGCGCAGATCGACCCGGCAACGTTCGTCCCCAAGCGCAGCGCGACATTGCGGCGACGTCGCTTCCGTGACCGGCTGGTCGAGCCGCGACGTTGCACCCGACAGTTCAACGGAAAAGCCCGTCCCCGACATCTCAACGCGGCCCAATTGACCGCGCACCAGAAAGACGGGCGCCTCGTCCGGCGCCTGCCAATTGACAGCATGGAGCGAGAGCTTTGCCCCGTCCCAAAGGCCCGCCACCAGATCCGCTTCAGCCAGCGCATCCGACGTCAAGGCACCGGTCAAGTCGACACTAGCCGGGTCCATCGACCGGTGCGTTTCAATGGCCGACGGCACCAGTCCGGGCGCTGCGCGGTGGAGCAGATCACCAAACCAAAGATCGCGGTCGTGGCTGGTCAGGCCGATGGTCACGCCATCCCGCCGGTCAAGCCGCCAGCAAAAGGCGAGCGTCGTGAGGTCTGCTTCAAACCAAGTCATGCCGCGCGCACCTCGATCAGCGGCACATGCGGCACCTCACCCGCCAACGGTCCGTGCCCGGATATGTCGAGCTGGTCCGATTCAAAGCGGACAGGCACATCGAAAAGGAAACCTGCTGTGACGGCGGCTCCAGCGCCGGGCGGCGTTTCAAACAACAGGCTGCCTGCCGGTCCCATTTGCCAGCCGGACGTCCGCTCCTCACCGTCAACAGCAACACGGATCGAGCCCGCGACCGGCCGCGTGATGCGCCGGACTTCGGCATCGTCGCCCGCACCGTAAAGCTTTACCAGATCGAAGCGGACGCGCGCGCCATCTCCGGTGCCGAGCACAACATCGGTGGGCGTCGGAATGCCGGTCATCCCGTTGGAACTATGGTCGAGTGGATCTCGGAAGCGGAAGGCCTTGGCCGCCCCCCGCCGCGCGCGAAAGAAGGCGAGCAATGTCTGCACATCGGCTTCGGAGCGCACCCCCGGCCCGGCATCAAAACGCAGCCGTCCGCTCGCCCAGGCGGCATTGCGCTGCTCATGCCCCGAAGCGGTTGTGACCACAGCGGTCGAGAAGGTCGGCGAGACTTCTGCACCCAGCCCGATCGCCAGCGGAAAGTCGACATCGTCAAAGGCATCCACGGGATCGTCTCCAATGCTGAAATGGGTAAAGCCGTCGCGCATCACCTGCGGGAGGGCCCAGAAGAAGGTTTCGGCCACGCCCCGCCGCCGCGCGGTCTCCGCCGCGGCATCAATCTCTCGCCAGTGCAGGTGGTCGTCAGGCGCAAGGACGAAGCCGGAGAGATAGTGCTGACGCGCCACCGGATAACCGAGCCGGTCGGTCATGGCCGCCGCCGCCAATCGGCTCGCTTCGGTCTGTCCGGCCGTGACCCAATCATAATCCTCCAGCTGGAGAATATCGAAGGCCGGCGACGCCCAGCCGGTCGGCACATTGGCGCGCTTTAGGTCCGGCGCGGCGGCATCGAGCACGGTCGGGAGGTAGACGAGCAAGAGCGCCTCGCACGCTGGATGATCTGTTCGCACGGCGTCCACCAACGCCTGTGTGGAGGCGGCCAGAAGAGCGCCCGCCGCGTCGAGCAAGGCCGTCTGATCGGCGGTCAACGTCGTGCTGCGGACCGTCGCAATCTCAACCGGTGTACCGCCCAAGGCCGCTTTGGCGGCGGCGTCATAAAGGCAGATGCGCCCGTCCAGCATCACCCACCACCAAGGCTCCCCCACCTGAAAGCGCGGCGCCTGCCCTGCGGTTACAGCCATGCCAACAAAGGCCCGCGCCACTGCCTGCAGATAGGTCATGGCGTCGTCATTGGCCGGGGACAGCAACGTCGACGGCGGCGACCAACCCGTCAAAGCAGGGTCGCCATTATAGGCCCGCTGCTTCCAGTCCGCCGGGCAATGCGCGTCGAACAGCTCATAAGAAAGCGAAAGGATGACCGACAGGTCGAGCGCCTTAGCGCGCGCCAGAAAATCAGCATGCCAGTGCGCGCACGGCGCATTGAGCGCGCCGCCTTCGCGCGTCACATGGCTGGACGCGTCGAGCCGGAAATAATGGCTCATCCCCACATAATGATTGATCGACCCGCGATAGCCGAGATGGAGGATGTGGCGCAGCACCCGTTCCGGCGTGAGGTTGTAGCTGTCGTCATATCCGGTCGCGATGGACAGGCCGTGGGGTGGCACCATGACGTCACCCACACGCAGCACCGAAGCGGCACCGTCGCAGCTTATGTCCTCCAGTTCGAGCCAAGCCTCAACCGGCGCCGTCAGCGCTGCGTCAGACCCAGAATAACCCTCGGGCACGAGCGAAATGAACATGCGGTCGATGTCCCCCGCCCAGACAGGGTCGGCCTCTGAAGGGAGAAGAAAGCCGCCATCCAGCCTGTCGAAATCCAGCGCGATGGTCGCATCTTCGGGTGTGCCTTCTGCATAATTCCAAAGCCGCACATACCAGCTGTGGGGCGCGCCATTGGCATCGCGGCCTTCAATCGTCAGCGTCGGGCCATTGACCGCATCCAGCGGCAGCACCCCTGAGGACCGCCAGCGGAAAGACAAAGTCAGTCCGCGATAATCGCGCTGTGTTTCATAAGCGAGAAGGGGATGGTCGTCCGTATCTTCCGACACCCAGATCAGCCCCGCCAGATCATTGGCGCGGTAAAAGACGGCATCAACGCGCAGACCGTGGTCAGATTGCGTGACGACCGACGCCATCATCGGGCGCGGGAAATTGACCGTCCAATAGGCGGGGTCAAAGCGCTTCAGAGGGGCATGCTGTTGCGCATCGCCGGGCTTGGCAAACCAGAAGGCCATCGCTCAATTCCCCTCGCGCATCGCGTTACGGACCGCGCGGGCGATCTGGCGGCTTGAGCGCGCGAGCATCTCCGGCGCGGCACCTGCGGGGGCATTGACGTTGATCGAGACGCGCACCTCTCTTGCGCCACCCGTTGAGGGCGCCGCGATCTGGCCACTTGATGTGGGGACGAACACTTCCGGTCCGCGTTCGCCCACCAGATATCCCCGCCCCGGCGCCACGGGTCCGCCCGTCGCCCGACCGGGCAAACCGAGGAGCGATCCGACCAGCGTCGTACCAAGGCCGAGCAATCCACCCCCTGACGCCCCGCCGCCAAGGCTGCCGAGCCCGGTGCGGAGCGCAGACGCCGCAATCTCTGCCATCGCCGACAGCGCGACACGCTTCAGATCATCAAAGCCCAATTTGCCGGTGCGCAATGCGCGGGTCAGCGAGCCTTCAAGCATCCGTCCCGCCCGGTCGACGCCGTCGCCAAAGGGCCCTTCCAGCGCGCCGCGCATCGTCGCGACATCGCGGGCAAAGCCTTGCGTGTCGGCACGGACGGCAACGACCAGCCGTTCGATTTCCTCATCCATCGGGGTACATCTCCTTCAGCCGCGCCAGATCATCGGCACCGGCCGTTTCGGATTGGGGGGTGAGCGCGGTCAGCACAGCGGCGAGCTCCGCCGGTGTGGCCGACCAGAACATCTCCGGCGGCCAGCCGAGCAGGGCACCTGCCAGCCCGGCCAAGCGTCCGGCAGCATCCGCAAAGCTCATCGCCCTTGCAGGATCTGGCCGAGCAGCGTGCGCAGCGCAGGCGTTGCCGCTGCAAGTCCACCGCGCACAATGGCATCGGCAAAGGCCTCCCGCCGCAGATCGTCCTGCGTCCGGCAATGCCAGAATAAAGCGACCATTTCAGACAGAGCCAGCCGCCCTTCCGCCGCACGCTCAACAAGCGCGAAGAGCGGACCAAGTTCGGCCTCAGCGGCGACCAAAGCGGCAAATGTCGGGCGCAGCAAATGCCCCGCAACCTCGGCCTCCCCGCGCGCGGGATTGGCGCTGCTCACAGGCTTGTCACCGGGCCGGAGCTTTCGAGCGCGAGCGTGTAGTTGCGCTCGCCATTGAAATCGCCCGCATAATCAAGCCGCGCGACGAGGAAACGCCCCCGCAGCCGTTCGCCGCTTTCAAAGCTGAGCTCATAGTCATCAAGCACACCCGACAGGGCGTTGGTCTTGATCCGCGTCTCGGCTGCCGAGCCGGTGAAGATGCCTGCCCCCGAGACCGAAACCGAACGGACGCCCGCGCCCGACAGCAGCTCACGCCAACCGCCCGAGCCCTTATGCGTGATGACCACCGCCTCACCATTGATGCTGAGCTGCGTGGTGCGCAGGCCCGCCACCGTCTGATAGACGGGCGGCGACGCGCCATCGCCGACTTTCAAAAGGAAGGCGCTGCCCTTTTCTGCTGGCATATCAAATCTCCTGGTCGTGAAGGATGCGGATGCGGTGTTCGACAAGGCCCGCCCAAGGGCCGGCCGCGTCCCGCGCGATGAGGGTGCGGAGGAAGATGAGGCTGATGATCCGGCCGTCCGCGAGCGTGCGGGGCAGATTCGCCATGGCGGCTTCAACGGTACCGGTCAGACGGTGCAGCCGCGCAGGCACCTCGCCGTCATCCCACAAAGTCACGGCAAAGCGGATCTCCCGACCCTGTTCGGTCTTGGTGCTCCAATCGCTCACCAGCCCATCGCCGATGGCGGCGTAAGGAAAGGCGGCGCGCGGCGGTGGTCCGTCATAAACGCCTGTCAGTTCAGCCAAAGCCGGGTCGGCCGACAGATGCGCGACGACGGACTGTTGCAGGTCGATCACCACGCTCATCGCCCGAAACTCCGCAGCGCAGGATCAGTGATGAGGCGGCGGCGCAAGCGCTTGCCCGAGAGGACAACGCCTTCCTCTGTGCGGGTGATCGTAATGCCCGGTGGCGGTGTGACCTGCGCCAGACGTTCAATCTGTGCGTTGCGCTTTTCCGAGGCTCTCGCCTGCGTCTTCCTGATGATCCGTTCAAACATCAGCGGACCTCCTCACAACTGAGCACCATTTGGGCGGGCGCTTGCGGATCGCTCACGACACTGCGCACGCGCAAATATCGGCCGCGCCAGACCAGCCGTGTGCCCGGCACAATCCCCTCTCGCTTGCGCAACGAAACCGACCAGCGGGCCAGCGCCGACAGCGCCTCTGCGGCGGTAAGACCAGCGGGCATAAGCGGTGTGATCGCCGCCCAGGCAGCGCCGTCATAAAGATAGCCACCCGTCCGTCCGCCCAGCGCATCCCGCGCGGGATTGGGTTGCTCAATAGTCACGCGTTCGCGCAGCGCGCCTGCCAATTCCCCGCTCATGCCAGACGCAGCCTGCGCCAGGGGCGGAGCAGGGCGGCGACCGCAGCAGGCGGGCCGACATCATCGGCCGCATCACGATGCGCATGGATGTGCGCGGCCAGCCGGAGGATGCCGAGCCGCACCGGTTCCGGCAGGCCCGCCCAATCGGCGGAGAGGCCTGCGCTGAGCGACACACGCACCCGCCCCGCCGATCCCGGCTGGATCACGCGCACCCAGCCTTGGGCATGGGCATCAATATCGATGCCATAATCCCCCACCGGTAAAGGAAAGGCGGCGCCATCCGCCGGCAGTCCTTCAACGCCCGTGATGCTGCGCACCGGCGCGCTCGACAGGCGTTGCCAGCCAGAGCCTGCGCTCAGGATTTCGGTCAGCGGGCGTTGCAGCAGCGCCTGCGCGGTAAAGGCTTCGGCCAGCGCTGCGGCATCGGCAATCAGCCGGTCGAGCAGCGCATCTTCGTCGGCATGCTCAATGCGCAGATAGGCCTTGGCCTCTTCGCGCGCAGGCACCAGCAGCGCGCCCGGAATTGGGCTCGGTTCAATCATGGTCATATCCCCGTTGGTGAGTGGGTGGTCAGGCCGCGACGCGCATCGCCCCGACGCGCGACAGGCGGACGGTGGCGGCGACGTTCTGCACGGCAGCCGTCAAGTTGCGGAAATCAAGGTCGGCGCGCACCTGAATCTGGCTGATGTCGCTTGGCGCTGCCATGTTCTGGCCGAGCGCGACCTTGCCGGGGTCCTGAAAGTCCAGAACTTCGGTGCAATAATCCAGCCAGCTGCCGTCATAGCAGTCGAGAAAGGCAGGGGCGGACATGTTGATGACGGAGCCACCGCGCCCGGAGAAGCCGGTCAGAAACTTGTTCGTTGTCGGGCTTTGCACGATGAGCGAGAGCGAGGCTCCGCTGAAATATTGCGCACCTGCCTCCACCCGCATCCGCGCGACGCCACGCAGCCTGTCGTTGATCGTCAGCCAGCCATTGGCAAAGAGGGTCGCCAGCGACGCCAGCTGATAGACTTGGATCTGGCAGCTCGAATTCGCAGCGAGCGTGCCTGAGATCGTCAGCTTGAACACCGGGAAGCCGCCCGGGTCTGTCTCGACACCCTTTTCGACCACGCACGACATGCCCGCGCCGGAACCGGTGACGAAGACGGTCCAGCCCTGCGGAATATTCACCGGCAGCGGCGCTACGCCCCAAGTGCCGAGCACGCTGCCGTTCGTCCCCGGCGTGAAGATCGAGTTGGACATGATGGAGGGCTGCGCTGCCCCCAGCGTGGCGAGCCCATTGGCCGTCGGCCAAGTGATCTGCGCCGGAAGTGCTGCCCAATTGGGCCAGATGGCGGACAGCCGCTCAATGATCTTGGCCGCAATCCGCTTCGCGCCAAAGCCCGTGCAGTGCAGGCCGTCGCGCAGATAGCCCTGCTTGTTGCGGTAGAGCGCGCCCGAGGCCGGATCGACAAACTCACCCCATGTGTCGACGACGATCACATTCGCCCGCGCATTGGCATGGCCCGAGGCGTAATCGAGGGTCAGCAGCCAGTCCGAATAAGCTTTGAAGTTGGCGGTGACCGTCTGCCCACCCAGCGTGCCGTTGTCGTTCACGCCCTTGGGCAGTTCATTGCAGACGATCCACACCTTGTTGGGTGCTGTGTTGAGGATCGTCAGAATGTTGGTGCGCGAGGCGGTCAGATAGCCCGCATCCGACACGATCTGGTCATTGGTGCCATAGAGCAGAATGCCGATCCCGGCTTCATGCGCATTGGCAAAGTCAGCGCCCTTATTGTCGGAAAAATTGACCGCGCCTTCCGACCGCCAGGCATCGCCAGCCGTCGCCACCCCATTGGCGTTTTGCCTGGGAATGGCCGCGCCCTGATAGGTGGTCGAGGCGGGGACCGTGAAATTGGCGTTGCGCGCAATCCGCAATTTATAGGCCGACAAGAGCTCCAGCCAAGGCGCATAGCCGAGGTTCTGTGTCCCTTGGATGAGGCCATTGGCTGTATTGGTCGTGGTCTTGCCATCTGCCGTGCGGCTGTCGCCATAGATCAGGAACCGCAAGTTGGCGGGGACCGGCGCCACTGGCCCGGCCGCGCCGCCCGACGGGCGCTGGGTAAGCGCCAGCCCGGTGTCAAAGCCCAGACTCGTCATCAGTAAAGCGCCACGATGTCCGCCGCCGTCGTCCCCGTTGCACGGACGAAGCCGGGGCGGAACGGCAGCACGGACCCCGAGGGCACATTGCGAAAGGTGACGTCTGCCGTGCCATTCACACCGCGCATCACGATGTGACCGCCCGTGCCGATGAACAGCGCCTTAGGGGTGGTGACAACCGGATTTGTATCGTGCGGGAGGAGCGGCGCTGCATCTTCGGCAGGCGAGGTGACGCTGTCGGCGGACGCGGCAAAGGGATCAGGCATCGGGGCCTCCGTTCAGTTGAAAAGGGGAAGAAAAGGCCTCTCCCCGCCCGAAAGCGCGGGAGAGGCCAGGCGCATCAGCTCGCCGAGAATTTCAGCAGCTTGATCGCCTCGGAATTGGAGACCGACCCGCCGACACGCTTGGTCGCGTAGAAGTTGACGAACGGCTTGTTGGTGAAGGGATCGCGCAACACGGTCGTCTCGCTGCGTTCGGCGATCAGATAGCCCGCCTTGAAATTGCCGAACGCGATCGAATGGCTGTTGGCCGCAATGTCGGGCATGTCTTCGGCCTCGACCACCGGATAGCCGAGCAGCGTATTGGGTTGGCCCGCGACAAGACCCGGCTGGAACAGGAATGCGCCATCGGTCGTCTTGAACTTGCGGATGACGGCGAGCGTCGCTGAATTCATCACCCACACCGCCCCCTGGCGATAGGGCGCGCGCAGCGTGTGGACGAGGTCGACAAGCTTGTCCTGCGGGTTGGTGGCAAAAGCGCCCGCAGCGCCTGTCGGCACATATTGAAGGACACCAAAAGCGCGGGTCGCATCGCCGGTGAGGACAGGCGTGCCGGTCAAAAAGCCACGCGGCCGGTTGGTGCCGCTGCCCGATACGAACGCTGTGCCTTCGGCCTTGGCAAATTCGGCGGAGATTTCGCTCGCCAGCCAGCCTTCGACGTCGAACGCTGCATCATCGAGCATCGCCTGCGTGGCCGCCGGGTTAGCGTAAAGATCGCCAAAGCTTGGGATGACTTCATTGAAGGTCGGCGTGCCGGTTTCCGGACGCGCCTGTGTTTCGGACGCCCAGCCGGAGGAAACGCCGTTCTGCGTCACCAGCTTACGATAGCCTGCCGAGCCGACGCGCACGACATTGGCGATCTGACGGATGGGGGAGGCCGCCTTCAGCAGCGCGTCAATATTGCCGTCAATCTCACGCGGGATGGCAAAGCCGCCGTCCGGCCCTGTCGTGCCGGAAAAGCTTTTGAGTTCGATTTCAGTGCCGCGACGGACATAGCCGTCGATGAACGCGGCGCGCGCCGGATCTGCCGTGCGGGCACCCGAGAGCGCGGGGCGGTTGGCGATCACCGGCGGCACCTCCACGGTATCAAATGCCGCATCAATGGCGTCGGCCTTCACTTCATAGTCCATGCAGTTTCTCCTGTTTGGGATTCGTTTGATTGGGGCTCGCCTGATTGAGGGTGTGTGGCGATGACGCGCGCCAGCGGCTGCATGGGCTGCGCGACGAGGCTGACCTCGATGAGGTCAAGCGCGTTGAGTTCTCGAAAATGGCCTGATGTGGCAGCGGCGCGAACGCGATAGCCAAAGGACAGACCCTGCCCGACAGCCACAGCGCGCCCGGAGATGGTGCCGGTGACGCGCAGACCGCGATCATCCTCCAGCACCGTATCCACCGTGCCGATCCGACGGGTGGCGTCATGACACCAGAAGACGGGAAGCCCAGCCTTTGCGCCGTCAAAGGCGCCTTTGCGGATGATATCCCCGCCTCTGTCGGGATGATCAAAGATGGCCGCATAGCCTGCGAAACGGACCGTCACTGTCATTTGGCGATCAGTTCGCTCAGGCCCAGCCTGACGGCGAGACCAACGAGCAGAAGCGCCAGCGCCCCGCGCACCAGCCAGCCGAGCACGGCCTTGCGCACCGTCGTCTTGGCGTCACGCCAGGCGGACAGCAGCTCGCGCAGTTCGGCCATATCCTTAGCGGCGCTGTCATCTGACAGGCCGAGCCGGGCGAGCGCACGCGCCGCCCCAAGGTCGGACGCTTCTTCGATGAGCGCCCGCAGCGTCACAAGGTCCGATCCACGCGCTTCCGCTTGGGCGGCGAGATGGATGAGCATGTTTGAATTGGTCATGGGGCGGTCTCCACTGGGGCAAGGCCGACAAGGGCACGCTTCTCTTGCGGTGTCAGAAAGTCTGCCGCCGTTACCTGTGCCCAGAGCCGTTCGCGGTCTTCGCTCAAGGCCGGCACACGGTCGGCATCAACGCGCAGGGTGAGGCCGGCAAAATGCGGGGAGAGGCCTTCGGCAATGGCGTCGAGGACCTTCCCCGCAAGCGGCAGGATCGACTGGCGCCACAAAGCGCGATTGGCCTCGCGGTAATTGGCGTAGGTCGCGTCGCCCGGCAGGCCGAGCAGCACCGGTGGCACCCCAAAGGCGAGCGCAATGTCGCGGGCGGCGGCGGCCTTCAGCGCCGCAAAGTCCATATCAGCCGGCGTCAGCGACAAAGCCTGCCAGCGCAGACCGCCTTCGAGCAGCATCGGGCGACCCGCATTCTTCGCGCCCGCAAAGCCCGCGGCCAGCTCCTCGCGCAACCGGTCAAACTGTTCAGCAGACAATTGCTCGCCCGCCTCATGCACCAAAGCGCCGGAGGGCCGCGCCGCATTGTCGAGGAGCGCCTTGTTCCAGGTCATCGCCGCGCGGTGAACCGCCATTGGCCCGGCCGCTGCATCCAGACTGCCCAGACCATAATGGTCATCGAGCGGGTGGTGCGTGCGGATGTGGATGACGCCGTCCGACGGAAGCAACGTGGCGGCATCACCCGCCTTGTAGCGATAGGCCACCGGCCAGCCGCGCGCATCCGCCTCCACTGAGACGCGTTCCGGGCGCAGGGCGAAGAGTTCAACAGGCGTGCCCGCCGGATCGGTCAGCAGCTGCACATAGCCATTGCCGTGGAGCAGCAATTGCGTGGCGAGTGTCTCCAGCAGCGCCTGCCCGCCGGATGTGGCGGAGACCAGTTTCCCCGCCGCATCATCACTGGCGACAAAGGGGATCGACGCCACGCCTTCGGCCACCAGCCGCACCGCGCGCTGGGCAATGGCACAGCCGAAATACAGTTCACGCAGCTGTACTTCATAGGCGCGCGGCCATTCCCCGCTGATCCAGTTCGCCACCCGCGTCAGCGCCGGACGCGCAGGCGCCCGCACGGCCGATTTCCAGCCAAAGAGTTTCATCTTTTTCTCCAAATTGGTTTGTTGATGGCCGGCCCACCAACGCCGCTCGCCCTGAGCCTGTCGAAGGGTGACAACTCCACACTCCGTTTGTCCTGAGCCTGTCGAAGGACTGTTCTTGCTGTTCTTCGAAATGAGTCGCCCAATAAGGGCAATCCTTCGACAAGCTCAGGATGAGCGGGTGGTTGGGGGCTTCACCCTTCGAGAAGCTAAGGGAGAGCAGTGTTGGGGGATGTCCTGTTTAAAGAACCCGCACCCGAGGCTCCGGCCCGCCGGGCTTCAACATCAATTCGGTCACCGCCCAGACCAAGGCATCTGCCCGATCGGGCGAGCGGCCCGGACCGTGATAGGCACCGCCGGTGCACAGCCCGCAGAGTTCATCTTCCAGCTCCGGAAAGCGGCCCGCGTGGCGGACCGTCCCGCGTTCGTAGAGTGCAGCGACCGGCTCGGCTCGCGCCACCTTGCCGCGTGCGGCGTGGACAAGACGGACAGGGAGGGTGGGCGCCGCACCTCGCAGGACGCTTTCGACCATATCCCCACCATTATTGGCTTCAGCGATCACGCGGTCGGCGCCGTGTTTTTCGGCGAGCGCGGCCACCTGGCGCGCCCAGCCTTCGGGCGACGCGCCGGAGAGGCTGGCATCTTCCAAGATGTAGGCCAGCCCGTCTGCGCCCAACGCGGCGGCGATAATTCCGCAGGCATCGCCCTTACGACCGGCGGGGGGATCAACGCCGATGATGGTGCGCGCCAATTGGGGCACTGCCGACGTCCGGGCCATGTCCATCATCGCCCGCGTCCACAAAGCGCCATCGACATCGTCGATCAGTTCGCCATCCAGCTCCTGTCGGCCCAAGCGGGTGCCCGCATAAACCGACTGCATCGCCGCGACGAAAGGGGCGGCGAGGTTGAGCGCATTATCCACCATGCGTCCGCGCGTTGTGTGGACACCTTCCTCGGCCATGAGCCGCCGTATCAGCGGCACCGGGCGCGGCGTGGTGGTGGCGACAACCTGAGGCGAAGTGCCCAGCCGCAAACTCATCGCCATATTGTCCCACACGGCGTCGGCATTATCCCATTTGGCACATTCATCCGCCCAGGCGATGTGATGTTCGGGACCACGCAGCCCTTCCGGTTCTGCGGCGGAATAGAGTTTGGCCATTGCCCCATTGGGCCAGACCAGCCGGTGCAGAGACGGCTCGAAATTGGGTCGCATAGCTTCCGGCGCGATAGACAAGAGCCCGCTTTCCCCTTCCACCATGATCGCACGGGCATCGGCCATGGTGGCGGCGACCAGTGCGATCCGCAGCCGACCATTGGCCTCAGCCCGTGCGCGGACCCATTCTGCCCCTGTGCGCGTCTTGCCAAAGCCGCGTCCGGCCAAAAGGAGCCAACAGCGCCAATCGCCTGCGGGTTCGGCCTGATCGGGACGCCGCCAGAAGGACCAGTCAAAGGCGATCTGGGCCAGCCGCGTGCGGTTTGCTTTGAGCCATTTGGAAAGGGCGGCATCGTCCAGATCAGCGACCTTAAGCGCATGATCGGGTTGATCAGTGTTTTGTGCCATTTCCGGCCTTCACACGCGCTTGCATGTCACGCAGCTTCGCCTCGACGCGCGCCGCAATCTCGGCGCCGTTGCCCGTCGTTGCAGCAGGCTTTGGCCCTCCGCGCACCGAACTACGGTGCATGGCCAGCAACGCCAGCGCAAGCCGATGCTTTTGTGCGCGGGATTTGAGCGTGGCATCCGATACCTTGCCCGAAATGGTCCGCAAAGCTTCGGCCAACAATTCCGCCTCCAGCCGGGCAAAACCCTCGGATAGGGCCACCTGCCAATCGCGCGCAAAATCAGGGTTCTTCCGCTTCAACGTATAAACCCGCGACGAGGCCACGCCCGCCTTGCGCGCCGAGGCCGCAACATTGGAGGTGAGCGCCAGATGTTCCAGAAAGAGCTTGCGGGCACGGGCATCAAAACCCGACGCACCGTTCTGCGCGTCCGCACGCGGCTTGGCAAAGGCCATGGAGTGTCTCCGGAATAGGGGGAGGAAGCGGGACGGGGCATCTGGCCCCCGAGTCGTCCGCTTCAGTTCACCCCATCTGCCAGATCAGGAGAGAAATGTCAAGATCTTTTTACCTATTTGGTTATTCATGCACGATCCCCCCGTTCGTGTCGAGCGAAGTCGAGACACGCCTGCGCCACGTCCCTCGACTTCGCTCGGGACGAACGGATAGGATGGGGCCATGACCACCCTCCTCATCCTCTACCACAGCCGCACCGGCGGCACCGAAGCGATGGCGCGCGCCGCACTTGCAGGCGCTGAACAGGAAAAGGGCGTCACGACCCGCCTGCTGACCGCCGCAGACGCCACCCCCGACGATCTCCTCTCCGCCGACGGCGTCATCTTCGCCTGTCCGGAAAACCTCGCCTCTATGGCAGGCGTCATGAAGGATTTCTTTGATCGGGCTTACTACCCCGCGCTCGGAAAAATCGAGGGGCGGCCTTATGCCGCGCTGATCTGTGCCGGGTCAGACGGGGAGGGTGCGGCGCGGCAGATTGCGCGGATCGCTTTGGGCTGGCGGATGAAGGCGGTGGCCGATCCTCTCATCATCTGCACCCATGCGCAGACGCCCGAAGAGATACTGGCGCCCAAGACGATCCCGCCCGAAGCACTTGCCCGCTGCCATGACCTCGGTCTGGCTCTGGCAGCGGGACTAGCGTTAGGTGTGTACTAGTTTGCAGGCACGGTTTCTGAGACCGAAAGGTCAACCTCACTCGCCGGCTGGATCTGCCCTGCCGATGTGTAGGGGATGGAGATGCAATACGCGGCCAGCCCCAAGAGTGTCAGCATGGTGATGAGCGTGCCCACCATCCGGCCCTTGCCAAGCGTGCCGCCATCCATGCCGAGGCCATGCGCGACACGGCCAAGGAAATAGACGCCTGCCACAATCCAGAGCCAGGTTGGTGCGGCACCCGGCGTGTTGGCGAGCTCAATCGCGGCAATCATGATGAGGACAAAGGGCGTGTTCTCAATATAGTTAGAGTGCGCGCGCATCCGGCGGATGACGGCTTCACTGCCACCGTCGCCGATGGAGACCTTCTCTGTTGTGCGCGCCTGCCCGCAGCGGATGGCGAGCCAAAGATTGATGAGGGCTGCGACCCCTGCGAATGTCAAAGTTACGGGTAAAATCATTATCTTGTCCCCCTCCTGTTGGGTGAATGGAACCTGCCACGCCGTGCGCGCGCTTGCAACTGCACGAATTTTGGCTATACGCGCGCCTTCGCTTGGGCGGCCTCGGATTCGTTTTCGGATGCGGGATTGTTGGCCAAGGTTTGTGATCACTCAATCGAATAAGGTGCCGAAATGGCCGTCCCTAAAAGAAAAACATCGCCGTCGCGGCGGAACATGCGTCGCAGCCATGATGCGCTGACGGCCACCACGTTTCAGGAATGCCCGAACTGTGGCGAACTGAAGCTGCCGCACAATCTTTGCCAGGCATGCGGTCACTATAACGGTCGCGAAATCGTCGCAGCTGCCGACTAATCCCGTCGCCTGAACCACAGGAGACGGGCAAGTGGCCGAAGCGCCGCGCATCGCAATTGACGCCATGGGGGGCGACGGAGGGCTAGCAGTGATGCTGGCCGGTGTGGCCCTTGCGCGCCGTCAATGGCCGGGGCTTACCTTCGACCTTGTCGGCGATGAAGCCGCGATCAACGCGGCGCTCGACCAGCACCCGAATCTGCGGGCGGCTTCAGACATCATCCACGCCCCCGAAACGATCGAAGGCAGCGAACGCGCAGGCCAGGCGATCCGCCGTTCCAAAACGACAAGCATGGGCCTTGCCATTGATGCCGTGAAGCAGGGCCGCGCAGGCGCCGCTGTATCGGCCGGCAATACCGGGGCCCTGATGGCGATGGCCAAGCTTGCGCTGCGTACCATGCCGGGCATTGACCGCCCCGCGCTCGCCGCTCTTCTTCCCAGCCTTGGCGAAAAAGATTTCGTCATGCTCGATCTGGGCGCGAACACCGAATGCGAAACCCGCAACCTCGTCGAGTTCGCAATCATGGGTGCGGCCTATTCGCGCATTGCGCTCGGCATTGAGCGCCCGCGCGTCTCGCTGCTCAACATCGGCACCGAAGACCAAAAGGGCACCGAAGAAATTCGCGATGCAGCGACCGCCCTGCGCGCGTCCGATCATCTGCACATGAATTTTGAAGGCTTTATCGAAGGCGACAAGATTGCCCGTGGCCTGACCGATGTTGTGGTGTGCGATGGCTTTTCCGGCAACATCTCGCTGAAGACGATGGAGGGCACCGCCCGCTTCGTGACGGATCTGCTGCGCCGCGCCTTTACGAGTTCCATCCGGTCCAAATTCGGCTTCCTCATTTCGCGCCCGGCAACGGAGCTGATGCGCCACCACCTTGACCCCGACAATCACAACGGCGCGGTCTTCCTTGGCCTCAACGGCGTGGTCGTAAAAAGCCATGGCAGTGCGAGCCCCAAAGGTGTCGCCAATGCCGTTGGCGTGGCTGCCAAGCTGGTCGACGCCAACATCACCCAGCGGATCGCTGAAGATCTCGCGCTCATCAAGGCGAACGGCAAGTGACATTACGCGCGGTTATTCTCGGGACAGGATCAGCCCTTCCCAAACACCGTGTTTCCAATGAAGAACTGGCCCAGCGCGTCGACACCTCAGATGAGTGGATCGTCGCGCGCACCGGCATCCGCTTCCGCCATATTGCCGGTGAAGGCGAGACGACCGCAACGCTCGGCGCAGACGCGGCCGCCAAGGCCATCGAAGCCGCCGGTGTGGACGCCGCCAGTATTGACCTGATCATTCTCGCGACCGCCACGCCCGACCAGACCTTTCCCGCCAGCGCCACAAAAGTGCAGGCCATGCTCGGCATCAATGACTGCATCGCCTTTGACGTGGCGGCGGTCTGCTCAGGCTTCCTCTATGCGCTCTCGGTTGCCGACGCGATGATCCGCGCGGGCAATGTGAAGCGCGCCCTCGTCATTGGTTCCGAAACCTTCAGCCGTATCCTCGACTGGGAAGACCGCACGACCTGCGTTCTGTTCGGCGATGGGGCAGGCGCCGTCGTGCTTGAAGGACAAGATGGCGAGACCGGCATCCTGTCGACCAGCCTCCATGCCGATGGCCGCCACAATGAACTCCTCTATGTTGATGGTGGCCCGTCCACGACGGGCACGGTCGGCCATGTCCGCATGAAGGGGTCTGAAGTCTTCCGCCATGCCGTCGTCAATCTGGCGACAGTGCTGGGCGAAGTGCTCGAGACCGCAGGCCTGACCCCGCAGGATGTCGACTGGGTCGTCCCGCATCAGGCCAATGCCCGCATTCTTGATGCGACCGCGCGCAAGCTGGGGCTGTCCAAAGACCAGATCGTCGTGACCGTGGATCAGCATGCCAACACGTCTGCTGCCTCCGTGCCGCTGGCGCTCGACACCGCCGTGCGCGATGGACGCATCCAGCGCGGCCAGTTGCTGGTGCTCGAAGCCATGGGTGGCGGCTTCACCTGGGGTGCGGCAGCCGTCCGTTACTAACCAATTCGCGCAATTGACGTTCCGCGCCAATTCGATATGAAGAACTGTGACCACTATCTGAGAGGGGGAGTTGCGTAATGGCGGGGGATGGTACTCTGACACGAGCCGATCTTGCTGAATCTCTTCACAAGAATGTCGGCCTGTCCAAGGCTGAATCGTCAAAACTTGTCGAATCGATTCTCGATCACATGTCAAATGCGCTCGCAAAGGGCGAGAATGTAAAGATTTCCGGTTTTGGAAGCTTCCTGCTGCGTGACAAGGGTGCACGTGTGGGCCGCAATCCCAAGACAGGTGTTGAGGTGCCAATCGCACCGCGCCGCGTGCTGACGTTCCGCGCCAGCCAGATGATGCGGGCCAACGTCGCCCAAGAGGCCTAATCGGTGAGCATCGCCAATGGCTGACAAAGCGCCCGGTGCGTTACTGACCATTGGCGAGCTTTCTGCTGAGCTTGGCGTTCCGCAGCACATTCTGCGCTATTGGGAAACGAAGTTTTCCAAACTCCGGCCGCTGACGCGCGCGGGCAACCGCCGCTATTATCGGCCGGACGATGTGGTGCTCGTGCGCCGCATCCACCAGTTGCTGAACGTTGAAGGCTATACCGTCAAAGGCGTGCAGAAGGTGCTGACCGGAAAGACGGCCACCCCGTCTGAAAGTGCTGAACCTGCGGTAGCCTCAAGCGCGCCTCAGGTGTCGCCGCCTGCGCCACCAGCCTCACCGCCAAGCTATATTCCCGATCTTGTTCTGATTCGGGATCGCCTGAAAATCGCCCTCGCCGCAGCGCGGGCTTAATCCCGGTCCATCTGCGGGCCGAGCGTTGCGTCCAAATCCCGGGGACGGATCATTCGGGTAAATGTCGCCTTGCCGGTGGCAACCGCACTCCAGTTGTCCGCCTCAAACTGCAATTCTGCAGCCGCCGCCGTGGGGAATTTCATCTCCACCTCATCGCGCAGAAGATCTCCGGCCACATCGGGCACCAGCATCAGAATCAAATCTTCCAGCCCCGGATTGTGCCCGCACATCAGCACCGACGAGACCTCATCCGGCAAGTCCTGCACAACATCGAGCAGCGTCGCGCCGGACGCCAGATAGATGCGGCGGTCCCAATTGGGGTGGAGGATCTCACCATAGCCTTCCCACAGCGCGTCAAGCGTTTCGGTGCAGCGCACAGCGGGCGAGGACATCACATAGTCGAACGTCCAGCCCTTTGAGCGCAAGTGACGCCCGATAAGCTTGGCGCCTTTGACGCCGCGTTCATTGATCGGCCGGTCAAAATCGCGGGAGACAGGCGCGTCCCAACCCGATTTGGCGTGGCGAAAGAGGGTGAGCGTCTTCATGGTGCCGTTTCATGCGGCAAAGCGATGGCGTTTGGAAGGGTGGATTGCGTCCGCAGTACTTCCAAAACCGCGTCGTCCAACGTCATGCGCCGCACGGGCGTGCCCGGCGGAAAGGCCGACAGCAACCGCGAGGGGACGGCAGAGGAGAGCAGCACGAAGATACCGCGATCTTCCTGCCGCCGAATGAGGCGACCAAAGGCTTGCGCCATACGCGCGCGGATCAACCGGTCATCATAAAGCGACCCACCGCCTGCCGCCCGGCGGGCAGTTTGGAGCACCGTCGGCTTGGGCCAAGGCACGCCTTCCATCACCACCATCCGCAGCGACTCCCCCGGTACATCCACCCCGTCCCGCAGCGCATCGGTGCCCAGCAAGCTGGAGCGGGGATCATCACGGAAAATATCTACGAGCGTGCCGGTATCAATCGGGTCCACATGCTGCGCGTAGAGCGGCAGACCATCGCGCGCCAAGCGGTCGGCGATGCGCGCATGGACGGCCCGCAGCCGCCGGATCGCAGTAAACAGGCCCAGCGTCCCGCCATTGGAGGCCGCCACCAGCCGAGCAAAGGCATTGGCGAGTTGCGGCACGTCGCCGCGCTTCACATCGGTGACGATGATGACTTCGGATTGCGCGGCATAGTTGAACGGGCTTTGGGCCTCGAAATGGACGGGCGGTGCCGACAGGTGCAGCGCACCCGTCCGTGCATCGGCAACGTCCCAGCCCTCCCCGCCTTTGAGGGTCGCCGAGGTGATGAGCGCGCCGTGCGCAGGCTTGAGCACCGTCGCCGCAAAAGGCCGGGTCGGGTCCAGCCAATGCCGCCTGAGGCCAATATCAACCTCGCGGCCCTCAATCCGATCCACCGTCAGCCAATCGACGAAGTCCGGGTCCACCGGCCCGCCCAGCCGCGCGAGCATGGACAGCCAAGCGCCAATGGTATCGACCCGCCAGCTCAGGCTTGCGCGCGCGCCTTCGACCCGCGCCCGCGCCTGCCCGTCGAGCCAGTCCGGCCCCTCCTCAATCACCGCTTCCAGCCGTCGGCCGAGCGTGACAAGCGGGCGGAGCAACGCATCGAGGGCCTGACAGGCGGGTTCCACGGCGGTCAACAAAGGTCCGTCCAGCTGGGCGGCCTCTGTCTCCAGCCCATAGCCCGCATCGCCTTCTGCCGAGCGCGCAAAGACGAGCCCGCGCACGGCCCCCAGCATCGCCTCAATCGGGCCAAAAGGCGCACCTTCGGCAATGCGTTGCAACCAGCCATCCGATGGGAGCGCGGCGGCGGCATTTGCCGCTGCCGAAATGGCCGAAGACCCTTCTGAATCGTAGCTCGCCACATCGGCCAGCCGTGCTGCCAGCCCGCGACGGCGCCCGCGCGACTTTCCTTCGGGGCCGATGATCCAGCGGCGCAGTTCAATGGCCTCCTGCCCCGTCAGGGCGGCTGCAAACATGGTGTCGGCGGCGTCAAACAGGTGATGGCCTTCGTCAAACACATAGCGCGTCGGGCGCGTGCCTTCTTCCCGACCGCGCGCGGCGTTGACCATGACAAGCGCATGGTTGGCGACGACGAGATCAGCCTGCGCCGAGGCCCGCGCGGCATGTTCGATGAAACACTTCCGGTAATGCGGGCACCCGGCATAAACACATTCGCCGCGCCGGTCGGTGAGTGCTGTTGAGCCATTGCGCCGGAACAAAGTCGGCAACCAGCCGGGCAGATCGCCCCCCACCATATCACCGTCGCGGCTGAAGGTTGCCCAGCGCGCCACGAGATGCGCGAGGATCGCCGCCCGCCCGGCAAAGCCGCCCTGCAGCGCATCTTCCAGATTGAGCAGGCAGAGATAATTCTCACGGCCCTTGCGGATCACAACCTTGCCGCGTGCCGCCGCCTCACTGCCATAAACGCGCGCCGTCTCCGCCGTCAGCTGGCGTTGCAGCGCCTTGGTATAGGTCGAAATCCAGACAGGCCCGCCTGCCTGTTCCGCCCAGAGCGAGGCGGGGGCCAGATAGCCCAGCGTCTTTCCGATGCCGGTGCCGGCCTCAGAGATCAGAAGACGCGGCTCATCGCGGGCGGTGCGGGGCTGGAAGGCAGAGACGGCGGCGCGCGCATAATCCTGCTGCCCTGTGCGCGTCTCAGCCCCTGCGCCCGTGATCTTTGTCAGCCGGTCCACCACATCGCGTTCATCAAGGCTGATGGTGCGCGGCGCCGGGCGGACGGGCGCTTCATCCCATTCCGGCAATTTGGAGAACAGCCAGCGTTCATCCTTTGGCGGCGCCTTGAGCCGGCCCAGCACCAAAGGCGCCCAAGGCCAACGCAAGCGGGCAAGCGATTGTGCCGATGTCCAAGCGCCCTCGCGTTCCGGCCAATCACCCGACAGGACATCGAGCAGCTTGGCGGCGGCTTGTTGCAGAATAGCCGGGACATTCGACTCGATAAGCCCCTCCCCTTCAGGGGAGGGGTTGGGGGTGGGGCGGTCGGGACCATCTCCCAGATGTAGAGTCCCCACCCCAACCCCTCCCCTGAAGGGGAGGGGCTCTAGGTTGAGCGCGCCCATCAAACCCTTCACCGTCGGCACCATGAAGTGTGCCGGATACAGGAACGCGAACAATTCCAGCAGGTCGAGCCCGGACAATTCCCCATAGCCAAGCCGGGCGGCGACCAGCGGCGCGTTGAGCATGAGGACAGGCGTTTCCGCCGCGATCGAGATCGCCTCACCCAGGCCCACGGCCCGCGTGCGGCCGTCAGGTGTCGCAATCCAGATGCCGGCATGGCTTGCATGCAGCGCAGGATAAGGCAAAGGGGCAGGAACAGAGATCGACACGCGCCGGGATTGGCGCAACTGGAACGAAAGAGCAACACGAAGTGACCGATTTGCGCGACGCAGCGATGGTTTCCAAGGCCTGGCCCTTTGAAGAGGCGCGCAAGGTGCTCAAACGCCTAGATAAGGATGGCAAAGACGGCCCGGTCATCTTCGAAACCGGCTATGGTCCATCGGGTCTGCCGCATATCGGCACCTTCAACGAAGTGCTGCGCACGACGATGGTCCGCCGCGCCTTTGAAACGCTGTCAGACTTGCCGACCAAGCTCGTCGCCTTTTCCGATGACATGGATGGCCTGCGCAAAGTGCCCGACAATGTCCCTAATCAGGCGATGCTGACCGAACACCTCGGCAAGCCGCTGACGCGCATTCCCGATCCGTTTGAAAAGTTTGACAGCTTTGCCGCGCACAACAATGCGATGCTGCGCGAATTCCTCGACCGCTTCGGCTTTGATTATGAGTTTGTGTCATCCACCACCCAATATGAAGGCGGCGTGTTTGACGAGGCGTTGAAGAACGTGCTGCGCCGCTATCAGGCGATCATGGACATCATGCTGCCGACGCTGCGCAAGGAACGCGCCGCCACCTATTCGCCCGTGCTGCCAATCAGCCAAAAGTCAGGCATCGTGCTTCAGGTGCCGCTGACGGTTGTGGACGCAGAGGCCGGTCTCGTCAGCTTTGAGGACGAGGGCGAGACCGTCACCCAATCGATCCTTGGCGGGATGTCCAAGCTACAGTGGAAGGTCGACTGGGCGATGCGCTGGGTCGCCATCGGCGTTGACTATGAAATGTACGGCAAGGACCTGACCGACAGCGGCATCCAGTCCGGCAAGATCGCGCAGGTCCTTGGCGGGCGGAAGCCGGAAGGCCTGATCTATGAGATGTTCCTCGACGAAAAGGGCGAGAAGATCTCCAAGTCCAAGGGCAATGGTCTGAGCCTGGAAGATTGGTTGTCTTACGGAAGCGAAGACAGCCTGGCCTTTTACGCCTATCGCGAACCCAAGAGCGCCAAGCAGTTGCACCTTGGCGTCATCCCGCGCGCGGTGGATGAGTATTTCCAGTTCCGTGGCAATTATGCAGCGCAACCGATCGAGCAAAAGCTCGGCAACCCGGTGCACCATATTCATAGCGGCCCCGATGGATCCCATGTGCCCACCGATGTGCCGCCGGTGACTTTCGGCCTGCTGCTCAATCTGGCGGGTGTCATGGGCCCGCACGCAACCGCGCCGCAGGTCTGGGGCTATCTCGCCAACTATGTGCCCGATGCGAGTGCGGCGACGCACCCTGAGCTCGCGATGCTCATCAATCTGGCGCTCGCCTATAATCGCGACCATGTCGCCCCGACGCTCCAGCGCCGCAAGCCTGAGGGTGTCGAGGTTGAGGCGCTGAAGCGGCTTGATGCCGAACTCGCCCCGATGGCGGCGGACACGAGCGCGGAGGACATTCAGAACATCGTCTATGAAATCGGCAAGACCGGCGGGTTCGAAAACCTGCGCGACTGGTTTAAGGCGCTCTACGAAACGCTGCTCGGATCGAGCGCAGGGCCACGCATGGGCAGCTTCATCGGGCTCTACGGGATTGAGAACACAAGGAAGCTGATCGCGGAAGCTTTGGCGTAACGGCCCATCCATCGGTTGCGGATCGCGCAGAAACGCAAAGAGCGCGGACACACAAGAACCGTTCGTCCTGAGCCTGTCGAAGGACTGTACTTTCCCTCGCTTCGGAGCGGAGAAAAAAACGACCCTTCGACAAGCTCAGGGTGAGCGGTGTAGGGCTAGGAAACCGTCCGCGCCCTCTGCGTCTCTGCGCGAACAAATCCATGCACCGCAGACGCAGCGCACTCCCTCACCCTGCCCTCTCCCTCAAGGGGAGAGGGTTCAAGACCAGACTACTTCGACGCTGCAATCCAGCTGTCGATCTTCTTCTCCAGCACGGCAAGCGGCAGCGCGCCGGTACCCAGCACCTGTTCATGGAAGGCGCGGATGTCGAACTTGGCGCCGAGCTCAGCCTCGGCCTTTTTGCGCAGCCGCTGGATGGTGAGCGCGCCGACCTTATAAGCAAGCGCCTGGCTGGGGATCGCGATGTAGCGTTCGACTTCCGATGTCGCGTCCGTCTTCCCCATGTCGGAATTGGCGAGCATGTAGTCGATCGACTGTTCGCGCGTCCAACCCTTGGCGTGGATGCCGGTGTCGACGACAAGCCGCATGGCGCGCAACATCTCATCCGACAGCGTACCAAAGCGCTGATAGGGGTCTTTGTAGAAGCCCATCTCATAGCCCAAGGTCTCGGAGTAGAGCGCCCAGCCCTCTACATAGGCCGTGTTGCCGCCAAAGCGCATGAACTTGGGCAGCTTTTCATTTTCCTGCGCAAGGCTGATCTGGAAGTGATGGCCCGGCGCGCCTTCATGCAGATAAAGCGTCGTCATGCCCGGCGTGGTCCGGCTTGGCAGATCATAGGCGTTGAAGAAGAAGGTGCCCGGGCGCGAGCCATCGGGCGTGCCGGGTTCATACGATCCACCCGCCTCATATTTCTCGCGGAATTCTTCATAGGGCTGGATCTTCAGCGGCGCCTTGGGCAGCGTTGAGAAATAGGTGCCGATCTTCCCGTCAACCTGCTTGCCGATGTCATAATAGCCCTGCGTCAGTGCATCGCGGCTCGTCATCTTGAACTTGGGGTCATTGCGCAGATAGTCGAAGAATTCACTGAGTGTGCCTTTGAAGCCCACCTCGTCCTTCACCTGCTCCATGCCGGTCTTGATGCGCGTAACTTCAGACAGGCCGAGATTGTGGATCGTCTCTGCATCCATCGGCAGCGTCGTCGTGTTCTCAATGGCCAATTTGTAGAGCTTATCGCCGCCCTTCATATATTTCAGGCCCGCGCCATCGCGCGCGACGGGCAGATAGTCAGTCTTCAGATAGTCGCGCAGGCGGCGGTAGGCAGGGTAGATGCCCTGTTCGATTGTCGCCCGGTAATCCGCGGAAAGACGCGCCTTATCCTCTGCCGAGAAACTGGCCGGGAAGTTCTGGACCGGCCCGAAATAGGGAGACTGTTCCGTCTTCTGCGCCAACTGCGCATCGAGCTGACCAATCACATTGTTGATCGTCATCTTGGTTTCAACAACGCCGGACTTGGCCCCTTCACGGAAGCGGCCAACGGCGCGGTCGAGGAAGATGATGAACTCGCGGTGGCGCTTCAGCCCATTTTCATAGTCCTGCACCGTGGCAAAGGGTGCGCCGCCCTTTCCGCTGGAAAAGGTCGGGTAGAAAGTGTGGAAGCCGAAAAAGTGATTGAGCGGACGGACCACGTTCAGCTTCAAAATGTCCGGCCGGAAGGAAATGGCGGCCTGTTCGGTCTGCCATTTGAACACATCATAGGCGATCTGGTCCGTCGGGCTGAGCTGCGAACGGTCAATCTTCTTCAAGCGCGCCATGTCGCTGACGTTCGCCCGCTTTTCAGCGGCGAAATAGGCGTCAGTAATAAAGTCCCCAAAACGGTCGGCATAGCGGAGGTCACCGCGGAAAATGGCAAAGAGCGGATTGCGCCGTTGGGAACCTTCATCGCTTTCTTCAAACAGCTTGTGCAGATCACGCGTCGCCTGATTTTGAGCAGGTGCAGCCGCCACCGGGCCGGGCCCGGCCGGGGCCGACATCTGGGCAAAAGCGGGGGCCGCCATGAGGGCGAGCGGCGAGAGAGTGGTGGCGAGAAACAGAGAAATGGACCGGCGCATGAAACGCTCCCCTAAGGCGGATGATGACACCGGTCCTATCAGGCGTGTCGGCGTCACTCCACCCTGTTCGACCAAAGCCATGTTGATATCGACCAAGCGCACAAAAAAGTGGCCCGGACCTCATGAGAGACCCGGGCCATCGCCCCTGTGCGAAGGGCGACAAGTGTAACGCCAACAGGGAACACACGTCACATCAATACGCGAGCGGTGACGCGTGTTGCTTATCGCCGAGTCGCGCTGAACGGACCCGGAATGGAGTTGTCAGCAATCCGAAAGGCGCGTTTATCTGCCGTTCAGGATGACGTCATGGTGGCCAGTGCGACGCAGCGACGTCAGATCCAGAATTTCTCCCGAAACCATTTGGTCACGATGTATTTCGTCCCCGCGTGGATCGGCAGGCCGGCGTGAAGCGTGGCCGGATTGGGCGTGCCATCAGCCTGCATATTGTTCCACAGGACGAGCATCGCCCGACGCGGCTGGACGGTCAGGCCAGCAATGGGGAATTCGGTTTCCCCGCCCGATGCGGGTTCGTTCAGATAGACCATCGCGGTCCAGCTGCGCTGCCCGCCCTGTTTGGCCATATCGTCCCAATAGGTGCTGTTCTTGAAGAAGTGGTCGTGATGCGCCTTGAACTGCTGGCCAATTTCATAAACTTGCCCCTGTAGCGTTTCCCCATGGCGCGGATCGATGCCCATCAGCGTGCAGATACGGCCTTCGATCTTTTCGACGAGCGGATCATAAGGGGACAGGTTGCAACTGTCGCTGGTCCGGAAGTCCGGGTCGGGATGTTTGGCAAGCAAGCCCGAGGGCTGACGCCCCTTGTCGATCAGGCCCATCAGCTCTTCGCACTCGGTGGGCGACATGAAATCCTGCACGCAATAAAGCGCGAGGTTATTCTGTTCGACAATCTGCGCGCGGCCAGAAGCCTTCAACTTGCGCGTCACGATCCGGCCAAGATCGGCCAGCCGTTCCTCAGATGATTTCAGCTTGATCTTGGCCATGTGGCTGCTCCGTCAGTCGATGATGCGGCCACGGGCCATGACAAAGCCGACCTTTTCAAGGTTGCGGACATCCGTCAACGGATCGCCGTCAACCGCGATGATATCCGCTGAATAGCCGGGCGCGATTTTGCCAATCTCATTCTCCTTGTCGAGGAGTTTGGCCGCGATCGTCGTCGCACTGGCCAGCGCCTCACGCGGAGTCATGCCACCCCAATCGACCATCAGCGCAAATTCACCGGCGTTGCGGCCATGTTCAAACACGCCTGCATCTGTCCCAAAGGCAATGGTCACGCCTTCGGCCTTGGCCAGCTTCAGCGCCTTGCCGGCCTGTGCGACGGCTTCGCGCCCCTTGGCCTCAACCGTCGGCGTGTAAATGCCCTTGCCCAGACGTTCCTTCACGCCATTCAGCGCCATCAGCGTCGGCACCATCGCCATGCCGCTCGCCTTCATCGCCTTGACTGCCGCTACGTCGGCAAAGGTGCCATGGTCGGCCGTATCGATGCCGGCCTTCGCCGCGGATTCAACGCCGCGCGCGCCATGCGCGTGCGCTGCCACCCGCAGGCCAAGGCTATGCGCGGTATCAGCAATCGCCTTCAGTTCCGGATCGGTGAAATGTTGACCAAGCCCGCGCCCCTGTTGCGACAATACGCCGCCGGTTGCCGTAATCTTGATGACGTCCGCACCATTCTTGGACGCTTCCCGCACCCGCGCAGCGCACTGGTCCGGCCCGGTGCAGGTGTTCTTGCCGTCGAGTGCGGCGTTCACCTCCGGGCGGAAGCCAGACACATCGCCATGGCCGCCGATGATCGAAATGGACGTACCCGCCGCGACAACGCGCGGGCCGGGGATGAGGCCCTTGGCCGTTGCATCGCGCAGGGCAAAGCCGCCGCGCGGGGCCGAGCCCAGATCGCGCACTGTCGTGAAGCCCGCTTTCACCGTGGTCAGTGCATTCTTTGCACCCACCAGCGCCAGATAATCGTCCGTCACAATCGTTTCGTCACGAAAGTCTCCACCGGGGTCACTCTCCAGATGGACATGCATGTCGATTAGGCCGGGCAGGACGGTCTTCGTCTTCAAATCGACAACGCGCGCACCCGCCGGGACCGCTGCATAGCCATCAGCAATCGAGACAATCTTGCCGTCGGTCACCGTGATCGTGGCGGGGCCAGAGGCAGGCTTGGCTGCATCCGTGATCACGCGCCCTGCATGAAGGACGACCGTTTCCGCCTGCGCGGCGCCCGATAAGGCCGTTGCTGCCATCATCGCGCCAAGAAAGACTCGCATTACATTCTCCTGTTTATCTCTGCGCTTCAATTGCTCAGGCGATGGGCCCCATGCAAGCGGCAATCGGTCAACAGGTCTCCACGGTCAGCGCTTCAATCTCGAGGAGGGTCCGATCCCCGTCAGGCTTCGTGCCCGTCACGACGATGTCGGCGACCAAATGACCGGGCAGATCAAACTCATGTTCCGGCAGCATCGCCGCAATCTTGTCAGCGCGGGCAGGGCCGACCGAGAGCGACACCCAATGGCGCGCGCCGGTGAAGGTGACGCTGGCCCAGGGGCGTTCCCGCGATGCGGGGATTTCAGCCGGCGATGCGAGTTTCAGGAGCGCGTTGGTCAGCGCGCGGTGGGCATTTGCGGTCATGGGCGGGCCTCCTTTTCGGCGTCTTGGGTGGCGATGAAATCCCGCACGCGGCGGACGAGGGGGACGCGCATCTCCCGCCCCGCGCGGACGTCGAAAACGAGCTTTGGGTCGCGCGCGGCCAACCGCCCGAATCGGGCCGGGCGCATCCCCGTCCGCCGCAGGAAAAGCTCAATTTCGCGCCTGATATTCACCTTTTGTTCTCCCTCATCTTTCCATCGAGTCGCGTTAGGATTTTTCCTTTTTTCACCGCCAAATCCTACTTGTCTAGGATTTTTCTTATCGGTATGAACGCGCATGGAAAATGTGCGCGACACGCTGGATCGGCTGATTCGGGACCGGGGGGAGGACTATGCCGCCCTGTCGCGGCTCATTGGGCGCAACCCCGCTTATATCCAGCAGTTCATCCATCGCGGCAGCCCGCGCAAGCTGGCCGAAGACGACCGGAAATTGCTCGCCCGCTATCTCGGTGTGGACGAATCGCTGCTGGGCGGGCCGCTGGTGGCCCCTGTTGCGGGTGATCTGATCTCAGTGCCGCGTCTGGCGGTGGAGGCCTCTGCAGGCCCCGGCGCATTGGCCAACCGTGAAGAAACGATTTCCCGCTTCGGCTTTGATGCCCGCTGGCTGCGCGGCGTCGCCTCTGCCCCGCAAAACGTCTCGGCCATTGCGGTGCGCGGCGAATCCATGTTGCCGACCTTGTCGGAAGGCGACGAAATTCTGGTCGACCGGGGCGATGCGGCAGACCGGCTGCGCGACGGCATCTACGTGTTGCGGGTGGAAGAATCGCTGCTCGTAAAGCGGATTGCGCTCAACCCGGCAGGCTTAGGCGGGCGGCGCCTGTCGATCCGCAGCGACAACCCGGCTTACCCCGATTGGGAAGAGTGTGACCCGGCGGCGGTCGAGATCATCGGCCGCGTCATCTGGGTCGGCAGGCGGATGGCCTGAAGCGCGCGTCTAGCGCTTCCGGTCAAAAAACCAAAAGGCGACGGCGAAGGCAACGCCAAGTCCAGACCCCACAAGCAAGCCAAAGGTCGACTGGCGATAGACAACACCGATGATGGCGCCTGCGAGGATGGAGAGGGCCAGCGGCCCACCGGCTGCGCGGGGATCAGATTTCTTTGGTTCGGTCATGATGCTTCCCCTGCCACTGCCCGCCGGAAAACGCCACCCCGCCCATTGGGGCAATGCCCTTTGGGACATGGTGAACGGATCCTTCACCGCATTTGGGCACGGCCCGCAAAGGGCTGGCGCGTAAAGGGTTTTTTCGCATTCTGCCAAAGAGGAGCCCCCTGCTGCATGTCCAGCTTTTTTGTCGATCGCGCCGGGGCAGACCTCGCTGCCGAATTCATGGCGCTGTTTGGCAAAGATGCCTCAAGTGAAGCCGCAGGGCGCGCGCGCCGGTCCCGCGATCATGGCAATGTCATCGGCTATTGCCGCTGGCGGCAGGTGGAACGGCTGATCAGCGCGCTGGAAAATGAGATCGGCGCCACCCGCCACTAGCCGGTCCGCGCGGGGTTCTTGATTTATGTGAGCCGCCTCCAAAGGGAGCGCTTTCGCTCCGCATTGGGACACGATAGAGCAGGGTCATGAAGTCCGGCCTCCTGTGTCGTGTCGCGCCCGTCGCCCTGACCGTAGCGCTGGCCGTTGCCACCCCTGTTCATGCGCAGGGGCTGCCGGAGCCTGCCGAACCAACACAGGCCACAGACGCGCCGCTGGACCCGGAATCGCCGATGGCAGAGATGCCGGATATCGGCGTGGAATGGCCCGATCTGCCTGCTGAGGAAGCCGGGGAACAAGCCTCCGGTATCGACAGCGCAGATGAACAGGGCCGCCGCTACACCGTCACCTTGGCCGGTGTGCCCGCGACGTCCGAAAACCAGATTGCGCAACGATTTGATGCTCTATCGGCACTGAAGACCGGGGACAGCAAGCCTGCCAACGTCGCCCAGATTGACCGGCGCGCGCGCGATGATGCCGCTTTGCTGGCCGAACTTCTGCGCGCCGACGGCTATTATGACGCGCGCGTCGACCCGGAAATTGAAGCCGTGGACGACCGCATTGCTGTCACCCTCACCATCGAGCCGGGGCCGCTTTACACCTTTGGCGATATCCGCGTGTCGGGCCTTGATGAGACCGGAAGCCTGCGGGAAACCTTCAACGTCAATGTACAAGACAGCGTAGACGCCGATGATGTGACGCTCGCTGAAACGACACTGAAGGCCAAACTCGCCAATGACGGCTATCCCTTTGCCAAGGTTACAGCACCTGATGTCGTGGTGGACCATGACACGCGGACCGCCTCAATGGAGGTGCATATCGAGACCGGCGGCAAGCGCAACTTCGGGCAGATCCTGGCACGCGGCGACAAACTGCCTTTCGATGCAAAGCATATCGGCCGCATCGCGCGCTTCAACTCGGGCGACCCCTATAATCAGGCCGACATCGATGACTTGAAGCGGGCCTTGATCGCAACCGGCCTCCTGTCCTCGGTTGATGTCAGCCCCGTTGAAACGGGCGACCCGCAAACCGCGGACATTTCTGTCACCATGACGCCCGCGCCTGTACGGACGATCGCAGCAGAAGCGGGATATGGCACCGGCGAAGGGTTTCGCGTGTCGGGCAGTTGGACACACCGCAACCTGCTCAAGCCCGAAGGCGCTGTCACGCTGCGGGGGGTCATCGGTACACGCGAACAAACTTTAGGCGCCTCGCTGCGCCAGTCCAATTGGCGGCGGCGGGACTGGGTTTTGAATGCGCGGGTAGCGGCCAGCAATATCGTGCAGACCGCATATGCCGCCCGCACATTTGAGGTTGCCGCCAACCTCGAACGCCAAACCAACATCATCTGGCAGAAGGACTGGACTTGGAGCGTCGGCGCCGAATTGCTCGCGTCGGACGAACGCGACATCGTGGCCCGCGGCGGTGCCCGCCAAACCTATTTCATCGCCGCCCTGCCAGCGACCCTGGCCTATGACGGGTCAGACGATTTGCTGGACCCGACGCGCGGTTTCCGGCTGAGCGGACGCATCTCCCCTGAAGGATCGTTGCAGGGTGGGTTCAACGGCTATGTCCGCACCCAAATTGATAGCAGCGCCTATCTGCCCTTGGGCGGCAAGTTTGTCCTCGCCGGGCGGGCCAGATTGGGCTCCATCTCCGGCACGGCCCTCAACAATATCGCGCCGTCGCGCCGCTTTTATGCCGGCGGCGGCGGATCGATACGCGGCTTTAGCTATCAGAATATCGGCCCGCGCGATGCCTTTGGAGACCCGATTGGCGGGCGCAGTCTGGCCGAATTTTCGCTAGAGGCCCGCCTCCGCTTTGGCGTGTTTGGCGTCGTCCCCTTCGTTGATGCAGGCAACATTTACACCGAAAGCCTGCCGCGTCTGGACAAGATGCGCTTCGGCGCGGGGCTTGGCGGGCGTTATTATTCCAGCTTCGGTCCGATCCGTATCGACATTGGCACCCCCATCAACCGGCGCACGGGTGAGGCGCGGGTCACCGTGTTTGTCTCCTTGGGTCAGGCATTTTGATGCGCGCCGCCAAAAGGCTCCTTGCAGCCCTTCTTGGATTGGCGCTGATCGGGCTGGTGCTCGCCGGTCTGGCGGACACCGGGGCGGGCCACCGCTTTATCATCGACCGTGTTGAACGCCTCTCCCTCAAGTCTGGCCTCAAGATTGAGATCGATGCCATTGAAGGCTCCCTGTACAGTCAGGCGAGCATACAGGGTCTGCGGCTCTCCGACCCCAAGGGGCTGTTCTTTGAAGCTCCCTTGGTGGATCTTGACTGGTCGCCGCTCGCTTGGTTCGCCAACCGGCTCGATATTGACCGGCTCCATGCCAAGGTCGCGACGCTTCACCGCCTGCCCAAGCTTAACCCCGGCGCGACCGATGCGCCGATCCTGCCCGCTTTCGACATCCGCATCGGATCGCTCGCGATTGACCGGCTTGAAATCGGCAAAGGCGTGGCTGGGTCCCCACGCATCGGACGGCTGGCGGGACGCGCCGACATTCGCGATGGCCGCGCGATCATCGATCTGACCGCCGACGCCCAACAGGGCGACCATCTCGTCCTGAAGCTCGATTCCCGGCCTGATGACAATCGCTTTGACGTCGACCTCGCCCTCGATGCGCCGGAACGCGGCGTGTTTGGCGCGATGATGGGCACGGCACGGCCTGTGGCGCTCCGCCTCTCCGGCGATGGCAGCTGGAAGACATGGCGGGGCGCGCTCAAGGCCAGCATTTCCGGGCAGGATGCGGCCAATTTCGATCTGGCGGTGAAAGAAGGACGCTACACACTGGGGGGCACCATCACCGCTGCCAATGTGTTGACCGGCCGGATGCAGAAGCTCGCCGCCCCGCTGGTGCGCGTGTCGGGTGAGGCGACCTTTGCCAACCGGCGGATTGACGGGCAGATCAACCTATCCTCCGCCGCGCTGGCGATCTCGGGCACGGGCGGTGTTGATCTGGGCAATAGCAGCTTTGGCGATGCCCTGCTCACCCTCCGGTTGATCGATCCGCGCGCCGTTCTGCCGACGATGCGTGGCCAGAATGTCCAGCTGAAAGCCCGGTTTGACGGGCCCTTTTCGCAGGCATCGTTCGATTATCTGCTCACCGCCCCGCGCGTCGCTTTTGACGCAACAGGGCTGGAGGATGTGCGTGTCTCGGGGCAAGGCCGCCTCTCCAAGGCGCCGGTCAAAGTGCCGGTGCGCTTCACGGCGCGCCGCATCACGGGGATCGGCGATGTGGCCGGCGGCATCCTTGCCAATATCTCGGTCGATGGCGTGGTGCTGGCCACGCGGTCCACGCTGATCGGGGAAAACCTGCTGCTGAAATCGGACAAGCTGTCGGGCAGGCTCGCGCTGTTCGTTGATCTCAAAACCGGCCGCTACGATGTCGGGCTGGCGGGGCAGCTCAACCGCTATTTCATCCCCGGCATTGGCCTTGTCGACATCCGCAGTGAGTTGGCTGTCGTGCCGGGCCCCAATGGTCGCGGGACACGCATTTTGGGCCGGGGGGAAGCCTGGGTGCGGCGCTTTGACAATGCGTTTTTTGCCGGACTGGCCGGCGGTTTGCCGAAGCTGGAGACAGCGCTGGAGCGCACGCCCGATGGGGTGCTGCGCTTCACCAATATGCGCCTCATCGCGCCCAAGCTGCGACTAACTCTGTCGGGTATCCGGCGGCGTGATGGCAGCTTCCAGCTTTCAGGTAGCGGCAACCAGGCGATCTATGGTGCGCTGCAGCTGGCCCTCGATGGACCCCTTGCGCGACCACGCGTGTCCTTGCTCTTCGCCCGACCCAATGAGGCGATGGGGCTCGCCAATGTCGAACTTCTGCTGACGCCGAATGCGGGCGGCTTTGGCTGGACAGCCAATGGCCAATCCCGCATCGGGCGCTTCACCGGGCGTGGGGACATCTTGTTACCAGCAGGACGCACCTCGCAGATCCTCGTCGCTGATTTCAACGCCTCTGGTCTTTCAGCAACGGGGCGGCTGACGCCCGTGACCGGCGGGCTCGCAGGAACCATTTCGCTGGGCGGGATGGCGACGGGCACGCTCGACATGGATGTCACAGGCGGGCTGCAGCGCATTCGGGCCGCTGTCGATGCCCGTGATGCCCGCTTTAATGGCCCGCCCCAAATGGCCATCCGGCGTGGGCGTTTTGACGGCACCATCTTATTGGACCCGGCCGGGACCGGCATCAACGGCACGGTCACGGCACGCGGCGTGCAATATGGCGGCGTGGCCTTCGCGCGGCTCGCGGGCAATATCGACTTGAAGGGCGGCAGAGGCACGCTGAAAGGCGCGATTGCCGGGTCTCGCGGTGGGGATTTTGATCTCCAGACGGTCGTTCAGATCGCGCCCGAACGCCTGACCTTGGTGGCGAAGGGGACTTTGGAGCGGCGCCCCATCAGCCTTGATGCCCCCGCTGTACTGGTGCGCGAAGGGGGTGGCTGGCGGCTTTCACCAACGGAGCTCAGTTTTGCAGGCGGAAAAGCGTCTCTCTCAGGCCTCATCGGCGGAAAACAGCCGGAATTGACGGGTTCGCTCTCGTCTATGCCGCTGTCGATCCTCGATACCGTCGCCCCCCGCCTTGGCTTGGGCGGACGGGCGAGCGGGACCTTCTTCTACGTGGAAGAAGCAAATGGCACGCCTTCGGGCCGGATCGACGTCAAAGTACGTGGCCTGACGCGCGCAGGGCTCGCGCTTGCTTCCAAGCCGATTGACCTTGCGGTGATTGCAAGCTTTGGCGGGTCGAGGGCTGGCGCGCGGCTGGTTGCCGCCTCAGGCGGCCAGACCATCGGGCGCGGACAGATACAGCTCAACGGCCTTGGCGGGGCCGCCGCTCTCGGCAGCCAGATCGCCAATGCCAATCTGGCGGGCCAGTTGCGCTTTAATGGCGATGCCGGAACGCTGTGGCGCCTCACCGGCATTTCCACCTTTGATCTATCGGGCAATGTGGCGATCGGTGCCGATATAGGCGGCACGCTGTCCAACCCCCTCATCCGCGGCTCGGTGCGCACGGCCTCCGCGCGCGTCGAAAGTGCAGCGGCGGGGATGGTGCTCACCGGCGTCGCGGCGAACGGGCAGTTCAACGGATCCCGTCTGGTGCTCAACAGCTTTTCCGCCACTGCAGGCAAAGGTGGGCGGCTGACCGGCACAGGCACCATCAGCTTTGCGTCCGGCGCGCCGGGCATCGACCTTTCGGTGCTGGCGGAGTCGGCAACATTGATCGCCCGGGATGATCTGGGGGCGACGGTGACCGGCCCCCTGCGGATCCAGTCCGAAGGCAGTGGCGGCCTCATCAGCGGTACTGTGCGGGTCGACCGAAGTAGCTATGTGCTGGGTCAAAGTGCTGTGGCCACGTCCTTTCCCCGTTTGCGCGTGCGGGAGATTAACGGCGGGGCTGACCTGCAAATGGCGGTCGCGCCCGCGCGGCCATGGTTGCTCGACATCAAGGCCAATGTGCCGGGTCGGATGATGGTGACAGGCCTTGGTCTCGACAGCGAATGGCGTGGTGACCTGGCCGTCACCGGCTCAATCCTCTCGCCTGCCATCCTCGGCGCGGCCGAGGTTGTCCGGGGCGGCTATGAGTTTGCCGGACGGCGCTTTGAGCTGGAGCGCGGCGTCATCAGGTTCCGGGGGGAAAGCCCGCCCGACCCGATCCTCGACATCGTCGCCCAAGGTGACACGCAGGGGCTGGATGCAACGATCCGCGTCGGCGGCACCGGGCAGAAGCCGGAGATCACCTTTGCGAGCGTGCCCGCATTGCCGCAGGAGGAATTGCTGTCCCGTCTGCTGTTCGGCACCTCGATCACAAACCTTTCCGCGCCAGAAGCGCTGCAGCTGGCCGCGGCGGTCGCCTCGATGCGTGGTGGGGCAGGCCTCAACCCGATCAACGCTTTGCGGCAGGCGGTGGGGCTGGACCGGCTGCGTATCCTGCCTGCGGATACGACGACGGGCCAGCGCACCTCCGTGGCTGCCGGCAAGTACATCTCACGCCGGGCCTTTGTGGAGATCATCACCGACGGCGCCGGCTATTCGGCAACGCGCGCCGAGTTTCAGGTCACCCGCTGGTTGTCGATCCTGTCGACCTTGTCGTCCGTCGGCCGACAAAGTGCGGCTGTTCGCATCTCGAAGGATTATTGATAATCGCTCGCATTAGCATTGACAGTCTTGCACGCTCGGACGTAGGGAAAGCTTAGATGGCCATCTTCAACCACCGTTTCAGCCTTTGGGCCCTGCTCGCGCTTCCAGCCATCGCGATGCTTTCAGGCTATGGGCGTGGGTCCGTCGAGGCGATGGACCTGCTGCACCCCTCGGGCGAAATGTCGGCCCGGTTGATGATCATCGCGATCGCCATCAGCCCGCTGATCAGCGTCCTCGGGCCGCGCAAATGGCTGCAATGGATGGCCGCGCGGCGGCGCGCACTCGGCGTCGCCGCCTTTGCCTATGCCGTTTTGCACCTTGTCTTTTACATCATCGACATGGGCAATGTGGCCGATATGGTCGCAGAGGCGCTGGCACCGGGAATTTGGACAGGCTGGGCTGCATTCATCCTGATGATGGTGCCCGCCATCCTCAGCAATGATCGGTCCATGCGGGCGCTAAAGGCGCAATGGAAAAGGCTGCAGCGTCTGGTGTATCCTGCTGCCGTCCTGACCCTGCTTCACTGGATTTGGGTGCACAATAATCTTGGCCCCGCACTGGTTCACTTCATACCTCTGGCGCTGATCGTGGCGCTGCGGGCTTTCAAATCCTTCCCCCACGCAAAACAAGGAGCATGACGATGCGTACTCTCTCCCTTCTCTCTCTGGCCGGAGCCGCCGCGCTCACCGCGATTGCGACACCGGCCTCCGCCACCGGCGCGATCAAGTGTCAGGCCGGCCCCGCCTCCAGCTGGAAATCGCAGGACGCGCTGAAGGCCAAGCTGGTCAAGGAAGGCTGGCAGGTGCGCAAGACCAAGCCCGATGGCGGCTGTTACGAAGTCTACGGCACCACGCCCGAAGGGGATCGTGTGGAAGCCTATTTCCATCCGGTGACGTTTGAGAAGCTGTACGTCGCCCGGCGCGGCGAAGTTCTGTTCCGCAAAAAGGGCTATTGAGGCAAAGAAAGGGGCCGGAGAGCATCTCTCTGGCCCCTTTTTTGCCTTAGCGCGAAAACCCTCCTCACCCTAACTTGTGTCATACCTGCACCGTTTGAAAGGCGGCTCCTGATTTGAGAGAGTTAAGCAATTCGCTTGACTTGGAGGCCCCCGCCTCTAGACGCGGCGACGGGCCACGCGGTCCCAACGCCGCGCTGCTCTCTGCAAGGAGACGCTTACATGACTGTGACCAAGCCAACGCGCACACCTGCGCGTCCATTCTTTTCCTCGGGCCCCTGCGCAAAGCCGCCGGGCTGGGAAGCTTCCAAACTCCAAACCGAATGCCTCGGCCGCTCGCACCGCGCCAAGATCGGCAAGTCGCGCCTGCAACTGGCGATCGACCTGATGCGCGACGTGCTGCAAGTGCCGGACACCCACCGCATCGGCATTGTCCCCGGGTCTGACACGGGTGCTGTCGAAATGGCCATGTGGTCGCTGCTCGGCGCACGCGGCACGACCATGCTGGCATGGGAAAGCTTTGGTGAAGGTTGGGTCACCGATGCGAACAAGCAGCTGAAATTGAACGCCACGGTGCTGAACGCAGCTTATGGCGAACTCCCCGATCTCTCGACCGTCAACTGGGCGGACGATGTCGTCTTCACCTGGAACGGCACCACCTCTGGCGCGCGCGTCCCCAATGGGGACTGGATCGCCGACGACCGCGAAGGCCTGTCGATCTGCGACGCGACCTCGGCGGTGTTTGCGTATGACATGCCGTGGGACAAGCTCGACGTCGTCACCTTCTCCTGGCAGAAAGTGCTCGGCGGCGAAGGCGCGCATGGCGTGCTGATCCTCGGCCCACGTGCGGTCGAGCGGCTGGAAAGCTACACCCCCGCATGGCCGCTGCCCAAGCTGTTCCGCCTGATGTCGAAGGGGAAGCTCAGCGAAGGCATCTTCAAGGGCGAGACGATCAACACGCCGTCGATGCTCGCGGTTGAAGACGTGATCTTCGCGCTCGAATGGGCGAAGTCGGTCGGCGGGCTCGAAGGCCTGATGGCGCGCAGCAACGCCAATGCCCGTGCGCTCAATCTGATCGTCGAAAGCCGATCCTGGCTTGATCATCTCGCGGTCGATCCGGCCACACGGTCGACCACCTCTGTCTGCCTGACGGTCGAAGGTGCGGATGCCGATTTCATCAAGAAGTTCGCAGGCCTGCTTGAGGCTGAACACGCCGCTTATGACATCGCCAGCTATCGCGATGCCCCGCCGGGCCTGCGCATCTGGTGTGGTGCGACCGTCGACACCGCCGACATCGAAGCGCTCGGCCCCTGGCTCGATTGGGCCTGGGACGAGATGAAATCCGCCTGATCTCTTATCCTCTCCCCTTGAGGGAGAGGCGCTAGACTTATGAGCAACGCGAATTAGTCGCAGCGGAGAGGGCCCTCTCCAACTCCGCCTAGGCGGTTCCCCGCCAAGGCTCCGTATCCTCTCCCTAAATGGGAGAGGAACACCGAAGGAACTAAGACATGACCAAGCCCAAAGTCCTCATTTCCGACAAGATGGACCCCAATGCCGCTGCGATCTTCCGTGAACGCGGCTGTGAAGTTGATGAAATCACGGGGCTTACCCCCGACGAGCTGAAGGAAATCATCGGCAAATATGATGGCCTCGCCATCCGCTCCTCCACCAAGGTGACCAAGGACATCCTTGACGCCTGCGCCAATTTGAAGGTCATCGGCCGCGCCGGGATTGGCGTCGATAATGTCGACATCCCTGCCGCCTCGTCCAAGGGCGTCGTGGTCATGAACACGCCGTTCGGCAACTCGATCACAACCGCAGAACACGCCATCGCGCTGATGTTCGCGCTCGCCCGTCAGCTGCCCGAAGCCAATGCGCAGACACAGGCCGGCCTGTGGCCAAAGAACGGCTTTATGGGCGTTGAAGTGACCGGCAAGACGCTGGGCCTGATCGGTGCCGGCAATATCGGCTCCATCGTCGCCACCCGCGCGCTGGGCCTGCGGATGAAGGTTGTCGCATTCGATCCGTTCCTGACGCCGGAGCGCGCCATTGAAATGGGCGTGGAAAAGGCAGACCTTGATACGCTGCTCGCCAAGGCCGACTTCATCACACTGCACACACCGCTGACCGATCAGACGCGCAACATCCTGTCGAAGGAAAATCTCGCCAAGACCAAGAAGGGCGTCCGCATCATCAACTGTGCACGCGGCGGTCTGATCGATGAAGCCGCGCTGAAGGAGGCGCTTGATTCAGGCCAGGTCGCAGGCGCCGCGCTCGACGTGTTCGTCAATGAACCCGCCAAGGAATCGCCTTTGTTCGGCACGCCCAACTTCATCTGCACGCCGCACCTTGGCGCGTCGACCAATGAAGCGCAGGTCAATGTGGCCCTTCAGGTCGCCGAACAGATGGCCGATTATCTCGTCAATGGCGGCGTCACCAATGCGCTCAATATGCCGAGCCTGTCGGCCGAAGAAGCGCCGAAGCTGAAGCCTTATATGGCGCTGGCCGAAAAGCTCGGTAGCCTTGTCGGGCAATTGGCGCATGACAACCTCACCAAGATCAGCATCGAAGTGGAAGGGGCCGCCGCCCAGCTCAACATCAAGCCGATCACAGGCGCTGTGCTTGCAGGGCTCATGCGCCGCTATTCCGACACGGTGAACATGGTCAACGCGCCCTTCCTCGCCAAGGAACGTGGTCTGGACGTGCGCGAAGTCCGTCATGACCGTGAAGGCGTCTACCACACACTCGTCCGCGTGACGGTGGGCACAAGCCAGGGCGACCGCTCGGTTGCTGGCACTTTGTTCGGCAACACCGTCCCGCGCTTGGTGGAAATGTTCGGCATCAACATCGAAGCCGATCTTGATGGCCACATGCTCTACATCGTCAACGAAGACGCGCCCGGCTTCATCGGGTCGATCGGCACGCTGCTTGGCAAGAACGGCCTCAACATCGGCACGTTCCACCTTGGCCGCCGCAATGCGGGGGGTGAAGCCGTGCTTCTCCTCTCCATGGACGACGCCATCCCCGAAGCCGTTCTCGAAGACGCGCGCAAGTTGCCGGGCGTGAAAACGGTAAAGGCGTTGAAGTTCTGATCTGGGGGGCGCCCTCCCCACTGCGACTAAGTCGGCAGAGCGCCGCCTGAGTCTCGCTCCCCTCCCGCTTGCGGGAGGGGTTGGGGGCGGGCAAATCCCAACCTGCACAATCAGATATTCCGTCCTGCCCAAAATCGCTCTAAGGCCACGCTCATGACCACAGGACTTCTCCCCACCGGATTTCGTGACCGCCTGCCGCCTGAGGCCGATGCCTCGGCGCGATTGGTGCGTGCTGTGCTCGATACGGTCGCGTCCTGGGGCTATGAGCGGGTGCAGACCCCGCTCGCTGAATTTGAGGCATGCCTGACGGGTGCGCTCGGCACTTCCTCGCGCGATCTGTTGCGCTTTGTGGACCCGGTGTCCGGCGAAACAATGGCCGTGCGGTCCGACATTACCGGGCAGATCGGGCGCATCGCCTCCACCCGCATGGGCCACCACCCGCGCCCGGTGCGATTGAGCTATGGCGGGCCAGTCGTAAAGCTCAAGGCCACCCAGCTGCGCCCTGAACGTGAGATGATGCAGGTTGGCGCGGAGCTCATCGGGCTGGATAGCGTCGCCGCCGCCACCGAAATCGTCACTGTGGCGATCGAGGCGCTGAAGGCCGCGGGCGTGAAGGACCTCACACTCGACCTCACTTTGCCGGACCTAATCGACACGCTGCTGCCAGGGACGGACACGGCCAGCCTGAAGGCGCATTTGGATGCCAAGGATATTGCGGCCGTCCCCGAAGCCTTCCAGCCGCTCATCGCAGCTGCTGGGACATTTGAAGACGCCCTTGGCCGCCTGCGCGCCTTTGACACGCAAGGCCTGCTCTCGGAGCGGCTTGATGCCATCGAGGCGGTGGTGGCGGGCCTGCCTGCTGATCTGCGCGTCACACTCGACCCGACCGAGCGGCATGGTTTTGAATATCAAAGCTGGTTCGGCTTCTCGATCTTTTCGGCACACACCTCGGGCGAAATCGGCCGGGGCGGCAGCTATCGGATCGGCGATGAACCCGCCATCGGCTTTTCCGCATTTATCGACCCGCTGATTGACGCAGGGCTGGCGCAGGATGAGCGCCGCCGCCTGTTCCTGCCGCTCGGCACCTTATCGCAAAAAGCCGCTGCTCTTCGCGCCGAAGGCTGGGTCACGGTCGCGGCTCTGACGGAAGACGACAGTGCCGAAGCCCAGATCTGCACCCACATTCTGTCCAACGGTCGCCCCGTACCCCTCGACTGAGCGTGCCATTTGCCCACGGCAAAGGCATAACTTTCAGGCCAGAAACGACCTTTGGGGTGGACGCCGCGCCTGCATGGCAATAACGCACAGCGCGGCGAATCCCTTCGTTCAGAGTTCCCTGCGCTGAAGGAAAAGGCCCGACATATCGGGATGTGCAAATGGCAAATGTCACCGTTATCGGCGCCCAATGGGGCGATGAAGGCAAAGGCAAGATCGTCGACTGGCTTGCGAGCCGTGCCGACGTCGTCGTCCGGTTTCAAGGTGGCCACAATGCGGGCCATACGCTGGTTGTAGGCGATAAGGTCTACAAGCTCTCCCTCCTCCCGTCCGGCATTGTCCGTGGCACATTGTCCGTCATCGGCAATGGCGTCGTGCTCGATCCTTGGCATTTCCGCGATGAAGTCGCGAAGCTGACCAGCCAGGGCGTGAGCGTCACACCCGAAAATCTCCATATCGCGGAAAACGCGCCGCTCATCCTTCCCTTCCACCGTGATCTGGACGCCCTGCGCGAAACCGCAGCGGGCGCCGGCAAAATCGGCACCACCGGGCGCGGCATTGGCCCTGCTTACGAAGACAAGGTTGGCAGGCGTGCCATCCGCGTCTGTGATTTGGCGCATCTTGATGATCTCGACGCCCAACTGGACCGCATCTGCGCGCATCATGATGCACTGCGCGCCGGTTTCAACCAGCCGCCAATTGACCGGCAACGCCTGCTCGACGATCTGGCCGATATCGCCGCCTTCATCCTGCCCTTTGCCAAGCCTGTCTGGGTGACGCTCAATCAGGCAAAGAAGCGCGGCGCGCGCGTGTTGTTTGAGGGCGCACAGGGCGTGCTGCTGGATGTTGACCACGGCACCTATCCGTTCGTCACCTCGTCCAACACCATTGCGGGCACGGCCTCGGGTGGTTCAGGCCTCGGCCCCTCCTCGGTGGGCTTCGTGCTCGGTATCGTAAAGGCGTACACCACACGTGTCGGCTCCGGCCCGTTCCCGACCGAACTGGAAGACGCCACCGGCCAGCGGCTGGGGGAACGTGGGCATGAGTTTGGCACGGTCACAGGCCGCAAGCGCCGCTGCGGCTGGTTTGACGCTGTACTCGTGCGCCAGTCGGCTGCTGTCTCCGGCATCACCGGCATTGCGCTCACCAAGCTTGACGTGCTCGACGGGTTTGAGACGCTGAAGATCTGCACCGGCTACCGCATTGGCGACCAGATTTATGACTATCTGCCGCCCCATGCCGCAGATCAGGCGCGGGCCGAGCCGATTTATGAAGAAATGCCCGGCTGGTCGGAAACGACCGCAGGCGCGCGCAGTTGGGCCGATTTGCCGGCACAGGCGATCAAATATGTCCGCCGCATTGAAGAACTTATCGACTGCCCGGTCGCCTGCGTGTCCACCAGCCCGGAGCGTGACGATACGATTTTGGTGCGGGATCCCTTCTCCGACTGACGTCCTGCGCCAGCGCTGTGTCGCTAAACTGAAATCTTGCACCCTTAGCCCGCAAGGGGGACCACAGGCCTGTTGGCCTGCGCGTTGAGGGAGCAACGACCGTTCATGACGTCTAGAAATACGACCGCCGCGCGGGCGCGCGCTGATGAAACTGGCGTGACCCGAGACGCGGGAGACTGGGTTCGCCTCCTCAGCTTTGGCGCTGTGCAATGGCCCTGGTTGCTGAAAAGCCTTTATGGCGGACGCAAGGCCGACAAGACTGCGCTGCTCGACCGGCTTGGCTTGCCGGAAGATGCCTTGCCACATCTGGGCAGCTGGAAAGCCGACACCGGCCTGTTGCACCGCATTGTCGATACTGTCTTGGCGCACAAGCCGGGGACCGTTGTGGAATTGGGTGCCGGCGCCTCCACACTCGTTGTTGCAAAGGCGATGCAGCTGGCCGGCGGCGGGCGTCTCGTCAGCTTTGATCAGCATGGCGATTTCGTCGGCGCCGTCCGTAACTGGTTGGCCGATCATGATCTCACAGCAGAGGTGCGCCACGCACCAATCATTGCGCATAATGGCCGCTGGTCCGGGCTTTGGTATGATCTTGTCGGCGTGCCCGATCAGATCGACCTGCTGCTAATTGATGGCCCGCCCTGGGCGCTTGGCCCCACCATCCGCGAAGGCGCGCAGCGCCTCTTCTCGCGCGTGCCCGTGGGCGGCATCGTCATGCTCGATGATGCCGCGCGCCCCGGAGAGCGGCTGGTCGCCAAGCATTGGATGCGGGATTGGCCGCAATTTGATTGGACGTTGATGCCCGGCATTAAGGGGACGCTGGTAGGCGTCCGCCGCTCTTAGGCCCTCAGTTCCACATTGAGCCGCTTGGAGGCCCGCCACAGCAAGACGGCAGGCAGCAGCCCCATCCAGGCGGCCCCATAGAGCACCCAACGGACACTATCCTCCCCCGCAATCGGTTTGAACGCGTCAGACAGCATGCCGAAGAACAGCGGACCAAGGCCAAGCCCGATCAGGTTCTGCCCGAACACCACGAGCGACGTCGCCACCGCGCGCTGACCGGGGGCCACCAACTGCTGCGCCAGCGCATAGCAGGGGCCATAATAGAAATAGTTGAGCATGCTAGGGATCATCAGCAGCGCAATCGCGCAGCGCCAGTCCGTGACATAATAGGCCACAAACAAAATGGGCGCTGCCACCGCCATGCCAATGGCGGGTGCGGTCAAAATGTGGCGCTTATCCTTTGCGCCGAAACGGTCTGCGAGATAGCCGCCAAGCCAGGTGCCGAGCATAGACGAAAGCCCACCTGTAATCCCAAGCCACAGCCCGGTTTCCGCCGCCGTCAAGCCAAAGTTGCGCTGGAACAGGATCGTGACCCACACGCCTTTGCCGTAGGACAGGAAGGCCGTGAAGGACGCGCCGAGCAACACCAGCACAAAGGCCCGCGACGACATGATTTGCACCAGCGCTTCAAAAAAGGGCTGCTGCGGCGTCACCCCTTGCGCGGTGGCAGAGGCATGACGGCCCGGGTCCTTCAGGAAGAACGGCAGGATGAAGGCAAACAGGACGCCCGGTATGCTGACCGCCAAAAATGTGTTCCGCCAGCCCATGACATCGCTCAGCGCGCCGCCGACCGCCATGCCGATCAGGCTGCCAATCGGAATGCCCAGCCCGTAAAAGGCAATCGCAGACGCGCGCTTTTCCTTAGGCACGGCATCGGTGATGAGTGCATGGGCCGCAGGCGTGCACCCGGCCTCCCCCACGCCCACGCCAATGCGGGCGAGCAGCAAATGAAAAAAGTTTTGCGCCAATCCACAGGCCGCCGTCATCAGCGACCAAAAGCCGAGCGAGATTGTGATGAGCCGCGCGCGGTTGGTGTGCGGACGATCCGCATAGCGGGCAATAGGGATGCCCAGAAACGTGTAGAAGACAGCAAAGGCAAGGCCGGTCATCAGCCCGATCTGCGTGTCAGACAGGTTCAGATCGCGGCTGATATCATGCGCGAGGATGTTGACGATCTGGCGGTCGAGGAAATTGAAAATGTAGACGACAAGCAGCATCCACATCATCAGCCGGGTGGATGGCACAGAGCCGGTTTTTGCGTTTATGCCTGCCATAATCTCCTGCTGGCCTCTGTAAGCGGGCCTCTTCAGGATCTTGTGGTCGAAACATCAGCGCCCGGCAAGCGCGAAGCAATTTACACTGCTTGGAAGAGGTCGCTTACCCGCACTGCGCGCGGTGGAGCAGCTTCTGGTCCGCCAGCACCAGCGCCATCATCGCTTCGACAACCGGCGCGCCGCGGATACCAACGCACGGATCGTGGCGGCCCTTGGTGATGATGTCTGCCGCTTCTCCTTCCCGGTTGATCGTGTCAACGGGGATGAGGATGGACGAGGTCGGCTTGAACGCGACGCGCACGATGACCGGCTGGCCGGTTGAAATGCCGCCCGCAATGCCGCCTGCATTGTTCGCCATGAACTGCGGCGCATTGGTGCCGGGACGCATTGGATCTGCATTTTCCTCGCCGCGCAGACGGGCGGAGGCAAAGCCTGCACCAATCTCCACAGCCTTCACCGCATTGATGCTCATCATTGCGGCGGCCAGCTCACTGTCGAGCTTGGCATAGAGCGGTGCGCCCCATCCGGCAGGCACGCCGGTTGCCACGCACTCCACGACGGCACCCAAAGAGGACCCCGCCTTGCGCGCCTCATCGACGAGCTTTTCCCAACGACCGGCCGCCGCTTCATCGGGGCAGAAGAATGGGTTCTTGTCGATCTGGCTGGCTTCAAAATTGTCGCGGTCAATGGCATCGCCACCGATTTCGACGACATAAGCGAGGATCTGAACTTCAGGGATCACCGCGCGGGCAACGCCCGCCGCCGCCACGCGGGCCGCCGTTTCGCGTGCCGAAGACCGCCCACCGCCGCGATAATCGCGGAAGCCATATTTGGCGTCATAGCTGTAATCGGCATGGCCCGGGCGATAGGCCTTGGCGACGTCTGAATAATCCTTGGACCGCTGATCGACATTCTCGATCATCAGGCTGACGGGTGTGCCGGTTGTTCGGCCTTCAAACACGCCGGAGAGGATGCGGACCTGATCCGGTTCCTGCCGCTGCGTGGTGAAGCGCGAGGTGCCCGGGCGACGCTTGTCGAGGAAGGGCTGAATGTCTGCTTCGGACAGCGCGAGCCCCGGCGGGCAGCCATCGACCACAGCCCCAAGCGCGGGACCATGGCTTTCCCCCCAAGTGGTGAAGCGGAAGACGCGGCCGAAGGTATTGAAACTCATGGACGAGCGATGCCGCGATTTGACGGCTATTGCAAGGCACACAAGGCGGCGCAATGATGCTGGCCATGTCCGATGAGATCACGATCCGTCCCGCCCGCCAAGACGATGCCGAGGCGATGGCAGCCATTTACCGCCCCTATGTGCTGACCGGCACCGAGACCTTCGAGACCGTGCCGCCGCCACCTTCCGCCTTTGCCGACAAAGTGGCGCAGTGCGCGGCGAAGGGCTGGCCCTTCCTCGTCGCCTGCGCCGGGAACGAAGTTGTCGGCTACGCCTATGCCACCCAGTTCCGGGACCGGGACGCCTATCGCTATGCCTGTGAGAACAGCATCTATGTGAAAGAGGGCCAGCACGGGCGCGGCATTGGAAGCCAGCTGCTCGCCGCCTTGCTGGAAGCCGCCGAGACCGCCGGCTTCCGCCAGATGATTGCTGTCATTTCGGGCGTCGGCCCGGCCTCTCCCGCGCTCCACGCAGCGCACGGCTTTACCGAAGCGGGACGCATGCGATCTGTCGGCCGCAAGCACGACCGCTGGCTCGACACCCTCTATATGCAACGCGCACTCGGCCCGGGCGACACCACGCCGCCCGACGCCTGAGCCTTAGGCCAGCGCGATGTCCGGCGCGTCTTCGGCCTTCATGCCGACGGCGTGATAGCCGCAATCGACATGGTGGGTTTCCCCCGTCACGCCCGAGGACAGGCCCGACAACAAGTAAAGCCCCGCCCCGCCGACATCCTCGATGGTCGTGTTGCGCTTCAACGGCGCGTTCAGTTCATTCCACTTCAGGATGTAGCGGAAGTCACCAATGCCCGACGCGGCAAGCGTCTTGATCGGCCCGGCCGAGATCGCGTTCACGCGGATATTGTCACGGCCCAGATCGACCGCGAGATACTTGACCGACGTCTCCAGCGCGGACTTTGCCACACCCATGACGTTGTAATGCGGGATGACCTTTTCCGCGCCATAATAGCTCAGCGTCAGCATCGTCCCGCCATTGGGCATCATCGCTGCCGCGCGCTGGGCAACGGCGGTGAAACTGTAGACCGAGATGTTCATCGTCATCAGGAAGTTGTCGAGCGTGGTGTCGCAATAGCGGCCACGCAGCTCATTCTTGTCTGAAAAACCAATGGCATGAACAACGAAATCAATCGTCGGCCAACGCGCGGCCAGCGTTGCAAAGGCTGTGTCGAGGTCTGCCGGATCGGCCACATCACAATCGATCAGGAAATCGCTCCCGACCTCTTCCGCCAAGGGGCGCACGCGCTTTTCCAGCGCCTCACCCTGATAGGAAAAGGCCAGTTCCGCACCTTCTTCGCGCAGCTTCTTTGCAATCCCCCAAGCGAGGCTCCGGTCATTGGCAAGCCCCATGATCAACCCGCGCTTGCCCGCCATATATCCAGCCATCAGCTGTTCCCTTCGTCGTATAACCCATTCAACTGCGGTTCTTTGATCACCGGATTGGTCAAAGCCGCATTCAGATGCGCGCCAATAACAAGACCGAATCCGACTATCCAGAAAAACAACAACGCAACGATCACCCCGGCCAAGCTGCCATAGGTCAGTGCATAACCCCCAAAGAGCGACAAAGCAGGCGGAAGTAAGGCCAAAGCGCCCGTCCACCAAAAGGTCGTGACCAGTGCCCCTGGCCATTTGGGAAAGGCCCGACCGCGATATTCGGATGGAGCAAGCGTCCAGAAGATGACGAACAAGCCAAAGAAAACCGCAACCGACGTTGAGACCCAGCCGAGTTCCACCGACATCAGGCGTTGTGCCGCGGGAATAAAGCGGAACACCACTTCCTCCACCGCGGTCACCGCAAGCTGCACCGCCAGCGCAAACAAGATCAGCATCACCGACAGAAAGGTGATCGCAATGCCAGCGAGGCGATACTGCCAAAAGGGGCGACCATAATCCGTCCCGTAAGCGCGCCGCAAAATATCGCGGATGGTCTCGATAAAGCTGCTCACCGTCCACAGCCCCACAATCGCGCCAAACCACAAAAGCGGGCCCGTACGGGCCTGCAGCATTTCCTGCGCGGCACTCTGGATCAGCTGCGCAACCCCCGGCGGCAAGGCGACGAGCATCGACTGGATGGCTTTTAGATTTTCGTCGGGCCGTCCAATCAACTGGGTGATCGCCGCCATCACGATGAAGAAGGGAAAAACCGTCAACAGCGTCAGATAAGCAAAATTGCCGGCATGGATGAAACCATCGCTATACACGCCAACCGCCACGCGGCGGAGCACCTCAAACGGCTTTGAGCCCGGTCCAATCAGCCCACGCAGCCCTTCCGTGTGCTGATGCGCACCCGGATGCCTGCGGCGGGCTTCAGGTGTTTCCGGCGACGGCGGACGCATGGAAGGTTAGACGCCGAGCTTCGCGCGGGGGTTCCTGTCGTCGGTCCAGCTTTCGACAAAGTCTTGGAGCGCGGCATCATCGGCGGGCAAGTCGACGATCAACGTGACAAGCTGGTCGCCACGTTTGCCCGTCTTGCCGGTGAAACCGCGTTCCCGCAGCCGCAGCGTCTTGCCAGATGTCGCACCCTTGGGGACGTTGAGCATGACCGCGCCGTCCACTGTCGGCACCTTGACCGGACCACCCTTAACCGCTTCGGAAAGCGTGATCGGCAAATCGAGCCGAATATTGTCGCCGTCGCGCGTGAAATGCGGGTGTTGACCGACCTCAATCGTCACAATCGCGTCGCCTGCACCGCCCGGCCCGGCCTGACCCTTGCCGCCCAGTTTCATCTGGGTGCCCGATTCCACGCCCGCAGGGAGCTTCAGATCAATCGTCTTGCCATCAGACAAAGTGATCCGCTGCGGCTTGAGCGTTGCCGCCTCATCAAACGCCACGGCCAGCCGATAGGCGACATTAGCCCCCTTTTGCGGCGGCGCCTGTCGTCCAAATCCGCCGCCCGGTCCACCGCGACCGCGCCCACCAAACAGGCCATCAAAAATGTCCCCGAAATCCATGCCTTCGGCATTGAACCCGCCCGGACCCTGCCGGAACCCGCCGCCGCCCTGACCAAAGGGATTGCCGCCCCCGCCAAAGGGGCTGCGGGGCTGACCATTTTCGTCAATCTCGCCCCGGTCAAACTGGCCGCGCTTGTCCTTGTCCGACAACAGATCATAGGCGCCCGTCACCTGAGCGAAACGCTCGGTAGCCTTGGGATCGTGGGTGGTATCAGGGTGGAGCTCTTTGGCCAGCTTGCGATAGGCCTTCTTAATCTCAGCCTCGCTCGCGCCCTTCGCCACCCCCAGAGTCGAATAGGGATCTGCCATCCCCTCTAGCTAGGGTGTGGGAGGGGTTTCGGCAATGGTGTGAGGGAAGATGAAGGGTGCGCGCAGCGACGCGGCACCCAAGCAGACATCGCACTTGGGGTAAATTCACTTATCCACCCGCGTCGCCCCGTGCTTGACACGGGGCTTGGCTAACCTCCGGCCGGTTTTAGCCTCTTACATGCCGAATACCGCTGATCCGGCAGATCCAACCATTGGGGTCATGCCAAACGGGAAGGTGCCAGAAAAGCCGAGCCCCGTGTCAAGCACGGGGCGACGGAGGATAAGGTGGAGAGGGATATGGCGGCGCGGACGCCGCCTAGCCCCCGTCTTTGATTTTCTGGTGATGCCGGATCACTTCATCGATGATGAAGCGCAGGAACTTCTCCGAAAACTCAGGGTCCAGATTGGCGTCGGTGGCCAAGCGGCGGAGGCGTTCGATCTGTCGTTTTTCGCGGCCACCATCGGCGGCGGGCAGGCCCGTCTTCGCCTTATGTTCGCCAACGGCCTTGGTAATTTTGAAGCGTTCGGCGAGCATATAGATCACCGAGGCATCGATATTGTCGATGCTCTCACGATAGCGTTGCAGGGTTTCGTCAGTCATTTCATTTCCAGTTTCGCCAAAACGGTTCACTTGCAACTCTGTTCTGCTTGCCTTTGCAAGAAAGCGCCGCCAATGCGCCCCTTATGACGGCTACCGTTCACAGGCTTCCGGGTAAAGAGGTTCCATCGCTGGACCCGATGATGACGCTTGTGGCGTCCGGCATGAATCAGGTCAACGCTGTGATTCTGGACCGGATGCAGTCGCAGATCCATCTGATCCCCGAACTGGCCGGTCATCTGATCGCCAGCGGTGGAAAGCGGATGCGCCCCATGCTGACGCTCGCGACCTCGGCGCTGCTCGATTATCCGGGCTCCCGCCAGTATAAACTCGCAGCATCCGTAGAGTTCATCCACACAGCCACTCTGCTGCACGACGATGTGGTCGACCATTCGGATCTGCGGCGCGGGCGCAAGACTGCCAATGTCATCTGGGGCAATTCAGCAAGCGTGCTCGTCGGCGACTTCCTGTTCAGCCGCGCTTTTGAACTGATGGTTGAAGATGGCAGTCTGAAAGTCCTCAAGATTCTGTCGGGTGCGAGCGCGGTCATTTCCGAAGGCGAGGTCAACCAGCTGACCGCCCAGCGGCAAATTGCGACGACCGAAGACCGCTATCTCGATATTATCGGTGCCAAGACGGCAGCATTATTTGCCGCCGCCTGCCGCATCTCTGCCGTCATTGCTGAACGCGATGAAGCGACCGAGATGGCGCTCGATTCCTACGGCCGCAATCTCGGCATCGCGTTCCAGCTGGTCGATGATGCCATCGACTATGCATCGGACGACGCGACGATGGGCAAATCACGCGGCGATGATTTCCGCGATGGAAAGATGACGCTCCCCGTCATCCTCGCCATGGCGCGCGGCAGCGACTCCGACCGCGCCTTCTGGAAAGAAGCGATGGAGGGCCGCCGCGTTTCAGACGATGATCTGGCCTATGCCAAGACTCTGCTCGATGGCTGCCGCGCTTTGCCTGACACGTTTGAAAAAGCCCGTCTCTATGGCCAGCGGGCCATTGATGCCCTTGGCCCCTTCCCGCCCTCGACCGCCAAGGCCGCTCTGGTCGAAGCCGTCGAGTTCGCCATCGCGCGGGCATATTAAAAAACAGAGAGGCCGTCCGCTCTGCGGTTTGGATTTGTGACGCTTCGCGGCCTTTCATCCTTCGCGCGCTTCGCGTGAACCCGAACCCTATTTCACGCGAAGTCCGCGAAGAAAAGAAGGGCGCGAAGGCATAGAGACTCCCTAATTCGCCTCACACCCGTGACAATCAGCATCCCCCTGTTCGATCTGGACCGTCATATGGTCGATATCAAACCGGTCATGGAGCATCTCCCCTAACGCGCTCAGGAACGCATCGCCCGGTGGACCATCGGGCATGACGAGGTGCGCGGTCAGCACAGTTTCGGTCGTGCTGCTGGGCCAGATGTGCAGATCATGGACCCTCGCCACGCCGGGTTGGGCTGCCAGCGCGTCAGCCACGGCGTCATAGTCGATCCCTTCGGGCACAGCGCCGAGCGACATCGCCACCGACTTTGAAAGCAGACCATAGGTTTGCCAAAAGATCAGCGCGGCAATGGCAAGGCTGAGGATCGGGTCGATCAAATTGATGTCCGTCCACAATATCAGCAGCCCGGCGACGACAACCGCGGCAGAGACCGCCGCATCCCCCACCATATGGAGGAAGGCGCCCTGAATGTTGATGTCGCCTTTCCGCCCGCGCGCGAACAGCAGCGCCGTCACCCCGTTGATAACGATCCCGACCGCCGCAACGGCCATCATCGTGGGGCCCGCCACCGGCTGCGGATCAGCAATCCGTTGCACCGCCTCCAGCGCAATCGCGCCCAATGCCACCATCAGCAGCAGGCCGTTGGCCATCGCTGCAAGAATGGAGGAACTGCGCAGCCCCCAAGTGTAGCGTTTCGTCGGCGGGCGGGCCGCAAGCTTCGCCCCGCCCCAGGCAATGGCGAGGCCCAACACGTCCGAAAGATTATGTCCGGCATCCGAAAGCAGCGCCGTCGAATTCGCCTTCAGGCCATACACCACCTCAACCGCGACGAAGATGAGGTTGAGCGTAATGCCAATGGCAAAAGCGCGCCCGAAATCGGCATGGTGATGGTCATGGTGGTGACCATGGCCGTGATGATGATGCGCGCCTGACATGCGGTTCTTCCCTCAGCCTTCCCTTGGCCCAGCCTTCCCTTGGCCAAGCGCACCCGCTAGCAGAAGCCGCTCATGAGATACTAGGACACGAATGTCGCTTCCCATCCACGCCGTGCTGCCCGATCTGCTCGCGCTGTTGTCGCGACAGTCAAACGCCGTGCTCGTGGCGCCGCCGGGGGCGGGCAAGACGACGGCGGTTGGCCCTGCCTTGCTCAACGAAGACTGGTGCTCCGGCCGCGTCCTTTTGCTCTCCCCACGTCGTCTTGCGGCGCGCGCAGCGGCGGAACGCATTGCCGAATTGATGGGAGAACCCGTCGGTCAAACAATCGGCTATGCCACGCGGATGGAAAGCCGCCAGTCGGGGGCAACGCGCCTGCTCGTGCTGACCGAAGGCATTTTCCGCAACATGATCCAGTCAGACCCGGAGCTGGCGGACATCTCAGCCGTCCTGTTCGACGAAGTGCACGAACGCAGCCTTGATTCCGATTTCGGCCTCGCTTTGGCGCTGGATGCCCAAGCCGGATTGCGCCCGGACCTCCGGCTGGTTGCCATGTCCGCGACACTTGATGGCGCGCGCTTCGCCCGACTGCTCGAGGCGCCGGTCATTGAGAGCGAAGGGCGGATGTTCCCCCTCACGCTGCGGCATGTCGGCAGGCGTGCCGAGGCGCGGATTGAGGATGAGATGGCTGCCACCATCCGCCGCGCGCTTGCCGAAGAGACAGGTGATCTGCTCGCCTTCCTGCCCGGTGTCGGGGAGATTGAGCGCACGGCGGAACGGCTGGAGGGCATCGCGGCGCAGGTGCACCGCCTGCATGGCAGCCTTGACCCTGCCGAGCAGCGCGCCGCGATCCGCAAGAGCGATGCGCGTAAAGTCATCCTCGCCACGTCCATTGCAGAAACGAGCCTCACCATTGATGGCGTCCGCATCGTCGTGGATTCGGGCCTCGCCCGCCGTGCCCGCTATGACCGCGCCGCTGGGATCGCGCGGCTTGTGACCGAACGTGTCAGTCAGGCGGCCGCGACCCAGCGCGCAGGTCGTGCCGCGCGCCAGCAGCCGGGTGTCGCCTATCGCCTGTGGGAGGAAGCCGCGACGGCCGGCCTGCCACCTTATGACCCGCCCGAAATCTTGGAGGCCGATCTTTCCCCGCTGCTGCTCGATTGTGCGCTGTGGGGTGTGGCGGATCCGACCCAATTGAGCTGGCTCGATGTGCCACCGCCCGCTGCTCTGTCGGAGGCGCGGACACGACTGACGGCAATGGACGCGCTCGACGCTGATGGGCGCCCGACCGCACACGGCACAGCCATAGCCCGCCTGCCCATGCCGCCACGCTTTGCGCATATGCTGCTTGATGCGGCGAAACGCGGGCAGGCGGGGACCGCGGCGGAGGCCGCCGTGCTGCTGTCGGAACGCGGGCTGGGCGGCAGTGATGTTGATCTCGACCGCCGCCTGTCGCGCTGGAAAACCGAACGCGGCAAAAGGGCCGACGCCGCGCGCAATCTGGCCCGTCGCTGGGCGAAGCTGGCCGGTGGGGAGACTGCGGCCAGTGATCCAGATGCACTGGCCGCAGTCATCGCCATTGGCTTTCCCGACCGGGTTGCCAAGCGCCGCGACGCCTCGGGCGAAAACTGGATCAGCGCGGGCGGGCGTGGCTTCCGGCTGGACCCCGCCCACCCGCTTGCGCGGCGGGATTGGCTCGCCGTTGCGGACATTCAAGGAGTGGCGTCGGGCGCGCGCATCCTGTCTGCAGTCGAGATTGACCTTACCACCATCGAACGCCTGTTCGCTGACCAAATCCGGACCGGCGCGAATATCCGGTTTGACCCGGCAACAAGCGGCGTGAAGACGGAGAGCGGGCGTCATCTCGGCGCGATCACCATCGCCAAGGGGCAGGATGCCAAGGCCGACCCGCAAGCCATTACCGCTGCCTTGGTTGACGGCGTGCGCGACCATGGCCTGTCGGTCCTGCGCCTCACCGACGCCTGTGAACGTCTGCGCGACCGTGCGGGCTGGGCAGGGCTGGAGGCGCTCACCGATGATGCGCTGTTGGCTTCGCTGGACGACTGGCTGGCCCCTTTGCTCTCGGGCAAGCGCCGCCTGACGGACGTTGAGGAGGGCGCGATGCTTGGCGCACTCAAAGGGGTGCTCGGTTGGGAGGGGCAACAGCAGGTCGATCAACTTGCCCCGGCACATTTCACCTCTCCTGCGGGCACCACTCACGCCATCGACTATGCCGCAGACGCCGGCCCCACGGTGGAACTGCGCGTGCAGGCGCTGTTCGGGATCGCCGCCCATCCTGTCATCGGGCGCAACAAGGTGCCGCTCGTCCTCTCGCTCACCTCGCCTGCCGGTCGCCCGATCCAGACGACGCGTGACCTGCCCGGCTTCTGGAGCGGGAGTTGGAAAGATGTCGCCAAGGAAATGCGTGGCGCCTATCCACGGCACCATTGGCCCGATGATCCGGCCAATGCTGCCGCGAGTCTCAAGACCAAGAAGAAGCAGGGGATTTGAATCCGCTTGAATCGCGCCTTCGAATCAGGGAAAGGGCGGTCATGACACAGTCAGCTATGAATCAGGCACGCATCGTCCAAAAGGCGAAGAACGCGATGCAGTCCGGCCGCTACGGCACCGGCAAATGGGTGCTGGAGTTCGAACCGACCGACGCCCAGCGCGCCGACCCGCTGATGGGCTGGGCCGGATCATCCGACACGCGCCGTCAACTCACGCTGGCGTTCCCGACACTGGAAGCGGCGAAGGCCTATGCCGACAAGAACGGCATCGCCTATCACGTTGTCCCGGCCGCCGAACGCGTGCTGAAGATTCAGACCTACGCGGACAACTTCCGCTAAAAGAGGCTCTCCCTGTTTGCCCTGAGCTTGTCGAAGGGTCGCACTTTTCTGGACCCCGATGCAAAAGGACAGGGCTTCGACAAGCTCAGCCCAAACGGATTTGATTGCGTGCGCTCAGGGTGAGCGCGGTCGTCGCTAAACCAGCCCCAACAGCATCAGCAGCTTGGCATCCATTGCACAACCTTCGGCCCGCTTGGTCGCCATGAAGTCCGCCACCTCCGCCATAGGCACGCGGTGCACCGTGATGTTCTCGCCGTCCACACCGCCGCCCGCGCCGGTCTTCACCAGATCATGCGCGCGGACGAAGAAGAAGCTTTCGCTGACCATGCCGGGGGAGGAATAAAACTCGCCGACCAGCTCAATGCGTCCGGGGCGGTAGCCGGTTTCTTCCTCCAGCTCGCGCGCGGCGGCCTCTTCCATCACTTCATTGTCGGTCTCGTCGCCGATCAGACCGGCAGGCAGCTCAAGGCATGATACACCCAGCGGCACACGGAACTGTTCAACCAACAGGACATGGCCGTCCTCAATGGCGAGGATGACCGCCGCCTTGATACCGCGCGCGCGGCTCACATACTCCCACGTCCCCTTGGTCTTGGTGGTGATGAAGCGGCCCTGCCAGACGATTTGTTCTTCTTCGTTCATTCTTTCTAGCGGCCTTTCGCCAACCGTTTGCCCTGAGCCTGTCGAAGGGCTGTCCTTTACTGGTCACCGCAATTCAACAGAAAAGAACAGTGCTTCGACAAGCTCAGCACAAACGGGATCAAGACGTGAACTTAAAGCTCAATCAACCGATCCGGCAGTTCATTGCGGTCATCATTGGCCCGCGGAAAATGTTCCGCCAGTACCACGCCAACATCGCGCACGGCCGCGGCCATGCCATCGGCAATCCGGCCTTCGCGGACATGGGTGATCATATCGATCATGGCATCGCCCCAAACTTCATTGGGAACCTTCGCGTGGATCGCTTCATCGGCCAAAATCTCGGCACGGTGTTCGGCAAGCGAGAGGTAAATGAGGATGCCGGTGCGCCCCGTGGTGCGCCGTTCGGCACCGACCTTAAAGTACCGCACCGCCCGATTGCGCACACGTTGCGATTTGACCACGCCCGGCGTCAGCGCGAGCCGTAGCGGACGCCAAAGGAGCAAAAGCCAGCTGCCAACGAACTTTCCGATGACGATGGTGAGGGCCAGTTCAAGCACCTCGCGCGGTGTCCAAGCAATGGTCCAGCTGCCGAGCAGCGCCGACACCAAGCCGGTGTAATAATCCGGAAAGACCGTGACCCAACCAAGCGCAAAGATCGCAATGCCAATGGCCCACCAGAGCGCCACATCAGCATACCCATCTGAATGATCGGCGATGATCGTCACGATCTCTCCGCTGGTGTGCGCCTCGGCGTCATGGACGGCCTGGCTGATGCGGGCATGTTCGCTATCGGACAGAGTTGCTTGCACGGCCATCACCAACTCCCCGACGATCCGCCGCCGCCAAAGCCGCCGCCGCCACCTGAAAACCCACCAAAGCCGCCGCCACCGCCGCCGCCCCAGTCACCGCCGGACCCGCCACCCCAGTCCCCTGGACCCCAGATGACAACAGGGCCCATGCCGCGATGGCGCCGTCCGCCTTTGCCGCGCCGCAGGCCGGGCAAGATGACAAAGAACAGGACAATCATCCAAAAGATGAGCGCAACCGGAATGCCGCCGCCCTTCTTTTCGGGCTGCGTCGCCGCTGCTTCCTTCAACCGCGCCGCCGCTTCTTCGGGCGTCAGCTTTAGCTGCGCGATCATCGCGTCTATCCCGGCGTTGATGCCACCGGTAAAATCACCTGCCTTGAAGCGCGGCAAGATCTGCGTGTTGATAATGACGCTGGAAAAAGCGTCGGTCATATAAGGCTCCAGCCCATAACCGACTTCAATGCGTACCTTGCGGTCATTGGGCGCGACGATCAGCAACGTGCCATCGTCCTTTTCCTTCGAGCCAATTCCCCAGGTCCGGCCCAGCCGGTAGCCATAGTCTTCAATGGGATAGCCTTCGAGACTGGGGATGGTCGCCACCACCATCTGGCGGCCAGTCTCCGTCTGATAGGCCGCAAGTTTGGCATCAAGCGCGGCTTCATCAGCGGGCGCAAGGATGTTCGCCGCGTCAACGACACGGGTATTGTTGGGCTTCGGAAAGGTTTGGGCCTGGGCGGGGGACCAAACCGAAACCAGCAGCAGCAGGGTCACAAACCAGCGCATCGCGCTTGGTCCCTTCCGGGCGTTGCCCTTAGAACTTCACCGTCGGCGCGCGGTCGGCATTAGGGGCCGTTGCCTGATAGGGGGCCATGGGCTCCGCCCCGTAGAATACCTTGGCGCCAATCGCGTCGGGGAAGGTGCGGATCGTGGTGTTATAGAGCTGCACCGCCTCGTTATAATCCTTGATCGAGATGTTGATGCGGTTCTCCGTGCCTTCGAGCTGGGATTGCAGGGCAAGGAAATTTTGGTTCGATTTGAGATCAGGATAGGCTTCCACTGAGGCGAGCAGACGGCCCAGCCCTTGGCTTAACGCGCCTTGCGCCTGCTGGAACTGGGCGACCTTGTTGGGGTCCGTCAGGTCCGTGGCGCTCACCTGAACCGAGGTCGCTTTGGCGCGCGCTTCTGTCACTTCCACCAGAACGCTTTGTTCCTGCTTGGCATAGCCCTTTACGGTCTCCACCAGATTGGGGATCAGATCGGCACGGCGCTGATAATCGGCCTGAACATTGGCCCATTTGGCCTTCGCATTTTCTTCCTGCGTCGGCACGGTGTTGAGGCCGCAACCGGACACTGCAAGAGCGAGTGGCGCCAGAGCGATGGGGGCAAAAGCGGAAAGGCGAAGACGTTGGGTCATGAAGGGTCTCTCCCGTGGATCGATAGAGGGAAGATAGGGGGCCGCCCTGACCGGCGCAATAACCTTGCAAAATGTAACCATTATGGCAGCTTTCGAACGGTTAACGGTCAATTGGGGAGTAAGGATATGTGGCAAGAGTTCAAAGCCTTTGTAAATAAAGGGAATGTTCTCGATCTGGCGGTCGGTGTCATCATCGGCGCCGCGTTCGGAAAGATCATTACCTCCTTCACCGATGACTTGCTGATGCCGCTCATCAGCCTTGCGACGGGTGGCGGCACAGATTTTTCCAACAAATTCATCCTGCTCGGCGATCCGGGGGACAAGGTCATCACGACATTGGCCGAAGCCAAGGCCGCTGGCATCGGTGCCTTTGCCTATGGCAGCTTCATCACCGCGCTGATCAACTTCATCATCATGGCGTTCGTCATCTTCATGATCGTGCGTCAGGCGAATAAGATGATGGCCCCGGCACCGGGCGAAACACCCGCGACACCGGAAGACGTCACACTGCTGCGCGAAATCCGCGACAGCCTGAAAAAGTAAGTCGAAGGACTACCGGGCGAGCGTGGGAAACGCCGCCCGGAATGCCTGCACCTTCGGGATGTCCCAGCGGACAATATAGGGGTGGCGCGGGTTCTTCTGCATGAAGTCCTGATGATAGGCTTCTGCAGGATAGAACTTCCCCGTTTCAATCTTCGTGACAATCGGCTTGGCGTAGCTGCGCGATTTGGCGAGCTGCGCCACATAGGCCTGTGCCATGGCGCGTTGCGCCGGGGTCTGCGGGAAGATCGCCGAGCGGTAGCTGAGCCCCGTGTCCGGCCCCTGCCGGTTGAGCTGGGTCGGATCATGCGCGACCGAGAAATAAATGCGCAGCAAAGTACCGTAGCTGACCTTGCGCGGATCGTAGGTGATGCGGATCGCTTCGGCATGGGCCGTCGCTTCGGACGAGACGTCGTCATAATTCGCGGTCGCCGCCGTCCCACCAGCATAGCCGGACACGACCGAGCTGACGCCCTTCACGCGTTCAAACACAGCTTCCATGCCCCAGAAGCACCCACCGGCGAGCACGGCGGTGGCCGATGTGCCGGGTTCCGGCATCGTGACCTTAGGGGCGGCAATCGCCACGGCCCGTTCGGCATGGGTCGGCGTGTTGACAAACATCAGGCTGGCGATGGCAAGGCCGCCGCCCACCAACAAGGCGCCGAAGTGGATGCCCCGGCTCATGCGGGCGTAAAGGCCAAAGCGACGCCGTTCATGCAATAGCGTTTGCCCGTCGGCGGCGGTCCATCATCAAAGACATGGCCCAAATGCCCACCGCACCTGCGGCAATGCACTTCGGTGCGCTTATAGCCCAAAGAGTAATCACTCTTGGTGCCGATGGCTTTGGGGAGCGGTTGATAAAAGCTGGGCCAACCGGTGCCGCTGTCAAATTTGGTGGTTGAGGCGAACAAGGGGAGCGCACATCCCGCACAGGCATATGTACCTTTGCGCTTTTCCTTGTTGAGCGGGCTGGTGAAGGGCTGCTCGGTCGCTTCGTGCCGCAGCGTCTGATAAGCGGCAGGCGAAAGCCGCGCCTTCCACTGGGCATCGGTCAGCTTGAAGGTGAAGGTCTCCTTCGCCTCGCTTTTGGACCCACAACCGGCGATGCACAAAGCAGCGCCTCCGAGCAACAGATGACGGCGTGACAGGTCCATGGCGATACTCCTTGGCGGGACGCCCTATCTAGGTGTTGTCCCGTGCTTCTGCAAACCGCACCAGCCCCTTTTCGAGATCAGCGATCAGATCATCGGCATCTTCCAGCCCGATACTCAGCCGGATGACTGGGCCTTTTGCCTGCCACCTGGTCGCTGTGCGATAGTTTTGCGGGTCGACAGGGAGGGCGAGGCTTTCATAGCCGCCCCAGCTATAACCAATCCCAAAATGATCGAGCCCGTCGATCAGCGCCGCCCGCGCGGCATCATCCCCGCCGTTCAGGACAAAGCTGAACAGTCCGCCTGCGCCCGTAAAGTCACGCGCCCAAATGTCATATCCGGCGTTTCCGGGCAGCGCCGGGTGCAACACCTGCGCCACCTCCGGGTGACGCCCGAGCCACGCGGCGATTTTGAGCGCGCTTTCCCCGTGCTGCTTCATCCGCAGCGCAAGCGTGCGCATCCCCCGCAAAACAAGGAAGCTGTCATCCGCGCTGACGAAATGGCCGAGCATCTGCGCCGTCCGCCGAAGCGGCATCCAGCAGGCGGCGTTGGACGTCACCGCCCCCATCATCGCATCGCTATGCCCGCACAGATATTTGGTCGCCGCCGTCACGACGAGATCGACGCCGTGCGCAAGCCCCTGAAAATGCAGAGATGTTGCCCAGGTATTGTCGATCAGTGTCTTGCAGCCATGCGCCTTCGCAACCGCAACGATGGCGGGCACATCCTGCACCTCAAAGGTCAGGCTGCCGGGTGATTCCATGAAGATCGCCGCTGTGTTCGGGCGGATCAGCGATGCAATATCACCGCCGATCAAGGGGTCGTAATAGCTTGTCTCCACGCCCCAGTTGGCGAGGAAGTTGTCACAAAAATTGCGTGTTGGATCATAAGCCGAATCCACCATCAGCAGGTGATCCCCCGGCTTCAGGACCGACAAAAGCGCACCCGTCACCGCCGCCACACCCGACGAATAAAGCATGGTGCCCGCAGCCCCCGGCTCCAGATCGGCAATGGCCTCTGCCAGCGCCCATTGGGTCGGCGTGCCACGACGGCCATAAAACAGGTCGCCGTCCCGGTTGGTCGACGTGCCGCGCTTCAGATGCGCGACATCGTCATAAAGGATCGTCGACGCGCGCCAGACCGGCGGGTTGACGATGCCGCCTTTGCCCGCGCCAAGGCTGGTCCATTCCGTCCGCCGGCCGCCATGGACGAGGCGCGTGGCGGGCTTCATCTTTTTGTCGTCGCTCATGAGGGATGTCCTAGCGCGGCGCAGTAGAGCTGTCGAACCTCAGGCCGCCCCTGTCGCCTTGGGGGTTTCCGGATCGCTGCCCCAGTCGGACCAGCTGCCATCATAAAGGGCGACATTCTCCATGCCGAGCAGATGCGCGCCGAAGACGATGCTGGATGCGGTCAGTCCTGATCCGCAGGTCGCGACCAATGGCTTGGCAAGATCAATGCCCGCGCCCTCAAACACCGCCTTCAACTCGTCGCCCTGCTTCCAGGTGCCATCGGCGTTGTAGACGCTGCTATAGGGCAGGTTGCGGCTGCCGGGGATGTGCCCCGCGCCCACATTGGGACGGGGGTCCGCTTCTTCGCCAGTAAAGCGCGCAGCACCCCGCGCATCGACAACCTGCTCTACCTTGCTGTCAATATTGACGCGCATCTGTGCCTTGTCGCGCACGACCTTGTCATTCTTCCAAGCGGTGAAGTGGCGGTGGCGGATTGTGGGCTTGCCGCTTTCCAACGCGCGGCCTTCCGCTTTCCATTTGGCCAGACCGCCATCGAGCACCGCAACACCATGTGCGCCGAACACCTGAGAGAGCATCCACCAGGCGCGCGGGGCGCTTTTCCAGGGGCTATTGTCATAGATCACGATCCGGCTGCCATCGCCCAATCCCAAGGACTGCATGCGGCTCGCAAATTTCTCGGCACCCGGCAGCATCATGGGCAGCGGGTTGGCGCTGTCGACAATTTCGGACAGGTCCATGAAGACCGCGCCGGGGATATGCTCTGCCTCAAACTCCGAAGCCGCAGTCCGGTTGTCACTGGGCAGGAACATGCTGGCGTCAACCACGCGCAGGTCCGATGCGCCCAATTCATTCGCGAGCCATTCGGTGCTGACGAGCTGTTCCATATCCTGAGTCTCCCTATGTGTTCAGAGGCCAGACTAAACCTGCACGCGCTGTCCGTCGAGACAGGTGACAAAGCGTCGTCGCCTCGCCTAAAGACCTCTCATGTCCATGAAGCATCTCGGTCAGGTCAGCGCACTTCCCGCCACGCCGGAAGAGGCCGTTCTCGATTATCCCGCCAATCCGCGTCCCGGATCGCCTTATCTGGTGCGCTTTGTGTCGCCGGAGTTCACCTCGCTCTGCCCGGTCACCGGTCAGCCCGATTTCGCGCATATTGTGATCGATTATGTGCCCGGCGACTCGATTGTCGAATCGAAGTCCTTAAAGCTGTTTCTGGGCGCATTTCGCAACCATGCCGGCTTCCATGAGGACTGCACGGTGGGCATCGGACAGCGTCTTTTCAAAGAGATGCGTCCAATCTGGCTGCGCATCGGCGGATATTGGTTTCCGCGCGGCGGCATCCCCATCGATGTTTTCTGGCAGTCGGGCCCGCCGCCACAGGACGTTTGGATACCCGAACAGGGCGTCCCCGGCTATCGCGGGCGCGGTTAGCAAAAATCCCTAATATCTCCAATCCGGCATGCGACCGGGGGACCCCGTAGTTTGACGGTGTTGAGGTGGCCGTCCTGCCGCCGCACCTTGGTTTTCAACAGGGGAAGACCATGTTGAACACCGAGAGTGAAACCCGTCTGAATACGCCGATGATCCCTGAGGCCATGTTGCAGCAGGATCTATCAGATGCGCTCGCGCAGAGGGAATTGCGGCTCGTCTACCAGCCGCTCATCCGCCTCTCGTCCGGCAAAACCATTGGCTATGAGGCTTTGCTCCGCTGGGACCATCCGAAGTTCGGGCTCATCCTGCCAACGCGCTTTGTCGAGGCCGCCGAAGCCTCGGGGCTGATTGTACCTGTGGGTGCCTGGGTGATGCACGCCGCCTGTTTGGAGGCCGCCTGCTGGGACAAGCGACTGATCGTTTCGGTGAACGTCTCTGCCGTGCAGATTTCAGCACCCGGATTTGTGGACATGGTGTGCGCCGCACTGACCGAGAGCGGCCTGAGCGCGGCACGGCTGGAAATCGAAGTGACCGAAACCGCGCTTCTGGACGACGAAGGTGTGGCGCGGGACGTGCTGCAGACCTTGCGCGCCATGGGCATCCGCATTGCGCTGGATGACTTTGGCATGGGGCATGCCTCTTTTGCCTATCTGCTCGCCTTCCCGTTCGACAAGATCAAGATCGACCGGAAGTTCATCTGCGACATCGCTTGGCGCCCGGAAAGCCGGGTCATCGTGGAAGCCGTTGCCGGCATGGCACGCAAGCTGAGCATCGAAGTGCTGGCCGAAGGGATTGAAGAGGTCGACCAGCTCGTCATCGCCAAGCTCGCCGGATGCGAGCTCGGGCAAGGGCTGCTGCTGGGCGAACCACGGCCCGCCAAAGACCATTACCGTCTGCGACCGGTCCAGCCCCCGGCCCCCTACCGGAAACTGGCCGTCGCGGCCTGATCAGGCCGCCTTGAAGCGGATCGGCAGACGCTTCAGCCCGCCCACAAAGACCGATTCCACGCGCGCCGGATCTCCTGTCAGTTCGACAGAGGCCAGACGCGGCAAAAGCTCTTCCATCAAGATGCGCATTTCCATGCGGGCCAGATGCTGGCCAAGGCAGACATGCCCACCAAAGCCAAAGCCGATCTGCGTGTTGGGCGCGCGGTCCGGATTGAAGGTGAACGGATCAGCAAAGACCGCCTCATCCCGATTGCCCGAGGCGTAGCAGAGCATCATCCAGTCACCAGCCTTGATCTTCTGGCCATTCAGCTCGGTGTCTTCCACAGCGGAGCGCATGAAGTGCTGCACTGGTGTCGTCCAGCGAACCGCCTCTTCGATGAGGCCGGCCTTGTCCACATCCGCCGCGCGGAAGCGTTCAAACAATGCCGGGTTGCGCGCCAATTCCATCATCGCGCCTGCGGTGGAGGCTGAGGTCGTGTCATGCCCGGCGGTCGCGACGATGATGTAATAACCGTTCAATTCCCGGTCCGGGATCGGCGCGCCATTGACGGTCGAATTGGCAAGCACGGTCGCCACATCTTCCTGCGGGTTCTTGCGCCTGCTGGCGGTCAATTCCTTGAAGTAATTCTCAAAGTCGGCGACGACAAAGTTCAACATCTGCAAACCGGCGACGGGGTCCGTGATTTCAGCCCGGTCGCGGTTGAGTTCGGGGTCGGTCGAACCGAAGAGCTGTTGGGTGAGCAGCAACATCCGCGGCTCATCCTCACGCGGGACGCCCAAGATGTTCATGACGACGCGGAGGGGATATTGAAGCGCCACATCGCGCGCGAAATCACATTCATCGCCCAGCGACAGCATATGGTCGACTGTTTCGCGGGCGATCTCGCGGATGCGGTCTTCAAGGATGCGCAGGTTTTTCGGCATGAACCAGGTCTGCGTCAGCAGCCGGTATTTCATATGGTCGGGCGCATCCATCTGCACCAGCGACTTGATGAGATGCCCATCGGGGATCTGCGTGCGGACGAGCGCATCAATGGCCTTCATCGTTAGCGTTGTCTGGCGCGCGCCTGAGGCAAAGATCTTGTTGTTGCGGCTGACCTCCATGATGTCGGCATGGCGGGTGACGGCCCAGAAAGGATCATAGTCCGGCACTTCGGCGACCGCGAGCGGCGCATTGGCGCGCGCCCAGGCGAACTTTTCGTGCAGCCCGTTCCACTCCCCATAGGCTTTGGGGTCGGTCAATGCCTTGGCCACATCTGCGGGCAATTGGGGTGCAGCCACCGGTCTTCTCCTAAAGGCTTCTTGTTATGCAGCCTGTGGTGAAGGGGAACGCAGTGCAGATCAAGGCGGATCTGCACTGCCCTGCCGCTTATGCCAGCCTCATTGAGCCGGCTATTTGAATAGGCCGCCCAAAATCCCGCGCAGCAATTGGCCACCAAGGTTGCCAGCGATCTTGCGGCCCACCGAATTTGCCGCAGACCGCGCCGCCGATTCGACCATCTTTTCAGCAAAGCTGGGCTTGGCTGCTTCACGCGCAGCGATGGCATCGGCTTTCGCCTGCTCTTTGGCGACGCGGGCCGCTTCACGTGCGGCAATGGCATCGGCCTTGGCCTGTTCTTTGGCGGCAATGGCGGCCTGCTTATCGGCTTCAGAGGCTGCGGCGGCTTGGGCCGCAGCCGCATTGGCCTGTGTCCGCTTGGCGATGATGATTTCCTCAGCCGATTCGCGGTCGATGAGCGCATCATATTTTGCGCCCACAGCATCGGTTTGAATCATGATCGCGCGTTCCTGCGGCGTGACCGGGCCAACCCGCGAACAAGGCGCCTTGATCAACGTACGTTCCACAGGCGTGGGGGACCCATCGGCCTGCAACACAGAGACCAACGCTTCCCCGACACGCAGTTCGATGATCGCCTTGGCGACATCAACATTGGGGTTGGCGCGGAAAGTTTCCGCCGCCGATTTGATCGCCTTTTCATCCTTGGGCGTAAAGGCGCGCAGCGCATGCTGCACGCGGTTGGACAATTGAGCGGCCACCGCTTCGGGAATGTCGATGGGGTTTTGGGTGATGAAATAGACGCCGATGCCCTTGGACCGGATCAGGCGGACAACCTGTTCAATCTTTTCCTCCAGTGCCTTGGGCGCATCGTTGAACAGCAGATGCGCTTCATCAAAGAAGAAGACGAGCTTGGGCTTATCCGGGTCCCCCACTTCAGGGAGCGTCTCGAACAGCTCGGACAAGAGCCACAGCAGGAAAGTCGAATAGAGCTTCGGGCTGGCCATCAGCTTATCGGCGGCCAGAATGTTGATGATCCCGCGGCCCTTATCATCGGTCAGAAAGAAATCATCGAGTTCGAGCGCAGGCTCCCCAAAGAATCGGTCGCCGCCCTGGCTGCGCAATTGGAGCAAGGAGCGCTGGATCGTTCCAACGCTGGCTTTGGAGACATTGCCATAGGTGACCGAAAGCTCATCCGCGCGGTCAGCAATGTCGACAAGCATCGTCTGGAGATCATCCAGATCGAGCAACAACAGGCCTTCCTTGTCGGCGGCGTGGAAGGCGATGGTGAGCACACCTTCCTGCACCTCATTCAAATCCATCAGTCGCGACAGGAGCAGCGGCCCCATTTCGGAGACTGTGGTGCGGATGGGGTGGCCCTGTTCCCCGAACAAATCCCAAAACTGAACGGGATTATCGGCATAGGCCCATGCGGTATCGCCAATTTCGGCGGAGCGGGCGGTGAAAATCTCATGCGTCTTGGTCGTAGGAGACCCCGCCATCGCCATGCCGGAGAGATCCCCCTTAACGTCGGAGACGAAAACGGGCACGCCGGCCTTGGAAAAGCCCTCTGCCATGCCCTGAAGCGTCACTGTCTTCCCGGTGCCCGTTGCCCCGGCAATCAGGCCGTGGCGGTTGGCCCGCTTGAAGTTGATAACCTGACGCTGACCCCCGCCAACTCCGATGAAAAGACCCTCATCCGACATATACGCACCTTTCCCGTTACTCGCCTTTGGCAACCTAATCGCAAAGCCGACAGTTTCAAAGTGGTTGAATTATCCAGCGGACTTGGTGGCAGGTGGCGGCTAATCGCACGGAAACCCTTGCTCTTGAGCCAAAGCAGGATTAGATCGGCGGCAAGTTACCGGCCGCTCCGAGAGGGGCGGCCCTCTTTTTTCGGGAGAAACCCCTTGGCCCAGCCACTCATGCCCCATGCGACTGCCGCTTGGCTCGTCGATAACACGGCGCTGACCTTTGAGCAGATTGCCCACTTCTGTGGTCTGCACATTCTTGAGATTCAGGCCATTGCCGATGAAACATCCGGCACCAAGCTGATGGGGCGTGACCCTGTTCGCGCCGGCGAAGTCACAATGGCGGAAATCGAAAAGGGTCAGGCAGACCCCAATCACGAACTGGTGATGGTAAAGGCGCCCGAAGCGCCCACGCGCACCAAGGGCCCGCGCTACACGCCGGTTTCCAAGCGTCAGGACAAGCCCGATGGCATCGCCTGGCTGATCCGCAACCACGCTGAGCTGTCTGATGGGCAGATTGGCAAGTTGATTGGCACCACGCGCTCCACGATCGCCGCCATCCGGGAGCGGACGCACTGGAACATCGCCGATATCACGCCCAAGGATCCTGTGGCCCTCGGCCTGTGTTCGCAGCGGGAGCTTGATGCGACCGTCGCCAAGGCCGCCAAGATGAAGGGTATCAAGGCTGTGGAAGACACGCGCCTCGAAGGCGATCGTGCCGCCCTGATTGAAGAGCTTATTGCCGAGCGGAATGCGGCCAACCGCGCCGCTGAAAAGGCTGCCGCTGATGCGGAGGCCGAACTTGGCGGACAATCAGACGCCTAAGTTTGACAGCCCCGATGCCTCGCTGACCGCCGATGATAGTTTCACGGCGACCAGCAGCGCCGGGTTGACCTACCCTTGGGGCAGTTTTGCGCCGGGGCCGGGCAAGACGCATCCTATCGCCAATGGCATCAGCTGGACCCGCATTCCGATGCCGGGGTCGCTGGGCCATATCAACAGCTGGCTGTTGGACGATGGGGACGGCATCGCCGTTGTCGATTCGGGCATGTTGCTGACAGAGTGCAGCGATGCCTGGAAGGCGCTGTTCGATGGCGACCTTAAGGACCGTCGCGTCACCCGCGTGGTCGGCACGCATCTCCACCCGGACCATATCGGCCTTGCCGGATGGCTGTGCAAACGGTTCGACTGCGACGTCTGGATGACGCGCGGCGAATGGCTGACAGCGCGCATGTTATCGTCCGACGTTCGGGAGGATGTTCCGCCGGAAGCGCTCGCCTTGCAGCGCAGCGCCGGATGGGGTGACGATGTTCTGGCGCAACAGGCCGCCAAGGGCTGGGGCCGCTTTGGCCGCATGCTCTATCCGATGCCGATCAGCTATCACCGGATTAAAGATGGCGACGTGCTGGACTTTGGCGCGCACCAGTGGCGCGTCGTCGTTGGGTCCGGCCATAGCCCGGAACATGCCTGCCTTTGGAACGAGGCTGAAGGTGTGCTCGTCTCCGGCGATCAGGTGTTGCCGCGGATCAGCTCCAACGTGTCGGTCAATATCTCGGAACCCGATGCTGACCCACTGGGCGAATGGCTGGCCTCTATCGACAAATTATTGGCCGTGCTGCCGGATGATCTTCTGGTCTGCCCGGCACATGGCGAGCCGTTCAAGGGGTTGCACACTCGACTCATTGCCTTGCGCGATGAACATCTCCGTCGTCTCGATCAGGTCCACGCAGCAATAGGGCAGGCGCCTTTGCGCACGATTGATTGCTTCCCCCTGCTCTTCAACCGGAAAATCGGTGAGGACCACCGCGAACTCGCCACCGGCGAAGCGATTGCCCATCTCCACCGCCTGATGGAAGACGGCCGCGCACGGCGCGAGATGACGGACGGGGTCTATTGGTATTCTGCCGCTTAAGACGCGGAATCCGACCTAGAATGTGTCTGGCAATTCCACGTCCAGAACCGCTGATTGGAAAAGCAGCCGCCGTGCGGCCATGCGGGCGACACGCAGCGTTTCTGCCCGCCTGCGCGACGACGCGAGCGGCGTTGGAACAGGCTCCCGCAGGATGGCCGCATCGTAGCGGTCCGCAATAATCAGCCCGCTGGTCGCGGGTGCCAGCTCCTCCCGGTCAAACAGCGCAAGATCGAAGCCTTGCGGCACCGCCCAGAAATAGCGGTCGCAATAGTCGAGATAAAAGGGCCATTTCCCGTCGCCCAGCAGGTCCGCACGGGACACCTTGATCTCCACGATGATGACTTCGCCTTTGGGGCCAAGCGCCATGATGTCCGCGCGGCGGCCATTTCCCAACGGCACTTCAGCAACGGCGATATAATCCTGCCGGTACAACAGGCGGGAAACGCCGCGCACAACATCAGCAGCAACAAGGCGATCGGCAGGGCTATCCATGCCGATCCCCTAGAACATCAGGGAAAGAGATGGGAAGGGCGGATGTCGCCCTGCCCGATCAACGCTTGCCCGATCAACGGTAGAAGACGTGATTGCCCAAGGCCGCAATCTTGCGGAGGTTCCAACCCGGATTAACCCGACGGGCGTGGAAATACAGCGCGTCGTCCACGCTGGACGCCCATAGATCGTTGCGCGCGATGTGCGCGATGGCCACTGCGTTTTTCCAGTTGCGGCTCGTCCGCTTGATCGGCGGGAATGACCCGCCACGGACGAAGGAGAACTGGCTCGGCTGCATTACGACACCGCAGACCGTTTCCGGGAACCGGCCGGAGCGAGTGCGGTTGAGGATGGTCTGAGCGACCGCCAATTGGCCATCAAGCGATTCGCCCTTGGCCTCAAAATAGACGGCTCCGGCCAGGCACTCTGCCTCGCGATCAGGAAGGTCCGCCGAAGAGAGGTCGGCGACCAGATCAGCAAGCGATGCGGATTCAGGGGATTCGGTTTCAACCGTTTCGGGAATCTGGAAATCAGTGATCGCCTGATCTTCGGTCTGCGCCTGCTCAACCACTGACTTGGGGAGCAGATCGGACTGGACCGGTCCGGGCGTTTCGTTGGCCCACACAGCTTGTGCCGGACCAAAGGCGACGAGAGCGCCAAAAGAAGAGATCGACAGCGCTGCAACAGCAGCGGTCAGCATTGAATATCGCATTTATCATCATCATGGGCAGAAGTCTGAAACCGGGCCGCACAAAAACCGGTGCGGCTGTTTCATTCCCCTGACTGCGTTCGCGCCCAAAGCCCAATTACGCGGGTGGCGGCACGGCGACGCGCTTTAACGTTGGGGGGCCTTCGTTGTGCAGCGCATCGATGTCAACGCGCGCCATCCATTTCAGCGGCGAACCGTGCTGCCTCTGGGATATCCAGTTCAACAATCCAGATATCGGGGTCCGACGCCTGCCGACGCGCGCAAAACTGAGAGATTTCTGCTTCTTCTTCAATGGTTTGCGAGAAAACAGGGGTCCATTTGTAGCTGCCATCCGGGGTCAGCGCGCGCTCTAAAATACCGGAATAGCGGCCTTTTTCCCGCGTGATGAGGATCAGCGCGCCGGCCGTTTCATCGCCTTTGGCCAGCACCATCGCCATGCCGCCCGACTGGTTCACCCGCCGGATAAGTGCATTCACATAAATGCCGGTGGCGAGGCGGGGCGTCATGTCCCGTGCCCCTTAGAATTAGGCCGCGTCGCGTGCTTGGGACGCGGCGAAGAGGGCATAAATGGCATCCGCTGACCCGGCGCCGCGCAGTTTGGCGACAAAGGTTCGGTCCCGCAGCCAGCGACTCACTTGCGCCAAGGCCTTCAAATGCTCTGACCCGGCATCGGGCGGAGACAAAAGGCAAAAAACGAGATCAACGGGGAGATCGTCAATCGCTTTCACGTCCACCGGCTGCGCGAGCTGGATGAACAGGCCAACGACTTGGGTGAGTCCGTCAATCTTGCCATGCGGAATCGCAACGCCACCGCCAAAACCGGTCGAGCCAAGACGCTCACGCTCGGTCAACCGGTCAACAACCTCCGTTGCCGACAGACCATATTCGCGTTCCGCCACCTGCCCAAGCTGCTGGAACAGCGCCTTGGACGTTGTGATGTTCGCTCCCGCGGCGACAGCGCCGGGGACGAGAAGAGAGCTGATCTCTGTCATATTATGTCCAGAATGGAAATTTGGGAGGCGCCTTTAACAGAAACAGGCGTTCCCGCAAGCTCCGTCTCCTTATGCCCGCTCAAACGTGCGGTTCCACCCACCCGATCGTCCCGTCATTGCGGCGATACACCATGTTGTAGGTGCCGGTGCCGGCATTGCGGAACAGCATGGCATTGGTGTGCCGTAAATCGAGCATCATGACGGCGTCAGAGACGCTGGCTTCCGGCACATCAACACGCGTTTCGGCGATCACCACCGGATTGTCCCCGGCTGCGACGTCGTCATCGGCCATAGGCTCGAAAACGGTGTAACCCGCATTGTCTTCCGGCAGGATAATGCCATTTGGGCCGCTATGATCATCCCGAAGGCGGCGCTTGTAGCGACGCAGCTGTTTTTCGATTTTGTCGGCGGCCCCTTCAAAGGCGGGGCGGGCTTCCTGCCCGGTATGCGACGCCTTGAGCACGACACCGCGCACAACGTGCATCACAATGTCACATGCAAATCCGTGATCGTGTGGCCCTTTGGAGAATGTGGCATGGGCGGAGTGTGTGCGCTGAAAATACTTATCGGCAATCGCTTGGAGCCTGTCGCTCACATGTGTCTGGAGAGCATCGCCTGTATCAACTCTGTGTCCTGAGATGCGGATTTCCATATGCGTTCTCCTTCACATTTAAAGTGGGTGCGATTGCGTCCTCTTCAACTCATGCCGCAGCAAGACCCTCCTTATCCTTGTCCAAATCCCATAATGGGTTGCTAAGTTTGGCAACGAAAGCTGCGTGGCGTTCAAGTTCTTCGGGCGACGCCTCATGCGGACGTGGCGATCTGGCCACGCGCGCTGACGCCGGGCGCTCGGGTTCATCGGGAAGCGTCGCCGGCGCATCAGCCAAACCAAGACCGATCTGGCGGCCGCCGGTCAGTTCCACATACACCAAAGACAGCAACTGGGCGTCGAGCAACGCGCCGTGTTTGATCCGGTGAGACCGATCAATGCCATAGCGGGTGCACAGAGCGTCCAGACTATGTTTGGCGCCGGGAAACTTCACTTTGGACAGCGCCAATGTGTCGACCATCCGCGCCTGGGGGATGTCGGGCCGGTTCAGGCGGGACAGTTCCTCATTCAGAAACGCAAAGTCGAAATTGGCGTTATGCGCGACGAGCGGACTGTTATCGAAAAAGTCGAGCAGATCCTCAACAATGTCGGAAAACAGCTGCTTGTCGGCAAGGAAGGCGTCGGACAACCCATGGATTGCCTGTGCTTCCGGGTTCATCGGCCGCTCTGGGTTGATATAGACGTGAAAGACACGCCCCGTCTCAACCCGGTTGACCAGCTCTACACATCCAATTTCGACCAGCCTGTCGCCATTTGCGGCGCTCAGCCCGGTCGTCTCGGTATCAAAAACAACCTCACGCATCGCCCAGACTATCGGCGCTTCCGATGGCGAAGGCAAGTGATCAGACGGCGAACTTCGCCTCTTGTCTCCGATATGGATTGGCCCGTGTCGATCACGAAATCGGCGCGTTGCCGTTTAATATGATCGGGCACCTGAAGGTGGCGGATATGCTTGAGCTTCGCCGCCGTCATACCCGGCCGACGCAGCACCCGGCGCGTTTGCAAAAAGGCGGGTGCCGAAACAACGACCGTCACATCGACTTGTTTTGCGCCGCCTTTTTCAAACAGAAGTGGGATATCCAGCACCACCATTGGGCGAGACCGGTTCTGCAATAAGAAGTGCTGGCGGACATGGTAGACGGCGGGGTGAACAATGCGCTCCAACGCGCGCAATTCCTCCGGCTTGCCGAGTACAGCGGCCCCAAGCTTTTGCCGGTCGACGCCTTTTGGTCCGGTCGTCCCGGGGAAGCGGGCCTCGATCCGCGCCACAAGCGCACCACCGGGCCCCTGGAGCTTGTGCACCTCCGCATCCGCATCAAACACCGGCACACCGAGACGGCGAAACATCTTGGACACGGCAGACTTCCCCATGCCGATAGAACCGGTGAGGCCAATCTTGATCATGCGAGCAAAAGCTCCCGCAACGCCTCATCCAGATCCCGCGCCGGGGCCTGTCCGAAGAAGATTTCAAACGCGATGGCACCCTGGCCGATGAGCATGTCGAGGCCATCGACTATCGCCAAATCGCGATCCTGCGCTGCCGCCAAGAGTGGGGTGAGGAGCGGGGTATAGACGATGTCATACACCACGGCATCTTCCGGCAACGCCGAGAGGTCAGGCACAAACGGATCATTGCCCACCATGCCGAGCGATGTCGTGTTGACGAGCAAAGCCGCGGGCGGAAGAGCAGCCTCCATCCCGCGGACGTCCCCTTTCAGGCCGAAACGCGCGAGCAGCGCTGCGCCTTTTAAGGGGTTGCGGGCGAGCAATGTGACTGGGCCCACACCGACACGGGACAAGGCAAATAACACGGCGTGCGCAGCCCCACCTGTGCCCGCAACAACCACTGGTGCGCCTTCCAGCGGCACATCGGCAATCGGCGTGAAGAAGCCACCGGCATCCGTATTGGTGCCAAAGACCGCGCCTGTTTCATTGCGCGACAGCGTGTTCATCGCGCCAATCGACGCGCGGACATTGCCGGGGTCCTCGACCAGATCCATGACGGCAATTTTGTGGGGGATGGTGACATTGCAGCCGCGCCAATTGGGGTCGGCGCGGCGTTGTTCAACATAGGTCGCCAGATTTTCGGGCAAGACATGACACGCGCGATAGTCCGCGTCGATGCCGGCTTTCTCAAGCCAGAAACGATGCATCTTGGGAGATTTGGAGTGGGAGATTGGGTCTCCAATCACTTCAGCGTAGATACCGCTCATGCAGAAATCACTCCGGCCTCGCGCAAAAAGGCCAGCAGCGGAAGGAGCGGCAAGCCGATGATGTTGAACTGGCTGCCCTCTATCCGCTCAAACAGTTGAATGCCACGCCCTTCAACACGGTAACCGCCGACGCCCGACAAAAGATCTTCACCTTCATGCGCCAGATAATCATCGATGAACACATCAGATAGTGGGCGCATCGTCATCCGCGCTTCGCCCACATGGCGCCACAACCTCTCGCCATCCCGCACCGCGACGATGGCTGCATAAAGACTGTGCGTCTTTCCTGAGAGGGAGCGGAGATGGTCTGCCTGTTCGGCCAGTGTGCGGGCCTTGTCGAACATCGTGCCATCGTCAAGCGCCAATGTCTGGTCACACCCAAGGACAATGGCGCCGGGGCAGAGCGCCGAGGTTGCCATGGCCTTGGCCTCCGCAAGCCCCAAAGCGAGACCCCGCGGATCAACGCCCTGCGCACGTAAAACCGCCTTCTCAGCTTCCTCATCACAAGGTGACGTCATGGCGTCATGCACAATGCCCGCATTTGCAAGGATCGCGCGTCGCCCGGCACTTTGGGAGGCTAAAACCAGCCTCACTTTTTCGGACCCTTTTGTTCGCCATAGATGTTGATGATGGCAGCGGCCGCTTCTTCGATTGAGCGGCGGGTCATATCGATCACCGGCCAGCCATTGTCAGCAAACATGCGCCGCGCATAAGCGGTTTCGCGCGTCACAGCCTCCTGATCCACATAGTCAGTATCCGGCGTCTGGTTGAGCGCCAAAAGACGGTTGCGGCGGATCTGCACCAGCCGTTCCGGGTTGGTGACAAGTCCAACAACAAGAGGGTTTTGTAGTTTGTACAACAAATCTGGCGGCGGGCTCTCCACCACAATCGGGATGTTCGCCGTCTTATAGCCGCGATTGGCGAGATAAATGGATGTCGGCGTCTTGGAACTGCGTGAAACGCCGGCCAAGATGATATCCGCCTGTTCCCAATTTTCCCAATTGAGGCCGTCATCATGCGCGATGGTAAACTGGATGGCTTCGACACGCGCAAAATACGCATCATCAAGGAGATGCTGTAAGCCCGGACGGGCTTTGAGTGGCTTGCCCAACACATTCGACAAAGCTTCGAGCACCGGATCAATCGCGCCGACATGCGGCAGACCCAAGGCGGCACAGCGTTTTTCAAGCGCGGCCCGCAGATCTGCATTCACCATCGTAAAGAGGACAAGCCCCGGATGTTGCGCTATCTCTGACATGATCCGCTCGACATGGCCGGGGGTACGCACCATCGGCCAATAATGGCGAATGGCTTCAACATCATCGAACTGGGCGAGAGCTGCTTTCGCAACGGTTTCAAGCGTTTCGCCGGTTGAGTCCGAAACAAGATGGAGATGCAGTCGTGACACGTTCGGTTTGGATCCCCATGACTGGCCCTGTGGAAAAGCCTGTGTGTGGGGCTAGCGGAAAGCAGTTGGCAACTGCAAGCGTGACAATTCCACGACAGGGTCCGGATTTCACCCACAGACCTGCCAACAGGGCGATCTCTTTTTCCCATCCTGTGGATAATGGGGATGTGCCAGACCGACTCTGTAGCCCCGCGTTGCACCTGCCGAGTCAAGCTGTGTGCGGAATCTCTTGGAGCACTTAATCCACGTGACGCGCCCCCCAACTACTATCAACCACCTTTAAGATTCTCTTTTTATTGAATAGGGGAGCAAGCATGGATCCTGTGATGAAACCTCTCCTCGCGACGCTCAAGGGCGCCAAACTAGAGCGCCCACCTTTGTGGCTGATGCGCCAGGCGGGGCGCTATCTGCCCGAATATCGTGCCTTACGCGCCGAAAAAGGCGGATTTCTTGAACTTGTGAATGACAGCGCGGCAGCAGCAGACGTCACGCTTCAGCCGATCCGGCGTTTCGGTTTTGACGGCGCCATCCTGTTTTCCGACATTCTCGTCATCCCGCACGCGTTGGGCCAGGATTTGTGGTTTGAGACAGGCGAAGGCCCCCGGCTCGCCCCCAAGCTGGTCGATGCCACGCTCAAGAGCCTCACAGCAGCCCCTCAGAGGCTCTCACCGGTCATCGAGACGGTTCGGTTGGTTGCTGCTACTCTCCCCCCCCAAACAACCTTCCTGGGCTTTGCAGGGAGCCCCTGGACAGTCGCAACCTACATGGTCGCCGGACAGGGGAGCAAGGAACAGGCGGAGACACGGCGCTTCGCCTATCGCGATCCCGCCGCCTTTGAAGAAATTATCAACGCGATTGCAGATGCAACAGTAACCTATCTAATCGATCAGATCGATGCGGGCGTGGAAGCGGTGCAACTGTTTGACAGCTGGTCAGGGAGCCTCTCACCGGCGCAATTTGAACGCTGGGTGATTGCGCCAACGGTGCGGATCATCACGAAACTCAAGGCACTTCGCCCCAATGCTGTTGTGATCGGCTTTCCGAAGGGCGCAGGCGGCAAGCTTCCGGCTTACGCCCGCGAAGTCGGCGCGGATGCCATTGGTCTTGATGAAACCGTTGACCCCATTTGGGCTCACGCCAACCTACCTGAAGGGTTGCCGGTGCAGGGCAATCTTGACCCGCTTGCGCTGATTGCCGGCGGTGCTGAGCTGACCGACGCCATCAACCACATCATTGACGCCTTGGCCGGTCGGCCCCATGTCTTCAATCTTGGCCATGGCATCTTGCCCGATACGCCCATCGCGCATGTTGAGCAGCTTGTGGCGCATGTAAGAGGTTAATTGTCGTATGAGTAACATCCTTGGTGACGCCTACCAGTGGGTGAAAGCCGGACATGTTATCTTTGTGATCTTCTGGATGGCGGGCCTTTTCATGATACCGCGCTTCTTCGTGTATCATCAGGAATGTGATCCAGGCAGCGCAGAAGAGAGCCGTTGGATCGATCGAGAAGCGAGGCTCATTAAAATTATTCTGAATCCATCAATCATTGTTGTATGGGTCTTTGGATTGGCACTTGCTTTAAACTATGGCGCGTTCGGACAGGGCTGGTTTCACCTGAAACTGGCGGTTGTCCTTATCCTCTCAGGCTATCATGGCTGGATGGTCAGCTATGCTAAAAAGCTCAAAGCGGGCCAGCGGACGCTGTCTGGAAAGATGTTGCGGCTGGTGAATGAAGTGCCGGGCCTAGCAGCGGCGGTGATTGTCGTGCTGGCCATTGTGAAGCCCTTCTAAGCTCCTTTCCAAACACATATCCGCCGCCTTGACTTGCGCCTTTGGCAAGCTTAACCGATGCACACCGCTCGGCCGTTCGTGCCATGTTTAAAGCAGCGCAATCACAACATCTGTTGCTGCCGCGGTTCCTCCCCCCGTTCCAACCGGATCTGAGTCCATGATGCACTTAAAATCACTTAAGAAAATGAAACCCGCAGAACTCGTCGAAATGGCGGAGGAATCGGGCGTTGAAGGCGCGTCGACCCTGCGCAAGCAGGATCTGATGTTCGCCATCCTCAAGGTTGAAGCCGAAAATGGCGAAGAGATCATCGGCGAAGGCACCATTGAAGTCCTGTCGGATGGCTTTGGATTTTTGCGCGCGCCGGAATCCAACTATCTTGCCGGCCCGGACGATATTTACGTCTCCCCCAACATGGTGCGCCGCTTTGGCCTGCGGACCGGTGACACGGTGGAAGGCGAAATTCGCGGACCAAAAGACGGTGAACGCTATTTCGCACTGACGACAATCAAGTCGATCAACTTTGATGATCCTGATGTTGTCCGCCACCGCGTCAATTTTGACAATCTCACGCCGCTTTATCCCGATGAGCGCCTGAAGCTCGACTCGCTTGACCCGACGGTCAAGGACAAGTCGGCCCGCGTCATCGATATTATCAGCCCCCAAGGTAAGGGCCAGCGTGCGCTGATCGTCGCCCCGCCGCGCACGGGTAAAACCGTGCTTCTCCAGAATATGGCGAAGGCAATCACCGACAATCATCCTGAAGTCTTCCTGCTCGTTCTCTTGGTCGATGAACGTCCGGAAGAAGTGACGGATATGCAGCGCTCGGTGAAGGGCGAAGTCATCTCCTCGACCTTTGACGAACCCGCCAGCCGCCACGTGCAGGTCGCCGAAATGGTCATCGAAAAGGCCAAGCGTCTGGTCGAGCATAAGAAGGATGTTGTCATCCTGCTCGACTCGATCACGCGTCTGGGCCGCGCCTACAACACCGTCGTCCCGTCATCGGGCAAGGTGCTGACCGGCGGTGTGGATGCCAACGCCCTGCAGCGCCCCAAGCGCTTCTTTGGTGCGGCGCGTAACATTGAAGAAGGCGGCTCGCTGTCGATCATCGCTACTGCGCTCATTGATACCGGCAGCCGCATGGATGAAGTCATCTTTGAAGAGTTTAAGGGCACCGGCAACTCGGAAATCGTCCTCGACCGCAAGGTCGCGGACAAGCGCATCTTCCCGGCGCTTGATGTCGGCAAGTCCGGCACGCGTAAGGAAGAGCTGCTTGTCGAGAAGGACAAGCTCTCCAAAATGTGGGTGCTGCGTCGTATTCTCATGCAGATGGGCACGATCGACGCGATGGAATTCCTCCTCGATAAGATGAAGGATTCCAAGACCAATGACGACTTCTTCGACAGCATGAATCAGTAAAGGATGATGATGCTCGACCTTTTTCAAGTGGTCTCAACCACCGCTCCCGCACTGGGCGGTTTTGGGGATATCTGGGGCCATATCGTCAATGACTTCTCCAACATCACAGAGCCCGCAGCGTTCGCGGCGTTCATGCAGGTGTTGTTGATCGATCTTGTCCTCGCCGGTGACAATGCCATCGTCGTTGGCGCGCTGGCCGCGGGCCTTCCCGCCGATCAGCGTAAGAAGGTCATCGTCATCGGCGTGGTCGCAGCGCTTGTCCTGCGCATCTTCTTTGCGCTGACGGTCAGCTGGCTGCTTGGCATTGTTGGCCTCGTGCTGGCGGGCGGTCTGCTGCTCTTGTGGGTCGCCTGGCGCATGTACCGCGATCTCCATCACGGCGAAGCAGGCGCGTCACCGGGGTCGCCAGAAATTGCAGGCGATGAGGATTCGGGCATTCCTGCGGCGAAAAGCTTTGCGGCGGCCGCTTGGTCTGTCGCCATTGCCGACGTCTCCATGAGCCTCGACAATGTGCTCGCCGTGGCAGGCGCGGCGCGGGAACATCCGGGCATCCTCATTGTCGGCCTGATCTTTGCGGTCGCGCTGATGGGCATCGCCGCCAACATCATCGCCCAGTATATTGAGCGGTATCGTTGGATTGCCTGGTTCGGCCTTGCCGTCATCGTCTATGTGGCAGGCAAAATGATATGGGAGGGCTTCCACGAGGTCCAACCCCATGTTCTGGCCATCGCAGGCATGTGACGGATAAGGTCGCGGTATGAACGATCCTTGGACCGATCAGCCGCGACTTTCCGGCCAGCATGTAACGCTTCGGCCCATGGAGCGGGCAGACCGCGATGCGATTGTCGCGGCCGCATCAGACGGCAAATTGTGGGAGCTGTTCTACACGGTCGTTCCGTCCGAAGCGACGATCGACGCCTATCTCGACACCGCAGAGCGGGAGGCAAGCTATGGCCGCGCCATGCCGTTCGTCGTGCTCAACGCGGCAGGCAAGCTTGTCGGCTGCACGCGCTATATGCGGATGAACAAAGCCGCCCGGCGGCTGGAGATTGGCACGACCTTCTATGCCAAATCGGCCCAGCGGTCGCCCGTCAACAGTGCGGCGAAGCTGCTGTTGCTCACCCACGCTTTTGAAGTGATGGAGGCTTCCTGCGTCCAGCTGCGCACCGACCATTTCAACCATGCTTCTCAGCGTGCCATTGAACGGTTGGGCGCGAAAAAGGAAGGCGTTCTGCGCAATCACAGCATTGTTGATGGCCGGGTGCGCGATACCGTCTGTTATTCCATCATCGCCAATGAATGGCCGGGCGTGAAGCGCAATTTGGAGTTCAAATTGTCGCGCGAGAGCTGATCTGTCGATTGTATCCTTGCGATGCGCGAGATAGCCTGCGCTTATGACGATACGCCTCCTTCTCCTCTCCCTCTCGCTTATGGCCACACCTTTGGCGGCCGCACCCGCAAAAGTGACTGGGTTCAGCTACGTCTGGCCCAAAACCTTGGAAAAGACGCCGGCGTTGGTCGCTTTTCTGAAGAAGGACCGCGCGGCGCAGTACAAGGACTATGCACCGCTCTTCAATGAACCCCCCGAAGCGGGCCCGCCGCTCGATAGCTATGAGAATGGAACGAGCTGGACAGTGCAGACGACGTTGCCCGGGCTTCTCATCCTCACGGGCCAGCGCTGGGCCTATACCGGCGGCGCGCATGGCTATGGCTATACGGACAGCCTGATCTGGGACATGAAGGCCGCGCGGGTGACGTCGTTCTCTGGCCTGTTCGCCAACCCCAAAGCTGCCGAAGCGCTGCTCACCCCGCTTTATTGCCGTGCGCTGGATAAGGAGCGACTGGTGAAGCGCGGGGAACCAACGCCGCGCGACGACATCTTCGGCGATTGTCCCAAACTGTTTGAATCGGCCGAGATTTGGCCGGACAAGCCGGTCTACGGAAAGTTCAGCCGTATCGGGATGTCCCTGGGCGCCTACACCGCCGGGCCCTATGCTGAGGGGGGTTATGATCTGGAGATCGTCATCCCCAAAGGACTGAAGGCATTGGTGAAACCGCAATATCAGGCGCTGTTCCCGGGGTAACCTACAGCGTCATCCCCGCGAAAGCGGGGATCCATAGATGGCCTAGTGGATTCCCGCTTTCGCGGGAATGACAGCAATTTTCACCCCAAATTGGCTTTGAAGAACGCCTCTGTCCGGCCATCGGCCAGCACGGCACCTGCCTCATCCCGTCGGTTACCCATTTCCGCGGCAAAACCGTGGTCGAGCCCGACATAATCATGCAGCGTCACTTTGGGGTGATTGCCCAACCCGGCGTGGATCGCCGCCTGCGCTTCGGGGCCGACAAAATGGTCGGCGGTTGGAATGTGGAGCATCAGGGGGTGTGCAATAGCGTGCGACTCGCCCAGCATCTGGTCAATCATCACGCCATAATAGCCAACAGACGCGTCAATATCGGTGCGGGCGGCTGCCATATAAGCGAGGCGCCCGCCAAGGCAGAAGCCAACACAACCAACCTTGGCAACAGGCGCGTGCCCGGCAAGGCCGTGGCGGATCGCTTTGATGACGGTTTCGATATCGAGCACGCCCTTATCCGCATCATATTGCTGGAAATAGCCAAAGGCTTCGTTGAGTTCCGATTCAACATCAGGGTTGAGTTCCACGCCGGGTGCGAACCGCCAGAAGATGTCGAGCGCCACGGCCAGATAGCCCTTGGCTGCCCAGCTGTCGCATTTCTGGCGGATGCCTGCGTTCAGGCCAAATATCTCTGGAATCACGATAATCGCGGCGGTCGGCGTGGCGCTCGGCGCGGCGACATAGAGGTTCATATCGCCCAATTTGGTGATGGTCATAGCAGTCGTGTCCTCTGATTTTGGGGGAGGTTGGCATATTCGAAATCGAGCAGCCAGCTCTTGGTGCGGGCACCTGCGCCACCGGAATAATATTCAGGTCCGGCAGCAGATGTGACGCGGTGGCAGGGAATGATGATGGGGAAGGGATTGGCCTTGCACGCCCCACCCACAGCCCGCGCGACGGAGCCGCAACGTGCCGCAAGTTCGCCATAAGTCATTGTTTTACCGTATGGAATCGACGCGATGGCGGCCCGCAATGCCACCCCTTCCGCGCTGTCCAACGGGGACAAGGGCAAATCGAAATCATGCAATTGCCCCGCAAACCAGGCGTCCAGCTGGGCGATGGCGGCGGCAAGGATGGGATGGGTGACATCCCCCTGCGTCGCGCCAGTGTCGACCGAGGGTGGGATGTGGAGGCCCGTGAGCCAATCGTCCGTCGCGCTTAATGTCAGCGCGCCCAAGGGGCTTGCGAATCTGGCTGTTGCGGATGCGCGGTGCATGGCGCACAGATGGCGGCTAATAGCGCATGGCTCAAGGGAGTTGGCCCATGAAGTTCAATATTGAGGTTGAATGCACCCCTGAAGAGGTGCGGCGTCTGGTGGGTCTGCCCGATCTGACTGAGGTGCATGAGGTCTATGTCGACAAGATGAAGGACGTCATGACCACGGGGCTCACGCCTGACATGGTGGATACGATGGTCCGCAGCTGGGTGCCAGGTGGTGCTGCCGGCATGGATTTCGTGCGCGATCTGGTGAAGGGCCTTTCCTCCGCGACATCAACGCCGAAAAAGAAGGATTAGGCGCGCCAGTTCCGCCTTTTTATGCGTTCAGAGACGATCTTTGCCCTGTCCAGTGGGTTGCCGCCCTCCGGCATCGCTGTCGTCCGCATCAGCGGGCCGCAGGCGGGTGCTGCGCTGACGGCGCTGGCCGGAACTTTACTTGAACCGCGTCGTGCCAGCCTGAGGCGCTTCCGGGGTGTAGATGGGGCGACATTGGATGACGGCTTGGCGCTTTGGTTCCCGGGGCCTGCGACGGCGACAGGTGAGGATTTGGCGGAACTTCACCTTCATGGCGGGCGGGCGGTTGTAGCGGCGGTTCTGGCGTCGCTGGGCGGGATTCCGGGGTGCCGGATGGCCGAAGCCGGAGAATTTACCCGTCGTGCGTTTGAAAATGGCCGGATCGACCTGACGGAGGCTGAGGGGCTGGCGGGTCTGCTCGCCGCCGAGACAGAATTGCAGCGGCGGTCTGCACTCGCTCTGGCCGAAGGGGGCATGGGCCGGTTGGTCGCTTCATGGGAGGTGACCATACTGCGCGAATCAGCGCGGTTGGAGGCGCTGCTCGACTTCTCGGACGAAGGCGATGTGACCGATGATTTGCCTGACACCGCGCCTTTGCAGGGGTTGGCAGATGAGATGGCGGCACTGCTCGCAAGCCCGCCGGCGGAGCGCTTGCGTGACGGTGTAAAGGTCGTGCTCGGCGGCCCGCCAAATGCTGGAAAATCAAGTCTTTTCAATTTTTTAATTGATCGTGACGCGGCGATTGTGACCGATATTGCGGGCACAACACGGGACCGGATTGAAGCGCCTGTCTCGCTGGACGGCGTACCGCTTCTGTTTGTGGATACGGCCGGTCTGCACGAGGATGCCGCCGATGCCGTTGAGGCGATTGGCATGGCGCGCTCGTCCGAGGCGCTGGACGCCGCCGATATCGTTCTGTGGTTGGGAGACGTGTCGGCGGCGCCGCTTGGAGCGATTCTCGTCGCGTCCAAGGCTGATATTTTCCCGCAGGGCGAGGGCCTGCCGGTGTCGGTTCGGACGGGAGAGGGACTAGCTGAGTTGCGCACGGCTATCATCGCCCGTGCCAAGACCCTTTTACCCCAACCGGGCGCGTTGGCCCTCAACGCCCGTCACCGCGCGATTGTGGCGGAGGTGGTGGACCTTGTTTCAGAGGCGGCATCCTCGAATGACGCCCTGATTCGCGCCGAGCAACTCCGCGTGGCCCGGACGGTGCTGGATCGGTTGACTGGGCGCTCTGGGGTCGAATCGATGCTTGATGCGCTCTTTGGCGCCTTTTGTATCGGGAAATAGTTTGTAAGAGAGTTTGCGATAGATGATTCAGCAAATGCGACAAGCTAACTTGCACACAAGACTCTCATATGCGATTCTAGAAAAAATGAAAAATAGGGACTTGGGACATGGCACTACGGAAGCAATTTTCCAACACAGTCAAAGCTGATCCAGAACTTACTGCATTGTTGGAGGCCAGCCGAAACGTCGTTGTGACTGAGGAGATGTTGCGAGAGCAAAGGGTCAGTTTTGCATTTGGAAATGCAATGAATGCTGATAGAATCACCAAAGATTCTGTGCGGGCTTCATCTCAAAGTGTAAGGCTACGAGCCTAACAGAGAGGGCCCTTTTGGGGCCCTTTTTTTATGTCTATTAGAGAAAATGACAGCAAAGAGATCTTCGATAAGATTCAAGAGCAGAACTTATTGAGACAATACGATCTTTTGACAAATTGCATTGAGATCGGGCTACAGAAAGGCATCGAGTTTTTCGACAAGTATACGCTATGGTCGTTGAATTCAGCCGCGGTAGCAAACATCGCTCAGTTTGGCGGGCGATATCGAGAGCAGCCGATATATGTTGGCAGCCATGTACCTCCTCATTTCAAGGAAGTGCCGCATCTTATGGATTCCTGTATTTCAGTAGTTCATGAGAACTGGAAAAACCCAAAGAATCATCCTCTTACGCTGGCAGCATATGTCTTGTGGAGAATGAACTGGATTCACCCTTTCATAGAGGGGAATGGCAGGACGGCTCGCGCCGCGTGTTATTATGTGATTTGCTTGGAATATGGTGGCCTGTTGCCCGGTAACAAGATTGTTCCTGAACGAATCCGCGAAAATAGGGCGCCTTACTATGCGGCATTGCAAGATGCAGATCGGCATTGGGAGGATGGTCATTTCGAAGTATCGGCGTTGACGGAATACCTGAGTGGACTGCTAAAGGCTCAACTTTCGGAGGTCTGAAGTTTTTCGTTCCACGTGAAACACATTTGACCGACTCTTCGGCTGCGCGTAGCGGCAGGAGCATGACGCAGAGTTTTGATGTGATCGTGGTGGGCGGAGGCCATGCCGGCTGTGAAGCGGCCTGTGCGGCGGCGCGCATGGGCGCACGGACCGCGCTCGTCAGCTTCCGGCGCGACATGATCGGTGCGATGTCCTGCAACCCGGCAATCGGGGGCTTGGGCAAAGGTCATCTCGTGCGTGAGGTGGACGCGTTTGATGGGATATTGGCGCGCGCCGCCGATGCTGCCGCCATCCATTATCGTATGCTGAACGCGTCCAAGGGCGCTGCGGTTCAAGGTCCGCGCATCCAGGCCGACCGTAAGTTGTTCAAGGCGGCCGTTCACGCGATGCTCGAGCACCAAGAGAATCTCACCATCGTAGAGGGTGAGGCTGCCGCACTGGTGTTGGAAGAGGGCCGTCTTTGCGGGCTTACGCTTGGCAGCGGTGAGGTGCTGGCCTGCGCGACGCTGGTGCTTGCGACAGGCACCTTCCTCAACGGCAAGATGTTTTGCGGCGAAGACCGGAATGTGGGCGGCCGCGTGGGCGAGGCTGCCGCAGTCACGCTGGGCACACAGCTGCGCGCGCTCAACCTGCCGATGGGACGTTTGAAGACTGGCACACCGGCGCGGCTTGATGGTCGGACGATCAATTGGGCCGGGCTCGACATTCAGATGTCGGACGGGGAGACATGGACCTTCTCCGACTTGACCGATCGCCGCACTGCGCCGCAGCTCTGGTGTGCCATCACCCGCACGAACACGGCGACGCACGACATCATCCGCGCTGCGCTGGACCGGTCCCCGTTGTTCTCCGGCGATATAGAAGGGCAGGGGCCGCGCTATTGCCCGTCGATTGAAGACAAGATTCACCGCTTTGGTGATCGGGACGGCCATCAGGTCTTTCTTGAGCCGGAGGGGCTGGACGACGCGCTCATCTATCCCAACGGCATTTCAACCTCCTTGCCGGAGGATGTGCAGCTCGCTTTCCTGCGAACGATGCCTGGGTTGGAAGCGGTCGACATCGTACAGCCCGGCTATGCCGTTGAATATGATCACATTGATCCGCGCGCTCTGGCCAACACGTTGGAAATCCGTGATCTTCCCGGAGTGTTCTGTGCAGGCCAGATCAATGGCACGACGGGGTATGAGGAGGCATCCGCCCAAGGCCTAATGGCCGGGTTGAACGCGGCGGCGAAGGCGCTGGGCCATCCCGCGCTCGTTCTTGATCGGGCGTCGTCCTATATCGGTGTGTTGATTGATGATCTTGTTCTGCAGGGCGTGACCGAGCCTTACCGGATGCTGACGGCGCGGGCTGAGTATCGATTGCGGCTGCGGGCGGACAACGCCGCGACTCGACTGACACCCATTGCAATGGCGACCGGTTGTGTCGGTGAGCAGCGGCGTAACTGGTTCGTTTCACGTGAAACCGAGCGGGCTCGGGGCCGTGAGATTCTCGACACGCGCTATACAACGAACGACCTCCGCACCGCTGGATTGGAGGTGAAGGCCGGTGCCGACGCGCAATCGCTGTTCGATTGGTTGCGGTTCGTCGATGCCAAGCCTGACGCCCTAATAGCGCTCTGCCCTGCGCTCGCTGCGGTTTCGACGCCGGTTCTTGCCGAGCTGATCGAAGATGCACGCTATGCGCCTTATATTGCGCGTCAGGACGCGGAAGTCCGGGCGATGCGGGCCAATGACAAGATTCCCCTGTCCGCCGTGGACTTCACCGATGTCCCTGGCCTGTCCAATGAGATGGTCGAGCGGTTGCAGGCCGCGCGTCCAGCGACGCTTGGTGCCGCGGAACGGGTGCGGGGCATTACGCCCACGGCGCTGGCGGCGATCCTTGTTCAGGCCAAGCGTGTTGCCGCGTGACTGAGGACGAAGCCCAAGACTGGCTGCGCGAAACACTCGATGTTTCACGTGAAACGCTCGACAAGTTGGACCGTTATCGCACGCTGGTCCTCGAGGGTGCAGAGGAACAGAACCTCATCGCGCGGTCGACCTTTGACGTGTTCTGGACCCGGCATATTGTCGACTCGGCTCAGCTCCTCCCATTGGCATCAGGTGCCGTCGAGGGCGATTGGCTCGATCTCGGCGCGGGTGCCGGTATGCCGGGCATTGTGGTTGCCATCCTTTCGGATCGACCGGTGCATCTGGTGGAGGAGCGGCGGGGGCGCGTAAACTTCCTCAACCGCGTCATTGAAGACTTGGACCTGCCCCATGCGCAGGTCTTTGGATGTAAAGTACAAGCGTTGCGCCATGCGCCTGCAGCCGTCATCAGCGCGCGTGCTTTTGCACCTTTGCCGAAGCTGTTTGAACTCGCCCACAGCTTTTCCACACAAAAGACGGTCTGGTTGCTGCCAAAAGGCCGTTCGGCGCGTGACGAACTGGCCAATGCACAGCATAACTGGCAAGGGACGTTTCACGTGAAACCAAGTTTGACGGATTCTGAGGCTGCAATCCTTGTAGCGACAGGCGTCAGGAAGGCTGCAAGACGATGATCCGCATCACTGTTGCCAATCAAAAGGGTGGCGTCGGTAAGACGACGACGGCGATCAACCTCGCCACAGCAATGGCTGCCATTGGCTGGCGCGTTCTGCTGATTGACCTCGATCCGCAGGGAAATGCGTCCACCGGGCTCGGCGTCGGCCAAAGCCAGCGCGAAAATTCGAGCTATGATGTGCTGATGGGCGCGGCCACGCTGACCGAAGCGGTCGTTGCGACCAAGATTCCCCGGCTTGATCTCGTTCCGGCGACCGTTGACCTGTCCGGCGCAGAAATTGAGCTTGTTGAGGTTGACCAGCGGGCGCAGCGCCTGAAGACGGCACTTGATACCGCGCCGGAGGGGCGTTGGGATGTTGTCCTCATTGATTGTCCACCGTCGCTCGGCCTGTTGACGATCAACGCGCTCGTCGCGGCGCAATCGCTGCTGGTGCCTTTGCAGTGTGAATTCTTTGCGTTGGAAGGGTTGAGCCAGCTGTTGCAGACATTTGAGCGGATTCGCGCCAAGTTTAACCCATCGCTCACGATCCTGGGCGTGGTGCTGACCATGTACGACCGGCGCAACCGCCTCACCGAACAGGTGTCTGAAGATGTCCGCGCCTGTCTTGGCACCGCCGTGTTTGAAACCGTTATCCCGCGCAATGTCCGTTTATCCGAGGCACCGAGCCACGGGTTGCCAGCATTGATCTATGATCATCGTTGTGCGGGGTCGGAAGCCTATATGGCGCTCGCCCGCGAAGTCATCGGGCGTCTTCCCGCTTTGAAAGTTGCCGCATGAGTGAAGATCAGGCCCCGAAGAAGCGGCCCATGGGCCTTGGCCGCGGATTGTCCTCGCTTTTGGGCGAAATTCAGACTGAGACGGCCACTGCCGTGCCGAGCCGGAACGATGGTGGGGTTGCGGTGCCCGATGGCGTGCGGCTCGTGCCGGTGACCAACCTTCAGCCCTTGCCCAACCAGCCGCGTCGGAACTTTGATGATGCGGCGTTGGATGAGCTGGCCAAGTCGATCACCGCGCTTGGCGTCCTCCAGCCGATTGTCGTGCGCGACATGGGTGGGCATTATCAGATCGTCGCAGGCGAGCGCCGCTGGCGTGCCGCACAGCGGGCGCACCTCCATCAAGTTCCTGTAATTGTTAAACAATTTGACGATCGGACCGCGCTTGAGATTGCGCTGGTGGAGAATATCCAGCGCGAAGAACTCAACGCTTGGGAAGAGGGCGAGACCTATCGTCGCCTGATCGAAGAATATGGCCACAGCCAGGAAGAACTGGGCCGGATCGTCGGGAAATCACGTAGCCACATCGCCAATCTGATGCGTCTGCGCAATTTGCCGATGCGCGTGCATGGTTGGCTGGTGTCTGGCGACATCTCCATGGGTCATGCGCGTGCGCTCCTCCAATGCGAGGACCCGGAAGGGATTGCCAAACAGGTGATTGAGCGGGGGCTTTCCGTGCGGGATACCGAGCGGCTGGCCAAGCGCGCCAAAGCCGGGGCGAAGTCCGCGCCTAAGGCGCGCGGCGGGCGCGATCCAGATCTGGAGGCGCTGGAACGCCAATTGGGGGATATTCTGGGACTTAAGGTCCAGATTGCCCATGGCGCGCGCGGCGGGACGGTAACGCTGGGTTACTCTTCACTCGATCAGCTGGATCTCATCTGTCAGCGGCTCTCGGGCGAGCATATTTAAGCCGATAGCATCGCCGCCCGACTTTAGACCGGTCCGGCGGTCGCCTTGGCGGCTTTGGCGTCTTGCAGCAGCTTCAAGATCACCGCAGCGCGGCTGTCCCGCGCGGCATAATCCAACGCTGACATGCCCGCGGCGCGGTCGGTGCGGCGCGGATTGGCGCCCGCTGCCAAGAGTAAACGGACCATCGCGACATCGCGTTTCTGCGTCGCCAAGATCAACGGCGTTTCGCCGCGCGAGTTGATGGCGTCCACGGTGGCGCGCCGCTTGATCAGTAGATCCGCTGCCTCCGCATAGCCAATCTGCGTGGCGAGAAGCAGCGGCGTGTTGCCGTCGGCATCCTTGATGTCGGGCTTGGCGCCCTTTGCCAGCAGGAAGGACAGCCAGGTGGTGTCGCGCCGTTTGGTGACGATATGCAGCGCGGCTTCGCCGGTGGAGACATCCTTGGTGTCGACAATCACATTGCCCGGTTTGCTGAGGATCTCGGTCGCCTTGGCCCCATCTCGCTCGCGCACAGATTTCAGGAAGTTATAGCCGTCCGAATATTGCGCGCTGGCCACAGCCGGCCAAAGCAGCAGTGCAGCGATGATGGTCGCGATGAACTTTTTCATATCGGTACGCCCCAGAATGTGCGGATAAATCGTCCCTTGCACGCTGCCGCGTAGCAGAGCAAAGCTATCCGGACCATGAACAAATTCAAGATCCTCGCCGCGGCTTTTGCCATGACTGCTTTGTCTGCCTGCGGAGGCGCGCCTGCCGGGCCGCCGCCTTTGGAAGGGGCGAAAATGGGCGGCGCCTTCCGCCTAACCAATCAGGACGGCAAGACCGTCACGGATGCGGACTTTGCGGGCAAATATCGGCTCGTCTATTTTGGCTATACTTTTTGCCCCGATATCTGCCCGACTGATTTGGCTGACATCGGCAAAGGCCTAGCTGCCTTTGAAAAGGTTGATCCGAAACGCGCCGCAAAGGTCGAGCCGATCTTCATCACCCTCGATCCCGCGCGTGATACGCCTGCAGTGGTGAAGGAGTTCGTCTCCAACTTCCACCCGCGCATGGTCGGCCTGACCGGGCCGGAGAAGGACATTGACGCTGTCGCTCAGCGCTATGGCATCGCCTATATGCGGGAGAAGCCTAATGCACAGGGCGCTTATCTGGTCGATCACGTCCGGATTGTTGTGCTGTATGGCCCCAAAGGCGAACCAATTGCCATCATGCCGCAGAACGCCAAACCGCAGGCCTTTGCGGATGAGCTGGCCCGCTGGGTCCGATAATGGCGGGCGACCGGTATTGGGAGGACCGTCCACTCGAGACGTTGAACCGCGCGCAATGGGAATCGCTGTGTGACGGATGCGGCAAATGCTGCCTCAACAAGCTGGAAGACGAGGATACGGGGGAGATTTACCCGACCAACGTCGCCTGCCGCTTGCTGGACCGGGCCAGTGGCCAATGCTCCGACTATCGCCATCGTTTTGCCCAGGTTCCGGACTGTATCCGGCTGACCCCGGCGCGGCTGGAAACGATGGACTGGCTGCCCGAAACCTGCGGATATGTCCGCCGGGCCAACAATTTACCGTTGCCCGAATGGCATCATCTCGTCTGCGGGGACCGTGAGGAGATCCACAGGCGTGGCATGTCCACGCGCGGCTGGACGGTGTCTGAAGTTGATGCGGGTGATCTGGAAAACCACATCATCGAATGGCCGGAGGAACGGCCCAAGTGACCGTAGCGGGCATTGATGGACTGGAGATCATTCGCAAACGCGAAGCGCGGCGGATGAAATTGACTGTCGATCCCCGCAGTGGCGCTGTCCGTCTTGTCCTGCCGCTGCGCGCGGCACTTGGCCCGGCGATGGACTGGGTGGAGGCGCATCGCGGCTGGATACAACGGCAACGCGAACGCCTGCCAGACCCTTGGCCTATCACAACGGGCATGGCTGTGCCCTTTGCGGGACGCGACTATGTGCTCGATTGGTCGGAGACGCACCCGCGCAAACCGGCGCTTTTGGGGGATCGACTGACGATTGGCGGGCCGCAAGACGTTATGGCGTCACGACTTTTGCGTTGGATGCGGGCCGAGGCCAAGGCGGTTCTCGACGCGGAAACCCGCGCCATTGCAGGGGCTGCCAATATCGAGGTGGCGGAGGTGTCGGTTGGTGATCCCCGCGCGCGCTGGGGCAGTTGTTCGAGCAACGGCAATATCCGCTATAGCTGGCGGCTGATCTTGATGCCGGACCATGTCCGCCGGTCGATTGTGGCGCATGAAGTGGCGCACCGCGTCCATATGGATCACAGCCGCGCCTTTCATCGTCTTGAGGCAGAGCTTTTTGGAGCGGACCCGCGCACCGCACGTGCCTGGTTGCGCGCGCATGGCGCCCGGCTTCACTGGTTCGGGCGGGACTGATCGGCGCGCGGAGCGGACGACCGGGCCGGCGTCGCGTCGCGTCGGGTCGCCTCGTCGATGATGCGGCGATATTCGGCGTCTTCTGCTGCCGGATCATAGTCTGAAGGTGCCGCCGGTTCGATTGGATTGCCATTCTCATCCACAAAGGAGGACGGGGTTGAAGCATTGCCCTGATCGCCCAGATAGGCTTCCTCGTCGGACTCGAGCATCCATTCCGGCAATGTCACGTCGGTTTCGAACTTTTCGACCGGTCGTTTTGCAACAGCCGCACGCATGAACGCGGCAAAGGCCATGGCCGGGGCCCGCCCGCCCTGTAGATCGCGCACGGGACGTGCATCATCGCGGCCCATCCAGACGCCTGTGGTGATCCCGCTTGAAAAGCCCATGAACCAGCCATCTTTATTGGAGGTGGTTGTCCCTGTTTTGCCGGCAACAGGGCGACCAATTTGCGCCGCACGACCCGTCCCCGCGCTGACGGCGGTTTGCATCATGTCGGTCATGCCCGCGGCCACCCAAGGGTCGATCAACTGGAGGTCTGGCTCCTTGGCGCGCTGGTAAAGCAACTCGCCGGACGCCGCCGTCACCTTGACGATACCATAAGGGGCAACGGCTTTGCCCTTGGCCTGCACGGCGGCATAAGCGCGCGTCATGTCGATCAGGCGGACGTCCGATGTGCCCAACACCATTGATGGCTGCGTGTTGATCGGCGTCGTGATGCCGAGCCTGCGCGCCATGCCGGCAATGGCGCCAGTGCCGATTTCCTGCCCGATCTGCGCCGCGATCGTGTTGATCGAATAGGTGAAGGCCGTGCGCAACGTCATTTCACCGAGGTTCCGGCCAGAATTGTTGCGCGGGCTCCAGCCTCCAATGTCGACGGGCTGGTCAATCATCTTGGTTTCCGGCGTCATGCCGGATTCCAGCGCTGACAGATAGACGAACAGCTTGAACGCAGAGCCCGGCTGCCGCACCGCTTGCGTGGCACGGTTGTAGATCGACGTCACATAATCGCGCCCGCCCACCATCGCGCGCACTGCACCATCGCGGTCCAGCGCGACAAGGGCGCCTTGTGCGTTGGCGGGGGCGAAGCTGTTGATGGCCGCAGCAGCTGCGGTCTGCATCGACGGGTCAATGGTGGTCCAGACGTCAATCGGGGCCGTCGTCTCTTCAATCAGCCCGTCTAGCTGCGGCAAGGCCCAGTCGGTGAAGTAACGGATGCTGTTCTGTTGCGGCGGGCTGGCCAGTTTGACCGATTCAGGACGCGCCATGGCGGCTTGCTGGGTGGTGATGACGCCTGCATCCGCCATCACGCCCAGCACAACCTTGGACCGGCCAAGGGCGGCCTGCGCGTCTGCGGTTGGGGAGTAGTTGGAGGGCGCTTTGACCAGTCCGGCGATGATCGCGGCTTCTTCCAGGCTCAGCTTTTTGGCGGGATGGTCAAAAAAGCGGCGGGAGGCCGCATCAATGCCATAAGCGCCACCGCCGAAATAAACGCGGTTCAGATAGAGCTCGAGGATCTCATCTTTCGAATATTTGGCTTCCATGGCCATGGCGATGACGAGTTCCCGCCCCTTACGGCCAAAGGTACGTGTGTTGGTGAGGAAGAGGTTGCGGGCCAGCTGCTGGGTGATGGTTGATCCGCCCTGCGCGAAGTGGCCCCGCGTCAGGCGGACCTGCACCGCACGGGCAAGGCCGATGGGGTCGACGCCGGGGTGATAGCGGAAGCGCCGGTCCTCCACCGAAACCATGGCGTCCACCATGACGTCGGGAATGTCGCGATAATCGACCCATTCGCCATAGATCGGCCCGAGCGAGAGGATGACCTGCCCCGTTGAATCGCGGACGCGAATGACCTGGCCGAGCGAGTCGCGCGTCCGCAGCTCCCCGAAGTCAGGCAGCGAAGAATAAGCAAAACCGATGGCGGACACCAAGCCGACCAGAATGACACCGCCAAGCACCAGACCCCAACGGAACAGGCGGGCGAACAGGCCGCGTTCCTTGGGCGCAGGGGCAGGTTTGGGACGCTTGCTGGCCATGTGTTGGCCTTCTTAGGCGGCGGCGAGACTCGCGGCAAGGCGCTGTGTGCGCCTGCCCAAGTCAGTCGTCATTGCCACCGTCAAAATCGAGCGACACGCTGTTCATGCAAAAGCGAAGCCCGGTCGGCTGCGGACCATCAGGGAAGACGTGTCCCAGATGGCCGTCACAGCGGGTGCAGCGCACCTCGATGCGCGTCATGCCGTGGGCTGTGTCTTCCACCATCGTCACGGCGTCGGTTGTGACCGGCGCATAGAAGCTGGGCCAGCCGGAACCGGATTCATATTTGGTGTCGGACAGGAACAGGTCTGCCCCGCATCCGGCGCAGCGATAAATGCCATCCTCTTTGCATTCATTGAGCGCGCCCGAAAAGGCGCGCTCGGTTCCTGCATGGCGCAGCACCTCAAATTGCTGGGGGGTCAGGCGCGCACGCCACTCGTCGTCGGTGAGAAGAAGCTTTTCCATGATCTTAGTCTGGGCGTTCTGCGCCTGCGCTTCAAGCCTCAATCCGCGTCGCGCTCGCCATGGCTGGACCGAGCTTTGGAAAAAGCGACAAAGCGAGCAGGATGAGGCCACGTCCCATGGCGAATTCAGAGGTGTGCCAGATGGCCGTTGCGCGCCCGATGGGCCGACCACTCTGCCGTCCGAACCGGGCCTGCCAATGGGGCGCCTCTTCGCGTCCGCCCCGCAGGAACGCTTCGGCGGCGCTGCGCCCACTGGCGAGCGCAATGCCATTGCCCTCACCCGCCAGTGACGGAATGACGCCAGCCTGATCCCCAATGCGGAACAGTCCGGGCGCTGTCTGGCGCGCACGCCAGCCATAAGGGACGGCGGCGATGGCATCGATGGGCGTTGCCTCGGTCAGGCTCTCAAGCCGCGCCCCAAAGGCCTTATGCGTGCTGCCAAGGCTCTGGAGCAGGCCGCGCGGGTCCCGGCCATGTTCGGTCAGCAACGACTTGCGCAAAGCAAGGCAGATATTGGCGCTGCCATCTTCCTGCAGTTCAATCCCGGCATAGCCGCGGTCAAACATGTGCAGCTCAATGGCGCCGCCAACCAGTCGGGAGAGCGACGCACTGGCGGGCAGGCGAACGCGCAGGCCCATGGCGGGATCGCGGGCAGTGCGGGGGCGTTCCGCGCCCTTCAGATCATATTTGCCGGTTGCCAGAAAGACGGTGTCGGTCCGGTCTGCCAGATCCTCCAGATGCCGCACCATGACGCCACGTTCCAGCCCCGCCCCGGCTTGAACGGCGGCGGACAGCAGCGCGGTGTCCATCGCGCGGCGGGACAGGCCAAGGGCCCGTTCCGGCAAGGGGGCAGAGGCTGTGCGATCGCCCCAAAAGACGGTGAGATGATCGACCGGATGGCCGTCTGGCGACACGCCGAGCTGTTCGAGGCTTTTTATCGTGCGCCAGCTCAGAAAGCCGCCGCACAGGGCGTCGCCGGTTTCGGTCGATCGCTCAAGGATCAGCGGACGCGCGCCGCCCTTGGCGAGTGTGATCGCAGCGGCACAACCGGCGGGGCCGGCGCCGATGATTATCGGATCGCTTCGACGCATAGCCGAAAGGGAAAGGTGCGAAAGACGCGGGCATTGTGCACCCCGGCTTCCGCAAGGATGGGGGGCCATTCACTTGGCCGGTAGGACCGGGCGATGGAGAGCGTGCCATCTTCCCGAACGATCCGGTGCCACCCGAATATCCGTGCGAGCAGGGGATAGCCCGCATAGGCAAAGCCATGGCGGTGCAGATCATTGATGAACCAGCCACGCTTGGCATGCTGATCCATGAAGCGCAGGAAGGTCACCAATTGGTCATGCGTCATATGATGCGCGACGAGGCTGGAGAGGATGACGTCCCATGGCTCCCCGGCCAGATCGGCATAGTCGCCCGTCCGGTAAGTGATGGGCAGGCTGGCCGACGTGCGCGTCATCGCTGCCTCGGCGCTGCGGGGGTTCAGGTCGATGCCGACCAGTTCGACCGATTGGCGCCGCGCCTTGGCCCAATGGGCGATGCGCCGCAGCATATCCCCGTCCCCAAAGCCGACATCGAGAATGCGCAAAGGGCTGCTGCTGCGCGCCGTGACCCGGTTCAGAAAGCTGAGCGTCGGGCGGCGCGCCATCGTGATTGTGTTGACCTGCGCCAGATCTTTAAGGACGCGGGCATAGATGGAGGGGTCAAGGTCCTCGGCATCCATCTGCTCTTCTGTCAGGGCGCGCGTCTCGAGCATCAGGTGACCGTCCGGAAGCGGAAGCCTTCGGCGGCTAGCCCCGGCCCAAAGGCAAGCGCCACGCCGCGCGATACGGGGCGGCCCATCATGCGTGCCAGCACGAACATAAGGGTGGCGGAGGACATGTTGCCGCCCTCCAGCAGGACTTGGCGCGACTCGCTGAGGGCATCAGTCGCAAGCGACAGGCCCTGTTCCACCGCATCAAGGATGGACCGGCCCCCGGCATGGACGGCCCAGGCGTCGACATCCGCGGGTGCACCCCCCGCCAGCGTTGTGACAAGGTTGGGATCGCGCAGCGCATCAGCAATGCGGCCGGGCACCTGGCCCGACAGATGCATCTCAAAGCCATTGTCACCAATGTCCCAGCGAATCAGATCGTCTGATTCAGGCAGTGTCGTTGCAAAGGGCGCCTCGACCGACAGTCCGGGCCCGTCAGAGCAGACCTGGGCTGCCGCCGCGCCGTCGCCAAATTGGAGCATGGCGAGCAAAGATTCGATGCTGCCCGTTCTGTTGAGATGAAGCGAGGAGAGCTCGACCGTCACCACGAGCACGCGTGCATCGGGTTGCGACCGGACAATGTGTGCCGCGCTCCTGAGTGCCGTGACGGCGGCATAGCAGCCCATAAAGCCGATCAGCAGCCGCTCCACCGATGGGGAGAGCCCCAATTGCCGCGCGATGATCTGGTCCACGCCGGGGGCGACAAAGCCGGTGCAACTCGCCACGACAAGATGCGTGACCGTGGAGGTGTCTTGGGTGAGACCGCCAATGGCCTGCAGCGCGAGCGCGGGGGCATGTTCGGCATAGAGCGCCATACGCGCCGCTGTCGTGGGGTCGTCGCCTGCATAAAAGCCGCCGGGGGAAACAGGGGAGCCACCGTCAGCGGTGAGAGGGAGGACGGCAAAGCGGTGCGCGATGCCCGCCCGGCTGGCCATGCGGCGGAACAAGGCGCGTTCCCGGTCGTTTTCGATGCGGCTTTCCGCCCAACCCACAAAGGCGGCGTGGATATCCTGCGTCGGACGTGCAGTGGCGAGCCCCACAATCCGGGGGACAATTTCAGTCAATTGATCCTCGCTCTGCGTCTGTCGCGCTTATGACCCAATTGGGAAAGACCTTGGTTAGCAGTTTCTTGAAGCTTGGGCAGTATGCAAAGTTTCATGATCCGGATCAGCATCTTGGTTGGGTTGCTCCTCGTCGCGCCGACATCGGTTGCCGGCGAGTCGTGTCGATTATGCGCGCCGGAACCTGAACGGTTATCCCAAGGTGGTCGCCCGAGCGTGCCCCTGCGTATTGAGATTGAGACCGCGCTGGACCTCGGCCGCGTGGCGCAGGGCGCGGGCGGCGGGGCAGTTGAACTTGATCCCAAAACGGGCGCCCGCCGCGTTGCAGGCGCGCTTGCGGATCTGGGGGGCATGGCGCTGACCGGCACGGCAATGATCTCAGGCACCCCCTATGCGCGCGTCCGCATTGATTTGCCTGCGCGCGTCCGACTCCAATCAACGACCGGCGATATCGCCGAAGTGGTGCAAATGCATAGCAACCTTCCGCCTGCACCAACGCTGAATGAACACGGCCAACTGCGCTTCACCTTTGGCGGCAAGATGGTTCTAAAGGGCGGAGAAAGCGGGGCTTTTCGGGGCTCTGTGCCGATCAGCGTCGAATATGAGTAAGGCCCCTTCAATCCTTCCCTAGCCGTTAACCAAGAGCGGAAGGACATATTCAAACCATTATGGAGCAAAACGCATTCCGGAGTGGGGCAAGGTCGCACTCGGGAAGAAGCGTGAATTATCTAGGGGACAATAAAATGAACATTCGTACTCTCAAGGCAGTGGCTGCCGGTTCGGTTCTGGCGCTCGGCCTGGTTTCGGGTGCTGCAAATGCGGCAACGGCTGATGGCACGGCGCGTGCGACGATCCTGCAGCAGGTTACCGTCACCAACACGTCGGACCTGCAGTTCGGCACAGTTGCCATCGGCACCGGCGGTGGTTCTGTGACAGTTGCAACGGGCGGCGGACGCACCTGCGCCACGACGCTTGTTTGCTCGGGCGCGACGACAGCGGCTGGCTTTGCCGTTGCAGGCGCAGTTGGCATGAACGTTGGCGTGACGGTTCCGGGTTCGGTGACGCTCACGGAAACAGGCGGCGCGACGATGAGTGCAACGCTGAACTCCAGCGCAGCCTCGCTGACGCTTGCTGGCACGGCGGCTGATGCCTTCTCGGTCGGCGGTACGCTGAACGTTGGTGGTTCGCAGGCAGCTGGCGCGTATGCCGGTACCTTCACGGTGACCGTCAACTACCAGTAATTCTCTTCCTTCGGGAACCAGAGGAGGAGGGCCCGCCGGTACATCCGGCGGGCCCTTTTTCTTTGTCCAACACCCGCACACGCATTTCCCTGCGCCGTGGTTAGCAAAGATGAAACCATAATGGATGTAAGCCCGTGCCATGGGTGGGTTGCGTTTTGCCCAGAGAATTTTTCGGGGAAAGTTTATGCGTTTGCCAAAGTTTATGTCCGGCCTCGGTCTTGTTGCGCTTGTCGTGGTGGCCCCTGCTCAGGCCGCAGGCGATCTGCTCGTCGCGCCAACGCGTGTCATTCTTGACGGCGCACGGGGCACCGAGGTCATCCTCAACAATATCGACAGCGAAACCGCGACCTACCGTGTGTCGCTGGAGGTGCGGCGCATGAATGCCGACGGCACGCTGGACGAAGTCGAGCCGGAAAAGGCGACAGCCGCAGAAGCGCAGGCGCTCAGCATGATCACTTATGCGCCCCGCCGTATCGAGTTGGCGCCCAATCAGCCCCAGGCGATCCGCATCGGCGTTCGCTCCCCGGCGGATCTGCCGGACGGCGAATATCGCGTGCATATGCTGTTCCGCGCCATCCCGACCGCGCGGTCCGTCACGGAAACCCAGACGACGGATTCCGGGCTCTCAATTGCGCTCACGCCGATCTACGGCGTCACCATTCCTGTCATCATCCGAAAAGGCGCGCTCAAGGCAACGGCGGCGATTGGCGATGCTCGCATTGACCGGTCGACGGGTCAGCCGGAGTTGACGATGTCGCTGTCGCGTGAAGGCAGCCGCTCCACCTATGGCCGCATCCGTGTTCTGAAACCGGGCAAATCGACGCCTGTGTTCGAGGTACGCGGCGTGGCCGTTTACCCGGAAGTGAATAAGCGCGCGGTGAGTTTTCCCATTGATGCGCAGACAGCTGCCCAACTCGCCGGCCCGGCGACCGTTCAATATCTTGAAGAAGCTGATGCCGGCGGCCGCGTGATCGCGGAAACCCAGACGGTCATCCGTTAAGGGCGGATCCAGACCCGGATCCCTCCCATGCGTCCCCTGATTTCCAGATTGAGGCGTTGGATCGCGGCCTGTGTCGCGATTGGCGTTCTTGCCCAGCCCGCGCTTGCGCGGGCTGATGCCGTTTGGAAACCCAATGCGGACGACGCTGTTCTGTTTGAATTGCGCCTTGGCCAATATCGGCTGGGCGATGGTGTGCGCGGCTATCAGACCCCCGCCGGTGTGTGCGTCGACATGGCCGATATGGTCATGGCGCTCGATCTTCCTGTTCGCGTTGACAAGAAGTTGCGCCGCGCAACAGGCTGGATCTTCAACGAAAGCCGGACACTCACCCTTGATCGCGACGCTAACACGGTACAAATCGTGAACAAGACGTCCAAACTGCCTGCAGGCGCCATTTATGATGCGCCCGAAGGCTGGTGCGTGGCAACGCCGCAACTTTCAAATTGGCTTGGCGTTGCGCTCAACCCCGATTTGTCGAACGCGATCCTCGTCATTAAGTCTGATACCAAGCTTCCGGTCGAACTGTCTGCCGAACGCAAAGCGCGGGCCGCCAAGATCCGCCCCGCCTCCACCTTTGATCTCAAGGCGCTGCCGCAAAGCCGCGTTGCCTATCGCGGGATCAAGACCCCCTCGGTGGACGCGAATGTCTCCATCGGTGGGCTGCGCGAACGCGGCCATGGCGCCAAGACCGATGTCCAGTTTGAACTTTACGCCAGCGGCGAAGCGGGCCCCATCGCTTATGATGCGCGCCTTGCCTCCAACCGCAAGGGTGTGCCGGAATCACTGCGCCTGCGGGGCTATCGCTATGATCCCGATGGCAAGCTACTCGGTCCATTAAACGCGACACAGATCGCCATTGGCGATGTGCTGGGTCTGTCATCGGGCCTTTCTGCACAATCTTCCATCGGTCGTGGTGCGATGATCAGCAACCGTCCGCTTGATCGGCCTGAGAATTTCGACCGGACGGACTTCCGGGGTGAACTCCCGTCCGGTTGGGATGCTGAACTTTATCGCAATGGCCAGCTGCTCAATGTCGCGCTCAACCGGGCCGACGGGCGGTATGAATTTCTCGATGTGCCGCTGCTTTATGGGCAGAACCGGTTTGAAATCGTGCTCTATGGGCCGCAGGGCCAGATCCGGCGGGAACAGAAAATTCTGTCGGTCGGGCCAGACAGCATCCCGCCGCGCCAGACCTGGTATTGGGCCGGCGTCAATCAGGACGGGCGCGATCTCATTGGCCTGCCCAGTGGCCCGCAATTCGGCACAGACCGCTGGCGCGGGTCATTCGGGTTGGAACGTGGGCTGTCGACGCGCACCTCGGTGTCGGCGAGCTACCATAACCTCTTTGTGAAGGAAGTTGGACGGCGCAACTTTTTGGAAGCCGCGCTGCGCCAAGCGGTTGGCCCCGTGCTGGCGCAACTTTCCGGCGCAACTGATCTGAAGGGCGGCAGCGTTCTTTCCGTCCATATGCTTGGCGAACTTGGCCGGACCTATATCAGTGCGGAAACCACCAACGTCATGGGCAGCTTCCGCTCCGACCGCATCCAGCGCGGGGTGCAAGGCTTGCACCGTCTCTCCGTCGATCATGGCCTGAAGGTCGGCCGATCGGTGATGCCGGTCCATGCTGAAGCGCGCTACACCACCCGCGACAATGGCAATGATACGCTGGAGGTGGGCGGCCGTGTTTCAACCAGCTTCAGCCGTTATTCGATCACCGCCGAAGTCGACATGCGGCAGGACAAGCGCCCGGTGGGGCCAGATCCGCCGATGGAAGTGGACACGGGCATATTGCTGAACGCACGCGTTGGCCGGTTCCGGTTGCGCGGCGATGCACGTTTTGACGTGTCCCCGCAAAGCCGGTTCCGCAGCTTTGGTCTGATCACCGAATGGGCGGGCAAAGGCGATGGAAAGAATGCGGCGCAATGGCGCGCGGACCTGTCTTATGACCGGATGATCGATCGTGCGCGCGCGGGGCTTGGTTATGCGCGTCAGTTTGACCGGCTATCGCTGTCGGGCAATGCGGAAGTCGCGACCGATGGATCGGTTGCGGCGAGCATCGGCCTTACCTTTAGCATCGGGCCGAACCCGACGAAAAAGGGTGGCTTTAGAATGACTTCCGCGCGTCTGGCGACGCACGGACAGGTGCTGGCGCGTGTCTTCCGCGACACTAATGCCGATGGCATCCGCCAGCCCGATGAACCGCTGGAACCCGAAGTCCAGCTCGCTGCCGGACGCGTGCCGGTGGATCAATTGACCGATCCCAATGGGGAGACGGTTATCGACAGTTTGGAGGCGTTCCGTCCGGTCTTGATCGGTGTCGATGCCAGTTCGCTGCCGGACCCTCTTCTTTCCCCCTCGGGCCCCGGCATTGTCGTCACGCCGCGCCCCGGCGTGATTGCGACTGTCGAACTCGGGCTGACAGGGGCAGGCGAGGTCGATGGAACGCTCGTCAAGGCGGGTGGCACCAGCCTTGAAGGCGTTGACCTTGAGCTGGTCGATGCGCGCGGGATTGTCATGTCGCGTACCCGCAGTGACTTTGACGGATACTTCCTTTTTGAGCGCGTGCCTTACGGTCAGTACCGCCTGCGAATCGCCAAGGCGTCGGCCGATGCCGCGCGCCTCCATGCAGGGTTGGCGGGCGATGTGCAGGTCAGTGGTACGGCGCCAAGTCTGCACCTCGGCGTGACCGCAGCAGACCCTTCAGACCTTCGGACAGCGGCTATTCCCTGAGGCGGATTCGCCAAAAACCACGCATTTAGTGGAGATTGTGCAGTGCAAAATAAATTTGTGACAGGCCGTTGACAGTGGTGTGCATTGCAATGCAGCATTTGTGTTGGGGATGAAATCAGCAAACTGACCAAACCGTGAGGGGATGTTCGACGGGCCTATAACAAGGGCTTCGCAATGTCGCATGTCAGGGATGGTCATCAATCACGAACCGCCTGCCGAATGGCTCAGGGCGGTGGACAGTGATGGAGATTTTCACACACATCACCGCGTTCCTACCGGCTTTTCTGGCCATGGTAGCCGCAGGGTTGCTCGCAGGCTTTGCCGCGGGGTTATTCGGAATAGGGGGCGGGTTCGTAGTGGTACCCGCCCTTTTTTTTGTGCTTCCGTTGCTGGGCGCGAAAGGGGATTTGCTGGCGCATGAGGCGATTGGCACTTCGCTTGCCACCATTGTCGCCACCTCGATCCGATCCGTGCAGACACATGCCAAACGCGGGGCTGTCGATTTTGGCATCCTGCGCAGTTGGGCGCCCTGGATCGTGGGCGGCGTCGGGATTGGCGTGCTGGTAGCAGACAGGGTGCCGGGCTCGGTCCTTGCCATCATCTTCGGCACGGGCGTGGCGATCATGTCGTTCCACTTTCTCTTCCCGATCTTTGCCAACCGGCAACTCGCGACGGCCATGCCCGGCGGCTATACCCGCGCGAGCATCGCCTTTTCGCTCGGGGCTTTTTCATCACTGCTTGGTATCGGGGGCGGCACCATCGCGACTATCGTGATGACGTTGTGCGGCAATTCGATCCACCGGGCGATTGCGACAGCCGCCGGCGTCGGCGTGATCATCGCCATCCCCGGCATGATCGGCTTTATGGCGATTGGCCTGAATGAGCCCAATCTGCCGTTTGGCTCCATTGGCTATGTCAATTTCCCGGCGGCGCTCGCCATCACCTCAACATCAGTCATCTCCGCACCTTGGGGTGCGGCGCTCACTCACAAGCTTGATCCCAATCTGCTGAAGAAGATCTTCGGCCTGTACCTGCTGTTCGTTGCGTACACGATGATCAGCAAGGGCCTTGCCCATCCATAATCCGCTCACATCCCGCATCTGACCCGAAAACAGGAGGACCTAATATGGACACGACACTTTCAAGACGGAGCTTATTTGCAGCAGGCGCAATGGCAGGCACGATGGCTCTTGCCAGCCGCGCCAGTGCGGTCACGCCGGTGGCCGATACGCCGCCTTTGTTCGGACCCGCCGCCGGCGTGGCCCAGCTTGGGCTCAACGAAAATCCGTATGGCCCCGCGCCCAGTGCGATCCGCGCGATCGACGAAACAGCGTCCAAAGGCTGCTATTATGTGCGCAACGGCGTAACACGGTTGACCGCGATGATTGCCGAAAAGCATGGCGTAAAGCCAAGCCAGATCGTCATTGGCAACGGCTCTACCGAAATCCTGAACGCGATTGGCCTCATCTGGAAAGACAAGGGCCCCGTGCTGTGCCCTGATCTTTTCTGGGACACGACGGCCATGTTTGCTGTTGCCAAGGGTGGGTCGCTGAAGCGGGTTGCCATGACACCCGATATGGATGTCGATCTGGATGGCCTTGCCGCCGCCGTCACGCCGGATGTCGGCATGGTTCAAATCTGCAACCCCAACAACCCGACGGGCGTCACGCTGGATGGAGACAAGCTGCGCGCCTTTGTCCGCAAGGTTGGCGCGACCAAGACCATCCTTGTCGATGAAGCCTATAATGAACTCACCGAAAAGCCGAACTACACATCGGTGGCCGCCCTGGTGAACGAGGTGCCAAACCTCATCATTTGCCGCACCTTCTCAAAGATTTACGGCATGGCCGGCCTGCGTGTCGGCTATTCGATCAGCTCTGAGGCGAATGCCGCGCTGATCCAAAGCTATCTGACCGGCGGCGGCGTAAATGCAGCGGGGATCGCAGGCGCGATCGCGTCGTATAACGACACGGCCTTCACCACCTTCTCGCTTAACCGCGTTGTCGAAGCGCGCGGCATCATCATGGAAGCGGCGCAAAAGGCGGGCCTCAAATATCTGCCGTCGCAAACCAACTTCGTGTTCGTCGAAGTGCCCGATGCGAATGCGCTGCAATCCAAAATGGCCAGCCGCGGCATCATGATCCGTGGGGCCTATGGCAAATGGAAAACCTGGTCGCGCGTCAGCACCGGCAAGATCGAGGACGTGAAGCGTTACGCCGCGGCCCTGCCCGAGCTCGTCCGCGCATAACACGCATAACATATTCATAAAAATCAGAAAAATTAAGAACAGGCAAAACGCCGGAGGAACACACCACAACAGAAACGGTCGGGGAGAGGCTCCAAAAATCGCTCACAAAAGGGGTCTTGAGACATGAAAAAATATAAATTGGTATCGCAGATCGCCCTTGCCATTGCGAGCATCAGCTCGCCGGCTTGGGCAGATGAGGTGGCTGAGGCGGATATGCCCTCCAGCGACATTATCGTCACAGGAACACGCGTCACCGGGATTACCGCTGCCGAGAGCGCAACGCCCATCAAACTGATTTCCGAAGAGGCCATGTCGGCGGTCGGACAACCCAACCTCAACCAGGTGCTGACGCAGCTGGTGCCCTCCTTCACCGCTCAGGCTTTTGGAGGCGACACGGCGAACCTCACCTTGTCTGCGCGCCTGCGCGGCCTTTCCCCCAACCACACGCTGGTGCTGATCAACGGTAAGCGTCGCCATGGCACATCGAACCTTGCTGTTCTTGGCGGACCTTACCAGGGGGCGGCAACCGCAGATCTTGACCTCATTTCGCCAAGCTCCATCAAGCGGATCGAAGTGTTGGAAGACGGTGCCGCGGCGCAATATGGGTCAGATGCCATTGCGGGCGTCATCAACATCATCCTGAAGGAAACGGACGAAGGCGGCGACGGGTACGCTACCGCCGGTCAATATTATAAGACAGGCGGCGAAACCTATGCCGGCACCCTGCACCTGGGCACCAAGATTGGGGATGGCGGCTTTATCAACGTGACGGCGTTTCACCGCTTTTCGGGGTTCACGCAGGTCGGCGGCACCGACCGTCGTGTGACGGACCCGTCCGGCGTTCTGCGGACCACATTGTCCGCCGCGCAGGTGGCGCTTTATTCCAAAATTCCCGGCCTGCCTTTCGTCAACAAGATCAACGGCAATGCCCGATCCTATCTGACGAACGCGCAGTTCAATGCGGGCTATGATCTTGGGGATGCAAAGCTTTATGCCTTTGGAACCTATTCTAAGCGCCTTGCCTCGGCCTATCAAAACTTCCGCGTGCCGGACCGTGTGATCGCCTCTCCGGTCCTTGGCGTGCGGGGCACGCTGACCACACCGGGAGAACTCGTGCCCTTCCCCCAGGGCTTCAACCCACGCGAAGCCATTCGCGAGGATGATTTCGGGCTCACCTATGGGGTGAAGGGTGAGATTGGCGGCATCAATTACGATGTCAGCGGCACCTATGGTCAGGATAAGAACAAGATCTACACGCTCGATTCTGCCAATGCGTCGCTGTTCGTCGACACGCAGTTCACACCGCGGGATTTCTATAATGGCTTCTTCCGTGCGACTGAGATCACCGGCAATGCCGACTTCTCAACCGAGACGGACATTGGCTTTGCCGAACCGCTCAACATCGCCTTCGGCTATGAATTCCGGAAGAACATCTATGAAATCGGTTCAGGTGATCCGGCGTCTATCTATAAGGAAGGCGGGCAGGCCTATCCCGGGTTCCGGCCATCCGATGCGGGGGTGAATTCACGCAAGGCGCATGCCCTGTACATCGATTTCGCGACCAACCCGGTGGAAGACTGGAAGGTCGATATCGCCGGACGCTATGAACACTACTCCGATTTCGGCAGCAAGTTCATCTTCAAGGGCACGACCCGCTATGATTTCTCTGACGGGTTCGCTGTTCGCAGCACGATTTCGACCGGGTTCCGCGCCCCGACGCTGGCGGAGTCGTTCTACTCGGCCACCAACGTGTCCCCAACCGCTGCATTCGTGCAGCTGCCGGCCAATTCACCGGCGGCAAAACTGCTCGGCTTTGCAGATCTGAAACCTGAAAAGTCGACCAACTTCAGCGTCGGTGTCGTGGCGCAACCCTCGCCCAAGCTGACCATCACCATCGATGCCTATCAGATCTCGATCAAGGACCGCATTCTTGGCACAGGATCGATCTTCGGGAGCGGCGGTGCGGTCAACTTCCCGATCGTGACAGCAGCGATCATCGCCAATGGCAACATCCTTGACCCAACGGTCAGCCAGACAGGCATCAACATCTTCACCAACGGCGCCAATACGCGCACCCGCGGTGTGGAAATGACGCTGAGCTATCCGATGGATGTTGGTGCGGGGAAGATCAACTGGACGTTGGCGGCCAACTATAACAGCACCAAGATTACGTCGCTGGGCACGGCCCCGGCAACCTTGGGCGGCATCCCGCTGTTTGATCAAGGGGCGCAGAGCAACCTGGAGACGGCATCGCCCAAGGCGAAGGCCATTCTCTCGGCACTGTATTCCGTGGGCAAATTCTCGCTGACGGCGCGTGAAACGATGTATGGCAAGACATCCAACTTCACCACGCCGGATGGGGGCACCTTCTACGCACAGAAGATTGGCACGGTGTTCCTGACCGATCTGGAAGCCAAATATTCCATCTCGGAGGCTCTCGAATTCTCGGTTGGGGCGAACAATGTGTTCAACAAGCGTCCACCGATTGTGGCGCTGGTTCCGGGCACAACCACGTTCCAGCTCGTGAACGGCGGCAACGTGTTGGATGCGCCGCTGACGTTCAGCCCGTTCGGCATCAACGGCGGCTATTATTATGCGCGGATGAACGTTTCGTTCTGACGCGTGCTGGTTGCTCCGGCGGCAGGTCGAATGGTCGCCGGAGCAGCGTGTTTGGTTGCGTAAAATCACACAGACAGACGAAAAACGGCCCCGGTGCATCTCTGCAACGGGGCCGTTTTCAAATATCCGTCTCTTAAAAATGGTGCGGCCGAGAAGACTCGAACTTCCACGGGCTTTCGCCCACAACGACCTCAACGTTGCGCGTCTACCAATTCCGCCACGGCCGCACATTTTTTCCGAGCATTGCCGCACAACCAAGGGTTCCGGGCAACGGACAGGGCGCGCCTCTAGCAGAGGCTTTCAGGGCAGGCAATGGCTTTAACCCATTAAGTGTGCAGGGCGGAGACGCGCGATTTACTTGCCTGCGGGACCGACTATGTCGGGCGGATGGACATGAAAGCCGAGCGTTGGAAACCGGAAGTGCGCCGCATCCTCGCGCTTGCATGGCCTGTCATGCTGACCAGCCTCAACTGGACGCTGCTTCAGGTGACGGACGTTGTCGTCGTCGGGGATACGGGCACGCATGAAGTGTCGGCCTTTGGCGGCAGCCGGGCCGTGACCTTCGTTACACTGATGGCGGCGGTTGGCTGGCTTTCGGGTATCCTCGTTTTTGCCTCGCAGGCCGATGGCGCGAAGGACAAGCCCCGCACAGGTGAGGTGTATCGCGAAGGATTGGTGCTGGGGGCGTTGGTCGGCTTGGTCGGCGGCTTCATCCTGTTCGTCTTTGCCGAAGGACTGCTGCGCCTGCTGGGTGTGTCCGACACTGTGCTCGGCATTTCGGCTGATGTGGTCCGCGTCATGGCCTTTGCCTTTCCACCGCAACTGATCCTCATCGCGGCGAGCAACTTTCTGGAAGGGATCAGCCATCCGCGCCGGGTGATGGCGGTCAATCTGATGACCCTGCCGCTCAACGCTGTGCTGGCCTGGATATTGGCAACCGGACAGCTTGGGCTTCCGGCTCTTGGGGCCGTTGGCGCGGCACTGGCGACAACAATTTCGCTCTGGGTTGGGGCGTTTGCGATCCTTTGGGCGGCATCGAACGTGCCGGATCAAGGGGAGCGCGGTCTGCGCAAGGTGGCGCTGTCGGTCTGGCGGAAGGCGCTTCCCGGCGCATTGGCGCTTTGCCGGTTCGGGCTTGTGCCAGCACTTGCCTCCGGCCTCGAACTGGCGGGCTTTTCCTGGCTCATCGCGCTGTCGACGCAATTGGGCGATGTAACGAGCCACGCCTTTCAGATCGTCTTTTCGATCCATAATGTGACCTTTGGCATTGCGCTCGGCTTTGGCTCTGCCGCCGGAGTGCGCGCGGGCAATGCGGTGGGCGAAGGGCGGCCCGAAGCGGCGCGCCACAGGACGCTGCTGGCGGCGCTGCTCACGCTGACGGTGATGAGCGGGCTTGTCGTTGTGCTAATTGCGCTGGGCGGGCCCATTGCCCAAGCCTTTCCGGCAGAGGCACCTGTCCATCTGCTCGCCGTCAGCATGTTGGCCGTCTGGGCGCCCTTCATCCTGTTTGACGGCGTGCAGGTCGTCTTCATGTTCGCGCTACGGTCCATCGGGGATCAGGTGGCCGCCGGGCTGAACGGCATTGTCGCCTTTTTCGGCGTGACCGGTGTGCTGGGCTGGTGGCTTGTGCAGACGGGCTATGGGCCCTTTGCGCTGGTCTGGGCCTCCGGGCTCGGCATGGTGGCCGCCGCTGCGCTCAATTCAGGCCGGTTTTTCTGGCTGACGCGATCGCGCCTCAGGTCCCCGAAAAGCTGAGGTTCAATTCCTTGGCGCCGCGCGGCACATTGACTTCAGCACTGTTGAAATCAATCGACCCCTTGGCGGGCACCGTCCGCTTGGGTGGGGTAATCGTCCAGCCATAGACAACACGGCCCTGCCCATCGCGCAGCTCGGCCAGAATATCCGGCACGCGCTGTTCATCGCTGGTCGGGTTCACGACCTTGCCGGAAATGGCGAAGAGTTCATTGCCGCTTTCCAGCAGGCGGCGTTCGGGACGGCGTGGCACTTCCAACAGCAAGGGCACTTCCGCCGTCGCGCCGGACAGGCCAAGCTTTGCCGCAATATTGGGCGTGCCGAAGAATTGGATGGCACCAATGCCGCCAAGCAGGAGGACAGCGGCAGCGGCCGCCGCGATGGTCCAGCGCTTGGCCGGGTTGCGGCGGGGGCGGAAGGGCGCTTCGGGCGCAAACATATCCACGCTTTCGCGCTGCTCCGCCCTGGGTTCGGGGCTGGGCTCCGGCGCGGGCCGTGCGCCAAGCGGTGGCGGTGTATCGGGCAGATCGCGCTGCCCGCCAATGTGCGGCGCCGGCGGCACGGGCATTTGCGGCGGGGCTGGCGGGGGCAGTGGCAATTCGGCCGAGGGGGCCTGAACCGGCGTCGGCGCGGGCTGGAACCAGCTGTGTTTGCACGAAGCGCAACGGACCTGACGGCCAGCGCCGGTGATCGCGGTATCGGGAACAAGATAGCGCGTCGAACAGGCAGGGCAGGTCAGGATCATCGGCCGGGCGGTTCCAATTAAACGGTATGTGCTTCTAAGCACCCTTTATGGCGTCGTTGCAAGAGTCTGGCGCGGTAAACGGGGCTGGATTGGCACCAAGCCGTGCAAATCTGAAGGTGAGACTGCGATTCACGCTTCAGGATATTCCTCTTGAAGCGATCAAGGTCTAGGAATGCTTGCAGGGCGGGCAACAAGGCGTAAACCGGACAGATGTCGCACATCATCCAGTTCGAAAATGTAGGGTTGCGGTATGGCACCGGTGCTGAAACCTTATCAGACATCACCTTTTCGCTGGCAAAGGGCGGCTTTTACTTCCTGACCGGACCCTCAGGCGCGGGAAAAACCTCTCTTTTGAAGTTGCTCTATTTGTCTCAGCGCCCCAGCCGCGGTCTCATCCGCCTGTTCGGGGATGATATGGTCACGATGCCGCGTGACAAGCTGCCTATGTACCGCAGGCGCATTGGCGTGGTGTTTCAGGATTTCCGCCTCGTCCCGCATCTGTCGGCCTTTGATAACATTGCGCTGCCCTTGCGTGTTTCGGGCCTGGCGGAAAAGGACATCGACCATACGGTGCGCGAGATGCTCAACTGGGTAGGGCTAGGGGATCGGGCGTCCGCGCGTCCGGCGACGCTTTCGGGTGGAGAGCAGCAGCGCGTGGCCATTGCGCGCGCCGTCATCACGCGGCCCGATGTTCTCGTGGCGGACGAACCGACCGGTAACGTTGACCCCGATATGGCTGCACGCCTGTTGCGATTATTTGAAGCGCTCAACCAGTTGGGCACCACCATTGTCGTTGCAACCCACGATTTGCATTTGTTGAACCGCATTCCGGGCGCCCACATCATGCGGCTGGCCGATGGCCATCTGCCGGACCCCACAGGCACGCTGCGCAACCCGCCTTTGCGGGAGCCGGTGACGGTATGAAGCTGGACCTCGACAAGATCGACATCCCCTTTTTGAAGGCCCCGCCGCATGAGGCGCGGTTGCTGCCAGAGGGGCGGATGGCGGGGCCGATGCCATGGGTCATCGCGATCATCATGTTCCTGACGATCCTGTCGGCGGCGGCCGGGCTGTCGCTTGCCCGATCCGCCACGGGGCTGGATGCAGATTTGGCTGGTCGTGTCACCATCCAGATCGTTGAAGCCAATCCGCAGAAGCGCGCCGCCCAGACGGCGGCTGTTGAGAAAGAATTGGCCCGGATGACGGGTGTCCAAAGCTTCCGCCGTGTCCCCGATGCGGAGGTGTCGGCCCTGCTCCAGCCTTGGTTTGGCGCAGAAGCTTTGGATGAAGATTTGCCTGTCCCGACATTGGTGGATGCGACCATCGACAGCACCGCACCGGGTGCTTTTGCCACGATGCGGTCCAGCCTCGTGGCGGTTGCTCCCTCCGCCCGGGTAGAAGCACACGCCCAATGGCTCGGGCCGCTCACGCGCCTGCTGGGGTCGCTGACGTTCCTCGCATGGATGCTCGTTGTGCTGATGGGCGGCGCCACTTTGTCCATCGTCGTTCTGGCGGCGCGCAGTGCGCTCAACACGCACCGGGAAACGATTGAAGTCATGCATTTGCTCGGGTCCACCGATGCGCAAATTGCCCAGCTATTTCAGCGGCGGATTGCGCTGGATGCCCTGTTTGGCGCAGGCCTTGGCCTTGCAGCCGCGCTGATCACGATGCTGCTGCTGCGCGGGCGGCTGGCGGCGGTCGGGTCGGAATTGCTTGGGTCGGTCGGCATTGGCTGGGCCGGTTGGCTGTTTCTGCTCCTCATGCCTGTCGTCAGTGCCGGTCTGGCAACGATTGCGGCGCGCACGACGATCCTTTCCGCGCTAAGGCGCATCCTATGATCCGTCGTCTTCTCGCTCTTGCCTTTGTTGCCTGGTTTCTCGGGCTGGTGTGGTTTGCCATTTTTCTGCCCGGCCCGTCCGACATTGGCAAAACCGATGCCGTTGTTGTGTTGACCGGCGGCGTTGGCCGATTTGAGCGGGGCTTGGAGACGCTTGAAGCGGGGAAAGCGAAGCGCATGCTCGTCTCCGGCGTTGACCCCAGTGTCCGCCGCGCCGAATTTGAAGTGTTGCGCAAGGTGCCGACCAAGATTTCGCGCTGCTGCATTGATCTCGACAAGGCCTCCGTCGACACGATCTCCAATGCGCGCGAAACGGCCCGCTGGATCAAGGCGCGGCACTATAAATCCGTCCGCCTCGTCACCAGTGACTGGCATATGCGGCGCGCGAAGATGGAACTGGACCATGCCCTTGGGCCGGATGTGCGCGTGACGGGGGATGCTGTGCGCAGCAACCCCAGCCTCACCCAATTGTTCAAGGAATATAACAAGCTCGTCGCGCGCTTCATTGCGCTGGAGGCGGGAGAGTTGTTGTGATCGCGGTGATCCGTTCGATCCTCTTTGCGCTCATTTTCTATCCCGGCAGTGTGATCGTGGTCGGCATTGCAGCCCTGATGGTGCCATTTGGAGAACGCGCGACGATCCGCGGCGCGCGCAATTGGGCGTTGTGGCATCGCCTGTGTGCCCGCTGGATATTGGGCATCCACACGCACGTCATCGGGACGCTCGATAATGGCCAGGCGCTCTATGTCTTCAAGCATGAATCGATGTACGAAACAGTCGAGACGTTGGCGCTCTTCCGCAAGCCTGTGGTCGTGATGAAACAGGAACTGCTCGATCTTTTCGGCTGGGGCTATGCGGCCCGCGCGCATGGGTCCATTGGGGTGGACCGCGAAGCCGGCGCTGCCGCGATGCGCCGGATGATTGCGCAGGCCAAGCGCGCCAAGGAGTCCGGACGCCCCATCATCCTGTTTCCCGAAGGCACCCGTGTGCCGCATGGCGAAACGCCGCCGCTGAGGGCCGGACTGGCCGGACTTTACAAGATCCTCGGTCTGCCGGTCATTCCGGTGGCGCTCAATTCAGGCAAGGTTTGGCCGCATCGCTTTGTAAAGCAAGCGGGCGTGGTGACGGTGAAGGTCGGGGAGCCCATTCCCCCGGGGCTTCCGCGCGAAGAGATCGAAGCGCGGGTGCATGCCGCCATCAATGCGCTGAATGATTGAGAGGTGAAACGTCAATCACCTCCGTTTGCCCTGAGCTTGTCGAAGGGCTGTCCTTCTTTGAGCCGTTGCGTCCAGCAGAAGGATGGTCGTGGACCTTCGGTCGCCTGCGGCACGACTGGCTCAGGACGAGCTGCTAACGGGACTTTTTAGCCTCTGCGCGAGATCAATGGTCGGACCGGCCAAAGTCGGGCCGGTCATCATCCTGCCCTTCCTCAATGATGCTGCGACGGACCGCGCGGGTGCGGCTGAACAGGTCGAACAGGGCATCGCCATCACCCCAACGGATGGCGCGCTGGAGGGCGGTCAGGTCTTCCGAAAAGCGCTGGAGCATTTCGAGCACGGCATCCTTGTTCGACAGGAATACATCGCGCCACATGGTCGGGTCGGACGCTGCAATGCGCGTGAAATCGCGGAAGCCCCCCGCTGAATATTTGATCACTTCAGACCGGGTGACCGATTCCAGATCCGAGGCCGTGCCGACGATGGTATAGGCAATGAGGTGCGGCAAATGGCTGGTGACGGCGAGCACTAAGTCATGGTGCGGGGCGTCCATGATATCCACATTGGCGCCGAGCCGCTCCCAAAAGGCAGAAAGCTGCGCAACCTTGTTGGGGTCAGCATCGGCAGGGGGCGTCAGGATACACCAGCGGTTGTGGAACAGCGCGGCGAAGCCCGCATCCGGCCCGCTGCGTTCTGTGCCGGCCACCGGATGGGCGGGGATGATGGCATGCTCGGGCAACGCGTCTTGCAGCGCGGTCAGGATCGCGGCCTTGGAAGACCCCACATCGCTGATCAGCGCCTCGGCAGGCAGATCGGCGCGCATCTCGGCAGCGACAGCGCCCATCGCGCCAACAGGCACGCACAAGATGACCAGTTCGGCATCGGTGACGGCGGCACCGGGCGTGTCGGCCATGTCGTCGACCAGCTTCAGGGCCTTGGCGGTCTCACGGGTTTCTGGGTCCGCATCAAAGCCGGAAAGCGTAACGCCGGGCATATTTGCCCTCACGGCGCGTGCGACCGAAGAGCCGATCAGCCCGAGGCCAATGATCGAAACGCGCGCAAAGGGCAGCATCAGGCGTCGGCTCCAACAATCTTGCGGAGTGCCGCGATCAGCCCGCGGGTTTCGTCTTCGGTGCCGATGGTGATGCGAAGGCCATTGCCAAGCCCCTGCCCCGGCAGCCAGCGGACGATAAAGCCATGGTCCATCAGGCCGTGATAAGCGGCCTCCGCCGTTACAGCGCCCTCAAAGGTCACGAGCTGGAAATTTGCCTTGCTCGGGACGGCGCGCAGGCCCGCATTGCCGAGCTTGGCAATCTCATCGGCAAACCAGCGGAGCCATGTAGCGTTATGCTCCCGGCTACGCGTAACGAAGGCGGTGTCCTGAACAGCGGCGATCGCGGCATCTTGGGCCGCGATCGAAAAGCTGAACGGTGCACGGATACGGTGCATCGCGTTGATGATGTCTGCCGAGGCATAGCCCCAGCCCACGCGCTCTGCGGCCAGACCATAGATTTTGGAAAAGGTGCGCGTGACGAGCACATTGGAGGCGGTTCGCGCCAACTCCAAGCCGCCATCATCATCCTCAGGCGCCAGATATTCGGCATAGGCATGGTCGAGCACGAGCAGAACGTCTTCGGGCAGCGCTGCATGCAGCCGCGCAATCTCGGACTTGGACGAATAGGTGCCGGTCGGGTTATTCGGGTTGGCCACAAAGACGACACGCGTCTTATCGGTCACACAGGCGAGGATGGCATCGACATCGGTCGCATAGTCCTTGTCGGGCGCGATGACGGGCACAGCCCCCACGCGGCGCGTGGCGATTTCGTAGACGGCAAAACCGTACTTCACGAAGATGATCTCATCCCCCGGCCCTGCGAACGTGCCCGCAGCCAGATGCAGCACTTCGTCGGAGCCGGTGCCATAGATGATGCGCGCCGGATCAAGTCCGTTGGCCGCAGCAATCGCCTCACGCAGATCAGCCGCGCTCGCATCGGGGTAGCGTTCCAGATCATGCGCATGGCGCGCAAAGGCGGCACGGGCGGCCTCGCTTGTGCCGAGCGGATTTTCATTGGACGAGAGTTTGGCGACCTTGCGGCCGTCATCGGTTTTGGATTTGCCCGGAATATAGGGGGCAATGTCCAGGATCCAGGGCTTGGGTTGCGGTGCAGTCATGGGCTGTGGCTCTAGCGTTGGCGGCGCGCAAAGAAAAGGGCGCCGCCTTTCGGCGACACCCCTTCCTTTGTCTTTACGGGACTTGCGTTCAGGCGAACGAAACCGTCGTGCGGCGGCGCAGGCCGACACCAACCAGACCAAAGCCTGCCAGCATCATTGCCCAAGCAGCGGGTTCTGGAACCCCAGTATCCAGACGGACGCCAAGGCCTGCCGGAATGCCGCCTTCACCTTGGCCGGTGATCGAGAATTTGTAGCTGCCGGCCCCAAGGTAGGTGGTGTATTTGCTGTAGACTGGGTTGAGCCAAGCGGCGCCAAAAGAGCCTGTGGCGCGGACATCGTTGGGCCCTGCAAAGAATGTGGACGTGCCATTCACGCTACCACTCAGCACATAGATATCGCCGACGACAAAATCGTCCGTAACGGAGAGGTGCGCACCAGAGCTGATGGTGAAGGTCCACGGGGAGTTATCCGTCGGCGATCCCGCAGCAGACAGGATATCACTTTGCCAGCCAGAGTCGACAGTGAGAACGGCAGCCGAAGCAGGTGCCGCGAAGGCAATGGCAGCGACGGCTGCCAGATAGAGGCTTTTCATGATGTAGGTCTCCGAATTGCGAATGGTTGTTCGAAACGCACAGGCTGCCGGTGAGTTTTCGACTCGGCAACGTCGACCCAAGGCAGAGGATTCTCGATTTTGGAGAAGGTTACAAGTGGTTAATCATTCTTTTAAACGAGTGTCTGATAATGGGACGACTACTTCCGTCTATTTGACAATTCTGTGTCGCGGCGCGGCCTGTTGTGGCGAACGCTTGCGGCGAAATCGTCCCGGCTCTAGGGCGGTGGGATGACGTCGCGTGTTGGCCTTGATTGCAATATCACCCTTGCCGGGCCGCTTGCGCTCGACGGCGGGGGTGCGCTCGCGCCGGTGGATTTTGCCTATGAAACCTATGGCACGCTGAATGCCGACGCTTCCAACGCGATCCTTCTCTGTCATGCGTTGACTGGTGACCAATATGTGGCCTCTGACCATCCAGTGACGGGTAAACCCGGCTGGTGGACGCGCATGGTCGGCCCCGGAAAGCCGATTGATACGGACCGGTATTTCGTGGTCTGCCCCAATGTCATTGGCAGCTGCATGGGATCATCGGGTCCCGCCTCTCTGGCGGAGGATGGCAAGCCCTATGGCATGCGCTTCCCCGTCATCACCATTCGCGACATGGTCCGCGCGCAGGCCATGCTGCTCGACCATTTGGGCATTGACCGGCTCTACGCAGTCGTCGGTGGCTCGATGGGCGGCATGCAGGTGATTTCATGGGCGGCGACCTATCCCACGCGAGTGGCCTCTGCTGTGATCATCGCCTCGACCGCGCGGCATTCAGCGCAGAACATCGCCTTTCATGAAGTCGGGCGTCAGGCCATCATGGCAGACCCCAATTGGCGGAGTGGCGAATATTATGCCGACGGCAAGGGCCCCGATGCGGGCCTCGCCGTCGCACGCATGGCGGCGCACATTACTTATCTGTCGGAACAGGGGCTGACGGAGAAATTCGGTCGCCGCCTGCAGAACCGCGATGCCAAGACCTTCGGCTTCGACGCGGACTTTCAGGTGGAAAGCTATCTGCGTCATCAGGGGTTGAGCTTCACCGACCGGTTCGACGCCAACTCCTACCTCTACATCACCCGCGCGATGGACTATTTTGATCTCGCCGAAGAACATGGCGGGCATCTCGCTAATGCGTTTCGCGGGTCTGCGACACGTTTCTGTCTGGTCAGCTTTGATACGGACTGGCTCTACCCGACGTCGGAATCGCGCAACATCGTCCACGCCCTCAACGCGAGCGGCGCACCGGTCAGCTTTGTCGAACTGTCGGCGCCTTTCGGGCATGATAGCTTCCTGCTCGATGTGCCGGATCTCAACCGCGTCGTGGACGGGTTCCTGAAAGCGGGTGGGCAATGACGGCGCTGCGCCCCGATTTGGCGATCATCGCGCGTGAAGTGGCGGCGGGCACGCGTGTGCTTGATGTCGGCTGTGGCGACGGCGCCCTGATGGCCGCTCTGCGCGACGAGAAACAGGTTGATGCGCGCGGGATGGAGCTGGACCCTGCCAATGTCGCGGAATGTGTGGCACGCGGGCTGTCGGTCATTCAAGGGGACGCGAACATCGACCTTGCCGACTATCCGGAAGGCGCGTTCGACTATGCCATCCTCAGCCAGACGCTGCAGACGACGATGCGGCCGGATCTGGTGATGGAACAGCTGCTGCGCGTCGGGCGAAAGGCCTTCGTCTCCTTCCCCAATTTTGCGCATTGGCGCGTGCGCCTGTCGCTTCTTTGGGGCGGGCGGATGCCCGTCACCCGGCTGCTGCCGATTGCCTGGTATGAAACACCCAATATCCACCATGTGACGGTCGATGATTTCCGCGCTTTGGTGCGCGATCAGGGCATCAAAGTGGAAGGCGCCTGGTTTTTGAGCGGCGACAGGCTGACCAGCGCGGCAGCGGCCAATTTCCGGGCCGAACATGCGGTGTTTTTGCTCTCTCGATGATAAAGATCGGTTGACAGACCTCCCAAGCCTTGGGATTTCTCTGACCATGAGTGATGACAAGATTAAAGGCCCGGCATCCTATTTTCCGTCCATCGAGAAGAAGTACGGGCGTTCGATTTCCGAATGGAAAGCGATCATCAGAGCAGCCAAACCTGCAAAGCACATGGAGTTGGTGGCGATGCTGAAGGAACAGCATGGCATGGGGCACGGCCACGCCAATGCGATCGTTGCCCACACCCTCGCTGAGGACAGCTAGATAACCACCAACGATTAGCCCTTGGTCATCTTGTCCTTCAGCGCCGCTAGTGCCCCAAAAGGTCCGGCCTCCTCTTCGGAAAGAATGCCGACTTCCTTGATGCGCGTGTCCGCCGTCGGCGCGCGGGGATAGGGGTCGAGCGCAAGGCCGAGCGTCTGGGCAATCGCCTCCCCCAAGTCGATGCCGCTGCCATCATGCTCCATCACATCACAATCCTCAGCGTCGAGTTCGATTTCTTCAGACACGGGCATCGCGTCGGGTGCGACAAAGCGAATTGTGAAGGGCAGATCGATTTTTACGGGCACCGGTTCGCCGGTGATAACGCAGGACTGGACGGCTTTGGCCTTCATCCGGCCCTTTGCCTCAACACCCGTTGCCACAGGATGGAAGGTGGCCGTGGCGGACAAGGTGTCGAGTGATTGCAGAGCAAATCGCACGGCAAGTGCCGCCCGCTCGGTCGCATCGGCGTCTATGTCGACTTGCCGGTCAATGCCCAGCGCGTCGAGGCGCCAGATGCGGGAGAACTCCGGCGTCATGAAAACTGCCCTGACAAAAGGGCATCGTCGGGACGGCCTGTGAGTTGCGCCCAAAGCTGGCGTAGCCGGGCCGCGGTGAAGGCCAGCGGCGCATCGCCGGGATGCTCGCCGCGATAAAGGTTGCGCACCAGCGCCTCGTCCAGCCCATCGCCCTCAAGCCCGTCGCGATAGGCGGCAATCCGCCCGCCGAGCGAGGCCATCATCTTGCCGATATGCTTGCCGACCACCAGATCGCCCATGCCCTCCTGTCGCAACTGGCCGTCCATATCGTCGACGAACAATTCGGTGAGCATGACAGCGCTGCGTTTGCCGTCGTCGCCGCTCAGGTCGAGCCGCAATATGGCAAGTGCTGTGAGGGCGGAGACCATTTCAAAGCGGTGGTCAATCGTATCAGGCAGCTTTCCCTCCAGATACCAGACTGGGTTTCGGGCTTCGGCCACGACTGCATTGTAGAGCGGGCTGAGCGCATGACGCCCTTCATCCCGTGCGAAAATCTTCTTCAAAAAGCTGAATGCCATGCGGCAAATGTCCTGACCGGCTTGTTGTTCTTGTGTCCCCGGCATATTGGGGGTTCCGGCCCGTTCAGCAAGGGGTCAGATGGCGTAATGGAAAGGCCCCCGTGTATGAACCGCAAACTCGCAACCGCTGTGGCGCTGACAGTCGTTCTTCTGTCGACTTCCGCATGCACGCGTATCCGCGGGCATCAGGGCTTTGTGTCTGATGCGACCCTGATTGATTCGATTCAGGCGGGCGTGGACAATCGTGATTCGGTGGAAAAGACGCTCGGGCGTCCGACCTGGATCAGCGAATTTGGTCCAAGGGACTATTATTATTTCGCGCGCGAAACGCGCCAATACGCGTTCAACCTGCCCAAATCGTCAACTCAGCTCGTGCTGCGCGTCCGCTTTGACGCTGCCGGCAATGTTGTGGCGGTAGACCGTCGCGGCGGAGAGCAGATCGCCAGCATTCGCCCGACCGGCGAAAAGACGCCCACCCTCGGCCGCGAACGCAGCTTCTTTGAAGAGCTGTTCGGCAATATCGGTTCAGTCGGTGCCGTCGGCGAATCCGCAGGGACTGCCGACAACCCCAACTGATTTCTTACTGCGTTCGTCCCGAGCGAAGTCGAGGGACGTGTCTCGACTTCGCTCGACACCAACGAATTTGTGTCGTTACCGGGCGATCCCACTCGCCGCGAGAACGGCTAACGTAACCAGTTCCGACGCGGTTGAGACCATGGGTGCCACCTGAACCGGCTTTTCCATGCCGACAAGGATGGGACCGATCATCGAATCGCCGCCCAGTTCGCGCAGCAACTTTGCGGACAGGTTAGCGGACTGGAGCCCCGGCATAACCAGCACATTGGCAGGGCCAGACAGGCGGCTGAACGGATAGGCGGCGGCAAGGCGTGGGTTCAAGGCCACATCAGGGGACATTTCGCCTTCAAATTCAAAGCTGACGCCACGCGTTTCGAGGATGGCCACCGCCTCGCGGATGGGTTCCAGCCAATTGCCCGGCGGGTTGCCAAAATTGGAATAGGACAGGAAGGCGACACGCGGTTCATGGCCCATGCGGCGGGCAAAGGCCGCCGTTGCCTCGGCGATATCGGCCAGCTCGACCGAAGAGGGGCGCTCATTGACCGTTGTATCGGCCATGAACACCGTATGGTGCTGCCCGACCACAATGTGGATGCCGAGCGGCGTCGTGCCTTCAGCATTGTCTAGCACGCGGCGCACTTCGCGCATCGTTTGGGCAAAGCCGCGTGTCACGCCCGTGATCATCGCATCGGCTTCACCCATTTTCAGCAGGAGCGAAGCGAAGATGTTGCGGTCCTGATTGACCAGCCGTTCGCATTCCCGGCGCAGATAGCCGCGGCGCTGAAGGCGTTCATAGAGCGTGTCGACCATCTTGGGGACGAGCGGTGAGATGCGGCTGTTGTGCAACTCATACCCATCCGGGTCGACACCTAGTGCGACGAGCTTGTCGCGGACATCATCGCGGCCGACGAGGATCGGCGTGCCACAGCCACCTTCCTTGAAGGCGATGGCGGCGCGCAGCACGACTTCTTCTTCCGCCTCGGCAAAGACGACGCGCTTGGGGTGCGCGCGTGCGCTGTCATAGGCCATGGTGAGCACCGAGGTGGTCGGGTTCAAACGCGCGCGAAGGCTGTTGCGATACTCATCCATGTCGAGGATCGGCTTGCGCGCGACACCCGAGTCCATCGCCGCCTGGGCGACGGCGGCAGGCACGATTTCCATCAGGCGCGGATCAAACGGCGCCGGGATAATGTAATCCGTGCCGAAGCTGGGCGTGGAGCCGCCATAGGCTGCGGCCACTTCTTCCGGCACCTGCTGGCGGGCCAGTTCGGCCAGAGCACGGGCGGCGGCGATCTTCATTTCCTCATTGATCGCGGTCGCGCGGACATCGAGCGCGCCACGGAAGATGAAGGGGAAGCCAAGAACATTGTTGACCTGGTTGGGATAGTCCGAACGGCCGGTGGCAATGATGGCGTCCGGGCGCGCGGCCTTTGCCTCGGGCGGCGTAATTTCGGGGTTTGGATTGGCCATGGCGAAGATGATGGGGTTGGCCGCCATCGTCTTGATCATCTCGCCCGTTACCGCGCCCTTGACGGACAGGCCGAGGAACACGTCGGCACCATCCAACGCTTCGGTCAATGTGCGCTTATCGGTTTTGACGGCATGGGCGGATTTCCACTGGTTCATGCCTTCGGTGCGGCCCTGATAGATGACGCCCTTGGAATCGCACATGATGACATTGTTGTGCGGCACGCCGACAGCCTTGATCAGCTCGGTGCAGGCGATGGACGCTGCCCCGGCACCGTTCACGACAACGCGCACATCCTTCGCGTCCTTGCCGGTCAGGAAAAGCGCATTGATCAGGCCGGCGACTGCGATGATTGCGGTGCCATGCTGGTCATCATGCATTACCGGAATGTTCATCCGCTCCTTGAGCGCCTGTTCAATGATGAAACATTCAGGGGCGGCAATGTCTTCCAGATTGATGCCGCCAAAGCTCGGCTCCATCAAAGCGACGGCGTTGATGAAGGCTTCGGGGTCTTCCGTGTCCAGCTCGATGTCGATCGAGTCAACGTCGGCGAAGCGCTTGAAGAGGACGGCCTTGCCTTCCATCACAGGCTTGGAGGCGAGCGCGCCCAAATTACCCATGCCGAGAATGGCGGTGCCGTTCGAGATCACGGCGACGAGATTGCCCTTGGCGGTATAGTCATAGGCGGTGGCGGGATCATCAGCGATGGCCTGTACGGGCACAGCTACACCCGGCGAATAAGCAAGGCTCAGGTCGCGCTGGGTGGCCATAGGCTTGGACGCCACGATTTCGATTTTTCCGGGGCGGCCTGCCGCGTGATAGTTAAGCGCTTCACGATCCGAAAACTGAACTTTTGACTCGCTCATGGACGACCCTCTCTACTTGATCCCAATGATTTCCACAGCCGCTTAGGCGGTTAACGCCCAGACGGGAAGCCGGGATTGCGCCCGACCAAGAAACCGTTATCGCCAAGCACATGGTCGACACAGGCTCAACGACAACTACGCCCATGATGGTGCAATATCTGGCGCTAAAGGCCGAAGCTGGCGATTGCCTGCTCTTCTATCGCATGGGCGATTTTTTTGAGCTGTTCTTTGAGGATGCTAAGGCAGCAGCGGCTGCGCTCGACATTGCGCTGACGGCGCGGGGCGAACATGCGGGCCAACCCGTGCCGATGTGCGGCGTGCCGGTTCATGCCGCCGAAGGCTATCTTGCCCGTTTGATCAAGGCGGGCTTCCGCGTTGCCATTGCCGAACAAATTGAAACCCCGGCCGAAGCCAAAGCGCGCGGGTCCAAATCTCTGGTGGCGCGCGGCATCGTCCGGGTCGTGACGGCAGGGACGCTGACGGAAGAAGCGCTGCTCGAAGCGCGCAGTGCGAACTGGCTTGCCGCGATTGCACCGGTGGGTGACGTGATCGGGCTGGCCTCTGCCGATATTTCCACGGGCCGCTTTGAACTGTGCGAGGTTGATGCCGCCGGACTGGATGCGGAACTGGCGCGTCTGTCTCCATCTGAACTGGTGGCGCCGGAGGCCCTTGCCGATGGGGCCACAGTGCGTCCGCGTGCGGACTTTACGCCGTTTGAAGGCGAGCGCCGTTTGAAGGCGCTGTTCGGTGTGTCGACGCTCGACGGCTTCGGGTCCTTCACCAAGGCGGAACTGGCCGCCTGCGCCGGGCTGCTCGCGTATCTGGACCATGTCGGGAAGGGCAATCTGCCGTTCCTCTCGCCGCCGGTCCGACTGCAGTCGAGCGACCACATGCTCATCGATGCGGCCACGCGGGAGAGCCTAGAATTGGTCCGGTCCACCGGCGGCGCGCGCGCGGGCAGCCTTCTTGACGCCGTTGACCGGACAGTGACCGGCGCCGGTGCGCGGCGGCTGGCGGCGGATATTTCAGCACCTCTGATGGATGTGCGCACCATTGAGGACCGCCTCGATCTCGTGTCGTGGTTTGCGGATAATGGCTCTGCGCGCGAGGCGATGCGCGCCAATCTGCGGGCGCTGCCCGATATTGGCCGTGCCCTAGGGCGGCTGGCGGCGGGCCGCGGCGGGCCGCGTGATCTCGGCATGCTGCGTGACGGACTTGGCGAAGCGCGGATGATGCGCGAACGGCTGGGGCGTGGCGGTGACGTCCCCCCGCTTATGGCGTCACTCTTGCCCGCGCTCGATGGGCATGGCGCGCTGGTCGATAAATTGTCGCGGGCGCTGGTGCCCAATCCTCCGCTGGATGCGGCACAAGGCGGCTATATTGCCGAAGGCTATGACGCGGCGTTGGACGAGCTGCGGGGGTTAGGTGGCGATGGCCGTCGCGCAATGGCCGCGCTTGAGGCGCGCTACCGCGACCAGACCGGCATTTCAGCGCTCAAGATCAAACACAATAATGTCCTCGGCTATCACATCGAAGTGTCGGCGAAGAATGCCGATGTGTTGATGACACCGGACTCAGGCTTTACCCACCGCCAGACGCTGGCAGGCGTCGTGCGCTTCAACGCGCCGGAACTGCATGAGCTGGCGGTCAAGGTGACGCAGGCGGGCGCTCATGCGCTGGCCGCTGAAGCTGCGCATCTGGAGGAATTGACCGAAATTGCGCTCGCCCGATCGCGCGAGATTGCAACGACCGCAGACGCCTTGGCGCGCTTTGATGTCGCCGCAGCCCTTGCCGAGCGCGCGATTGAAGGCGGCTGGGCGCGGCCATCCTTTGCGCCCGATGCGCGGTTTGAGGTGTCGGGCGGACGCCATCCGGTGGTCGAAACGGCCATCGCGAAGGACGGCGGGCGCTTTGTGGCGAATGATTGCCGCCTAGTGCCTTCGTCGCGTTTGTGGCTCGTCACCGGCCCCAATATGGGCGGGAAATCAACCTTCCTGCGGCAGAACGCGCTGATCGCGGTGCTGGCGCAGGCGGGCTGCTATGTCCCTGCGACCTCAGCCACGCTGGGCCTTGTCGACCGGCTGTTCAGCCGGGTCGGGGCCTCTGACAATCTGGCGCGCGGGCGCTCCACCTTCATGGTTGAAATGGTCGAGACAGCGGCCATCCTATCTCAGGCGACCGAGCGCAGTTTCATCATATTGGACGAAGTGGGCCGGGGCACGTCCACCTATGACGGCCTCGCCATTGCCTGGGCGGTGGTGGAATCGGTCCACGAGGTCAACCGCGCCCGCTGCCTGTTTGCCACGCATTATCATGAGCTGACGCGGCTTGCTGAAAAACTGCCTGCGTTGTCGCTTCATCATGTCCGTGCGCGCGAATATCGGGGGGATCTCGTTCTGCTCCATGAGTTGGGAGAAGGACCTGCTGATCGCAGCTATGGTATCGCCGTCGCCCGTCTCGCGGGGCTGCCGCCCAAGGTTTTGGCGCGTGCAAAGTCCGTGCTCGACAAGCTGGAGGCTGGGCGCGACGCCACGGGGGGCTTGGCCACCGGGCTTGATGATCTGCCGCTGTTTGCCGCCACGAAGGTTGAGGAGGTCCGCGATCCGCTGCGCGATGCGCTCACCAAGCTCGACATTGACGGGCTCAGCCCGCGCGATGCGCTGGATGAACTCTATGCGCTCAGGCGGATCCTGATTGAGGATAAAGGTTGACCGCTTCGTAGAGCGCGGTGAGCGCTTTGACTTCGTCCGCGCTCAGCTCGGGCCGCCAGATTTCAAACAGCAAAATGACGCGCACCTCATCGCTGTCATTCCAGGCTTCATGTTCGATACTGTCGTCAAAGATCAGCATCTTGCCCTCTTCAACCGTGCGCGTGTGATTGCCCACCCGCAGGCGGCAATTCTCCGGCACGATCAGCGGCAAGTGGCAGATCAGCCGCGTGTTGAGCATGCCATTATGCGGTGGAATATGCGTGTGCGGTTCAAGGATTGAGAAGATCGCCATGGGGGACCTGTCCTTGATGACGGGCAGCGGCAATTGGCCGATGGCGTCGAGCGTGGCCGGGCAGCGGGCGGCATTGTCTTCAAAAAACTGCCCGTTCTCCCAAAAGCGATAAGCGCTCCAGCTGCGATTATTGGTCAGTTCATGGGTGCGATCGGGCAGATGGCCCTCCACCTGCACATAGGGGCTCGCGCCTTCGCCGCTTTCAAGGGCTGCCAAGGCTTCGGCGCGAAGGGCGGGAAAAGCGGCTTCCAGATTTTCGACCCAATCGAACAGTGCTGTGTCGTAAAAGGCGATCTGGGGCAGGCCCGGATAGAGAAAGACCTTTGGCTCCTGATAAAAAGGCTGCTGCCGCCCCGTCAGAATGGCGAGCGATTCTGCAAAGCGGGGATCAAGCGCCGCGGGCACGATTCCTGCTTCAGATACCTTGTCGAACAAATGCGTTTCAAAGCGCGCCACAAGGTCGCGGCTGCGGGCTTTGGCGTGGTCCAACCGGCTGAGAATTGTGGGTGACAGGCCGGCGTTGCCATCGGCCAAGCTGATCGCGCGCTGATACCAAGCCATCGCGTTTCGGTCTTCACCGCGCGCTGTAAGAATGTCGGCTTTGAGGATCAGGGCGGGGATGTTGGACGGGTCAGCGGCCAAGGCTTGGCCCAGCGCAGTGTCCGCTTCGTCCAGACGGTTCAGGTGAAAAGCGGCTTCGGCTTGAAGATAAAAGATGGGCGGGGTCGCCGCGCCCGCCGCCACAATCTCACCAAATAGGCGGTGGGCCTCGGCAAAATTCTGTCCCTGAAGCGCTGCAAATCCGCGTTGCGCGATGGTCTGAAGTGTCTGGTTGTCCATGGGCCCCTCATGCGTCTCCTAACCGGATTGCCCCGGCGGTGCCAATCGTCCTTGTGCCGCACGCCGCGAATGCGCATATCCCACGCGGATGACGCAGCTTTTTGATCTCGTGCCGCAGCGGCGGGCCATTATTGAACGTCGGGCGCTGTCCGATGCGCTGCTGGCGCTCGAAGGAAGCGATTCGACCAAGCTGCGCGCGGCGTCGGTCGCGATCCTGAGACCCGCTATGGATGCGGGGCGGGATGTCATCGCGCGGCGGATTGAGGCGCATCCAAGCCAGGGGCGCGAAGCGGCGGCAAGCTATGCCTTCCTGACTGATCAGTTGCTCCGGCTCATCTATGATTTCACCGTGCAGCGGCTCTATCCGCTCAACAACCCGACCGCGTCGGAACGGATCTCGCTGCTCGCCGTCGGTGGCTATGGCCGCGGCGAAATGGCGCCGCAGTCGGACATCGATATCGCCTTTCTGACGCCTTATAAGCAGACCGGCTGGTCAGAGCAGGTGATCGAATCCATGCTCTACACGCTTTGGGATTTGGGGCTGAAGGTCGGTCATTCGAGCCGCTCTCTCGATGAAATGATCCGGATGGCGAAGGAGGATCTCACGATCCGCACCGCGCTTTTGGAAGGCCGCTATGTCTGGGGGGATGAGCGGCTCTATGAGGAAGCCTCCGCGCGCTTTGCGGCCGAGATTGTCTCTGGCACGGCGCGCACCTTCATCACCGAAAAACTTGCCGAGCGTGATGTCCGCCACCAGCGCATGGGCGACAGCCGCTATGTCGTTGAGCCCAACCTGAAGGAAGGCAAAGGCGGCCTGCGCGATCTCCACACGCTCTTCTGGATTGGCAAATATCTCTACCGCGTCACGACCGTGCCGGAACTCGTCGACAAGGGCCTGCTGACAGCAGACGAGCTGCGGCAGTTTCAAAAGGCCGAGAATTTCCTTTGGGCGGTGCGCTGCCATCTGCATCTTGTCACCAAGCGTCCCGAAGAACGCCTGACCTTTGACGTCCAGCGCGAGATTGCAACGCGGATGCGCTATAATGACCGCCCCGGACGGTCTGCGGTCGAAAGGTTCATGCAGCACTACTTCCTCAACGCGAAGGTCGTGGGGGATTTGACGGGCGTGTTCCTGGCACATCTGGATGATGCCCATGCGACCAAAGGACGGCGCTTCACGCTGCCCAGCATTGCCGGTTTGCGCCGCTCCCCCAAGACGCTGCAGGGCTTTGTGCTGGACCGGGGCCGGCTTGCGCTGCCCAAGGATGATTTCTTTGCCGAAGACCCGGTGCGGCTGATTGAGATGTTCGCGCTCGCCGCGGCGCAAGGCGTCGAAATCCACCCGCAGGCGATGCGGGCAGCGGCCCGCGATGCGCGGCTCATTGATGCCAAGGTCCGCAATGATCCTCGGGCGAACGCTCTGTTTCTTGACGTTTTGACGTCCAACAAGGACCCGGAAACGGTGCTGCGCTGGATGAATGAGGCGACGGTGTTCGGACGCTTTGTACCGGATTTCGGTCGCGTCGTGGCGCAGATGCAGTTCGATATGTACCACCATTATACGGTGGATGAGCATAGCATCCGCGCCATCGGCCTGTTGGCGCGCATCGAAAAGGGTGTGCTTGGGGAAGACCATCCGCTCGCCACTGTGATCCTGCGTCAGGTGGTGTCGCGGCGCGTGCTCTATGTGGCGGTGCTGCTGCACGATATCGCCAAGGGGCGCGGCGGGGATCATAGCGTTCTGGGGGCGGACATCGCGCTCAAACTGTGCCCGCGCTTTGGCCTGTCAGCGGCGGAAACCGAAACGGTGTCCTGGCTGGTGCGCCAGCATCTGCTGATGTCCGCGACCGCCTTTAAGCGCGATTTGTCTGACTTTAAGACTGTGCTCGACTTTACCGGCATCGTGCAGTCGCCGGAACGGCTGCGCCTGCTGCTCGTCCTCACCATTGTCGACATCCGCGCGGTCGGCCCCGGCGTGTGGAACAGTTGGAAGCGCCAGTTGCTGACCGAGTTGTTCGAATCGGCAGAAGAAGTGCTGCGCCTTGGCCACAAACAGCGCGGCCGGGCTGACCGTGTCCACCTCAAGCAGGAATTGCTGCAAGAGGCGCTAGCCTGGACGCCCGCCAAATTCGCCGCTTATACCAAGCGGCTGGCCGAACCTTATTGGGTGGCAGAGCCTGATGACGTTTTGGAGAGCAACGCGCGCCATGTCGATAAGGCGGGGGCTGCTGATCTTTCCATCGCAGCAACGGTCTATCCGTCGCGCGGGGCGACGCTGGTGACGGTCTATGCCGCCGACCATCCAGGTCTCTTCTACCGTATTGCAGGCGGCATCCATCTGGCGGGCGGCAGCATCATCGACGCGCGCATCCACACGACACGGGATGGCATGGCGCTCGACAATTTCCTTGTGCAGGATCCGCTCGGTCGGCCCTTTGATGACATCCACCAGCTACAGCGCATTGAACAGGCGATTGAAGACGGACTGGCCAATCGGGCGAAGCTGATTGAGAAGCTGGCGGCCCGCCCGTTGCCGCGGGCCCGGGCAGAAGCCTTTGATATCGCGCCCAACATCCTCATCGACAACCGGGCGTCAAACCGCTTTACGGTCATTGAGGCCAATGCGCGGGACCGTCCGGCCCTGCTTTATGATCTTGCTTTCGCGCTGTTCGAAGCGCGCGTGACCATCCATTCCGCCCATATCGCAACCTATGGCGAACGCGCGGTGGACACTTTCTATGTGACCGATCTAACCGGCGACAAGATCATCAGCGCGAGCCGCACGGCGACGCTTGAAAAGTTGCTGCTGGGTGCCGCAGCAGGCCCACGCAAGGCGGCGAAAGCGGCCTGATTAGGCACGCCTTACCGGCGGCAGGCTGACCATGGCGATCAGGATGGCGCCCACCACATAGGCCAACCCTCCTGCGAGTTGGAACAGTCCATAGCCGCCTGTGAGATCATGCACTTTGCCGAAGCTGAGCACGCCGACGATGGTTGACGCCCAGGCCGCGACCTGAATCCACCCATAAATCGTGCCATAGCGGGCAAGGCCAAAGCGGCGCGCAACGAAAAAGGCGAACAGATCAATCTCCGCCCCCTGCTGGACGCCAATGGCCGCGACCGCGAGGAAGGCGACGGCCGGGCTCCCAGTCATCTGCCAGAGGAGGAAACAGCCGAGCGCTGGAACAAGCGTAAAGAAGAAGGCGACGCGCTGAGGATTGGCGCGGTCGAGCAGATAGCCGCAAGCGAGCCTGCCGACCACTTGCCCAGCGGCAAAGGCGGAAATGCCAAGGGCGGCCGCACCGGCTGCAACCCCTTCTTCCAGCATCATCGGGACCATTTGGCTCAATATGCCGGAGCCGGGGAAATTGATGCACAACATGCTCGCGATCAATAGCCAGAAGCCGGGGGAGCGAAGCACGGAGGGATCTGTAACGTCCGGCGCGTCTTTCGTGAGCAGAGCCGCGGGTGTGCCCTTCAGCAGAAATAGGATGGCCGGCAAACCGACCAACCCGCTCAGCGTGGCCAGCAAGAGATAGCCTGCCCGCCAGCCTTGGTTTTCAATCACCAGCCCGAACAAAGGGGGCATGAGGACGGCGGAGAGCGACAGGCCGGTCGCGGCCAGCGCCAACGCCATGCCGCGATTGTCGTGAAACCAGCCTGCGACCGCGCGCGTATAGGCGATTGAGGTGGTCCACACCCCGATCAGGCCCGTGATAAACACCATGACGCCAAACAGGGTTGGCACAAAAGGCATGACGGCAACGGTCAGGAACAATAAAGTGAGCATGGCCATGCCCAGCGCGTAGACAGGGCGGACGCCATAACGGTCCATCGCCCAGCCGACGGCGGGGGCGGTCAGCGAACCGACCCCGACCAGCGCCTGAAGCTGCGAAAACTCCCCCAGCGTCCAGCCCGTTTCCTGCTGGAGGGGCGGAATGAAGATGCTGAAGACATAATAGAGCAGGTTAATTCCGGTCGCCGCAGCCAGCGCTGCGCCTGTCACCACCGGCCAACCACGCCGCCATTCGTCCATCCTCATCTCCCTTTAGGGCAAATCGCCCAAAATAGAGCGGAGACCCGATTGACGTTAACGTCAACGGTTCCTATCCCGTCGTCAAGAGAGGTTACCTGGAGTCTGACGCATGAATCTTGAATTCAGTCCCGAAGAAATCGCCTTCCGTGACGAAGTGCGCACTTTCATCGCCGAGAACTATCCCGTCGAACTGCGCGGCAAGCAGGACGAAGGGGACGAATTGTCCAAAGAAGATTTTCTGAGCTGGCACAAAGTGCTCGCCAAGAAGGGTTGGGTCGCGCCCGCATGGCCGGTCGAATATGGCGGCACCGGCTGGACGCCGACGCAGCGCTACATCTGGTCGGAAGAAACGGCGCGTGCCGATTGCATCCGTCTGATGCCTTTCGGCCTCACGATGGTCGGCCCCGTCATCTACACCTTCGGCACGCCGGAGCAGAAAGCCAAGTTCCTGCCGCGCATCCTGTCCGGTGAGGATTGGTGGTGTCAGGGTTATTCGGAACCGGGTTCCGGCTCCGACCTTGCTTCGCTGCGCACCAAGGCGGTGCAGGATGGCGACCATTATGTCGTCAACGGCCAGAAGACCTGGACGACGATGGCGCAATATGCGGATTGGGGCTTCTTCCTCGTCCGCACCAATGCCGATGCCAAGCAGCAGGAAGGCATCAGCTTCCTTCTCGTCGACATGAAGACGCCGGGCATTGAAGTCCGTCCGATCATCACGCTCGGCGGTGAGCATGAAGTCAACGAAGTCTGGTTGGAAGACGTGCGCGTGCCCGTTGAAAACCGTGTTTATGAAGAGAATAAGGGCTGGACCTGCGCCAAGTTCCTGCTCGCGCATGAACGCTCGGGCATTGCCGGTGTTGCCGCCTCCAAGCGTGGCGTGGAAAAGATCAAGGAAATCGCCAAGACCGAGATGGACGATGATCGTCCGTTGCTCACCAACCCGTTCTTCCGCCGCAAGGTCGCTGAACTGGAAATGGATCTGACGGCGCTTGAATATACCGAACTGCGCACGCTGGCCGGTGAAGCACAGGGCAAGGGCCCAGGGCCGGAATCGAGCCTTCTGAAGATCAAGGGGTCCGAAATCCAGCAGCGCATCACGGAACTGACGCTGGAAGCGGCGGGCCATTATGGCGCGCCTTACTTCCGTGGCTTTGGTGAAGGTGACAATGAGCACCCGATTGGTCCGGAATATGCCAACCGTTCGGCACCCGTCTATTTCAACGTCCGCAAGACGACGATTTATGGCGGATCGAACGAGATCCAGCGCAACATCATCGCAAAGATGGTGCTCGGACTTTAATCGTACTTCTCCCCTCCCGCTTGCGGGAGGGGCCGGGGGAGGGCGAGTTGGCCTGCATGGCTCGCCGCGCTCGCTCCCTCCCCGAACCCCTCCCGCGTGCGGGAGGGGACACTGACCTGGAGAGAGGCAACCATGGATTTCAATTACACCGACACGCAGGACATGCTGCGCGACACGCTCGCCCGTTTCCTTGCTGACACCTATGATTTTGAATCGCGCAAGAAGATGATTGCCAGCGATGCAGGGCGTGATCCCGGCATCTGGCGCGCACTTGCGACAGACCTCGGCATCCTGTCGGCGCCCTTCTCGGAAGAGCAGGGCGGCCTTGGCGGCGGTGCGATTGAAAACCTGATCATGATGGAAGAACTCGGCAAGGTCATTGCCGTGGAGCCCTATCTCCAGACAGTCGTCATCGGCGGCGGTGCGCTGAAGGCTGCGGGCGGCGCTTTGGCGGATGCCGTCATCCCCGAAATCATCGGCGGCAATGTCATCATCGGCTTTGCCTATGCCGAACCCAAGGGCCGCTACAATCTTGCCAATATCTCGACGACGGCAAAGAAGGACGGCGCGGGCTATGTGCTCAACGGGCACAAGGCTGTTGTCTATGCCGCCCCTTGGGCAACGCATCTTCTGGTCACAGCGCGCACCGGCGGCAGCCAGCGCGAACGCGCCGGGGTTGACCTCTTCCTGATCGACGCCAAGTCCGCCGGCATCACACGCCGTGACTATCCGACCGTCGATGGCTTCCAGGCATCGGAAGTCTATTTCGAAAACGTCGCCATCCCCGGTGATGCGCTCCTAACAGGCGGCATCGATCTGATCGAACAGATTGTCGACGAAGCCACCGTTGCCGTTTGCGGCGAAGCCTGTGGCGTCACGCGCAAGCTGCACGAAGGCACGCTTGATTATTCCAAGCAGCGTCAGCAGTTCGGCCAGCCGATTGGGCGCTTCCAGGTGCTTCAGCATCGCATGGCGGATATGTTCCTTGAAGTGGAACAGATCATGTCGATGACGTTGATGGCCACGCTCAAGCTCGATCTGCCTGCCGCGGAACGTAAGGCGATGGTGAGCCTTGCCAAGGCGAAGGTCTCGCGCTCAGCCAAATTTGTCGGCCAGAACGCGGTGCAGACGCATGGCGGCATCGGCATCACGCAGGAATTGGCCATTGGCCACTATTTCAAGCGCGCCACGATGATCGAAGGCCAGTTCGGATCTGCTGACTGGCACCTTGACCGGTATGAACAGCTGACGCTATCCGACGGGACATGATCACCTATCGGGCGCCGCGCGTCGAAGAGGCGCCGGCGCTCGTTGCCCTTGGTCGCCAGTCCTTCGTTGAAACTTTCGGACATCTGTACCGGCCGGAGGACCTCGCCTCCTTTTTGTCGCATGCGTATGATCCGGGTGGCGTCGCCCACCAGATTGCCAGCTCGCGCTATCAATTCCGCGTGGCAGAAGAAGACGGCCAGATGGTCGGCTATTGCAAGCTCGGGCTTGATAGATCGCTCGACTATGATCCCGGAAACAAGGCCGTCATGGAACTGCGCCAGCTTTATTTGATGGCGTCGCACCATGGGACCGGCGTCGCGCAAACGCTGATGGACTGGGCCCTTGCCGAAGCCGACGCGCTCCGTGCCGATGAGATGATCCTCTCCGTCTGGGCTGAAAATACCCGCGCCCAGCGTTTCTATCACCGCTATGGATTTGAATGGATTGCCGACACCTATTTCATGGTCGGCAATCACCGCGATGATGAGTTTCTATACCGCCGCATCCTGCGCTGAACCCCGCCGAAACGCCTGATTTCTCAACTTATGTTGCACTGCACAAAAAGTGCTTGCACAGTGGATGAATCGCGTTTATTGTGCACCGCAACATGGCAAAAGCACCAACCATAAAGGGGGCGGCGAAAACCGCCGGTCGCCAAAAGGCGGCACCAAGGGCGAAAGCCCCGAAGCCTGTTGTTTCAGGCGTAGACGCGCCCGTCCGCAAGGATGCGGCCACCAACCAAGGATTTGTGACGATGACCGAAGAAACCATCAAGACCGCCGCCGCCGACATGGGCGAAAAGGCAACGACGATGTTCCATGACATGACCGCCAAGGCGAAGGCCGCTTTTGAAAAGACTGGCGACATCTCGAAGGAAGCCGTTGAGTTCCAGAAGGCCAATCTTGAAGCTGTCGTTGCCTCGGGCAAGGCAGCGGCCAAGGGTCTGCAGGACGTGACGCAGCACAATGTCGAACTCGGAAAGAAGAGCTGGGAAGCCACGACCGCGCACATGAAGTCGCTCGCCGGCATGCAGTCGCCGGTTGATCTGATGAAGGCGCAGACCGAATTTGCCCGCGGTCAGTTTGACGCGATCGTGTCTGACTTTTCGAAGTCGACCGAATTTTACATGAAGCTGGCCGGTGAAATCGCCCAGCCGATCCAGAACCGCTATGCTGCGGCCACGGAACAGCTGAAGTCGCGCTTCGCCGCTTAAGCCAAAAATTTTCCTCTCCCGGAAAATGAAGGGGCCGCGTCGGGAAACCGGAGCGGCCCTTTTTCATGCGTTATCCATAGCTGTGGCTTGCCCTTGGGGTGTCACATGCCATATTCAAAGAAAATGATGCGCACCAACATGTCAGATAGGTCCGATAAGGACGACACCGGCACGGGGCTCGGCGTCGCGACCAAAACGCGCGACAAGACCAAGAAGCCGCAGCCCTATCGCGTGCTGATGCTCAACGACGATTACACACCGATGGAATTTGTCGTCCATTGCCTGCAACGCTTCTTCAAAATGGATCTGGAACAGGCCACGCGCGTGATGCTCCATGTCCACCAAAAGGGCGTCGGTATCTGCGGCACCTTCACGTATGAAGTGGCGGAAACCAAGGTCAGCCAGGTCATCGATTATGCCCGGCAGAACCAGCACCCGCTGCAATGCACGCTTGAAAAGGCCTGACGCACAGCCTGCGTGACGCGTGCCCCCAGCGTTGCTAAGCATCCGCAAAAGGGAGGGGGCGATATGCCAAAAGCAGTACTGATCATTGGTGCGGGAGATGCCACAGGCGGCGCGATTGCGCGCGCCTTCGCCGCTGAAGGCTATGTTGCCTGCGTCAACCGACGCGCCCGCAATGCCGACCAACTCGAAGCGCTGGCCGCTTCCATCCGTGCCCAAGGTCATGACGCGCGCGCCTTTCCCGGTGATGCTCGTCTCGAAGACGAGATGATGGCTATGGTCGATACCATCGAGGCCGAGGTCGGCCCGATTGAGGTCGCTGTGTTCAACATCGGGGCCAATGTCCGCTTCGGCATCCGTGAGACGACGGCGCAGGTCTATCGCAAGGTCTGGGAAATGGCGGCCTTTGCTGGCTTCCTCATGGGGCGGGAGGCGGCGCGCGTCATGGTGCCGCGTGGGCAAGGCACCATCATCTTTACCGGCGCCACGGCCAGCCTGCGCGGCGGCACTGGTTTTTCAGCCTTCTCAGGCGCCAAGGGTGCGCTGCGGATGCTCGCCCAGTCGATGGCGCGGGAACTGGGGCCGCAGGGCATCCATGTGGCGCACAGCATCATCGATGGCGGGATCGACACAGACTTTGTGCGCGGCCTGCGCCCCGACTTTGAGGCGATCAAGGCAAAGGATGGCGTGCTGTCACCCGATGCCATTGCGCAGGCCTATGTGGGCCTCCACAAGCAACATCGCAGTGCCTGGACGCACGAACTGGACCTGAGACCATGGATGGAAAGCTGGTAACGCGATGACCAAGACCTTTGAATTTATCTTCGATATTGCAGGGCCAAATGGGTATCTGGTCCACCGTGTCCTGCCGGATTTTTGCGCGCGTACCGGCGCGACGGCGGTCTACGTGCCTGTCCTGCTCGGTGGGTTGATGAAGGCCACCGGCAACCGCCCGCCTTGGATGGTCTATGCCGATGTGCCGGCCAAGGTCGCGTATGACCAATTGGAGTTTCAGCGCTTCATTGCGGCCAACCAACTGTCCAAGTTCCAGATGAACCCGCACTTCCCCCCCAATTCGCTGGCGGCCATGCGTGTGGTCGTCGCGGCCGGTCAGCTCGGCATCCAGCCTGCGGTGATCGAAACGTTGATGACAGCCATGTGGGAGGCGGGTGAGAACCTGTCCGACCGCGTGGTGCTACATACCGTGCTGGCTAAAGCAGGTCATGATGCCGACGCGCTGATGGCCGCCGCTGAACAGGACGACGTCAAGGCAGCCCTTGTTGCCAATACCGAACGCGCCGTTGCCCGCGGCGCCTTTGGCATTCCGACCTTCTTTGTCGGCGAAGAGATGTTCTTCGGCAAAGAGCGCTTGCCGCAGGTCGCGGACGCCTTAGCGCAGCGCGGCTGACACCATTGGCTGGATCCGCCGCACGATGACGGCGACGCCTGCCGCCGTCGGGTGGAGCTGATCCTTCAACAAGAGCGACCGATTGCCCGTCACCCCGTCCATGAAGAAGGGGTAGAAGCGCACGCCGTGCTTCTTGGCGAGTGCCGGGTACATGCCATCAAACTGGGCCCGATAGGTTTTGTCGTTGTTGAATGAGGCCCGCATGCCTGCAAACAAAACGGAGATCTTCCGGCGCTTCAACTCGGTCAGCATTGCATCCAGATTTGCCTTGGCCTGCGCGGGCGGCAAGGCGCGGAGCATGTCATTGGCGCCGAGTTCAAGGATGACCAGATCGGGCTTCACCTTCAGGCTCGTCAGCACCCAGTTGAGCCGGGCGCGGCCCGCAGCGGTCGTCTCTCCGGACACACCGGCATTGTGGACCCGCACGGAAAGGCCTTGTTTGCGTAAGCTCGATTGCAACTGCGCCGGAAAGGACTGGCCCGCAGCGAGGCCATAGCCTGCGGTCAAACTGTCGCCAAAGGCCAGCACCAACTTCTCCCGCGCCATCGCCGGGGTCGCGAAAAAGCAAAGCAGTGCTTGGACAATTGCCAAAGCCAACCCATATGTCTTGAAACGCTTCATTCGAAAGCTTCCCTGTGTCAGAATCTCATCGTGCCGTTCCCCCCCATATTGTGATGAATGCCCGCAATGTCACCCTCAGCCTTGGGTCAGGCGAGGCGCGGGTTAATATTTTAAAGGGCATCAACCTTGAAGTGCGCCAGGGGGAGACCGTGGCCCTGCTCGGCCCCTCGGGCTCCGGCAAGTCGTCGCTGATGGTGGTTCTGGCCGGATTGGAGCGCGCGTCCGGCGGCACGATTGAAACCGGCGGGCAGGATTTCGGCAAGCTGGATGAAGATGGGCTGGCCAAAGCGCGGCGCGGGCGGATTGGCATCATCCTGCAGGCGTTCCATCTGCTGCCGACGATGACGGCGTTGGAGAATGTCGCCGTCCCGCTGGAATTGGCGGGGCTGGAGGATCCCTTTGGCCGCGCCGCGGCTGAACTGGAACGGGTCGGCCTCGCCGGACGGACAGGGCATTACCCCGTGCAGCTTTCGGGTGGCGAACAGCAGCGCGTGGCGATTGCCCGTGCCTTGGCTCCACGTCCGGAAATCCTCTTCGCCGATGAACCGACCGGCAACCTTGATGCAAAGACAGGCGCGCAGATCATGGATCTGCTCTTTGCCCGTCAGGCTGCGACAGGGGCCACCTTGTTCATCATCACCCATGATGCCGGGCTTGCGGCCCGGTGTGCGCGCGTGGTCGAAATGCAGGATGGCGCGATTTTGTCCGACACTTCGCCTGCCAGTCGCTAGACCAAAAAAAAGCTATTTGAAGGAGACCCTCATGCCCCGTTCGCTCATTGCCGTATCGCTCTTCGCCCTGATGTCCGCGCCGCAAGTGGCTTTCGCGCAGATGGATCATGCCCACCACATGGCACCTGCTGCGGCGACACAGGATGCCGAGCTCAAGGCGTTCTTTGAAAAGTTCGATGCCGACCAGCTGGCGCGGTCACCTTTGTCCAAATCCTACCGCGGCATCAAAGACGCCGATTACGGCAAATGGGATGACTTCACCGACGCGGCCGAGGCCAAGGACCATGCAGCGGACATGGCGGCGCTCAAGGAGATGCGCAAGCGGTTCGACCCGGCGAAGCTCTCCCCCGAAAGCCGCCTGTCTTACCGCTTGTTTGAAAAGGTCCGGGCGCGGTCCGATGCGAACTTCAACTACCGCGGCTATGGTTACGTTTATGACCAGATGAATGGCGCGCAGAGTGAGCTGCCCGCTTTCCTCATCAACATTCACCGCGTCGACACCAAGGCCGATGCTGAAGCCTATGTCAGCCGACTGCAGGGCATGGGCACAGGCATCCGTCAGGCGACCGAACAGTCCAAGGCGCGTGCGGCCAAGGGCATCCTCCCGCCCAAATGGGTCTACCCCTATGTCATTGCCGATGCGAAGAATGTCGTCTCCGGCTTTCCCTTCACCAAAATCGCGACCGAAGCGCCGCTTTATGCCGACCTGAAGGCGAAGGTGACGAAGCTCGACATCCCGCAGGCCGAAAAGGATGCGCTCATTCAGGCCGGCGCCGATGCGCTACTGACGTCAGTGAAACCCGCTTATGCCGAACTTGTCACAGAGATGGAGCGGCAGGAGAAGCTGGCAGGCACCGACGACGGCATTTGGCGCTTCAAAGATGGCGCGGGCTATTATGCCCAGCTTTTGAAGAATTACACGACGACCGATATGACGCCCGATCAGGTCCACCAATTGGGTCTTGATCAGGTCGCGCGCATCCACGGCGAAATGCGTGAGATCATAAAGAAGACCGGATTCCAGGGCGACCTCCCGGCGTTCTTCAAGTTCATGCGCGAAGATAAGCGCTTCTATGCACCCAACACCGAAGAAGGCCGCGCGCTTTACCTGTCGGAAACGGAAAAAGCGCGCGACGCTGTCACGGCGCTGCTGCCCCAATATTTCGGCATTCTGCCCAAAGCGCCGTTGACGGTGAAGCGCGTTGAGGCCTTCCGCGAAAAGTCGGCGGGCAAGGCCTTTTATCAGGGACCCTCGCCCGACGGTTCGCGCCCCGGCACCTATTATGCCAACCTCTATGACATGGCAGACATGCCGCTGACCGAGGTCGAGGCGCTGTTCTATCATGAAGGGCTGCCGGGCCATCACTTGCAGCGCACGATCCAGACCGAGCTGACCGAAATGCCGCCCTTCCGGCGCTTCGGCGGGTTCACCGCCTATACCGAAGGCTGGGGTCTCTATTCGGAAAAGCTTGCCAAGGACATGGGGCTCTACACCGACCCCTATCGTGATTTCGGGCGGCTCCAGCTCGAATTGCACCGCGCGATCCGGCTCGTTGTCGATAGCGGCCTGCACCACAAACGTTGGACGCGTGAACAGGCGATCAAATATGTCGAGGACAATTCGGCAGACGCGCCGGGCGGCATCGTCAAGGCCATTGAGCGCTACATCATCTATCCGGGGCAGGCGACGGCCTACATGGTCGGCCGCCTGAAAATCAGCGCGCTGCGTGACAAGGCGCAGGCCGCCCTTGGTGACAAGTTCGACATGCGTGGCTTCCACGACGTGGTCCTCAAGGACGGGCCGGTGCCGCTCGACGTGCTCGAAGAACAGGTCGATGCCTGGATTGCGTCCAAGAAATCGTGAGTCTCGTTTGGCGTTTTGCGCTGCGTGATCTGCGCGGCTCCCGGGCGGGCTTGCGGCTGTTGGCCGTCTGCCTGTTCCTGGGGGTCGCCGCCCTTGCGGGGATTGGCAGTCTGTCGAGCGCCATCTTAGGCGGCCTGTCTGAACGCGGGCAGCTGATCTTGGGCGGCGACGTCCAGTTTGAAGCGGCCCAACGTCAGGCGGACCCGGCGGAGCTTGCCGCGTTTGGAAAGCTGGGCACTGTTTCCGAAGTCGTCCGCATGCGCGCGATGGCGATCCGTCCGGACACGGGCACATCCCTGCTGTCTGAACTCAAGGGCGTGGATAAGGCCTACCCGCTTTATGGCGAACTGACGCTCCAGAAAGGCGCGCTCGGCACGCGGCCCACGGGTAATGATGTCGCGATTGCGGAAGGGTTGTCGGATCGGCTCGGCCTGAAGCCGGGGGACCGGTTCCGCATGGGCGAAGCAGACTTTCGCGTTATGGGCATCATCGGAGAAGAGCCCGACCGGTCGGGCTCCGGCTTTACCTATGGGCCTGCGGTCATCGCCGACATGGACGGGCTGGCCGCAACGCAGCTTGTCCAGCCCGGCAGCCTATTTTCGGCAAGCTATCGCGTCCGGCTCAACCCCGGCGTGACGCCCGAGGCGGCGGCGCAGGTGATCAACACGCAGTTTAAAGGGGCTGGCTGGGAAGTGCGCGACCGCAGCAACGGCGCACCGGGCACCCGCCGTTTTGTGGAACGGCTCGGCCAGTTTCTGGCGCTCGTCGGGCTGACCGCGCTCGCCGTGGCGGGCATTGGCGTCGGTAACGGCGTCGCCTCTTGGCTGGAGGGTAAAAGCGGCAGCATCGCCATCATGAAGGTGCTGGGGGCGGACAGCCGCACGATCTTCCTTGTCTATCTCGTCCAGATTGTCGTTGTGGCCGCCCTTGCCATTGTCGCTGGGCTAATGGTCGGGGCACTGGCGCCGTCGATGATTGTGCGCTTTGCAGGGGACGTCCTGCCTGTGCCACCAAGGCTCGATTTCTATCCGATCCCGCTGGCGCTCGCCGCTGCCAATGGCCTGCTCATTGCGTTGCTCTTCGCGCTTGTTCCGCTGGCCCGTGCCCGGGCCGTGACGGCGGCGAATTTGTTCCGCACAGGCGTTGAGGGCAGTGGGCGACCGGGAGTCCGTGTACTCCTTGCCGTCATTGCGATTGCGGGCCTGATCGCCGCGCTTGCGATCCTGACCGCGCGGGAACCCTTCTTTGCCGCGATGTTCGTGGCGAGCGTTCTTGGCCTGCTTCTCCTCCTTACCCTGCTTGGTGTCGCGATCCGCGGCCTGGCCGCGCGCCTGCCGCATCCAAAGGCGCCGCTTGCCCGTCTGGCGGTTGCCAACCTCCACCGGCCGGGTGCGCAGACCGGTCGGCTGGTGGTGGCGCTCGGGCTGGGGCTGACACTTTTTGCGACGCTCGCCGTCATCCAGACCAGCCTCAACAGCCAGATTGAAAGCACCATCCCCAAACGCGCGCCAAGCTTCTTCGCGCTCGATATCCCGAAGGAAGATGCGCCCCGCTTTCAGGCCCTTGTGCAGAAAGAAGCGCCGGGCGCGGACATCCAGATGGTCCCCAATTTGCGCGGGCCGGTGGTCGCGATTGCGGGCAAGCGCGTCGCCGACATGAAGGATATCCCCGACGAGGCATGGTTTCTGCGCGGGGACCGGGGGCTGACCTTTGCGGCGGACATTCCGCCGGGCAGCCGGGTGACCCAAGGCACATGGTGGCCCAAAGACTATAGCGGCCCGCCGCTCGTCTCGATTGATCAGGAGGCGGCGCAGGCGGCCGGACTCAAGATTGGCGACACGATGATTGTCTCTGTGCTGGGCGTGGAGATTGAGGCGCGGATTGCGTCCATGCGCGAGATTAACTGGGACACGCTCGGCTTCAATTATGTGCTGGTGTTCGACCCCGCTTCGCTGACGGGAGCGCCCTACACCTATGCGGCAACGCTCGGCATGCCGCTGTCCCGTGAAACCGCGGTCAGCCGCGCGGTCGCCGCCAACTTCCCGGCGGTGTCGATGGTGCGCATCAAGGATGTCATCACGCAGGTGTCGGATCTGCTCAACCAGCTCGCCACGGCCATCGCCATTGCCGGGTCGGTCGCCATACTTGCGGGCATCGCGGTGCTGATCGGTGCGATTTCCGCAGCTCGCCGGACACGAAGCTATGACGCGGTGCTGCTCAAGCTGCTGGGCGCCACGCGCGGTCAGGTGCTGCTCGTTCAGGCGATCGAATATGCGGTTCTTGGCCTTATTCTCTCGGCTCTGGCGCTGGCGATTGGCAGTGCGGCTGGATGGTATGTCACGACCCGTGTGTTCGAACTGGGCTGGACGCCGGACTGGCCGGTGGTCATCGGGACCGTGGCGGCAGGCGGGCTGGGCACGCTCGTGCTGGGCCTGCTGGGCGCGCTTCCCGTCCTGCGTGCGCGCCCTGCGGCGGCCTTGCGGACGCTCTAATCGGTCCCGCCACTGCTGCCTTGAGGCCACAGGTGAGACGCAAACCGCGAATATTCGGGCCGAATCCTCTTCCCGCGCGCGCCGATTCAAGGTAGATCGCGCCCAATTGAGATCAACAATGGAGTTTTGCTTATCCCTCCGATGACCCCCCGGCGCCCCATGGGCCCTGGCCCTGCGCCGATGAACGGACCGCGCTTCAACCAATTCATCGTGTCGCCCAAGGTGCGCGTGATTGATGAGAACGGCGAAAATCTGGGTGTGATGTACACCCGCGAAGCGATTGATCAGGCAGCCGGAGTCGGCCTTGATCTGGTTGAAATCTCGCCGAACGCTGATCCGCCCGTTGCCAAATTCCTCGACATCGGCAAGTTTAAGTACGAGGCCCAGAAAAAGGCCAACGCCGCGCGTAAGTCGCAGAAGACGCAGGAGATCAAAGAGATCAAGATGCGTCCGAACATCGACGATCACGATTATGAAGTGAAGATGCGCGCGATGCACAAGTTCATCGGCGAAGGCGATAAGGTGAAAGTCACCCTGCGCTTCCGTGGCCGCGAACTCGCCCATGGTCAGCTCGGTATGAAGCTGCTCCAGAAGGTGCAGGAAGACATGGCCGAAGAAGCCAAGGTCGAACAATATCCTCGCATGGAAGGCCGTCAGATGCTGATGGTGCTCGCGCCGAAGTAAGCTGACCGCGCCTCCAATTGCGCCAATGAATTTGGGCGGGCCTGCACACAGACCCGCCCTTTTTGGTGATTGTCAGATCACCTAACCAAGTGTTGCATTTCTGCCGCTAGCGCGCTGAATTTCAACCAAGCTGGCGCCGAAGTGCTGGCAATCCAGCAAAAGCCACCTATTTGCAGCCCATAACAAAGCACACCGTTTCAACTCCCCAGTTCTGAGGATGCCTTTCATGAAGAAAACCATTTTGCTGGCGTCGGCAGCTTTTGCCGCGCTGTCCGCCCCTGTTTATGCGCAGGACGCCGTCTCGGCCCCGCAGGACGAAGCCGCCTTTGCAGATGACAGCGAAATCATCGTCACGGCCACCCGCCGCGAACAGCAGCTTTCGGATGTGCCGCTTGCCGTATCGGCCATTGGTGCTGAAACGCTCGCCCGTTCGGGTGCGTCAGACATCCGCCAGCTCAACCAGTTGTCCCCCTCGCTGCTCGTGTCGTCGACCTCTTCGGAAGCTGCTGGTGGCGGTGCCCGTATCCGCGGCATCGGTACGGTCGGGGACAATCCCGGCCTCGAAAGCTCCGTCGCGACCTTTGTCGATGGCGTTTACCGCAACCGCGCGGGCGTCGGCCTGACCGAACTCGGCGCGATTGACCGCATCGAAGTGTTGCGCGGCCCGCAAGGCACACTGTTCGGCCGCAACGCCTCTGCCGGTCTTATCCATGTGATCACGGCCAAGCCGTCGGACGAATTTGGTGGCAGCCTGGAAGCCAGCTACGGCAATTATGACGCCTATCGCCTTGTCGGTGGGATCACCGGTCCGGTGACGGACACTGTCTCTGCCCGTCTGGACGCCATCTATTCCAAGCGTGACGGCTTCCTCACCGACGTGGTCTCGGGCCGCACTGTCAACAACCGCGACCGTTATTTGCTGCGTGGTCAGGTGTTGTTTGAGCCCTCGAGCGATCTCTCCTTCCGCCTCATTGCCGACTATTCGGACCGCAATGAAGAATGCTGTGCGGCAACTTATTATCCGGCCAGCCTTGTGACGGCGGGTGCCGGTGGCACCATCAACCGCAGCGCCAGCCCGATTGCCGCTTTGGTTCGTGGTCTGGGCGGCATCGTCAACGACAATATTTTTGTCCGCGACACCTCGATCACGCCGGGCCAGTCCTATCGCGGCGACGTGCGTGACTGGGGCGTCTCGGGTGAACTCAATTATGATCTGGGCGGTGCCAAGCTAACCTCGATCACCGCCTATCGCGACTGGCGCTGGCTGCGTGGGCAGGATGCGGACTTCAACAACCTCGACATTCTACACCGCCAAGATGATGGCACGGCGAACCAGAAGTTCTCCACCTTCACGCAGGAAATCCGGCTGCAGGGCAATGCCTTGGGGGATAAGCTCGACTGGCTCGTCGGCGGCTATTTCGCCAATGAAGATCTGACACTGAACGACAACCTCGCTTATGGCGCAGACTATACGCGCTACGCCGATGCGCTGACCCGTCTCTCCAGCCCGACTTTTCCGGGCTATGCCGTCATCGGCGGGCTCCTGAGCCCTTCGGCGCCGCTGACGCTGAGCGGGGTTCAGATCAACGACAGCTATAAGCAGAACAGCCGCAACTGGGCGCTGTTCACGCACAACACGCTGAACCTGAGCGACAAGCTCTCGCTGACCGTTGGCGTGCGCTACACCAATGAGAAGAAGACGCTCGACGCCGCGTTCACCGACAACAATGTCATGTGCCGCGCGCTCTCTGCCTTGCCGACGGCGCACCCGCTTTATGGCACAGGCCAGCTCGCCTGCATCATCCCGTCCATCCCGAACGGCAGCTATGCGCAGGACAATGCGGTCATCAAGGAGAACAAGTTCACCGGCACGGCTGTCCTCAGCTACAAGCCCAGCGACGATGTGCTGACCTATGCCAGCTTCTCGCGCGGCTATAAGGCCGGTGGCTTCAACCTTGACCGCAACAGCCTCTATCGCCTTGGCCGCAGCAGCGTTTCGAACGGCAACCGCGCGATCGACGGCAGCGTCATCAACACGCAGGCGCTCGGCTTCGCTCCGGAAACGGTCGACGCTTATGAAGTCGGCTTCAAATATGATGGCCGTGGCTTCGATGTGAACGTCGCGGGCTTCTACCAGAAGTTCAGCAGCTTCCAGCTCAACACCTTCAACGGCGTGAACTTCGTCGTTGAAAATGTGCGCGGTTGCACCACGCTGGCCGGTGGCAATGCATCAGACAGCGATGGGATTGCCGGCAACAGTGCCTGCACCGGCAAGGAAAAGGCCGGCATCATCTCCAAGGGTGTGGAAATTGAAGCGGCGATCCGTCCGGCCCGCAGCCTCTCGGTCAATCTGGGTCTGACCTATGCCGACACCCGCTATGCCGACAATCTATTTGGCAACACCAACATCACCAACACTACGGGCTCGCTCTCCCCGGCTTTCTTCCAGTTGCCGGGCGCGCGCATGTCCAACTCTGCACAGTTGGTGACGACAGGCGCGATCACCTGGACGCCTGAGATTGGCAGCAGCGGGATGACCGGCCTTGCCTATGTTGATTTCCGCAACACCAGCGACATCAACACCGGGTCGGACCTCGACTTTGAAAAGACGCAGGACGGCTTCACCGTCGTCAATGCCCGCCTCGGCGTGCATGGTGCCGACAATGGCTGGGGCGTCGAACTCTGGGCGCAGAACGTGTTCAACGTCAATTATCAGCAGATCGCGTTTGACGTCCCGCTTCAGGGCAGCGGAACCACCAATGGCGTCCGTCAGGGCCTCGCTGGTTCGTCAAGCCAGCTCTACGGCGCCTTCCTCGGTGAGCCGCGCACTTATGGCGTGACTGTCCGCCGCAAGTTCTGATCTGATCAGGACTTTGGTTTGAAAGGGCCCGCTCCGGACATCCGGGGCGGGCTTTTTCGTTACCGCCGCCGGGTGGCGGCGCGGGAAATGGTGATCAATTCGGCATCGGCGAGCAGCTCGCCTGCGCTGCCCGATGATTTGAGGGCCCGTTCGGTCTTCAGAATACGGTCAGCCAATATGGCCAGACGGTCGCTCGTCCAGCGGCCCGTCTGATCGGTGATGGCGGGCTTTTCTTTCCAGAAAATCGCTTTGCCGCGTGCCTCGACAACATCGGCGGGGGTGCGGCCCGCGTCGACATCCTTGCGTAAGGCGGCGAGCAAGACCGTGCGTTTGAACAGCGCGCGCAGAACCGGAATCCCCGACAGGCCCGATTGGGCAAGCTTGGCAAGTTCAGAAGCCGCCCGATCCGGATGTCCGCTCATCACGCCGTCCACCACGCGGGAGAGTTCGCCCTCAATATTCTCCGCACTGATCGCGGCATAATCTTCCACCCCTGCCTCGGCGGGGCGGTCGGGTGCTGCATCAAGGAACAGAGCAAGCTTTTCAACTTCCTGCGCCATCACCGCGCGATCATTGCTGCACGCGGCAGGCAAAGCGCGGCACAGATCGCGCGACAGTCGCAGCCCGGCCTCGCGGCCCAAGGCATCCGCAATCTGGAGGAGGGCCGCAGGCTTTGGCTCATAGCTTTGGTGGGCCAGCGCCATCTTGCTGTCGAGCGCCAGCTTGACGAGGGCAGAGGTTGGCCGCAGTGCGCCGGCAATGGCGACCACCGGGTTACCCGCCACAGAGGCTTCGAGCAGGCCTTGCACAGCTGTGACGACATCGTCGGTCGCGGGTTGGATGCGGATCCAGCGCTTGCCGCCGAACATCGAAATGCTCGCCGCTTCGTCAAGCAGACGCGATGGATCAGATTTCAGGTCAGACGATTCAAGGTCGATCCGTTCGGCATCCGCCCCCATGGCGCGTTCCAGCCTGCGGGCGAGCGCAACGGACCCTGCCTCATCGGGGCCGTAGAGCAGGAAGAAGCGGAAGCGCGCATCGGCGGCATCCAGCGCGCGCGGGGTTTCTGTATCGGTGCCCTTCACTTGGGCTGTGGCGATGCCGTCGCCTGCTGCGCCAGCCGGGCCACGATCTGATCAGCTACGATATCGCTCAACCGTTCCAGCGCCGTGTTCTCCGCCGCGACGGTCGCATATTCAGACGAGACCACGTCGATGCCCGCGTCCGAACCGGCGGTGGCATCAATCAGCACCGTATCGCTGGCCAGATCGACAAGCTTATAGCGCGCACGCAGCGTCCGGCGTTCGCGCGTGACCACATCGTCACGGCGGACACCAAAGCCGGTGATCTGATCATCGAGTTCAACGTCCAGCCGGTAACGCTTCTGCCCTTCGGCGACCGCGCCAAAGCGTCGCAGCAGCGAATCGCGCATCAGCCAACCGGCCTTGCCGGGAATGGCCGACACCTCGACGGCGCCGAGCAACTGGCCCGCCGCCCCCTGACTACCACCGCTGTAAAGCGGCTTCAGCCCGCAGGCGGACAGCAACAATGCAAAGAGGAGGACGGCAAAACGGCTCATGCGACGATGTTAACGAGGCGACCGGGCACGACAATGACTTTCTTCGGCGTCGCCCCATCCAGCGTGCGGATGATCTTGTCGGAAGACAGCGCGAGCGCTTGAAGCGCATCCTTGTCCATGTCCTTGGCGACCGTCAGCGTATCGCGCAGCTTGCCGTTCACCTGCACCGCGATGGTGACTTCATCATCCACGAGCAGTGCCGGATCATGGTCTGGCCAAGGTTGCGTGGAGACGAGACCGGCCCCGCCCATATGCGCCCAGCCTTCTTCGGCCAGATGCGGCAGCATGGGGGCGATGAGGCGCGCGAGCGTGCGGATGGCGGTGGTGCGCGAGGCCGAGGGTGCCGCCTTCTCAATGGCATTCACCAGCTCATGCACCTTGGCGACAGCCTTGTTGAAGGTCAGCGCCTCGATGTCGACGGCAATGCCGGCGATGGCTTTGTGCAGCAGCTTGTCGATGGCCTTGTCTTCGCCCGTTGCGTCTTCGATCGTGTCGAACAATCGCCAGATGCGGTTGACGAAGCGCCATGTGCCTTCGATGCCGCTTTCCGACCATTCCAGATCACGCTCCGGCGGGCTGTCCGACAGCATGAACCAGCGCACCGCGTCCGCGCCGTACTGGTCGAACATCGGATCAGGATCGACGACGTTCTTCTTGGATTTGGACATCTTCTCGATGCGGCCGCGCGTGACGGGGGCGCCGTCAAGTGTCGTGACGACCTCGCCCGCTATACGGACATCTTCCGGGCTGAGCCAAGCGCCTTCGGGTGACTTGTAGGTCTCATGCGTCACCATGCCCTGCGTGAAGAGCGCTGCGAACGGTTCCGTGATTCCAATCTTGCCAATCCGTTCCAGCGCGCGCGTCCAGAAACGGGCGTAGAGCAAGTGCAGAATCGCATGTTCAATGCCGCCGATATACTGGCCCACGGGCAGCCAGGCTTCGGCCTCTTCGCGGTCGAACGGCTTGTCATCGGGCTGGCTGGCAAAGCGGATGAAGTACCAGCTGGAATCCGCGAACGTGTCGAGCGTGTCGGTCTCGCGCCGCGCCGGTTCCTTACAGTTCGGGCAGAGAACATTCTTCCAGGTCGGGTGCCGGTCAAGCGGATTGCCGGGGACGTCGAAGGTCACATCCTCGGGCAGCTTCACCGGCAACTGGCTGCGCGGCACCGGCATGACGCCGCAGAACTCGCAGTGGATGATGGGGATGGGTGTGCCCCAATAGCGCTGGCGGGAGACACCCCAGTCGCGCAGGCGGTACTGCGTCTGGCCTTCGCCCCAGCCCTCATGCTGCGCCTTGGCGATGACGGCGGCTTTGCCATCATCGACGGTCATGCCATTGAGCCAGTGCGAATTCACGATACGACCGGGGCCTGTATAGGCGACGTCGCCGTCAAAGTCGGAGTCTTCATTGTCGCCTTCTGCGACCACGCGGCGCACCGGCAGATCATATTTACGGGCGAAATCCAGATCGCGCTGGTCATGCGCGGGGCAGCCGAAGACCGCGCCCGTGCCATAATCCATCAACACGAAGTTCGCGACGTAAACGGGCAGATGCCATGCCGGATCAAGCGGATGCTCAACGGAGAGGCCGGTGTTGAAGCCGCGCTTTTCAGCGGTTTCGATTTCAGCTGCGGTCGTGCCGCCCTTTTTGCAGTCGGCAATAAAGTCTTGCAGGCGTGGCGCATTTTCCGCCAGTGCCTGAGCCAAGGGATGTTCAGCTGCGATGGCGACAAAGCTTGCGCCGAACAGCGTGTCGGGCCGCGTGGTGAACACGTCGATGCCGTCTTCACCGCCAACCAGATCGAAGGTCAGGTTCAGGCCCTGGCTCTTGCCGATCCAGTTTTCCTGCATCAGCCGGACCTTTTCGGGCCATTGGTCGAGCGTTTCGAGGCCTTCCAAAAGCTCATCGGCAAAGTCGGTGATCTTGAGGAACCACTGGTTGAGCTTCTTCTTCTCAACGAGCGCGCCGGAACGCCAGCCGCGCCCGTCGATCACCTGTTCATTGGCGAGCACAGTCATGTCGACCGGGTCCCAATTGACCGTCGATTCCTTGCGGTAGACGAGGCCGGCTTTGTACATGTCGAGGAACAGCGCCTGTTCCTGCCCGTAATATTCGGGCTCGCAGGTCGAAAGCTCACGCGTCCAGTCGATGGCGAGGCCAAGGCGCTTGAGCTGCTTCTTCATCGCTTCGATGTTGGAGCGCGTCCAATCACCGGGATGGACCTTCTTTTCCATCGCCGCATTTTCAGCGGGCATGCCAAAGCTGTCCCAGCCCATCGGGTGCAACACGGCATGGCCGGTCATCCCCTTATAGCGGGCCAGCACATCACCCATCGTGTAGTTGCGGACATGGCCCATATGGATGCGGCCGCTGGGATAGGGGAACATCTCCAGCACATAGGCCTTGGGGCGCGGGTCGCTGGCGGGCGGGGCGGTGAAGACGCCTGTCTCCTCCCAAATCTTCTGCCAATGGCCATCGGCCTTAAAGGGGTTGAAGCGCGTGCTCATAAGATCAACAGCCTGAATTTGGGGCGAGAGTGTCCCGCTCAATAGCGGTCACATCCCACGTGTAAATGCACCACGCAGGACCATGGGGCCGACGGGGAACCGAAATTTAGCCGGCGATGGCAGCGCGGCGGAGGTCGCGGGCCTTGGTGAGGATGATTTCCTCAAGCTTCTGAATGGTTGCAGCCTGAATCGGCGCATCCACCCATGTCCCATTTTGGTTGATCTGACGGCTGCCCGCGACCCGCATCGCATCGGCGCGCAGGTCCTGATCGAGAATGGAAACGGTGAGCTTCATGCGCTCACCCGGATTGTTCGGGTTCGAATACCAGTCCGTCACGATGACGCCGCCATTCGAATCAGCCTGCAACAGCGGCATGAACGAAAGGGTGTCGAGCGTGGCGCGCCACAGATAGGCGTTGACGCCAATCGTGGTCACCTTGGATGCGGCAAGGTCTGACTTTTTCCGGACGCTTTCCTTATTCTTGCCGCCGCCGCCGATTCCCTTGGACAGGTCTTCCTTCACCCAAGAGCAGGCAGGCAGCGCCACGAGGAGCGAAAGGGCGGTGACAGCGGAAAAAGTGCGACGCATGAAAATCCTCGTAAAAACGCAGGCCAACTGGGGCCGCGTTATAGGCGGATTGCCCGTCTCCGCAAGGTGGTGACGCGACAGGTTGTTGAAGTCTTGCAACAGGCTTGCAATATTTGTCGGGCAACTGACGTCTATGGCCTGATTCTTGTAGGGCGATGCACATCCGTGTGCCAAGGGAAGAAAATGATGAGTCGAGGGGGCACATTTGGTTTGGTAAGCGCGGCTGCCGCTGCGCTTTGCCTTGCCTTGTCTCCGGCCATTGCGGCAAGCCTGCAGTCAAGCGGCCCTGCCCCCTTTAAGATTTCACGCGTCGGTTTTGGAAGCTTTACGCCGGCTGCTGCTGATCCAAAGCTTGCCGCTGCGTTTGCGCGCAGCACTTTGGCGACATCCGGTTTCCGGTTCACGCCCGCCAGTTCGGCCTCCAAGGCCAACCGCAAGGTGACAGTTGCTGTTCGGGCACGCTCGACCGCTGTGACACCGTCGGCAGACCGCCCTTCGACGAATGCTGCCCTGATGAATGTGGCGCCTGTTGCCTATAATCTGGGCGTTTCGGTGGGCTGGAAGCGCTTTGCGATTTCGGGTGATGTGGCAACGGCCGATCTCGGCCTTGCGCAGGGTCGTCGTCAGGCCGCCGATGTCGGCGTCAGCTACACAGTCAAGAAGTGGACCACGCGCGTCCAACTCGCAGCCGAACGTCCGGTCGGTGCCGAACCGCGGATTGTCGATTCGGGTGAAAGCGTCGCTGTGGACTTTGGCGGTTCCTACAGCCTGAACCGCAATATCGCGGTGACAGCGGGTGTCCGCTACAAGTCGGAACGCAACAACCGTCTGGAAGCCTTGCAAGACAACCGCCGCGACAGCCAAGCGGTGTATCTCGGAACAGCCTTCCGCTTCTAAGTCGGGCCGCTTTTAACCGCGTCTGACGGTCAGCCCGTCAATCGCTGCCCATCCATAAATTCCCGTTTGTCTCAGCGCCTTGAATCGGGCGCGCGTCATGCCGCCGAGTGCAATGACGGGCCGCTTTGCCTGACGGGAAAGGTTGGCGAGATGGAGGGGCCCCTTGCCCGATTTTCCGGGGTGGCTGCGGGTCGCGAAGACGGGTGAAACGAACAGAAGCTGGGCCCGCGCGCGCTCTGCCGCGCGCATTTCCCGCAGCGAATGGACAGGGGCGGTCACGGCGCCCCTGTGGCGGCCATGACTGCCTTCTGCGCCCCAATATCGGGCAAGGCGGGCAGGTCCGGCGAGCAGCAGCACGTGCTTATTGCGCCGCGCGATCACCTGAATGGACTGAAACAGCGCCCGGCGTTCTGTCTCCGGTGTCGCATAATGGCGGAAGATGATGCCTGAACCCTTGGGCAGTGCCCGCACGGCATCAATCAGGCCCGCGCCTAAACGCTCATCCGTCATCAGCCAGATGCGGGGCAAGGCTTGGGCGGAGGGACGGTGGCGCTTTGGCATTCCCGCCCCTATAGCGCGGCCATGACGACCGACGCAAAGCACCGCTTGACCGATGTCTGCGCAGAGATGGCGAAGGCCGCCAAAACGGCTGCCCGCGATCCGGCAGATACTGCCCTGATTGCCATTTCGAAGACGCAGGATGCCGATGCCATCCGCCCCCTGATCGAAGTCGGCCAACGGCTGTTCGGGGAGAATCGGGTGCAGGAAGCGCAAGGCAAATGGCCCGATCTCATTGCAGAGACACCCGATATCGAGCTGCATCTGGTCGGCCAGCTCCAATCCAATAAGGCCGAAGATGCGCTGCGGCTGTTCGACGTGATCCATTCGGTGGACCGTGCCTCGCTCATTGCGGCGCTGGGCAAAGCGCAGGTGAAGACGGGGCGGCACTTGCGCTATTTTCTGCAGGTCAACATCGGCGAAGAAGACCAAAAGGGCGGCTGTGCTGCAACGGATGTGCCGGACTTGCTGGCCGCCGCCCGTGCGGCTGGGCTGGATGTGGTGGGCCTCATGGCGGTCCCGCCTGCCGACACAGAAGCGGCCCCCTATTTCGCGCTGCTCGGCAAAATCGCGCGCGATAATGGGCTGACACAGCTGTCCATGGGTATGTCGGGGGACTTTGAAGCGGCGATCATGCTCGGTGCGACACATGTCCGCATCGGCACCGCTTTGTTTGGAGCACGCTGATGCGGTTTGACGGGATCATCTTCGACTTTGATGGCGTACTCATTGAGAGCGAACATGTCAGCACACTCCATATTGCCGAACTGCTGACGTCGCTCGGTCATCCGACCAGCTATGCGGAGGCGCACACGCAGTTCGTTGGTGTCGGCGGGCCTGCCTTTGTGGAGGCGGTCGGCAATTGGATTGGCGGCGAGATACCGGACGCCTTTTTTGAAGCGCGTAAGGCCGAAGACGCCCGCGTGATGCATGAGGGGCTCGATGCCGTGGACGGCGCGGTCCGTTTTGTTGAAACGCTGCCCCTCGATTTTCCGCGTGCGATTGCCTCTTCAAGCACGACGCATTGGATCCGCACGCACTTGGCGCATCTTGGCCTGTCGGATGTCTTTGGTGATCACATCTATTCGGGCCGCGAACATGTGACGCGGGGCAAGCCTGCGCCGGACATTTATCTCCATGCCGCCGAGGCTTTGGGGATCGACATCACGCGCGCCGTGATCCTTGAGGATTCGCCGGTCGGGGCGACTGGCGCTGTCGCGTCCGGTGCGTTCGTCATCGGGCTGGCGGCCGGTCGCCATTGCAACGACGGGCATGAGGCGCTGCTTCTGGATAAGGGTGTCCACGCGGTGGCGCACAGCTTTGAAGAGGTGGTGGCGTTGCTCGCCTAAAGCGCGTGGCCTGTCCGGTCCCGCTTGGTGTCCAGATAGCGGGCATTGTGCGGATTGGGCGGCAATTTGTGGGGCACCCGCTCGATCACCTCCACGCCCTCTGACGCGAGCCGTGCGACCTTTTCCGGATTGTTGGTGAGCAGACGGATGCGATCTTGCCCAAGCAGGTTAAGCATCCGGGATGCGACCGAAAAATCGCGCGCATCGATGGCAAAGCCGAGCCGCGTATTGGCGTCGACGGTATCGAAGCCCTGATCCTGAAGCGCATAAGCGCGCAGTTTGTTGATAAGGCCAATGCCGCGCCCTTCCTGTCGCAAATAGAGCAGGATGCCCCAGCCGCTCTCCGCCATCAGGCGCAGCGCTGCATCCAGCTGTGGCCCGCAATCACATTTCAGGCTGCCCAGCACATCGCCTGTCAGGCACTCGCTGTGCAGGCGCACCAAAGGCGGCTGCCCATTGGGGCTACCCACCAGCAAAGCGACATGTTCCAGCCCCGCTTCGGGTGTGCGGAAGGCGACGATTTCGCACTGCTCGGCAGCGGCCACCGGCAGGCGCGCCCGGGCGACGATCCGCAGGCGGCCAGAGGTTTCATAGCCGTCAATCTCATCAATCGAGACAGGCGTTGCCCCGGCCATCGGGCCTGTCCGCAGGAAGAAAGCCGGTAACAATCCGGCATGTCGTGCGAGCGTCAGCGCAGCGCGCGCGGCGTCGGGCGTTTCGCAATGGATGGCTTCAAACGGCCCCTTCATGGGGGTGGCCAGGTCCATCGCCGGATCGGCCAACGCCGTCGCTTCGGGAAGGCCGAGCCAGCTGCGCCGCGCCACGAGCACAGGTGCGTCGGGCACAGCAGCCTCAATCTGGTTGGCCAGCTTCAGCGTGACGGCGCGGCCTGCGGAAATGAGGATGTCGGCTTTGTGGTCAGGATCAAAGGTGGCCAGCGAGGCGCTGTCTGCCGTCTCGATCGCCAGCAGAGTCACCTGCCCGCCAATACAAACGGGCCAGCCGCGCCGAAGCGCATCAATGGCGCGCGCTGCATTGGCTGCATCGCTCAAATGCGGAACTCCGTGACGAGCGGGATGTGGTCAGACGGCTTTTCCCAGCTGCGGCAGGGCTCATGCACGCGGTGGGCGATGGCCTGTGCCGCGACATTTGGGGAGGCCCACATATGGTCGAGCCGCCGCCCACGATCCCCGACCGTGTGGTCCTTCGCGCGGTAGCTCCACCAGGTGTAGAGCCGCTCAGGTGCGGCGATGAAATGGCGGCCAAGGTCAACCCAGTCATGGCTGGCCTGCAGCTTTCCAAGGGTCTCGATCTCGATGGGTGTGTGGCTGACGACATCGATCAGCTGTTTGTGGCTCCACACATCAGATTCGAGCGGCGCGATGTTGAAATCGCCTGTCAGGATCGTCGGGTCGCGCAGATCTTCCGACCAGCGGATCATCCGCCCCAGAAAGTCGAGCTTCTGTCCGAATTTGGGGTTGGCGTCCCGGTCGGGCACGTCGCCGCCTGCGGGCACATAGACGTTTTCGAGCCGCCAGCCATTGGGCAGGCGCACGCCCACATGGCGCGCCTCGCCATTGTCCTGCCAATCGTGGCGCAAGTCTTCGACAATGGGGATTTTCGAAACGGTTGCGACACCATGGTGCATCGGCTGTCCGTGGAGCACGATATGCTTATAGCCGAGACGTTGGAACAGGTCGCGCGGGAAGACATCGTCCACCGCTTTGGTTTCCTGCAGGCACAGGATGTCGGGCGCCATTTCCGTCAGGAATTTTTCGACAATTGTCTGTCGAAAACGGACGGAGTTGATGTTCCAAGTGGCAATAGAGAGTGTGTCGGCCATAGACCGGCTCTAGTGCGCGAACGCGACCCCGAAAACCCCAATATTAGCCTTGGCGTCTCAGGCGACGCGCAACTGGCTTCCACCGTCGGAAACATGGCTGCGCGCAACCGACATCCAGATGAAGAAGGGCAGCGCCTCGTCGGTGAACCTATAGACAGTGCCTGCCGCCCCCTTTGACTGTTCCAGCAGGCCACCCAGATCTGCGATGCGTTTCAATTCGGCCAGGATGGTCGCCTCGGTCGTTTTGTCCGACAGATTGGCCTTCACATCGTCGAGGAGGAAGCTGCCGTCCGGCGTGGAGGCCCCCCGCGCGATCGCGCCGAGCACCGCCACGTCCTTGGTGGTCAGCAGTTCGTTCTTCCGCGTGCGGGCGATGGGGGAAAGGCGGTTTTCGGCCTCTTCCACAATTTCATCAAGGCCAAGATTGATGTCGGGAATATCGACGTCCATCCGGCTGTCATTCAGCGCGTTGATCCCCGCATGATGGCAGACAAGCCGCGCCAGATAAGGCGAACCGTTGCTCAGCAGATCAATGGTTTCCACCGCACGTGGGCTGAACTTTACGCCGGCCTCACGTTCCCCGATGTCGATGAGCGCTGCAATTTCCTTACTGTCGAGGCGCGGCATTGGCAGGCCGACAACGTTGCGGCGGATCGATGGGATATAGCCGACCAATTCCTGCAGATTCGCTGAAACACCGGCAATGACGAGTTGGACGCGCGCGGCGCGGTCGGACAGGTTCTTGACCAGTTCGGCAATGCTCTGGCGGAAGGACGGGTCCTGAATGCGGTCATATTCGTCGAGGATGACGAGAACGCGGGTGCCGGTGATCGTCGCGCAAATGTCGCCCAAATGGCGGGCATCAAAGGTGCCTTCGGGCAGCAGGTCCGCCAGCGATGCACCGCTTTCAACATCGCGGCCCGCCGGGTTGGCGTTTTTGGTGTAGAGCATCGGGATGTCTTTGAGGACGCCCCGGAAAATCTCATCAAAGCGCGATCCAGACCCGCACGACGCATAAGCGACATGGTAGCGCGACTCGCGGGCAATATCGGCAAGGATATGGACGAGCGATGTCTTTCCGATGCCGCGTTCGCCATAAAGCACGACATGCGCGCGCTGATCTTCAAGAATGGAGATGAGGCGGACGAGCACATCAAGCCGTCCCGCAAAGCGCGCCCGGTCTGTTACCGGCTGGGCGGGGGTGAAGACTTCATTGAGGGCAAGGCGCGCGGATGAGAAGGCAGGTCCATTGTCCTGCGGGCGGTCAATCGCTGAGGCGCGGAAGGTTGGGAAGGCGTCTTCGCCATCGTTGCGGCCGCGCCGCCGTTTGATGGAGGCCACGTCATCGAGCGCAACTGTGCGTTCCGCCGAATCGCCATAGTCGCCGTCCATGTCGTCGCTGCGTCCGCGCAGTCTGTTCCAGATGGAGCCGAAGATTCCCATGACTTGCCTCTGTTTCTATTGCTTGCTGCTGATTAGCGTGGAGTGCCCAACATCCTGATATCGGGCGGATTAATTAATATTCAGGAACGTCCGGCGAAGGGCTTGAGCACGTACCAGCAGTAGACGAGCGCGCCTGCGATCATCGCAATTGCGATGGCATCATAGCCGTTATTGCCAAATTGGTTGGCCACAGCGCAGGTAATGGCCGGCGGAAAGTAACTGATCAGGGAATCCTCGACGTCTGAGTCGCCGACGGACCGCTGAAGAAAAAGAACGACGATGCCGGCAAAGATGGCAACTGTGATCCAGTCATAAGGTGTCTGCATTGAACTTCGCTCCATTGCCCAGACAATGGAGTGCCCCCATTTGTCCGCATCGCCTTCTTTAGCGTGCTCTATCATAGGTCGAAATGGCGATGCATTGCAGGTTAAACATTGTTCATGATGCTGGGTGAACCGAAGCAATTTAGGCCGTTACTATGGCTTGAGGCCCCGTGATTCCATTGCCTTACATCCAATATGGCGATAACCCCCCGCCACTTGGCCACGTGCCGACGAGGGAGAATCGGGATCATGATCAGTCGCACCACGCGCTTTGGGCGTTCGCGGGTAGGGCAGAGCGCGGGGGTGAATGCCGCGCGGGCCGGCATCGCAATTCTGGCGACATTCCTTGTCGGGCAAGCGCGCGCGCAAGGCCCGGCTGATGCGCGGGATGAGCGCCAGATGGACATCGGATTTGATGTATCGGGCACCTATGACAGCGATGCTTTGCGCGGCGATACGATTCGTAATGTGCGCCCGGATGCGGTGAAGGAAGATTTCCGGATCTCGCCGCGCGTAACAGCAGATATTGTGGCGCCCATCGGGCGGCAAAGCGCCTTCCTCAACGGGCAGGTCGGCTATGTTTTTCATCAGAATAACGGCTTTCTCGACCGCGAAGCGATCAACGGGCAGGGCGGCTTCCGCCTGCGCGCGATCAAGGGATGCGTCACGACGGTCACGGGCCGCTACCTGCAGCAGCAGAGTGACCTGTACGACATCGTTGACGGACTTGATCCGACCAATGTTGAAAAGATCGGCGGTATTTCGGCCGAAATGGGCTGCCAGAGCGCGAGCGGGCTGGCACCGTCGCTCAGCATCGGGCGCACCCGGGCCAAGAACAGCTCGCTCGTCCGTCAGGTCAATGAATATGTGAATGACAATGCGATGGCTTCGCTTGGCTATTCCCGCCCGCAGTTGGGCACTGTGTCGGTCTATGTGACGGCGGCGAAGTCGCGCTATCCGCTGCGTCTGGCGCTCCTTCCCGGAGCTCCGGCAGACGGGGCGAACGTCTATTCTGCAGGCTTTGGCTATCAACGGCAGATTGGCACGCGGCTCTCTGGCAAGGTCAATCTCGGCTATACCCGCGTCGACCCGCGCCTGCCCGGCACGCCCGATTTCAAGGGCGCCAGCTGGGATGTTGATCTGACGTATGACAGCCGCAACCGCTTTCGCGGAACGCTCGCCTTTGCGCGCTCGGTGGAGCAATCCAATCTGTTGGGCGACACTTACGGCATCAACACGTCGCTGCGCCTCAATGGGGACTATGCCTTTAACGACCGGTTCCGGCTTTCCGCTGGAGCGGCCTATGTCCGCAGAAAACAGCAGCAATCCCCGCTATTTCAATTACCAAACTTTAACTCGCGGGACCGCACCATCAGCGTTTATTCCAGACTGACGGCGGGCAATGTCGGCCCAGTGGGAATCGCCTTCGATGCCAGCCGTGAGCACCGCAAGTCCGTGGTGCCGATTTTTAACTACGGGTCCACCCGGTTCGGCGTCACTGCCACTTTCAGATGGGGGCGCGGCCGGTAGGACAAAACAGGGGTTAGGTCTGTGATGACGAGTGCAAAGCGTTTCCTCCTGTCGGTTCTGGCGGTCCTCGCCTTGCCGGCCGTCTCGATAGCCCAGACCGCCGCGCCTGCCCCGACGGTGGCTCCGGCCACCGTCACGTCGGTGCCTGTCACCCCGTCCACTGCAACGCCCGCGCCGGCCCCGTCCGCAGACGAGGGCTACATCATTGGCCCGGAAGACGTCATTGAAGTGAACGTCCTTGGCCAACCGGAATTCCGCACGCAGGCCCGCGTCGAATCGGACGGCTCCATCGCTTTGCCTTTCCTGGGTAAGCAGCAGGTGAACGGTCAGACGCCGTTGACGCTGGCGGCGGCGGTTTCCTCAAGGTTGAAAGCGGGTGGCTATTACACCAATCCCGTCGCCACGGTTACGGTCACCTCCTTTGCCAGCCGCTATGTGATTGTGTTGGGGGAAGTGGCACAGCCCGGCCTCCAGCCGGTCAACCGCTCTTACCGCGTGTCTGAAATCATCGCGCGCTCCGGCGGCATCAAGCCCAGCGGCGCCCCCGTTGTGATCGTCCGGCGCGTCAACGGGCAAGAGCTGAAGCTCGATTTCAAGAAGCTCGCCATGGGTTCGGACGCAGATGATCCCGCCGTTTATCCGGGTGACAAGATCTTCGTGCCGGAAGCTGAAACCTTCTTCATCTATGGTCAGGTCAATGCGCCCGGCACCTTTGTGATCCAGGAAGACATGACAGTGCGCAAGGCACTCGCCCGCGCCGGTGGCCTCACGTCACTCGGCAGCGACAAGCGCGTTCAGGTGTTTCGCAACGGACAGCCGACAAAGGTGTCACTCGAAAGCAAGGTCGGATCTGGCGACGTGATCGTGGTCGGTGAGCGTCTCTTCTGACGCGCCGATAGAACAGGGATATTAAATTATGAGCCTCATCCAGTTTCTTCGGATGCTTTACGCACGGCGGATGATCGTGCTCGCGACCCTGCTCAGCTGTCTGATCACGGCCACGTTGACGGCATTCATCTTGCCGCCCCGCTATGAAGCGCAAGCGCGCCTCATGCTCGACGTGCTGAAGCCCGATCCTGTGACCGGTCAGGTCATGTCGAACAATTTCATGCGTGCCTACACTGTGACCCAGATCGAAATGATCAAGGGCACTGCGGTGGCTGGCCGCGTTGTTGATCAGCTTGGCTGGGCCAATGATCCAACGATGCTTGCGCGCTACGAAAAGGAAAATACCGATCCCGGCGCCGATGCCCGCATGTGGCTCGCCCGTCAGGTGAGCGACAATATCAAGGCCAATGTCCTTGATGGCAGCAACATCCTTGAGATCGTTTATGACGGCCCATCGGCCGAAGCGGCCAAGCAGATGACGGACCTTATCCGCCAGTCCTACAAGGACGAAGCGCTCGAATCGAAGCGCAAATCCGCGGGCGAAGATGCGGACTGGTTCCGCATTCAGGCGGCCAAGGCCAAGAAGGCGCTCGAAGTCGCCGAAGCCGAGCGTACGGCTTATGCCAAGGCAAACAACATCGTGCTGCAGCCGGGCAATATGGACCTTGAAAGTTCCAAGCTGGCCACGCTGAGCCAGCAAAGTGCGGCGGCGGTTGCGGCACCGTCAATTGTCGGCGGGGCTGCCATCAATCCGGCACAAGCCCAACTGGAAACGATCAACCAGCAACTGGCGCAGGCCGCCGCGACATTGGGGCCGAACCACCCGACCTATCAGGCGCTGCTCCGTCAGAAGAAGCTGTATGAATCCTTTGCGGCCAAATCCGGCGGCCCCTCAGCGGTCGGCGGTGGCGCGGCAGCCATCGAAAGTGCGTTTGAACGTCAGCGCGCCCGCGTTGTCGGAGACCGGGATAAGGTCGATCAGCTCCAGCGCATGGAAAATGATGTGGCGCTCAAGCGCGATCAGTATTTGAAGTCGGCACAACGCTTCGCTGATCTCCGCCTCGAAGCGGATACGACCAACGCGCAGATCACGGATCTTGGCCCAACGACCGGTTCCACAAAGCCGTCCTTCCCCAACCGTCCGCTGATCATCGGGTCGGCCATTGCCTCGGGCCTTGGTCTGGGCATCCTGTTGGCGCTGCTGGTGGAACTGCTCAACCGCCGGGTGCGGAGTGAAGATGATCTGGCGGGGGCTGCGTCAGCGCCTGTCTTTGCGACCGTTGGTGCAAATCAGCGCAGCTGGTTCATGCGCCGGATTGTCGATTTTCTTGAAGGTCGGCGCAAAGCCAAGGATCCCGGCGCCGCCGGAGACTATTCGCCGGAGGCCGCAGAATGAACGACACCGCAACGCTTGAACCGCAGGTTCTGTCCCGCCGCACCTCCGCCTTGTTGGTGGTAGACCCCTCCAGCATGCAGGCAGAAGCTCTGCGTGGCCTGCGCACTCGCGTGATTGCACAGCATGTCCGCGAAGGGCGGCGTGCGCTGGCGGTATGCACCGCCAATGAAGGCGCGGGCTGCACCTTCATTGCGACCAACCTTGCCATTGCCATGGCGCAGATTGGGGTGAAGACCGTTCTCGTCGATACCGACCTGCGCGGCGGGACGGTTGGGCACGTGTTCGATTGTCCGGCAGACCGCCCGGGGCTGGGCGCCTTTCTGTCGAACGACAAGGTGCGGTACAACGACATCGTTGAGAGTGATGTCATTCCAGATCTGTCGATCATCCCGGCAGGGCCACCGTCGGACAACGCTCAGGAATTGCTGTCCTCAGCACGCTTCGCGGCCTTTGTCGGTCAGCTTCTGCGGGAATATGATCTGGCGATTTTCGACACGACCCCGTCCAACACCTGCACTGATGCGCAGCGTGTGGCGACGGTCGTCGGCTATAGTCTGGTCGTTGCCCATAAGGACGAAACCTATTTCAACGACGTCAAGGCTCTGGCGGAGCTCCTCCGTGCAGATAAGTCGGTCATCGTTGGCACAGTCCTGAACGACTTTTGATCATGGCGAGCATCGCAGGTTCAAACACCGCGCCGTCTGACAGTCTTCCGTTGGAACGCTGGGCGCTGATCCTTGGCCTGTCGGTCCTGATCGGGCCGACCATAATCGCTATGGCGGATCAATTCTGGTCGCAGGAAGCCGGCGTGCATGGCCCCATCGTGCTGGCCACCGGTATCTGGCTGCTGCTACGTCAGCGGCAGACCCTGCTGGAGCTTCAGGCGCCGGGCAATCCGCTTATCGCCTGGGGTGGCTTCCTGCTCTTGCTGCCAATCTATATTTTTGGCCGCGCCTTTGATTTTCTCAGCATTGAAGTCGCCGCGATGCTCGGCATCTTGCTGGCCGTATTCTATAATTATTTCGGGTTCCGGGCGTGCAAGCATGTGTGGTTCCCGATCTTCTATCTGGGCTTTCTCATCCCGCCGCCGGGCTGGCTGATTGATCTGCTGACGGCCGGATTGAAGACCTTCGTTTCTTGGGCGGCGACGCATCTTATTGACTGGATGGGCTATCCCGTCGCCCGCATCGGCGTGACGCTCTATGTCGCGCAGTTCCAGCTGTTGGTGGAAGATGCGTGCTCGGGCATGAACTCCATCGTCAGCCTGACCTCAGTCAGCCTGTTCTATATCTACCTGCTGCATGCCTCGTCCTGGCGCTATGCGCTGTTCCTGACATTCTGGATCTTGCCGATCGCCATTTTCGCGAACCTTATCCGCGTGCTGATGCTGGTGCTCATCACCTACCATCTGGGCAATGAAGCGGCACAGGGTTTCCTCCACAATACTGCAGGCATGGTCATGTTTGTGACGGCGCTGCTCGGCATTTTCGCGGTGGACAGGTTGCTCGCACCGATCTTCCTCAAAAAGGGCTGGATGTAATGGACCGTCGCGGATTTATCATCGGGGCCGGGTGTCTGGCCGCCGCCGCCAGTTCCTACGCGATGAAGCCGCGGGAGCGGATTTCGCTGATGGGCAAGCTCAAGCTTGAGGACGCGATTCCCAAGGCGTTCAACGGCTGGAAGCAATATGACTCCAACCAAATCGTGGTGCCGGAAAGCGAAAACAGTCTTGCCCGACAGCTTTACAGCCAGTCTGTCGGCCGCCTCTACGTGCGCGGCGATGATGAGTTTGCGATGATGCTGATCGCCTATGGCGACACGCAGAGCGATACGCTCCAGCTCCATCGGCCGGAGGTTTGTTATCCGGCCTTTGGCATGGAAATCACTGAAAATGAACTGGCGGCCGTGCAGCTGTCGCGGTCAGTGTCGATCCCCGGGCGGGACCTTGTCGCTGTGAATGCTGAACGCACCGAATATGTGACCTATTGGACCCGTCTGGGCCAGGCCTTGCCGACGACAGGGGGGGAACAGCGCGCCGCAAAGCTGAAGGATGCATTGGCCGGGATCATTCCCGATGGCGTTCTGGTCCGCTTTTCAACTGTCATGGAGGGTCCCAAGCTGTCTTTCGAGGTGAACCGCAAATTCGCAGCAGACCTGATGGCTGCGGTCTCTCCCGCTGTCCGTCGCGTCCTTGTCGGCGACGGGCCGGCTGCAGCCCTCGACCGGGATCTCGGCAGCCGGGCCTGATTGTGGTGGAACCAAAGGGCATGGACAAGCTGGAGACGATGGCCCGGCCACCTGCAGACGATGGACGGGAGGGTGGGGCGGCGCCCGACCCCAAATATATGCGCAGTTCCGGCCCGATCGAGGCGGATCACGCTCGCGCGCCCTTGCTGCTGGATCTCACAACAATCTTCATGCGGGTCGCAGAACCGCTGACCTTGGTGGCTGTCGGACTGCTCATGCAGCTGCTTTTGGTTGAGCGCACGGGTCCCAGTGCCGGACCCATTTATTTTCGCGCGGCGCTCCTTGGCGGCATCTTCTATGCAGGCGTTGCCGAAGCCATTGGCGCCTATGACATGGACGTGCGGTTTTCCATGCGGCGGGCAACCGGGCGGGTGCTGACGGCGCTGTTCGCCACCGCAATGTTCGTGATGACGGTGGGCTTCTTCCTGAAGGTCTCGGAGGACTATTCGCGCCTCTGGGCGGTCAGCTGGTTTGTAGCCGGCGCCCTGTCGCTCAGCGGCGGGCGCCTTGCCCTGACGGGGTGGATGCAGGGCAAGAAGCGCGAAGGGCTGTTCAACTTGCGCGTCGCCATTTTCGGGACCGGCGAACAGGGGCAGCGGCTCGCCCAGTATATTGAAGGCAATGAACGGCTCACCATCGACCTTGTCGGCTTTTTTGATGATCGGGAGCCGGGGCGCATCACGGGCGTTGCGACCGATCTGCCCTTGTGCGGGGATTTGGCGGAACTGGTGTCACTGGTCCGGCAGGGTCGCATAGATCAGGTGATTATCGCCTTGCCCTGGTCGGCCGAGCGGCGCTTGCAGGATATTGTCGCCGCGCTTGCCGTTACGCCGGTGCGTATCCGCCTCGCGCCGGATCTCGCCAGTTTTGCTTTTGCCCAGCGGCCGATTGTGCTGCTCGGGGACTTGCCGGTGATGACGCTGTTTGAGCGGCCGATCACGGGGCTTGATCAGGTGATGAAGAAGTTTGAGGATATGGTCCTTCTGCTCTTCATCTTGCCGCTGGTCCTGCCGGTCATGTTGATTGCCGCCATCGCCATCAAGCTCGACAGCCCCGGCCCGATCTTCTTCAAGCAGGAGCGAGAAGGCTTTAACAACAAGAAGTTCCACATCTGGAAGTTCCGATCCATGCGGACCGACCGGCTGGAGTTCGACAATATCCAGCAGGCCTCGAAGCGCGATCCGCGCATCACGCGGGTCGGCAGTTTCCTGCGCAAATCGAGCATCGACGAACTCCCACAGCTCATCAATGTGCTGAAGGGGGAAATGTCGATCATCGGCCCGCGCCCCCATGCGCCGTCGACGCGGGCGGGAAACCGCTTCTTCAACGAAATCGTGGATACTTATGCTGCCCGCCACAATGTGAAGCCGGGTCTGACCGGCTGGGCGCAAGTCTGTGGTTGGCGCGGGGAAACAGATACGGAAGAAAAGCTCGTCCGTCGTCTCGAGCATGATCTGTTTTATATCGAAAATTGGTCGATCGGGTTTGACCTCTACATCCTGATCCGGACGGTCTGGGCGGTCATGGCCCCGCGCAACGCCTATTGAGGCCGCCCCGCGCTTACGCCTGACGCGCGGCCACCTTTGCAATTTCAGCGGAGAGGAAGGCCCGCAGCTCGCTGGGGTCGGTGGTCGCCAATGTCGGTGTGCGATGACGCGCGGTTTGAAGGGCGGTGGCCATTTCGGTTTCGTCATGCGCAGCCAAGATGAGCCCGCGCGCCTCGAACGCATCGGTGATTTCGGATTGATGGTCGTCATAATGTTCGCGGCGCGCAAATTCGCGCGGCATGGCGACGACATTGCACCCCGCCCGCAGCGCTGTGATGAGCGATCCTGTCCCGCCATGCGTGACGACAATCTTGGCCCGCTGGAGCAGCGCCTGCACGGCATCAAAAGGCATCTCCCGCACCATCTCCACGTCATCTCCCAATCCGGTCGGGAAGGGGCCTGAACCGGTCTGAAAGACGATGCGTTCGGGAATAGCGCCTGCGCGTTTCAGCTGGGCGACGGTCTCGATCATGCGTTCAAAGCCAAGCGTCGCGCCGACCGTGACGAACATCAGATCTTCTTTGGGCGGGGGCGGCGTATCAAGGATCTTGAGCGGGTCAAACAGCAGCGCGTCAGGCCAGACCGCCTTGAGCGCGGTGGACTGCACGACAACGGAGGTCGCAAAGGGCTTGGCCATGCGGGCAAAGGCGGATGGCTTATCAAAGCGGGCGAAGCTGTCGACCGAGATAAAGGGCGCGCCGGTCGCCCGCGCCGCGAGGCAGGAAAAGAGGACGGCGCCGGCGCCGGTGCTGATGACGATATCGGGCCGTTCTGCGCCGATGGCGCGAATCGACTGGCGCAGGTTCCGCCAGCCGGATTTGGCCATTTCTAACGGATGCCCGAGCTTGGCCTGACCAAGCGCGAAATGATCGACGAAATGGGTGCGGTGCTTTTCAGCAATGCTGCGGCCAAGCGACGTATCTTCTGTCACGAAAAAATGGTCGTGCGCCGCCCAAACCGGCTCAAGATCAAGCAGTTGACGCACATGCCCGCCACCTGACGCTGCAAGGCAGATGCGCACGGCGCGCCGCTTGTTCTGCAAAGCCTCACTCCTGCCCCGGGCTGCGGCATGCATCCCATCATCCCCCGCCATAAAGCGGACGGCTTACATCGGAGTGGCCGGAACCTTGCATTTCGGTAACAGGGCAGGTGGGCACCCGCTCCGGCCACCCCGACCGTAGAACTACTCACCTAAAAAGCGCTGTTTTGCCGCCGAAACGACAATGTGGTTCGCCGTATGTTAACCTTTTTTTGGCAGAGAAATGCGTGCGCGCCAAAGGCTGGACACCTGGCCGGACGCTGTGAGGAGAATCTCTGTGCGACTGACGGAACCCGGCAAGGAAATGTTGAAGTTCTATCGCTTCGAAGACGGCGTTGAGCTCCCTGACGCGGAATGGAAATGCGATGATACCGGGCTGGAGGCGCTGGTGGCGCTGCTCACGGTCCATGGTGTCGCAGCCGACGCGCAACAGTTGCGGCATGAACTGGGCCATGGCGAAGAGGCGTCGGCAGAAGATCTGCTGCGCTTGGCCAAAAAGATGCCGGGCATGCGCGTCAAGTTGCTGACCGATCAAAAGTCGCGGCTCGCCCATGTGCCGCTGCCTGCACTTGGCAGTGGACCGGAAGGGTGGTTTCTTGTCGGGGCGCTGGCCAATGACGGCGTCCTCATTCACCGCCCCGGGCGCGACATTGAAAAGGTGGACCGGCAAACGCTGGACCAGCTCTGGTCGGGTGACCTTATCTTGCTCACGCAGCGCAAGGCGGCTGAGCCTTTCGCCAATTTCGACATCCGCTGGTTCATTCCGCAGGTCGTGCGGTATCGTAAGCCGATTGGCGAAGTGCTCCTCATCACGCTGGCGCTCAATCTGCTTGGGCTGGCCTCGCCGCTCCTGTTCCAGAATGTCATCGACAAGGTGCTGGCCAACAACACTATGACGACGCTGATGGTGTTGACCATTGCGATGGTCGCCGTCGCCCTGTGGGAAGTGGTGTTCAGCTGGATTAGGACGCGTGTCTTTTCCGAAACATCGCAGAAGATCGACGTTGAACTCGGCGCGCGCATCTTCCGTCACATGCTGGCGCTCCCGCTCAATTACTTTGAGCAGCGCCGCGTGGGCGATACCGTCACCCGCGTCCGCCAGATCGAAACGATCCGCGAATTTCTGACCAACGCATCCCTGTCCGTGCTCGTCGATCCGGTCTTCACGCTCGTCTTCCTCGTGGCGATGTTCTTCTATTCGCCCGCCCTCACGCTGATCGTGATCATCAGCATGGTCGCTTATGCTGCTGTGTCGCTCGTGATCACGCGGCCGATGCGCGATGCGCTGGATGACAAGTTCAACGAAGGCGCCGCCTCCAACGCGCTGTTGGTGGAGAGCGTCTCTGCCATGCAGACGGTGAAGGCCAGCGCCATTGAGCCGCAGTGGCAGCACCATTGGGAAAAGCAGTTGGCCGCCTATAGCTCGGCCAGCCAGCGCGCCATCAACGTCGGCAATATTGGGTCTGAAGCCATTCAGCTGATTTCCAAGCTCAGCTTTGTCGCCATCCTCTTCTTCGGGGCGAAGGCGGTGATTGCAGGCGCTTTGTCGGTCGGCGGTCTCGTTGCGTTCAACATGTTTGCCCAGCGTGTCTCTGGTCCGGTCATCCGCATGGCGCAGCTCTGGAGCGAGTTCCAGCAGGTGCGCGTTGCTGTGGAACGCATGGGCGATCTTTTGAACGCAGCACCGGAAGTGCGCCCGACAGGCGGCGTACCTATGCCGGCGGTGCAGGGCCATATCACCTTTGAAAAGGTCTCCTTCCGCTATGCCGATGGCAGCCCGCGTGTGGTCGATGCTGTTGACCTCGACATTGAGCCCGGCATGATGCTCGGCATTGTCGGGTCGTCAGGGTCAGGCAAGTCGACGCTCACCAAGCTATTGCAGCGCCTCTATACACCAGAGGAAGGCCGCATCCTGGTGGATGATCTCGATATCGCGCAGGTCGATCCCGCACATCTGCGGCGTCAGATCGGCGTGGTGTTGCAGGAAAATGTCCTGTTCAGCCGCTCGGTGCGGGAAAATATCGCGCTCGCCAATCCCGCCATGCGTCAGTCCGATGTGATTGCGGCGGCACGGATGGCCGGGGCGCATGATTTCATCATGCAGCTGCCGCAGGGCTATGACACGCCGATTGTAGAGCGCGGCAGCAATCTTTCGGGCGGGCAGCGGCAACGCATCGCCATCGCCCGTGCACTTGCCGGCAATCCCCGCATCCTCGTTCTTGATGAAGCGACCTCTGCCTTGGATGCCGAAAGCGAGGAAATCGTGCAGCACAATCTGCAAAAGATCGCGACCGGACGCACGGTGCTGATCGTCGCGCATCGCCTTTCGGCTGTGCGCCAGTGCGACAAGATTATCGTCATGGAAAAGGGCCGGATCGCTGAGGCGGGCAGCCATGAGGCGCTGCTGATGATCGGTGGCCGCTATGCCGAACTCTACAATCGCCAGATGGGCGTTCACAACGGAAGGAAGGCCGCATGAGCGCCTATGCACAGACCTGGGCCAGCATCCGCGAGGCTTTGGAAGAGGACCGGAAGCGCGAATCGCGGGACCGCATTTCTGAAACCGCCTTTCTGCCTGCTGCCCTTGAACTGATTGAACAGCCGGTGTCGCCGCTCGGGCGGCGCACGGCCTATGTCCTGCTCGCCGGATTGGTGGCGCTTGTCCTTTGGCTCGTGCTCGGGTCAGTGGACATTGTGGCCTCGGCCAATGGGAAGCTTTCCCCGCAGGGCAGCATCAAGATGATCCAACCTGCAGAGGCCGGGATTGTCCGTCGCATCTATGTGAAGGACGGGCAGAAGGTCACCAAGGGCCAGTTGCTGGTGGAACTCGATCCGACCGTTTCGGGTACGGAATTGGGCCAATCGCGCGAGGCTTTGCTGGTCGCCGAATTGACTGTGGCCCGCGCCCGCGCGGTGCTGGATGCGCTTGCGGGCAAGGGTTTCAACTTTGTTGCCCCGCAGGGGGCCACGCCGCAGATGATTGCGGACCATAGCAGCTTTGCCCGCGCGCAGCTCTCCCAGCTTCAGTCACAATCCGGCGAACAATCAAACTCCAGCCAAGCCTCTGCTTTGGCGGCTGCCGAAGCGCGGACGCAGGCCCGCAAAATCACGGAGAGCCTGCCGTTGCTCGACCAGCAATTGCAGGCCAATGAGAAGCTGCTTGAGAAAGGCTATGTCTCCAAACTGCGGGTGCTGGAACTGCGGCGCCAGCGTCTGGCGGCGGAACGCGACCGGGAGGCGGCCCTCCAGACCGCTGCCCGCGCCGCTGCCGAAGCAGGAGCAGCGCGCAATCGTGGGGCTGGCGCCAGTGTCGGTGGCCGTGCGGATCTTCTTCAGACGCTGATCACGGCAGAAGCCGAAGTTGTGCAGCGTCGCGGGGAACTGGCCAAGGCATCGCAGCGTGCAGGCTTTGGTCGCATCGTGGCGCCGGTCAGTGGCACGGTCTCACAACTGGCCGTGCATACCGAAGGGGGCATGGTGGAAGCTCTGCGTCCGATCATGGCGATTGTGCCCAATGAAGGGCTGACGGCGGAGGCCATGCTGTCGAACAGTGATGTTGGCTTTGTCCGCGTCGGGCAAGAAGTGGCCGTGAAGGTCCACGCCTATCCCTATAGCCGCCATGGGACGATCCCCGGGAAAGTCGTCTCGGTCGGTGCCGATGCCGTGGCCGATGAGCAGAAGGGCCTTGTCTATCCTGTCCGTGTCCAACTGAACGCCAAGGATGCCAAGCGCTTCACCTTGCGCCCGGGCATGGAAATCACCGTCGACGTCCGCACCGGATCACGCCGACTGATTGACTATCTCATCAGCCCCATCGAATCCGCACGGACAACAGCGGCGCGGGAACGCTGATCCTTCTGACGGGAAAAGACCGACCCGGACCGTCATTCTCCTCTTGCGCCGGACCGGCAGTTCACTTTACGGAAACGTAAAGCCGGAAGCTGCCGGTCCGTCTGCAAAGAGAGGAAGCCTATCATGTCCGATCCCGTCCTGACCGAAGTCCGTGGCAATATTCTGATTGTCACGCTCAACCGTCCTGAAGCCAAGAACGCAGCCAATAAGGCGCTCGCCGAAGGCGTGGCCGCGGCAATGGACCGGCTCGACAGCGACAATGATCTGCGCGTCGGCATCATCACCGGGGCTGGTGGCACTTTCTGTTCGGGTATGGACCTGAAGGGTTTTCTCGCGGGGGAAACACCGCAGATACCGGGCAAGGGCTTTGCGGGCCTCACAGAAGCGCCACCCGCCAAGCCGCTGATCGCGGCTGTGGATGGCTATGCGCTGGCCGGTGGCTTTGAAATCGCGCTCGCCTGCGATCTGATCGTCGCCAATAAGGATTCCAAGTTCGGCATTCCCGAAGTGAAGCGCGGATTGGCCGCAGCCGCGGGTGGCCTTGTTCGCCTGCCCCGTCAGATCCCGCAGCGCCTCGCGATGGAGCTGGCTCTGACCGGTGAATTCGTCTCGGCGCAGCGCGCTTATGAAATGGGCCTGATCAACCGTATCGTTGAAGGCGTCGCGTTGGAGGGTGCTTTGCAGCTGGCAGAAGCGATCAGCGCCAATGGCCCGCTCGCCGTGGCGGCGTCCAAACAAGTGATTCGGGAACAGCAGGACTGGTCACAGTCAGAACAATGGAAGAACCAGTACGCCCTGACTGCCAAAGTCTTTACATCAAGCGATGCAAGAGAAGGGGCGGCAGCCTTTGCCCAGAAGCGCGCGCCGAACTGGACAGGATCGTGATCGTACAAACACTTAGGTGAAACTACGGCAGTAGTCTCACCATAATGGCATGATATACCCTCAATACGGCCTCGGTTGTCGGGCCTGAAAAGGCCAGAATTTAGACCTTGTTAACTGCAGGAAACGCACTTGGTTCGTGTCCGATCCGGACAAAAACAGGTGGGTTTAAAAATGGTGCAGGTCGCAACACGTAGGTCAATTGAGGTTCTGGAAGACGATGATCTGATCGTCGGCAACAGCCCGGCAATCCGTGCGCTGCGCCAGATTATCGCCCGGGTCTCACCGACCACTGCGTCGGTGCTGATCACGGGGCCTTCGGGGTCCGGCAAGGAACTGGTGGCGCAAGCGATCCATGCGGCGAGCACACGGGCGAGCCAAACCTTTGTCGCCCTCAACTGCGGCGCCATTCCGGCAGAGCTGATGGAGTCCGAATTGTTCGGGCATGAACGTGGCGCTTTCACAGGGGCAGCCACGCGCCGCATCGGTCGCTTTGAAGAAGCCAATGGCGGCACGCTCTTCCTCGACGAAATCGGCGACATGCGTTTCGATATGCAGGTGAAGCTGCTCCGCGTGCTGGAAGACGGGCTGGTTCAGCGTGTCGGTGGCGGCGCGCCAATTGCCGCGAATGTGCGCATCATTTCCGCCACGCACCAGAATATTGACGACGCCATCCGCGACAACCGCTTCCGCGAAGACCTCTATTTCCGCCTTGGCGTCGTGCCGATCAGCGTGCCTGCGCTTGCTGAACGTGTGGAAGACATTCCTCTCCTCATCGCCCATTTCCGCAAGACCCGCGGTGGCCCGTCACGCGCAACCTTTGATCGTGATGCCATGATGCGCCTGATGGGGCATGAATGGCCGGGCAATGTCCGCGAACTGCGCAATGTCGTGGAGCGCGCGGACATCCTGTTCGGTGGCATGACCATCGGCTCGGATGAAGTTGAACAGTTGCTCGGCCTCCGCTCGGGCCGCCCCCTTCGTATTGTTGATCTTCCCGCGCGCGCAGAAGCCATATCGCGCGCCGAAGAGACGCCTGTGCCGGTTACACCGTTCCCCCTAGCAGCGGCACAGGCGTCGCCCTCACACACGCGCACCGTCAACACAGTGCCTGCAGACCCGCATGCGCCGATTGATTTGAAGGTGCTGGTGGAAACGATGGAACAGGAGCGCATTCAGATGGCACTGGAGGCCGCCGACGGGGTCATTTCCGAAGCGGCACGCCTCCTGACGCTGAAGCGCACCACGCTCATTGAAAAGATGCGCAAATATGGTGTTGGGAAACAGGCCGCCTGATCAGGCGGTAAAGCCAAGCCTACGCGCAGCGGCGTCCAATCGTGTGATCCGGTCCGGCGCAATGCGGTTGGCGCGGTCGGTATAGGCGGCAACGATCTCCGCCCCGGCCCCTTCGACCGACCCAGCATTGAACGGCGGTGCCGGATCATATTCCAGCGCGAGTTGAATGGTCCGGGCGATGGTGTCCCCCGCTATCTTGGCAGTCAGCGCCAAGGCGAAATCAATGCCCGCTGTCACGCCCCCGCCGGTCGCCCGGTTCCGGTCCATCACCGACCGCGCGTGAACTGGCGTTGCCCCGAACAGCGCCAGCTTGTCATGCCAGGCCCAGTGCGTCGTCGCCTGATAGCCTTCCAACAGGCCTGCCGCGCCAAGGATCAGCGCGCCGGTGCACACGCTCGTCACCCATTGCGCCTCTGCCCCCGCGCGGCGCACCCAGCCAAGCGCGGCCTCATTGTCGATCACATCGGCAATGCCCATGCCGCCGGGCACGCAAAGCAGGTCTGGCGATGGCATATCCGCAAAGGTGGCATTGGGCAGGATCGAGAAACCGGCATCGGTCGGCACGGGGTCAAGATTCTCCCAAACCAAATGGACGCGCGCGCCGGGTAGGCGGGACAGCACTTGGGCCGGCCCCGTCAGATCGAGTTGCGTGACACCGGGGAAAAGCAAAAAGGCGATGTCCATATGCGGCACTCCTTATTCGGCGGCGAGCAGTTCTTCCGCACCGCCTAGGTCCACAGAAACAAGCTTTGAGATGCCGCGTTCAATCATCGTGACGCCAAACAGGCGGTGCATGCGACTCATCGTCACGGCATTATGGGTGACAATCAAATAGCGCGTGTCGGTGTCGCGCGACATGACATCGAGCAGCCCGCAAAAGCGTTCAATATTCGCATCATCGAGCGGCGCGTCGACTTCATCGAGGACGCAGATGGGCGCCGGGTTGGTCAGGAACAAACCAAAGATAAGAGCAACGGCGGTCAGCGCCTGTTCCCCGCCGGACAGCAGCGTCAATGATTGCAGCTTCTTGCCCGGTGGCTGGGCGAAGATTTCCAGCCCCGCCTCCAGCGGATCATCGCTGTCGATGAGTGCAAGGTGCGCCGCGCCGCCATTGAACAGGGTTGAAAAGAGGCGCTCGAAATGGCCGTTGACTCGCTCAAACGCATCAAGCAGCCGGGCGCGACCCTCGCGGTTGAGGCTGCCGATGGAGCCGCGCAGACGGTTGACGGCCTCGATCAATTCATCGCGCTCAACGATGGAGCGGCTGTGTTCGCCCTCAATTTCGGCGAGCTCGGTTTCAGCGACGAGGTTGACGGGCCCCAGCCGTTCGCGATCCGCCATCAGCCGGTCATGGTCTGACGATTCGGCTTCGGCATGGCGAACGGTGTCGGCATCAAACCCGGCCCTTTCGGGGAGCAGCGGCGGCGGGCATTCAAAGCGCTCGCCCGACACGCGGCCCATTTCGATGCGGCGCAGTTCCTGATTTTCTGCGCGCGCGACGGCGCCTGCACGGGTTTCGCGCACGGCTGCCAGCGCCTCACCGGCTTCGGCCAAATGCGCTTCCAACTTGCGGAGTTCGGCTTCGGCGGCACGTTCAGCGGCAACGGCTTCGGTCGCAGAGGCGGACAGGGCGGTCACATCGGTTTCAAGCGCCGCGATCTGCGCGTCCAGCTTGGCAGGCGCATCGGCCAGCGTGAGCGCTTCGGCCTCGGCGGCCTTGGCGCGCTTGGTCATTTCATCGATGCGGCGGGCGGCTTCCCCTGCGCGGGATTTCCAGTTGCGATGTTCGGCCTGTGCTGAATCAAGCCGCGCCCGGTCCTCGCCGATGCTGCGATCAAGGCTCGCGCTTTCGGCCTTTAACTGCGCGACAACGGCGCGCGCTGATTCGGCAGAGGTCTGGAGCGTCGCGACCTGCTGCGCCGTCGCACTGCCATCCGGCAGAGACTGTCGTGCGGTCTGCGCGGCACGGGCTTCGGCTTCAGCCTCGGCGCGTTCCTTAGCGACGCGGTCGAGCCGTTCAGCCATTTCCGCTTTGCGGGAGGCCAATCGTTCCAGCGCCTGCTGCGCCTGATCCGCATCGCGCGCCGCTTGCCGTGCGCGGCTTTCAGCATCGGCCAAGGCGCGGCGACCGGCCTCAGCGGATGTCCGCGCTGTCTCCATTGCGGCCTGGGCGGTCGCGACACTGGTTTTTAAAGAATCAACTGAGGCTTGGGCACCCGGTACGTCTGCGCGCAAGGCATCGAGGCGGTTGAGACGGATGAGCCGTTCTGCGGCAGCGGCACCAAGGTCCGTTGCGACATACCCGTCCCATCGGCGCAGGCGACCTTCCTTGGTCACGATCCGCTGGCCGACCGCAAGCGGCGCGCCATCATCGCTGTCGACCACCCCGACCTGCGATAAGCGGCGGGCGAGTGCTGCCGGGGCTGTCACTTTATCGGCAAGACATGTCGCGGCAGTGGGCAGCTTTGGGTCACTGGCTTGCACCTCTGCGCCGGTCCAGCCGCGTTTGCCATCGGCCCCCAGTGCAGCGTCGAGATCATCGCCGAGGGCTGCGGCCAGTGCCTGTTCAAACCCCGGTTGGGCTTTGATCGCATCGAGCACCCGGTTGCCGCTGCTGCCCTGTGCCACGGCCTTTTCCAGCGCGCGCATTTCACTTTCGAGGGCGGCCAGAGCGGCTTGCGCGGAGGCAAGGTCCGACTGCGCGGCGTCGCGGGACACAGAGGCCGCTTCGCGCGCGGCGTCAGCATCGGCCATCGCCTTTTGGGCGGCCTGCGTATCGGCATCGGCTTCCGCGCTGGCAAGTTGGGCGGCATCCAGCGACGCCCGAAGCGGGGCATCACCGCCGAGTGCTGCCATTTGCTGCTCAATCTGCGCTGCATCGCGCTGGGCGCGTTCCAGTCGCTGCGCGGCGGCGGCCATGGCGGCGTCTGCGACGCGCGCTTCGGCCTGTTCGCGTGCCTGTGCGGACAGCGCTTGGGCGAGCGCGACTTCGGCATCGCGTCCGGCAGCTTCGGCCGTGGCCAGCCGTTCAATCAGCTGCGGGCGGCCCGCCTCGGCTGATTTGATCCGCGCGTCGAGCGACTTGGCCTCAGCATCGAGCCGGGCGAGTGCTTGGGCCGCGTCATTGGCCAGTTCGCCTTCGCGCGCGCGGTCCGCCTCTAGCCGTTCGGCTTGCGCTGCCAGATCAGCGATCCGCCGGTCCAGTGCCTGACGCTCGGTGCGCAGGGCGGCGAGCTTGTGCCCCGCCTCATTGGCTTTGTCGCGCGCGGAGATGGCGGCGACGCGGAGGTCCCCTAAGGTTGTGACGGACTGGGCGTGATAGGCCGCAGCCGCGCGCTGGACTTCGGCGGCCTTTTGCACGGCCTCTTCAGCGATGGCGGCCTCGGCCTTGGCCTTGTCAGCGGCGGCGGCGGCGTCGCGCCAGCGGGCAAAGATCAGCCGTCCCTCGGCAATACGAATGTCGGTGGAAAGCTTACGATAGCGTTCTGCCGCCCGCGCCTGTCGCCGGAGCGTGCCGGCCCTTTGCTCCATGTCGGAGAGGACTTCGTTCAGCCGGTTGAGGTTGGTCTCGGTTGCGCGCAGCTTCTGTTCGGCATCCTTGCGGCGGACGTGCAGGCCGGAAATGCCAGCTGCCTCTTCCAGCATTGCCCGCCTGTCGACCGGCTTGGCGGCGATGACGGCGCTGATCTTGCCCTGGCTGACAAGCGCGGGGGAATGCGCGCCGGTGGCGGCATCGGCAAAGAGCAGCGCGACGTCCTTGGCGCGTACGTCCCGCCCGTTGATGCGATAGGCAGAGCCCGCGCCGCGCTCGATGCGGCGGACGACTTCCAACTCCCGGTCGTCATTGCCGGCATCACGTTCCGCCAAGATCGAGACCTCAGCGAAATCGCGCGACGGGCGGCGCTCGGTTCCGGCGAAGATCACGTCGTCCATCGCGCCGCCGCGCAGCGACTTTGCGCTGCCTTCGCCCATCACCCAGCGGATCGCCTCAAGCAGATTGGACTTGCCGCAGCCATTTGGCCCGACAATCCCCGTCAGCCCCGGTTCGATCCGAAGCTCGCTTGGATCGACAAAGCTTTTAAAGCCCGTCAGCTTGAGACGTTTGATCCGCAAGGCGGCGTCCTTATGCGCCCGCGTCGATCAGCTTGGGTTTCAGCAATTCCCAGTTCGCCGTGTTTTCCTGCGTCACGCCATTGATGACGAAGGTCGGCGTGCCCTGCACCTTGAATTCGCGGACGCCCTTGTCGGTCAGCGCGACGAGGGCATCGATCGCCTTGGCATCGGCGAGGCAGGCCTTGGCCTTTTCTTCCGGAATGCCGCGCTGGCGGACGAACTCGACCAGACCTAATTTGTCGGCAAGGGCCGTTGGCAGCTGGGCAGGCGTCATCGCCTGCAGCGCCTTTTGGTCTTCGGCCGTGAGCGCCTGTGCCTTGCCCAGCCAGTCCCGCTGTGCGGCGAACAGCTGTTCGGAAAGCGGGAAGAAGGGACCAGCACCGCTGCAACGCGCCAGCAGCGCCGCCGGAATATCGAGGCCGTTCAGCAGGAAGGTCCGGAATTCATAGGACACACTGCCCTTGTCGATCATCGCCTTCAGTTCCACTGAAGATTGTTCGGAGAATTCGGCGCAGTGCGAACAGGTGAGCGCGCCATATTCGATGAGCTTAACAGGTGCATTGGGGTTACCCATCAGCATGCCGCCATCGGGCGTGACAGCCGTGGTTTCCGTCCATTTGGCGCCTGCAGGGGCGGACACGGCCGCGCCGTCGCCGGCAGCTCCGCTCTTATCGGCGGTCTTTTCGTTGCAGGCAGTCACCAGCAGCAGCGCCGATGTTGCGAGAAGCAGTTTCTTCATGTGCATTTCCCTTAGCGAAGGCCCAGCGTGGTGCGCAGGGCAGTGTCCATATTGGCCCATTCCGAACTTTTTGGGCCAGGCTTGTTGTTGATGAGGAAGGTGGGCGTTGAGTTGATTTTACGCACCTCAACCGCGTCCTTAGTCATGGCGATGACGGTCTTGTGCATCTGCGGCGCGGCAAGGCAGGCATTGGCCTGTGCCGCGGTAACACCCTTGGACTGGGCAATGCCCAGAAGCCCGCTTTCCTTGGCGATCATCTGCAACTGCGGGATGAGCTTCATGGCTTGAAGCGCCTCGCCCTGCTTGGCCACCAACACTTGCGCGTCGGCCATCCAGATGGCTTGGCGGCTCATGATCGCTTCGGTCAGACCGAACACGCGGGAGGGGCCACCACAACGGGCGAGGAGGGCGGCGGTCAAGTCAAAGGGATCGCGCACCAGATTGCGCAACTCAACCGAGACCAACCCCTTGGCGACATAATCGCGCTTCAGGGGGACGGCCGCCTCTTCGGTAAAATGCGCGCAATGGGAACAGGTGTAGCTGAGATATTCGACCAGCCGGACCTTGGCTTTGGGATTGCCCATGACGAACGACCCAGCCGGGGTTTTCGTGACCATTGCTGTGTAATTCTGGGCCGAAGCCGGAACGACGGCACCCAGCGTCAGGGCCAAAGCGAGAAGAAGGCGACGGATCATCTGATTTTTCCAAGTACGGGAATGCCCACCGGCGCGCTGTTGGCGACGCCTTGGGCCAGGGAGGAGAGAACGGCGCGCAGTTCCGGGTCGGCGATTTCACGCAAGGAGTCACCGATCTCCGCTGGCACAGCGCGCAATTCGGGTGTTTTTGGTTTGACCTTCAGCCGCGCAATGCTGCCCTGTTTCAGGGTGATACGCGCCACAGCGGCATAGCCGAAAAAGCGGTTCACCCGCTCAATGATAACAGGCTCGACATGCTGCATCATCGGGCCAAAGGCGCGCTCCACGATCAGCGTCAGCGTGCCATCTGATTTCTTGCCCTGCGGGAAGCGGATCGATTCCGGGGCTGAGACCTCGGCATATTTGTCGCCTGCAATTTCGGTCCAGCGGCTGACGATGGAGGCTTGGATGAAGCCGAAGCGGCGGAACGCGGCCTGCCCGACGTTGGGCACAAGGTCTGCCACGCGGCGGGCGGGGCCTCCCCGCGGCCGTTCTGCGACGGGCGAACGCTGCTTGTCTTTTGCCATTGATCACCCCATGCCAGAGCCAGCCATGCACGTCGAGACACCCCCCTTACTTACCAACAAGATTCTGGCCCACTATGACGCGAATGCGCGGGTTTTGCCCTGGCGCAGTCCGCCGGGCGCGCCATTGACGGACCCGTATCGCGTCTGGATGTCGGAAGTGATGCTTCAGCAGACAACGGTTGCCGCGGTGAAAGCCTATTTTGAAAGGTTTACAACGCGTTGGCCCGATGTCCGTGCACTCGCCGCTGCGGACGATGCCGATGTCATGGCCGAATGGGCGGGGCTTGGCTATTATGCCCGGGCCCGCAACCTCCTCGCCTGTGCCCGCATGGTGGCGAATGAGCATGGCGGCCTGTTTCCCGATAGCGAAGAAGGCCTGCGCCGCCTGCCGGGTATTGGCCCTTACACGGCGGCTGCCATCGCCGCGATCGCCTTTGGCAGACGCGCCGTGGTGGTGGATGGCAATGTGGAACGCGTCATCACCCGGCTCTACGCCATCGAGACGCCTTTGCCTGCCGCCAAGCCCGAGATCGGGGTGCTGATGGACGCGCTGACGCCGGACGTCCGGGCGGGGGATTTTGCGCAGGCGATGATGGATTTGGGGGCGACGGTCTGCACGCCGCGCAATCCGGCTTGCATCCTTTGTCCGGTGGCAGAGGCCTGCAAAGGCCGGACGGAGGCGGAGCGCTATCCCGTCAAACGCGCCAAGCCTGTGAAGCCGGAACGGGCCGGCGTGGCCTGGTGGATTGAGCGTGACGGGGCGGTGTTGCTGGTCCGCCGACCGGACAAGGGACTGCTCGGCGGGATGCGCGCGCTGCCCGGATGTGACTGGCGTGGCACGGGTGTGGCCCCGGCGTCGGAAACAGTTGTGCGGTCATTGGGGCAGGTGACCCATGTCTTCACCCATTTCCGCCTGACGCTGGATGTCGCCCGGCGGACATCTGGGCCTGATATCGAAGCGATGACGGAGGCGATGTGGTGGCCGATTGACCGCCTCCATGAAGCCGGACTACCTACGGTCTTCGCGAAGGCCGCAAAATTGGCCATGAGCAGGAGAGACGCGTGACCCTAATTCTTAATCGCCGCCATTTCATGGGGGCTTCGGCCCTGACTGCAGGCCTTGCCGGAGCGCCTGCCTTTGCCAACATGCCGCTCACGCCGAAAGCGGTTCCTTGGTCTCCGGTTACGGCGGCGCTGCAGGGCTTTGTCGATAAGAAATATGTGCCCGGCGCGGCTGGCGCCATTGGGCGGGGCACGTCGGATGCCGATTTTCTCTTCACCGGTGCGCTGGCCTTTGACAATCCGACAGAGGTGACGGCGGACAGCTTGTTCCGCTGCTATTCGATGACCAAGCCGATCACTGGCATGGCGGCCATGATGCTGATCGAAGATGGCAAGTTGAAGCTCGACCAGAATATCGCAGACTTCATTCCCGGCTTTGCCAATCCGATGGTGATGATTGACCCGACAAAGAGCCTTGAGGCGCGCCCGTCGCGCGCGCCGATTACGGTGCGCAACCTGATGACCCACACAGCGGGTCTGGGCTATACGATTGTCACCAAGGGGCCGCTGCTCGATGCTTATGTGAAGCTTGGCCTCACACCGGCCTCTGCCTCGCGAAAGCCATTGCCCGGCCAGCCCAATGTGCCGACCGCGCCTAGCCTTGCTGAATTTGCCGACCGGTTGGCGACGCTGCCGCTGATCGCGGACCCGGGCACCAGATGGAGCTATTCCGTCAGCCTCGATCTTCTCGGCCGCGTCATTGAACTGGCGAGCGGTCAGCCCTTTGATGCCTTCCTCCAGCAGCGCATCTTCACGCCACTCGGCATGACGAGCAGCTGGTTTCAGGTGCCGGAAAGCGAAATGAAGCGGCTGACCACCAATTATTTCCAAGCGCCCTTTGGCGCCTTCCCGATCGATCCGGGCAATGCCAGCGTCTATTTTGACAAGCCGGCCTTCCCCTTTGGCGGGGCGGGACTTGTGTCCAGCCCGCGGGACTATGACCGGTTCCTCGCCATGTTGATGGGCGAAGGCGCGATTGGGTCCACGCGGATTATGAAGCGGGAAACCGCGCAGCTTGGCATGTCCAACCTCGTCCACCCGGATACAAAGATGGAAAGCTTTGTGACAGGCCAAGGCTTTGGCGCGGGCGGGCGCGTGACCATCAACCCCGGCAAGAATGGCGAAGGCGTCGGCACCTTTGGCTGGGGCGGCGCTGCCTCTACCATCGGCTGGGTGGACCGGACCAAGGGCATCCGCGCATCGGGCTGGTCGCAGATCATGACGATGGGGGATCAGCCCTTTGTCGATGGCTTCAGCAAATCCGTTTACGCAAGTCTGTCCAACTGATGCCAAATCCAGGATTTACAGGCTCTCCGCTCAACCGCGTTGATCACATCCGGCAGGATCTAGAGGCGTTTAACCGCCTGCTCAACGACTGGCGCGGCCGCGTGCTCGGGCTGGACGGGCTGGATCCGATGGTGTCGGCTGAAGGGACTTTGGTCTGGCAGGGCATGGCTGATGTCTCGCTCGATCTCGAACTGATCCTGCTTGGCCTGCATGAGGACAAGCCGCATTTTGTGCCCATCGTCGAAGCTAAGGGCGGTCCACCACGGTCCCCCGCTGTGTGGCTTGCGCTGGCGACATTGCCGGCGGAAGAAGCGGCGATCTACGGCACTGCCCGCAGCCTGATTGACTGGCACAATGGCCACCGTTTCTGCGGGCAATGCGGCGGAGAAACCAAGACGTTCCGGGCTGGCTGGGGCCGCAAATGCGGCAGCTGCAACAAGGAACATTTCCCCCGCACAGACCCCGTTGTCATCATGCTCGCTGAACATGAGGGCAAGGCGCTTGTCGGTCGGCAGGCCGCTTGGCCCAAGGGCAATTACTCCGCGCTCGCCGGGTTTCTGGAGCCGGGTGAAAGCGTGGAGGAAGCCGTGCGCCGGGAAATCCATGAGGAAGCCGGCATCACTTGCGGCGCTGTGCGCTATGTTACCAGCCAGCCTTGGCCCTTTGGCGGATCGCAGCTGATGATTGCCTGTATTGCCGAGGCGACGAGCACAGACATCGTGATGGACACCAATGAGCTGGAAGACGCGATGTGGATCACCAAGGATGACGCCCGTGCGGCCCTTGCCGATGCGCCGGATAAAAAGTTTGGCGCGCCGCCACCCTTCGCCATCGCCAACACCCTGCTGCGCCGCTGGGTGGCGGAGTAAAGTCCCCGGCACTCTGACTGTGCTCCGGACTTGTTCCGGAGCCTAGGGCCACCTGCAAGAAGGTTTGGTTCATGCAGGGGCGCAGAGGTTTGCTGTCTCCGAATCTAGAGCGATTCACCCCTGGGCTCCGGCTCAAGGCCGGAGCACTCATTTGCTCGAATTACCCACGTTTGCGCGCTTGAGGATAGGTCCCCAGCAACCGCACTGTGCGCGAATAGAAGCTCAGTTCTTCGAGCGCGCGGGCGACGGCGGGGTCTTCGGGATGGCCTTCAATATCGGCGAAGAAGGTCGTCGCGGCAAAGCTTGCGCCGCGCTGATAGCTCTCCAGCTTGGTCATGTTGACGCCATTGGTCGCAAAGCCGCCCATCGCTTTGTAGAGTGCCGCGGGGACGTTCTTCACCTCAAAGATGAAGGTCGTCATGACAGCGCCTTCATTGGGCACGTCCGGCGCTGTGCGGGCAAGGCGCACGAAGCGGGTCATGTTATCGTCTGAATCTTCCAGCGCCTCGGCCAGCGTATTGAGGCCGTAAATCGCCGCTGCCCCCGGCGGGGCAATGGCGGCAACGGCGGGATCGGCCAGTTCGACTGCGCGGGCCGCCGCTCCTGCTGTATCGGGAAAGGGCACCGGCTCAATATTCCGGCTGCGCAGCCAGTGGCGGCACTGGCCCAGCGCCTGCGGATGGCTGATCGCCTGCCGCACGCCCTCCAGCGGGCCGGTGCCCATCAATGCGTAACGGATCGGAAGGAAGAACTCACCGGTAATAACCAGCCCGGATTCGGGCAGCAGAAAATGGATGTCCGCCACGCGTCCGTGGAGCGAATTTTCAATGGGGATGAGCGCGCTGCCCGCTTGCCCGTCACGCACGGCATCAATCGCATCTTCAAAGCTATAGCAAGGCAAAGCCAGCGCGTCGGGCGTGTCTTGCAGCACAGCGATATGCGAATTGGCCCCCGGCGCGCCTTGAAAGGCAACGGCGCGGCCCGGTTCGGCAGCAGCAGCGGCCTCCATTGCGGCAACGATGGGCTGGGCGGGGGCGGGATATCGGTTCATGTTGCGGAACCGCTTACGGCTGTGACGGCAACGCTGCAAGCGTGCTTGCGGTGCGCGCAATGGACGGCTAAGGCGACGGCGATTCCATTTTCGGGCCAAAAGAGCAGGGATTTCGACGGGCATGAGCGATAGCGATCAATTCAACACCATCGCAGGCTGGACACTGGCTGCAGGCATTGTGGCACTGGGCGCGACAATCGTGACCGGCCAATTGTTCAAGCACCATCCGGTTGAAGCTGGTGGCTATGCTGTGGAAAGCGCCGATGGCGGCGCTGAAGGTGGTGCTGCCAAGGATCCGCCGATTGCCTTGCTGATCCAGACCGCCGATGCGGCCAAGGGTGCCGAAGTCTTCAAGAAGTGCGCATCGTGCCACACCATCAACAGCGGCGGCGCCAATGGCATCGGTCCGAACCTGTATGGCGTGTTGGGCAAGAAGCATGGCCACATGGCTGGTTTTGCCTATTCGGCCGGTATGCTTGCAAAGCCGGGCAACTGGGACTTTGAAGGCATGAACGAATGGCTCAAGTCGCCTAAAAAATATGTTGAAGGCACGAAGATGAGCTTTGCTGGTCTGTCCAAGCCGGAAGATCGCGCCAATCTGATCGCCTATCTGAACGCGGAAGGGTCTAACCTGCCGTTGCCGGCTGCACCTGCGGCTGATGCGGCACCGGCCGAAGCAGGCGCTGCCAATGCCGCCGCTCCGGCAGAAGCGAATGCGGCGGCACCTGCCGCCAAGTAAGCGCGACATACACCTGATAGAGAAAGGGCCCGGATTTCCGGGCCCTTTTTCGTTTTGGAGAACCGAGTTTTAAATCCGCGCTGTTCGCCCTGAGCTTGTCGAAGGGCTGTCCTTCTTCTTGACACGATGGTGTCCAGAAAAGCTGCGGGGAGAAGGCAATGACCTCCAAATGAGTGTCCGTCGCCCCGTGCCTAACACGGGGCGACGCGGGTGTGAAAGCGAACGTGTCCGCGCGGCCTAGCCTTCTTCGTAAAAGGTGCGGATACAGTCCCACGCTTCTTCGGCGCTGTCGACATAGCGGAACAGCTTGAGGTCTTTCTCCCCGATGACGCCGTGCTTCACCAGCGCCTTGAAATCGATGACATCTTCCCAAAAGGCGCGGCCGAACAGGAGCACAGGCATGGGCTTGATCTTGCCTGTCTGGATCAGAGTTAGCAGCTCGAACGTTTCGTCAAACGTCCCGAACCCACCGGGGAAGACGGCAACCGCGCGCGCGCGCAGCAGGAAGTGCATCTTACGCAGCGCAAAATAGTGGAACTGAAAGCTCAGTTCCGGCGTCATATAGCTGTTCGGCACCTGTTCGTGCGGCAAGACGATGTTGAGGCCAATCGAGTCGGCAAGGACATCATTCGCGCCGCGGTTGGCCGCTTCCATGATGGAGGGGCCGCCGCCGGAACAGACCACAAAATGCCGCCACCCGTCATCATCGCGCGGAATGCGGCTGGCGATTGTGGCGAGCTTGCGCGCCTCATCATAATGCGGCGACAGCGATTCGAGGTTGGCGGCAATTTCGGGGTCTGGATGGGCTGAGGCCACACCGGGCTCCGGAATGCGCGCGGACCCGTAAAAGACGAGGGTGGATTTGATCTTCGCCTCATCGAGCAGCAACTCAGGCTTCAGCAGTTCCAGCTGAAAGCGCACCGGGCGCAAGTCTTCGCGCAGCAGGAAGGCATCATCCTGGAAGGCGAGCTTGTAAGACGGGCTTTCGGTCTGGGGGGTGGAAAGCGCATTCTTGGCGGTTTCCGCGTCCTGCGCGGCGCGCGCGAAGACCCGCGCGGGAATTTTTCTCTCTGTCATTTGGCCAAGTCTATGGGCGTTGTGCCTCAGCGGCAATAGGGACGCCCGCCCAAGTCGACATGCAAATGATCGCGGTGGGCAAAGTTATAGTCGGGGCTGAGCACGGTCAGGAACCGCTTGCACGCATCATTGCGGATGGCGCGCAGAAAATCTGCCTCATCGCCTTTGCCCAACCAGCCGTTCACCACCGTCACGCGTCGGCCATCAGCAAGCACGAAGCCCGACACATCAATCGCATTGGCATAGGCGTGTTCAGACAGCTTATTGGAGGCCACGCCCTTCACCTGACGGCAGGCATAGCTGCCCATTGTCTCCACGCGGACAACAGGGGAGCCCAAGATTTCCCGGGCATGCGTCTGCACCGGCCCGCGCACCCATCCGGCAAAGGCACGGGCCAGCGGGCATTGTGTCGCGCGCAAATTGGAAATGGAGGCGCCGGCGCCAGTCATCAAAACAGAATTGATCGCAGAACAGCCGCCATTGCCCACAAAATCGGGCAGCACAGAGAACTTCACACCCATGCGCGATAGATCTGCGACGCATTGACGCATGGTTTCACTGTTCGGGCGTGGTGGTGCATGGGGTGCCCGTGCATGACGGTCAGACGGTGGTCCGACGCAGCCCGCGAGCAGGGCGATCACAAGAAAAAGGGGGCCATGGCGAACCATGACCCCCTGTGTTTCCCGACGGATGAACACCGCCTTGATGGCCTTAGGCAGGAAGGCCGCTAATGGCCTTCACTTCCATGAAGTCCCGCAGACCAAAGATGCCCGCTTCGCGACCATTGCCCGACTGCTTATAGCCACCGAACGGCGCGCCCGGTGACGGGCCCCAATTGTTGATGGCGACATTGCCGGCACGCAGCTTTGGTGCGACTTCGGCCGCCTTGGCCGGATCGCCCGAGATGGCGGCGGACAGGCCATATTCGGTGTCGTTGGCGATATCGATCGCTTCTTCAAGGTCCGAATAGGTGATGACAGCGGCGACGGGGCCGAAGATTTCTTCCTTGGCGATGCGCATGTTGCGCGTGACGCCGGAGAAGACCGTTGGCTTGATGTAATAGCCACGGTTGACGTTGGATGGCAGGCCAACGCCGCCGGTTTCCACCTTGGCACCTTCATCGATGCCCGACTGGATCAGGCCCTGGATCTTCTCATACTGCGCCTTGTTGACGACAGGGCCGATATGACCGCCTTCGGCCAGCGGATCGCCAACCTGAATGCTTTCCATGATGCCCTTGATGACGCCAATGGCTTCGGCTTCCTGATCCTTATGGACGAGGATACGGGCGGGCGAAATGCAGCTCTGGCCGGAATTGATCCAGACACCGGAAACCGTCGCAGGCAGTGTCGCCTGAAGGTCAGCACCCGGCAGGACGAGGTTGGGGGACTTGCCGCCCAGTTCCTGATGGACGCGCTTGACGGTGTCTGCCGCCGACTTGGCGACCATGATGCCGGCACGGGTTGAGCCGGTGAAGCTGACCATATCGATGTCAGGATGCGCGGAGATCGCTTCGCCAACGGTCATGCCATCGCCTTGGACGAGGTTGAAGACACCGGCGGGCACGCCCGCTGCATCCATGATTTCGGCAAAGATCGCGGCGTTACCGGGGCATTCTTCCGACGGCTTCAGGATCATCGTGTTGCCAGCGGCAAGGCACGGCGCGACCTTGAGGGCAATCTGGTTCAGCGGCCAGTTCCAAGGCGTGATGAGGCCCACAACGCCCATGGGTTCGTAAACGACCTTGGCGGCACCGGCCTGCTCGGTGAAGTTGAAGGTCTTGAGCGCTTCCAGCGTGCCCATGAAGCCGCCGATCCCGGCGCCAACCTGCGCGGTCGAGGCGAAGCTCAAAGGCGCGCCCATTTCATTCGACATCGACGCGGCAAGATCACCGGCGCGCTTCTTATATTCTTCAACGACGCGCTCCATTAGGGCGATACGCTCTTCGCGGGTCGTCTGGCTGAAGGTCTTGAAGGCTTCCTTGGCGGCAGCGACGGCTGCGTCGACATCGGCCTTGGTGCCGAGCACGATTTCGGTGCAGGCCTCTTCGGTCGACGGCGAGATGACCTGATGGCGCTTGCCACCGACGCTGTCGACCCACTGGCCGTTAATGTAGTTCTTCAGATAGCTGTCCATGTCTCTCTCCTTGAATATCGTAGGTCGAATCCGGTGAGTCGCTGGCGCGACGTTCAGGTTTCGATGTGGGACTTTTTACGTAAACGTCAACGCCCAACGCATCTCTTTTCGCGGCATCAACGCGCCGTCAGCGCTTTTCGCGCGAAAGCCGTGACATCATGATGGCTGCGCGCTTGGCCTGTGTTTTGATGCTCAGCAGATCGACCGTTTCGCCCGGCGTGTGATCGCCGCGGCTATAGGGGCCAAGTCCCGCAATGCTGTCCACATCATTGGCCACAAAAGAGATATCGCCCGCGCCGCGCTTTAGGGGATCGAGCACGGGCATTTCGGGCAGGCCCATATCGGTGTTGATGGCGTTCAGCCGGTCGAGCAGCGCCTTGTTGCCCGGGGTCGGCGCCATGGCGGGATAGCCGCCTTGTTCAAAGGTGATGGTCGCTGATGTCAGCGGGGCGTGGGCGGCCACAATGGAGGACATCTTCGACTTCACCCGTTCGGTCTGCTCCTGCGACAGCGTGCGGAAATCGCCGCGCGCAATCGCGATGCCTGGGATGATGTTGGTCTTGCCCTTGGCCGCCGCGCGCACACCATCGGCATCGAGAGTGGCTTCCTGCCCACCTGCGATCAGCCCCACGTTGAAGGTGAGGTTGGGTTCGGGAAGGTCGCTGCGGAAACGGGTGATGATCCGGCTGATCTCATAGATCGCGCCATCGCCTGCCGCGGCGCTGAAGATGCCGGAACTGTGCCCGGATTTGCCAGTCGCGGTCAGCGTCCAGCTGTTGGAAGACCGCCGTGCGATCGACCCCATATCCTTGCCATCCTCGCGGACCAGTCCTTCAAAATCGAGCGCGGCGTCAGACCGCTTGCCGGCCGCAATCAGGTCGGCGCGGGCAATGGAAATGGGGTCGCCCGAATCCTCTTCATCGCCCGTCATATGAATTTCGATATTGGCGTCCTTCAGTGTGCCTGCCGCCTTCATGGCACGGAGTGCTGCGAGGATGGTGACCATGCCGCCCTTGTCATCCCCGGCGCCCGGCCCTTCGGCCTCATCCATGCCGGCCTTGGTCAGTCGTTTGAAGGCCTGAAACGGCGAATCCTTTTCAAACACCGTGTCGAGATGCGCGATGAGCAGCAGGCGCTTGGTGCCCGCCTTGCCGGTCTTGGTCGCGACCAGATGCCCGGCGCGCTTGGTGGCCGTCATCGGCATCCATGTGACCTTGAAGCCCAAAGGCTCCAGCTCGGCGCGCATCATGCGGCTGACAGTCTCCACGCCCTCCAGATTCATCGACCCTGAATTCTGGTCGACGAGCTTTTGCAGCAGACCCACCGTGCGTTCATATTCCGCGTCAACCGTCGCCGCCATCTTGGTCTCTGGGGGCGTGAGCGCGGCAGAGGTGGATGATGCGCCCAAGACGAGCAACGCGAGCGGAAGGGTTTTTGAAAGGCGGCGATTCATGGGCGTCTCCAAGGCTGAACCGACGTTGTGGCGATGGTCCGCGTCCGAGACAAGGTGTGCGTGCAACCGCCGCCTGCGCTGCATACAAAAAGGCGCCCGGAAGTTTTCCCTCCGGACGCCTGAATCAGGATTTCAGAATAGCTTAGGCGAAGGTTACCTGAGCCGACTGACGACGACGGCGCATTGCACCGCCAACAAGGCCGAAACCTGCAAGCATCAGCGCCCAGCTGGCAGCTTCCGGCACACCGGTCACCGTTGCGGTTAGGTCGCCAAACACAGGTTCGCTGCCCGAGGACAGCGTGAGTTCGTTGAACTTGATGTTGAAGCCGCTCCAAACGATGCTGTTGCCGCCCAGCGTGATGGTGTCAGCGCTGGAGATGAAGATCGAATAGGGAATCGAATAGGCGAATCCACCCAGTGTCGACGTGCCTGTGTTGGTCAGCGTGCCGGTCTGCGTGTAGCCACCCGCAGTGGCATTGACGCCAACGGTGAAGGTCACCTTGTTGAGGAGGTATGTGCCATAGCCTGTGAAGGTATTGGTCACGCTCGACAGGTCGATCTGGTCAAATGCCGAACCGATGGTGTCGCCTAAGCCCTCATAGTGATTGGCGTCGGTTGTGAAAACAACGGCAGCGTTTGCCGTAGCTGGAGCCAGAACTGCGGCAAGCGCGGCACCGGCCAAAAGATATGCAGATTTCATAGGATTACTTCCCCACTAAACAGGTCACACAAGGCGCGTGCCCGTTTGCGGGTCGCTCGCCTGACGAGATTGTGATCAAAAAAACATCACAATCGGAACTCTGGTAGGGGAGGCCTAAATAGAAGTAAATTGGATATTAATGATGCCATAATGAATATGAGCTGTATTTTTGTCCCAAATTGGGACGCGCATTGAATTTGCCAAGGCCCGTCAAAACAAAACGCCCGGAGGTTTCCCGCCGGGCGTCCTGCTGTCCGTTAGACGGATTGGTTTTGCGCGTATTGTGAGACCATGATTCACGCCCGAGGCTGGTTCAGCCTCGGGCGATCAAGGTCTTAGGCGCTGTAGTACATGTCGAACTCGACCGGCGATGGGGTCATTTCCCAACGCGCGACTTCGCCCATCTTGATGTCGATATAGGCGTCGATCTGTTCCTTGCTGAACACGTCGCCCTTCAAGAGGAAGGCGTGATCGGCTTCAAGCGATTCCAGAGCTTCACGGAGCGAACCGCAGACAGTGGGAACCTGGGCCAGTTCTTCCGGCGGAAGATCATAGAGGTTCTTGTCCATGGCATCGCCCGGGTGGATCTTGTTCTGGATGCCGTCGAGGCCCGCCATCATCAGTGCCGAATAGCAGAGATAGGGGTTGGCCATCGCATCGGGGAAGCGGATTTCAACGCGCTTTGCCTTGGCACCGGCCCCATAAGGGATGCGGCACGAAGCAGAGCGGTTGCGCGCCGAGTAAGCGAGCAGAACAGGGGCTTCATAGCCGGGAACCAGGCGCTTGTAGCTGTTGGTCGACGGGTTGGAGAACGCGTTGATCGCCTTGGCGTGCTTGATGATGCCGCCGATGAAGAACAGGCACATTTCCGACAGGCCGGCATAGCCGTTACCGGCGAAGAGCGGCTGACCCTTTTCCCAGATCGAGAAGTGGGTGTGCATGCCCGAACCGTTATCTTCCTTGATCGGCTTCGGCATGAACGTGGCTGTCTTGCCATAGGCTTCAGCGACCATGTGGACGACATACTTGTAGATCTGCATGCGGTCTGCGGTCTGCGTCAGCGTGCCGAACGTCAGGCCGAGTTCGTGCTGCGCTGCGGCCACTTCGTGGTGGTGCTTGTCGCAAGGCAGGCCCATTTCGAGCATGGTCGACACCATTTCAGCGCGGATGTCCTGTGCCGAATCGACGGGCGCCACGGGGAAGTAGCCGCCCTTGGCGCGCGGACGGTGGCCCAAATTGCCGCTGTCATAATGCGTGCCGGTGTTGGTCGGCAGTTCGATATCGTCGAGCTTGTAATAGCTGGTGTTGTAGCCGTTTTCGAACTTCACATCGTCAAACATGAAGAATTCGGCTTCCGGGCCGACATAGACGGTGTCACCGATGCCGGTGGACTTCAGGTAGGCTTCGGCGCGCTTGGCGGTCGAACGCGGGTCACGCGAATAGAGCTCACCCGTTGACGGTTCGACGATGTCGCAGAAGATGATCATCATCGGCGTCGCGCTGAACGGATCAACATAAACGGCGTCGAGGTCAGGCTTCAGGATCATGTCGGATTCGTTGATGGCCTTCCAGCCTTCGATGGACGATCCGTCGAACATCAAACCGTCGGTCAGTTCGTCTTCACCCATCACGCCGGCGCACATGGAGAGGTGCTGCCACTTGCCCTTGGGGTCGGTGAAACGCAGGTCGACCCACTCGATGTCTTGGTCCTTGATCTGCTTCAGAATGTCTGCCGGAGTGGCCATGTTCTAGTTACCTTCCTTGATTAAAATCGGACTGTTGGTGGCCCCGCCCGGGAATGCCCAGGCCGGGGAATGCGAAAAATTCAGATGGCGTCGTTGTCTTTCTCACCGGTGCGGATGCGCAGTGCGCTTTCCACGGGGATGACGAAGATCTTGCCGTCGCCGATGCGGCCGGTCTGCGCGGCAGCGGCAATGGCTTCTACCACGCGGGGGGCCAGTGCGTCGTCCACGACGACCTCCAGCTTCACCTTCGGCAGAAAGTCGACGATATATTCAGCGCCACGATAAAGTTCGGTGTGGCCCTTCTGACGGCCAAAGCCTTTCGCCTCGGTCACGGTGATGCCGGACACGCCGACTTCGTGCAGCGCTTCCTTCACATCATCGAGCTTGAACGGTTTGATGATCGCTTCGATCTTTTTCATGGCGTGGCATGGCCCCTATGGTTGCGCTTTGGCCTTCAATAATCGTGCCAAATGCAAAGGTGCAAGCAATCCGCGAAATCCTGCCCGGCGCTGTTTGGAAAGCGGGCAGGTCGAATGACATATGCTTAATATTTAGGCACAACACGCTCAATATTTAAGCAAGAGTCCTGTGCTGCGACATTTTGTTACGCGGAGAGGGTGTCAGGCCAGCGAATCGCTTCCGGCTGGCCGGTGCGGCAAATCGAACCCGGCAACGCTCTTGGTGAAAATTTCATAGCCTGTTTCGGTGATGCCGATCGTGTGTTCAAACTGCGCCGACAAGGTCCGGTCGCGGGTCACGGCTGTCCAGCCATCTTCCAGCACCTTGCAGTCCGGGCGGCCGATATTGACCATCGGTTCGATGGTGAAGAACATGCCGGGCTTCAGCTCCGGCCCCGTGCCGGGGCGACCGACATGGACCACCTCAGGCGCATCGTGGAACAGGCGGCCAATGCCGTGCCCGCAGAAATCGCGGACGACGCCAAAGCGCTGCCGTTCGGCATGGGTCTGGATCGCGTGGGAAATGTCGCCCAGATGGTTGCCGGGCTTGGCCTGTTCGATGCCAAGCATCATCGCTTCGAAGGTGGTTTCCACCAGACGCCGCGCTTTGATCGGCACATCGCCGACCAGATAGGTACGGTTCGTGTCGCCGTGCCAGCCATCGACGATGGGGGTCACATCGACATTGACGATATCGCCGCTCTTCAAGGCCTTGGGGCCGGGAATGCCGTGGCAGATGACATGATTGATCGAGGTGCAGCAGCTGTGCGTATAGCCGCGATAGTTGAGCGTGGCGGGCACCGCGCCGTTATCAAAAGTCATCTCGCGGACCAGATCATCAATCGCCTGCGTCGTCACGCCCGGCTGGATGAAGGGCACCAGCGCATCGAGGATTTCAGCGGCAAGCTTGCCTGCCCTGCGCATGCCATCAAAGGCTTCCGGTCCATGCAGACGAATGGCGCCTGAGCGGACGGGCACGGTGTCATCGGTGACGATCTGATATTGGGTCATGGGGTCGATATAGGCAGGTTGAGGGAAGGGCGCAAATGCGTCGGCCCTTTGAGCGTTGTCGTCCCAACCTCGTCATGCTGAACTTGTTTCAGCATAACGGGGTAGAGCCACACATCCATCTGACCAGACGCACAACACGGTTATCCTGAAACAAGTTTAGGATGACGAACGGAAGGGGTGTCCCGTTCTCCGCTCACTCCCCCAACAGCGTCTGTTTGTAGAACTGGAGCGCCGACCAGAAGGCGTAGTCGTTATTCTCCTTCTTGCCCCAGATGTGCCCTTCATTGGTCGCGAGCAGGTGCCATACGGTGCCGCCATTGGCACGGATCGCCTCCACCACTTGTTCGGCCTCCGACGCGGGGACGCGCGGGTCGTTGCCGCCCGTCACCGTGAACATCGGCTTTTTCATCTCCTTCACGCGCTCCAGCGGCGAGATGGCGAGCAGCTTGGCGCGCTGCTTGGGATCGCGCTCATCGCCATACTCCGCGCGGCGCAGATCGCGACGGTAGCTTTGGGTCGTTTCGAGGAATGTCACGAAGTTGGAAATGGCGACGACGCAGTGTGTGCTCTTCAGCTTCTCGGCAAACTGCACAGCGGCGGCATAGCACATATAGCCGCCATAAGACCTGCCAGTGAGGGCAAAGCGCTTGGCATCCAATCCGGGGTCCTTGGCGAGCGCATCGAGGAAAGCGCCCATGTCCTTCACCGAATCCTCGCGCTTGAAGGCGCCATTGTCGAGGCTGACAAAGGTCTTGCCATAGCCGGATGAGCCGCGGACATTGGGGTAGAACAGCGCAATGCCCAGTTCATTCACCAGATAATTATAGGCGCCGATAAAGGCCGGACGGCTCTGGCTTTCCGGGCCGCCATGGACCCACATCAGCATGGGGCGCTTGCCGGGGAATTTGGTCGCGTCGGGCCGGTAGAGAAAGCCCGACATTTTGAGGCCATCAAAGCTCTTGATCTCAACCAGCGACGGCTCGGCGTTTTTGGCGGCATCGAGCCCGCCTGTCTCGCTCGCGGTCCAGCGGGTGACGGCCAGTGTCTCGGGGTTGATGCTATAGGCGTCGGAGGGGTTGCGGGCGGACGAAAGGCTCAGGCCAATCTCGCCCCAATCTGAGACGTCCATCGCGCCTACGACGCCCACCGGAAGGCCCTCAACGGTGCGCGTCTTTCCGGTTGCCGGGTCGAGCAGGCGGACGCGGCTGATGCCGGCTTCGTTGACCACATAAGCGATGAAGCGACCGTCGCCAGAGATCTTGAAGGTCTCAACATCCCATTTCTCAGCGGGCGCGCGAGGCGTGAATTTGCCGGTGGCAGTGTCCAGCGTGCCGAGCCGCTGAAAGTCTGATCCCTCGTCGCTCAACACCCAAAGCGTGCCGTCGGGCGCGTAGTCGATTTGCCCGTAAGCGATCGCCTTCGCCTTATCGCCGATGGGCGTCATTGCGCCTGTCGCCAGATCGAGCCGGTAGAGATCAACATCGGTGATCGAGCGGTAATTGCCGACGATGGCACTCTTCTTGTCAGACGCGAAGGTGGAAATGGCCCAGCCGCCGCCCTGCACCTGTGCGACCATGCGCGCGGTGGAGGGATCGCGCGGGTCCATGACGTACAGGTCGCTGTCCGTGCCGTTGCGCTTGGTGGAGCTGTAGGCGATCAGCGTGCCATCGCCCGACCAAGTGGAGAATTGGTTGCGGCTCTTGCCGTCGGTGAGCAGCGTCAGCGTCCCGTCCTTCAGCGTGTAGAGCTGATAGAATTCGCTGCCGCCGACATCCTTTTCGACGACCATCACGTCCGCCGCCTTGGGCGCCCAGCTGCCGCTGACCACGGGTTCCTGCTCGAAACTGATCTGGGTGCGCGCGCCCATGGGATTGGCAACGCGGTGCAATTGCTGCGTATTGCCGAACCGCGTCGCGATCAGCATCGATTTGTCGCTGGGGTGCCAGCCGAGGAAGGTCGCGGTGCGATATTCCATATAGGGCCGCGTTGCCGTGGCGAGTGCCGTCGGCACCGCAGGCACACCATCGACGATGATGGCGGTCGGTTTCTCCACAGTCTGGGCAAAGGCGTTGGAGGACGACAGGGCAGCAAGAAGGGTGAGCAATGTCCGGCGCATGATGACCTCTGGCGGAATGTGAAATGACGTCCTGCGTAGCGGTCGGGCCGCTGTGTATCAACAGCAGGGCACTGGCAATTTAGGCCGCCGCCTGCCAAGAGGCGCGCCATGGCAGGCCGGTTCCCCGACAGTCCCTTCGTCCTTCTGGATGATGCGCGCAGCGGCAAGGCGACGCCTGCGCGGCTCTACCGTGATCCGCTGGAGATTGTGACCGCGCACGATGCGGCGTCGCTGGCCAATCTGCTGGACCGCTTAGCGACAGGCAGCGCCCATTGGGCGGGGTTTTTCACCTATGAGGCAGGGTTGCTGCTTGAAGACCGTCTGGCGGATCGTCTGCGCCTTTCCGGCTTGCCGCTTGCCTGGTTTGGGCGGTTTGACGGCTTTGAAGACATTGCGCCTGAAGATGTGCCTGCTTTGCTTCCCGATGCGGCGGGCGGATGGGCAGGGGCGCCGCGCCCGAAGATTGACCGGGCGGGCTATGACGCGGCCTTGGCCAAGGTGCAGGCGCTCATCTCTGCGGGCGATATTTATCAGGCCAATCTGACGATCCGGGCGGAGGTCTCCACCGCAGGGCACCCGCTCGCGCTTTATGCCGGGCTGCGCCAAAGGGCGAAGGCAGGCTTTGGCGGCGTTATCTGGACTGGCGACGATTGGCTCCTCTCGCTTTCGCCCGAACTTTTCTTTGCGCTTCATGACGGCAAGGTCACGACCAAGCCGATGAAGGGCACCTCCACGCGAGGAGCTACGCCGGAAGAGGATGCCGCGCTTATTGAGCGGCTGCAAAGCGATCCCAAACAGCGCGCCGAAAACCTCATGATCGTTGATCTGCTCCGCAATGATGTGTCGCGCGTCGCAGAGCCCGGCTCGGTGGAAGTGCCGCAGCTCTTCAAAGTCGAAACCTATCCTACGGTCCATCAGATGATTTCGACCGTCACGGCACGTCTGCAACCGGGCAAGGATGCGGCGGATGTGCTGCGCGCCATTTACCCTTGCGGGTCGATCACTGGCGCCCCCAAGATTCGGGCGATGGAGGTGATTGATGCGGTCGAAGAGACGCCGCGGGGCATCTATACCGGCAGCATCGGCCGGGTGGACCCCAATGGCGACGCCGCCTTCAACGTCGCCATCCGGACGCTGCATTTGCCAGCGGGGCAATCCATTGCCACATTGGGCCTGGGTGGCGGCATTGTGGCTGACAGCCGCGTGGCAGAGGAATGGGCCGAATGTCTTGCCAAGGGACGGTTTGTGGCTGACCAGCGCCGCTTCGACCTGATTGAGACGATGCGCTTTGACCCCGAACAGGGGATTGAGCGGCTGGACCTCCACCTTGCCCGGATGCGGGCGAGCGCACAGGCGTTTGATTTCAGCTTTGATCGCCACGCCGTGCGCAACGAATTGCAGGCTGCGACCTTCCGCCTGCGCGAAGCCAAACGCATCCGGCTGTTGCTGGCCAAAAGCGGGGCTGTCGCCATCGAAATTTCCAACCTGCCGCCCGCGCCTGCGGGGCCAGTTTCGGTCGCGGTTGTGCCGCTTCCGGTTGATGTCAGCGATTTCCGGCTCGTCCACAAAACCAGCGACCGTGCCTTTTATGATGAGGCCAAAGTGAAGGCCGGTGCGTTCGAGGTGGTGTTCACCGACCCGGACGGATTCCTGACCGAAGGCAGTTTTACGACGCTCTATATTGAACGCGACGGCGTCCTGCTGACGCCGCCAGTGTCGCGCCGGCTGCTGCCGGGCACGCTGCGGTCCGAACTGATCGAAGCGGGCCGCGCCAGGGAATCTGACTTGCGCGCCGAGGATTTGGCGAACGGATTTTTCATCGGCAACGCGATTCGCGGCATCCTGCCCGCCCGGCTGGTCTGACCATAAACAACGCCCAAGCGGTTGCCCCTGTTGCATTGCTTGCCTATAGGCGCGGCGCACCGCAATTTTCTTAGCTCTTTGAAGGAAAGCGCCCAGCCATGCGCACGACATCCGCCGCTCTTGACCGTATCCAGCCGTCCGCCACGCTCGCCATGACGAGCCGTGTGCTGGACCTGAAGGCAAAGGGCGTGAATGTGATCGGCCTGTCGGCAGGGGAGCCTGATTTCGACACCCCGGACTTCGTGAAGGAAGCCGCCATCGAGGCGATCCGCAAGGGCCAGACCAAATACACCAATGTGGACGGCACAGCCGAGCTGAAGGCTGCGATCCAGGCCAAATTCAAGCGCGACAATGGGCTGGACTACACCCCCGCCCAGATCAGCGTGAATGTCGGCGGCAAGCACACGCTCTTCAACGCGCTCGTCGCGACCATCGATGCGGGCGATGAAGTGATCATCCCCGCACCTTATTGGGTGAGCTATCCTGATATCGTCGCATTTGCGGGCGGTACGCCTGTGTTTATCGCAGCACCGGCCACGCAGAACTACAAGATCACACCTGCACAACTCGAAGCGGCGATCACGCCCAAGACGCGCTGGGTGCTCCTCAACTCCCCGTCCAACCCGACGGGCGCTGCCTATTCCGCGACCGAGCTGAAAGGCTTGGCTGATGTGCTCGTCCGTCACCCGCAGGTGATGGTGCTGACCGACGATATGTATGAACATGTCTGGTATGCCGACACGCCGTTCGCCACGATCCTGCAGGTCTGCCCTGAACTTTATGATCGTACGCTGACGGTCAATGGCTGTTCCAAGGCCTATTCGATGACCGGCTGGCGCATCGGTTTCGCCGGTGGCCCGCAATGGCTGATCAAGGCGATGGCGAAGCTGCAGTCGCAGTCGACGTCCAACCCCTGTTCCATCGCACAGGCGGCGGCCACAGCGGCGCTCAATGGCGACCAGTCCTTCCTTAAGGACCGCAATGAACGCTTCCGTGGTCGGCGCGATCTGGTCGTGAAGATGCTCAACGAGATTGAGGGCGTCCACTGCCCGACGCCCGAAGGCGCCTTTTATGTCTATCCTGATGTCTCGGGGCTGATGGGTAAATCAACGCCGGGCGGCAAGGTGATCTCCACTGATGAAGAGCTGATCGACTACTTCCTTGAAGAGGTCGAAGTGGCCGCAGTGCATGGCGGGGCCTTCGGGCTTTCCCCGGGTTTCCGCATCTCTTACGCCACGTCGGAAGCGATCCTGACGGATGCCTGCACCCGTATGCAAAAGGCATGCGCCAACTTGCGCTGAGTGTGGCCTTTGCGCAACGATTGAAGCGCGAATGCAACAAATGCGTCATTTTTTTGTTGTGCAATGCACAATCGGTCGGCATGATTTGAGTGTCGCTGGAACTGCGGTCCCCTGATCTTGCATCAGAGAGAGGCATCAGACAGCAACGCAGGCGGAACGACGCAACAACTATTAAGGGGTTTACCCATGCGCACGTTCTCTCGCCCTCTCCTGGGCCTCGCTCTCGCTCTTTCTGCCACGCCCGCCATGGCGCAGGATGCAGAAACGCCCGCTATCACCGTTTCGGGTTCAGTCGCTGTCGTCAGCGATTACCGTTTCCGCGGCCTCACGCAAACCGACAAGGATTTCGCGGTTCAGGCCGGCGTTACCCTTTCCCACGAATCGGGCCTCTATGCAGGCGTCTGGGGCTCTTCGGTTGATGAATACATCGCCGCTGGCAGCGATCAGGAAATCGATCTGATCCTCGGCTATAAGAAGACCTTCGGCGGCACGACCCTCGATGTGGGTGGCCTCTATTATTATTATCCGGGTTCGTCGAAGATCACGCCGGGCACAAACTCGGACTTCCTGGAACTCTACACCAGCCTGTCGCATACGCTCGGCCCGGTCAGCGCCAAGCTCGCGGCTTATTATTCGCCGAAGCAGGCGGGTCTCTCGCTCGGCGCGGGTAAGCTCGACAACTTCTACATGAACCTCGGTCTGTCGGGTTCGATTCCGGATACGGGCGTCAGCCTGAGCGCCGGCGTTGGCCGCACCTTCACCGCCAGCTATTTGTCGAGCGGCTCCAAATATACGGACTGGTCGGTCGGCGCGTCTTACACGACGGGCAAGGTCACTTTCGGCTTGAACTATGTCGACACCAGCTATGGTGCGGGCGCCCTGCTGAGCCCGTCGGGCAAGGATATCGCCAAGGGCGGCATCTTCGGTTCGGTTGGCGTGTCGTTCTGATTGATCTGATCTGATTTTGGGGTCGGGTTCGCCCGGCCCCTTTCAGACAAGAAAAGGGCGGGCGCCGTGTTTGCGGCCCCGCCCTTTTTCTTTTGCCCGATTGCAGGCGGTTACTGCGGCGTGGATGTCCGCGCGGCCTGACCGTCACCTTCCGGTGCGGCGATAATGTCCCGCGTGGTCGCACCCTTATCGACAACTTCCGTGCCCGGATCGCCCGCATTGGAGCGGATGCCCGGCTGTGACCGTGCGCCGCCTGCGGCATTCAGCGTGGTCGATTCGGCACCCGAACGTGCGGCGGGTCCGCCGAACATCGCCTGCAACGCCTGTGTCGAGCTGTCTGCGCCCTGCGCCTGCGGGCTGCCGGCAGCCGGCGGGACGAGCGCGAAATCCGGCGGCACGACGAGCGGCGCTAGACGCGTCACCTGAAATTCATCGGGAGACTTGCGGTTGAACAGCCCGCCATTGGCGCAGCCCGAAAGCAGCGCACCGACTGCCACAACACCCATAATCTTACGCATTATCAGTCTCCGTTTCTGCTTTGGCATCGCGCGTGAAAAACGCACGGGCCAAAAGCAACAATACTCCGATGGTAATCGCCGCGTCGGCAAGATTGAAGACCAAAAAGGGTCTGAACCCGCCAATATGGAAATCGATGAAATCAACGACGTAGCCGAAACGCACCCGGTCTACGATGTTTCCCAGTGCGCCGCCAAGGACGAGGCCAAGGCCCATCACGTCCATGCGGTTTTTTTCGCGGGTAATCCATACCGAAACGACCACCGCGATGATGCTGGTCACACCAACGAGGATCCAGCGTTCGGTGTCATGCCCGGCGCGGAACATGCCGAGCGCGACGCCGTAATTCTCAACCCAGGTCAGGTTGAGGATCGGCAGCAGGTAAATTTGCTGCACCGCCTGCAACGCCAGCGGGCCAATCATCACCGCCTTTAGCCCCTGATCCGCGAGGAACAGGAGGATGGCCAAACCAAAGCCAAGGCGCAGATGGCGCTCAGCCATTGACCACTCCGTCACACCGCCCGCACAATTCGCCATCCGCCGTCACTTCGGGCAGATGCCGCCAGCAGCGGCCGCATTTGTGGTCAGTGGTGGGGGCGACAGTCACCTCAGATCCTTGCCCGCGTGTCACTGTCCCGGTGATGAACAGCTCAGCCAAATCACCTTCGGGCGCATCGGCGGGGACGGTCACGGTGGCAGCAAGGCTGGACCCGACAATCTTTTCGCGGCGCATCGGCTCAATAGCTTCGGACACCTGCGCGCGCAGGACTCGTAAGGCGGCAAAGCGCTCGGCAAGGGCCGCATCCTGCCAGCTGTCGGGCAAGGGGTGGATTTCCTGCAGATGGAGGCTGCCGCGATCCGGGAAGCGTGTCATCCACACTTCTTCGGCAGTGAACACGAGCACGGGCGCCGCATAGCGGATCAAGGCCTGGAACAGGATGTCGAGCGTCGTGCGATAGGCGCGACGGGCAAGGTCCGTCGGCGCATCGCAATACAGGCTGTCCTTGCGAATATCGAAAAAGAAGGCCGACAGGTCTTCATTGCAGAAGTCGGTCAGCGCGCGGGTATATTCGTTGAAGTCATAGTCCGCGATGGCCTGACGCAGCGTCGCATCAAGGCCGGACAGCAGGTGAAGCACGTAACGCTCCAGCTCTGGCATGTCCGCGGGCTCAATGCCCTCGCTGGCATGGTCATATCCGTCGAGCGCCCCCAGCAGATAGCGGAACGTGTTGCGCAGCTTGCGATACTGGTCCGACACGCCTTTGAGGATCTCATCGCCGATGCGGTGGTCTTCGGTGAAGTCGACCGACAGCGCCCACAAGCGGATGATGTCCGCGCCGTACGTCTCCATCACCTTCAGCGGGTCGATGGTGTTGCCCAGCGACTTGGACATTTTCATGCCCTTCTGGTCCATCGTAAAGCCGTGGGTGAGCACCGCCTTGTACGGCGCATGGCCGCGCGTGCCGCAGCTCTCGAGCAAGCTTGACTGGAACCAGCCGCGATGCTGGTCGCTGCCTTCGAGATACAGGTCGGCGAGCGGGCCGGTACAGCCTTCAGGGCGCATGAGATCCGGCCATTTGCCGGAGGCGAGCACGAAGGCGTGCGTTGATCCGCTGTCGAACCAGACGTCCAGAATGTCGGCCACGCGCTCATAATCGTCGAGGGCGTAGTCGCCGCCGAGATAGCCCTGTGCGCGGTCGTCGGACCAGGCATCGACGCCCAGTTCCTTGACGCCCGCCACGATCCGCGCGTTGACGGCGGGGTCGTTCAAATACTGGCCGGTCTTGCGGTCGACAAACAGCGTGATCGGCACACCCCAGGCGCGCTGGCGGCTGAGCACCCAGTCCGGGCGGCCTTCGACCATCGCGGTGATACGGTTCTGGCCTTTTTCCGGCACCCAGCGGGTCTGCGAAATCGCGGTCATCGCCTTTTCGCGCAATGTGCCACCCGGCATGTCCTTATCCATCGGCACAAACCATTGCGGCGTGCAGCGATAGATGACCTTCGCCTTGGACCGCCACGAATGCGGGTAGCTGTGCTTGTAATCGGCACTCGCGGCGAGCAGGCCGCCCGCTTCGCGCAGTGCGGTGCAGATGGGGCCGTCCGGCGCGTTGAACTTCGGGTTGATGACGCTGCCTTCGCCGCCAAGCCAGGCCCAGTCGTCGCGATATTTGCCATCACCCAGCACCGCGAACACCGGCTCAATGCCGTGCGCCTTGCACAGGTCAAAATCGTCCTCGCCATGGTCCGGCGCCATATGGACAAGGCCCGTGCCGCTGTCGGTCGTGACGAAGTCGCCGGGCAGGAACGGGCGGGGGCGTTCAAAAAACTCCACCATCCGCTCAAAATCGTCGCCCCGCACCTGATGCGGGGCTTGGCTTTCGCCTGCTGTGTCCGAAGACAAGCCTAGCCCCGTGTCAAGCACGGGGCGACGGAGATGATTGGCCATCGGGTGGCGGGCGATGGTTCCGGCGAGGTCGGCGCCCTTAAACGTCTTGAGCGGATGAAGTGTGATGCTGACCCCTGGCCATGCGTTGGACTGCCGAATGCGCTGTTCGAGCGTGATCCTCAGAGGTTCAGCGAGAACAAAGAGTTTGCCTTGGAATGCTTCATTCGCCGGATGCGATTTAACTACAGAGAAATCTTCATCAACAATGTCATGGAGGAGTGTTGCGCTGCAAAGGGAATACTCAATCTCCGGCCCATAAGCCAAAGCCTGATTGACCGGGATCGTCCAAGGCGTCGTCGTCCAGATCACGGCATGCGCGCCGATCAGTTCCTTGATAGGGCTGTCGATGATCTCAAACGCCACATCGATCTGCGTCGAGGTGATGTCCTCATATTCAACCTCAGCTTCGGCGAGTGCGGTCTTTTCAACCGGGCTCCACATCACTGGCTTGGCGCCGCGATAGAGCTGGCCGCTTTCGGCGAACTTCAGCAGCTCGCCGACAATCGTCGCTTCAGCGTCGAAGTGCATGGTGAGGTAGGGGTTGTCCCAATCGCCATTGATGCCGAGGCGCTTGAGCTGCTCGCGCTGGCGGTTGACCCAGTTTTGGGCATAAGCGCGGCATTCGGCGCGGAATTCCTCGACGGGAACCTCGTCCTTATTGCGTTTTTTCTTCCTGTATTCTTCCTCAACCTTCCATTCGATCGGAAGGCCGTGGCAATCCCAGCCGGGCACATAGGGCGCGTCCTTGCCGAGCAGGCTCTGCGTGCGGACGACCATGTCCTTCAGGATATGGTTCAGCGCATGGCCGATGTGCATGTCGCCATTCGCATAAGGCGGGCCATCATGCAGGATGAACTTGGGTTCGCCCTTTCGCGCATCGCGCAGGGCGCGGTAGAGATCCTGTTCCTGCCACTTGGCGAGAATGCCCGGCTCCTTCTGCGGCAGGCCGGCCTTCATGGGAAAGTCGGTCTTCGGCAGGAAGACGGTGTCTCTATAGTCTTTGGCTTCGGGGCGCGGTGCTTCTGTCATGACCGGCGGGCCTTACGGGATGCGCGCCCGCAAATAAAGCCTTGAGGGCAACTCTAGTTGCGCAGCGCAGGGCCGATGGCGGAAATATCCTCCACCCAGACCGATCCTTTAAAGTCGCGCGGGATTTCGGGGATCTGTTCGGCCACCGTCACGCCGCCGGAGTCTGCGGGGCCGGTCAGGATCGTGCGGGTGTTGGCGCCGGCCATCCGGGTGAGGAAGCGGTTGGGCCAGCCCCAGGTGGACCATTGCGCATCCAGCGAGACAAGCGCTGTCTGGCCTTTGCAGGCGGCTGGCACGAAGCCGGTCCAGCCCGTCCAGAGATAGTCATCAGCGCAACTGCGCGCCGCCGCCAGATCAAAGGCCCAAATGCCGGGCACAGTCGCGCGGGCATGGGCGGCCACCTCTGCGCTGGCCATCACGGCCTGACGGGCGTCGAGGGCTTGACCGGCTGCTGTAAACCCTTTGGCCAGCGCATCAAAGGCGCGGCCATCCCCGCCGACATCAAAGACAAAACGGCGCCGCGGATATTGTCGGGCAAAGCGTTCAGGCGTGGGGGCTGCAGACGCATCTTCGATGCAGGAGGTTATCGTTGGCAGCACGATGCGGAATTCGTTCCCTGCCCGCCGGACATTCACGACAACGCGGTCGGCACGGTCCAAGAACATCCGGTCCACCGCGCCAAAGATCGTGGTGCTGTCACACCGCGCATTGGCCGCCGCTCCGCGCGCAGAACCTGCGGCGATCAGGTCCAGCGCGCCCCGCTGTACCGGGGCAATCCATGAAGCATTGATCAAAGATATGATGATGATACCGGCGATAATCAGCCAGTGGACAGTGGCCCAGACGCGCATGAGTTCAAAATGGTCCTTGCTGTGTCACAGTCGCGGGCCATCTGCTCCATCAATTCATCCAGACTGTCAAACTTTTTCTCGGGCCGAATGAAGGAATGAAATTCGACTTCTATGACTTGTTCATAGAGATCTTCTTTAAAATCAAAGAAATGGGGTTCCAGAAGTTCTTTGGGCGGATCAAAGGTCGGGCGCACGCCGAGGTTGGCTGCGCCATTGAGGACACGGCCATCGGGCAAAAGACCGCGCACCGCATAGATGCCGTAACGGGGTCGCAAGTAATTCCCCATATCAATATTGGCAGTGGGGAAGCCGAGCTTGCGCCCGTTCTTGTCCCCGTGCTGCACAGGGCCTTCGACGGCGAAGGGGCGTGTCAAAAGCCGGGTTGCAGTTTCACAATCGCCAGACTGCAGCGCCTTGCGGATGCGGCTGGACGAAATGGGACCATCGTCATCGCAGACCGGGCCGACCGCATCGCACGACATGCCCAGCGTGCCCGCGATCTCGCGCAGCACCGTGATATTGCCGCCACGCCCTTTGCCGAAGGTGAAGTCTTCCCCGGTCACAACGCCGGATGCGCCCAGATGGCCGCCCAGCCAGTCGGTCACAAAGGCCTCTGCCGTCACATTGGCAAGCGTGCTGGAAAAGTGGAACACGACCATCGCATCGGCCCCGGCCTCAGCCAAATAGTGCTGGCGCTGGTCAAGCGTGGTCAGGCGGAAGGGCGGGGCATCGGGCGCGAAATGGCGGATCGGATGGGGGTCAAATGTCGCCACCAAAGCAGGCACACCGCGTGCACGGGCCAAGGCCACGGCTTTGCCAATGACGGCCTGATGCCCGGCATGGACGCCGTCAAAATTGCCAAGCGCAACGATGCCGCCGCGAAAGGCGTCTGGTATCAGGGCATTGCCATCAAGTCGTTCCATCGCGGCGGGCTATAGGAACGCCTTAGCGCGGCGGCAAGACCGCCTTCAGGACACGCAGCACGTTTCCGCCCATCACCTTGGCGATGTCGGCATCGGTGAAGCCTTCATCGAGCAGCGCCTGGGTGACATGGGTCAGGCCTGCGGTGTCGAACGGCGTCGTTGTCGCGCCGTCAAAGTCGGAGCCGAGCCCGACATAATCAATCCCCACCAGATCGCGGACATGGCGCATCGCTTTGGCAATGGCGCGCGGGTCGGTGGAGCAGATGGCCGCATCCCAATAACCGATGCCGATGACGCCGCCGGTTTTGGCCACGCCGCGAATCTCTGCGTCGGTCAGGTTGCGGTTGACCTTGCACGTCGCCTGCACGCCGCCATGGCTGGAGACGACCGGGCGCTTGGCCGCCGCGAGGATCTCGCCCACGCATTGGTGGCTGCAATGGGCAATGTCGACGACCATGCCACGCGCTTCCATGTCGGCCATCACTTGCCGCCCAAGCGGGGTGAGGCCGCCCTTCTTCATGCCGTGCATCGAGCCTGCGACTTCATTGTCAAAGAAATGCGCAAAGCCCGCCATGCGGAACCCGGCCTTGAACAGCACATCAAGATTGGCGCGCTTGCCCTCTAGGTTCTGGAGGCCTTCGATGGAGAGGAGCGCGCCGACGGGAACCGGCTTGTTCCCGCGCTGTGCGATCAGCTTATCGAGATCGGCTTTGGTTCGCACGACGAGGAGCGACCCCTTTGAGGCGGCTTCCGCACGATTCAGCTTTTCGGCATGCCAGAGCGAGCGTTCCAGCAGCGACGTCCATGTGCGCGGCGGCTGCATCTGCCCGATGGTAAGCGCGGTGATATTGTCGGTATCGGACGGGTTCGCGTCGTAATTTTGGCCGCTGGGCGTCTTGGTGACAGACGAGAAGACCTGCAGCCCGACATGCCCGGCTTCAAGGCGCGGAAGATCAACATGGCCGCGTGTCGCGGGGTCCAGCAGGCTGCGTTTCCACATCAGCGTGTCGCTGTGCAGATCGGCAATGAACAGGCTGTTGTGCAGTGCCTCGGCCCGCGCGCTGACCTTCTGCACGGTCGGCACGATCTTGTTCATCGATTCTTCGGCCAGCTTGGGCGCGAACAGGAAAAAGCAGGCAACCGCTACGAACAGCAGCAGCGCAAAACCGGCAGCAATACGACGCATCATCCCCTCCGTTTGAGCGTCACGAAATCAAAGGCGGGGCGTTCGCCCTCTGCCATATGGCTTGTCCGCGCGACTTCCACCCAGTCCGGCCCAAGGGGGTCCATCTGCGTATCGCCTGTGGCCTTTAAATGCACTTCGGTCAGTTCGATCCGGTCGGCATGGGGCAGAAACAGGCGGTAAATTTCAGCCCCTCCGATGATGGAGACGTGCGGGGCATTGGCTGCCCGCATCGCGTCCTCAACACTGTGTACGACTTCTGCGCCTTCTTCCGCCCAATCTTCATTGCGCGTGAGGACAATGTGCCGCCGGTCGGGCAGGAGGCCGGGCAGGCTGTCAAATGTCTTGCGGCCCATGATCATTGGCACGCCGAGCGTCAGCTGTTTGAAGTGACGCAAATCAGCGGGCAAATGCCAGGGGAGCTTCCCGTCCACGCCGATCACGCCATTGTCTGCCCGGGCGACGATCAGGACGATTTCGGGATGGTTCATACCGCCACCGGCGCTGAAATGTGCGGGTGCGCGTCATAACCTTCGATGGCGAAATCCTCATAGGTATAGCCGTCAATACTTTCCGGCGTGCGCTTGATGACAAGCTTGGGCAGCGGCTTGGGGTCGCGCGACAATTGCAGCCGCGCCTGATCCAGATGGTTGGAATAAAGGTGGCAGTCGCCGCCCGTCCAGATGAACTCGCCCGGCTCCAGCCCGGCCTGATCGGCAAGCATATGGGTGAGGAGCGCGTAAGAGGCGATGTTGAACGGCACGCCCAGAAACACGTCGGCGCTGCGCTGATAAAGTTGGAGCGACAGCTTGCCATTGCCCACCCATGTCTGGAACAGGCAGTGGCAGGGCGCGAGCGCCATTTCGCCGATTTCGCCGGGGTTCCATGCCGTGATGATCTGCCGCCGGGAGGCGGGGTTTGTCTTCAACTGCTGGACGAGTTCGGCAATCTGGTCGACGCTTTGGCCGTCGGCGGTTTCCCAATGGCGCCATTGCTTGCCGTAAACGGGACCAAGGTCGCCATTGGCGTCGGCCCATTCGTCCCAGATCGAGACCTTGTTCTCGTTGAGCCAGCGGACGTTAGTATCGCCTTTGAGGAACCACAAAAGTTCATAAATGATGGAGCGCAGATGCAGCTTCTTCGTCGTGACGAGCGGGAAGCCTTCGGACAGATCAAAGCGCATCTGATGCGCGAAAACGCTCAGCGTCCCCGTGCCTGTCCGGTCCTTTTGCTCAACCCCTTGGTCGAGAATGCGTTGCATGAGGTCAAGATAGGCGCGCATCGGCTAACGCTTATGGCGAGGCGGCGCTCAGGCGCAATTGAAAATCGTCCAACGCTTCCGATTTCGATGAGATCGCCTCCTAAACGGATATGATTTGAATTGTATAAATACGACATAGTTGATAGCGGGGTCTAATGGATGTCGCCATCGATATGCCGCTCCAAGCAATAGGCCATAGCTATGGCGCCTTGTTCCTGTCCTGCTTTAAATCCGTCGCGGAAGAACGCCTCGTCATCGCCTATTTTGACGGATCCGGCGGCTTAATTGATCTCCACCTTTCTGAAGGCCAGCGGGCCTCCATATCCTTTCCGCTCCGCCGGATTGTCCAATCCGCCCTCGCGGCGGATGCCGCCGCCGTCATGCTTGCGCATAATCACCCGAGTGGCGACACCCGCCCCAGCCTAGCCGACCGGGAAATGACGCGAAAGCTGGCGGCGGCGCTGCGCCCGTTGGATATAAGGTTGCTCGACCACCTCATCTTTGCCGGTGACGAAGTCGCGGGCTTTCGCGCGCTTGGCCTGTTGTGATCAGCGGGCGGGTTTTTGGAGCGCGCAGGGTTTGATCGCGTTTGGCTCCGGTCGTTTGCCGCCGGCGTCATAGGCCGCCAGATAGCCACCTGCGAACGCCGTCTGCTGAAATTCAACCAGCCGGTAACCGACGGCTTCCATCTCACACTGCAGCAGCAAGGGCGGCGTGCCATGGTCTTGCGTGGGCCGGTTGGCATCCACAATGATGACGCGGCCACCGGTGCGTAAGGCCGGATGGAGGTGCCAGAGGAATTCGTAAGGTGCTGTAATCTCATGGTACATATGGACCATCAACACGCGGTCGAAGCTCTTGGCGGGCAGCATCGGATTGCCCGGCAGGCCGAGCTTCACGCTGACATTGTCCAGCCGTTCCCGATTGACGCGCTCAGCGAGTTTGTCGCGCACTTCAGGCAGAATATCCTGCGCCAGCACGCGGCCCTTTTCACCCACACGCTGGGACAGGCGGATGGTGTAATAGCCTTCTCCGGCGCCAATATCGGCGACCGTCATGCCGGGGTCTATGCCCGCCAGATCCATGATCTTGTCGGCTTCGTTGACCCGGTCGCGCGCCTCTTCGTTTGACCAGCGGGCAGAGATAATCGAGGCAACCGGGCGGTCTGCCGGCGGAAATGCGGGCGCCTCCTTTGCCGCGCCATCGCATCCTGCAAGGGCGAGAGCGGCAAGGAGGAACGCGCGGCGCATGATCAGTCAATATCCTCCACGACAACCTTCTCACCCGAAACGCGCTGCGACAAAGCAGCGGCCATGAAGCGGTCAAGGTCCCCGTCCAGCACGTCGCCGGGCGCGGTTGAGGTCACGCCCGTGCGCAGATCCTTCACCAGCTGATAGGGCTGGAGAACATAGGACCGGATCTGGTGGCCCCAACCGATGTCGGTCTTGGAGGCGTTGACGGCGCTGGCTTCGGCTTCGCGCTTTTGCAGTTCCGCTTCGTACATCCGCGCCTTGAGCTGCTTCATCGCTTCGGCGCGATTTTTGTGCTGGGACCGCTGGTTCTGGCAGGCGACGACGATGCCCGTTGGGATGTGCGTGATGCGCACCGCCGAATCGGTCGTGTTCACGTGCTGACCACCTGCGCCCGAGGCGCGATAAGTATCGATGCGGAGTTCGCTTTCGCTCACTTCGATATCGATATCATCATCGACGACCGGATAAACCCACACGCTCGAAAAGCTGGTATGGCGTCGTGCGTTGGAATCATAGGGGCTGATTCGCACCAGCCGGTGGACGCCGCTTTCGGTCTTGGCATAGCCATAGGCATTCTCACCTTTGATCATCAGCGTGGCGGATTTGATGCCCGCCTGTTCGCCGCCATGATAATCAACCAGCTCAACCTTCATTTTGTGCCGTTCGGCCCAGCGCGTGTACATACGCTGGAGCATTTCGGCCCAATCTTGGCTTTCGGTGCCGCCGGCACCCGCGTTGATTTCGATATAGGTATCGTTGGCGTCGGCTTCGCCCGCGAGGAGCGCGGCCACCTTATCGGTTTCGGCCCGCGCGGCGAGTTCACCCAAGCTGGTGACGGCTTCATCGGCCAATGCGGTATCGCCTTCTTCCTCAGCCATCTCTAGCAGTTCGACAGTATCGTCGCGTTCCCGCTCAATGGATTTGGTGGCGTTGATCGCCTCTTCCAAACGACGGCGTTCGCGCATGACTTCCTGCGCGGCCTTGGGGTCATTCCAAAGGGCCTGATCCTCAACCTTGGCATTCAGGTCTTCAAGCCGCTTCACGGCACGATCCCAATCAAGAAAGCGGCGCAGCAAGGCGACGGCCTGATTGATCTGATCGACGTGGGACTGCGCTTCAGCGCGCATTTCAATTCTCCAATTTTAACGGTGCAAGGATTGCGGAAAAAGCGAGGCTAGTAAATCCCGCCTTCGCGCTGCAGAAAATCACTATCGCCCCGCTGTGTGCCGCGCGATCCGGAATCGGTGGTCGCCTTTTGGACCTTCTTTTCCGTCTTTTCAATTTCGTCGCGGCGGATGGTGCGGCGCGGTTCGCTTTCAGGCTTGAATGCTTCCCAAATGACAGCCGCCTTGGGGTCGCTGGAGGGCCAGGCGCCATAGACGCGCTTGCCTGACGCGCGGTCAATGCGGATCATACGGATGCCCTGTGGCGCGCGGAACGGCATGACCGGCATGTCGGCCATCGCCTTGGTCGCAAAGGCTTTGAAGATGGGCACGGCAAGTGTGCCGCCCTGCGCATAGCCGCCCATCGACCGCGGCTGGTCAAAGCCCATATAGACGCCAGCGATCACGTCTGCCGAACCACCGACGAACCAGACATTGGTCGGCCCGCTGGTCGTGCCGGTTTTGCCAAACAGAGGCCGGCCCATGTCGCGCAAGCCAACCGCAGTCCCGCGTTGGACGACGCCTTCCAGCATGTGGACGACCTGATAGGCGGTCAGCGGATCCATGACCAATTTGGTGCGCGCAGGCGGACGCGGCATGGCCTTGCCGTCCCAATCGGGGGCATTGCAGCCTTCGCACCGCCGCGTGTCCGCACGGTAACGGACCTTGCCGTCCCGGTCCTGCACCAGGTCGATCAGCGTGGGTTTACGTTCCCGTCCGTTGGAGGCGAGGATCGAATAGGCGTTCACCATGCGCAGCACCGTGGTTTCGCCTGCACCCAGCGCAATCGACAAGAGCGGCGGATAGACCTGCCCCGGTGCGCTGATGCCGACGGCGGACGTCAACTTGACCACCCGTTCCATGCCGGTTTGGGAAGCCGCCCGAACGGTCATGAGGTTACGTGACTGTTCTAGGCCCCAGCGCATGGTGTGCGGGCCAGAGCCTCCGCCTGAGAAGTTGCGGAAGCATTTGCGGCCCAGCTTGGCAGACTGATACACGCAGAACGGACCGTCGATGATGATTTCAGCAGGCGTCATCCCGCCATCAAGGGCAGCGGCATAGACGAACGGTTTGATCGAAGAGCCCGGCTGGCGCAGCGCCTGCGTCGCGCGGTTATAGGAGGCCAACCGAACATCGAAGCCGCCCTGCATGGCCATCACACGGCCAGTGTGCGGGTCTTGCACCACCATGCCGCCGGAAACTTCGGGGATGTTGCGCAAGACATAGGCATTGCCCTCTTGCTTCACGGCGATGATGTCGCCGGCTTTCATCACATTGAATGCCGCAGTGGCGGTGCCGCGCTTGGGCGCCATAGCGCCGGACGCGGGCAACACGCCGGTCGTTCCGTCGGCAAAGCCGATCTGCGCGGCGGCACCTGCCTTGCCGAGGACAACGGCGATGCGCCATTCGGGATAGCCTGCGCCAAGATTTTGAGCAGAAAGACGCCCGCCCCAGCCGGGGCCGGGGTCAATCGTGGCAATCGGCCCACGCCATCCCTTGCCGCTGTCATAGCGGACAAGGCCATCGCGCAGGGCCTGTTCGGCATAAAGCTGATAATCGGGCTTCAGCGACGTGCGGACCCACAGGCCACCATCATAAACCGAATAAGGACCAGCCTTGGACGTTTCGCCAAATTGGCCGATCAGTTCCCGGCGGACTTCTTCCAGAAAATAGCCGCCCATGTTCAGCGTGTTGGCCGTCGCGCCGCGCGGCAGGATGCCCAATGGCGCCGCGCGGGCCACCTGATATTGGGCCTGATCGATATACTCATTGTCCAGCATCTCGCGCAGGACATAATCGCGCCGCTCAAGCGCCTTGGCTTCGTTTTTGGCGCGGCCATAGGTTTCCGGCGCTTTGGGAAGGATAGCGAGGAACGCCATTTCGTTGAGCGAAAGGTCGCTGACGTCCTTGTTGAAATAGGCGCGCGATGCCGCCTGCACGCCAAAGCTGTTCCGGCCGAGCGGGATCTGGTTGAGGTACAGCTCTAGAATTTGTTGCTTGGTCAACACCGCTTCAATGCGCCGGGCGAGGATCGCTTCCTTGACCTTGCGGGTGACCGAATATTCATTGCCGAGCAGCAGGTTCTTGGCGACCTGCTGGGTGATGGTGGAGCCGCCACGCGCGCGTTCGCCAGACCCAATCTTGCTCACATAATCGAAGACCGCCCCGGCCAGGCCGGGAATGTCGATCCCGCCATGTTCGAAAAAGGTTTTGTCTTCGGCAGCCAGAAAGGCGCGGACGAGCAGCGGTGGATATTCATCATAACGCAGCTCCACCCGCCGTTCGCGGGCATAGCTGTGGACCGGCTCGCCATCGATGCTGCGCACATAAGTGGGCAAAGGCGGCTGATAGGTCAGCAGCTTTTCAGCAGACGGAAGATTGCGTGCGAAAATGAGCCAGAACAGACCGAAAAGGATCAGCAGGCCCGCCAAAAGACGCACCGCCAGTCGGAAGCGGGGCTGGGCATAGTTGGTCCGGAACCAGGCAAGCGCACCGCTTGCGTCGCGCCTTAGGCGCAACGTCAGACGGGGTTGTTCGGCGGGCAGTTCATCGGCCATGGCGGGCGCATCTAGCCTGAAACGGGGGGGCAGGAAACCGCTTTTCCATGCAGCGCCTCACCGTGTGGCCATTTGTTTGGCAAAGTGGATTTCAACCGCACGGCGCAGCCCTATTGCGATATTCTTCTGCCCATCGACAGAGCGGATGCGGGCGGCATCCTCGCGATTCGAAAGATAGCCGAGTTCCAGCAGGATGGCGGGCATGTCGGGGGCCTTGAGGACGGCGAGCCCGGCCATGCGAAGTCCGCCCGCACGGAAGGGAACAAGGGGTGCGCTTTCCCGCCGCACCAGCTTTGCAAATTCCAGCGACGCCGCCATCGTTTCACGTTGGGCAAGGTCGACGAGAATCGAGGTCACGTCATTGCTCTCGCCCGATAGGTTGACGCCGTTCAGAATATCCGCCCGGTTCTCGCGCTGGGCCAGCGCATGCGCCTCGCGGTCGGAGGCGACTTCGGACAGGGTGTAAATCGTTGAGCCAGTGGCCTGTTCACCCGCAGAGTCCGCATGGACGGAAATGAACAATTTGGCGCCCAGATTGCGGGCAATGGCGGTTCGCTCTCTGAGGATGAGAAACGTGTCATCCTCCCGCGTTAGCGCGACGCGCACCCGGCCCGAGGCGAGCAGTTCATCCCGGATGCGCTTTGCGACGGACAGAACGACATTCTTCTCCTTGGTGCCGCCGTGAGGGGAAATGGTGCCGGGATCATGGCCGCCATGTCCGGCATCGATGACGACCAGTGGGCGACCCTTTGGCCCAAGAATGCGGGGCTGCGGTGTTCCGCGAACGACCGGATCGAGCGGAATGGTGACGCTGTACCGGCTGCGCGTTGGTTTGGCCTGCGCGGCTATTGGACGTTCGCGGATCTCCGCCACACGTTCAAAGGCAGGGTCCACCGCCGCCAACCGATTGGCTGGATAAGGGGTGCCCGTTGCTGAACCCAACGCTGCGAGGGCAAGGAAAACCGGCGCCATGGCTCCTCATGCCCCGAAATCCGTCTTCTGGTCTAGCCCTGATGGCCGTCCCCGCGCAGATCGGGTCCTGCCAGATGATATCACAGTGCTTTAACAATATGTTAGCCATGCTTGGTCCAGAGGCTCGCGGCGCGCCCTGCAAAGATGTTGCCGCTTTGGCAATGCAGTGCTAGCAGCAACAGGTCGCCGAGACTCTTTTCGGCATTCACAGGCCGGCCCTTGTTCGGGATCCGGTCGTTCCAGGTTGACGTTGCATGATGCATGTTTCTCCCGTTCCGCGCCATTCCGCCCTTCTCGGCGACGCGCGGACAGGAGCCTTTGATTCGGCGATGACTGCCGGTCCTGCATCTGCGGCAGAGGCACTTACACCAGAACCATACGGCTTGGAGCGTTCGCTCCGCCGGAATTTTGTCGCGCCAGTTGCCCTAATCGGTGGCTCAGGTCGCGCACGGAGATACGATAATGACAATGCGGATGTTGATCGACGCCCGCCACCCGGAGGAAACTCGGGTTGCGGTGGTCAAGGGAAACAAGATTGAGGAATTTGATTTTGAATCGGCGGAACGTCGCCAGCTCAAAGGAAACATCTACCTCGCAAAAGTAACACGGGTCGAGCCATCGCTTCAGGCGGCGTTTGTCGATTACGGCGGGAACCGTCACGGTTTCCTCGCCTTTTCGGAAATCCACCCCGATTACTACCAGATCCCGAAAGAAGATCGCGAAGCGTTGCTTCGTGAAGAGGCAGAGCATGCCGCTGAAGAAGCGGCCCTGCGCGCAGCCGAAGGCGATGATGATATCCTCGACGGCCATCATGACGATGACGGGCAGGATCATGATCGCCCCGATTCTGACCTGGAAGATGATGGTGAGGGCGATGCGCCCGCTCCAGAATCAGCCGGTGGCAATGGCCATGATGACCATGCAGCCGAAGATCTGCGCCGCCGCCGTATGGCGTTGCGCCGCCGCTACAAGATCCAAGACGTCATCCACCGGCGTCAGGTCCTGCTCGTGCAGGTCGTCAAGGAAGAGCGTGGAAATAAGGGCGCGGCCCTTACGACATATCTTTCATTGGCAGGCCGCTATTGTGTGCTTATGCCCAACACCACGCACGGTGGCGGCATCAGCCGGAAGATTTCAAACGCAGCAGACCGCAAGCGCCTGAAGACGATCATGACGGACCTCGCCTTGCCGGCCTCGATGGGCTGCATCGTGCGGACAGCGGGGCTCCAGCGCACCAAGACCGAAATCAAGCGTGACTTCGATTATCTCGCCCGACTGTGGGATGACATCCGCGAAACCACGCTGAAAAGCCAGGCGCCCGCCCTCGTCAACGAGGACAGCGACCTTATCAAGCGCGCGATCCGCGACATTTACAACCGCGATATCGACGAAGTGATCGTGGAGGGCGAACGCGGCTATAAGCAGGCGCGCGACTTCATGAAGCTGCTGATGCCGAGCCATGTGAAGAAGGTGAAGGCCTATGCCGACGCCGTTCCGCTTTATCAGCGTTATGGCGCCGAAGATCAGCTTGAGGCGATGTATCACCCCGTCGTCCAGCTGAAGTCAGGCGGCTATCTGGTCATCAACCCGACCGAAGCTTTGGTGTCGATCGACATCAACTCGGGCCGGTCCACGCGCGAACATGGCATCGAACAGACGGCTGTCGCGACTAACCTTGAAGCGGCGCAGGAAATTGCCCGTCAGCTCCGTCTGCGCGACATGGCCGGGCTCGTCGTCATCGACTTTATCGACATGGAGTCCAACTCCAACGTCCGTAAGGTCGAAAAGGCGATGAAGGCGGCGCTCGCCAATGATCGCGCCCGCATTCAGGTCGGCCGGATCAGCCAGTTCGGTCTGCTCGAAATGAGCCGCCAGCGCCTGCGCACCGGCGTGCTTGAAGCCTCCACCCGCGAATGTCCGCATTGCGAAGGTACGGGCCTTGTCCGCACGGCCTCGTCCGCCGGATTGTCCGCGCTGCGCATGTTGGAAGAAGAAGCGGCCCGTGGCCGCGGCAGCCAGCTCACGCTGCGCGCCAGCCAGGAAGCGGCTTTCTATGTGCTCAACCGCAAGCGGCATGAACTGGGTGAGATCGAAGAACGCTATGGCGTCTTGATTGAAGTCCAGTCCGACGGTCAGCTGGAAGGCGCCCGCATGACGGTGGAAGCCGCTGGCCCGCCGCCTGCCTTCCGCCCGACCTATGCACCAATCATCGATGACGAGCCCGATCTGGACGTCGAAGATTTCGACGACGAAGAAGAAGAAGGCGAAGAGGCGGAAGCCCGCGAAGAGCGTGAAGACCGCGAAGAACGGGGCGATGGCGATGCGCGTCGTCGTGGCCGTAGCCGTCGTCGTCGTGGTCGCCGTGGCGGTCGTCGTGACGAAGCCGAGCGCGGTGAACCGTCTGCAGACGGTGAAGCCGATGCCGAAGCCTCTGGCGATGATGAACCGGGTGAAGAAGCACCTGCCAATGCCGCTGAACCTCGCGAAGATAAGGATGGCGCGCGTCGCCGTCGCCGTCGCGGACGTCGCGGTGGTCGTCGTCGGCCTGAAGAAGGCGCAGTTGGCACCGAAGAGTCGCAGGACGACACGGCGGACGCAGCAACTGACGCTGCCGAAGCGACCGCAGAACCCGTTGAAGCGGTTTCCGAAGACGAGGCTCCTAAGAAGCCGCGTCGCCGGACCAGCCGCGCCAAGGCTGCTGACTTCGCTGAAGTGGTCGAAGCACCGGTAGAGGTCGCGGCGGAAGCAGCTGTGGCTGAAAAGCCGAAACGGACCCGCAAGAAGAAGGTCGACGCCGATGTGACGGAGGCTGTCGTCGAAGCAGCATCGGCACCTGAGCCGGCGACTGCCCCCGCCGTCGAAGAACCGGTTGCTGAAAAGCCAAAGCGCACCCGCAAGAAGAAGGCGGACGCAGAAGCGGCGCCGGAAGCGGCAGCAGAAGCCCCTGCATCTGACGATGCCCCGGCATCGGAAGCTGAAGGGTCAACTGACTCGCCGCGTCGCGGCTGGTGGCAGCGTACCTTCGGCGACGCCGTCTGATCTCCGGGCTTTCAGCCCGCATTCATCAAGGGGAGGGGAGAAGCAGGACTATGCAATTCCCCTCCTTCCTTGGCAGATCCCTTATTGGTCGTTTTTTGGCTCTGCTTTTGGCGGTCACCTTGTCGGTGCAACCGGCCATGGCCCAGTCGATGCTGCGCGACGCCGAAACTGAGGCTTTGCTTGCGGACATGTCTGCCGGCATCATTCAAGCGGCGGGCCTTCAGCCCAAAAATGTTCAGATTGTCCTTTTGCAGGACAAGGAAATCAACGCGTTCGTGGCGGGTGGCCAGATCGTCTACATTCATTCCGGGCTGATCACGGCGGCCAAGAACGCCAATGAAGTTCAGGGCGTTATTGCGCACGAAATGGGTCATGTCGCAGGCGGGCATGTCATCCGCAGCAGCGAAGGCATCAAGACCGCAACGGGCATCACATTGTTGAGTCTGTTGCTTGGCGCGGCGGCTATTGCGGCGGGCGCCGGGGAAGCGGGCGCCGGCATCATGGCGGCGGGACAGCAAGCGGCGATGGGCAAGTTCCTCGCCTTCACGCGCACGCAGGAATCTTCGGCAGATTCGGCGGCGGCCAGTTACCTCGCTAAATCGGGCATAAGCGGCAAGGGCTTGATCGGCTTTTTCAAGACGCTCCAGAATGTCGAGTTCCGTTACGCCATCCCGCAGGAAGACAGCTATGGCCGCACCCACCCGCTGACCGGTGAGCGTATCTCTGCGCTGCAGGAAGTGGTGGAGAAAGACGCAGCTTGGAACAAGCCGTCCGATCCGGCCTTGGAAGCGCGGTTTAAGCGTGTGAAGGCCAAGCTAACGGGCTTTGTGAACGAACCACGCCAGACGCTGATCACTTATCCAGCGACCGACTTGTCTATCCCGGCCCGCTATGCGCGCGCTTATGCCTGGCATCGCAGCGCCTATCCGGACAAGGCGCTGGAAGAGGCAGACTCGCTCCTTCGGTCTGTGCCGCACGATCCTTATTTTCTGGAACTCAAAGGGCAGATCCTGCTCGAGTCCGGGCGACCGCAGGAGGCGCTGCCGGTGCTGCGCGAAGCCACAGATCTGACCCGCTCCCAACCCCTGATTGCCTCGCTTTTCGGGCATGCGCTGCTGGCGACCGAAGACAAAGCGAACTTGCCCGAGGCCACGCGCGTGCTGAAATCGGCGGTGTCTAAGGATAATGACAACCCGTTCGCTTGGTATCAGCTCGGCGTGGTCTATGAGCGCGAAGGGGATTTGCCACGCGCCCAATTGGCAACGGCGGAACGCTATAGCCTGCAGGGTCGGGCCAATCTTGCTCTGCTCAGCGCCGAAGCTGCGATGGGCGGGATTGCCAAGGGATCTCCAGACTGGATTCGCGCGCAAGATATTGCCATGGCGTCGCGAGCAGAAATGGAAAATGGCAAGCGCAGGCGGCGATGAGCGGGGGACTTAAGACAATGGTGGTGCCGGTTTTGGCAGGGTTGATTGGTGCAGGCGGCGCTGCGCTTTACATGGCGTCTGCGGCGCCAGAGGCCGCGTCCGTGAACACGGCGGATCGTGCCGCGATCGAAAAGATCGTGCGGGAATACATTCTCACCCACCCGGAAATCCTGCCGCAGGCGATGGAAAATCTGCGGTCGCAAGAACTCGGCAAAGTGGTTGAGGCCAATCGCAAGCTCATTGAAACGCCGGTTGGCGATGCATGGGAAGGCGCGCCCGATGCGGACGTTACGCTCGTTGAATTTTACGACTATGCCTGTGGCTATTGCCGCGCCTCGATCGCCGATATCGACAAGCTGTTGGCCGAGGACAAGAAGCTGAAAGTCGTTTACCGCGACATGCCCGTGCTGGGGCAAGACAGTGTGGAGGCGGCGCGCCTGAGCGTTGCGGCCGCCATGGCGGGCAAGTTTACCGCCCTGCACAAGCCGCTCTTCACCAAGGGCCGCCCGACACCTGATGTGCTGTCCGCAGCGCGCAACGCAATCGGCCTCGACAAGGCAGCGATGGCCAATCCGGCGGTGGATCAGGAACTCACCAAAAACATCCAGCTCCAGCGCGAACTGGACCTGTCCGGCACACCTGCTTGGGTGGTGGGCAACAAGGTGCTGGTGGGTGCGGTTGGCTATGATGCATTGAAGGCCGCCATTGCTGAAGCGCGGGCCGCAAAGGCCGCGCGCTAAGCCGCCTTGCATTTTCCCCCTTGGCAGGGCGCGCGCATGTGCCATTGTCCGCTCATGACAAAACGCCCGATAATTGCGGCCCTCGCCGCTTTGCTGTGCGGACAGGCAGCCTTTGCTGCCCCGCCTAAATCCGCGACACCAAAGACGGCCTCCACCCAGAAAGTTTCCATGACAGATCCTGCAAAGCCCCCCGTCGCCGCCCAAAAGCCGCACAGCTATGAACGGCATGGCGTTAAGATCGACGACCCCTATTCATGGCTGAAGGATGAGGGCTATCCTAAGGTCGATGATGTTGAGGTGCTTGACTATCTAAAGGCCGAAAATACCTATTTCGAAGCGCAGATGAAGCCGCTGGCGCCACTTGTCGAAACGATCTTTCAGGAAATGAAGGGGCGTCTGAAGGAAGACGACAGCTCGGTTCCGCAGAAAGATGGCGACTATCTCTACTGGCGCCGCTTTGAACCCGGCGCGCAATATAAGCAGTGGATGCGAAAAGCCGTGAAGGGCGGCGCGGAGACGGTCCTGCTTGATGAAGCGAAGCTCGCTGAGGGCAAGGAATATTTCCGCCTGTCGGGCATCACCATTTCCGACGATGACCGGATGATGGCTTATGCAACCGACACCAACGGGTCGGAACGCTACACCATCCGCTTTCAGGATCTGGTGACGGGCGAGCATCTGGCCGATGAAATCCCCGGCACGCTGGGCGACTTCGTCTTTTCAGCAGACGGCAAACATCTGCTCTACGGCCTCGTCAACGACAATTGGCGCGTGGAAAAGATCCTGATCCACACGCTCGGCACGCCGGTCGCTGAAGATAAGGTGATCTATTCGGAACCCGATCAGGGTTTCCAGACCGGCGTTGGCATGACGCACAGCCGCAAGTGGATTGTGGTCGCAACCGGCGACAATGAAACGAGCGAAGTCCGGCTGCTGCCGGTCAATGATCCCTTTGCCAAGCCGATCCTTGTGCGCGCGCGCAAGAAGGGCGTGGAATATGATGTGGAGGAGCATGACGGCACGCTCTTCATCCACACTAATGACACGAGCACCCAGTTCCGGCTGGTGACGGCACCGCTGGCCAAGCCGGACGAGTGGACCGAGCGCATTGCACCGTCGCCCAGTTTCTACATGACGGCGGTGTCGACCTTTGCCGATTTCTTCATCGTCGAAGGCCGGGACAATGGACTCGATCAGGTGGAAATCCACCCCTATCGCGGCGGCAAGCCCAAGCGGATCAGCTTCCCCGAAGCGAGCTATTCGGCGGGGCTTGATGAGAACCCCGAATATAAGGTCGCCAAGCTGCGGCTTTCTTATGAATCGATGGTCACGCCCGACACCGTCACCGAATATGACGTGTCCTCTGGCGAGATGACGACGCTCAAGGTGCAGGAAATCCCAAGTGGCTATGATGCCAGCCAGTACGCCACCGAACGCGTCGAGATCACCGCGCGCGACGGAACGAAAGTGCCCGTTTCGGTCGTCTACAAAAAGGGCTTTAAGAAGGACGGCAATGGCCCGCTCTATCTCTATGCCTATGGCGCCTATGGCTATGCGATCCCACCGGGATTCTCGACAACGCGGCTCTCGCTGCTGGATCGCGGCTTTGCCTATGCCATCGCGCACATCCGCGGCGGCGATGATCTAGGCCAGCAATGGCAGCTGGATGGGAAGCTCACCAAGCGGACCAATACGTTCAATGACTTTGTGGACTCAGCCAAGGGCCTGATCGATCTGGGCTTTGCCAAGCCCGGCCGGATTGTGGCCGCCGGTGGTTCGGCGGGTGGCGAGCTGATGGGTGTTGTCGTCAATACCAACCCGGAACTTTGGGGTGCGGTCGCAGCGCACGTGCCGTTCGTCGATGTGCTCAACACCATGCAGGATGAAACCCTGCCGCTGACGCCGGGTGAATGGCCGGAATGGGGCAACCCGATCACAGACAAGGCGGCGTTTGAACTGATCCGTAGCTATTCCCCATATGACAATGTGACAGCGCAGGCCTATCCGCCACTGTTTATCACCGGTGGCCTCAACGACCCACGCGTGACCTATTGGGAGCCCGCCAAATGGGCCGCCAAGCTGCGCGCGACCAAGACCGACCAGAATGTCCTCTTGCTCAAAACCAATATGGGCGCAGGCCATGGTGGCAAGTCCGGCCGGTTTGAAAGCCTGCGCGAAGATGCTGAGGAGTTTGCGTTCTTCCTCTGGCAGTTGGGGATGGTGAAGTAAGGCGTGAGGGATTTCCGTCTCTCCATCACCCCAACCCCCGCCGACATCGATGAACTCGGCCACGTCAACAATGCGGTGTGGGTGCGGTGGTTGCAGGATGTGGCGACCGCGCATTGGGATGCGGTCGCGCGGGCGGAGGACAAGGCGGCCTATATCTGGGTCGTTGTCCGGCATGAGATTGATTATCAGGGCAATGTCGGCCCCGGTGAAGCCGTGACCGCACGGACATGGATCAGCGACGCACCCAAGGGTGCACGCTTTGACCGCAATGTTGAATTCAGCGACGCTGCCGGCAAAATTGTGGTGCGCGCCAAGACGACTTGGGCGTTGATCGACAAGGCCTCAGGCCGGATCGCTCGGGTGCGCGCTGAGATTGCCGCCCCCTTTTTGGGGTGATCAGCGTCAGGGCAAGCGGTGTTGCTTTGACGGACGCGCCAGCGCCGTCAGAATCGCCGACAGCGCCTCGGGTGCGTTCATCATGGACAGGTGTCCGCAGCTCACTTCGACGGCGCGGTCATGCATGTGCGGTTCGCCACGCGAGGCATGCGGCGGGATGATGCCGTCCGCCGCCGACCAAATCGCAATGGTCTCAACCGGGGGTTTGCGTTCCCGGACCACGGTCAGTGGCATGTCGTCAACGGAATGTCCGGCGGCCCATTCATAGGCGCGCCAGGCCCGGTTGTGGCGGGGGTCTCCCGCAATCGGGCTGCCCAGCGTCACGACTTTGTCGACCTTTTCCGGCGCAACCTTGGCATATTCGCGTGCGATCAGGCCACCTAGGCTCCAGCCGATAAGGGCAACAGGCGCCCCCTCGCGCGCGACGATCTCGTCCACACGCTGGCCGAAACGTAAAAGCGTGTCTTCCCTGACGGGCGCGGCAAAGCCCAGACCCCAGCCATAGGCGCGGTAGTTTGCTTTGCGCAGCACACGGCGCGCCATCGCCGTACGGGCGTCACTGGTGAACAGACCGGGCAGCACGATGACGGGGCGCCCTTCGCCATCATGATCGGCGGCGAGGTCGTCCTCAGCCAACCAGCCACGCACAAAGTCATTGAGCAGGCGGACTTCGCCGAGCGAGGTCCATAAAGAAGGCAAATGTGTCGATTTCATCCGGCCAAGATATGTTCTAGGGGTTAACAATGCCACCTCAAGCCCCAGCGCCCTCCGGAAATGACGGACTCGACTTCGCCGTCATGCGGCGGTTCATCCCCTATCTTTGGCCAAAGGACATGCCGGGTCTGCGGCTGCGCATCGTCATCGCGCTCACGCTGGTGTTGGTGTCCAAGGGCATCCAGATCAGCATGGGGTTCCTCTATGGGGCTGCGATTGACCGGATGAAGCCGGGGCTCGAGGCGGGCGTGTCGCTCGCCATTGCTCTGGTCGTGGCTTATGCGGGCGCGCGCTTTGCAGGCGTGCTGTTCGATAATCTCAGGAACGTCGTGTTTGAACGCGTCGGGCAGGATGCCACCCGCAGGCTCGCCGAACATGTCTTTGCGCATCTCCATAAATTGAGCCTGCGCTTCCATTTGTCGCGCCGCACCGGGGCTGTGACGAAGGTGATTGAGCGTGGGACGAAGAGCATTGATGTGATGCTCTATTTCCTCCTCTTCAACATCGCGCCGACCGTGATTGAACTTATCGCCGTCATGGTGATCTTTGGCACCAAATTCTCCATGGGGCTTGTCATCGCGACGGCCGTGATGGTCGTCACCTATATCGTGTTCACGCAGCGCGTGACCGATTGGCGCAATGCCTTGCGCGTCGAAATGAATGATCTGGATACCGCCACTGTATCGCGCTCGGTCGACAGCCTGCTCAATTATGAGACGGTCAAATATTTCAACGCGGAAAAACGGGAATCCGAGATCTACGCGCGCGTCGCGCGGCGCTATGCCGATGCGGCGGTCAAATCGGAAAACTCGCTCGCCTGGCTCAACGTTGGCCAATCCCTTGTCACCAACCTCATGATGGCAGGCGCGATGGGCTATACCGTGTGGGGCTGGTCCAAGGGGGAATTCACCTCAGGCGATGTTGTGCTGGTGAACACGCTGCTTGCCCAGCTCTTCCGCCCACTCGATCTGCTCGGCATGGTCTACCGCACCGTGCGGCAGGGGTTGACCGATATGGCCGCGATGTTCGACCTCATTGATACCGAGGCCGAAGTGCGCGACCGGCCCGATGCCAAGCCTCTTGTCATCTCCGGCGGCGCACTGACTTTTGAGGATGTCAGCTTTGCTTATGAGGCGGATCGCCCGATCCTGAAAGGCGTCAGCTTTGCTGTGCCGGCAGGCCGCTCCATGGCTGTGGTCGGGCCGTCGGGGGCGGGCAAATCCACCCTCGCGCGGCTCATCTATCGTTTCTATGATGTGACAGCGGGTCGGATCACCATTGACGGACAGGATCTGCGCGATGTGACGCAATCCTCCTTGCGCGCCGCGATTGGCATCGTGCCGCAGGATACCGTGCTGTTCAACGACACCATTGGCTATAATGTCGGCTATGGCCGCGAAGGGGCCTCGCAGGAGGAGATTGAGGCGGCCGCCCGCGGCGCACAGATCCATAGCTTCATCGCGGCCCAACCCCAGCAGTACGAAACGCCTGTGGGGGAACGCGGCTTGAAGCTTTCCGGCGGCGAAAAGCAGCGCGTGGCAATTGCCCGAACGCTTTTGAAAGACCCGCCGCTCCTGATCCTTGATGAAGCGACCAGCGCGCTCGACAGCCGGACCGAGTCTGAGATTCAGGCCACGCTTGCGCGTGTGTCTGAAAAGCGCACCAGCGTCGTGATCGCGCACCGGCTGTCGACCATTGTCGATGCGGATGAGATCATCGTGCTGGAGGCCGGACAGGTTGCCGAACGTGGCACCCATGCCGATCTGCTCAAACAAGGCGGCCTTTACGCCGAAATGTGGGCGCGCCAGCAGGCCGAGGATGATGAGGAAAGCGCGGTGGCAGCCGAATGAGCGGTCTGGCCGTCCTCGACCTGATGGTGCGCGGCGGTTCTGTGACGCTTTTCCTGTTGTGGAGTTGGCTGCTCTGGCGTGATCACCGGCAGGCGCTGGCCGCGCGCATGGCCATCGTCATGAATGCGACGATCATCTGCTACATTGTCTCTAGTCTGTTGTCGGACGCACATCCCTTTGGCCTGCATGCGATGATTATGGATGGCATCTCCGTCACGGCCCCTGCCGCCTTCTGGCTGTTCGCCCATGTCTGGTTTTCGGATTCGAAAGAGATTGGCTGGCGGCGTTGGGCGCTCGTTGCAGCCTTTGTGGCGCTGCCCATTTATCAGATCATTCACATCCGGCTGACCGGTCAATTCTCCATGGCCTGCTGGATTGGCGTGCACATCGGGATGATCGCCTTTGCCGTCGCCGGGCTCTGGCGCGCCTGGGCCGACCGCGACAATGATTTGGTCGAGCCGCGCCGGAGATTCCGCAAAAGCGTCATCTGGTTGATCGGCGGCTTTGTCATGTGGGTCAACGTGATTGAGATGTTGGTCGGCCGCAATGGCGGCGGCGCGACGTTGCGCACCGTCACTGAAATTGCCATTCTGATCTCCACCTTTGTTGTGTCGGCGGCGCTCTATGGCTTTGCCAACCCGGAACTGTTTGCAGCGCAAGCGAGCGCCCCGGCGCCGGGGCAGCGGCCGGCCGCACCTTCACCCTTGGCCACGCGGCTGCAAACGCACATGTTGGCCGAACGCCCCTACCGGATGGAGGGTCTCACCATTGCGGCGCTGGCCGCTCAATTGGGGGAACAGGAATATCGCCTCCGCCGCCTGATCAATGGCGAATTGGGCTTCAGGAATTTCACCGCCTTTCTCAACAGCTACCGCCTAACCGAAGTGCGCGAGGCATTGGCTGACCCCGACCAGCGCGAGGTGCCGATCCTCACCATCGCGCTGGACGCGGGATTTGGATCGCTCGGCCCGTTCAACCGCGCCTTCCGCGATGCAGAAGGCATGACGCCCACCGAATATCGAGCCGCCCGCGCTGTTTGATTCCGAAATCGGCTAGCCGGATTTGAAATCCGCAGCGCACGGCGCGGTTGGGCCTGCCAATTCGCCCCCATTCCAAAGATGGAGCGGAACCATGATACTCACACCACATACGATTTTAGAAGTTGCGCAGCACCGCGCGGTTGGCATGTTTACATTTGATCTGTTGCGCTACGCGATGGGCGCGGGCATCGTCGCCCTCGTTGTTTGGGGCTTGCGCCGGACCAGCTGGGCCTCCCGCAAAATCCAGAAGCGTGAGGCGACGGGCGCTGACATAAGGCGGGAGGTCATGGCCTCCATCCGCACCGTCATGGTCTACACCGTTTTCGGCGTGCTGACGGTCTGGGGGATGAGTCAAGGCTATTTGAGCGGCATGGAGCCGAGCTATGGCTTGGCCATTGATGTGAGCATCCTCATCGCGCTGCTGCTGGTCCACGATGCCTATTTTTACTGGGCGCACCGGACGATGCATCACCCGAAGCTGTTCAAGACCTTTCATCGCTTCCACCACCGCACCATCACGCCGACGCCCTGGGCGGCCTACAGCTTTGCCGTGCCTGAAGCGGCGGTGATGGCGGTGTTCATGCCGATGTGGCTGGCGCTTGTGCCGACGCCGGGCTGGGTGACCTTCACCTTCTTGGTCGTCATGATCCTCCGCAACGCGATGGGCCATGCGGGGCTGGAACTGCATGCGCGCGGCTGGGCCAGCCATCCCGTGCTTAAATGGATCAGCACGACGACGCATCATGATCTGCATCACGCCGGCAGCTTCAACCACAATTTCGGTTTCTACCTGACCTTCTGGGACAAGGTGATGGGGACCGAACACCCGGACTATGTCGCGACTTATGATCGCGTGACCGCAGCTACCCCCAAGACGGCCTCCACGGAACTGGCCCCATCTCCCGTTCTGTGACGCTTGCAGGGCGCGGGCCATCCCCCCGCGCCCTGCCTTTTCCACGGTCACCGCGCTGAAGTGCGCCACTGCGCTCGACACAAGGCAAGCGAGCCGCCAAAGCCGCAAGCGTGACGGCCCTCCTCGATCAGCTTCATGCCACTTTCGGCTTTTCCGCTTTTCGCGGGGTGCAGGCGCAAGTCATTGACCGCGTTATGGCGGGGGAACGGACGCTCGCTGTGATGCCGACAGGCGCGGGCAAGTCGCTCTGCTATCAGTTACCGTCTGTCGCTTTTGAAGGGACCTGTGTCGTCATCTCGCCGCTGATCGCGCTGATGCATGATCAGGTCCGCGCCGCCGATGCGGTGGGCATCCGCGCGGCCACGCTGACGTCCGCCGATGATGATCGGGCTGCGACGATGGACCGGTTCCGGGCCGGTGGGCTCGATCTGCTTTATGTGGCGCCTGAGCGCGCATCCTCGGGCGAATTCCGCAACCTGCTGCGGCAGGGGAAGATCACGCTCTTTGCCATCGATGAGGCACATTGCGTGTCTGAATGGGGGCATGATTTCCGCCCGGATTACCGCCTGCTCGCGCCGTTGATGGATGAATTTCCGGAGGTGCCGCGTCTGGCGCTGACGGCAACGGCGGATGCTCATACGCGTGGGGACATATTGGCGCAGCTGGGTATTCCGGTTGGCGGGATGATCGTCTCGGGCTTTGACCGGCCCAATATCCGCTACGCTATTTCGCCGCGCAACAATGGCCCGCGCCAGATTGCGGAGTTTGTGTCGACAACGCCGGGGGCAGGCATTGTCTATGCCCGTTCGCGCGATGCGACCGAGAAGCTCGCGGCGTCGCTGGCCAAATCGGGGCGACCGGTGCGCGCTTATCATGCCGGGCTTGATGCTGATGTGCGCAAGCGCAATCAGGCGGATTTTGTGGCGTCGGAAGACATGGTCATGGTCGCAACCATCGCGTTTGGGATGGGCATCGACAAGCCCGACGTTCGCTTCGTCATCCATGCCGGGCTGCCCAAATCGATCGAGGCCTATTATCAGGAAACGGGACGTGCCGGCCGCGATGGCGATCCGGCGCTGGCCCAAATGTTCTGGGGCGCAGAAGACTTTGCCCGTGCCCGCCAATGGCTGTCTGAAGTCGAACCGAGCCGATTGGCCGGAGAACGGGCCCGCCTTTCTTCGCTCGGGGCGCTTGTGGAAACCGGGGGGTGCAGGCGGGCGGTGCTGCTGCGGCATTTCGGGGAAACGCCGGGCGAGACTTGCGGGAATTGCGACAATTGCCAAAGCCCGCCCGCTGCGGTTGATGCGACCGAGGTGGCGCGCAAGCTCCTCTCCGCCGTCTATCGCACGGGTCAGAGCTATGGGCTGGGCCATATCGAAAATGTGCTGACCGGCAAAAGCGATGAGCGCGTCCTGAAACAGCAGCATGACCGGCTCTCGGTCTTCGGCATTGTCACGGCGGACGAAGCGCCGATGCTCAAGCCTGTTGCCCGCTCGCTCACGCTGCGTGATGCGTTGCGCACAACTGACCATGGCGGGCTCATGCTCGGGCCAGAAGCGCGCGCGATTTTAAAGGGGGAGGGGCACGTCTCCATCGTTATCCCGCCCAAACGCGAACGTCGCCGCCGTGGGGAAAACAGTGCCAATCCCGTCGGCGATCCGATCTTCGATGCCTTGCGCGCGTGCCGGCGGGATCTTGCGGCCGAAGCAGGCGTGCCGCCCTACGTCATCTTCCATGATGCCACGCTGCGCGAAATGGCCCAGATCCGCCCGAAGAGCCTGCGCGATATGGCGTTGGTGACAGGGGTGGGGGATCGTAAGCTTGAAGCCTATGGCGATGCGTTTCTGGCTGTTCTAAAGGGATTTTAGGAGGACCGCAGACATGTTTCGATCCGTGACAAATGACCTGATGGTCTCCCCGCAAATCGGTCTGGATGCCGTAGCGGAAGCCAAGGCGCTGGGCGTGACGCTCATCATCAACAACCGCCCCGAAGGCGAATCGGAAGATCAGGTTCCGGGTGCGGACATTGAGGCGGCGGCGCATGCTGCGGGCCTTGAATATGTCGCGATCCCCATCACCCATTCGGGTTTCAGCCAGCCGCAGGTCGAGGCGATGGTCGCGGCCTTGCAGGGAGCACAGGGCAAGGTTCTGGCCTATTGCCGGTCGGGTACGCGCTCGACTTTGCTTTGGGCATTGGCCGAAAGCGCTCAGGGCGGCGATCCGGATTCGCTCACCAATATGGCCGCCAAGGCGGGCTATGATGTGGCCCCCGTGCGACCCCTGATGGACATGCTGAAGGCACAGGCCTGATGATCGCGGTGGTCGCCCAGCTTGGGGTTTCGCTCCTGTCGATCTTGGCGCTCGCTTGGCTTGCCAAATTATTGAACTTGGGCGGTGATCTGCGCATTCGTGATGAAGATCATGCTCGTATGCTCGCCCAAGAGGCAGTGTTCGGCTTTGTCGCGACGGACATGGTCATCGACCGCGCCGGGATGGGCGCGCTCCTCAAGGATGCACAGGGCCGCCAAATGCTGCTGCGCCGCCACGGCGCTGCCTTTGTCGGACGCCTGTTGGACCGGCGGCTGGAAGCACGGCTTGATCAGAATTTTCTCACCATCGGTACGGGTGAAAAGACCTTTGGGTCAGTCACGCTCAACCTAGGTGACGCCGCCCAATATTGGGCCGCAGGGCTAAGGCACGTTCCCGCATGACAATCCCAAATCTTCCCAACCCCATCGACTATGCTGTCCCGGGGTTCATCCTGCTGATCATCATCGAGATGATCTGGGCGAAGCGCCGCGCGCCGGAAAAATATGAGCCGAAAGATACGCTGACTTCGCTCGCTTTCGGGATGGGCAGCACAGTCGCCGGTTTGTTTGTGGCAAGCGGTGTGATCGCCGTTTCACTTTGGGCGTATGACTTCCGGTTGATGACCATCCCCTTCGCCTGGTGGGCCTGGATCATCTGCTTTTTCATTGATGATCTGGCCTATTACGCCTTCCACCGCTCTGCCCACCGCGTCCGCTGGTTCTGGGCGAGCCATGTAAATCACCATTCCAGCCAGCATTATAATCTGTCGACCGCACTGCGGCAGACATGGACTGGCTTTTTCGCAATCAGCTTCATCTTCCGGGTGCCCTTGCTGTTCCTCGGCTTTCATCCTGCGATGGTGGCCTTTATCGGCGCGGTGAACCTCATCTACCAATTCTGGATCCACACCGAGGCGATTGACCGCTTCCCGCGCTGGTTTGAGGCCGTGATGAACACGCCGAGCCACCACCGCGTCCACCACGCGACCAACCCGCGCTATCTGGACCGCAACTATGCGGGCGTCTTCATCATCTGGGACCGGATGTTCGGCACCTTCACGCAAGAAGTGAAGGACGAGCCGATCCGTTACGGCATCGTGAAGCAGTTGGGCACGTTCAACCTGCTCTGGTCGGTGTTCCATGAATGGGTCGGCATTGCACAGGATGTGTGGACGGCGCCTTGGCGGCATAAGCTGGGCTATATCTGGCGTCAGCCTGGCTGGACGCATGATGGCAGCCGCGAAACAAGCGATACGATAAGAGAGAGATGGCAGGAAGAACAAGCATGGAAGAGTTCGACATCGTCGTCATCGGCGGCGGATCCGGTGGCAGCGCAGCCGCAGGCCGGCTGAGCGAAGACGGCAAATTTAGCGTCTGCGTCATCGAGGCAGGCAGTGCGAATAACAGCTGGCGCGTCATTGCGCCGGGCATGTTGCCGTTCCTGCCGAAGAACTCGAACTGGCGGTTTGATACAGTCGCGCAAAAGGGCCTCAATGGCCGCACCGGATATCAGCCGCGCGGGAAGGGCCTTGGCGGATCATCTGCGGTCAACGCGATGCTCTATCTGCGGGGCGCGCCTTGGGACTATGACAATTGGAACGCCCTGGGCGCGACCGGCTGGGGATATAAGGATGTGCTCCCTTATTTCCGCCGCGCCGAAGGCAATGTGCGGGGCGCTGATGAGCTTCACGGAGCCGATGGGCCGCTCAGCGTCAGTGATCAGCTTTGGCCCAATGCGGGCAGTGTTGATTTCGTCGATGCGGCGGCTGAGCTGCAAATGCCCCGCAATCCGGATTTCAATGGCAAGCAGCTGGAAGGCATGGGGCTGTATCAGGTCACGCAACGGGCCGGTGAACGCTGGACAGCAGCGCGTGCCTATGTGCTACCGCAAAAGGCGGCGGGGCGTTTGCACGTGGAAACCGGCGCACATGTCGAAAAGATTCTGATCGAAAATGGCCGGGCGGTCGGCGTCCGCATCCGGCAGGGGCGGTCGACCCGCATCCTCCGCGCGCGTCGTGCGGTCATCCTGTCTGGTGGCGCCTTTGGCACGCCGCAGATACTGATGCTCTCGGGCGTTGGTCCTGCCGAACATCTGAAGGCGCACGGCATCGAGGTGATCGTTGATCGACCTGCCGTCGGCGCGGACCTGCAGGACCATATCGACTATGTCGCCAGCTTCCAGACAGACGGGGATGTGTTCAACGGCACGACGCTCTCGGCTTCGATCCGCTTCCTGAAATCGGTGTTCCAATGGCGGTCCAAACGGACCGGCACGCTGACCACGCCTTATGCTGAAGCCGGCGGCTTTGCGAAGACGCGGCCCGATGTCGCGGTGCCCGATGTCCAGTTCCACTTTGTGCCCGCGATGCTGGAAGACCATGGCCGCGAATCGGTGAGCGGCGTCGGCTATTCCATCCATGTCTGCGTGCTGCGCCCCGAAAGCCGGGGTACCGTCCGCCTCGCCAGCGCGGACCCTATGGCCGCCCCCTTGATTGACCCGAACTTCCTCGATGATGACCGCGACCTTGAGGTGCTGCGCGCCGGTGTCAAAATGGTGCACCGGATCACATCCGCGCCGTCGCTTGCCAAACATGGCGGGCGGGACCGGCACGACACACCGCTTCAGGATGATGCGGCGCTCGATCAGATGATCCGCAACCGGTCTGACACGGTCTACCACCCGGTCGGCACGGCCCGCATGGGGTCTGACGCGGATGCGGTGTGCGATCCGTGTTTGCGCGTGCGCGGGGTGGAAGGGCTCTACATTGCCGACGCGTCTGTGATGCCGCGTCTTGTCTCCGGCAACACCAATGCGCCGTCCGTGATGATCGGGGAGCGGTGCGCTGATTTTGTGAAGGCGGATTTGGGTTAGCGGGCGAGCGCCGTCAGCATGGACGGCGTCAACACCTGCGGCAGTTCCGTCGGGTCAGCCGACCCTTTGGGGTAGAAGAGGTAAAGCGGCACCCCGGACCGTCCCCGCGCTTCAAGGAAGCGGCTGATGGCGGGGTCGGCATTGGTCCAGTCGCCGATCATGACAACCACACCGGCCTTTTCGAAGGCGCGGGTCACCTCTTCGCGTTCGATGGCGGCCTTTTCGTTCACCTTGCAGGTCAGGCACCAGTCGGCGGTGAAGTAGAGGAAAACGGGCGTGCCCTTGGCGCGCAGCGAGGCGAGCTTTGTTTCGCTGAACGCTTCTCCGGCAACAGACGTGGCTTTCTGCGTTGCGAGCAGCGAGGCCGGAGTCAGCGCAACAACGGCTAGACTGGCGGCCAGCAGGGACGCACCGAACAGCGCGGCACTCTTGCCTGTCGCCTGTCGCCGACCGATCCCCCAAAGGGCGATGGCTAAGATAGCAGCAGCGACGGCGCCCAAAACCAGTCCGCTCGTCCCCGTCTGGCGCCAGAGCAGCCAGCCAAGGGCAAGTGCCGTCAAGAACATCGGGATGGACAGAACAAGCTGAAAGCGGGCCATCCAAGCGCCCGGCTTTGGCATGCGTCGGCGCAATGCGGGCACAAAGCCGATCATCAGGAAAGGCAGCGCCAACCCAAAGCCGAGACCGGCAAAGATCGCCAGTGCCGCGGGCAGAGGCAAGACAAGCGCGGCGCCCAAGGCCGCCGCCATGAACGGGCCGGTGCAGGGGGTGGCGACAAAGGCTGCGAGCACGCCAGTCCAGAAGGAGCCTGCCGCCCCATCTTTGCCGGCCAGCGCCTCACCGCCGCCAAAGCCACGCAGATGAAAGACATGGGCAAGGTTCAGCGCCACGGCTGTTACCAGCAGCAACAGCAGCAGGATCACGCGCGGCTCCTGCAGTTGGAAGGCCCAACCCACAGTGGCACCGCCCGCGCGCAGGCCGAGCAGCAGCCCGCCCAGCGCTAGGCATGTCAGCATGACCCCGCCGGTATAGGCGAGGGCCTCGCGCTTGGCGGCGCGCTCATCGCCGCCTGCGCGGGCAAGGCTCATCGCCTTCAGGCTGATCACGGGGAAGACGCAGGGCATGATGTTGAGCAGCAGCCCGCCAAGGATCGCCCCCGCCAGCGCGGCGAGGATGGTCGTGAACCCGCTGTCGTCCTGAAGTGCAGGCACGACGCCCGGCATAGCGCTGATCTCAAAGCCCCGCCCGTCGCCTGTCGCCAGCACCCCGGTCAGCCGGTCAGCCGCACTGCCTTTCGCCTCTGTCTCCACAATCAGCTTATCGCCCACCCGCTCTGCCTTTTGGGGCGCGGCATAGGCAATTGCGTCTTCGGTTTCGGCAAAGAACCAGGGGTCAGTTGCTGACACGCTGGCGGGGAGTGGGACGGCAATCCGCACCCGTGTCCCGTCGCGCTGGAACAGCGCCTGCCCGCCCAAGGGCAGCGCGAGCTTTGCGCGCCACGCATCAAAGCGGGCTCTGTCTGTCGGTGTGACAGCACCGTCGCCGACGGTCAGATCAAGCGACAGCGTCCCGCGTTCGGGCACGCAAATCTTGTCCGTGCAAGCGAGCCATTGCGCCTCGGCGCGGATGGGGAGGCGGCTGCCGGGTGCAAGACCCTTGGGGATCGCAACGGGCAGCAGCAGTGCATGATCGCCATTGAACACGTGGTTCATCAGGCCTGCGACAACCAGCTTTTCAGGCACAGGCCAGCGCATTGGGCCCAGCGTGGCGCCTGCCGGCAAGGTCCAGTTGAGCGAGATGCCGACACCGGCGTCGCCGGGGTTGCGCCAATAACCATGCCAGCCGGGCTTTGGCTGCATGTCGATGGCGAGCAGGACGGTGGTCCCGGTTTTGGGCGTCTGGCTCTCCGCGGCCAGCGTGGCGGTGATATTGGTCTGCGCGTGCACCGGCGTGACAAACGCCCAGAACAAGGCGACCGTCATGAGGATGTCGCGTAACATTGGGAGGGAAAGGCCTTGCCGGGTCATGTCTGCCCCTATAGCCATGATTGTGGTGCGGAAAACAGGAGGAACTTCACTATGAAACTGGCACGTTGGCTCGCCGCTGCATCCCTGTTGGCCGCCACGCCCGCAATTGCGGCGCCTGACGCGCCGCCGAAGCTGGTGGTTGCGATTTCAGTCGACCAGTTTTCAAGCGACCTGTTTTCCGAATGGCGCGGCAAGTTTACCGGCGGCCTGAAGCGGATGACGCAAGGTGCGATCTTCCCCGGCGGTTACCAAAGCCATGCCGCGACCGAAACCTGCCCCGGCCATGCGACCATCCTGAGCGGCATCCGCCCGGGCCGCGCGGGCATTGCCGCCAATGACTGGTTCGGCATGCGCGGGGAGAAGTTTGATGAAATCTACTGCGTCGAAGACGAGGATGTCGCCGGGTCAACGCATGACAATTACACAGTCTCGCTCAAGCATCTGAGCGAAGACTGGAGCCCGCTTGGTGACCGGTTGAAATCTCTACCCGGCAGCAAGACCCGCGTCTTTGCCGTGTCCGGCAAAGATCGTGGCGCGGCGTTGATGGCGGGACGCAAAGCGGATCAGGTCTTGTGGTATGATTGGCGGGCAAGGGGTTTCACGACCTATGCCAACGCAGACCTGCGCACTGCCGACGCTGCAGTGCCCGCGCTGAAGGCTGTTAATGCCCGCATCGCCCAGTGGCTGGCGAAGCCCGTTATTCCCCCCCTTCCTGCTGTCTGCACGGACAAGATCAATCCCGTTGCCGTCGGTAAGCTGACGGTTGGCGATGGGCCGGAAGACATGCCCCGCACGGACAAGCTCGACAACACGGCCAAGGACTTCCGCACCAGCCGCGCGATTGACCTGGCGACGCTCGATCTGGCGGACAGCATGGTCGCAGCCAACCGATTGGGGCGTGGTCCCGGCACAGATGTTTTGGCGATCAGCCTGTCGGGCACCGACTATATCGGCCACTCCTATGGCACCGAGGGGCCCGAAATGTGCGGGCAGATGGTGTCGCTTGATGCGCGGCTCGGTCGCTTCTTTGCAGCCCTGGATCGGCAGAAGATTGATTATGTCGTGGCACTCACAGCGGACCATGGCGGCTTTGACGCGCCCGAGCGGCATGACATTCATGCCTGGCCCGCAGCCGATCGTGCGCCGCTGACGCTTGCTGCGCAGGCGATGTCGGGCCTGCTGGCCAAGCAGTTCGGCTGGCAGGGCACTCTGGTTGAAAACCGGTCACTTGGCGGGGATTATTGGTTCACGCCTGCGGTGCCCGGCAATCGGCGGATTGAAGCGGCGGCGTGGTTGAAAGTCGAAGTTGAAAAGCAGTTTGGAGACAAGATCGCCGCGGTCTTCACCAAGGCCGAGATTGCAGACCTTCCCGTCCCGACCGGAAACCCGGCGCTTTGGACATTGGCGCAGCGTGTCCGCGCGTCCTTCGTGCCCGACCGGTCCGGTGACATTTACATCGCGCTCGTCAATGGGCAGCAGCCGATGCCCGCCGGCATCCGGGGTTATGTCGCAACGCATGGCAGCCTTTGGGACTATGACCGCCGTGTGCCCATCCTGTTTTGGCGCAAAGGCATGACGCCGTTTGAACAGCCGCTTCCGGTGGAGACGGTCGACATCCTTCCCACATTGGGCAGCCTGATCGGCGTGCTGGTTCCGGCGGACTCAGTAGACGGACGTTGTCTTGATCTGGACGCCGGACCCAACAGCACCTGCAAATAGGGCTGCGGCCCTAGCGCTCGTCATAGGGTTTTAGGCCAGCGCCCAGCTGATTGCCGGTCAGGCGGATGGCTTCACGCGTCCAGTTCGCGACAAAGGTGGATGTGCGCTGCACGCCCGGCGCAATCGACGCGCGGTTTGCGGAGATGGTGAGGCCTGCGGACGGGTTGTTGATGGTTTCCGCGCCCACGGCGATAAAGGCGGAGTAGTTTTCCTTGCTGCGGCCCTGCACAAATTCATTGTGCGTAATCGTCCCGACGGACCCGGCAGGCAGGTCGATCATATAGTTGGTTTCTGATCCGCGCGTATCGTCAAAGCTGCTGTCGCTAATGTCGTTGCGGGCAGCCCTGCTCTTCACATAATGGCCGCCGGTGCCGCGTTCAAAGCGGGATCTGGTGACGATCAGCCGCGCATTGTCGTTCACATAGATGGAGTGCGAGCACATCCCGTCCGGGCATCCGCCAAGCCCGGAAAAGGTGGACCGGTCGATGCTGATTGTCGCTGCCCGATCATTATTGGTGAGGATGCCCTGCTCCGAATTGCGGAACACCGTGTTGACCACGGTCAAATTCCCCTTCTCCAGTCGGATGCCGGATCCGTTGCGGTCCGGCACCTGAAAATTCTGGAAAACCATGCCTTCGACATGCGCCGCTGCCCCGCGCAGCACAAGGCCGCCTTTCCCTTCGCACGAGGTGCCGTCAAAGATGACCGTTCCGGCAGTTATGGCTGCATAAGCGATACGTCCGCCTGTCTGCACGGCGCAGTCCCGATAAGTGCCCGGCGCGATGCGGATGGTGCCGTCGCCATTGCCGATGGCGGTCACCGCATCCTGCAGGCGCGCATAGCCCCGCCCCGTTTCCTCAACGGTAAAAGGCGCGCCGGACGGCTGGGCCGACAAAGGGGCCGCAAGAACAAGCGCCAGCGCTACGGAACGATGAATAGGGGTCATGGGATGCCTCGATGATTCCCGCCGTTTTGGCGTTATTGCGCGTGAAATGTCGAGGTCAATTGAGGGTTAACCTGTCCTCGTACTGCCAGTAACCCAAGGTAGTTTCCTCAATTTACGTCATTTTTAATTGTGCGTTGCGTCCGCTTTCCTGTAGCGCAAGATCATGTCCAATTGTGATACATGCTTGGTCAGAAACAGGGCCATCTGTTCAGCTCTCGCGCCGGAAGAGCTTGGTGCCCTCGCCAAACTTGGCCGCAAACAGATGGTGACGCGCGGCCAGACTTTGGTTTGGGAAGGGGATGAAGCCCTCGTCGTTGCCAATGTTATTCAGGGTGTGCTCAAATTGTCGGTCTCGACAGCTGACGGTCGTGAACAGATTGTCGGCGTCGTCTTCCCGTCGGACTTCATCGGCCGGCCCTTTGGCAAAGAAAGCCCTTATGGGGTCACCGCGCTGACGGATGCCGAAGTGTGCGTCTTTACGCGCGCAGCGTTTGATGGATTCGCCAAGGAACATCCCGATTTGCAACACAAGCTGCTGGAGCGGACGCTCGATGAGCTTGACCGGGCGCGCCAATGGATGATGCTGCTTGGCCGCAAAACCGCCAGTGAGCGGATTGCGACGCTGCTTTTGGAAATCTCCAACCGGTTGGGCAGCACAAGCTGTTCTGCCATCACGCCGTTTCTCAATGAATTTGATCTGCCGATGGACCGTCAACAAATGGGCGATGTCCTTGGCCTCACGATCGAAACCGTCAGCCGTCAGCTCACCAAGCTGAAAGAGGCTGACATGATTGCATTGCCTGATAGGCGTCGTGTCGTGATCAAAGACCGCCGTCGGCTCGAGAACATTGCGCTCGCAGCATAGGCTTTTGACTTAGGTCAATGCCCCGCTGCTGACGTCCTGCAAGGCAGGGCCGCAGGGATATGCCGCATGGCGCGGCGTCTCGGGGAACGACCATGGAAGAAGTTATCCTGCGCGGTGGGGTCTATTATCTTGTTGCTTTCATAGCCTTTTTTGGGGCCATCACCGGTGTCGATACCGGCTTTTCAGTCCATATGTGGATCGTAATGGCGGCCGCATTGATCGCGGCCTTCTATTCGAACCGCGGCTTTGATTATTCGACCGGCCGGTTTCCCACACCGTCTGCGCAGACGCTGTCGACTTATGATGATGATCCGATCCGCTGGGGCGCGATTGCGACGCTGTTCTGGGGTATGGCAGGCTTCTTGGTCGGTCTGATCATCGCGTTGCAGCTCGCCTTCCCTGTGCTCAACCTTGGCTTTGAATATACGAGCTTTGGGCGCCTCCGGCCGCTGCACACCTCGGCGGTGATCTTTGCCTTTGGTGGCAATGCGCTGATCGCGACCAGTTTCTACATCGTCCAGCGGACGTGCCGCGCGCGGCTGGCCTTCCCCGGCCTCGCCCGCTTTGTGTTCTGGGGCTATCAGTTGTTCATCGTTCTGGCCGCAACCGGCTATCTGATGGGCGTGACCGAGGGCCGCGAATATGCCGAGCCTGAATGGTATGTCGACCTCTGGCTGACGGTCGTCTGGGTCTCTTATCTTGTCGTCTTCGGCGGCACGATCATGAAGCGCAAAGAGCCGCATATCTATGTGGCCAACTGGTTCTTCCTGTCCTTCATCATCACCATCGCGATGCTCCATCTGGTCAACAACTTGTCGCTGCCGGTCAGCCTTGTTGGGTCCAAAAGCTATTCCGCCTTTGCCGGGGTTCAAGATGCGCTGACGCAGTGGTGGTATGGTCATAATGCGGTCGGCTTTTTCCTGACCGCCGGCTTTCTGGGCATGATGTATTACTTCGTGCCCAAACAGGCCGAACGGCCGGTTTATTCCTACCGGTTGTCGATCATCCACTTCTGGTCGCTGATCTTCCTCTACATCTGGGCGGGGCCACACCACCTCCACTACACAGCCCTGCCCGATTGGGCGCAGACGCTGGGCATGGTCTTTTCGATCATGCTGTGGATGCCCAGCTGGGGCGGCATGATCAACGGCCTGATGACGCTCAATGGCGCATGGGACAAGATCCGCACCGACCCGATTATCCGTATGATGGTCATGGCGCTCGCCTTTTACGGCATGTCGACCTTTGAAGGCCCGATGATGTCGATCAAGGCTGTTAACAGCCTGTCGCACTATACCGACTGGACGATTGGTCATGTGCATTCCGGCGCGCTCGGCTGGAACGGGATGATCACCTTTGCGTCGCTCTATTACATGTTCCCGCGCCTGTGGAACCGGCCGCGCATGTATTCGCTGCGGATGATCAACTGGCACTTCTGGCTCGCGACGATTGGCATCGTTTTCTACGCCTCGTCCATGTGGGTCACGGGCATCATGGAAGGCCTGATGTGGCGCGAATATGGGGCGGACGGCTACCTCGTTTACGCCTTTAGCGAAACCGTCGCGGCCAAGTTCCCAATGTATCTCATCCGTGCGGCAGGCGGTGCCCTGTACCTGACCGGAGCCTGTGTGATGGTCTTCAATGTCTGGATGACGCTGGCCGGCAAAATCCGCGCTGAAAAGCCGATGACCGAAACCCTCCACGACCCGGTTGCCGACCGTCCCGCGGTCGCCGTGCCCGCCGAATAAGGAGTTCAAGAACATGGCATTCAAGGCACTCAACCACGGCACGCTGGAACGCAATGTCGGCCTGCTCGGTCTCCTCGCCCTGCTGACCGTCACCATCGGCGGCATCGTGGAAATCGCGCCGCTCTTCTGGATCGACTCCACCATCGAAAAGGTGAAGGGCGTTCGCCCCTACACGCCGCTCGAGCTGGCCGGTCGGAACATCTATATCCGCGAAGGCTGCTATGTCTGCCACAGCCAGATGATCCGCCCGTTCCGCGATGAGGTGGAACGGTACGGTCATTACAGCCTGGCGGCCGAGTCGATGTACGACCATCCGTTCCAATGGGGGTCAAAACGGACCGGGCCAGATCTGGCGCGGGTCGGCGGGCGTTACTCGGATGAATGGCACCGCCAGCATCTAAAGAACCCGCAATCGGTCGTGCCGGAATCGGTGATGCCGCAATATCCCTTCTTGGCCGAAAAGGACCTGAAGGCCGGCGACATGACCGCGCATCTCAAGACGCTCATCGCCGTGGGTGTCCCCTACACCAACAAGGACATTGCGCAGGCCAATGTTGATCTCGCCGCGCAAGCGGATCCGGATGCCGATGCGGGGGACTTCGCCAAGCGATATCCGAAAGCACAGATCCGCGATTATGACGGCAACCCTGCGCGCCTGACCGAGCTGGACGCGCTGATCGCCTATCTGCAGATGATCGGCACGCTCGTCGATTTCAAGGCTGCTGAAGCTCAGGAGCAGGCCGGGGAGACGGCAAAGTGACCTACGACGCCCTTCGGCATTTTGCAGACAGCTGGGGCCTCGTCCTCATGACGGTGTCGTTCCTGACCTTCGTTGGCTGGGCCTTCCGGCCGGGGTCAAAGGACCTCAGTTCAGACGCTGCCAACTCGATCTTCAAGGAAGATGACAATGGCTAAAAATGACAAAGACTTTGGCCCTCGCGTCGACACGCCCACCGGCACCGAATTTGTCGGCCATGAGTGGGACGGGATTGAGGAGCTCAACACCCCGCTGCCGCGCTGGTGGCTGCTGACCTTTTACGCCTGCATCATCTGGGCCATCGGCTACACGATCATGTACCCGGCTTGGCCGATGATCAGCCGTGCCACAACAGGGGTGACCGGATGGACGAGCCGCGGGCAGTTTGAAGCAGAAGTAAGAGCGCAAACGGCCAAGCGCGCGCCGTTGCTGGCAGCGATTGCGGCGACACCCATTGAAGCGTTGCCAACCAAGCCGAACCTGATGAGTGCGGCTGTTGAAGGCGGCAAGGCAGCGTTTAAGGTCAATTGCGTGCAATGCCATGGGTCGGGTGCCGCCGGGTCCATCGGGTATCCAAACCTCAACGATGATGACTGGCTGTGGGGCGGCGATATGAAGGCGCTGGACTATACCCTGACGCACGGCATCCGGAACCCGGACCATCCTGCAACCCGCGTCTCGCAAATGCCGGCCTTTGACGGTGTTCTGACCCCGGCGGAGATTGCGGCAGTGGTGGCGCATGTCCGCACAATCTCCGGCCAGCGTAAAGCCGATGGGTTGGCGCAGCAGGGGGCGGCGCTGTTCGCCACCAACTGTGCGCTGTGTCACGGACCGGCGGGCAAGGGGCTGCGCAACGTCGGTGCCCCGAACCTGACTGACGGCATCTGGCTCTACGGTGGTGACGCCGCCACACTGACGCAGACCATCAAGATGAGCCGACAGGGCGTCATGCCGCGTTGGGGCCAAAAGCTCGACGCGACCACGATCAAAATGCTCGCCGCCTATGTCCATTCGCTGGGCGGAGGCGAGGCGAACCCGGCACCGCAGGAGGTCGCAGTGTCCAATGTCCCAACCAAATAGCCCGGTAGAAGACGCGCCGTACCTCTACGAAAAGCGCAAGGCTGTTTACCCCAAAGCGGTGGATGGCACTTTCCGACGCCTGAAATGGGCGATCATGCTCGTCACCTTGGCGATCTATTACGTCACGCCTTGGCTGCGGTGGGATCGCGGCCCCTATGCGCCGGATCAGGCGGTCCTTGTCGATATGGCGCACCGGCGGTTCTACATGTTCTCGATCGAGATTTGGCCGCATGAATTTTACTATGTGGCCGGTCTGCTCGTCATGGCGGGTATCGGGCTGTTCCTCGTGACCTCGGCGGTCGGCCGAGCCTGGTGCGGCTATGCCTGTCCGCAGACGGTGTGGACCGACCTGTTCCAGCATGTCGAGCGCTGGATTGATGGAGACCGCAACGCCCAGCTCCGCCTCGATAAGGCGCCATGGGGGCCGACCAAGATCGTCCGGCGCTTGTCCAAATGGTCCATCTGGCTCGTGATCGCTGTGGCGACGGGCGGCGCGTGGATTTTCTACTTCGCTGATGCGCCGACGCTTGCGCGGGATTTCTTGACGGGGCAGGCGCCCGCCATCGCCTATTCCACCGTCGGCGTGCTGACCGCGACGACCTTCATCTTCGGCGGCTTCATGCGGGAACAGGTGTGCATCTATATGTGCCCCTGGCCACGCATCCAGACGGCCATGCTTGATGAGAAATCGCTGCTCGTCACCTATAAGGATTGGCGCGGGGAGCCCCGCACGCATGGTTTGAAAAAGGCGGCAGACGAAGGCGCGGCGCTCAAGACGGGTGACTGCATTGATTGTCTCCAATGCGTCTCGGTCTGCCCCACCGGCATCGATATTCGAGAAGGGCCACAGATCGGCTGCATTACCTGCGCCCTGTGCATCGACGCCTGCGACACCGTCATGGCGCAGATCGGCAAGCCACGCGGCCTCATCGATTATTGCACGCTCGACGATGCCGACATTGAAAAGGCAGGCGGCCAGAGCGCGCCTTTGCTCAAAACAATCTTCCGGCCCCGGACCCTCATCTATCTTGGCATCTGGACATCAATCGGGGTCGCCATGCTCTTTGCGCTTGGCCAACGCACCCGGCTGGATCTCAATGTCCAGCATGATCGCAACCCGGTGTTCGTCCAACTGTCAGACGGGTCGATCCGCAACAACTACATGGTCAAGGTCCGCAATATGGAAACGCGGCCGAGGGACGTCGAGCTGGTCGTCACCGGCTTGCCGGGCGCTGTCGTGTGGACCGCGGATACCGACCGCGTTGAAGGACGTAGCAGCGTCGATCTGCGCGTGGCGCCGGACAGCATCCGCAAGGTCCGGCTGTTCGTGGCGGCGCCTGCCAAGGGCGACGAGCACAGCGAGTTCAAGGTCACGGTCAAAGCCAAGAGCGGCCATGAAAAGGGCGATTCCGACGAGGTCGTCTTTGAACGCCCCGAAGGTTTGGACGATGATGAAGGAGACAGAGAATGAGCGGGCGCAAGTTCACCGGCTGGCACATGACCGGCATTCTCGTCGCCTTTTTCGGCGTGGTCGTCTCCGTCAATGTCTTCATGGCACGGGCGGCCATCTCGACCTTTGGCGGCACCGTTGTCGACAACAGCTATGTCGCCAGCCAGAAATTCAACGGCTGGCTGGACAAGGCAGAGGCGCAGAAGGCGCTTGGCTGGACGGTTTCGGCCCGGCTGAATGGAAGCCGCCATGTGGAACTGACGGCGGACTTGGGGCAGGTGCCGCTGCGCAATGCGGCTGTCGAAGCGCTTGTCCGTCACCCACTTGGCCGCGTGCCCGAACGCAGCCTACGCTTTGATCAAACCCAAGAAGGCATTTGGACCAGCCGTGAGGCTTTGCCCGCTGGCCGCTGGATCGTGCATCTGACGGTCCGTCGTGGCGGCGAAGCGCATCGCCAGGTGGAAGATCTGCTATGACAATGACCAAAGACCACGCCCCATCTGCGGACCTGCCCGAAGCTTTGTTTTCGGTGCCGGGCATGCATTGTGCGGGATGCATTGCGAAGATTGAACGCGGGCTTGCAGCAACCCCCGGCATTGATAGCGCGCGTGTCAATTTCACGGCCAAGCGCGTGTCGATCAGCCATGATCAGGGCGTGACGGTGCCCGATCTGGTGGCCGCCATCGGTCGGCTGGGTTTTGAAGCGCAGCCGGTTCTGGACCCAACGACCTTGGTGACAGGCGAAGAAAGCAAGGGCCTGCTGAAGGCGCTGGCCGTGGCCGGATTTGCCGCGATGAACATCATGCTGCTGTCGGTCTCGGTCTGGTCCGGGGCAGAGGGCGGCACGCGGGATTTATTCCACTGGCTGTCCGCCATGATTGCGCTGCCGACCATCGCTTATTCGGGCCGCCCCTTCTTTCGGTCGGCATGGATGGCCTTGCGCCATGGCCGGACAAACATGGATGTGCCCATTTCCATCGGGGTGATCCTGACCGGTGCGCTCAGCCTGTTTGAAACGATTGTGCACGGGCCCCATGCCTATTTTGACGGCGCAGTTATGCTGCTCTTCTTCCTGCTCGGCGGTCGCACCCTCGACAGCATGATGCGCGACCGCGCGCGTGAAGGGGTGGCCTCGCTGCTCAAACATACCGCCCCCGGCGCGTTGGTTCTGGACAAGGACGGCCGCACCTCTTGGGTGGACGCGAAGGACCTTGCGCGCGGCATGACGATGATCCTCGCAACCGGAGAGCGGCTGGCCGCGGACGGTATCATCATCAAGGGCGAATCCCGGTTTGATCTCTCGCTGATGACGGGCGAATCCGCGCCCGTCACGCTCGGCGTGGATGAGATGGTGCATGCAGGGACGCTCAATGTCGATGCGCCTTTGGAGGTACGGATCACGGCGGTCGGGGCAGATACCGCCATCGCCGATATCGCGCGCATGATGGAGGAGGCCGGGCAGTCCAAGTCGCGTTATGTCCGAATCGCAGACCGGGCGGCGCGGCTTTATGCGCCTGCCGTCCATACGCTCGCCGCACTCAGCTTTGCCGGTTGGATGATGGCCGGGGCTGGGTGGCATGAATCGCTGCTGATCGCGGTTGCCGTGCTGATCATCACCTGCCCCTGTGCGCTGGGCTTGGCGGTTCCCGCCGCGCAGATTGTGGCGGCAGGCGCGCTGATGAAGAAGGGCGTCCTTGTGAAAGACGGGTCCGCGCTTGAACGCCTGGCCGAGGTGGATGTCGCGCTGTTCGACAAGACAGGCACGCTGACGCTCGGTCGACCGGACCCGACCAATATTGACGCGCTCGGTGCTGATGATGCGGGCATTGCGCTCGCCCTTGCCCGCGCCAGCCGCCATCCGCTCAGCCAGTCGCTGCGTCGCGCACTGGAAGAACGGCATGCCACAGCGGCCGACGTCAGCGGCCTCCGCGAACTTGCCGGTTTCGGCGTTGAAGGCGTCTGGCAGGGGCACAGTGTTTCGCTTGGTCGACCAACCGATGGCGCGGCGACAGCCGCCATGGCGGTCGAATTGACCGGTGCTGGGGCGCCGGTTCTTCTGACTTTCGAAGACAAACTGCGCCCCGATGCGGCCACCGTCATCGCTCAGTTAAGGGCCGCCCTTATCCCGAGCGCAATCATCTCCGGGGATCGTGCCGCAGCGGTCGCCCCGGTGGCCCGCATGCTTGGCCTGACCGCGCAAACGGGGATGCAGCCCGAAGACAAGCTGGAGGCCATCGCCCGTCATACGGCGGCTGGTGCCAAGGTGCTGATGGTCGGTGACGGTTTGAACGACGGTCCAGCATTGGCTGCAGGACATGCCTCGCTTGCGCCGGCATCGGCGAGTGACGCCGGGCAGAATGCCGCTGACGCGGTGTTCCTGGGGGACAGCCTGATACCGGTTATCACCTGCATCCGGGTCGCGCGCGCGACGCAGGCCATTGTCCGGCAGAACTTCATTCTGGCCATTGGTTACAACGCCATTGCGGTGCCGCTGGCGATTGCAGGGCTCGTCACACCGCTGATTGCGGCAGCGGCCATGTCTGGCTCCTCGCTCATTGTCGTTGCCAATGCCCTGCGGCTCAAAGGGTCTGCCAAATGACGGGCATCTTGCTTCTGATCCCTATTGCCTTGGGCCTTGGGCTGCTGGGGCTCTTTGCCTTTTTCTGGTCGTTGAAGAGCGGTCAGTTCGAGGATCTGGACGGGGCGGGCCTGCGCATCCTCATCGATGAGGAAGAGGAAGGGCCGCAGCCATGACCGTGTTGCGCGCTGTCACTCCAATCTTTGCCTTGGCGATCATGTTGCCCGTTCCCATGGCGCAGGCCCGTGTGATCAATGCCCCGATGTGCAACGGCGGCACGACCCAGATCACGCTGCCCAAAGGGATGGGCGGCCCCATGCCCACCGATGATCATGAGTGCTGCCGCAAGGGCTGCCATGCGGGGTCTGACCGGCGCAAGAAAGCGAACCAACTGAACGACAGCTGCTGCTGAGGACTGCGCACATAAAAAGGCGGGGCCAACCAGAGGTCGGCCCCGCAGGGGAGGAGCTCTTGAAAGAGGGTGTTAGAGGCGGAACCCGACCCCGACGCCAAAGACGAACGGATTCAGCTTGATCTTGACCGCCTGCGTGCCGAGCGCCGTCGTCGCGAGCGTCGCTGTCGTCTTAATGTCGAGATATTTCACGTCGAAGTTCAGGAACATCCGGTCGTTCAGGTCGATGTCCACACCGGCCTGTCCGGCCCAGCCAAAGCTGCTTTTCATCTTCACGTTGGTCGGGCCGACGGCCGCGACAAACGCGCTGGAGGCTTTTTCCGAATAGAAGAGGGTGTAGTTAACGCCTGCGCCAACATAGGGCCGGACTTTGGCGTCGGGCGCGAAGTGATATTGCGCCGTCAGCGTCGGCGGCAGCACCCAAGTGGAGGCGAGCTTGCCGATGCCGCCGGTCACACCCGTCACGCCGCTGGCGGTGTGCTTGGTGGTCGCCGCGATCAGCTCAAACCCGATAGTGTCTGACACCATATGAGTGATGTCGACTTCGGGCATGACCGAATTGTTGACCGACACGGTTTCGGCTGGAAGCCCCGGCAGGATGCCGCCGGACTTTTCATTGGGGGCCACCATGATCCCGCGAACACGGACATAGGTGTCTCCCGCCGCTGCCAAAGCCGGTGTCGCAAGTGCGCTGGCGAGGACGGTGGCCAGCAGAAGTTTCCCCTTTTGGATGCTCATTGGTTTTCTCCTTTTGATGAGCAGTGAATGGATGGCCCGGTTCAGCGACTCAGCAGCACCGGAATGTCGGACTGGGTCGACAGCCGCCGCGTCACGCCGCCCAGCAGCGTCTCACGCAGGCGGGAATGGCCATAGGCACCGATCAGGATGGCGCCCGCGCCAACCTCTTTTGCGACCTCCATGATGAGTATGTCGGGTGCGCCGTCGGCATCGGTAAAGGTCCGCAGATCAGACGTGATGCCGTGGCGCGAGAGATAGGCACTGGCGTCGGTGGAAGGAAATTCCTCCCCCTCTTCGCTGACCGAAACGAGCGTCACGGATGCGGCCAGTTTGAGGGCCGGCACTGTTTCCCGAATGGCGCGCGCGGACTGTTCGGACGCATTCCAGCCGATGACGACCGGCGCCATGGCGTCGAATTGTTTGACGCCCTTGGGCACGACCAGAACGGCGCACCCGGCGTTCACCGCGACATCATCGACAACCGACAAAGGAGACGCGGACGTTGCCCGATCACGCCCGGCTTGGCTGAGGACCACAAGGTCCATGAGTGACGAGACCGACACTAATGTCTGTGCGGGGTCGCCATCATAAGACTGCCAGTCCCAGCGCACATCTTCATGCGAGAGATGCTCTTCAAGCTTCGCGCAGACCCGGTCTTCGGTTTCCCGCAGACTGTCAATCAAAGCGCCGCTCGTGAAGACGCCACCCATCGGGTCCAGCCCGACATAAGAGGCATAGGGTGTCACATAAGCGCAGGTCAGATGCGCATCATGCGCGCGGCACACGTCCAGCGCGACCGACAGGCGGCTATCAAGTTCTTCATCCTCGAAAACGTGGAGCAAGACCGATTTCATGTCTGCTACCTTCATGGTTGTTGTTGGTACCCCCTCTAACTGTCAGCCCGGCCAATCGGGGTCATTGATGGAGGACAAGAATTTGATTGATCGAAGTCAAAGCTGGTTTGCGGCGGAAAACTTAGACCCTCGACCATGTGGCCTTACCTTCCCGAGCTGATTGAACGGCCCGTTCCGCGCTATACGAGCTATCCGCCTGCAACCGCGTTTCGGGGCGATGTCGGGGTGGACGATCAGCAGCGGGCGTTGAACGCTGTGGCGGCAGGGACGCCGCTCTCGCTCTATCTCCACATTCCCTATTGCCAGCAAATCTGCTGGTACTGCGGCTGCAACACAGGTGCCGCCGGCAGGACTCAGCGCCTAACCGCTTATCTGGCGGCGCTAGAAGCCGAAATCTCGCTGGTCGCCAAGCTGCTGGGTGGCCGGGGCAAGCTGCGTCGTATTGCCTTTGGCGGTGGCAGCCCCAATGCACTCGCACCGATTGATTTTGTCCGTATTGTTGATCGGCTGGTGACCATCTTCGGGGCCGGGGCAACACCCGATATCTCGGTGGAGATCGATCCGCGCGCCTTCACCCGCGAATGGGCGATGACGCTGTCTATCGCGCAGGTCACGCGCGTCAGCTTTGGCGTCCAGAGTTTTGATCCCGACATTCAGGCTGCGATTGGCCGCATCCAGCCGGTCGATATGATTGACACCTGCATGGCGTCCCTGCGTGCCCGCGGCATCACGGCGGTCAATTTTGATCTCATGTACGGGCTGCCATTTCAGACCATCGAAAAGCTGGATGCGACGCTGGACGAGGTGGTCCGGATGCGGCCCAGCCGCATTGCGCTGTTCGGCTATGCCCATGTGCCGCAGATGTTTCCGCGCCAGCGGCGGATCGACGTATCGGCCTTACCCAATGCCGAACAGCGCTTTGCACAGGCAGCGCATGGTTATGATCGGCTTGTGGCGGAAGGTTATGTCCCCATTGGCTTTGATCACTTCGCCTTGCCGGGAGATCCTCTGGCGATGGCGGCCAGCAAGGGTCAGGTCCGGCGCAATTTTCAGGGTTTCACCGAAGATCAGTCCGATGTCCTCATTGGTTTGGGCGCCAGCGCCATCAGTCTGTTTCCGGGGGCGATCATCCAGAATGAGAAGAACCCCGGCACCTATCGGGATTGCATAAGCGATGGCCGACTGGCTGGGGCGCGGGGCGTGCGACTGGCGCTGGAAGACCAAAGGCGTGGCGTCTTGATTGAGCAGTTGCTCTGCCAGCTAAAGGCGCGGGTCGATAGCGATCTGGTGGATCCGCAGTTAGAGGACATGTTGACGCATTTCGTGTCTCTTGGCCTTGTGGAACGGGCGGGCGATGTGCTGTCGATCACCGATCAGGGTCGCCCTTATGCCCGCAACGTGGCCGCCGCCTTTGACAGGCACGCCGCCGGGCAGAAGATTCCGTTTCGTGTCGGAAAACTTTCATAAAGCGTCATTAGTGCTATCGTGCTTCTTTAACAGTTTGGCACTTTATGACCGCGAGCACAGAAACATCGACACCCAAGGCCGTTGAAACGCCGGACGCGACGTCCCGCTATTTCAACCGGGAAGTCAGCTGGTTGAAGTTCAACCGGCGCGTGCTGGAAGAAGCGCAGAACCCCAACCACCCCTTGCTGGAACGGCTGCGCTTTCTGTCCATCTCCGGCGGAAACCTTGATGAATTCTTCATGGTCCGTGTGGCGGGCCTGCGCGGTCAGCAGATGCGCGGCATTGAAGAAGTGTCGATTGACGGCCTTATTCCGGCCCAACAGCTGGAACTGATCGGCAAAGAAGCGGACGAGCTGATGGCGGATCAGCAGGTTCTGTGGCGGCAGTTGCGCACCGAAATGGCATCGCAGGGCATTCGTGTGGTCGCAGGCGCTGATGTCGCAGAGGGCGACCGGGCGGGGCTGGAAACCTATTTTCGGGAAGAGATTTTCCCGATCCTGACATTGCAGGCGCTGGACCCGGCGCATCCTTTTCCGTTCATCCCCAACCTTGGCATGTCGATGATCTTCGATCTGGAGCGCCGCTCCGACGAAGAGGAAATCCGCGAACTCATCATGATCCCCGCGACGCTGCCGCGCTTCGTGCGCGTGCCCGGCAGAACGGCGACCTATGTCACGATTGAGGAGATGATCCGGCTTCATGCAGGGTTGCTCTTCCCCGGGTTCGATCTGATCGGCTCCGGCCTGTTCCGCGTCATCCGCGACAGCGACATCGAACTGGAAGAAGAAGCCGAAGATCTCGTCCGCTTCTTCCGCAGCGCCATTAAGCGACGGCGGCGCGGTCGCGTGATCCGGCTTGAAGCCGAACATGACATGCCTGAAGCGCTTGAATCGCTGATCCGCAAAGAACTGGGCGGCAATGAAGTCACCATTGCCGAAACCGACGGTATCCTTGGCATTGTGGGCTTGAGCCAGTTGGTCGACGAGGATCGGCCTGATTTGAAATTCACCCCCTATTCGCCGCGCTTTCCGGAACGCATCCGCGAGCATGACGGGGATTGTTTTGCCGCCATCCGCCAGAAGGACATTGTTGTCCACCACCCCTATGAGGCGTTTGATGTCGTCCTTGCTTTCTTGAGCCAGGCGGCCGCGGACCCCAATGTCGTGGCGATCAAGCAGACGCTCTACCGCGCGGGTAAGCAGTCCGCGATTGTGCGTGCTTTGTGCGATGCCGCCGAAGCGGGCAAATCCGTGACCGCCGTTGTCGAGTTGAAGGCACGCTTTGATGAAGAGCAGAACCTGCAATGGGCGTCGCAGCTGGAGCGTTCGGGCGTGCAGGTCGTCTACGGCTTCATTGACTGGAAAACCCACGCCAAGATTTCGATGGTGGTCCGCCGCGAAGGCAAAAATTTCCGCACCTATTGCCACTTCGGTACGGGCAATTACCACCCGGTAACGGCGCGCATCTACACCGACATCAGCTACTTCACCGCAGACCCCGCACTGGGCCGGGATGCGGCACAGGTGTTCAACTACATCACCGGATATGTTGAGCCGCCGGAGCTCAAATACATCACCATCAGCCCCCGGCATTTGCGCGAAAAGCTGTTGGCGTTGATCGACCGCGAAATCGCCAATGTGCGCGCGGGCAAGGCTGGTGCTGTCTGGGCAAAGATGAATTCGCTGGCCGACCGGTTCGTGATCAATAAGCTCTATGAAGCCAGTGCCGCCGGTGTTCGCATTGAACTCATCATCCGGGGCGTGTGTTGCCTGCGTCCGGGGGTGCCCGGTCTTTCGGAAAACATTCAGGTGAAGTCGATCATCGGACGTTTTCTGGAACACAGCCGCATCTGGGCGTTCGGCAATGGCAGTGCACTGCCGAACAACAAGGCGGAGGTCTTCATCTCCTCGGCAGACTGGATGCCGCGCAATTTTGACCGCCGCGTTGAATATGCGCTGCCCGTCCGCAACGCGACCGTTCATGATCAGATCCTCGATCAGGTGATGGTCGCCAATCTCATCGACACGGAGCAAAGCTGGTATCTAAAGCCGGACGGCAGCTACGAACGGGCCATCCCCGGCGATGAACCCTTTAACTTGCATCGTTATTTTATGACAAATCCCTCGCTTTCAGGCCGAGGGGCATCGCTTGGGAGTGGCGCGGTTCCAAAACTGGTCTTAAACGGCAAGCGGTGAATGGGACTCAACGCAAAGCTGTCATTGATATAGGCTCCAACTCGGTTCGGTTGGTGGTCTTTGGTGGTGCGCCAAGGGCGCCCATCGTGCTCTACAACGAAAAGCTGGCAGCAGGCCTTGGCGGAGGCGTCGTCCGCGACGGACGGCTGGACAAGGTTGCCAGCGACATGGCCCTGCGCGGGCTGGCCCGCTTCGCCCTTGTCGCAAAGGCTTGGGACGTCAGCTGGCTGCGCGTCGTGGCAACAGCGGCCGTGCGCGATGCGGAAAATGGCGCTGCGTTCTTGGAAGCCGTCAAGGCCCTTGGCCTGCCGGTCGAACTCCTGTCAGGCGAGGAAGAAGCGCGCATCTCCGGTTGTGGCGTGCTTTCGGCCATTCCCAATGCCGATGGTGTGATGGCGGATCTGGGTGGCGGCAGTCTCGATCTGTCGCGGCTAGAACAACGTCATGTGACGCAGACCGGGTCGATCCCCATCGGCGCAATCCGGGCCAGAGCCCTGACCGAGGAGGGGGGTGGTGCGCTCGAAGCGACGCTGCGCAAGGGCATGAAGCCGATCAATTGGCTGACGCAAAGTGAAGGCCGACCGCTCTATCTCGTTGGCGGCCCCTGGCGCGCGCTCGCCCGCGTACATATGCACATGCATCGCTACCCCTTGCCGGTTCTGGCGCGATACCGGATTGCCACCGGCGATGCGCCGCTGCTGGCAGAGACGATCAGCGGCATGACGACAGCGGCGCTCAAGTCGATTCGTGAAATGCCGAGTTCGCGCGTGCCGATGCTGCATGCGACGGCCCAGCTTTTGAATGTGCTGGCAGCGCTGCTGAAACCCTCGACCTTCGTGATCTGCCCTTATGGCCTGCGCGAAGGGCTGATGTTCGATGCGCTGTCCCCGGCCGAAAAGGCGCTTGATCCGCTGACCGAAGGGGTTGCCTTTGCAACGGCAGACCATCAACAGCCACCGGGCTTTGGCGATGCCATGGCGCATTGGCTGGACCAGTTGTTCGACAAAGAGGCGGAATCGCTGGGCCGGTTGCGCCGCGCCGTCTGTCAGATTGCAGGCGTTGGCTGGTCCAGCACGCCGGGTTTCCGCGCGCTGACGGGTGAAGAAATGGCGCTGCACGGCAATTGGATTGGCATTACAGCGGCCGAACGCGCGATGATGGCGATGGCGCTGCACGTTGGGCTTGGCGGTGACCTCGATGTGCCCTCCGGACTGAAGCCGTTGGCCGATGGCTTGCAACTTGAAACAGGCCGCAATTGGGGCCTCGCCATCCGCGTTGCGGATCGTCTGGCCGGGGGGTCTGCCGAGATTTTGGCGTCAAGCCGACCCGAAATTTCAGGCGGTGCGCTGACGCTTCATCTGGGGTCTGCCCATGCCGCACTCGATGAACCGACGCTGCGCCGTCGCCTGCAACGGCTGGTGGCAGGGCTGGGCCTGCAAAGCGGTAGTGTCCAGGTCACTTAGCTTTTGACGTCCCACGCGACCGTTCGGTCGTCGCGGGAGAGGGACAGGGCAAAATCTGGCCCGCAATAGCGCACGGTGGCGGTCGCGGAATTTTCCCATTGGGCAGCAGTCATCGGATGGCCCTCGGCGTCCTGCCAGTCGCCATCCTGTGGGAAGGCAAAGAAGCGCGCCTGTTGGGCGGATCGTCTCGCCGCGAGGTCTGCCACGTAATTTTCAAGTGCTACGTCGCGTCGTTCCCAGTCGACCCAGCCAATCGCGTTGTCCTGCGCATAGGCATTGTTGTTGCCCAACTGGCTGCGCCCGAATTCGTCGCCTGCCGTCAGCAGGATGGTTCCGGTCGAGGCGAAGAGTGTGGCCAACATCGCACGGACATCGGCGTCGCGTCGGGCGCGGATAGCGGGGTCATCGGCCGGGCCTTCGACACCGCAATTCCAGCTGAAACTTTCAGAATGGCCGTCGCGATTGTCCTCGCCATTCGCTTCATTGTGACGCGCGGTATAAGACACCGTATCGGCAAGCGTGAAGCCATCATGCGCGGCAAGAAAATTGACGGTGCGGGTGCCGGGGCCAAATAGATCGGACGACCCGGCGATCCGCGTGACGACGTCTCCGATGCCGCCATCGCCCCGCCAGAAGCGGCGGACGTCATCGCGGAACCGGTCATTCCATTCGAGCCAGTCCTTAGGAAAGGCCCCAAGCTGATAGCCACCGGGTCCGCAATCCCAAGGCTCAGCAATCATCACGCGGTCGGCGAGGATCCGGTCGGCAGCTATCTCGCCAAAGATCGGCGCGTCGCTGGCAAAGGCCGGGCCGCGTGCAAGGATAGTCGCCAAGTCAAAGCGGAAGCCGTCGATGCCGCAGCTCTTCACGAAATGCCTCAAGGCGTCGCGCGTCAGGCGGCGAACATAAGGGTTGGCGAAGTCGAGCGTGTTGCCGCAGCCGGTGTCGTTGATCAGCGTTCCGTCCGGCGCATGGGCATAGGCGTAATTGTCCAGCCCGCGAAGGGAGAGCACGCCGCCATGCACATCGCTTTCGCCTGTATGGTTGAAGACAAGATCAAGGATCACGCCAATCCCTGCGGCATGAAGTACGGCGACCGTGCGCCGCAATTCGTCCACCCCGCCGGGGCACAGGCCGGGGTCGAGCGCCATCATGGCCACAGGATTATAGCCCCAGGCATTGGAGAGGCTGAGCGGTGGCAAATGTCGCTCATCGATCCAGGCGACAATGGGCATCAGCTCCACCGCGCCGACATGGAGTTTCTTCAAATGCGCGATCACACTCGGATGGGCGAGGGCGGCGATCGTGCCGCGCAGGGCTGCTGGCACATCGGGATGCAACACCGTGAAGCCGCGCACATTGATTTCGTAGATCAGGTCGCCGGGTGCAAAAAGGGGCGGCACCAGTTCGACTGCGGGAAGCGGTTCCGGAACGAGGGCACGCGGCACGATAGGTGCTGTGTCCACGCCAAAGCGGGCAAGGTCCGGATGTTGCACAAAGCGCCGGTCGAGCGTGACGGCATAGGGGTCCACCAACAGCTTGGAGACGCCAAACCAAAGGCCCTGTTCTGGCGACCATGCCCCGTCAGCGCGATAGCCGTAAAGCGATCCGGTGAGATCGTCTGCCGTCTCAAAAACCCAATCCTCGCCATCGCGGACCATGGCCAGACGTTGCTCGGAGTCGCCTTCAAACAGACACAGCCATAACGCCTCGGCCCTTGGCGCGCGGACGCGAAAGAAGGTGCGTCCGCCGGAAACCGTCGCGCCGTACTCTTGCGTCACGTCACCACATCAGGTGCGGTGCGACCGGTGTGGCGTGTGATGCCCGCAATCGCGTCTGCCGCTACGATCAGTTCGGCCAGCATGTCGGGCGTGGCTTCGGCCAGACGCCCGCCGACCGGTTCATAGCGTTCCAGATAGACGCGCAACGTCGCGCCTTCGGTGCCCGTGCCCGAGAGGCGGAAGACGACGCGTGAGCCGCCGACGAACAAAATCCGTAGTCCCTGATTGCGGCTGACCGAGCCGTCGACCGGATCGGCATAAGAAAAGCTGTCGGCCATCTCGACGACCAACGGACCAAAGGCGCGACCGGGCAGGTTCGGCAAAGCCGCTGTCAGTTCGTCAATCAGCGCATTGGCGGCTTCGGTCGGCAGCGCCTCATAATCATGGCGGGCATAATAGTTCCGCCCAAAGCGCGCCCAATGTTCGGCGGAGAGGTCCGCGACCGGCATTTTGCGCACGGCCAAAATGTTGAGCCACAGCAGCACCGCCCACAGACCGTCCTTCTCGCGGACATGGTCAGAGCCTGTGCCCGCGCTTTCCTCGCCGCAGATGGTTGCCATTCCGGCATCGAGCAGATTGCCGAAGAACTTCCAGCCGGTTGGCGTCTCATAAGCCGGAATGCCGAGCGCCTCGGCCACCCGGTCGGCGGCGGCACTGGTCGGCATGGAGCGGGCAATGCCTTTAAGGCCCGCAGCGTAACCGGGCGCCAGATGCGCGTTCGCTGCCAGCATGGCCAGCGAGTCCGATGGGGTCACGAAGCAGCCCCGCCCGATGATGAGGTTGCGGTCACCATCACCGTCGGATGCCGCACCGAAATCGGGCGCGTCTGCCGACATCATCAGGTCGTACAACGCTTTGGCGTGGACCAGATTGGGGTCGGGGTGATGTCCGCCAAAATCCTCCAGCGGCACGCCGTTGCGGACGGTGCCCAGGGCAAAGCCCAGACGTCGTTCCAAGATCTCGGTGGCATAGGGTCCGGTGACGGCGTGCATCGCATCGAACGCCATGGTGTAGCCCGATTGAACGGCGGCGCGGATCGCGTCGAAATCGAACAGGCTTTCCATAAGCGCCGCATAATCGGCGACAGGGTCGATCACCGCCACGGTGAGCTCGCCGATCTGCGTTTCGCCAATGACATCCAGATCAACATCGGGCGCATCGACATCCAGCCAGCGGTCGATGCTGGTCGTGCGCGCATAGATCGCCTCGGTCACGCCTTCGGGCGCGGGCCCGCCATTGGCGATGTTGTACTTGATGCCAAAGTCTTCGTCCGGCCCGCCGGGGTTGTGGCTGGCCGACAGGATCAGCCCGCCGCTCGCGCCATATTTGCGGATGACATGGCTGGCCGCAGGCGTGGACAGGATGCCACCTTGGCCCACCAGCACACGCGCATAGCCATTGGCCGCCGCCATCCGGATAGCCTGTTGAATGACCGTCCGGTTGTAAAAACGCCCGTCGCCGCCCAGCACCAGTGTCGCGCCTTCGGGACGCGGGACGACATCGAACACCGATTGGATGAAGTTTTCCGCATAGCCCGGTTGCGCGAAAACACGCACCTTCTTGCGCAGGCCGGATGTGCCGGGCTTTTGTCCATCAAAAGGGGTGGTCGCGTGGGTCTGGATCGTCATCACGTCGCTGTCAGGTCCTTGTAGAGATCGGCATAGGCCGCCCCGCTGCGGGCCCAGCTAAAGTCTGCGTTCATGCCGTTGCGCTGCATCGCGGTCCAGAGGTTGCGGTCCTGATACAGGTGAACGGCGCGGGAAATGGCGTCGGCGAGCGGGGCATAGGTGACGCCGGTGAATTGGATGCCGGTCGCGGCGTCCGCCTCAAGGGCGGCAAGATTGGCATCGATGATGGTATCCGCCAGCCCGCCGGTCCGCGCGACGACAGGCACGCAGCCATAAGCCAACCCGTACAACTGGGTAAGGCCGCAGGGTTCAAACCGGCTGGGCACGAGGATCGCGTCGCCGCCGGCCTGCATCCGGTGCGACAATGCCTCATCATAACCGATGCGTATGCCGACCTTTCCGGGATGGCGCGTGGCGGCATGGTGCAACGCCTCGGCAATGGTCGCGTCGCCGCTACCGAGGAGCGCCAAGCGTCCGCCAATGCCGACCAGATGGTCGATCGTCTCCACCAGAACGTCCATGCCCTTTTGCCAGGTCAGGCGGCTGATGACGATGAAGAGCGGCCCGTCGTCCTTATCGAGGCCGAACTCCGCCTCAAGCGCGCGCTTATTCGCAGACCGCTTTGCCAGTGTTTTGGGGGTATAGGTTTGTGCGATCTGTGGGTCGGTCGCCGGGTTCCAGTCGACGGTGTCGATGCCGTTGACGATCCCGCGCACGCGTCCCTCGCGGCTCTGGATCAGCCCTTCCAGCCCCATGCCAAACTCCGCCTCGCGTATTTCGCGCGCATAGGTCGGGCTGACGGTGGTGATGGCGCTGGCCGCTTCCAACCCTGCCTTGAGGAAGCCGACGCCGCCATAGCTCTCCACGCCGTCGAGCGCCCACGCCTTTTTGGGCAGGCCAAGCTTTGCAAAGACGCTGGCCGGGAAAAATCCCTGAAACGCCATATTGTGGATCGTCATGACCGAAGGCGGGATCACCGCGCCCTTGGGGGATGCAAAGCGCAGATAGGCGAGCGCCATGCCGGCCTGCCAGTCATGCGCGTGGATCAGGTCGAACGCCTGCCCTTTGACTTGGCCCGAGGCGATGTCAGCCGCTGCGCGCCCAAACGCGGCAAAGCGCCGCCAATTGTCGGGCCAGTCCTTGCCCGATGGGTCGCCATAAGGTCCGCCGTCGCGCGCGAAATAGGCGGGCGCATCGAGGATCAGGAGCGGGTGGCCGTTCAATTTGGCAGACAGCAACCGGCCGGGCTCGCCCAACAGGTTTTCGAAACTGTGGATCGCCTTGGCGCGCTTCGCCGCAGCGATGACCGCCGGATAGCCGGGCAGCAGCGTCGTTACCTTCACCGCCTGTGCCGCGAGCGCTGCGGGCAAGGCCCCCACGACATCGGCAAGGCCACCGGTTTTGACGAGCGGCACCGCCTCTGACGCCACAGACAGGACGTGCAGACTCATGCGATCAGCTTATCAATCATCGGTTTGGTGATAAGGCATACGCCACCCTCGGTGCGGCGGAAGCGCTTGGCATCCAAGATCGGGTCTTCGCCGACGACAAGGTTTTCCGGAATGCGGACGCCGGAATCGATGATCACCCGGCTCAGGCGCGCGCCGCGTCCGATGTTCGAGTAGGGCAGGATGACGCCCTCGCTCACGCTGGAGAAGGACCCCATTTTGACGCCGGTGAACAACAGGCTGCGATGCGCCATCGCGCCGGAGACGATGCAGTCCTGACTGATCAGCGAGGAGATGGCATGGCCCCGCCGCCCTTCTTCATCATGGACGAATTTGGCAGGCGCCGCGACGACCTGATCCGTCCAGATGCGCCAGTCGCGGTCATACATGTTGAGTTTGGGGACAACGTCGGTGAGGTCCAGATTGGCCTCAAAATAAGCGTCGAGCGTGCCGACATCGCGCCAATACTCCTCGATTTCCTCGGCGGCGCGGATGCAGCTGTCGGTGAATTTATGGGCAACGGCTTTGCCGTGCTTGACGATGTAGGGAATGATGTCGCCACCGAAATCGCGTTTCGAGTCCGGCGTCTCGGCATCGCGGCGGAGTTCCTCGAACAGGAATTGCGTTTCGAAGACGTAGATGCCCATGGAGGCGAGCGACATGGACGGGTTGCCCGGCATGGCAGGCGGGTCCTTCGGCTTTTCCACAAAGTCGGTGATGACGCTGTTGTCGTCGACCGCCATCACGCCAAAGCCGCTGGCCTCCTTGCGGGGTACAACCATGCAGCCGACCGTCACGTCCGCGCCGGAATTGACGTGCTGCTGCAACATCAATTCATAATCCATTTTGTAGATGTGGTCGCCCGCAAGGATGACCATATATTTGGGCGCGTAGCTTTCGATGATGTCGATGTTCTGGAAGACGGCATCCGCTGTGCCTTCATACCAGTGCATCTCATCAATGCGCTGCGAGGCGGGCAGGATGTCGAAGCTTTCGTTACGCTCCGGACGCATGAAGTTCCAGGCGCGCTGCATGTGGCGGATCAGCGAATGCGCTTTGTACTGCGTGGCGACACCGATGCGACGGATGCCGGAATTGATCGCGTTGGACAGCGCAAAGTCGATGATACGGCTCATCCCGCCGAAATAGACCGCAGGCTTGGCGCGCCGGTCGGTCAGTTCCATCAGGCGGCTGCCGCGTCCGCCCGCCAGCACATAGGCCATGGCATCACGCGCCAGAGGTGATTGTCTTTTTGCATCCATTCCGCGCTCTCCCACCCCGCTTTTATCCCATGAATTCCAGCATAATCGTGGCCAGCGGCGGCAGGATGACATGCGCCCCGCCTTCCCGCGCCTCGACCGTACCCATATTGCCCTGGCCCGTCCCGCCATAGACGGCAGCATCGGTGTTGATGATCTCCCGCCACAGCCCGTCATGCGGCAGTGGTAGGCGATAATGGCCGTGTGGCAGCGGCGTCATATTCGCCACAATGGCCACGGGCGGCTCGCCCGGCGCTTTGCGCAGCCATGCAAAGACAGAGGCAGCGGCGTCATTGACGACAAGCCACTCAAACCCGTCCGCCTCGCAATCGCGGGCGTGGAGCGCGGGGTGTGCCGCATAGGCCCGGTTGAGATCACGCACGAGCGCGCGGACACCTTCATGCGCCCGCGCCTCAAGCAGATCCCAGTCGAGTGCGCGGTCCTCGCTCCATTCCCGGCGCTGGGCGAATTCCTGCCCCATGAAGAGCAGTTTCTTACCGGGATAGCCCCACATCAAGCCGTAATAGGCGCGCAGATTGGCAAATTTCTGCCAGTCATCCCCGCTCATTTTGTTGAGCAGACTGCCCTTGCCGTGGACGACCTCATCATGGCTCAGCGGCAGGACGAAATTTTCGGTGAACGCGTACATCAGCCCGAAGGTGATCTCATCATGATGGTGCATCCGGTGCACCGGGTCGCGCGCCATATACTTCAGCGTGTCGTGCATGAAGCCCATGTTCCATTTGAAGCCAAAGCCCAGATTGGTCCGCGCTTCGCCCTCATGTGCGGGCAAAGTGACGCCCGGCCAGGCCGTGCTTTCTTCGGCCACTGTCATGATCCCGGGGGCGGCGGCATAAAGCGCACGGTTCATCGCGCGGAGGAATTCGGCCGCCTCCCAATTCTCGCGCCCGCCTTCGCTATTGGGTATCCATTCGCCTGCCTCGCGGCTGTAATCGCGGTAGAGCATCGAGGCGACGGCATCCACGCGCAGCCCATCGACATGATAGTGCTCAGCCCAGAACAGGGCATTGTTGACGAGGAAGGACGCCACCTCGCGCCGCCCGAAATTGTAGATCGCGGTGTTCCAATCCGGGTGGAAACCGAGTTTTGGGTCGGCATGTTCGTACAGCGCTGTGCCGTCGAAATGGGCGAGGCCATGATCGTCTGTCGGGAAGTGGGCGGGCACCCAATCAATCAGGACGGACAGACCGGCCCGGTGTGCGCCATCCACGAAACGCGCAAAGCCTGCCGGATCGCCAAAGCGGGCGGACGGTGCATAAAGGCCCGTCGTCTGATAACCCCAGGACGGGTCATAGGGATGCTCTGACACCGGCATGAACTCGATATGAGTAAAGCCCATGTCGATTGCGTAGGGGATCAGGCGTTCGGCCATCTCATCCCATGGCAAGAACCAATCATTGGCATCGCGCTGCCAAGAGCCGGGGTGGACTTCGTAGATCGACACCGGCACGCGGCGCGGATCAATCTGCGCCCAATGCGCCCGGTGCGCGTCGTCTCCCCAGTCTGTCTTTCCGGTCCGCGCGGTGAGCGAGGCGGTCTTGGGACGGAGTTCAGCTGCAAAGGCAAAAGGATCGGCCTTGAGTGGCAGAACAGTGCCGTCGGCGGCCACGATATGGAATTTATACGCGCGACCAAGGCCAATATCGGGGATGAAGATTTCCCACACGCCCACATCATTGCGGCGGCGCATCGGGTGGCGGCGCACATCCCAATCATTAAAGTCACCCACCAGTGCGACAAGCTGCGCATTGGGGGCCCACACGGCGAAGTGAATGCCGTCCGCGCCCTCATGCTGGATGAGATGCGCGCCCATCTTGTCAAACAGCCGCAGGTGCGTGCCTTGATTGATCAGGAAATCATCGACCGGCCCGAGCACAGGACCAAAGCTATAGGGGTCCGTCACCCACCATTCATGCCGGTTGGCGCGGCAGCGATATTTGACGGGTTTGGGCTTGCCCCGGATCTTGCCTTCAAACATCGGCGTGTCATCGACACGGTTCAGACGGCCAAGCGACGTCCCGCGAAGCGTGAACGCGCTGACTTCATCCGCACCGGGCAAGATAGCGCGCGCAAAGCTGCCTTCCGGCCCCTCATGCACGCCCAATAATGAAAAGGGATCGGCATGGGTTCCGTTCAACAGTGCGGAAATGGCCTCTCCCGTTGGGTTCACAGCACCTTCCAAATGTCGCGCGCATATTCACCAATTGTCCGGTCGGATGAAAACCAGCCGACATTGGCAATGTTCTTGATAGCAGAGGTGCGCCATCCGACGGGATCTGTCCAGCGCCGGTCAACATCGCGTTGTGCGGCGGCATAGCCGTCAAAGTCCGCTGCCAGCATGAACCAGTCGCTATCGTAGAGCCCGCCCATCAGCCCGGCATAGCGGTGCGGATCATCGGGTGAGAACACGCCTGAGGCAATCGCATCAATCGCCTGATGCAGTTCGCGCGACGCTTCAATGATCTCACGTGGGTTATAACCATTGGCGCGCTTCTCAGCGACTTCATCGGCGGTCAGGCCAAAGATGATGATGTTGTCATCGCCGACCCGGTCTTTAATTTCGATGTTGGCGCCGTCGAGCGTGCCGATGGTGAGCGCGCCGTTGAGCGCGAACTTCATATTGCCGGTGCCAGACGCCTCCATGCCAGCCGTTGAAATCTGTTCTGACAGATCGGCGGCGGGAATGATCCGTTCGGCCAAGCTCACATTGTAATTGGGCACAAACACAACCTTGAGCAGCCCGCCGACCGTGGGGTCAGAATTGACGCGCCTTGCAATGTCATTTGCCAGTTTGATGATGAGCTTTGCATTGTGATAGCTCGCGGCCGCCTTGCCGCCGAAAATCTTGACGCGCGGCACCCAGTCCTTTTCCGGATGGCTGCGGATCTGGTCATAGAGCGCGACCGTCTCGATCAAGTTGAGCAACTGGCGCTTATATTCATGGATGCGTTTGATCTGGACGTCGAACAGTGCGTCGGGGTCGAGCCGTATGCCGGTCAGGTCACGCAGATGGGCAGCCAGCGCGACCTTGTTGGCGCGCTTCACCAAAGCGATCCGCTCCCCAAGTGCGGCATCGCCGGCCAGCGCGTTGAGGTCTTCCAGTCTGTTGGTGTCGTCAAGGAAGCCTTCCCCAATCGCATCGCGTAACAGGCTGGTGAGGCCCGGGTTGCACTGCTGCAACCAGCGGCGCGGCGTGACGCCATTGGTCTTGTTGTTGATCTTATTGGGGTAAAGCTTGTGCAGGTCTGAAAAGACCGTGGTCTTCATCAGATCGGTGTGGAGCGCGGCCACGCCGTTGACGCTGTGCGCGCCGACAAAGGCAAGGTTCGCCATGCGCACGCGCCGGTCGCCACCTTCATCGATGAGCGAGATGGACGAGATGGCTGCATCATCCAGACCGTTGCGGCGAGCCTCTCTCAGGACGCGGCTGTTGATCGCATAGATGATCTGCATGTGGCGGGGCAGCAGGCGTTCAAATAAGGGCAGCGGCCAGCTTTCCAACGCCTCGGGCAGCAGCGTGTGGTTGGTATAGCCCACCGTCTTGCGGGTGACCTCCAACGCCTCGCCAAATTCCAGACCATGGTCGTCGACCAGCAGACGGATGATCTCTGCCACGGCGACTGCCGGATGCGTGTCGTTGAGCTGGATCGCCGCATGGTCGGGCAAAGTGCAGACGTCGCCCTGATATTGGACGTGGCGCCGGATGATGTCCTGAATGGAAGCGGCGGTGAAGAAATACTCCTGCCGCAGCCGAAGTTCCTGCCCCGCCGGGCTAGAGTCGGCGGGATAGAGCACGCGCACCAGCGCATCGGCGCGCACCTGATTGGCGAGCGCCCCGATATGGTCGCCCGCATTGAAGGCATCGAGCTGCAACGGGTCAAGCGCGGTGGCGGTCCAGAGCCGCAGCGTGTTGACGCGCTTCCCGCGCCAGCCAACGACGGGCGTGTCGACAGCAGTCGCTTCGACATGTTCAGCCGGGATCCACTGTGCGCGATCATCATCGCTGACGACCTCTCCGCCAAAGCCAATGCGGTAGGCGCTTTCGCGGCGTTCAAATTCCCAGGGGTTGCCATGGGCCAGCCATGTCTCGGGAAGCTCGACCTGCCAGCCATCCTTGATGCGCTGGCGGAACATGCCATTCACATAGCGGATGCCATAGCCATAAGCCGGGATGTCGAGGCTTGCGAGGCTTTCCATGAAGCAGGCAGCGAGCCGCCCAAGCCCGCCATTGCCAAGCGCGGCATCAGGCTCCAGTTCTTCGAGATTGGCCAGATCCAGCCCATGATCGCGCAGCGCCTGTTCCATCTCGCGCGTCAGGCCAAGGTTGGACAGGGCATCGCGCAGCAGGCGGCCGATGAGAAATTCTAGGCTGAGATAATAGACCCGCTTGCCCTGCGACGCATATTTCCGCGTGGTCGATTCCATCCAAATGTCGATGATCTCATCGCGCAGCGCCAGAACAGCAGCGGTGAACCAGTCATGCTCTTTGGCAGCGAGTTCGTTCTTGCCCACGCGGTGGCGCAGCACATCAACGATGCGCGCTTCCAATTCAGCGGTTTTGGATTTCATCTCGGCTGTCACGATCACTGCTCCCCATCGAATGACGCTGGCCGACGGTCACTCTTCCGCCGCCATTTCAATGCGTTTCAGCCATCTCTCCTTCGGTCGGTTATGACGCTCAGACCGGAGATGGCAACAACGTAATCCAGAGCGCACATGAATTCATGACGCTTGCCAAGCCCAACGCAACCGCAGATGCTGGCCAAATCCATGGTTCAACAGCCCGCCTCTTTGCATGATCTTGCCGCTGCTGTCGGCATCAGCCGGACTTGGCGGGATGTAGATGGCCGGACGCAGACCGTTACAGATGAAGCGTTGGGCGCGATCCTGACAGCGCTTGGGCATGAGGTGGGCTCGGTCCGAAAAATCTCCGCCAGCGCGAAGGATGTCCGCGCGGGCCATGCGGGTTTGCCGCCACTGATCGTGGCCGATGTTGGGCGGGCAGTCCCGCTAAACCTTCCCGATGGGCCGGTTGCGCTGACCGGAGAGGATGGCCGGACGTTCGGGTTGCAAATCTCCGGCGCATTGCTGCCGCCACTCACGCACCCCGGCTATTATGATCTGGAGGCGAAAGGCCAGACGCTGCGGCTGGCCGTCGCGCCGCCGCATTGTCCGCGACCGATGGGGCGGCGACCTTGGGGGGCGTCGCTTCAGATCCAGTCCTTGCGTGGGCCAGAGCCGGGCACATTCGGGCATTTCGGTGACCTTGCCGAAGCCGCAACCGCGCTTGCCCGCGCAGGTGCCAGCGCGGTTGCGATCAATCCGGTCCACGCATTGTTCCCGGGCGTGGGAGAGGATTTCAGCCCCTATTCGCCGTCGAGCCGCCTCTTCCTGAACACCGCCATGGGCGATCCCGCTTTGGTGGGCCTACCCCCATTGCAGGCTGGCGATGGCCCATCACTGATCGACTGGCCGACTGCGCTTCCGCAAAGGCTCACGCAGTTGCGGGCGGTGTTCGACGCGTTGGACGCATCCTGGCGCGCGCGCATTGCGCAAGAGACTGCGGCGGAGGACGCAGCGCTCCGTCGTCATGCCACCTTTGATGCGCTTGACCGGCAGTTCCGGCCGACAGGGGCGAAGGGCTGGCAGGACTGGCCCGCCGCCTATCGCGATCCGCAATCACCGGAGGTCGTCCGCTTTGCGCAGGATCAGGCCGAGGAAGTGGACTTCCACCTGTTCCTCCAATGGCTCGCAGCGCGAGGCTTGGAGGCGGCTCAGGCGCGCGCAAAGGCAGGCGGCATGTCCATCGGCCTGATTGGGGATTTGGCCGTCGGTGTGACGCCGGGGGGCAGCGATACATGGGCGATGCCCGATGCAATGTTGCGCGGCCTCACCATCGGGGCGCCGCCTGATCCGCTCGGGCCGCTGGGCCAGAACTGGTCGATCACCAGCTTCTCACCAGAAGGGTTGCGCGCGACCGGCTATGCCCCGTGGATCGCGATGGTCCGGTCCGCGATGCGCGCGTCCGGCGGCCTGCGCATCGACCATGCCTTTGGACTGGCGCGGCTTTGGGTCATCCCCGATGGCGGCACATCTGCGGACGGGGCCTATCTGGAATTCCCGTTTGAGGATCTGGTCCGGCTGGCCACGCTGGAGGCGCACCGCGCCAATTGCCTCGTCATTGCGGAAGACCTCGGCACGAGCCCGCATGGGTTCACGCAGGCCATTTCAGAGCGCCAGATGCTGGGTATGCGCGTTCTCTGGTTTGAGCGGGCGCAGGACCATGGCTTTATCGGCGCGCAGGATTATCCCGCCAATGCCGTCGCGATGACGGGCACCCATGACACGCAGACCGTCGCGGGCTGGTGGTCGGGCCGGGATCTGGATTGGGCCGCGCAACTGGGGCGCCTGCCTGAGGGCATGACGCGTCCGCAGGCCGAAGATATCCGGGCTTGGGACCGCGGCCTGCTCTGGTCAACCATTGGGGAGGGGGATCGACCGGCCCCTGAGGAGACAGGTCCGGTTGTCGATGCCGCCATCGCCCATATCGCTGCAACACCCGCCGCGCTCGCGATCATACCGATTGAAGATTTGCTTGGGGAGGTTGAGCAACCTAATTTGCCGGGCACGACGACAGGACATCCCAATTGGCAAAGACGGTTGGAGGCCCCGCTCGACACGCTCCTTGCCGCGCCGGACGTGCAGCGGCGTCTGGATATTGTGGGCAGCGACAACGGGCCGGGGGATTAGGCGGCCTGCATCGTCATTGTGCATTGCTGATATGTGTCGATCAGGCTGTCAAAGTGATCATTGATGCAAAACACCTGATCTGCACGGCGCACGGCAGCGGCCTGCAGTTCTGTTGGATCACGATCAAGGAACTGATCAAGCGCGTGGACCAACGCGGCCGGATTGCCGGCGCGATAGGATACGCTGCAGGATGGGTCCGCAAAGGTGACGGCGCCGCCCTCATCGGGCAAGATCAAAGGCACGCCTGAGGAGGCCGCTTCGGCGATGACAATGCCGAAGGTTTCCGACTCGCAGCCGTGGACGAAGCCATCCGCGCTGGCCATCATGCGTGCCAGCAACGCCCGATCCCGAACGCCGTCGATCAACCGAATGTGCGGGTTGCCCCCTATTGCCTTCAGGACCATCGGCCGATCCCGACCGACGCCGATCACGATAAGGCCCACAGGCTGTTTTGCACTGGCGACAGACACCGCTTCGATCACCATGGGCAGGCGCTTGTCAGGGCTCAGGCGACAGATCGCCAACAGCAACCGGGCGTCTTCGGGCAAGTGACATTTGGCGAGCATCTTCGCCCGCAATTCCGCAGACCGCAGGCTCGGGGAAAATCGGTCGGCTTCAATGCCGAGGGGTATCATGGTGACATTGGGAATGCCCGCATGGCGCAAACGTGCCTCAAGATCCGGGTTGCAACACACGACGGTGTCGAACTTCGCGGCGGCGCGCCGGAGATGGTTGTGATAGGGGGCAAAAGTGCGGTCAATGGTGTCGCGCGGGGCCACCTGCCCGAACCAGCGATAGGCATAAACTGCCATCGGGTCGGCGTGCATGAACAGCGATTTGCGGGCCGGGCCTTTCCAGTCCGCGACGATGTTGGCCGTGCGCCAGGGCGAGGACGCTTCGACAATATCCGGCTGCTCGGCATTTAGAATGTCGTGAATGGGTCCGGCGGATTTGAAGTAGCGGTAGCGTCCGTCGAAGATCAGCTTGGGCGAGGCAACAGAGATGACCCGCGCGCCGCCGGGGCGCCGGTCTTCCCTGTCCTCTTCCCCCGGGATGATGACGACCAGATCGATCCCCATGCGCTCAGCATAGGCAATCTTGCATTCGACATAGGTCCGCACGCCGCCACCATGCGGCGCGTAAAAGGCAGAAACATCAACGATCTTCATTCTGGGGCGGTCCTTTTCGCGGGGCCGAAGCTGGCAATGCCGGTCCGATAATTGAGCAGGATGCTCGCAGGCGTCGGGGTTGCTCTGGCGGTGATCTGGGCTGCGGCGGCCTTTGGCTTGGACCAGCCGAGCTTTGGATTGCCGGGGAAGCCCACCCCATCGGATGTGAAGTTGAACCGGCCATTGGCATCGCGGTCATGCATGAGGACAAGGCTGTAAGTGCCAGGCCCCGGCACGCGCACGCACAGCACCGGGCGTCCGGTTTTGGGCACCTTTATCAAGGCGCGGCGGAATGTCTTTCCAGCCATTAAAAGTATATTGTCATCCGCCAGAAAATCACGGTCATTAGATGGATAGACTTCAAGCTTTAAGTTGCCTGACCGGTCCTTCAGTCCGTCTACGCTGATGAGGAAGGCGGGGCCGCTTTCCGTCTCCCGACAGCGACCCTCCTCGATCCCGAGTTTGGGGCTTGAGGCAATGTGCGCAGCCGGCGCCAAAGCGAGAAGTGTGGGCAGGATCATGCGTTGCTGTCCTTCCATTCGTTGCGGCCGATCACGGCTAAGGTCAGGCCCGTGACGATGTGCAGTACCAATGTCAGCAGGGCGATTTTCGCGACGACCGCGCCGATCGCCGGGTCTGCGCCGATCAGGAAGACTGTCATCGCGGCAAAGACGAGGTCTTTGTTGGGGATGAGCGGAAGCCGCGAAATGAGCATGCGGAACATCGCCAGCAGCAGGATCTCTGTCAGCGGCACTTGTGGCAAAAGCAGTTGCCAGGCGACCGCCATCAAAATCAGTCCGATCGCGATGCGGGCCATGTGCACTGCGCTGATAAACAGCAGCTGAGGCCGCGGCAGCGAAAAGAGTTTCTGGCGAAACAGGAACACCACGAGCGAACTTGCAATGATGACGCCGATTGAGCCGATGACGGTCCGCATGTGCGGCCCGATGGCGAACTCGTACATGAAGGGCCAGCCGATCAAGAGCAGCAGCAAGGTGGCCACGTTACCGGACATTGCCGACAGGATGGACACGTCTTTGATCGTTGCAAATGGCGCACCGGTCATCGTGGTGCGCTGTCTGGCCCAAAGGTAGAATTGGGCGTCACCCATATACCCCAACAAAAGCTCATTTGTGACCTGCTTTTTGAGCAGCGCTGAAAACCCGTCCAAGGGGATTTGCCAAAGACGGCGGAAGATGACCCATTCGCTGGCTGGCGTTGCGAAATAGCTGCCCGCCAGGCACAGCCAGAAGAGGGGGCTGGCGGGCACATCGAACAGCCCCTCCAGCGGGATATCCTTCAATTTGAACAGGATGGCCGCGACCATGGCCAGCGACAGTGCCAATCCGGCCCAGCGCCAGATAGCGCCATTGGGCGGGTCGCCAATGGCCGCAAGTTCCAGTTCGACGGGCAGGGCCGCGGGCCCCGCTACGGTGTTATTGTTGATCATTGGCGTTCAGTTCTATGTGATTGGGAGCGGGTTGGCAGGAATGTGGTGCGCGTTTGGCGTCAATCCGGTCCAACAGCTGGCTGATTTCGCTTTTGAAAAGTGGCCCCACATCGTGGAGGGACGATAATAACAGACGGGTGTGCATTCCCACTCCTTGAACCAATCACCTAAGACCAAGCTGCCGCCAGTTGCGAGGCACCTCGGCTAGAAAAATTTTCGGTATGCTACAGGCGTTTGGTGAAAGTTCGGCGACAGTCGCGACGTCGGCCCAAGGCGCGTTATGTGGCGAGCGCTCAGGGGCTTGACCCTGTCCTGTTGGAACAGAGAGCAGCCCAAGATTGTTTAACACATATCCGGGCCTCGCGCCCCTTTTTGGGCCAAATCATCTCTTGGCCTGTCGGAGAGCAAACATGGGACTGATCATGTGGCTAATTGTCGGCGGCGTCATTGGATGGCTCGCCAGTTTGATCATGCAGACAGATGGCAGTCAGGGCATAATCGCCAACATTCTCGTCGGGATTGTGGGTGCCTTTATCGGCGGCATGCTCTTGTCGAGGGGTGACATCAACAACGCGCCGCTCACCGTCACGACCTTCCTCGTCTCATTGGCAGGGGCCGTAATCTTGCTGGCCGTTGTCAATTTGGTCCGCCGTGGATCTATTCGCTAATGCGGCGATGGTCGAGGGCACTCATTGGGAATACGCTGCTCCTGTGCCGCTGTGCCTGAAAACGCCGAAAAAAGGGCGGGAGCGCTTTTTCCTCCAGCCCTTTTGAAGGTCACCGCACTGTCGTATTAATACAACACCAGTTCAAATAAATGTTATAAGTTATAACTTAATTTGAATGTTTCTCCCGACAAGGCTATGCGGCGGCTGTTCCGACAAGAGAACAAGCGATCCATCGTTCAGCCTTTTCAGGGAGGATATCTGTGAGCACCAACCGTGCATCTGTGCGCCTTTTTTCGCGCTCTAGCCTCATCGCTGCGGCAGCTTTTGCCTGCGCGCACCCCGCTTTCGCTCAAGAGGCGACCGAGCCTGCCGAAGAAAGCAGCGAAATCATTGTGACGGCGCAAAAGCGCGCCCAGTCGCTTTCCGACGTTTCGCTCTCGGTGTCCGCTGTCGGCTCAGACCAGCTTGCCGCAAACAACACTGTCACCCTTGAAGGTCTGCAGTCGTTGGTGCCGTCCATCAGCTTCGGCAATGATTTCAACTTCGCCAAGCTGTTCATTCGCGGCATTGGCCTGTCGAGTTCGCTCCCCGGCGTCGATCCTTCGGTTGCGCTGCACGTTGATGGCGCTGTTGTCTCGTTGGCGCAGGCCCAGTTGGGATCCATGTTCGATCTTCAGCGTGTTGAAGTTCTGCGTGGCCCGCAAGGCACGCTCTATGGCCGCAACGCCACGGGGGGTGCGGTCAACCTCATCACGGCCAAGCCAACGGAAACGCTGGACGGCTATGTCCGTCAGTCGTTTGGCGGCTCCGCGCTGCTGATCCAGACCGATGCCGCTATTGGCGGCCCGATTGCCGAAGGCGTGCGCGCACGCCTCGCCGTGCAGCGCATTAAGCGTGACGGTTTTGGCGTCAACGAATTCACGGGCAATGAGATCGACAATCTCAACCAATGGTCGGCGCGGGCGCATCTTGAATTGCTGCCGTCAGAATCGGTCAACATCCTGCTGACGGGCGAGTATCACCGTGAAGATGACCGGTCCTTGGCGATCAAGTTCCGTGAAGTGTCTTTTCCCGGCGTACTCACCGATGCTATCCCAGCCAATGACGGGCTGAGCGCCTTGGGCCAGCGTTTGAATGCAGATGGCACTGCGGCGCGCTTTGCCACCAACCCGCGCAATATTGCGACGAACTTTGACCCGATCAATGATCGTAAGCAATGGGCGGTGACTGCCGCCGTCACGGTGGATGCCAGCGATGCGCTGACCTTTAAATCACTGACCAGCTATCGCAGTTTCGATGCGATCTTCTTCCATGATTTCGATATGTCGACCTATCTTGGATATCCGCTGGCGCAGACTAACGCTTTGCGCAGCAGCGCCAATCACTGGCAGCCGGCGTTCCAGCATCAGTTCAGCCAGGAACTGCAGGCCAATATTGAAACCGATAAGTTCCACGGCGTGTTCGGCCTTTTCTATCTTGATGAAAACATCAGGGTTGAAAACCATATCGGCCTTGATGTGCTGAGGAACACCGATCCGTTCCGCATCCAGTTTGATGGTCAGCTTGATGTGAAGACATGGGCAGCCTTTGCCAATGTCACGTACGATCTGTCCGACATGCTCTCGGTCAAAGGCGGCGCGCGCTACAGCTGGGAAGAACGTCGCTTGCGCAACAACACCGGGCTTGGTGTGGCCGCGCAGAACCTGCTGGTGCTTGATCCGCTGCAGTGGGACGCAACGAAGAGCTGGAATGACTTCTCTCCGTCGCTTGGCCTGGAGTTCCGCCCGAATGATGATCTGATGCTCTACGGCAACTGGTCCCGCGGCTTTAAGAGCGGCACGGCGGAAATCGGGTCAACCCGTCGCCTGTCGCCGACGCAGCCCCTGCCGTTTGTGGATCCTGAAAAGGTGGAAGCATATGAAATCGGGACGAAATACTCAGCCGGTGGCCTCAGCGCCAACCTCGCGGTCTTCTTCCAGCGGCTGAAGAACGGTCAGTTCTCCCTGACCCGCCCGATCCCGGCGTCGCCTTTCTTCACGAGCACGCTGACCAACGCGGCTGTCTCGGAAGCTTATGGCGCCGAATTTGACCTTCTGTGGCGCGCCACCGATGCGTTCACGCTGTCGGCGTCGGTTGGCTATCTCCATTCGGAGTTCACAAAGTTCACCGCGTCCGATCCGCTTGATCCGCGCCTGTTTGCGCCCGGTGCGGTCGAGGCGCTGTTGGTCAAGGACCTGTCGGGCAACGCCACGCGCATGTCGCCCCGTTGGAGCCTGAACCTGAACCCGACTTACGATATTGGTCTTGGCAATGGCGGCAAGGTCCGGTTGGGTACCAACTTTGCGTATCGCAGCAAGCAGTATCACACGGAGTTCAACGACGATCGCCTGGCTCAAAAGGGTTATATCCAGCTGGATGCCAATGTGATGTACCGTCATCCCGATGACCGTTTCTCGGCCAATTTCTGGGTCCGCAACATCACCAATGAACTGGTCTATGCGGGAAGCTTCTCGGTATCGACCAGCCGCGCCATTGGCGGCACGCTGATGCCACCGCGCACCTATGGCGTGACGCTCGGCTACGAATTCTGATCCACCCGCGTCCGCTTTGCGGGCAAAGGACCTTCAGGGGCCGTCGGTTACTCCGGCGGCCCTTTTTGTTGGGGGCCAGAACTTTACCGAGAGGAAATCGACCTGCACGCGCCGGTCGCTGTTGCCCAGCGCCGCATCACTTCAGCTCTATGTCGGAAAACCGAATGCGATGGTGGAGCTGAGGGGAATCGAACCCCTGACCTCATCATTGCGAACGATGCGCTCTACCAACTGAGCTACAGCCCCGCACTCGAAATCCGCCCTTAGCGGCGCCAAATTGCCCTTGCAATGGGGAACGCTTGCCCTGCGCGGGAATTGAAATAGAAGCGGTTGGGAACGGGAACGGCAATCGCCCCGGCATCATAAAAACACGAGAGGAGCCTTCACATGGCACGCGCATGGTATTTCAAATCAACTCCCGATGGTCTGCCGACACTGGACAATGTCGCGCTGGCGGATCTGCCGCATCAGGACCTAGGCCCCAACCAGATCCGCGTGCGCAACGCCTATCTGTCGGTCGATCCTTACATGCGCGGCCGCATGACGACGGTGAAGTCGTATGTCCCGGGTTTTGAGGTCGACCAGCCGATGACAGGCGGCGCTGTGGGCGAAGTCATTGAAAGCACAGCCGAAGGTTATGCGGTTGGCGATAAGGTCATGCACATGAACGGCTGGCGCGATGAAGCGATTGTCGACATTGCAGGCGGTGGTGCGCCGACCGATCCACAAAAGCTGCCCCCGCTCAACATCCCCATCCAGACGTTCCTCCACAATCTCGGCCTGACAGGCGCGACCGCCTATATGGGCCTGATGAAGACCGCTGCGGCTAAGCCCGGTGATATTGTTTTCGTCTCCGCAGCAGCCGGTGCCGTTGGCTCAGCGGTTGTCCAGATTGCGAAGAAAAAGGGCATGACAGTCATCGGCTCGGCCGGGGGCGCTGCCAAGTGCGAATGGGTCCGCTCGCTCGGGGCCGATGCCTGTGTCGATTACAAAGCGGGCAACCTGCTGGAACAGCTAAGCGCGGCAGCCCCAAACGGGATTGACGTGTACTTCGACAATGTCGGCGGCGATCATCTCGATGCCGCCTTTGCGCTGGCGCGGGATTATGCGCGCTTTGCGATTTGCGGCATGATCGACAAATATAATGAGGCCGATCAGGGGCATGAGTTCAAGTATATCCTGCGCTCCATCCCCGCGCGGATCAACATGCGTGGCTTCATCTTCACAGACTATGCCGAGTTCATGCCGGAGTTTCTGGCTGAGGTCGCGCCGATGGTGCTGTCGGGTGAAATGAAGATGCAGGAAACCGTGCACGAAGGCCTCGACACCACGTTTGACGCGTTCCTTGGGCTCTTTTCGGGCGCCAACACGGGTAAGATGCTGGTCCGCATCTAAAACCCAAGCGGGCGCGGATCTTTGGTGGGTCCGCGCCCGCCTGTCTTGCCATTTTGGACCAATCCCCGCAAACAGGGGTATGACGATGGCACGCGCCCTTTCCTTTGCTTCTGTCGCGCTGGCGCTGGCCGGTTGCGTCAGCGCGCCACAGACGTCGGCGCCACCACCTCCGCCGCCGCCCAAAGTAGCGCCGCCTCCGCCCGTGGTGATCCAGCCCCGCCCCTCAAACTGGGAGGACTGGCGGGCGACGCCGGGGGACTGGGCCTATCGCAGGGATGCGCGCGGTTCGGTCGCCCTATTCGGGCCGCCGGGGGCCAATGCGCTTTTCGTCATTCGCTGTGATCAGGCAGCTTCGCGGGTCTATCTCTCGCGCGGCGGCAGTTTTCCGGTGGGGCAGTCGGGCCAGATGAGCATCCGCACCTCCAGCACCGCGCGGAGTTTGTCAGCGGGCAACAGCAGTGAAAGCCCGCCTTTTGTGGCGGCTGAGCTGGTTGGGTCAGATCGTTTGCTCGACGCAATGGTCCACAGCCGCGGGAAGTTCCTGGTGTCGGTGCGTGGCGCAGACGATCTCGTCGTGCCCACATGGGCCGAATTTGCGCGGGTTGTTGAGGATTGCCGGGCCGGGAATTGAAGGCGCCCGTGAAGCAGGCCCGAAGCTCTCATTCTGACAGCAAAATAGATGAATTCAAGACTTGATTGCGCGACTCACCTGACTCATGTTGCGGGTGCGACCCATTCGGTTCGCATGGCGCATTACAGCGAAAGGAGGTGATCCGATGTCTCATGGTCCAGCTAAGAGGTCGGAAAGGGTGATCCGCAGCTAGGCGCGATTTATCGCTGCCTTTGGTCTCTGCAGAAACGGATGCCGCTGAAGAATTCCAGCAGGCTCTACACCTCCGATCGCTGACCATGCTGAAGGGTCGCAGAACTGCTAGGTTCTGCGGCCCTTCTCATGTCTGGGACGTGCGGCCCTTCACATGCTCCTGCGTCCCGCGCATATAGATGCGGTCTTCGGGCAAGATCTCGGCAACGCTAATGCCAGGCAGCACGTTCAGCTCCTGGTAGAGCGGGGCGAAGTCCGTCTCGACTGTCACCTTCAGCAGATGGGCAAGGCTGGACACGACAAAATAGCTCTGCTGAAAATCATCGATCCGGTACTCGGTCCGCATCAGGCGCAGCAGATCAAAGCCGATCCGGTTGGGGCTGGGATCGTCGAGCGCAAAGAGGCTTTCCGCATGGCTCGAAACAATGCCCGCGCCATAAGCGCGCAAGGCGCCACCTTCTTCGATCAGCCCGAATTCAACGGTGTACCAATAGAGCCGCGCCAGCTTGTGCAGCGCGCCAAAGCCAAGGCTGCGCAACCCGCCGCGCCCATAGGCAACCATGTAATCAGCAAAGACGGGATCGGCGAGCATCGGCACATGGCCGAAGACGTCGTGGAAGATATCAGGTTCCTGCAGATAGTCGATCTGGTCGGGCCGCCGGATAAAATTGCCTGCCGGAAAGCGCCGGTTGGCCAAGTGCTCAAAAAAGACAGCGTCCGGAACTAGGCCGGGGACGGCGACAACCGACCATCCCGTCGCGGCCATCAGCCGGGCATTGAGTTCACGATAGTCGGGTATGCCGGAGCGGGAGAGGCGCAGCACATTGAGCCCTCGTAAGAAGGCGTCTGCGGCACGGCCGGGCAGCATATCGGATTGGCGGGCAAACAGCCGGTCCCACATGGCATGGTCGTCTGCGCTGAAGGCGTCCCAATTCTGTGGGATCGTCCAGTCCGGTGCAGCGCCGGGGGGTGGCGTGTCGTGGATATGGGATGCGGCAGGCATAGGCCCAGAGTAGCGCCAACCAGTTTCAATTGAAACCAGTTGGCGCGGTCTGGATTAGATATCGAGATTGGCGACGTTGAGCGCGTTTTCCTGAATATATTCGCGGCGCGGCTCCACAACATCGCCCATAAGTGCTGTGAAAATTTCATCCGCGAGATCAGCCTGAGTGACTTCTACCCGCAGCAGCGAGCGGTTGTCCGGGTCCAGCGTGGTTTCCCACAGCTGTTCGGCATTCATTTCGCCAAGGCCTTTATAGCGCGAGATCGACAGGCCCTTGCGTCCGACAGCGAGGATGCCATCGAGCAGCTCGGACGGGCGTGAGACCATGGTCGTACGGCGATTTTTCGCGACAGGGGCATCGTCCTCTTCGCCTTCTGCTGCCGGTTCGGGCGCAGACTTGCCGATGGGCACCAACCGTCCGACATCGGCATAAGAGTCTGTCTGTTCCGCGATCAGCGTGTGCAGGCGCCGTGCCTCCTGGCTCTGCAGGAAGCTGGCTTCGATCATGTGATGATCGGTCACACCGCGCCAGATGCGCTGGAGGTGATAGCCGCCTTCTTCAGCGACACTGCCTGACCAGCGGGCTTCAAGGTCAGCGCGGTTGAGCCACTCCGCCGTCAGACCAATGGCACGTGCACGCGCTTCGGGGCTGGCCGCAGGGTCCAGCGCGCCGATCAAGGCCAGGCCTTCGATGATGGCGGGGTCGTACTTCTTCGGCACATAGCGCATCAGGCTGCGCGTGCGGCGGGCATGGTCGATTAGCAGCTTCAGGTCTGCGCCGGACCGGGTGCCGCCCGATGTTTCGAGTGCGACCGCCGCAATACCGGCATCCACCAGATAATCGTCAAGCGCCGCATCATCCTTCAGATAGACTTCGGACCGGCCCCGCGCGGCTTTGTAGAGCGGCGGCTGCGCGATGTAGAGGTGTCCGCGCGAGATGATTTCCGGCATCTGGCGATAGAAGAAGGTCAGCAGCAGTGTGCGGATGTGCGCGCCATCCACGTCGGCGTCCGTCATGATGACGATCTTGTGGTACCGCAGCTTTTCAATATTGAAATCGTCACGGCCAATGCCAGTGCCCATCGCCTGGATGAGCGTGCCGACTTCCTTTGAGGCCAGCATCTTATCAAAGCGCGCGCGCTCGACGTTCAGGATCTTACCTTTGAGGGGCAGGATGGCCTGATTTTGGCGGTTGCGGCCCTGCTTGGCGGAGCCACCTGCTGAGTCCCCTTCGACAAGGAAGAGTTCAGACTTGGCGGGATCACGCTCCTGACAATCGGCGAGCTTGCCGGGCAGCGAGGCGATGTCCATCACGCCCTTACGGCGCGTCAGTTCTCGCGCGCGCTTGGCGGCTTCACGGGCGGCGGCGGCGTCGATGATTTTCTGGACCACCGATTTCGCATTGGCCGGATTTTCCTCCAGCCATTCCGCCATCTTGTCGGCCATCAGGCTTTCGAGCGGCTGGCGGACTTCGGACGAAACGAGCTTATCCTTGGTCTGGCTGGAGAATTTCGGGTCAGGCAGCTTGACCGAAACGATGGCCGTCAGGCCTTCGCGCATGTCTTCGCCGGTGAGCGTCACCTTCTCCTTTTTCAGGAGACCCGACTTTTCAGCATAGTTGTTGAGCGTGCGCGTCAGTGCGGCGCGGAAGGCGGCCAGATGCGTGCCGCCATCGCGCTGCGGGATGTTATTGGTGAAGCAAAGGACGTTTTCGTAATAGCTGTCATTCCATTCCAGCGCGACTTCAATGCCCACGCCATCGCGCTGGCCGGAAACGGCAATGGGGTCCGGAAAGAGCGGCGTCTTTGCGCGGTCGAGATACTTTACGAAGGCCGCAATGCCGCCCTCATAGTAAAGTTCGACTTCCTTCTTTTCCGCATGGCGTGCGTCGATCAGGAACAGGCGGACGCCTGAATTGAGGAAGGCGAGTTCGCGGAAACGATGCTCGAGCTTTTCAAAATCAAACTCTGTGATCTTGAACGTCTCTGGCGACGGCAGGAAGGTGACACGTGTGCCCTTCTTGCCATTGGCCGGCCCGACGACCTTCAGCGGGGCCACGGCATCGCCATGGCTGAATTGCATGTAATGCTCTTCACCGTCGCGCCAGATGGTGAGGTCGAGAGTGATCGAGAGGGCGTTCACAACCGAGACGCCGACGCCGTGCAGACCGCCCGACACCTTATAGGCATTGTCATCGGACGTGTTTTCAAACTTCCCGCCCGCATGGAGCTGCGTCATGATGACTTCAGCGGCTGACACGCCTTCTTCGGAGTGGATGCCAGTCGGGATGCCGCGGCCATTGTCTTCAACGGAGACGGACCCATCGGGGTTCAGTTGGATGATGATCTTGTCGCAATGACCGGCGAGCGCTTCGTCAATCGCGTTGTCCGAAACTTCAAACACCATGTGGTGGAGACCCGATCCATCGTCGGTATCGCCAATGTACATGCCCGGCCGTTTGCGCACTGCGTCCAGCCCTTTGAGGACCTTAATGGAATCAGCGCCATAAGCGGATGTGTTCGGGGTGTTTGCCGTATCTTCTGTCATATCAATTCTATACGGAACCGCCCGCCAAAACCCAAGGGAAAAGCGCCCTCTATTTGGTCTGCATTGGGGATGAATCCGCCGCCGCCTTCGCCTTTTCTTCGGCGACCAGTTCCTTGCGGCTCAGCTTGCCGACCAGCGTCTTGGGCAGGCTGTCCCGCACCTCGACGGCGATGACGCGTTCGTGTTTGCCAAGCTTCGGGTTCAGCCAGTCGGTCAGCGCCTGGCCGGTGATCGCAGCGCCTTCAATCAGCGTCACAAATGCCTTGGGCCGCTCCCCCGAATACCGGTCTGGCACACCGATCACGATGGCCTCTTTGACGTCAGGATGCGTGTACAGCACCGTTTCCACGCTGCTTGGAAAGACTTTGAACCCGCCAACCGCAATCATGTCTTTCAGCCGGTCGACGATGCGGACATAGCCGTCTGCGTCGATTTCGGCGACATCGCCGCTGCGCAACCAGCCATCCTGAAACACCTCAGCATCTGCCGCCGGTCGTCCCCAATAGCCTTTCATGACCTGTGGTCCGGCAAAGGCCAACTCGCCCGCCTCACCCGGTGGCGCTGCTTTTGTCGGATCCTCCCGGTCCAGCAACTTGATCATGGTTGCCGGGATGGGCTGGCCGATGGTCCCCGATTTGTTGAGGCCCTGATAGGGGTTGCACGACACGACGCCGGCGCTCTCAGTCAGGCCATAGCCTTCGACCACCTTGGCGCCGGTCACGGTTTCAAACTGCGTCTTCACGTCGGCGGGCAGCGGCGCGCCGCCGGAAATGCAAACCCGCAGGCTTGAAAAGTCGGTGCGGGCCGTATCGGGATGGTCGAGCAGCGCCTGATACATGGTCGGCACGCCCGGCAAGGCCGTTGCCTTGACGCGTGTGATGGCCGCCAGCGTCGCCTTCGCATCAAAGCGCGGCAGCATGGCGACCAATCCCCCGGCGACCACTGTGCGGTTCAGCACACAGGTGTTGGCGAACACATGGAAGAAGGGAAGCACCCCGACGATCCGGTCCCCGTCACCATCCTTGGGGTCAATATCATTCACCTGTCGGGCGTTTGCGCTCAAATTCTGGTGGGTCAGCATCGCGCCCTTGGGCACGCCCGTCGTCCCGCCTGTATATTGGATCAACGCAACCTCGTCCGCCGCGGGTGCGGGTGCCGCGCACTGCCCGTCATTGGCGATCAGCTGCGAAAAGCGGCTGATGCGCGGGTCACGGGGCGCTGCAGCGATTTCGGCGCGCTTGAACAGGCGGTAGGCAATCGATTTAGCCGCTGGAAGCGCACCCGCAATAGACCCGACCACCAGCTTTTCAATCTGGCCCCGGTCCATCACTTTGAGCGCAGTGGGCAGCAAAGCTGCGGCCGACATGGTGACGAGCAACCGTGTGCCGGAATCGCTTGCCTGAGCCGCCAATTCATCAACCGAATAAAGGGGCGAAAAATTGACGACGATGCCGCCGGCAAGCAGCGCGCCATAATAGGCCGCTACATAATGCGGCACATTGGGCAGGAAGAGGCCAACTCGGTCACCGGGCTTCACGCCCAACCGGGCAAAGCCGCATGCGGCGCGGCGCACCGCGCTTTCAACCTGGGCATAGCTGTACCGGCGGCCCAGAAAGTCCAGGAAAGGTGCATCGCCCAGCCGCGCTGCGGCGTCGAGAAACATCTCGGGCAGCGTCAGTGGTGAATAGGCTTTGTCCCAGCCAATTGGGTGGCGGTAATTGGCCTGCCAAGGTGAGGGGACGGTGTCCATCAGCGCAGAATAGAGGGGCCCGCGCGCTGACGCAAACGGGCCCGATCTAAGGTTAAACGCACAGGCGCGATCAATATTTGGTCAGTTCGACCTGCATCGACTTATAGCCATGCACGAAGCTGGCCGGCACGCGGACGGGCTCTTCCAAAACGTTCACGCGCAGGCGGCGCTTTTGCATTTCAGAGATCAGCGTGGTCAGCTGCAGCTCGGCGACGCGAGCGCCGACACAGCGGTGGATGCCATAGCCGAAGGCCAGATGACGGCGGGCGTTCTCGCGGTCGACAATGATCTTGTCGCCATCGGGGAATACGCTTTCGTCGCGGTTGGCCGAGCAATACCAAAGCGCCAGCTTGTCGCGCTTCTTGATCTGGTGGCCGAACAGCTCTGTGTCTTCGGTCGCCGTGCGGCGCATATGGGCCAGCGGCGTCTGCCAGCGGATCAGCTCATGCATCGCATTGACCGCGAGTTCATGGTCGTGATTTTGCTCAAGCTTGGCCCGCTCTTCGGGGAATTTGTCGAGCCCGTAAGCGAACGCCGTCATCGAGTTGCGCGTGGTGTCATTGCCGCCGACGATCAGGAGGATGAGGTTCCCCATGAATTCCTGATGGCTCATATGCTTCATTGCATCGGACTGCAGCATGATCGAGATGAGGTCATGCTTGCCGGGGTTCTGGGCCTTTTTGTCCCAAAGGTCTTTAAACGAGGCGCCCATTTCAAAGGCGGTCGCAAGGCGGTGCTGGCGCTGCTCCAGCGTCCCGAAGCTTTCGATATCGCCAAGCACGTCTGACCAATGGGTCAGCTTGTGGCGCTCTTCAAACGGGAAGTCGAACAGGATGGCGAGCATCTGTGTCGTCAACTCGATGGACAGCTTTTCCACCCAATCAAACGGCGTGTTGAGCGGCAGGCTGTCGAGCACAGCGGCGGTGCGTTCAACGGTGTCGGCGCGCATGCGTTCCACTTCGGCGGGACCAAAGGCAGGCGCGACAGTGCGGCGTTGGGCTGTGTGCTGCGGCGGGTCCATGGCGATGAACATCGGCATCGGCACATCGCCTTCCTGCAGATGGTCGATCCCGTCACCGGCAACCGTGATGCCGCCATATTCCCAGCTGGACGAAAAGACTTTGGGCAGCGCCTCAATATGCATGATCGGCTTGTAGGTCGTGACCGACCAATAGGGGCCGAACTTGGACTCCGGGCAATAGTGGATGGGCGCGGTTTCGCGCATCTGCCGCATCGGTTCCTGCCACACATCATTGGCAAAAAGCTCCGCGCGGGAAACGTCCCAAGGGTTTGCTTCGACTGCTTCGTCCTTCAGCACGGTCGCCATGCCAGTCCGCTCCTGTTTGTTTTTAGATCCAGTTTCAGTCTGCCACTGTTTACATCAGTGTCAATGGGATTCGGGGCAAGGCTGCGGCAAATGACGGGTGCTTGCGATGAAGTGAGCGGCGGGGCGGGCGTCAGCGCTTGCGCCGCAGGAACGACAGCAGCCCCGGCCCGGATTTCAGAACCCCGCGCCGGAACAGCCCGGCCGTGATCCAGATGGTGATGGCGACCCAAAGCCCCTGCCAGCCAAGCGCGACAAGATGCGGCCAAATTTCCGGCTCATTCGCGGCACGGGCGGCCATCGCAAAGGGGGAACTGAAGGGGAAGATTTCGGCAAAGCGGGCCAGACCACTCTCCGGAGCCCCCGCCGCAGCCGAAGACAGGCCAAACATCGCCACCTGAAAGATCGTGATGGGCAGCGACATCATCTGGATTTCACGCATGGTGGAGGCCTGTGTGCCCACACCGAGGAAGATGGCGCCGAGCAGCATGAACGCCATGGTGAAATAAAGCGCACAGAGCAGGAGGAAGGCCGGTAGGCCGACAGCCGCAGCAATGGGCGGCAAAGGAATGAAACTGGCGGACAGCGCAATAGCGACGCCCGCCAACCCCGCCCAGAAGCTGACAAAGAGCAGGGCCACGCCGAACATGCCGATCAGCTTGCCGAGGAACACAGCCTCCAGCGGGGCTGCAGCAGCGAGAATTTCGATGACTTTGTTGGACTTCTCCTCCGCCAACATCCCCACCGATTGTCCGGCCAGCAGCAAAGTCAGGAAGAAGATGCCGAACACCGCGGCATAGCCGGTCGCATGCTTGCTGCTTGCACTCGCGGTCGTGACTTTCCTGTCCGTCGTTTGCGCATGGCTCAGCAGCGTGCCCGGCGCGATGCCTGCTTTGCGGTCGCGCAGGGCCTGTTCCGCCAGCGTCGCCAGATAGGTGGAGCGCCGACCGTCTTCCTTCAGGATGGTGGGCTTTTCGAGCGGACCATAAAGAATGGCGACAAAGTTGGGATCGGGCTGCGCCAGAAGCGCTTGGGCGACGGCGGCGCCGTTGGTGCCGTGCTCCGGGATGAGGTCAAGCTTCGGCGGCTGGATTTCACGCGGCAACATTGTCCGGAGGCGCGCGTCCGCGTCGACCAGAAAGGGCCCGTCTGTCGGCGCGGCGATGATGCCGATGCGCATTTTGTCCTGCGATGTATCGGCAATTTGGGCCGCACCCGTCAGGCCCAACAAGCTCATCAGGATCATGAACAAGGGTGCGAGTAGAAACAGCAAGAAGGTGGGTGTGGCGACCACAGCGGTAAAGTCACGCCGCGCAACAACCAGCGCCTGACGGGTAAAGGCGCTCATGCTTGGGCCTCCGCATCAGCGCGTTTGGCATCAGAGACGATGCGGACAAAAGCGTCGTGCAGGCCGGGGCGCTGCATGGAGAGCCCGGCAATGCCATGGCCTGCGGAAATGAGGGAGAGGAGCATTGGCTCCGCGCCGCCATCGGGCACGGTGAAGCGCCAAGCCCGCCCATCAAAGCGCGCGTCAGCCGGGAGGAGGGCGCCCGCTTCGGCGCCCCGGTCACACGGCACATATTGCGCCTGCATCGGCAGGAGCCCGCGCGCGTCGTCTACTGTACCTTCAAAGCGGCGCTGCCCCCCTGCGATCACGGCGATGCGTTCGCACAGCCGTTCCGCATGGCTCATGACATGGGTGGAAAAGAGGATTGTCGCCCCCCGGTCCCGCTCTGACCGGACGAGCGCTTCGAGATGCTCCTGATTAACGGGGTCGAGCCCGGAAAAGGGCTCGTCGAGCACAATGAGTTCCGGCTGGTGGACAATGCTGCCGAGCAACTGGACCAGCTGCGCCATGCCTTTGGACATCTGGCGGATCTTGCGGTCGACCGCATAGCCAAGGCCAGAGGCTTCCATCATCTCGCCTGCGCGCTTGCGGCCCGTCGCCCAGTCCAGACCGCGCAGCGCGCCCATAAAGGCAATCGCCTCACGCGCTTTCATCGCCGGATATAGCCCGCGTTCTTCGGGAAGATACCCGACCCTGTGACTCACCTTGCGGGGGTCGGCATGGCCAAGAAGGGCACGTTCGCCTGCATCAGGATCAATGATACCAAGCACCATGCGCAGCGTCGTCGTCTTGCCCGCCCCATTGGGGCCAAGCACGCCATAGATCATGCCCTGTGGCACGGAGAGGCTGACCCCGCGCACAGCGGGTGTCCCGCCGAACGTCTTCACCAACCCTTCTGCCCAAACGGGCCTATCGTCCGTCAACGTCGCATTCCCTCGCCGTTCGTTGCGTGGTAGCGACCACAGACCATGCCTAGCAAGCCTTCCCCTACAAAAGCGCTAACATCGATCGATGTGAAGGCCGAGGCCGCACGGCTCGGTTTTGTCGCCTGTGGCATCACCCATGCAGCCCATGATTTCGGCCCGCGCCTGCGGGATTGGCTGGCGGCGGGGTCACATGGCCAGATGGGCTGGATGGAGGACCGCGCCGACCAAAGGGCAGGGCCACAGGCGCTTTGGCCCGAGGCGCGCTCCGTCATCATGCTGGGGATGAGTTACGCCCCGACGGTCGATCCGCTGGCGCTGGCCGACGTGCGGGACCGCGGGCGCATCTCGGTCTATGCGCAGGGGCAGGATTATCACGATGTGGTGAAGAAGGCGCTGAAGGCGCTTGCCCGCTGGATGGTGGAGCAAGCGCCCAATGACCTGAAAGTCTTCGTCGATACAGCGCCTGTGATGGAAAAACCGCTGGCCGGGCAGGCTGGCCTTGGCTGGCAGGGCAAGCATACCAACCTCGTCAGCCGCGACCATGGCAGCTGGCTGTTCCTGGGATCAATCTACACGACGCTCGATCTGGATTCGGATGCTGCCTCTGTCGACACCTGCGGCAGCTGCACCGCCTGCCAGACGGCCTGCCCAACCGATGCCTTCCCGGCACCGTATCGGCTCGATGCACGGCGCTGCATCTCCTATCTCACCATCGAGCATAAGGGGCCGATCCCGCACGAGTTCCGCCGCGCGATGGGCAATCGCATTTATGGCTGCGACGATTGTCTGGCCGTCTGTCCTTGGAATAAGTTTGCGGAGGCCGCGTCCGCCAACAAGGCTTTTGCTGCGCGGGCCGAACTGGCCATGCCGCGCTTGGCCGATCTTCTCGCGCTTGATGATGCGGCGTTCCGGCGGGTGTTTTCAGGATCACCGATTAAGCGGATTGGCCGGGACCGGATGGTCCGCAATGCTGCAATTGCCGCGGGCAATAGCGGGGATCAGGCACTGGCCGCGCCGCTCGGGATGCTGGTCCATGATGCGGATGAGACGGTGCGCGAGGCGGCCTTTTGGGCCTTGGCGGAGCTTAGCGCGTCCGCCTGAGAGCGGAGATGCAGCTGTTTCGCTCCGCATCGCGGCCATCGGACACCCGGGCGGTCACAAAGCTGACGACAGGCTCTTTGCCCTCAGCAGGGGCATAGAGATAGACATCCAAAATACAGTCATTGCTTGCGAACTGCAGCTTGCGCGCGGCGCCTTCGAGGACATCCTGCACGGGTTGCCCGAACAGTTGTATGAGCGCACGGGCATCCTTGCCCATGACGCGGTCAAGCTCGCTCATAGAGCGGGGGGCTTCAGCAGGCGGTGTTCTGGTTTGCGGCTTCGCTGCCGGTTTGGCCTGAGGCGTTGCTTGCGGCTTTTTTTGCGCTTGGGCCTGCTTTTCCTGCGCCCGCAATTCCCAAAGGGGGGTCGCTGCGGCCAAGGGTTGGCCAAGGATAAGCGCGATCCCAAGGCTGGTTAGCAATTTGGGGAAGGAACAAATCCGTTGCATCACAGGCAATTGGTCCAGATGGCCTGTGGCGTCAACTCTCCGGTGGCCGGGCAGGTCGCAGCCGCCACTGCCTGCGGTCCGGCCCAATGTTGAAGCGCCGCGCGATCGTATAGTCGATGGTGGAAAACAAAAACCAGGCCAGGAACCAGCGCAGGCGGCGGAACGGTCCGGACACGTGCTTTAGCCAGTCGCTCGTGATCTCTTGGGCTTCGGCCATTTCTTTCTGACAGAAGTCCCGCATTTGTTTGGCGAATTTTGCATCCTCGATCCGCAGCATGATCTCCAGATTGATGAAGATGCTTCGCGCGTCGTAATTGGCCGACCCGATATAGGTGACATCGTCCGCCACGATCAGCTTCATGTGGAGCCTTGCCGCGCGATATTCATAGATTTTGGTGCCGCGCCGCAACAGCAGGCCATAGCAATGGCGGGCAGCGCCGATGGTGGTGGTGTTGTCGGACAAAGCGGCTGTCATTAGACGCGCCTCGCCGCGGCGGGCCGCGCGGCCAAGGCGGCGTAGAAAGGTGAATTCAGGCGCGAAATAGGCTTGGATCATGTCGACCGTCTTTGCTGCATCAAGGTCGGCACGCAGGGCGCGGGCATAGGGGCTCAAACGCTCAAACGGCCCGCCAAGCTTCCATTGGAGGGCGCCTGTATGATCACTTCCGGCTGCGATCAGTCCCTGCAGCCGCCGGATGCTCTGCTTGTGGCTTCGCATCCAGACCTGCAGGGCATCGACATAGATGGTCAGGTCGGTGGCCTTTTGTCCCTCGATCAGCAGGGACAGGTCGTGCCAGGGCGGCGTGTCTGTCTGCCGGAAATAGTCTTCGGCGATGTTGGCGCCGCCCACCAGCGCGCGCTTGCCATCGGCGATCAGGATCTTTTGGTGATTGCGCAGCAAATAGCGTCGCCCCATGCGCGGGAGGAAGCGGTCGATCCGCGCGCCTGCCTCCTGCAGCGGGTCGAGAAAGGACTCGGACAGGGGGGAACTGCCGAATCCGTCGAGGAGGAGCGTGACAGCCACGCCCCGGTTGCAGGCGTCGATCAGTGATTCGCGGACAGTCCTGCCCACCGCATCATCCGCGAAGATATAATAGCAGAGCCGCAGGCTCTCTTGCGCACCGTCAATGAGCGCCAGAAGCCGCGAAAGCCGCGCCTCAGCGTCCACAATCACCGTCAGCCGGTGGCTCTCCACGGTGACGATGTCGAAAGCTTGGGGCAAAGGCTGGCTCACCGCGCCTTTAAGGCCAAATTCTTGACACGGATGCAAGCGACTGTTAGCTGCACCGCTTTCCCGACATACCGATTATGGAGGCGCTCGATGGCGCGCGTTACTGTTGAAGATTGCGTGGACAAGGTTTCCAACCGGTTTGATCTGGTTCTGGTCGCCGCGCAGCGTGCCCGCCAGATTTCGGGTGGCGCAGAGCTGACGGTCGATCGCGACCGCGATAAGAACCCGGTCGTCGCCTTGCGTGAGATTGCCGATGAAACGGTTCTGCCGGATGAGTTGCAGGAATGCATCGTGTCGAGCCTCCAGCGCGTGCGCATCGACGATGAAGTCGAATCAGATGAAATGACCTCGCTGTCGAGCGCGGCTGAGGCCCTTCGCCTCACCGCTGCTGCTCCGCCGCGCAATCAGAATCTCGGCGGCGATTACGACGGCTAAACCCGTCCTTCGTTGATCGAAACAAAAAGGCCCGGCCGCTAGATGCGCCGGGCCTTTTTTGTTGGGTGTTGAAAAGGGTCAGGTCAGGCGACGGCTTGCAACCGCGGCATTTCGAGCGGCTTGATTTCGTGGGTATGCTTCCAGCACATATCGCCCAGCTGCAATTCCCGACCGTCATGGGAGAGGATGCTGACCTTGCGGATCGGCTGTTCATCGCGCGTGTCGACCAGCACCGGCGTTGAGGGCATGCCGGTTTCCCACACTTCGCCCCACTGACGCAAAGCAAGCATGGCGGGCAGAAGGGCCGCACCCTTTTCCGTCAGACGATATTCAATCTTGCGCCGGTCATCGGGCATGGGTTCACGCGCCAGAATGCCATGGTCAACAAGGCGGCCCAGACGGTTGGCGAGGATATTGCGCGCAATGCCCAGCGTGGACTGGAATTCCTCAAAATGGTGCAGGCCGTTAAAGGCCGCCCGCAGAATGAGAAATGACCAGCGTTCCCCCATCGACTCCAGCGCCGCCGGCAGTCCGCAATCCAAACACAGGTCTTCTTTCAGTTCACCCATTTGATTTTTCGACCCTTCATCCCATCTTGTAGCGGTAGGCTACCCCAAATTTGCCGCAACGCAAAATAATTTAAGTTTCGAGTTGCAACTTGCAATCTAATTGAGTAGGTAGTGATTCGCAACTTAAAAAACGAAAGGACCTCCCCTTATGCGTACTCTCATCGCGCTTGCAGCCCTCGCCACATCCGCCTCGCTGTTTGCAGGTTCTGCGACCGAAGCGTTCGCCGGCACCCCCGGCTATCGCCTCGTCCCCGCAACCGCCTTTAGCGCCGCCAACACCGTCGTCGCCCGTGACGTTCTTTGGAAGTGCGCAGGCGAAGCCTGCGTTGCCACCAAGGCCACCAGCCGTCCGGCAATCGTCTGTGCTTCTGCAGCCCGTGAAATCGGCAAGATCTCGGCCTTCTCGGCCAACGGCAAGGACTTTTCGGCGGAAGAACTCGCCAAGTGCAACGAAAAGGCCCGCTAAACCAAGCGACCACAGATACGCGATACCACAGACATAACCCCGCCCGACGACACTCCCTCATCTCCCGTCGGGCATTTGAAAGGCAGCCGCGCAGGTATCCCCCGCACGGCTGCCTCTTTGTTTTTGGGGCAGGTCTGCCGGCGCAGGAATGGCAGCGCCTGTCATGATCAAGTCATGCCAAAATGGCATTAATCGAATCGCGACCCAGGAGTGTCGAATTCGAAAAGAGTGTCGGCACCCCAAATAACTCGGCGTCCCGTGCTGCCCCGCCCGGGGCGCCGATTTCGCTTCTAAAGGCTTTCGCCGCGCAACACAGGCATCGCCTGCGCATCAAAGGCGGCAAAGCGCTCTCTCACCCCATCCGGTATCGGCTTTGGGCTATGCGTTTCCAGATCAACATTGACCTGAACCTCGGTCACCCGTGCGCGCAGATCCTCTCCACCGGTTCCGGCGCCGTGCAGTTCCATCAGGATCGTCATTGACGTCGTCCCAAACCGCTCAATCCGGCACCAGATATCAATGAGTTCATCGGCAACGATAGGCTTGCGGTACGTGACATCGGCATGGGCCACGTGGAAATCCATCGGTCCTGCTCCGCCTTCACCGCGGAAGTCGACAGCGCGCCAATATTCGGTCAGGCCGACGTCCCCATAATCGAGATATCGCGCGTTGAAGACGACCTTTTGCGGGTCCACTTCAGACCAGCGCACACGAAACCGATAGCAAAAGGCAAAGCCGGGGACGCCCATGGGATTTAGTCCGCTTTGCCGGCAGGGGCGTTCACGCCCATGGATTGCAGATACTTGCGGATGTTGCGCGCGGCCTGACGCAGGCGTTGTTCATTTTCCACCATCGCGATGCGGACATAGCCTTCGCCATCCTCACCATAGCCAACGCCCGCGGCGACCGCGACCTTGGCTTCGGTCAGCAATTGCTTCGAGAATTCAAGGCTCCCCATGTCCTTCAACGCCGGTGGCAAGGGCGCCCAGGCAAACATAGAGGCTTTGGGGCTGGGGATGTCCCACCCGGCACGGCCAAAGGATTCGACCATCACGTCGCGGCGCTTTTGATACAGCTCGCGGTTGGCGGCAACGATATCCTGCGGGCCGTTGAGCGCGGCGCAGGCGGCGGCCTGAATGGGGGTGAATGCCCCATAGTCGAGATAGGACTTCACGCGCTTCAGCGCGGCGATGAGCTGCTTGTTGCCGACCGCAAAGCCCACACGCCAACCGGCCATTGAGAAGGTTTTGGACATGGACGTAAATTCGATGGCCACATCCTTCGCACCGGGCACTTCGAGGATGGAGCGCGTCGGGTTGCCGTCAAAATAGAGTTCCGAATAGGCAAGGTCGGAAATGATCCAGACCTTGTTCTCCTTCGCCCAGGCGACGAGCCGTTCATAGAAGGCAAGGTCGACCGTCTCTGCCGTCGGATTGGACGGATAGTTCACGATCAGCACCGAAGGCCGCGGCACTGAATAGCGCATCGCTCGCTCCAGCGATTCCCAATAACGCTCATCCGGCGTGGTCGGGACAGAGCGGATCGTGGCGCCCGCAATGATGAAACCGAAGGTGTGGATGGGGTAGCTGGGGTTTGGTGCCAGCACGACATCGCCGGGTGCGGTGATCGCGGTCGCAAGGCTCGACAGGCCTTCCTTGGAGCCCATCGTCATGACGACTTCGGTTTCGGGATCGGCATCGACACCGAAGCGGCGGGCATAATAATTGGCCTGTGCGCGACGGATGCCGGGGATACCGGACGAGGCCGAATAGCCGTGTGCATCGGGCTTCATCGCGACTTCACAAAGCTTTTCAATCACATGCGCAGGTGGCGGCAAATCAGGGTTGCCCATGCCGAGGTCGATAATGTCCTGTCCGTCCGCACGGGCCGCGGCACGCATCGCATTGACTTCAGCAATGACGTAGGGCGGCAGGCGCTTCATGCGGTAGAATTCTTCGGACATTGGCTTCTTTCGGTTGACGGATTTCGGCGCTATGCCATCCAAAGGGCGCTGCCGCAACTCAGGCCCGACGGGGTGAATCGATGACGTTTGAACCGCCAAAGCCTGAACTCCCGGTCGATCCGCAAGCCGCCTACCACCAGATGATGGACATGCTGGGCCAGATGCTCGCCCCCATTGCGCAGGTTATGGAGACGCAGGCGCCGCAAAAGGACCGGCGTTTTCAGGGTGCGGAATGGGATCATCCGCTCTTCGCGCTGGTGCGGCAGGGCTATGCCACCATGTCCGATCACATGATGTCGCTTGTCGATGCGGCGCCTGTGACGGACGATCAAGAACGCGCAAAGCTGCGCTTTGCAATGCGCACGGTTGTTGATGCGATGAGCCCCGCCAACTCCCCCTTCACCAATCCCCTCGCGCTGCAAAAGGCCCTGGAGACGAACGGCGCGAGCCTTGTGACCGGCATGCAGCACATGATGGCGGACCTGCAAAGCGGGCAGCTGACGCATACGGACCCGCAAGCCTTCAAGCTGGGGGAGAATATCGCGACGACGCCGGGCAAGGTCGTCTACCAGACGCCGCTCTTCCAACTGATCCAATATGCGCCTGCCACCGAGACCGTGCTGGCAACCCCGCTCCTCATCTTCCCGCCCTGGATCAATCGCTTCTACATCCTCGATCTGACGCCGCAGAAAAGCTTCATCAAATGGTGCGTCGATCAGGGCATCACGGTATTCGTCGTCTCTTGGAAGTCGGCGGATGCCTCGATGGCGGACACGACATGGGACGATTACATCGCCGCGCAGATGGAGGCGATCGACACGGTACGCGATCTGCTGGGCGTCGAGGCGGTCCACACCATCGGCTATTGCGTGGCAGGCACAACACTGGCGGCGACCCTTGCCGTGCTGGCGGCCAAGGGGCAGGCGGATAAGGTCAAGTCGGCCACCTTTTTCACCGCGCAAGTGGACTTCGCCAAGGCAGGCGAGTTGCTCAATTTCGTCGACGAGGCGCAGATCAAGATGGTCGAGGGCATGGCGACCGACGGTTATCTCGACGGGCGCTTTCTTGCGGCGACCTTCAATCTGTTGCGCGGCAATGACCTCATTTGGAGCACGGTCGCCAAAAACTATCTGATGGGGGAACCCTATCCCGCGTTTGATCTGCTCCACTGGAATGGCGACGTCACCAACCTGCCCGCCAAATGGCATAAGAGCTATTTGTGCGATCTCTATCGCGACAATCTGCTGTCGAAACCCGGTGCGCTATCGGCGCTGGGCGTGCCGATTGATCTGACCAAGGTGAAGACCCCCAGCTTCATTCAGGCCGGCCGCGAAGACCATATCGCGCCTGCCGAAAGCGTCTGGGAACTGCGCAACCAGTTCAGCGGAGACAACACTTTCCTCCTTGCTGGATCGGGCCATATCGCGGGTGTGGTGAACCCGCCCTCTGCGCAAAAGTATCAGTATTGGACCAATAACGCGGCGGCTGGATCGTTCGCGCAGTTCGTCACGGGGGCGAGCGAGACCAAGGGCAGCTGGTGGCCATACTGGCTCGGCTGGCTGACGGGGCAGGCGCCGGAGACGGTGAAAGCGGATGGCGCGCGTATGCCGGGTGAGGGGAAGCTTTCGGCGATTGAGGATGCGCCGGGGACTTATGTGAAGACACGATAGGGGCTGAGTTTTTGTACCCGCGTCGCCCCGTGC
>CAIMDB010000033.1 GCA_903839675.1 uncultured Sphingomonadales bacterium
CCACTGCCCCGGCCACACGCCGGGTCATGTCGTCTTCTATCACGCGCCCTCACATTTTGCGGTTGTGGGCGACGTTCTGTTTCAGGGCTCCATCGGCCGGACTGACTTTCCCAAGGGCAACCACCAGCAACTGATCGATTCCATCACGCAGAAGCTGTGGCCATTGGGCAGCGAAACCGCCTTCGTGCCGGGCCATGGGCCCATGTCCACCTTCGGACATGAGCGCAAGACCAACGGCTATGTGTCGGACTATCTGCTGGCCTGATTAACGCCCCAGAATTTTCTTCTCCCGCGCAATCCAGGCGGCAAAACTCGGACGTCCGAAGATCGACGCAAGATAGGCGGTCAGCTTTGGATAGGTCGCAGCATCGGGGACCATGCCGCAATGCGCGGCATTCACAAAGCTAGTGGCCGCCGAAATGTCAGCCAGCGAAAACGCATCGCCCACCAGATATCCCGACGCCGGAATGACGCTTTCCAAATAATCGCACACCGGGACAAACTCAGCCTCGCCCTGCGCGATCAGGGCCGAATCGCCGTCCTTCTTCAGGAAGCGCGGGGAGACGATCGTGTTGAAGAAAACCTTGCCTGCCGCCGCTGCAACAATCGTGTCTCCAAACTCGTCAAACCACACGGTCCGGGCGCGCCCTTGCGCATCGGCCGGGATGAGACTGTGCTCCGGCTGCTTAGTGTCAAGATAGGTGACGATGGCGGTTGAATCCGAAATGCTAAAGTCGCCGTCACGCAGCGCTGGCATTTTGCGGAAGGGGCTGCACGCGTTAAAGTCCGGATTCGGATCACCGATGCCGACGGGCACCAATTCCAGTTCAATGCCCTTTTCGGCAGCGAAGACGAGCACCTTGCGGACAAAGGGGGAAATCGGGCTGCCGTAGAGGATCATCTTGAAGTCCTTTATAAGTTTCAGACTGAAACTTGCCAGTCCGCGTGGACCGTTGCAAGAGGATTGCATGAAAGACATCTGCATTCTGACGCCGCACCCTGACTATGAAGAAAACTGGCACCCCTATGCGGATCAGTATCGCGCGCTGTTTGGTGACCAGCTTCAGTTCCGGCCTTGGACCGATGCAGGAGATCTGATCGAGTTTCCGCTCGTCCTTCCGCTCCTTGCCTGGGGCTATCAGCGACAGCCCGACATCTGGTTTGACGCGCTGGACAGATGGGAAGCGCAGGGCGTGCGCATGGCGAACAGCATCCCCCTGCTGCGGTGGAACACGGACAAAGCCTATCTGCTCAAGCTGGCCGAACGCGGCGTCAGCGTGGTTCCGACGCGCGCGGCCCCGGCCCTCAACGCGGCGGATATGGAGGCGGCGTACTCTGCGTTTGAAAGCGACACCCTTGTCATCAAACCAACGATTTCCGGGGGCGCGGATGGCACTTATCTCCTGAAATCCGGCGACCCGATCCCCGCCGATGTTCTGGGGCGCGACATGCTCATCCAGCCGATGATGACCGCCATCGCGACAGAGGGAGAGTTCTCGCTCTTCTACTTTGACGGCCAGTTCAGCCACGCCATCCTGAAGACGCCTGCCGCCGGAGACTTTCGCGTGCAGGAACAATTTGGCGGGCGCGAAGTCGCGGTCAGGCCACCGGATGCTGCCCTGACACTGGCGGCAGCGACATTGGCCGCGGCGCCCGATGCCCCGCTCTATGCGCGCGTGGATATGGTCCGCGCGTCGGCTGACACCTTCAACCTCATGGAGTTGGAAGTCATCGAGCCGTCGCTCTTCTTAGCCTTTGCGCAGGATGGTGGGCAGGCCTTCGCCCGGTCGGTCCGCCGCGCCCTTGGTGATTGAAGTTCACGTCCATCGGCCAGATCGTCAGATATAATATTGTAAGATAGTTGACGAATCGGACGCAGTGCGGAATTCTCCTCCCCATGCCGGGTTCCAATTTCCCCTCTGCGCTTGAAGCTCTGAGCTTCCGCTTCGATGAAATCGTGCGGCTGTTGAGCCGACGGATAGATGCCGCGCTCGCCGATTATGACCTCAGCCGCACCCAGTGGCGGCTGCTCGCTTATGTGCTGCGTCAGGAAGGCATCACGCAAAGCGAACTCGCCCGCGTACTCGAACTGGAGCGCGCGAGCATCGGCAACACCATCGACATCATGGAGCGCAAGGGGCTGGTGATGCGCGTTGCCAATCCGGATGACCGCCGCGTTTGGCGGATCGCCGCCACACCGCGCGCGCATGAATTGTTACCCGGCCTGCGTGGCATCATAGACGACATGCTCGACCGGACCTTCACCGGCCTTACCCCCGCCGGCATCGCGGCCTTGTCGGGGACGCTGGACCAGATCGTGGCCAATCTGGCCGATGACGAAACCACACAAAACAAAATGCTAGAGGAAGCCTGATATGAGCCTTGAAGATCTTGCGACCATCCACCCCGCACGTCCGGACCGTTTCGCCGATGGATCGATCCATGAAGTGATGCGCCGTCTGCGGACCGAAGCCCCGATCCACCACACCAAGGACAGCGAGTTCGGCTCCTACTGGTCGCTTACCAAATACAAAGACATCGTCGAGGTTGAAGCCCTGCCTTTGCTCTATTCGTCTGAAATGGAGCGCGGTGGCATCTCGCTGGTCGATTCAGATTTCGCAGGCGGAGAACAGGCCGAACAGAACCGCATGGAAATGTTCATCGCGATGGACCCGCCGCGCCACACCGAAAAGCGCCGTGTGGTCGCCCCTGCCTTTACTCCGTCGGAAATGACGCGGCTGGCCGGCAGCATCCGCGAACGCACCGAGGCACGGCTCGACTCCCTGCCCAAGGGCGAAGTGTTTGACTGGGTCTCCTTGGTGTCGGTGGATCTGACGACAGACATGCTCGCCATCCTGTTCGACTTCCCATGGGACGAACGCCACAAGCTGCCCATCTGGTCAGACGCGATCACCTCGCTCGATATGATCAAGAACAAGCCGCAAGAACGCCAGGTCATGATGTTTGAAATGGCGATGAAGTTCTTCGCCCTGTGGCAGGAACGGACCGCTGCGGAACCTGCGCCCGACCTATTGTCGATGATGATCCATTCCAACGCGATGTCGAAAATGGATCAGGTGGAATTCATCGGCAACATGGCGCTGCTGATCGTCGGCGGGAATGACACGACCCGCAACTCGATGTCCGCCCTCGTCGACGCCACCAATCGCTGGCCCGAAGAATGGGATAAGGTACTCGCCAATCCGGGCCTTGCGGGTAACACCGGCAGCGAAGTCATCCGCTGGCATTCACCGGTCGCGCACATGCGCCGCACCGTCACCGAAGATCACGAGTTCCGCGGTCATGCCTTTAAGGAAGGCGACAAGGTTGGCTTGTGGTACATCTCGGGCAATCAGGATGAGGACTATTTCGAGGCAGGCGACCGGTTCATTGCAGACCGTGACAATGCCCGCCGCCATCTCTCCTTCGGCTATGGCGTCCATCGCTGCGTCGGCGCGCGTCTGGCCGAGTTGCAGATCGCCACGCTGATCGAGGAAATGGTCGCGCGCAACATGCGGGTCGAACAAGCAGGCGATGTGGTGCGGGAACACAACCCGTTTGTGAACCAGATCCTCCAAATCCCCGTCCGCATCACCAAGGCCGGTTAATCGCCCCGCCCTTGACCCCTACGTCAGGTCCACCCAGTGTCGGCTGAACGACTTGGGAGAGGATTCGTGCGCGACATGCGCTGGCGCAAGGCAACACAGGATGATGCCGTCGCCCTCGAAGCGCTGATTGAATCGGCGTATCGGGGCGACGCGAGCCGCGCCGGATGGACGACGGAGGCTGACCTGCTGGGCGGCAACCGGACGAGCGTCGACATGTTGCTGGAAACGCTGGAGGATGCCGGTCAGACGATCCTTGCCTGCGACGATGCAGAGGGCCTGCTGGCAACTGTGACAGTCGAACTGCGCGACGGCTATGGCTATATCGGCGCTGTATCCGTCCGTCCGACATGCTAGGGACAGGGCATCGGCCGGGACCTGCTGGTGCAGGCGGAACGGCTGATCGAAGAGGAATGGAAGCTGGAGCGCGCAAGGATGACCGTGATCGCCCAGCGCCCTGAACTCATCGACTGGTATGCCCGGCGCGGCTACCGGGACACAGGCGAAACCGCGCCCTTCCCTTATGGCGACGCACGCTTTGGCGCCCCCAAGCGCGATGACTTGTACTTCATCATCCTCGAAAAAGCGCTGGCGGTATGATCGATGAATATGCGCCCGATTCCCTTGATGTCGCGACCACCCTCGCTGATGTGCCGCACATTGAACGCCTGCTTCAGGGCATCGCGATGGAAGGCCGCGACACCAGCTATTCGGAATTTCTGTTGATGCTGGGCCTGCGCTTTTCCCGCCCTAAGATGCGTGCCTTGTGCAAGACACTTGATGAGGTCGATCGGCGGGCCAAGGCCGCCGGACAGCCTGAACTGGCTGTTCTTGTCGTGCGCGAAAGTGACCGGCTTCCGGGGCAAGGCTGGTGGACCGGTCGCCGCGATTATCAGGGCGCATGGACCGGCCCTGCGGCTCGCGCGTTTCTCAACAGCATTCAGGCGGAGACGTTTGCCTATTGGCGCGCCCGCAGTTCCAAGAGGAAACCGGCATGAGCCTCAACCCTGACCTTCTGTCCAAGGCCCTCGCCCGCATGGCGGGGGGCGCGTCGCTCCCATTATCCAATCTCGGGCGCCTGTCGGGCGGCGCCAATATGGAAAGCTGGTCCTTTGACTGGGGTGGTGCCGGCTATGTGCTGCGCCGCGCGCCGTCTGCCGAAATGATGGAGGGCCGCCCCTTTGGTCATGATGTCGAAGCAGCTCTGGTCCGCGCCGCGCGCGCGGGTGGCGTGCTCGCCCCCGAAGTGGTCGGGGAACTTCACGATGATGATGAGCTTGGCACAGGCTATGTGATGAAACGGGTGGAGGCGGAAGTGAACCCCGCCAAGATCCTTGCTGCGCCGCCTGCGAGCCTGATCCATGATCTTGCGCGTGAACTGGCGCGCATCCATGCCATTGCCCCGCGCGACGACATTGCCTTGCCGCATATGGACACGGCTACAGCACTCGCCGACCTCAAGACGCGCTTCGGGGCCTATGGCGGCGACCGACCGATCATCGCGCTCGCCATCAAATGGTGTGAGGACAATCTGCCCGCACCTTCCGAGCCACGATTGGTGCATGGCGATTTGCGCATGGGCAATGTCATGGTCGCAGCCGATGGCTTGGCCGCGGTGCTCGATTGGGAACTGGCCCATTGGGGCGACCCGCATGAAGACCTGGCCTATGGCTGCATGACCGTGTGGCGCTTTGGCCATATCGACAAGCCCGCCTTTGGCTGTGCGGATCTGGGCACCTATTTCGCAGCCTATGAGGCAGAGCGCGGCGAGGCTGTGGATCGTGCCCGTTTCCGCTTCTGGCTCGTCTACCGGACACTCTGGTGGGCGCTTGGCTGCATGCAGATGGGCGACATCTGGCGGGGTGGCGTGGACCGCAGTCTGGAACGCGCCGTCATCGGACGGCGGACGAGCGAGAATGAACTCGATCTGTTGCTCCTTCTTGAAGAGGACGCCCCCACGGCCGAACAAGCCTCTGTCACCCCCGATCAGCCCATACCGGCGCGGCGCGCGGGAGAGCCCTCATCGGTCGAACTGCTCGAAGCGCTGCGTGAATGGATCGACACGGATGTGAAGGCCAAGAGCGAAGGCCGCGACAAGTTCATGGCCGCTGTCGCCATGAATGCGATCGGCATGTTGATCCGCGAGCAGGAGAACCCTGTCGAACCTTATGACAAGGCACTGTCGGATGCACTGTTGGCGGGGACGCAATCCTTGGCGACGCAGGGCCTGCTTGCCCGCTTGCGCAAAAGTGCGCTCGCCAAACTAGCCAATGACGTGCCCAAATATGCCGCGCTCAATGCAGCGCGCCAAAAATGGACGGCATGAAAACAGTTAAAAGAACATCGGAGAGGAACGACCATGCTTTTTGAAATTCCAAAGGACATCACCGACTATCTTGGTGAGCTCGACGCCTTCATTGAGCGCGAGATTAAGCCAATTCAGGCGCGTGATGACAATGAACGCTTCTTCGATCACCGCCGCGAACACGCGCGGACCGACTGGGACAATGACGGCCTACCACGGCATGAATGGGAAGAACTGCTGCGCGAAATGTATCGCGTCGCCGATGCCGCCGGGCATTACCGCTTTGCCATCCCCGAAGAATTTGGCGGCAAGAACGGCTCCAACCTCGCCATGGCTGTCATCCGCCATCATCTGGCCGCCAAGGGCCTTGGCCTCCACAATGATCTTCAGAATGAAAGCTCCATCGTCGGCAACCTTGTGCAGGTTCTGATGCTGCGTGACTTTGGCACCGAACAGCAAAAGCGGGACTTCATCCCGCAAATGCTCGCCGGAAAGATGCGCTGGGCCTTTGGCCTAACCGAGGAGAATCACGGGTCTGACGCAACACACATGGACACCCGCGCTGTGCCCGAAGTGCGTGACGGTGTTGCCGGATACCGGATCGACGGCAACAAGATGTGGACGACAGGCCTGCATGTCGCGACGCATGTGATGACCTTTGCCCGCACCAATGGCGAAGACGGCAAGGCGCGCGGCATCACCTGCTTTGTCGTGCCGACGGATGCGCCGGGGTTCAAGGTTGGCGAATATATGTGGACGTTCAATATGCCGACCGACCACCCCAAGTGCAGCTATGACAATGTCTGGGTGCCGGAGAGCGCGATCCTTGGAGAGCTGGACGCGGGCCTCGCCGTGGCGCAGCACTTCGTCCATGAAAACCGCATCCGTCAGGCGGCGTCCTCGCTGGGTGCCGCCCAATATTGCATCGATGAATCGGTGAAATATGCCCGCGAACGTAAGCCATTTGGCAAGCCGCTCGCCGTCAATCAGGCGATCCAGTTCCCGCTCGTCGAACTCCAGACCGAAGCTGAAATGCTCCGCCTGCTGATCTGGAAGACGGCGGCAGAAATGGACACGATGACCAAACCCGAAGTCGCCGTCCGCCTGTCGGACAAGGTCTCCATGTGCAACTACCGCGCAAACCGGCTGTGCTGCGAAGCGGCTGACTTTGCCATGCAGGTGCATGGCGGCCTCGGCTATTCCCGCCACAAACAGTTTGAGCATATCTATCGCCACCACCGCCGCTATCGCATCACCGAAGGGTCAGAACAGATCCAGATGCGCAAAGTGGCTGGCCACATGTTTGGCTTTATGGGAGGGTAATCAGGGCATGAGATTTATGGCGACCTTTTTGACGTCGGCGGTGGCGCTGGCACTGGGCCTCTTCGGCGCGGTGTCCGTGCAGGCACAAACCTCACCGCAAGAGCAGTTCACCAATGCGATCAATGCTATCGACGCGCAATTGGGGCCGCTCGACGCCATCAAGGCGCCTCCGCCCTTTACTGACCCCGAAAACCGGGCCCGCTATGAAGCTGCACGTGCGGCCATGGCGAAGTTCGGCACCGATACCTTTCCTGTGAACGGCATGACCAGTTTTGACCAAGTGTGCGGTCCGATCAACGCCGCTGCGGTCAAACACATGTTCGTCGGCATTTCCGCCCTGAAAAAGCCGGACATGACGCAGGAGCAATTCGCTGCCATTTTTACAAGCGCGGCCCAAAAGAACGCCATGACCTATCAGCAGGAGATTATCCGCCTCACCGCGATCAATCTGGACTGCATGTCGGCGCACATCCCTTTCATGACCCAATTCTTGGACGGGCTGGCACCCGATGCCTTCACAGGCACGCGCCGCGATGGCCTTGAGAAAATGGGAACAGGCTTTGCCAACACCATTTTTGGATTGGTCACCCAGTCTCTGTTACCGGGGGCCGTGGCGGATGTCAGCCGGATGGCGATGGACGCTGCACTGAAGCATGCGCCTGACCTCATCCCCTTGACTGTCCCTGCCGTGCGGCAGTCCGTCGTCGCGCGTATGGCGATGCTGGAAGCCAGTGTTACGCCCGCATTGCGCCCGGACTTTTTGAAGGTGAAGGCCATCCTGCAAGACCAAAGCTGCTCTGGTCTATGCGCCAAATTGCTCCAAACCGCACCGCCTGCAGGCACGCCGCCCTTGGCCCCACCCCGATAATCGCCCGATAGCCCGCCCGGATTAACCTCTCAGAAGGGCAATGGCGTTAGGCTCAGGGCATGGCCAAGAACCGCCTTATTGACCGGGCGAAGGCGGCGGCGCAGCGCTCTGCCGCTGAAAGCCCGACGGAAAGCCATCAACGGCGCTATCAGACCGATCTCTCGCATGAGATTGGCCCGACGACCTTTGGGCGTCCAGCGCGCGATGAAGACGAGCGGCCAACACTCCTCAGCATCATGACACAGCCGGCGATGATTCTGATCCTTGGCATCATCACCTTCGCGCTGACGTTTATCATCCTGCTGTGGCGCGAGGGCCGGCTGGACAACCTCTTCCCGCCCGCGCCGACACAAGCCGCGCAGGACCCAAAGGCGTGGATGCTCGGCCGCAATGCCGATGGACGGATTGAGGATACCGATCCGTCGTCCGAAATACAGGGAGAAACAGCCAATACAGTTGCCACCCCTAAAAGCTCAGATCCTGTGACCGAAAGCGAGGCGGCGGAAGAAGCGGAGGCAAAATAAATCCCGCGCTCAGACTGAAAAGATTCAAAGCCTGCCAAAGCTGGCCCTCACCCCAATCGTCATCCTGAACTTGTTTCAGGATAACGGCGTGGAGCAAGCCGCCCAGCCGATATGAGGCTCCAACCGGTTATGCTGAAACAAGTTCAGCATGACGAAGTGGGGGGCGGCGACGGGAATAGCCAAATACGCGCTCAACCTAAGCGCAGTGTCGATCAGAGGTCGCGTACGTCCGTGAGCTTGCCCGTCACTGCCGCTGCCGCTGCCATGGCGGGCGACACCAAATGCGTGCGTGCACCCTGCCCCTGCCGTCCGACAAAGTTGCGGTTGCTGGTTGAGGCACAGCGTTCACCCGCAGGCACCTTGTCCGGGTTCATGCCGAGACAGGCCGAACAGCCCGGCTCCCGCCATTCCAGACCTGCGTCGATGAAGATACGGTCCAGCCCTTCGGCTTCGGCTTGTGCCTTAACGAGACCAGAGCCCGGCACGACGATGCCCCATTTGACATTGGCAGCCTTGTGGCGGCCCTTCAGCACGGCGGCGGCGGCACGCAAATCTTCGATGCGGCTGTTGGTGCAGCTGCCGATGAAGATGTTCTGCACCTCGACATCTGCCATCCGCTGACCGGGAACGAGACCCATATAGTCGAGCGACTTTTGCGCTGCGGTCTGCTTTGACGGATCCGCAAAGCTCATCGGATCAGGCACCACATCGGTGATGGCGACCACATCTTCAGGGCTGGTGCCCCAAGTGACGTTCGGCGCGATCTCGGCGGCGTTAATGACCACGGTCTTGTCATAGACAGCGCCCGGATCGGTCACGAGCGTGCGCCAATAGGCAACGGCCTTGTCCCAATCCGCACCCTTGGGCGCCATCGGGCGGCCCTTGATATAAGCAAAGGTCGTTTCATCAGGCGCGATCAGGCCCGCGCGTGCGCCGCCTTCAATCGCCATGTTTGAAATGGTCAGACGGCCTTCGATCGACAGATTGCGGATCGCGGAACCAGTGTATTCAATGACATAGCCTGTACCACCGGCCGCACCTGTGCGCCGCACGATCTCCAGCACAATGTCCTTGGCGGTCACGCCGGGGCCAACTTCGCCCTCAACGCGGACTTCCATCGTCTTGGACTGCTTGAGCAGCAGCGTTTGCGTCGCCAGCACATGTTCGACTTCGCTGGTGCCGATGCCGAACGCCAAAGCGCCCAGCCCGCCATGGCAGGCTGTGTGGCTATCGCCACAAACAATGGTTGTGCCGGGAAGCGAGAAGCCCTGTTCCGGCCCGACCACATGGACGATGCCCTGTTCGCGGTCCGTCGCGCCGATATAGCGGATGCCGAAGGCGGGGGCATTCGCCTCCAGCGCTTCCAACTGCGCAGCGCTTTCGGGGTCCGCGATAGGCACGTGCTTGCCCTGCGCGTCCAAGCGCGCCGTCGTTGGAAGATTATGGTCGGGCACCGCGAGCGTCAGATCCGGCCGACGCACTGTGCGACCGGCCAAACGCAGCGCCTCAAAGGCCTGCGGACTCGTCACTTCGTGGACGAGGTGTCGGTCGATGAAGATGAGACAGGTGCCATCGTCGCGGCGATCCACGACATGGGCATCCCAGACTTTTTCGTAAAGTGTGCGCGGGCGTGAAGACATAATCCGCCTGCCCTAGTCGCGTCGCGGCGCAACTTAAAGAGGCAAAGCGCCCTTTTCGAAGGTGGGGCGTGCCGAAAACAGCGACACGCCCCAACACATCACATCTTGTTGGCGACAGCTTCCTTCTGCGATTCTGTCATCGTGCGCGTATCAATGTCGGACCGATCGATGGCCTCTTCCTTAGCCTCCCCCTTTTCGCGCAGGGCGTCCGCCTTGTTTTCTAACGCGTCTTCTGTCGCCTCGTTGGTCACGTTGTCGGCCATGTTTTCCACATTGTCCGCCTGCGCTTCATAAGCTTCGGCGGCATTGTCAGCGAGGGCATCGTCACCTTTGCCACCGCATGCGGCGACAGCGAGGAGCGCTGGGCCCAAGGCGGCCTTTACGAGTAACTTCATCGTCAATCCTTCCTGCTTAGGGTTGGACGCGATCACGCGCCGACATACGGCACGCTCCGCTCCGGAGCGGAAAAGTGATGAAGAGTGGATTTTGTTCCCGAACGCGCCCGGGCGGCCATCGCGCGTGTCAGGCAGCCTTGCCGACCACGCTTTCGGGCAGATCCTTACCGAACACGCGCTGGTAATATTCCGCTACCAAGGACCGTTCTGCCTCATCGCACTTGTTGAGGAAGGACAGGCGGAAGGCGAAGCCCGGATCCTTGAAGATCGCGCTGTTCTGCGCCCAGGTGATGACGGTGCGCGGGCTCATCACGGTCGAGATGTCGCCATTGATAAAGCCCTGACGGCTGAGATCGGCGACTTTGACCATGTTGGCGATGAGCGCGGGATCGGTGCCCGTCGACTTGGCATGGACGATTTCGGTTTCCACCTCTGCCGGAAGATAGTTCAGCCCGACAACGATGTTCCAGCGGTCCATCTGACCCTGGTTGATCTGCTGCGTGCCGTGATACAGCCCGCTGGTATCGCCCAAACCGACTGTGTTCGCGGTGGCGAACATGCGGAACCAAGGGCTCGGGCGGATGACGCGGTTCTGGTCGAGCAGCGTCAGCTTGCCCTCGGTTTCCAGCACGCGCTGGATGACGAACATCACGTCCGGGCGACCAGCATCATATTCGTCGAACACCAGTGCCGTCGGTGTCTGCAACGCCCATGGCAGAAGGCCTTCGCGGAATTCGGTGACTTGCTGGCCATCCTTCAAGACGATGGCATCGCGGCCGATCAGGTCGATACGGCTGATATGCGCATCAAGGTTGATGCGGATGCACGGCCATTTGAGGCGCGCGGCCACCTGCTCAATGTGCGTCGATTTGCCCGTGCCATGATAGCCCTGCACCATGACGCGGCGGTTGAAGGCAAAGCCTGCAAGAATGGCGAGCGTGGTATCCGGATCGAATACGTAGGACGGATCAAGGTCCGGCACGCGTTCATCCGGGACCGAAAAGGCCGGGCATTCCATATCGACATCAATGCCAAACACATCGCGCACATTCACCTTGGTGTCTGGTGCGGGAAGGACAGTCGTAGAGCCGGGCTGGATGTTGGGCATATCGGACATGGGTTGACGCGTCTTCTCTTACGTTCACGTGAAGCTTGCCCATAGGACGCGCCCGCGCCCGAAAGCAAGGCCAATGCAGCCCAGGAGTGATGTGAACGAAAGGGCATTTAAGGCGTGAAGTTGGGGCCGAGCCCTCGACGATGTGAACGAGCCCACCCGTTGGGACAGGCATGTCGCCTTAAAATCCGACGCGCAGGCCCATCAGGAACCGACGCGGCGCGCCCGGGGACAGCGCGCGCGGATCGTCTGCGCCGGGTGCTTCATCGAGTTCAATCTCATCGGTTTCGGAAAATGTGCCGAACGTCGCAAACCGACGATCAAACACATTGGAGACTTCGGCAAAGAGGTTCGCCGCTTCCCCCAAGCGGAAACTGCCGCGCAGATTGAGGACACCAAAGCCCTGCGTCGGCGCATCCTCATTTGCCTCATCACCCCGGAAATATTGGCCCGACTGCGCCTGAAAATCAGCGCCGAGCGTCAGCGCGCCGGTCGTATAGTCTACCGTAGCAACGACGCGGTGACGGGGAATGCCGGGGATGCGATCGCCGGGTTCCACAAGGATGCGGCCATCGTCATCGGCTGCCGGATTGTCCGGGCTGTTGACCACCAAAGCTGTGCCAAAGCGGGCATCGGTATAGGCATAGCCGAGCCGCACGGCCCATGGCCCGTGCTCCGCCGTCAGGCTGGCTTCCACACCGCGCCGCCGCGTTGTGCCGATGTTGCGGAAAAAGGCCCGCCCGCGCGTTGACGCTGCTGTGAACTGGATGTCGTTGATGGTTACCGTGCGATAGGCGGAGAGCAGCCAAGCTCCCGTCCAGCTGCCAGAAAGCTTGCCTGAAGCGCCTGCTTCCCAGCTTTTGCCGACCACCTGTTCCAGCGGCGGATCTCCCACAAAGAAGTTCGTCAGGCTGCAAGGGGCCGCTTCGTCGGCGCAGGAGAGTTCAGCCGGTGTCGGCGCGCGGCTTGTCTCGGCATAGCCCGCCCGCAGCGAGAGGCGGTCGGTCAGCGCATAATCAAATTCAACGCCGGGGTTGAGGCGGCGGAAGCGATGCGTTCCATTGAGCGCGGTCCCGATCTGGTCGCGCAAGTCCACATAAGTGTGGTTCCAGCGCAGGCCAATCTCTGCAGAGAGTCGCTGCGACAGCGATATCGTGTCGGCAAAAAACAGCCCTGTCTGCCGCGTGGTCACATCCAATTCCACCGGCGCGATGGAGCCGTCGGGCTGGGTGATGATGGACCCAAGGCCTTCGACGCTGCGGTCCTCGGTGAGTTCGCCCAGTTCCGACGAGGCGGCAAAGCGCGTCGTGCTACGATCATGGCTGAAGCCAATGGCAATATTGTGCGCCATGCCAGCCAGATCCCGCTCCGTCACATATTGGGCCAATACCCCTGCGCTGCGGGTTTTGGTGCGGCTGCGGTTGAGCGCGCCATATCCTTCTCCGCCCAAAGTATCGGCAATCGCTGCCCCCAAAGCATCGCGCAGAACCGCCTCATTGTCCGACGCGTCCGACACGCACAACAAAGTGGCATCCGCACTGCACGCCTCAATGTCAGCCGCATCGCCATTGAGCGTCCTTTGCCGGAAGGACTGGGCGTAGAGTGTCGCCTCAATCCGCCCTGCGTCGCCCATAGCAATCCATGGATGGACGCTGCCGCGCACGAAGCGGTTTTGCGTGTTATCCGGATGGGTGAAGACGGCGCTGTAATCCGCATCGAGCAGTTCGACAGGTGCGGTGCCGTTGCCGGTCAGGTCTGTGTCCGCACCCACCAGCTTCATATGAACGCCGCCGGTCTCGGCATCCCAGCCAAAGTCAGCAAAGCCGTTATAAAGGGTTGAGGGGGAGAAATCCCGCCAGCCATCGTCGCGCCGGGCTTGGCCGGCCACAAAGCCGCTGAAATTGCCCTTGCTCCATCCGACGCTGCCGCTGGCTTCCCCGCGGCCATGGTCGCCAAAAGCGGCTTCCATCGAGGCGCCGGGCGCCGACCGACCGGACTTGGTCGCAACAATCATAGAACCGCCCAGCGCGTTCATGCCGAAGATCGGGTTGGCATCGCGGATCGAAATACTGTCGATGGCGGCATCAGGCAGCAGGTCAAAATTGACGGTGTCGCCAAAGGGCAGGTTGAAGCGGCCGCCATCAAGATAGACGGCGAGCCCCTGCGCATTGCCCTGCAAGGGGGAGGCGGAAAAGCCGCGATAGATGAGGTTCGGCTGATAAGGATTGGCCTGTGCTTCGGACAGCGAAACACCCGCCACATCGCGGGACAGCGCGCGCAGGACATCTGGCGGGCCTACACGCCGCACCGCGTCTGCATCCACACGGATCGCATCATCGACATCGGCATCATTGCCGGGTGCTGTCACAATGATCGTGTCCGGCTCTGCCGCCACCAAAGGCGCTGTGCTGCCCAGCAACAGTGCCGCAAACGCGAAAGACCGGGACACGGTCGGCTCAAACAAAGGCAGGCGACTTCCGCAATTGCTGATAGGCCTCGACGACACCTTGCAGTTTCTTTTCATGCGTCCTGTCTCCTCCGTTTCTGTCCGGGTGATATTTTCGCACCAGTTCTGAATAGCGATTGCGCAACGCCTTTCGGTCCGCATCCTGATCAAGGCCAAGCGTGCGCAAGGCGTCCCGATCCTCAGAGCTCAGATGTTTTCCATCGGCACGTTCGCGCGGCATGGCGTCCGCCGTCCGTTGCCGGAAACGGGCCGAAATTGCATCGAGCGGATCGTGAAAGTCGGCCCAGCGCGGCGGCTCATCTACGCCCGCCGTGGCGCGGAAGGCCCGCGTTTCGCGCTCCCACCCGCCCATTGGCATCTGGGCCTGCTCAATCTCCTCCCGCGACATGCCCTGGAAGTAGTTATAGCGGGTGTTGAATTCCCGCACATGATCAAGGCAGAGCCATTGCCAGTCGCCCGGCCCATCGCTGCCCGCGCCGCGTCCACCGGGCGAAGGCGCACGAAACTCACCGGGTTCGGGGCAGCCGGGTGCGGCACAGGCCTGCTGATGTCCATGAATGCGGCCATGAAAACGGTCGCGCGGGCGGGCGTCTCTGTCACTCATCGCGCAACCCAATCAAAAGAGATGCTGTGCCCTACAGGCGCGGGAGACCATTCGGCATGCATGGCGAGGACGCGCGCCATGGCTGCATCAATCTGCGCATCGGTGATGGCGGGGAAATCGACGTGCGATGTGGCGCACCCGGCTTCCCCCATATGCCGGACCGACGCTGCATCACTTCCGCCGGACCACAGCGCCGCTTCAAAGCATTCCACCAGACGTTCCGCCTGCAACAGCTGCACGATATCAGCATCCGGCACAGTCGCCCGTGCAGCGCTGGCATGGCCTGCGGCCTTTGCCATATCCTGCACCTGATCTGGATGCAGGCCGCCTGCAATCTTTCCCCAAAAACCGTCCGGCAGTGCGAGCGTTTCTTCAACGATCCAATGGACGGCATCGTGCGGCACCGGCCCCTTTTTGGGGAAGCGGGTTTCCGCTGCGGATCCATCCGCACGGCGGATCTCAATACGGTCGTCCACCGATCCTTTGACAATTGTCACACGCATCGCTTCCCCATGCCGTCAGTCTTGCTAGAAGAAAAGACATGACAGAACGCCCTATCGAATCCGAAATCACCGCCCGCCTTACCGAAGGCTTCGCGCCCACCCGCCTGATCGTCAGCAATGACAGTGCCAAGCATAGCGGGCATTCCGGCGATGACGGCTCCGGCGAAAGCCATTTTAGCGTCGAGATTGAGTCGGCAGCCTTTGCGGGTGTCAGCCGATTGGAACGCCAGCGCATGGTCAACCGCGCGCTCGGCGATCTGCCCGGCCAGCGCGTCCATGCCCTTGCCATCAAAGCAAAAGCGCCCGGCGAATAAGGCGACCAAGAGGAGAGAACGGCCATGTCCCATCCGGTTGAAGGAATGCTTCTGCCCGTCACCCACAATCTGGGTGCCTTTGAAGTTCGGCGCGTGCTGCCTGCGCGCGGCCTCACGATGGTCGGGCCGTTTTGCTTTGTGGATCAGTTCGGCCCCGGCATGCTCGACATTGGGTTGGGCATGGACGTCCGTCCGCACCCGCATATCGGGCTGTCCACCGTCACCTATCTTTTCGATGGCGCCATCGACCACCGCGATTCGCTGGGGTCCTTCGCGACGATCCGGCCGGGCGAGGTCAATCTGATGACGGCGGGTAAAGGCATCGTCCATTCGGAGCGATCCCCTGCCAAGGAGCGCGCCAAAGGTGCCTCCATTTACGGCATGCAGACCTGGCTCGCATTGCCCGATGGCAAGGAGGAGATCGACCCCGCCTTTGAGCAAGTTAAGGCCTACAAGCTGCCTATTATTTCGGATGGCGGCGCAAAGGCACGCGTCATCATGGGCACGCTCTGGGGGGCGACCGCGCCGACGACCTGCCATGCCGAAACGATCTACGCCGACATCATGCTGGAACAGGGCGGCAGCATCCCCGTTGATGCCGAAGCCGATGAGCGCGCGCTGATGCTTGTTGGCGGTGAGGCGGAGATTTCGGGCGAGGCGATGGAGCTTTATGCGCTCTACGTCTTGAAGCCGGGCGAAAAGGGGACGCTCAAATCAACAAAGGGCGGCCGCATCATGCTGATGGGCGGAGAAGACTTCCCGACCGCGCGGCGCGTCTGGTGGAACTTCGTCTCCTCGCGGCAGGACAGGATCGATCAGGCCGCTGCCGACTGGGCAGAAGGCCGCTTCACGATTGTGCCCAATGATCCGGAATTCATTCCCATGCCCGAAACGCCACTGACCAACAGCGACCCCATTTAATGGCAGAGGTGCTGCATCAGCGCGTGACCCTTTCAACCGGCGTCGAACTCGACGTCTGGACGGCGGGCGATGCGGCGAACCCGCCGATCTTGTTTCTCCAAGGCTTTCCTGAGTCGCACCGCACATGGCGGCATCAGATGGCGGCGCTGTCGGACAGCTTCTTCTGCATCGCGCCGGACCAGCGCGGCTATGCCCGCTCGCAAAAGCTGCCGGAGGTGAAGGACTATCGCATTGGCAATCTTGTGGCGGACGTGTTTGCGCTTGCCGATGCCTTTGGCGCCGAACGCTTCACGCTGGTCGGGCATGATTGGGGCGGGGCCATCGCTTGGGCCGTCGCCATCAAGAATCAGGCGCGGGTCGAGCGGTTGATCCTGTGCAATGCCGCCCACCCCTACGTCTTCCAGCACACACTCGTTTTTGACCGCGATCAGCGCCTCGCCTCGCAATATATGAAGGACTTTCGGGAGCGCGACATTGAGGGCGAAGTCGCCGCCAAGGGCATGGACTGGTTCTTTGAAGACCGGTTCGCCAAGCTCTCTGGCGGCCCGATCACAGCCGAAGACAAGGCGGCCTACATTGATGAATGGTCCCAGCCCGGTGCGCTGACGGCCATGCTCAACTGGTATCGCGCTTCGCCCATGCAGGTGCCGGGGATGGACGCACCTGCTGAGATGACGCCGTTTCTCGCTGCGCCCTTCCCGAAACTGCACATGCCTGTGCTTGTCATCTGGGGCGTGAACGATGAGGCGCTTCTGCCTTGCCAATTGGAGGGGCTGGACGAGCATATCGAAAGGCTGACGGTCGTCCGCGTCGAGGATGCGGGCCACTTCATTCCTTGGGAGCGCCCTGAGGCCGTCAACCAAGCGATGCGGAACTGGCTCGGCTAACGGCTGAGACCCAAGCGAGGGCGCCTCACGCCCCCCATTTGACCCACGCCCCATGCGGGTGCGCCTTCGCCAAAAGCTCCGGCGCGCCATCCCCCGGCCAGCAACGCAGCGTGATGTCCGCTTCAGTGACCTTGTCCGGAAACTCCATCGACAACCATGCAAGAGGCCGCGCCGCATCTGCGCGCGCACCGGCCGCTTCAATCAGATCACGGACCTTCGCCCGAGCCTCTACCGGGAAATATTGGAGGACAACCGAATGGAAGATGACTCGCGTGCGCCCCTCGGCCTGTCGTTCGGCCAAGAGCGGCGTGAGCAGCTCGGTCGCGTCGCCCTTCACAATGGGTGGCGGGTTGGCCTGCGCGACGCGGATGGCCGCTTCTGCCCGCGCCAACCGTTCCGGCTGGTCCGGCCAGATATAGGCCAGCATCCGGTCCACAATCACAGGATCAGTCGGGTTGAGCGGATTGAGATCAATGCCGACGCGGTCCAAGACGCGCACGGCGGCAGGTGCCGGGCTCTCCCCGGTCCATTTGGGGCTGATCTGGACCGCAGAGAGGCTGTCCCCTGAAACAGTCTCGCCCAGACGATAGCCAAACCGGTCCATGTTGAGGTTGAGGCCTGCGCTCGTCCCGATTTCGATCCATTCCATGTCAGGGCCAAAGCGGCGCGCAATCTCCAGCATGGCGGGCCACAGGGCTCCAGCACGGGCGACCTCATTGGTCTGTGGTGGCCCATCGAGCCAAGGGTAGAGCCAGTCATCCCATTTCGCGATCACTTGCCGCAGAACGGGGTGCGCCTCCAGATCGCGGACGGTGTAATAGCGGGTGAGCAGATCCTCCTTGCCGGACCGCGCAAGGGCATGCAGCCCACCTGCAATGCGTAGCGGCAGCGCGTCGACGATCGGATCGCCTGTCCAATCGAGAATGCGCGCGCCCGTCCGTGTTGAATGGTCGAGGATATCGCCCAGAGCCGCCACAATTTCGGCTGTCTGCGCAGAGCCCGCCAAATGGCAATATTTGGCCTGAAGCTGGAAAGCGTCGCGGATGCTTTGAGTCATGCCGGACAGCTTGCCCTGTAAAGCCCGTCCACGTAAAGGCCCCGCATCATGTCTCAGCCGATCATCTTTGCCGTGCCAAAAGGCCGCATCCTCGAAGAAGCCCTGCCGATGCTATCGCGCGCCGGGATTGTGCCCGAGGCCGCCTTTACTGACGCGAAGAGCCGCGCCCTCAAATTCGCGACCAATCGCGACGATGTGAGCCTGATCCGCGTGCGTGCCTTCGACGTGGCAACCTTCGTGGCACATGGCGCGGCGCAGATCGGCATTGTCGGGTCCGACGTGATCGACGAGTTCGACTATTCGGAACTCTATGCCCCCGTCGACCTCGATATCGGCCATTGCCGCATCTCAGTCGCCGAGCCCGCTGAAATGGCCGCGACCGATGATCCCCGGTCTTGGAGCCATGTCCGCGTCGCGACCAAATATCCCAACATGACGCGCAAGCACTTTGCAGCGCGCGGCGTGCAGGCCGAATGCGTAAAGCTGAACGGTGCGATGGAAATCGCACCGTCGCTTGGTCTCTCCAGCCGGATTGTCGACCTTGTATCTTCGGGCAAGACGCTGCTTGAAAATGGATTGGTCGAAGTCGAAATCATTGCGCAGGTCTCTGCCCGGCTGATCGTCAACCGCGCCGCCTTCAAGACCAATGCCGCCGTCGGTGATCTGGTCGAAGCGTTCCGGGCGGCGGTCCATGATTAGGCTCGACGCGCAGGCGCCCGATTTTGCGGCAGCCTTTGAAACGCTCGTCAATGCGCGGCGGGAAGCGGACGAGGACGTCTCGCGTGATGTTGCGGCGATCATCGCCCGCGTCCGCACCGAAGGCGACGCGGCGGTCGCGGACTTGACCCGCAGATTTGACGGGCATGATCTCGACTGGAAGATCGACCTTGCGGATTGCCGCGCGGCCTATGAAGCCCTCGACAGCGATCTGCGCGCAGCACTCGACCTCGCAGCCGACCGCATCCGCACCTATCACGCCAAGCAGAAGCCCGAGAATAGCGACATTGTGGACAGCGCAGGTGTCCGTGTTGGTGCGCGCTGGACGGCTGTGGATGCCGCCGGCGTCTATGTGCCGGGTGGTCGTGCGGCCTATCCGTCTTCCGTGCTGATGAACGCCATTCCGGCCAAAGTTGCCGGCGTCGAACGCCTTGTGATGGTCACGCCGACGCCAAAGGGGGAGATCAACCCTCTCGTCCTTGCAGCTGCGCATATCGCCGGTGTGGACGAGGTGTGGCGCGTGGGTGGAGCCCAAGCCGTCGCCGCCCTCGCTTTTGGCACCGACACCATTGGCAAGGTCGATGTCGTCACCGGCCCCGGCAATGCCTGGGTGGCCGAAGCCAAGCGGCAGCTGTACGGCGTCGTTGGCATCGACATGGTGGCAGGCCCTTCCGAAATTCTCGTAGTGGCCGATGGACAGAATGATCCGCAGTGGATTGCTGCCGATCTGTTGAGCCAGGCTGAGCATGACCCGACCAGCCAGTCGATCCTGATCACCGATGACGCTAGCTTTGCCGATGCGGTCGCGGCGGCGGTCGACACCCAGATTGCAGATCTTTCGACCGGCGCCACCGCGCGGACAAGCTGGGAAGCCAATGGCGCGATCCTGCTCGTCGCCGACCTGATGGACGCCGTGCCGCTCATCGATGCACTGGCGCCCGAACATCTGGAACTCGCCGTCGAAGACCCCGAGCCCCTGTTCGCCGCTGTGCGCCATGCCGGATCGATCTTCCTTGGCCGCCATACACCCGAAGCGGTCGGCGATTATGTGGGCGGTCCGAACCATGTGTTGCCCACAGGGCGCCGTGCGCGCTTCTCGTCTGGCCTGTCCGTGCTCGATTTCATGAAGCGCACGAGCTTTCTCGGCTGTTCGCCTGACGCCATCCGCGCTATCGGACCGGCGGCGGTCGCGCTTGCCCGCGCCGAAGGGCTTCCTGCCCACGCCCGATCCGTAGAGGAAAGACTGAAATGAGCCGCGCCCGTTCCGCCGCCCGCCTTGCCGCTGTGCAGGCGCTGTATCAGCAGGAAATGGAAGGCACGCCGATGGCCGTGCTGCTCCACGAATTCCACCAGCACCGTCTGGGCGCGACGATTGAGGACAACACCTTTGCCGACGCTGAGGTCGATTTCTTCAATGACGTCGTCAAGGGCGTGGATGCCCGTCGCGATGAAGTGGACGCGCTGATCACTGCAAATCTCGCCGAGGGTTGGTCGCTCGACCGGCTGGATCGTCCGCTCCGTCAGATCCTGCGGGCTGGCACCTATGAACTGATCGCGCGCGCGGACATTCCCAAAGGCAGCATCATCAGCGAATATCTCGACGTCGCCCATGCCTTTTATGACCGTAAGGAAAAAGGCTTCGTCAACGGCGTGCTCGATGCCATCGCAAAGACAGCGCGGCTTTAACCCGACACGCGTTCCAGCTCGAACAAGGGCCGGGCTTCGTCATAGGCCGCAGGCGTGGCGGCAGGGTCCGCCATGGTCCGCACCGACAGCAAAGACGTGACGTCAGCCGCTGAAATCGGGCGCCCATAGGTCCAGCCCTGAATTTCATCGCACCCGACGATCCGCATCAATTCTGCCTGCGCAAAGGTTTCCACACCTTGGGCAACGGCCCGTGCCCCGTGCGAGTGGGCAACGGCCACGCAGCTTTGCAGCAGCACGAGCGCCCGATCATCCGAGGCGGCGCGGGACACGAGCGTCGTGTCGATTTTCACCTTGGCAAAATCTGCGCGATCCAGCGTGTTGAACGCGGCAAAGCCGGACCCGAAATTGTCAAGGACAAGGCGGCATCCCATCTGGCGTAGCTCCCCTGCAATTTCCTCAGCAAAGTCCGCATTCTCCACGAACAGCTCTTCGCGCATCTCAAACTCCATGCGCTCCGGCGCGAGCTGCAACGCCTTCAGCTGCGCCTCCAAAAGGACGAGAAATCCGGGGGACCGCAACTGCCCGCGGGAGAGGTTGACGGCAAGGCGCACATCCCCCCAGTCTTGGGCATCCTTGGACATCTGGTCCAGCACGAGCGCGCCGATGGGCACGGTCAGTCCCGCCTGATCGGCCACGTTGATGAAATCCTGCGCGGAAAGAGTCCCCAAGTCTGCATGCGGCCAGCGCAGCAAGGCTTCTACCGATACGACATTGCCGGTGCGGCAATCGATCATCGGCTGATACTGGACGGTGAATTCACGACCCTCAATGGCCTTGCGGAGGTCCCCGGTCAGCTTGGCGGCGGCGACATGCTCCTGATCGAGCTCCGCTGAATAATAGACGACCCGCTTCTTGCCGGACCGTTTGGCGACATACATGGCGGCATCGGCCCGCCGCATGGCCTCTGATGGGGAAAGATCGCCCAGCCGCACCTTCACGATGCCGACGCTGGCGCCAACCTGAACCGGTCGGCCAAGGAGCATCACCGGCGCGTCGAGCATCAGCAACAGACGGTTCGCGACCTCTTCAATCCTTGTCCAGGCGCCATCACCGGTTGCGAGCAGGGCAAATTCGTCTCCTCCCAGACGGATAGCAGTGGCGTCTGTGCCGGCCGCCTGTTTGAGGAGAGCGGCCACCGCCTTGATGAGCTGGTCGCCCGTTTCATGGCCGAAGCTGTCATTGACC
>CAIMDB010000034.1 GCA_903839675.1 uncultured Sphingomonadales bacterium
CACCTCTGGAACCGATACGATTACGGACCTTGGGTTCGGCGGTGCGGATGTGCTCAACGTTTCGGCAGGTGCGACTGTCAATGCCAGGGTGACGGCTGCTTGGACGGCTTCTGCCGTCACGGTGAACAAGGGCACAGCCAACATCTCGACCAATGGATTTTCGGTAAATCTGGCGGCTGTGACCGCGACTACCGCAGGCAATGTCGGATTTAATGTAAGCAACACCGGTGCTGCGGCTGCGCTGACCGGCTCTTCGCTTGGTGACTCGCTCACCGGCGGCAGCGGCAACGACACGCTGACAGGCGGTGCAGGCATTGACGTCCTCAACGGCGGTGATGGGTCTGACCTCTACATCGTTGCTGCGGCTTCTGATCATAGCGCGGCTGAATTTGCCGATAGCGGGGCAAGTGGCACTGATGAACTGCGCTTTACGGCAATGACGGCGGCAACGCTGACGCTTTACGCCGGAGACACCGGGCTTGAACAGGTCGTGATCGGTACTGGTACAGCCGCCACTGCCATCACGACGGCAACCACAGCAAGCGGGATTGATGCGTCGCGCCTAACCTATAACATTGGCCTGACCGGTAATGCGGGCGCGAATGCCCTCACAGGAGGAACCGGGAACGATACCTTGCAAGGTGGTGCCGGTAATGACACTTTGACTGGTGGCGCCGGCAGGGACACGATGAATGGCGGGGACGGGTCTGACCTGTATATCATAGCAGCTGTCACAGATCATAGCGCCGCTGAGATCGCAGATAGTGGATCAAGCGGGACAGATGAGGTCCGGTTCACGTCTGCAACCGCAAATGCGACCCTCACCCTCTATGCCGGTGACTCAGGCATAGAACAGGCAGTAATTGGTACAGGAACCTCTGCTGCAGCTATCACCACCGGGACAACCGCGATCAATATTGATGCCTCTGCGCTGGGATATGGTTTGACGCTCATTGGGAACGCCGGTGCAAACACACTCACGGGCGGCAGCGGTAACGACACGTTGCAAGGTGGCGCAGGCAACGACCCGCTAATCGGGGGCGCAGGTGTCGACATTGCTGATTATTCGACGGCCACCACGGCCATCACAGTTAGCCTCGCTGTAACGATCGCTCAAAACACCGGCGGCGCAGGCTCAGACACCCTAAGCGGTATCGAAGGACTGGTGGGTGGAACTGCGGCCGATAGCCTGACGGGGAATGACAGCGATAACCTAATTTGGGGCAAGGCTGGCAACGACACATTGGTCGGTGCGGGGGGCGCGGACCAGCTTCGTGGTGGCGATGGCCTCGATACACTCTCCGGGGGTGCAGGAACTGACTGGTTCATCTTTGACACAGCGCCCAATGCGACCACAAATAGAGACACGATCACAGACTTTGTGTCGGGCACGGACAAGCTGCAGTTCAGCAAAGCGGTGTTCACAGGCCTATCAAGCGCAGCCTTGGGCGACCTCACAACCGATGCCTTCTGGTCAGGAGCTGGCGTATCGACGGCGCATGATGCCACCGACCGGTTCATCTATAACACGACGACTGGCGCGCTGTTCTATGACGCAGATGGAAACGCTGCTGGTAGCGCTGCAGTCCAGGTCGCGCTGCTCGGGGCAACGACACATCCAACCCTCAGCTTTACTGACATCCAGATCATCGGGTGAGGCTGGCGCAGGCGGTTTAGCCGGTCACACCAGCATGCTCGCAATCCGGTCCGTCTGCTCCCACAAGAAAAGCTGACGCGACATAATCTTGTCCTTCAGTCGCTGCCGTGTCGGTTTGCGGGTGTACTTGGACAGCGCCTTGAGGCGCGTCTGGCCGTTGTAGATCGCCCTATGGGCGCGGTGGATCTCGCATTCACGCTGCGACCCGTAGGCCACGTCCCAGCCCTTCACCGAGGCAAAGCGCGTCCGGCCGGGCGGCATGACCAGCGTCGTGCACTTGCGTCCGGTCATTGGACAGAGGGCGTACCAGCGTTCGCCGCCGAACGGCATCGGCACACAGGTCAACGCAACCGTGCAGTCAACGCGCTGCCCGTGGGCGTATCCTGTGAACTTCAGAAAGGGCTGCGGCTCTAGGTAGTAGGCGTCCGCGACGACGGTCAATTCGGCGGTCTTCTGCCCACGGCGGCTCCACGTCACGACCCGTCGGCTCAGGCAGTCGCGCCTCGGCATGCCGAGCTGTTTCAGGTGCGACAGGCTGAGGGTGATGCACTCGTCTGTCGTCGGTCGGCTGCTGCGTCGCCCAGATCCGTAGCCGCCCATCTCTCTGTTCCCACATTTTTCGAAATATTCTGCGTAAGTATCACAGTTTGCAGTTTTTATCTGGATAATCGGGATAATCGGGATAGTTCCCAACGCCCCAGCAATTGTAAGAAATACATACGGGGTAGAAAAAATGTGGATCTAAAGGAATTGTCCCGATTATCCCGATTACCCCGATGTCAGACGACGTTCACGTGCTCAACCTTCCAAACTTGCACGTTCCCCCGTGGGGCTTTCTTCAGCCGAAGACCGTTCGCAATCCGGCCGACACGATATTTCAGCACCCTCCCGATTGAGACGGCTGTCAGCGAGACGCTCCCAAAGGCAGAGAAACAATCGCTCAACCGGCTGAGATGCAGATGCGGGACGACGTCAGCGCTGGTGAACGCCCGCCCACCGAAGACGTACTGGAGTTCGCTCAGCAGCGCGGCCAGATCTGCCAACTCTGGATCGCTGGCTGCAGCCTCGAGCATCAACTCCATCGGATCACCATAGTCGGCCGGAGCGACCGTCTCGCCAACGTAACAGACCGTCTGCCGGACAATACGGTCCCAGTCTTCAAAGGAGGCGGTCTCGCCGCGCGCCAACACCCGCCCGTGCGTGAAGCGGGCGCGGATCAAAGTCAGGGCAGCCGCAGCCATCTCCATCCGATGCTCCAGCACATGCGCCAGCGGCTTCAGATAGAAAGCGCGGTCAAACGGTGTCGCACTTTCTGGATCAATCCGGCAGATTAGCACACGTCGTGGCAGGTCTCCGGCTAGGGAGAGGTTGTTGCCCGTCAAGATGAACAGCATCCGGTTAGGCAATGTCGCGGCCTCAGAAACTCCCAGCACTCGGTCGGTCATGGCCGCGCTGGTCAGCATCATTGCCAGTGCGGCGCTGTCGAACGTCCCAAGAACGTTGTCCCAGACCAGCGCTTTCGTGCCTGCCCTTAGAGCAGAGAACAGGCGCTTCCTGATCTCTTCGTCATCACGTCCTGCCGTGTGGGCGTAGACCGTAGGTGCCTCGCCCGTCGCCAGTGCGCCGACGCAGTTGGCGAGCAAGGTCTTGCCACTGCCTTGCACAGGCGCGTCGAACGCAAACGCTGGGCACGTCGGCAGGACAGGCCGGACAACAGCGCTGAGGAGGGCGCTCAGCAGCGCCCCACGCGCCCCACTATCGACAAAAGGGAAGTCCGCAAAAGGTGCCCACAACACTTCCAGCGCAGCCTTGGCCTGCTCCAGCGTCGGCGCTGTCGGAACGTAAGGCAGCGCTCTCCCTCGTGGGTCCAGCAGCAACCGCGTCTCAGCATCATAGCCGACACTGCTAATCAGTGAGCCGTCCAGCCGGACCACAGGCGCTGTGACAACACCGTCCAGAGGTTTGAGACCCCTGCCAAGTCCCAGCGCCAGCAACTGCTTCAGCACCGGCACGGGCGGGTCTCGATCCAAGGCATACCGCCCGCCTTTAGACGTCTTCTGCATCCAGAACTGATACGCGTGACCGAGATGGTTGGCCAACAGATGCTCATTCATCGGGATAACGTTGCCCTGCGAGACCGTGACGAGCGACGTCCCGAAGTCATACATGCTGTCATTGTCGCGAAGATGCTGCAACACCTGCTCGACCGTCTCGGCGGTGTGGCCTTCCAACAGTTCAATGCGCTGACGTTGCTTGGATAGCCCAAACAACATTCCCCCATGTGCTTGGCTGAACAACGTCGGCCTTGCCTGCTGCAGGTAAAGGATGCCGACGAGGCGTCCACCGTCATAGTCAGGCTCGAGCGGGTCCAAGGTCTGCTGTTCGTGATAGCGCGCTGGATCGGCCAGCAGGTCCGCCACAGTTACCTCCTGCATCTGCCCGTCTACGCGTACCTTCACAACAAACACGTCCGAGAGCAACCGCTGAGCTACGGCGCGCTCAACAATCCCTTCTAGCGCCTCTGCGTTCAGATCGGGATTGCACAGGGCCAGAGCAGCGGCGCGTTCGTCCTTCCAAGATGTCTGAGCCAAATTAACGGCGATTTGCAGGCGCTCGGCATGCGACATGCTATTGCGCAACTTGGCCAGCTCGGCCTGCTCAGACGTCGTCAGGTCCTGCAGCGATACCTTGCTGTCGAGCATAGCGAACGCACCTGGGACGACATACGGAGGCGCCTTGCGCTGCGACATCGGAGGTTCGCAGGCGGCACCACCCGCAAAGTCTAGACGCGACGGCTGCCAGACTGACGTGTCGATCAACGTCCGTTGTAGGAGCTGTCCCGAGGACGAGACATCGAAACGCCCATGTCCAGCCAGCCAGAGCCTATCGGCAATAACAGCGCCTGCGCGGGGGGCGTCCGCAGCATCTGCCAACAGTATGTAGAGGCGCTGCCCGAGCAGACCACGATACTGCACCTCGCCGTTATAGATGTTGGAGGAGGCGGACTGCGCCCACACCATCTGGGAGTGCTGCAGTGCCGGAACAGCGCCACGTAGGGCCGCCACGAGAGCATCCGGCGGCAAATCGGCGTCTCCGCCGCCGTCGTGGTCTAGCATCAGCCAACCAGCCCCACTGGCCCACTCGAAGGCGTCGTTCGTCCGCGTCGTCAACGTCGTCTTATCGGGAGCAAGGTTGTAATCATTGCGCGTGACGACCGTGTCAGCCTCAGCCTTTGTGGGGATGCCCCAAATCAGCGCCTGCAGTGGGCTGAGGCTCTGGAGCAGATCCACCAGTCCGGCCGGAGAACGAACGTCGCGTAGGACGAGGGAGCCCTTCGCCAAAGCTCCGCCTTTTACCTTCTCGACCTCGCCGTCGGGTCCAACACGAAAGCCTTTGGAGATGCTCTTAGGCACTAGCGCCTTCACAACAGTGACGTTGCCGCGCGCTTTAGTCCCTTCGGCGGTCATGTCGCGCAGTGGCTCTGGTGCTGCTTGGATGTTCATGCTGCACCACCGTGCTTGAGCGCCATTTCGCTGAGATACATCTCGAGGGCGAAAATGTCGGCGGCGCGCCAAGCGGTAATGCGGGGGCCAAGCTTCGTTGGCTGGGGGTAACGGCCTGCCTTTACGCCTGCCCAAAAGGTACTTTCGCCCATTGGCAGGATACCCGGTTTCCCGGTCTTCTTATCGCCGATGATTGTCTTGATCCGAAGATAGGCGTCGGGGTGGTAATCTTGCGACATTGCTGCATTCTCCTTAACGATGCAGCGACGTCTCCTAGCGATGCTATTTGGCTGCAGGTCCGGAGTTGCCGTCATCTCGCTTTGCATCGCGGATGACGCGATCCCACTTCGCGGCCTTCGCCTGTGTAAGGCCTTCCGGAATTACGCATATCGCCTGAAGTCTTTTCCGCAGGGCTACAGTGTGTCCTCTCGCGTCCCTTGAATGTACATCTTTCGGAACACCGATCAGGTACGGCAGCAGCGTACGAACGAAGGCGACGTCCATCTCGTGCAATTTTCCTGAGAGCCCAAGCTGGGATATCAGCCTTTCGCCGCGCCGCTTAGGTTCGACACGTAATTTCACTTCAGTTGATACGCCTTTCGCGACGAAGTCGAGCCACTGCTCCCGTGTGCCCTGCGACGCCTTGCCGGACGCTATAAGCGTCCAGACCGCAGTCGCGGCTGTGCGCGTGAGATTGGAATTCTCCATCGCGAGCTTAAGGAGGAGGTGCTCGTCGCTTAGGCTGTCAAGTGACGGCTCTGCCCAGCCTGAGACCGCAAGAGCAGCGTGTATGTGCGCGACACGTGGCGCGGAACCCACAGACGTGATCCACTCACCAACTGCCTTTGCCCAAGTAAGCGTCTCGACATCTGTCAGGTCACCGTTAGCGACTTTGCGCCATATGTCGGCGACAGCTCTCCCATCTCCTTGAACGTGCGCCCTGTAGAGAGCAGCTTCGAAATCAACGTCCGTCATGCGCCGCACCACGCGGCCCAGTCAGCCATAAGCTTTGCACGCTTGGGCAGCATATCCCCACGACGGTATGCCGCCTCGACCTTACTGCCGATGGTATGCGCAAGCGCCATCTCCACCGCGTCTCGGTCGTGGTCAGTGGTCTCAGCCGCCCAGTCGCGGAACGACGAGCGGAAGCCGTGCACCGTAAACTCAAGATCCATGCGCCTCAAAACGGCGCTCAGCGACATGTCGGACAGGGGAGAAAGGCGTGTCCCCGGAAAAACCCAAGGGCAGTCCGATATGCGTGGCATCTTCTCGATTATCGCCGACGCAGCGGGCGACAGCGGCACGCGGTATTCGCGACGTGCTTTCATTCGCTCTGCGGGGATGATCCACATGTCTTCCCTGAAGTCCGCCCACTGGGCGTGGCGCACTTCGCCGGAGCGCGCTGCCGTCAAAATGGCGAACTCCAGCGCCCTTGCGCCTATTCCGCTGCGGTCACGTAATTTGGCCATAAACTCCGAGATATCCCGCCACGGCATGGCCGCGTGGTGACTGACCTTTTTGACCTTCCCTTTAGCTGGTAGGGCGGCCTCCAGACCACCACGCCAGACTGCCGGGTTGTCCCCGTTGCGCCAGCCTCGCAGCTTGGCGCTATTTAGCACCGCCTCGATCCGCATACGCACGCGACTGGCTGTTTCGGGCTTGGTGGCCCAAATGGGAATGAGGACGTCAAGGACATGCTGAGTTGTGATGTCGCGCACCGGCAGATCGCCAATCACAGGATAGGCGTAGCTCTTCAGCGTATTAGTCCACTGCTGCCTGTGCTTGGCGTTCGACCAACCGCTCTCCTGCGACGCGATGTGGCTCTCTGTGGCGGCTATGAACGTGGCTTCCACCATTTGCAGCTCGATACGCGCATAGGCTGCCTCTTCGCGCCTAGCGGCGTCCGCTGCCTGTCTGTCGTCTAGGGGGTCGGTTCCCTGCGCCACTATAGCCTTGAATGTCGCGGCCTTCGCGCGGGCAGTTACAGCCGAGGTAGTGGAGAGGGAGCCTAAGCCCATCTCACGCCGTCGTTTGTTCAGTTGATACCTGAAGATCCAACTGCCTTTGCCCTTGCCGCTTACGTGCAAATAGAGGCCACCCCCGTCGGCGTGCATGCCGGGTTTTGCGTGTTTGATCTCCAACGTCGTAAGCGCCATCGGCTGCTATCCCACCATTTATCCCACCACCCTTTACACAGATATGGTGGGACTGCAATGGACCACGCTGGACGATACATGGACCTCAGGCCGACGTAATTTGTTGTAATTCTGGGATTTTCCAAACGTTGCAAGACGTTTTCGGAGTATGAAATGGCGGACAGGGTGGGATTCGAACCCACGGTAGGCTTCCACCTACGGCGGTTTTCAAGACCGCTGCCTTAAACCACTCGGCCACCTGTCCGCGCTGGGGGGCCTTTAGCGTCAGGTCGGCCTGACGTGCAAGAGGCACGACGGGGCGGGTTGGCAGGAGCGTTCAATTCTGCCAATTTGACGGAATGTGGGGCGTGACTTCTCGAGTGTTTGGATTGGCCGCTGTGCTGGCGGTATCGGCCTCGGTGCCGGATACCGGCGCGGATAGTCTTTCCTTTGCCCAGATGCCGTCAACGGCCGCGGCAACCGCGCAATCTGGCTTTCGTTCTTTCACGGAACAACTGCGCGCGCGTGCGGCTGGCGAGGGCGTTTCTGCCCGGACGCTCGATCAGGTTATCCCGGATTTGACCTTCCTGCCACGTGTCGTGGAACTGGACCGTGCCCAACCGGGTGGCGCACCGGGTTCCGCCATCCCGCGATTTGCTCCTTATCGGGCGCGACATGTGGATGCCTCGCGGATTGAGCGGGGTCGCTCCCGCTATCTGGCGCTTCGGCCCTTGCTGGCGCGGGTGGAGACTGAAACGGGCGTCCCTGAAGAGATCATGATGGCCATTTACGGCCATGAAACGAACTACGGATCTTTCACCGGTAGTTTTGATCTGCTCAATTCCCTAGCCACACTGGCTTATGAGGGGCGCCGTCGAGAGCTCTTCACCGCAGAATTTATTGCCACGCTCAAGATGATGGATCGGGGCTATGCACGATCCAAGTTGAAGGGCAGTTGGGCCGGTGCCACGGGCTATCCGCAGTTTCTGCCGTCCATGTATCTGCGTGTCGCACGCGACGGTGATGGGGACGGCCGCGCCGATATCTGGTCGAGTGAGCCAGATGCGCTGGCCTCCATTGCCAATTATTTCGTCAATGCCGGATGGCGACGCGGCGTGCCGTGGGGTGTGCCCGCATCGATTTCGGGCAGCATCGATACATCCCGCTTTGCCGCGCGCACCGTTTCCCCCCGGTGTGAGCGCGTTTTTTCGCGCCATAGCCAGTGGCGAACAGTGGCGGAATGGCGTGCACTCGGCGTGCAACCGCAACGCGGGTCTTTGCGTGACACAGAGCTGGTTACCCTGTTCCAACCAGATGGGCCAAACACGCCTGCTTGGCTGTTAACCGGAAATTACCGGGTCATCCTCGATTATAACTGCTCAAACTTTTACGCTCTTTCTGTGGGGTTGTTGGCCGATGCGGTTGCGACTGGGGTTCCGGACTAAAACATTTACGGCAGCGGCATCGCTGTTGGCGGGCTGTGCCCTATGGGGTGTCGCGCAAGCTCGGCCTGAGTGGCCAGATGTCAGCGGCGAACGCGCTTTGCCGCAACAGCCCATCGCGCAAGACCCCGAAGTCCTCTCCCAAGAAGCCAAAATGTATGATGAGGTCGGGCAAGTCGTCTGGCCCGGCGCCGATAGCGCTGTTGGGGAGGGGGCAACGCTTGGCCCATCTGGCGTCTGGATCGCCCATCCTTCCCTTCCTGTTCCCAGCTATGTCGAAATCACGCGGCTAGATACGGGCCGCACAATTGTCGCGCGCGTGTCAGCTCGGCCTGCACTCGGCCGGACGGGTGCGCTTGCGGAATTGTCCCCGGGGGCCGCACGCCAGTTGCTGCTGGACCCTGTCGGGCAGGCGCCGCTGCGTGTGCGGGCGGCGAACCCGACGGATCAGGAAAAGGCGGCGCTCCGCATGGGGCAGGTGGCAGGTGACCGGATGGACACGCCAGAAGCGCTGCTGGTTGTTCTGCGCAAAAAGGCAGGCGCGCAGGCGGCTGTAAAAACGGCCAGCCGTGCTGCAACTGAAGTGCAGCCTGCGCCAAAGCCGCGTCCCAAAGCTCCGGCAGCGCAAGCCCCCAAAGGAGCAGGACCGCGCACAGACACAGGAACACATTGGGTTGTAACCGGTGATGACGATGCTGGTGAGCCGCAAGCCGAGCTTGCCGAGGATGGGTTTGTGGTGGAGCGGGCGGGGCAGCGGCGCGCCACAACACCGCCCGCGCCGCGATGGCAGCGCCCGGCAGCAGCGCCACAGCCTGCTTATGTCGCAGAAGGTTATTATGTGCAGGTGGCGGCGCTCTCCTCCCGCTGGAAGGCGCAGCAGGTGGCCAAGCAGATTGGCGGTGGCATCCAACCGGCTGGAAATCTGTTCCGTGTCCGCAAGGGGCCCTATCCAAACGAAGCCGCCGCGCGCGCCGCGCTTGGACCTCTGGCTGCAAAAGGGTATCGAGACGCTCGAATCACGCGCTGAGTCGCAATTTCGGGATTAGTTCATGAAACCAGCCATTTACGCCGTTGCCCTCCTGTCGGCGACGGCGTTGCCGGTCTTTGCGGCCGCGCCTCCTTTTGAGACGACTGCACCAGTTGCTTATTTGATCGATCTATCATCCGGCGCCGTTCTGTATGCCAAGGATGCCGACCGGAAGATGCCGCCCGCCTCTATGGCGAAGATGATGACGACGCACATTGTCTTCGACATGATCAAAAAGGGTGAGCTCAAACTCGATCAGAAGTTTACCGTAAAGCCCGAAACCTGGGCCAAATGGCACGGACCCGCCGCTGGTTCGACCATGTTCCTCTCTCCGGGTGAACAGGTGAGCGTGGAGAACCTCCTTCATGGCGTCGTGACGCTGTCAGGCAATGACGCCTGTGTGGTGCTGGCCGAAGGTATTTCAGGCACTGAAGAAGCCTTCGTTGCCCGCATGAATGCCGAAGCCAAAAAACTGGGCATGACGAACAGCAGCTTTGGCACGTCCAATGGCTGGCCCGATGAAGGCCGTACGCAGGTGACCGCGAGGGACCTTGCCAAGCTCGCCGTCTCGACACTCCGCGATTATCCAGACCTTTATCGCAAATTCTACCAGCAGAAGGAATTCAGCTGGGGCAAAACGATGGGCAAGGGGGAGAACATTGTTCAGGCCAACCGAAACCCCATTCTCGGGCGGATCCCGGGTGCCGATGGCCTGAAGACAGGTCACACCGCAGAGGCTGGCTATGGCTTTACGGGTTCAGCGGAACAAAATGGTCGTCGTCTTGTGATGGTTGTCGCCGGTCTGGATAGCTTCAACGGGCGCATCGCGGAATCCGTGAAGCTGATGGATTGGGGCTATAAGGCGTGGTCGACGCAGCCGCTCTTTGCCAAGGGCGCCACGGTCGACAAGGCAGAAGTCTCCAACGGCAGCGAGTCCGAAGTCACTCTCGTCGCCCCACAGAATATCACGATTTCCGTGCCTGCTGGCAGCGGTAAGCCGGCGATGACGATGAAGGTGCGCTATGCAGGGCCAATCCCAGCGCCAATCAAGGCCGGGGACCATATTGCCGACCTCGTCGTCACCACCGCCGATACACCGCCGGCCATTGTTCCGCTCGTCGCAGGGGCGGATGTGGAGGAAGCAGGCTTCTTCCGCCGGATCTGGCTCGGCATCCTGTCCTTCTTCGGGCTCTGAGCTTGGCGGGGCGCTTCATCACGCTGGAAGGCGGGGAAGGGGTGGGCAAATCCACCCAAATCCGCCGTCTGGCCGAAGCGCTGAGCGAGCGTGGTATTGACGTTGTCACCACCCGCGAGCCAGGTGGGACAGAGGGCGCTGAGGCTATTCGCGGCCTCCTGATGTCGGGTGGGCAAGACAGATGGAATGATGCCACAGAAGCGTTGCTCTTTGCCGCCGCACGAGCAGACCATGTCGCAAAGCTCATCCGTCCGTCGGTGACGGCAGGCAAATGGATCCTCTGTGATCGCTTTGTAGATTCCACGCGGGCCTATCAGGGCGGCGCCGGTGGCATTTCCGACGCAGACATTCTCGATCTGCACCGCGTCGGTTCAGGCGGCCTCTTGCCGGACCGGACCATCGTTCTTGATCTGCCAGTGGAAGAAGGGGCCCGTCGCGCCGCTGCCCGCTCTGCTGAAACCGACCGGATGGGCGCAAAGTGTGCCGACTATTATAATCGCGTCGCCGCCCGTTTTCGCGATCTGGCCGCTAAGGAGCCGGAGCGCTTCCGTATCATAGACGCCAGTGGCACTCTGGATGACGTGACGATGCGCATCCTTGACGCATTGGCGGACCTCTTTTGACGGTGATCCTCGGCCATGACACCACCATCGCGGCCTTTCGTGCGGCAATGCATGGGGAACGGCTGCACCATGCTTGGTTGCTGACTGGACCTCAAGGCGTCGGCAAATTTTCGACAGCCATGCAGTTCGCAAGGCGGATGCTCGCCGAAGGTATGGGCCTCGATCCGGCCACACCCGGCATTGATGTGCCGTTTCAGCACCCCGCGGCAAAGCTGCTCGATGCCTGGAGCCATCCGGATTTTGCCCTGATCGACCGCCTCCCCAAAGATGACAAGGTTGCGGCCAAACCCCGGCTCGACTGGCCCGAGGGGGAAGAGCGGGCACGCAGCATCAAAGTGGCGCAGGTCCGCGCGCTCAATCCGCTCTTCGCAACGGTCCCGTCCATGTCATCGCGCCGCGTCATCGTGATCGATGAAGCGGAAACCTTTGAAGTCTCTTCCGCCAATGCCTTGCTGAAGCGGCTGGAGGAACCGCCGCAGGGCACTATCTTCCTGCTCGTCTCTCACAGTCCCGGGCGATTGCTGCCCACCATCCGCTCCCGCTGTCGGGTGCTGCGCTTTTCGCCCTTGGACAATGCGTCCATGACGTCAGTTTTGCGCGCACAGCTGCCCGACGCGGATCCAACGGAGCTCTCGGCACTTGTTGCAGCTGGAGACGGCTCTCCGGGCCGGGCGATGCACTATGCTGGCCTTGATATCGCCGGCATCGACGCAGCGCTCAAAGACCTCATCACCTATGGCGATCCCGACAATGCACGGCGTCTCTCGCTCAGCCAGCAATTGTCGGGGAAGGCCGCACAGGCCCGCTACGAAGTCTTCCTTCAGCGGACACCCGCCTTTTTGGCAGCGGCCGCCCGCCAGCGCTCGGGCAATGCCTTGGGCCTTGCCCTAAAGCAGTGGGAAGCGACGCGCAGCCTTGCCGCCCATGCAGTTGCGGGGTCGCTTGACGTGCAGCAGGTTGTTTTCTCGATGGCGGGGCATGTCGCAGCGCTTGCCCCGGCGGGATCATCCGCTAAAGCCTGAGGCATGTCAGGCACACCCTTTTATATCACCACCGCCATTGCTTACCCCAATGGGCGTCCACACATCGGCCACGCTTATGAGGCCATCGCAACCGACGCGATCGCCCGTTTCCAGCGCCTTATGGGCCGCGATGTTCGTTTGATCACCGGCACCGACGAACATGGACTGAAGATGGTGCAGACGGCCCGCGCGCTCGGGCGTGATACGCTCGAGTTTGCAGATGAAATGTCGTCGTATTTCAAAGAAATGTGCAACACTCTGCATATTTCCTATGATCGTTTTTGCCGAACGACCGAGCCCGATCATAAGCGCGCCAGCCAAGCCCTGTGGGAAGCCATGGCCGCCAATGATGACCTCTACCTTGACCGGTATGAAGGCTGGTACTCCGTCCGCGATGAAGCCTTTTACGATGAGAGTGAGCTGATCGAAGGGGAAGGGGGCGAAAAGCTCTCCCCACAAGGCACGCCAGTTGAATGGACGAAAGAGGAGACCTGGTTCTTCCGCTTGTCCAAATATCAGGACGATTTGCTCGCGCTTTACCGCGATAATCCTGACTTTATCCGTCCGGACAGCCGCCGGAATGAGGTGCTGCGCTTTGTTGAAGGCGGCCTGAAAGATCTCAGCGTTTCGCGCACCAGCTTTGATTGGGGCGTGCAGGTTCCCGGATCACCCGGTCACGTCATGTACGTCTGGGTCGATGCGCTGACGACTTATATGACCGGCGTCGGGTATCCCGACAAAGAAGGCGATTTTGCCCGCTTCTGGCCGGCGGACTTGCATATTATCGGTAAGGACATTGTCCGTTTTCATACCGTCTATTGGCCGGCCTTCCTCATGTCCGCCAAGTTGCCGTTACCAAAGCAGGTGTTCGGTCACGGCTTTCTGCTCAGCCGCGGCGAGAAAATGTCGAAATCGCTCGGCAATGTTGTCGATCCAATGGACCTCGCCAAGCTGTTCGGCGTGGATGCGCTGCGCTATTTCCTGATGCGCGAAGTCAGTTTCGGGCAGGATGGCAGCTACAGCGCCGACGCCATTGTCACACGGGTCAATGCCGAATTGGCTAACAGCTATGGCAACCTCGCGCAGCGGACATTATCTTTTATTTTCAAGAACCTTGATGGCGTGTTGCCATATCAGGGAGAAGATACCGACGATGATACGGCGCTCCTATCGTTGGTGTATGAAGCATGCGCTAATGATGTGCCGCGCGAGTTCGCCGCGCTTGCCTTTTCGCAAGGGCTCGATGCCTGGATGCGCGCCGTGTTTGCCTGCAACCAATATATCGATGCGCAGGCACCCTGGACGCTGCGCAAGACCAATCCAGCGCGGATGGGCGTTGTCCTTCGCACCCTCGTGAAGGCCATTCGCGACCTGACATTGGCCGTGCAGCCGATCATCCCTTCGTCCACGGGCAAGATGCTCGATCAGTTGGGCATTCCAGCCGGTGACCGCGAATATGCGGCCTTTGCAGATACGGACTGGTATGACCGTCTGTGCGCATCTGGCTTCACCCTGCCAGCCCCTGCGCCGCTTTTCCCGCGGCTGGAACTGCCTGCAGAAGACGCATGATGTTCGTCGATAGCCACTGCCACCTGAACTATAAGGGTCTGGTCGAAAATCAGGACGCTGTTCTGGCGCGTGCGGCCGAAGCCGGCGTTTCTGCCATGCTCAACATCTCAACGCGTAAGCGTGAATGGGCGGACATCATCGCAACGGCTGAAAAAGCGCCGAATATCTGGGCTTCCGTGGGCATTCACCCGCATGAGGCGGACAGCCACGCCGATGTCGATACGGCCCAGTTGGTGGCAGCGTCCGACCATCCGAAGGTCATCGCCATTGGCGAGACGGGCCTCGACTATTTTTACGATCATAGTGACCGTGAGCAGCAGCAGGAAAGCTTCCGGGCGCATCTGGTGGCGTCGCGTGAAACTGGCCTACCTGTCATCGTCCATACCCGCGATGCAGAGGAAGACACAGCCCGTATCTTGCGCGAGGAAATGGGGAAGGGGCCCTTCCCCGGTGTGATCCATTGCTTCACCGCGAGTGGAGAGTTCGCCGATATAGCATTGGAATTAGGGCTTTTTATATCAATTTCAGGCATTGTTACGTTCAAGAATGCGCAAGACCTGCGGGAGACCGCCGCACGCATCCCGGAGGAGCGCCTGTTGATCGAAACAGATTCCCCATTTCTGGCCCCCGTTCCGCATCGCGGAAAAAGCTGTGAGCCAGCATTTGTGGCGGATACGGGCCGGTTTTTGGCGGATTTGCGCGGCGTGAGCGTGGACCATCTCGCCCAGACAACCGCCGATAACTTCTACACCCTCTTTTCAAAGGCCAACGCCTGATGACCGACGATACGGGTAGCCTCATCTATGCGGTGTTGTTGCTCGTTCTGGTCGCATCCAGCCTGTTTGCGCGGCGTCTACCCTTAGGGGAAACGCTGAAAATGGCGCTGACATGGGTGCTCATCTTCGCCGCGTCATTCGTCGTATTTACATTCAGATCTGACCTGAAGATCGTGTGGGATCGCGTTGCTACCGAGATGGGATTGAACGACGGCCTTCAGGAAGACGGGACATTACGGCTGCCTCGCGATCCCAACGGTCATTTCAGCGTGGTGGCGACGGTCAACGGCGAAGACGTGCGCTTCATGGTTGATAGCGGTGCGACCACAACGTCGATGTCTCTGGCCGCAGCCAAGGCCGCAAATGTGGATATCGATGCGTCTGGCTTTCCAGTCGTGGTCGAAACGGCCAACGGCACTGCCGAGATGCAACGGGCGCGGCTGGAGCGTCTGAACGTTGGCCCAATCAAGCGGCAGGATTTTCCTGTGCTCGTGTCCGACACCCTGGGTGACACCAACTTGTTAGGCATGAATTTTCTCAACACGCTCAAGGGATGGCGTGTCGAAGGCGACACACTCGTGCTCAACCCCTAAGGGGCAGAAACGACAGAAATCCTTGTGAGGGGGCCTTCTGCATCTTTCTTTATTTTACATAATATATATTATCAACTTAAATGAAATCCCGAATGAGGGGCGCCCTTCGGCCAACCCCTCACGCAAAATCAGGCAGCGAAAGCTTCTACTGGCAACGCCATGACGCTCTCGGCGCCGGCTTCCAGCTTCCGGCGCAGCGAGATTGTTTCCGGCAGGCTGCGCTCCGCATAGAAACGCGCCGTAATCAGCTTGGCGTTCATAAAGGCGCTGTCTTCTGTTCCAGCTTCAAGCGCCGCCTGCGCCGCTGTCGCCATGCGCAGCCACATCAGGCCAATGGCGACGACACCTGTCAGATGCATGTACGCAACTGAGCCTGCGCCCGCATTGTCCGGATTGGCCATGGCATTGGCCATCAGCCACATTGTCGAGGCCTGAAGATCACCCAATGCTGCCTCAAGAGCAGACGCAATCTTCTCAAGCTCGGGCTTACGCTTTGCAGCGGCGCATTCTGTGGCCACGAGTGCAAAAAAGGCCTGAATAGCACGCCCGCCATGAGCTGGCAGCTTACGGCCAACGAGATCGAGCGCCTGAATGCCGTTGGCACCTTCGTAAATCTGGGCAATGCGCGCATCGCGGACGCGCTGGCTCATACCCCATTCTTCGACATAGCCATGGCCGCCAAAGACCTGCTGCATGTTGGTGCAGACCTCGTAGCCCTTATCGGTGCCATAGCCCTTGATCACGGGCATCAGCAGCGAGAGCAGGTCGTCAGCGGTTTGGCGCTCCTCAGCTGTCGGCGCATTGTGCGCCAGATCAGACTGGAAACCGCCCCAAAGCGCGAAAGCACGCATGCCTTCGGTGAAGGCCTTTGCTTCCATCAGCATACGGCGGATGTCCGGATGCACGAACAAGGTATCCGCTTTTTCGTTCGGATCTTTAACACCCGTCAGTGACCGGCCCTGACGACGGTCCTTCGCGTACTGGACCGCATTTTGATACGCACCCTCGGCCTGCGCGAGGCCCTGAACGCCGACGCCCAGACGAGCAATGTTCATCATAACGAACATGCCCGCCAGGCCCTTATTCTCCTCGCCAACCAGATATCCGGTCGCGCCGTCATAGTTCATGACGCAGGTGGCACTCGCCCGGATGCCCATCTTATGCTCAATCGAGCCGCAGCTGACGGCGTTCTTGTCTCCCAAAGACCCGTCTTTGTTCACGAGGAACTTCGGCACGATGAAGAGCGAAATGCCCTTGGTGCTGTCGGGCGCGCCCGGCGTCTTGGCGAGTACGAGATGGACAATATTCTCTGTAAGGTCCTGATCTCCGCCGGAAATAAAGATCTTCGTGCCAGAAATTTTGTAGCTTCCATCCGCCTGTGGCTCGGCGCGTGTGCGGATCATGCCAAGGTCGGTGCCGCAATGCGGCTCCGTCAGGTTCATCGTGCCTGCCCATTTGCCGGAAACGATGTTTGGAACATAGGTCTGCTTCTGCTCTTCCGAGCCTGCGACGAGAATGGCGGAGACCGCCGCTCCTGCGAGCCCCGGATACATGGCAAACGCCTGATTGGCCGTTGCTTGGAATTCTTCCATTGCAATGTTGATAACGTGGGGAAGCCCCTGCCCGCCAAATTCCACAGGCGCGCCAAGCGTCGTCCACCCTGCTTCGGCATAGGCCTTATAGGCTTCTTTGAAGCCATCCGGTGTCGTCACGGTGCCGTCAGGATGACGTGTGCAGCCCTGCTCATCCCCAGATTTGTTCAGGGGGAAAAGCACTTCGGCCATGAACTTACCACCCTCTTCAAGGATGGCATCCACCATATCCGGTGTCGCATTTTCGAACCCGGGAAGGTTGGCATAGCGTTCCAGCCCGATCACATGATCCAGCACGAAACGAACATCGCGGACGGGCGCGGTATATTGGGGCATTATCTGGTCTCCGAAAACGGACTACAGTCAACGAACAAAGTTCTATCAGCCGAGCGCGGGATCGGCCTTCTTCACGACGTCAATAAAGCGCGAGAGCTCATCGATGTGCGCGTCAATGTCCACGCGCTGCCGCTTTAGCAGATCGATCCGCGATTGACACTTCTCCAACGTCACTTGACGCTGTTGATGGCGGCCATCTCCAATGTCGTAGAGATCGATCATTTCGCGGATTTCAGAGAGGCTAAAGCCAACCCGCTTCGCCCGCAAAATCCAGGCCAAACGTGCCCGATCCCGCTTCGTATAAACGCGGGTCAGACCCCGACGGATCGGAGAAATCAGCCCTTCATCTTCGTAGAAACGCAAAGCCCGTGGCGTCACGTCAAACTCATCAGACAGGTCTGAGATAGAATATTGATGACGGTCGCGCGGATCGGCGATATCAACGGTGGCACTCGACATCCAGGATTTCTACTTTACGTATACGTAAAGGTCAACAGCCCTGTTTCAACGCTGTGACAGGTGCTCCCGGCGCTCATTTCAGTCTGTCGAGCGAAGACTTCCGTCCTCAATAACGCGGTAAAAGCAACTCCGCGCGCCAGTATGGCAAGCGGGGCCTTCCGCACGGCATTTAAGCCAAATCGCATCCTGATCGCAATCAACGCGCGCTTCAACAACATGCAGAACATTGCCGCTGGTTTCGCCCTTGGTCCACAGTGCTTGACGACTCCGCGACCAGAATGTTGCCTTTTTGGTTTCCAGTGTGAGCGTTAGAGCCTCAGCGTTCATGTGCGCGAGCATCAGAATCTCGCCGCTGACCGCATCGGTGCAGACCGCGGTCAACAGGCCCTTCTCATCAAAGCGGGGGGCAAAGTTTCTCTCATCCGTCATAATCTTGCGCCATAACGGATGTCTGCGCGCTTGTCTTGTGGATTGCCTCCCATTGCGCCTTCCATTTCTAAGAGCGAAGCCTATATGCCGCCCTTGTCGGGCGCAATTTCGGGCGATTCATAATGCTCTCCACCAATCCATTTGATGATGACAAGCTGCGCGAAGAGTGCGGTATTTTCGGGGTGTGGGGCGCGGATCCGGCCTCGGCCATCGTCGCCCTAGGGCTCCATGCGCTGCAGCATCGCGGTCAGGAAGCAGCGGGAATCACGAGTTGGGATGGAACGCATTTCCATTCGCATCGTGCCATGGGCCATGTTGCCGGCAATTTTGACCGTGATGAAATCATCCGCGGCTTGCCCGGCCATGTCGCCTGCGGCCATGTCCGCTATTCGACCACCGGCGAAACCTCTATGCGCAATGTGCAGCCCCTGTTCGCCGATCTGGCATCGGGCGGCTTTGCCGTGGCGCACAATGGCAATATTTCCAATGCGATGACGGTGAAGAAGGAATTGGTCCGCAAAGGCGCCATTTTCCAGTCCACCAGTGACACAGAAGTCATCATCCACCTCGTCGCAACGAGCACGTTCCGCACCCTGCTGGACAAGTTCATCGACGCGCTCAAGCAGGTCGAAGGCGCTTACGCCCTGATCTGCATGACGCCCGAAGGCATGATTGCCTGCCGTGACCCGCTCGGTATCCGTCCGCTCGTCATGGGCAAGCTGGCTGACGGCTATGTCTTCGCGTCGGAAACCGTTGCTCTCGACATTGTCGGCGCGAACTATGTGCGTGATGTGGAGCCGGGCGAAATCGTCATCGTGACAGAAGATGGCCTCCGCTCGATAAGCCCCTTCCCCGCCACTTATCCGCGCCCGTGCATATTTGAGCACATCTATTTCGCGCGACCGGACTCGATCACCGGTGGGTCAAGCATCTATTCCGTCCGCAAAGCGATTGGCGCTCAATTGGCCGAGGAAGATCCGGTCGACGTGGATCTGGTTGTTCCCGTGCCAGATAGCGGCACCCCTGCGGCCATCGGCTATGCCCAGCAATCGGGCATTCCCTTTGAGCTTGGCATCATCCGTTCCCATTATGTCGGGCGGACCTTCATTCAGCCTTCCGACAATATCCGCCATCTGGGCGTGAAGCTGAAGCATAATGCCAACCGCGCCCTCATCGAAGGTAAGCGGATCGTCTTGATTGACGACAGCATCGTGCGCGGCACGACCAGCCTCAAAATTGTTCAGATGATGCGCGATGCAGGGGCAAAGGAAGTGCATATGCGCATCGCCAGCCCACCCACGCGCCACAGCTGCTTTTATGGGGTCGACACGCCTGAACGGGCCAAGCTGCTTGCGGCCAACCATGACGTGGAAGGCATGCGCAATTTCATTCAGGCGGACAGCCTGTCCTTCATTTCAATCGACGGTCTCTACAAGGCCGTCGGGGAAGAGCGCCGCAACGAAATTCGTCCGCAATATTGCGACGCGTGTTTCACCGGCCATTATCCAACGCGCCTGACGGATCAGGACGAGATGGAGCCACTCAACCAACTGAGCTTGCTGGCCGAGCGGGTGGTATGAGCGAGAAGCCGCTGCAGGGCCGGATCGCCCTTATTACTGGAGCAAGTCGGGGCATTGGGGCCGCAACTGCCGAAGCACTGGCAGCCGCTGGCGCGCATGTCATTCTGACGGCCCGGACCGTTGAGAGCCTGGAAGCGGTCGAAGATCGCATCCACATTGCCGGTGGCAGCGCGACCATCGCTCCACTGGACCTCAAGGATGCGGAGGCCATCGGGCGACTGGCAGAAGCCGTGCAGGCCCGCTGGGGCAAGCTCGATATACTTGTGCTGAATGCCGCAATGCTCGGCACCCTCTCCCCGCTGCAACATGCGGATGCCCGGGAGTTTGCGGAGGTCTTCACATTGAACGTCAGCGCGCAGCAGGCTATGCTCGCGGCATTCGATGTCCTTTTGCGCAAGAGCGATGCGGCCCAGTTGATCGGCGTCACATCCAGCGTGGCCGCCCGTCCCCGCGCGTTCTGGGGCGTCTATGGCGCGTCAAAAGCAGCGTTTGAAGTGATGCTGTCGGCCTATGCCGAAGAGAACCGCAATGTCGGGCGCATCAAGGTCGCCATCATTGATCCGGGTGCCACCGCGACCAAGATGCGGGAAAAGGCCTATCCGGGTGAAGACCCCTCCACGATCCAGCCACCGGCGGCTGTCGGGCAGGCCATAGCGCGCCTCGTCGCGAGCGGCTTTGACTCGGTCCATCGCGAACGCGTTAACCAATCAGTTTAACCAGATCAAAAACAAAAATAACGCAAGTTATCGTCGTTCTGAAACGTTCAAGAAAGGACTTGAGCGATGACTGCGACGTATCTTGGTGCCCTTCATGATCCCTATGCGCGCGCGGCGCAGGAAGACCGGTGTGCGCCTCGCATTGCGCTGAAACTACCTGCAACGCTGCGCCCTTCCGGTGCGCAGGGATTTCAGGTGGTCGTCACCGACCTGTCGATTGCCGGCTTTTCTTGCGATGCCGTCACAGGCATGCGTCCGGGGGCTTTATGCTGGATCACCCTGCCGGGCCTGTCGGGCCTTCAGGCCGAGGTGGCTTGGAATGACGGTGCCCGCGTCGGCTGCGCCTTTGCGAACCTCTTGAGCCAAGCCGTTCTCGACAACCTCTTGGCCCGTTACGGCTGAGCCTCGGCATCCACAGCCGCCTGAGCTGCGCGATAAAGCTTGTCGCGTTCCGCCTCTAACGAGTCGTCCGTCGCCTTGGGCCAATTGCCATTACTGGCGATCACAAGACGACGCTTGGGATCGATAAAGATCCCCTGCCCAAAGATGCCCTGCGCTGCAAAACTGCCATCGTCATAGGTCCACCATTGGAACCCATAGCCACGACCGGGCGCGCCAATGTCCGCCTGCTTGACGGCCGCCTGCGCGAGCCATCCCTCTGGCAGGACAGGTTTTCCGCCGACACGACCGCCATCGAGAATGAACATGCCGAACCGGGCCATGTCCCGCGTGGCTGCTTGGAAACAGCAGCCGGAGATTTCATGGCCAGTTGATCCCAGCAGCCAAGTTGCGTCGCGTTCCATGCCAAAAGGCTTCCAGACTTTCTCACTGAGATACTGGGCCAAGGGCTTCTTCGTGGCACTGGAGACCAGCACGCCGATCAAATTGGTTTCGCCCGTCTTATAAACCCATTTGCTGCCGGCAGGCGCTTCGCGCGGCAAGGTGCGCATATAGCTGACGGTCGCGTCCATACCGGGCGTTGGTTTGTGTTCATTGAACAGCGCAACGTCTGACTTTGGATCTTGATAATCCTCATTCCAGCGGACGCCGGACGTCATGGTAAGGAGCTGGCGTACCGTCACATCCTCGTAAGCGGACCCCTTCAGATCCGGGATGTAAACCGTCACCTTGTCTTCGAGACTTTTGATGGCGCCATCTTTAAGGGCGGCCCCAACCAGCGTCGATGTCAGCGATTTAGCGACGGAAAAGCTCGTCCACTTGCCTTCTTTGGTGAAATCGAGACCATAATATTCACCGCGAAGCTGTCCGTCTTGGATGATCACCAGGGCCGACGTGCGCTGATCCTTCATGTAGCGCGCCAGATCAAAATTGATGTTCAGCTTTTTTCCCTGCGGGAGGGCTTTGACCGGCCCGCCTGCGGACACCGTTGACGCCTTTGCCAATATGGGGAGTGCATCTAGCGCGCGGAAAGCCGCATCACGTTGAGGCTCTGACCAGAACAGCACGTCGCGGTTGGTCGGCAAATGAGCAATCAAGTTGCGCGTGTCGCGGTCTGCTGTGGCCCAAAGGGCACCACCAGCCACCACGAGCGCGGCAACGCCGCCCAAGACCCATTTCCGCATAGCACTCTCCCCTGCTTCATTTTCTGGCGTTGAGACGCCTTAGCTGGTGATGTGACATCAAAGCAGGGCATTGGCTAGGTGAGATTTGATAGACCATCGCCCAGTCAGATCAACTGATCAATCCCCGCATTCATAGCAATAATTACTGAGCGCGATCGCAGCGGCCCCGATCAGCACAACCATGACGCCCCCAGCCACCGCCGCCGTCCAGGCAATTTTGTCACCTGTGCTTTGCTTTTTCTTTTGCTTGGCGGTGCCGCCTTCCTTTGTCTCCGCCTCGGCCGCTCCCAACTGAGTATAATTCTGCAACACGGGCTGCCCGCCGAGCGACAGAGTTGATGAATAGCCCGGCTTCAACGAAAAGGTAGCCAGTCCGGCGACACGCCTTTTGCTTCCAGATTCTGCGTTTCTGGTCGGGATCGACAGCATCGGGCCAGCAGCAAGACCAAATGTCACTTTATCCGATGCGCGGGCGTTCCTTTTATCGCCCAATCGAATGGTCACACTAACCTGCGCACCAACGCCGCCGCGCGGCCCAAGGGCACTTGGTTCGTCATGAAGCGTGAGGCCCGTGTCACTGGCGGCGTGGGCGCTACTACCGCTTATCAAAGCGAGAATAAGGACGGCAGAAGTATAATGCTGCATGAAGACCCCCATTGCTTACATTCGCATGGTCTTTCCTCAAACTGTGCCAGAAATGCGGCCTTTTATGGCCGTAATATGGCAGTTAGCCGGTGCGCGTATGGCTCAAAGCTGCAAGCGCGCGATCACGGGCCGCGCGGTGACCTATCGCCTTTCTGGGGTAAGCCACTGGCCTGACGCCATATTCATCTGGATCGTGAACATAAGGGGCAGATAGAGCTGCAAGCTCAGGCACCCATTTGCGGACATACGCCCCGGCGTCGAATTTCTCTGATTGAGAAAGTGGCGCCATGATGCGGGAGAACATCGGCGCATCAACGCCCGTTCCCGCCACCCATTGCCAGTTGGAGCCGTTGGCGCCGTAGTCCGCATCGAGCAGCGTGTCCCAAAACCAGCGTTCCCCCCGACGCCAGTCGATCAGCAAATGCTTGATGAGGAAAGACGCTGCAATCATCCGCACGCGGTTGTGCATAAAGCCTGTCGCCCAAAGTTCCCGCATACCCGCATCTACAATGGGGTAGCCGGTGCGCCCCTTTGTCCAAGCCACAAAATCGCGGTCGGCGTCTGGCCCACTGCGCCAAGGGAAGCTGTCATAGGCAGGCTTGCCATTTTGCTGAGGGTAATCGGGGAACTGGTCGATCAAATTGGTCGCATAGTCCCGCCAACCGATCTCGCGGAGGAAAGGCTCTGCCTCTTTGCCAGCTTCCCGCGCGGCAAAGTGCCAGACGGTCGCGGGGCTGATCTCCCCGAAATGCAGATGAGGGGAAAGGCGCGACACGCCTATAGTCGATGGCAGATTTCGGTCGGTATCATAGCCACGCAGTTTCGGCAGAAATGCTTTCAGCGCCGCGCGTGCGCCCTCTTCACCCGGCGTCCAATCGTTGAAGCCAGTTGACCAATCCGGCTTGCTCGGCAGCAACTGCCAGTCCTCGAGAGTGTCTGACGGAATTCCTGAAACCGCTCCCGACAGATCGGGCGCGGGCAGCGGTTTTGCGGGCGGCATCTTTTCCAACAGAGCCCGCCACCATGGGGTGAACACTTTATAACGTGTGCCGGCGCCGGTCAGGATCGTCTCGGGCAGAGCAAGGTGATTGCCGCCATGCAGCACAAGATCAAATTCTGAGGCGATCTCGCTCTCCACCGAACGCCACCAAGGCTCATAATGGCGAATGGCATGGATGCGCGTTGTGCCCAGCTCTGCCGCCAGTTGAGCAAGCTCAGCCATGCTGTTCCCTCGCCGCAGGACGAGATTTGGTAGAACCGCCTTTAGCCGCTCCAGCGAATGATGCAGCCACCAGCGTTGTGCGCCGCCCATAAGGCGATCACCGGGCGTGTCATCGTCGAGGATATAGACGGGGACGAAGGCCCCCTCACTCGCGGCCGCGACAAGGGCCGCCTGATCCTGCAAACGAAGGTCCTGACGGAACCAGACAATGGTGGGACTGCTCATAAGAAAAGTGCCCTAGATCAATCGATCGCGACGGTGAACCTGTCCCTTGTGACTGGATTGTCGAAGCGCTGATCACTGATGCGCAAAACGCCATCTTCTTTGACCAGGAAGGGCATCCGGGACCAAAACAGGAAGGCGGCGACGTCAGCTCGCTCGGCTCGGGCCATAGCGATACGCGGATCATCCATACCGAGCTTGGTTCGCTTGGGATCCATCGTCAGCCCGCTGAAAAGGTCATAATGTCCGCCGCCCATCACCCGTGCGTCGCGCCAAAAGACACCCCGCTTCCAGAACATGACCGGCGGCGGGCTGGCGACGACCAGCGTCTTGGTAACACCGGCGACGGCCAGTTCTTTGGACGCCTTCGCCTCCACGTGCCAGGTCAGCCCGATGTTGAACGCTAAATAGGCTCCCACAACCGCAATCGCCGCCCGTGCCGGACGCATCCATGAAGACTGCTTCGCCTTCTCCCGCTTTCTCGACAGCCAGACAGCGGTTCCAAGGCCGAGCCACATCCACAGATCAATGATGAAGATGCTGTCGCCATAGAACCACTGATGCGAGAAGGGCTCGAGAAGGCGGATGCCGTAATTGTTAAGCCAATCAAACGCCGGATGGCTGAGCGTGCCGATCAACGCGAGCAGGAAGAGCGCTAGGGGTTTAACCTCGGGCCGATCGACGGGACGCGAGCCGCGCTTCGCCTGCCAGCGATCCCAAGCGACCATCGCACCGGTCAGCAAAACCGGTAGGAGCAGCATCGCAATTGGCCCGTGGGTGAGACCGCGCCGCATTGCGAGCGATTCAATCCCGTAGACCGTGCAGCCGGCATCAATATCCGGAATGTTCGCTGCGATGATGAGCGTCGGCAGACCAAGGCCTGACAGGCGCTTCAATCCGGCCTGCCCAAGGACAGCACCGACGAGGCTGTGCGTCAGATTATCCACGCAAAGCCCCGTCCTCTCTTTTCAATCAGGCGTCCACTGTCCAGGTTTGGCCCGTCGAGATTAACTTCTGAAGGTTGGGCAACTTGCCCTTCGTCACCGCCGCATTCTGCTCAAAAACGGCAGAATCGAAGGTCGGACGCGGATCATCATAAAGAACGCCAAGCGCCATCGGGAATTCACCGAACGGCATTTCAACGAGCATGTGCGCCACTGTGCAGTTGGTCACGTCGTGAACGAGGACGCCTGCAGCTTCCCAATTGCCATCGACCACATCGACAACCTTCAGGCTGAGTGATGCGACATCAAGGGCGATGCCCTTCGTGTCCCCTGCGAACAGCATCGGCTTGCCATTTTCCAGCCAGAGCTGATGGTCCCGGTTCGCCTTTTCGGTGAAGCCTGCGAAAACGTCAGCGTTGTAGACGATGCAGTTCTGGAAAATTTCAACAAAAGCCGTGCCCCTATGGGCATGGGCGGATTTCAGAACATCGACCAGCTGCTTCGACACATCGATCGCACGGGCAACAAAACGGGCCCCGGCCCCCAGCGCAAAGGCGCAGGGCTTGGTGGGATGGTCGACCGAGCCAAAGGGCGTCGAGGGCGAACGCGTCCCTTCCCGGCTGGTCGGTGAGTATTGGCCCTTGGTCAGGCCATAAATCTCATTGTTGAACAGCAGGAACTGGCAATCGAGATTACGGCGCAACATGTGCATCGTGTGGTTGCCGCCGATGGAAAGTGCATCACCGTCGCCGCTGATCACCCAGACGTCGAGGTCCGGATTGGCCAGCTTCACGCCCGTCGCCACTGCCGGTGCACGGCCGTGGATCGTGTGGAAGCCATAGGTTTCCATGTAATAAGGGAAGCGAGATGAGCAGCCGATGCCGGAGACGAACACCGTGTTTTCGGGCGTCCCGCCAATTTCCGGCATGGTGCGTTGCACCGCCTTCAGGATTGCATAGTCCCCGCAGCCGGGGCACCAGCGAACTTCTTGATCGGTTTCCCAGTCCTTCGGGGTCGTCTTGATGGGGGTCATGTCGTTCATGGCGTATCCTTTGCAGGGCAACAACGCTTCCGCGTCAGCCCAGTGCCTCCTCGATGGCAGCTTCAATTTCAGCGATGCGGAACGGCTGTCCCGACACCTTGTTCAGTGGCTTGGCGTCAACGAGATATTGATCCCGCAGCACGGTCTTCAATTGGCCCGTGTTCATTTCAGGCACGATGACGGTGTCATAGCTCTTGAGCAACTCGCCCAAATTCTTCGGCATCGGCCAGATGTGGCGCAGATGGATATGGCTGACATCCATCCCCTTGGCACGGGCGCGGCGTACGGCCTGATGGATTGGGCCAAAGGTAGACCCCCAGCCCACTAACGCCAGCTTGCCAGAAGTGGTCCCCAAACAGACATCCTGATCGGGGATATGGTCGGCAACACCATCGACCTTGTTCTTGCGAAGGTCGGTCATCGCCTGATGGTTTTCCGGCGAATAGTTGATGTGGCCGGTATCGACCTGCTTTTCGATGCCGCCGATGCGGTGGCGCAGGCCGGGGGTGCCGGGCTTAACCCATGGACGCGCCAGCTTGTTGTCGCGCCCATAAGGCTTGAACCCGCCTTCGGGCACATGATCAAGGAACGTGACCGGGAACGGCTGGTAGGTGCTCATGTCCGGCACCTTCCAAGGCTCAGCCGCGTTTGCGATATAGCCGTCGGTCAACAGGATGACGGGCGTCATGAACTGGGTTGCAATGCGGACAGCTTCAATCGCACAATCGAAAGCGTCGCTGGGGGATCGCGCCGCAATCACGGGCAGCGGCGTATCACCATTGCGGCCATAGACGGCCTGATAAAGATCGGACTGTTCGGTCTTGGTCGGAAGACCTGTTGACGGACCGCCACGCTGCGAATTGACGATTACGAGCGGAAGCTCGGTCATCACAGCAAGGCCAATGGCTTCTGTCTTGAGCGCGATGCCCGGGCCAGACGACGACGTGACACCGAGCTGGCCAGCATAAGAGGCGCCAATAGCCGAGGCGATGGCCGCAATCTCATCTTCCGCCTGAAAGGTCATGACGCCATATTCCTTGAGGCGCGACAAGGCATGGAGAATGGAGGACGCTGGTGTAATCGGATAGCCGCCGAAGAACATCTTCACGTCCGCCAGCTGGCAACCTGCAACAAGTCCATAAGCGACAGCATCCGCACCGGTGATGGTGCGATAGAGACCGGGCTCCACAGGCGCTGCACTCACATGGCGCTGTGGAATAGCGACCATACCCGGCTGACCAATTTCCGCTGTTTCGCCATATGCGTGACCAGCGTTCAGCGCGGCAATGTTCGCATCCGCCAGAACGGGGTTCTTGGCGAACTTATCCTTCAACCAGTCAATGATCGGCTGACGGTCACGGTCAAACATCCAAAGCGACAGCCCGAGCGTCCACATGTTCTTGCAGCGCAGCGCTTCTTTATTGCCAAGCCCGAACGGCTTCACGGCATCCAAGGTCAGCTGAGAGATGTTGAACTGGATGAGCTGCCACTTGCCGAGGCTGTCATCCTCAAGCGGGTTCGCATCATATTCAGCCTTGGCGAGGTTACGCGCGGTGAACTCGCCGCTATCCGCGATGATGAGCCCGCCGGGCTTCAAATCCTTGACGTTGGTCTTCAGCGCCGCTGGGTTCATCGCAACGAGCACATCTGGCGCGTCGCCGGCGGTTTCAATCTCAGTCGAACCAAAGTTGATCTGGAAGGCGGAAACCCCGAACAACGTCCCCAAAGGCGCGCGGATTTCTGCCGGAAAATCAGGGAATGTCGCAAAATCATTGCCAGCCAGCGCGGATGACAATGTGAATTGCCCACCGGTCAGCTGCATCCCGTCACCAGAGTCGCCCGCAAAGCGGACAACAACGGCTTCAGAGCTCTGAAGGGGAGATGCGTTATCGGGTGCGTCAATGCGCGCGGCGGTGGCCATGTACTCAGGATCCTGCAAGGTTCTGTTTGGTTGCCTCTATGCAGCTATTCCGCAGAAACCAAAATAGGAAAACTGTCACGACGGGCAGTTGTGCTTTGCGGATAGACGCAGCCGTGATCGACCGATAAACATCCAAAAAATCAACATTCGCCGGAGAGATCATGTCTGACCATTTTGTTCGCCCCGACACAGCTGCCTTTCTGACCTTCTTGAACGGCCAAGAAGGTCCCGCAATGCATGAACTGCCGATCTCCGATGCGCGGAACATGATGCAGGCTATGCGCCATGTCGCAGATGCTGATGTGGGAGAGATCGCTGTCAAGCGTGACCTTTCTATCCCCGGCCCAGCTGGCCCCATTCCAGCGCGGCTCTATGACGCCCGAACCGACCGCGAAGCTGGCCCCGTGATGGTTTTCTACCACGGTGGTGGCTTTGTGATCGGCGATATCGACACCCACGAACCCTATTGTGCCGAAGCTGCGCGGCAGCTCGACATGCCGGTCATCTCAATCGACTATCGCCTTGCGCCGGAGCATCCCTTCCCCGCGGCTCCCGATGACTGTGAAGCGGCAACCCGCTGGATCGCAGACAACATCCCTTGCACAGGCCTCATCTTGTCCGGCGACAGCGCGGGCGGCAATCTGGCGATCGTCACAGCCATGGCGCTGCGCGACAAGCCGGCATCTAAGACAGTTATCGCGCAATACCCCATCTATCCCACTGTTGACGATCACGCCCGTTGGCCCAGCTATGATGCCTTTAAAAAGGGATATCTGCTCACCGAAGAGTCGATGAACTTTTTCATGTCATCCTATGCGGGCGATGGGAGCTGGCGGATCGAGCCGTTGAATCACGACCAAAAAGGCATGCCACCAACGGTCATCATCACCGCTGGCTTGGACCCACTGCGGGATCAGGGACGCGCTTATGCTGCAAAATTGATTGAGACCGGCATTCGCACAACCTATCTGGAAGCCTCCGGGAACATCCACGGCTTCATCTGCCTGCGCAAAGGCATCCCGTCTTCCCAAGATGACATCACCAACGGCCTGAATGCGCTAAAGGCATTGCTTGGAGAGCTCTCGGCGTGAGCGATCCTTTTGCCGATCTGCCTTACCGCCCCTGCGCCGGCATCATGCTGCGCAATGCCGAGGGGTACATCTTCGTCGGCCAAAGGCTCGATAGCACGAGCGAAGCCTGGCAAATGCCGCAGGGAGGCATTGACCCCGGAGAAGACCCGCTGACGGCTGCGCTTCGGGAATTAGGCGAAGAGGCAGGCATTGCGCCCCATTTGGTTGAGATGGTCGCCCAATCGGAAAAGCAGCACCTCTACGATCTTCCGGCGGAGATGATCGGAAAGATCTGGCGCGGGAAATATAGGGGGCAGAGCCAACACTGGTTCCTTTTCCATTTCTTGGGCACCGATGCCGATATCGACATCACGACCGAACATCAGGAGTTTCGGGCTTGGCGCTGGGCGCGTCCCGACGAGTTGGTTGATCTCATTGTGCCGTTCAAGCGGGAGCTTTACGAAAATGTCCTTAGAGAATTCTCACCCCATCTATGAGGCCCAACCCGCCGGTTGGTGGGACCGCAATATGGTGCCCAAGATCATTGGCTTCTGTTGTGCACAACCGCAGATCATGAAAGCGCGCAGCCGCATCGTCCCGCAGGCCGATGGCGATGTGCTGGAGCTGGGCTGCGGCGGCGGTATCAATATGGAATTCTATGACCCCGCCCGGATCAAGAGCTTTGCAGGGCTGGACCCCTCCCCTGCTCTCCTCGACCGATCACGGGAAGCGGCACAAGCTAAAGGCATGGCAGCAGACATCCGCGCGGGTATCGGGGAAGCCATGCCCTTTGCGGATGCGAGCTTCGACACTGTTCTCGTCACGTTTACGCTCTGCTCGGTCCACAACCAGCAGCAAGTCCTTGCCGAAATGCTCCGTGTCTTGAGGCCGGGCGGCAAGGCGCTGTTTTTGGAACATGGCGCTGCCCCCGATGCGGGTCCCGCTAAATGGCAACGGCGGATCGAACCTGTCTGGAAGCGGATCGGCGGCAATTGTCACCTGACGCGGCCCATCACCGGTGCCTATGAAAAAGCGGGTTTCAAAATCGCCCAGTCCGAGAAAGGCTATATGCCCAAAACACCCAAGCCCTTTGGCTGGGTGGAATGGGGGGAAGCCCGCATCTGACCCCTAGTTCGGTCGCATCACCACTGGCATCTTTGTAAAGCCGTGGAGGAAGCAACTGGGCAGACGATCCGGCGTGCCTTGCATCTCAATGGTCACGTTGCGTGAGATGATCTCGTTCAGCAGGCTGCTCAATTGCAGTTCTGCGAGCCGCGCGCCGACACACCGGTGGACGCCATAGCCAAAGGCGACATGACGCCGCGCATTTTCGCGGGTGACATCAAAGACGTCGGCATTGGGGAATACAGCTTCATCCCGGTTCGCTGAGATATACCACATGACGACCATGTCGCCTTTAGACAACTTCTGGCCGTTGAGTTCCGTATCCTCTGTGCAGGTCCGCCGCATATGCGTGACAGGCGACTGCCAGCGGATGATTTCCTGAACGGCGGTTGGCACAAGGGATGGGTCCACCTGCAAACGACCGAGTGTGTCCGGGAAGAGCCGCAATGCGTCGATCAGTCCACTCATCGAATTGCGGGTCGTGTCATTTCCGCCAACGATGAGCAGCGCAATATTCGCGATCCGCTCCATGGGGTCCAAACTGCCCATCGCTTCGCTGTGGATGATGCGCGACATCAGGTTATCCGACGGCGGAAGCTGACGTTTTTCTTCCAATAGCCGGTCAAAGCGCGCCAGCATCTGGCCCATCTGTTCCAGAAACTGGGCATAACGCTCCGGGCTATTGTCGGGCGTCACTTCGCTCGCCCAGTCGGACCAGCGCTTCAGGTCATGTCGTTCCTCAAACGGGAAGTCGAACAGGATGCACAGCATCCCCATGGTCAGCGGGATGGAGACGCGCTCCACCCAGTCAAATTCCTCACCAACTGGCAGCGCATCGAAAAGCGCCTTAGTCCGCTCACGGATTTCAACATCGCGGCGTGTCATTTCACTCGGATTGAAGGACGGCTGAACGACCTTGCGCTGGGCGGCATGGCGCTCACCGTCCATGGCAATGAAGTTGGGGAAATCCCGGTCATCAAAATCACGAGGCGCCGTAATCGTTATGCCGCCGAGTTTATGGGACGACGAAAACACAGCAGGATTTCCCTCAACCTGCTGAATGAGATCAAGCGTGCAGACCGACCAATAAGGCCCATAGGCGCTGTCTGGCAGATAGCTGACTGGCGCTTCCCGCCGCTGCCGTGCAAACAGATCCCGCCAGTTATCATCGGTGTAGATCTTCGTGTCGCTCGGATCGAACGACGTGATCGGCGCTTCAGTCATCTGTCTCTCCTATTTCTCCCTATCCTTGGGAAAAACACGAACATGTCAACTGACACTCAGGAGAGGACGAGGACGTTATCCCTCCGCGCCATCCGCCGGATGGGAGCAAGAGAAAAGGCGGTTTCGCCCCCGGCAGTCTTTAGCAATTGGGCAAAGCGTTCAGCCGCTGCGGCATCCATCGCACTTGCCTGATCGAGAACGCCGCTGAACATCCATACCGCGTGCGGAGCACTGCCACGTTTCATTTCGACGCCGTGAAAGGGGTATGATACCAACCCGATGTTTGGATGCACCTGACGCTGCCCCTCCCGTGAGACAATGCCCCCGGCTGACTTGTCCGCAGCCCATGCATTGAAGCAATCTACGTCAGCAATCAGCCCCGGTGTCCAGTCGCGGAACACCAAGGCGAGAACGGCGATCAATGTGTCTGGAATAGAGTCCTCTGGCGCGTAGTCTTCGCCATAGACCGCAAACTCCCCATCGCTGATGCCCGCCAAATTCATCCGCTCAGTCCAACGGAACAAGTTCGGTGCTTTGCGCTTCATCAGCCCCGCGGGAACAGGATCGCGGCCGAGATGCGCATATAGCGATGCCATCATCCCAAAATCGCCGCGACACGGCCTGCCGCCCAGCAGATAGGGGTGATATTGGAAATGCTCGTCAAGCGCGTCGAGCCAATCGGCATAGGCACCCTCCAACGCATCGACCGTCTCTGGAAAGACACCCAGATTGGGTAGGAAGCCCGCAAAGAAATCCATCATTCCGGCAGCCATAGTTCGCCGTTCTTCCCGGCTATGACCGGCCACCATTGTCCGCCCGAACTCTGCCTGAAGAAATGCGTCTTGGTCCCCGCGGTACGTCCAGCGATAATGCATGGCGAGCGGCAGGAGATATTCCGAACCGACCGCATCAAAGAGGGCCGATACCAAGCGCTGGACCGGCGTGACCGGATCTAGAACCGGATGCGCATGCTGAGCTTCCAGATGGTCAATGATGTCTCCGGTGTCTTGAAGGATTTCACCATCAGGCGTTTCAAGAACTGGGATAACCATATGGCCGACTGCCGGCAAAATGCGCATGCCGAAGTCTGGGTGGGCAGGCACGCGCTCCTGAAAGGGCAGCCCCTTCTTGATCAGATACGACCGCAGTTTGCCCGTGTAGAGTGAATGGGGAGAACCCCATAGAATATAGGTCATGCAGCGACCCTCCCCTTATTCTTAAGAAATTAGGCCGCCTTCTTGGCCTGCCGGAATTTGTGAAGCAGGGGCTCGGTATAGCCATTTGGTTGGCTGATCCCTTCGAACACGAGCGCCCGCGCCGCCGTGAAGGCGATGCTATCCGGCGTCAGTTTTTCATAGAGCGGGTCAGATGCATTTTGGGCGTCCACCTTAGCGGCCATCTTAGCAAAGGCCGCGTCCACCTGATCTGCCGTGCACACGCCGTGCAGCAACCAGTTGGCGATGTGCTGCGACGAGATGCGGAGCGTCGCCCGATCTTCCATCAGGCCGACATCATTGATGTCGGGCACCTTCGAACAACCGATCCCCTGATCAATCCAACGCACCACATAGCCAAGAATGCCCTGCGCGTTGTTCTCCAGCTCCTCGCGCACCTCTTCGTCTGACCAGTTGTGGCCGACGGGTGCGACGGGGATGGTGAGCAGAGGCTCCAGCCCCGGCGTCGCTTCGTTCGCAAGTTCACGTTGACGCGCAAAGACATCGACGCGGTGATAATGGGTAGCGTGCAACGTCGCCGCCGTTGGCGATGGCACCCAGGCGGTGTTTGCGCCCGACTTCGGGTGACCGATCTTCTGGTCCATCATATCGCGCATCATGTCGGGTGCTGCCCACATACCCTTGCCGATCTGCGCCTTACCGGAAAGGCCACAGGCCAGACCTATCTGGACGTTACGCGCCTCATAGGCCTCTATCCAGGAACTCGCCTTCATCGCCGCCTTGCGGATCATCGGCCCGGAACGCATCGCGGTGTGCATCTCATCCCCTGTCCGGTCGAGGAAGCCCGTGTTGATGAACACAATACGGTCTTTCACAGCGTGGATACAGGCGGCGAGATTGGCCGAAGTCCGGCGTTCCTCATCCATCACGCCGACTTTGACCGTGTGGCGTGCAAGGCCAAGCAGGTCTTCCACGGCATCGAACAGATCATTGGTGAAGGCGCACTCTTCCGGACCATGCTGCTTGGGCTTCACGATGTAGACGCTGCCCGTGCGGCTGTTGCGCAGCGACCCCAACCCCAACACATCATGCATCGCACAAAGCGAGGTGAACACAGCGTCGAGAATACCCTCAGGCGCCTCACTACCATCCGGCAGGAGGATTGCAGGGTTGGTCATCAGATGCCCGACATTGCGGACGAAAAGCAGGCTGCGACCGTGTAGCACTTCATCGCCCCATGCGCGGTCTTCTTCCATCCGACGGGTGAGCGTTTTGCCGCCCTTTTCAAAGCTGGCGACAAGATCACCGCGCATCAGGCCAAGCCAGTTGGAATAGGCCGCCACCTTGTCCTCGGCATCCACCGCTGCAACTGAATCCTCAAGATCGACAATCGCCGTCAGTGCCGATTCAAGCACAACATCCTTAATGCCAGCCGGATCATCACGGCCAATAGGGTGGTTGCGGTCAATCAATATCTCAATACCGAGCCCGTTGTGGCGCAAGAGAAAATCATCGCCGCGCCGGACAACCGGAATGGAGCTGTCGGCAAGATTGAGTCCGCCGCCGTTCCAGTCCGCCCATTTGCCGTCGGCAAGCGGTACCACGTCATCAAGAAATGCCTTGGCCGCTGCAACAACGGCTGCTCCGCGCACAGGATCATAACCACCAGGCTTTGCAGGATCGGCATCCAAGGCGTCCGTGCCATAAAATGCGTCATACAAGCTGCCCCAGCGCGCATTGGCGGCGTTGAGAACGAAGCGGTCATTGAGCGATGGCACAACCAGCTGCGGCCCGGCCATCACGGCGATCTCGTCGTCGACATTGCGGGTGCAAATGCTGAACGGCGCCGGTTCTGGAACGAGATAGCCAATATCCGTCAGGAAGGCCTGATAGGCAGCCATATCCAAAATCGGGCCGGGGTTGGCGCTGTGCCAATCATCAAGCTTGGCCTGAATGTCGTCACGTTTGGCGAGCAGCGCCTGATTGCGCGGCGCAAACTGGGCGAGAATGTCGGCGAGCCCTTGCCAAAGCCGGTCTGCCGCCACGCCCGTCCCTGCGATGGCGCGCTTTTCTATAAATTCGGCGAGGACCGGCGAAACCTGAAGGCCGGCGCGCGAGACATAGGCAGTCATGAAAAACCCTTTGTTGGAACGGTTGCGAACAGCATAGTCCCGGGGAGGAAAAGGGCCAAACATCTTTGCGGTAACAGCCGCGATTTGGCAAGAGACTGGGGGCTTACCCAGATGACGATCCCCATCCAGATTGTATGTGTTGCATATCAGTTCACGCTGCGCCATGTTTGCTAGAAATGAAAACGTTGTCGGAGAGACCCATGCTCAAACTCTACAGCTTCGGCCCCGGGGCCAATTCGTTGAAGCCCATGCTTGCCCTGTATGAGAAGGGCGTCGACTTCACGATCCACCGGCTCGATCCTAAAAAGTTTGAACATCACGAAGACTGGTTCAAGGCCATTAATCCGCGCGGTCAGGTGCCTGCGCTGGAACATGACGGCAAGATCATCACCGAATCGACCGTGATCTGCGAGTATCTTGAAGACGTGTTCCCGGATGCAAATCCGCTTCGCCCAAAGGATCCGTTCGACGTTGCGCAAATGCGGATCTGGACAAAATGGGTCGATGAATATTTCTGCTGGTGCGTGTCCACCATCGGCTGGGAGCGGCATATTGGCCCGATGGCGCGCGCCTATTCCGACGAGGATTTCGAGGACTATGTCGCGCGCATTCCAGTGCCGGAGCAGCAGACCAAGTGGCGCAATGCCCGCAAGGGTTTTCCCAAGGACTTGTTGGAAGAGGAGCTCCGCAAGATCGGCGTTTCGGTAAAACGGCTTGAAGAACAACTCTCTAAGACGGAATGGCTCATCGGCGATCAGTACACGCTGGCCGATGTGTGCAACTATGCCATTGCCGGCGGGATGCAGTTCGGGTTCCCGGAATTTGTGAACGCGAAGGATACCCCGCATCTGCTCGCCTGGATTGAGAAGATCGCAGCACGTCCGGCAGCCCGCAAAATGTATGCTGAAGTTCCGTCGGAATTTGCCCGACCTCAGGCGGACGCTGCCAAAGCCTAAATCTGGCTGCCCTCTCCCCCTCGCCTTCCGGTCTGCCGCCCGCTATGAAGTGATATGACCGGATTGAAGGGTGAAGAACTGAACGCGCTGGAGCATGCAGGACATGCCCCCATGCTGGTGCAGGTGGAGCGCTGGGCCGCCGTCAACAGTGGCACGACCAATCTTGTTGGTCTGAAAACAGTGGCCGGGCTGCTGGCGGACGCGTTCTCGGGCCTCCCCGGTGACGTCACATTAATCGCGCCAGACCCTGTCGAAAGCGTCGACGCCAAGGGCATTGTCACTGAGGTTCAACGGGGAGATCATCTGAAGGTGTCCGTTCGCCCAGACGCGCCTGTCCGGGTTCTGCTCACAGGGCATATGGATACTGTCTTTGCAGCCGACCATCCGTTCCAGTCCTTGCGTTGGCGCGAAGATGGCGTTCTGAATGGCCCCGGCACCGCCGACATGAAGGGCGGCATCGCCGTCATCCTTGCGGCATTGTCTGCTTTGGAAACCACTCCGCAGGCGACGGCCATTGGCTATGACGTTTTAATCAATTCAGATGAGGAAACGGGAAGTCACGCCTCCGCGCGCCTGATTGCCGAACTGGCACAGGGCAAGGTCGCCGCCCTTACATATGAGCCCGCTTTGCCCGACGGCACTCTCGCAGGCGCCCGACCGGGCAGTGGCAATTTCTCGATCATCATTCACGGCAAGGCCGCCCATGCGGGCCGCAATCCTGAAGACGGCCGCAATGCGCTGGTCGCAGCAGCCGATCTGGCCGTGCGTCTCGCCGCCGCCAAAGCGCCCGGACTGAAGGTCAACCCGGCGCGCATTGATGGTGGCGGCCCGAACAATGTTGTGCCCGACCTCGCGATCCTGCGGGTCAATCTTAGACCAATGACGCGCGACGACATGACACTGGCAACGGATGTCATCCGCAACGCTGTTGCTGCGATCAAGCGGGACCATGACGTCTGCTGCCACGTCCATGGTGGCTTCAATCGACCGCCCAAGCCTATCGACGCGGCCGCCGAAAAGCTCTTTAACCTGGTTCGAGATTGCGGAAGCGAACTGGGTCTGGCAATCAACTGGCGTCCAACGGGGGGCGTGTGTGACGGCAACAATATCGCCGCATGCGGCATCCCTGTCGTCGACACCATGGGGCCGCGCGGCGGTGCCATCCATTCCGATGAGGAGTTTCTGATCGTGGACAGCCTGTCCGAACGTGCCCGCCTTTCTGCCCTAACTTTGTTGCGCATCGCGCAAAGGGGCGGCCTGTGAGCATCATCATTCGCGCCGCGCAGACCGACGACGTCCAGCACCTTTATGAAATGGCCAAGCGCACGGGCGGTGGCTTCACAAACCTGCCGCCAGACCGCAAAGCACTGAGCACCAAGCTCGAACGCGCCGCCGCTGCCTTTGCGCGGACAGACGATGTGATCGACGATGACCTTTTTGTGTTCGTCATGGAGAACACAGCCACCGGCGAAGTGCGTGGTACCTGCCAAATCTTCTCGCGCGTCGGTCAGAAATGGCCTTTCTACTCTTACCGGCTTGGCATGCTGACCCAACACAGCGTTGAGCTAGATAAGACCTTCCGCGCGGAAATGCTGACGCTGTCGACTGATCTGGAAGGCTGCACCGAAGTCGGCGGCCTGTTCCTCCATCCCGGAGAACGCTCAGGCGGCCTCGGCATGTTGATCGCGCGCAGCAGGTACCTCTTCATCCGCAATCACCGCGCCCGCTTTGGTGACAAGACACTGGCCGAGCTGCGCGGTGTCATCGATGAAGCCGGTGGATCGCCCTTTTGGGATGGCGTGGCAGGTCGCTTCTTCGGCATGAATTTCCAGCAGGCAGACCAATTCAACGCGGTGCACGGCAACCAGTTCATTGCCGATCTGATGCCCAAGCATCCTGTCTACACAGCGATGCTCCCCGAAAGCGCCCGCGCCGTCATCGGCCTGCCGCACCCCTCCGGACGTGCCGCGATGCGGATGCTGGAGAATGAAGGGTTTCATTGGGAAAACTATATCGACATTTTCGATGGCGGCCCGACCATGACCGTGCGGACCGATCAGATCCGCAGCATCAAGGAAGCGGTGGAGTCGAAGATCGTCGCAATCGACACAACCTTGGGCGAACATAAGGCGGGCGAAAAGGACTTGGTCGCCTTCGGCAAACTGGGCGCGTTTCGCGCGGCTTATGGCTGGCTGGAGCCTCGTGAGGGAGGCATCGCCATCGACCCAGAGGCAGCACAACTTCTGGGCGTCGGTGAAGGCGATCTCATCACCCATATCTCGCGGTTCTAACCTATGCTGACGGAGATCAATTTCGACGGCATTATTGGCCCGAGCCACAATTATGCGGGCCTAAGCCTCGGCAATTTGGCGTCGGCCAAGAATGCGGGCGGGACATCTCAGCCGCGCGCGGCTGCGCTCCAAGGTGTTGAAAAGATGCGTGCAAACCTGCGGCTTGGCCTCCACCAGGGCTTTTTCATGCCTCAGAACCGCCCAGACGCGGCTTGGCTCGCGCAGCTTGGCACGCGGGTAGAGGACGCCGACGAACGCCTATTGGCCAATGCCCTGTCAGCCTCATCGATGTGGGCGGCGAATGCGGCGACCGTCTCCCCAGCGCCCGACACGCGAGACGGCAAATGCCATTTGAGCGTCGCCAATCTCGTAACAATGCCGCACCGCAGCCATGAATGGCAAGGCACTCTTGCCCAACTGAAACTGGCCTTCGCGCATCCCGCCTTTGCCGTGCATGGCCCGGTCCCAGCTCCTTTTGGAGATGAGGGCGCAGCCAACCATATGCGGCTGTGCGCGACACACGGTGCGGCAGGCGTGGAAGTTTTTGTCTATGGCGTCACCGGAGGCCCCTTCCCCGCGCGGCAACATATTGAGGCGTCCCGTGCCGTCGCGCGCCTCCATGGCGTCAACAGCGCGTTGTTCGTCCAGCAGTCAGAAGAAGCGATCGCCGCCGGCGCGTTCCACAATGATGTGGTGGCAGTTGCGAATGAGCGGGTCCTGTTCACGCATGAACACGCCTTTGCCGACAAAGACGCGTTCTATTCAGATTTACGCGCCGCCTTGCCGGAGGTTGAAATTGTCGAAGTCCCGGCCAACCGCGTGTCACTCGCCGATGCCATCCAGAGCTATCTCTTCAACGCGCAACTCGTGACGCTGCCCGATGGGGGCATGGCGCTGATCCTGCCTACCGAAGCGCGGGACAACACCGCCGTGTGGACTTGGCTGCAGGAATTGATCGTCGGCAACGGACCCATCCGGCAACTTGTTCCTGTCGACGTTCGCCAATCCATGGCAAATGGTGGCGGACCCGCTTGTCTGCGCTTGCGCGTTGTGTGTGAAGCGGCCGAGGTTGATCAACGTTTTCTGGCGGATGAGGCTAAACTTGATGCCATCGCCGACGTCATAACCAAATGTTGGCCCGAAGCGATTGATCCCACTGAACTTCGCTCGCCATCCTTATGGGCGGACATCCGGCGCGCGCGCGCCGCCCTCCTCACAAAGCTGTCGCTCGACGCGCTTTTGTCGGATTAACTTACACTTTACCACATCTGTTCATCTGAAATGACGCAAATGCAAGGTTGGCCCGGCAATTGCAGTGACACCTTCATGTTGAGCCTGATCAAACGACCATTCATTATCCGCACTCGTTTCGAAGCGTTGTTCATCATCTACGCCCTTGCGCTGGGCGCAGCAGAACGGGGTAAAGAATATGTCCATGAGTTCCCCGGCAGGATCGGTTGGATCATGTTTGGGGCGTGCCTTCTGGCCGTCCTGATGGCAGGTGCCAAGATCTTTGACGCGATCACCGCCCAACAGGATTGACCCGAGAAGCTCAATCCGTCACCCGACAGGCTACCTCATGAAAAGGTCGCCCAAGTGTCTGCAACTGATCAACGTTCCATCGACCAGCTTTTGGAGATCATGGCGCAGCTGCGGCATCCCGAGAAGGGCTGCCCGTGGGATGTGGAACAGAGTTTTGCGACCATTGCCCCCTACACCATTGAAGAGGCCTATGAGGTTGCGGACGCAATTGAGCGTAATGATCTGGCCGCGCTGAAGGATGAACTGGGCGATCTTCTATTTCAGGTCGTGTTCCATGCCCGAATGGCGGAGGAAGCTGGTCATTTCGGCTTTGACGACGTCGCCACTGCCATTTCCGAAAAGATGCTGCGACGCCACCCGCACGTGTTTGGAGATGCGGAGAAACCCGACTGGGAAGGCATCAAGGCGCTGGAGCGCGAAGGTAATGCCGATGCCAGCGCGCTTGGCGGAGTTGCTCTCGGGCTCCCTGCATTGTTGCGCGCCGAAAAAATCCAGAAACGGGCTGCACGGACCGGCTTTGACTGGCCGGATGCCGAAGGTGCCAAAGCCAAGATCTTTGAGGAGATTGCTGAGGTTGAGGCGGCAGCGGATCAGGATGCGCGCGAAGATGAAATTGGCGACTTGCTCTTCGCCGTCGTCAACTGGGCGCGCAAGATCGACATCGACCCCGAAGCCGCGCTGCGCCGTGCCACCGCAAAATTTGATCGCCGCTTTCGCGCCATGGAAAGCATGGCAGGAGACGCCTTTTCAGGGCTTGATCTCGAAGCGATGGAAGCCCTGTGGCAAGAGGCAAAGCGAGCCGACTAAGCGCGGCGCGATTCAAACCGACCAAAATCCTCGTCAGACATGCGCACGCTGACCGTCACCTGATCGTCACTCACCAGTTGGTCGAGAACCCGGCCATGCGCGTGGACCCAGGCGAGCCGGGCGCCATCACTTGTCCCCAAGATGATGGTGCGCAGGCGATGAGAGGTCGTGAGATGCCGCGCGCACAATTCCTCAATTTCTGAGAGGCCCGCCCCAGTTAGCGCCGAGGCGAGAACCACATTTTCGCGACGGAGCGCTTCTTGCTGATGGAAAGCGAGCGCCTCTGCGTCCAACCGGTCAATCTTGTTCCAGACCTCAATCATGGGCGAGGCCCCTTCCCCAAGCACACCAATGTCGGTCAGAACAGCTTCCACATCCGCTGATTGCGCATCGCTATCCGGATGCGAAATGTCGCGGACATGGACGATCAGGTCGGCGGCGTTGACCTCTTCCAGTGTCGCCCGGAACGCTGCCACCAACTGGGTCGGCAGATCGGAAACAAATCCCACCGTGTCCGAAAGAATGGCCTTGTCGACGCCCGGTAAGGATATCTGGCGCATCGTCGGGTCCAGCGTGGCGAACAGCAAGTCTTCCGCCATCACTGTCGCGCCGGTCATCCGGTTGAACAGCGTCGATTTTCCAGCATTGGTATAGCCGACCAAAGCGATGACAGGCCATGGTGCCTTTTTACGGCGATCGCGGTGCAGACCGCGCGTGCGGCGCACTTGTTCTAGTTCCCGACGCAGCTTGGCCATCCGGTCGCGGATGAGTCTGCGGTCCGCCTCTATCTGCGTTTCACCGGGGCCACCCAAAAAGCCAAAGCCACCGCGCTGACGCTCAAGGTGGGTCCAACTGCGGACGAGGCGACCGGCCTGATAATCAAGATGCGCCAGTTCAACCTGCAAACGGCCTTCTGCCGTGGCCGCCCGTTCCCCGAAAATTTCGAGGATAAGGCCCGTGCGATCAATGACCTTGACCTTGAGCTCTCGTTCAAGGTTGCGCTGCTGGACTGGGGTCAGCGCGCCGTCGATGATGACAAGATCCGCCTCAACGGCCGCCGCACGGGCGGCAATGTCCTGAACTTGCCCAGCCCCAAAGAGAGTCGCAGGCCGGGCTGCGCGAATTTTGAAACTCGCACGGCCAGCAATGTTGAGGCCAATCGCCTCGGCCAGACCAGACGCCTCATCCAACCGCGATTCCGGATCGCGGCTGCTAAGGCCTATTTCGGGATAGACAACGATGGCCTTGGCACCGCGCGCAAAGCCATCGTCTTCCTGTCGATTAAAAACGCTCAATCGCTGGCTTCTTCTTCCTCGGCGAGGTTCAGCGGATGGGCCGGCTGCACCGTCGAGATGGCGTGCTTATAGACCAGCTGCGCCATGGAATCGCGCTGCAACAAAAGGCAGAAAAGGTCGAACGTCGCGACTTCCCCCTGCAACATGACTCCATTGACGAGGAACATAGTGACGGGCGTCTGCGTCCGCTCGGTCGCGCCAAGGAACACGTCCTGCAACGACTTCTGGCGCTTTCCATCACCAATGGCTTCACGCATCGCCGGGATATCGATCGGCTGACCGGGCATGATTGTGGAAATGGCGTGCTTGTAAATCAGCTGCGACTGACCATCGCGCCGCAACAGGACCGAAAAATTGTCGAACCAGGTGATGATGCCCTGAAGCTTGACGCCTTTGACGAGAAACATCGTCACGGGCACCTTGGCCTTCCGTACCGTATTAAGGAAAATATCTTGGAGGTTGTTGGTCTTGTCAGCCACTGTTCATTCCTTTTCTATAATTGGCGGGTCATTATTCCCGCGATTGCGCCTGTTTCAGGCGTCTGTCGCTATTCCCTAAAAAATCCGGGAACATCGTCTTTATACAGTCAGCAGGCCGTAGGGTCCACCGCGCTGTTTAGTCTTCAGAGGATTCCCGGTCATCCACCATGCCCAGTATCTTAAGTTTACGGTGCAAGGCAGACCGCTCCATCCCGATAAAATGGGCAGTGCGGGAAATGTTCCCTGAAAACCGTCGTATCTGCACCCGCAGATACTCTCGTTCAAAGGCTTCACGCGCTTCCCGCAAAGGGGCCCCCATAATCGCCGATGTCGGGCCGCTCCCTTGGGTGCTGGCGGGGTCGTTGATAATCTCAGACGGCAGCATATCCACATCAATGCGCGACATACGGTCACCGGGCGCGAGAATGATCGTCCGTTCCATGATGTTGCGCAACTGACGGACATTACCCGGCCAGTCATAGGTTTGGAGCGCCGCCATCGCATCTGCCGCTACATCAGGCGTCGGCACCCGTCGGTCGGCAGAATAACGCGCGATGAAATGCTCGACCAGCGATGGAATGTCTTCCCGGCGCTCCGACAGAGACGGAATAAACACCGGCACAACATTCAGGCGGTAATAAAAGTCTTCCCTGAACCGGCCCGCATCAATTTCATCGGTCAACGTCCGCGCGCTGGAAGAAAGAACGCGCACGTCGACCTTTACCAGCCGCTGGCCGCCCACACGTGTGAAGCTCTGATCAGTCAGGACGCGCAGGATTTTGCCCTGCGTCGTCATCGGCATATCGGCGATTTCATCGAGAAAGAGCGTCCCGCCATGCGCCCGTTCAAGCAATCCCGGAGTGCTTGAGCCGTCGGGGCGTTCAGACCCAAAGAGCTCTTCTTCCACCCGCTCTGGCGTCATGCGCGCGGCGCTGACGACAACGAACGGCGCATTGACCCTTGGGCTCCAGCTGTGGAGCATCCGCGCGGCAACCTCTTTGCCGACGCCTGCGGGTCCACTGATGAGCACGCGGCTGCCCGTCGGTGCAACCCGCTTCAAGGTGGCCCGCACGTGATTGATCGCGCTGGACGTGCCGCTGAGCTGCTCATCAAGGCCATATTGCGCCTTCAGCGTCTCATTCTCGGCGCGCAGCAGTTCCGTTTCAGTGGCACGCGTCACGAGTAGGAGCAGACGCTGCGCCTCAAATGGCTTTTCGATGAAATCAGACGCGCCGCGCCGAATGGCGGTGACGGCGGTATCCAAATTGCCATGGCCGGAGATCACAAGAACCGGCTGGCTCGGATCGCGGCGTTTGATTTCATCAAGCAGATCCAACCCGTCGAGGCGCGATCCCTTCAGGAACACATCAAGGAGCACGAGGGAGGGACGACGATCGGCAATGGCCGCAAGCGCCGCATCGCTATCCGCCGCGGTTCGCGCCGTATAGCCTTCATCCTCCAGAACGCCGGCGACCAGATCACGGATGTCTGCCTCATCATCGACGACCAAAATGTCGAGTGCCATGGCCTAGTTCTCCTTGTGACGCGTCAGAGCAGAGGGAAGCTGGTCCGCCGCAGGCGACGCAGCATTTGCTTGCCGGGCAATAGCCGCAGCTAGAATGGCGGGATCAATCCGGATGGTCACGACAGTCCCCCCACCTTCGCGGTCGGCGAAACTGATGGTGCCCATATGTTCTTCGATAATCTTTTTGACGATCGCGAGGCCAAGGCCAGTGCCGCCCGGTCGGGTCGTCATATAGGGTTCAATAATCCGGTCCCGCTCCAGCGGTAAACCGATACCCGCGTCCGCGACACTGATGGTCACGGCGCCATCGGCCTCGGCAGTCAGCGTCATCGCGATATCCGGATCAACGGCATCTTCGCGCTGGACGATCGCCTCCACACCATTTTTGACGATATTGGACAGGGCTTGGGCCAATTGTCGGCGGTCGCAGATCAGCATTGGCGACGGAGACGGCGCCGTGATCGAAAAGCGGATCCCGGGGTTTGCAACCTCGTGCAGGAACATCGCCTCGCGCGCGAGATCGACAATCGGCTCTTCAGCGAATTCGGGCTTTGGCATCCGCGCAAAGGAGGAGAATTCATCAACCATCCGCCGCAGATCACCCACCTGACGCACGATAGTTTCGGTCAGGCGGTCAAACGCGGCCTGATCCGTCACGATTTCCTTAGAGAACCGGCGCTTCAATCGCTCCGCTGCCAACTGAATGGGAGTCAGAGGATTCTTAATCTCATGCGCGACCCGCCGCGCAACGTCTGACCAAGCGGCACGACGCTGATCAATCAGCTGCTGGGTGATATCGTCGAACGTCAAGATATGGCCGAACTCGCTCTCCACGACCTTGACGGCAAGCGTCCGGATCTCTCCGGCCCCGCCAAGCTGAAGCACAGTTTCCGAACGGCCTTCTTCAAGCAGCGCTGCGAAATCAGGCACAAGCTCTTTCAAAGACGCACCCACCACATCGCCCGGAGCGATCTTCAAAATCTCACAGGCAGACCGGTTGATAACGCGGACATGCCCATCTGGCGTTGCTGAAATGACACCTGCCGTCACGCCGGACAGGACGGCTTCGATCAAAACACGACGCCGGTCGAGCAGATCGTTTGAGGCAATCAAGTCCATATTCTGTTCGCCTAACCTTTCGGTCATGCGATTGAACGCGCGCGACAAGACCCCGACTTCATCGCGACTGCGCGACGTCGAGACGCGCACGGACAAGTCACCCGCCGCAACCTTGCGCGCGGCATCCACCAATTCCCCAACGGGCCGCACCAACCTGTCCGCGACGCGAAGCGCTGTCCACACGGCCATCCCGATGATCAGCAGCGACAAAAGGTAAAGTGCGGCATTTAGGCGGAACTGAAGGGTCCCTGACCGCTTCAAGAGGGCGTTATAGTCCTTCAAAACCAAGGACGCGCGCTTCGCCTGCGCCAGCGTTTCTGTATCGGCCACGCGTGAGGCGTAAAGGAACAAGTCCGGTGTCCCTACCATGGGCGTTACCGACTCCATCCGGCTTCCGGTATCACGGAACACGGCCTGGCGTTTGGCCAGCAACTCACGCGCCACTTCGGGCGGAACCCAATTTTGGGTTGCACGTTCATAGGGGTTCACAATCGCCAGCGTCTGGACACCATTCTTCGTCGAAATGGCAAGGACAGCCGCCTCAGAAAGCTCGCGCTGATACACCTGAAACGCAAACTGATTGGCGAAGGGCTGGCTATCAATCGGGGCAACCTGCAGCGCCTGGACCAGGTCTCCTGCCATCACCGCGGTCTCATCCATCACGCGCTTCTGCTTTTCGGCGTAAAGCTGCTGAGCAAGCGCCGTGGTGTTCTCAAACATCCCCTGTGCGCGTTTTGAATACCAGATGTCGACGCCATATTGGAACAGCAATGAGGCCACGAGGACCATCAGGACTACCGGAACCGTGGCGATGAGAGAAAACAGGGCCACCAATCGCACGTGCAACCTGCCATTGGCGCCGACCAGTGAGTTTTCCGCACGACGCATAGCGAGGCGACGCCCGCCAAGGACGAGAAGCATGACCGCCGGAACGAGATTAGCAAAGAGCAGGACCACGCCCGACAGAGCACTCAGGACGCCTTCACTACTTAGGATTTGCCAAGTTGCCAGTGCCATCACCAAGGCACCGATCCCAGCACCCCAAGTCAGCACCGTGATCCATTCCTGCCGGCGCGCAAAAACGACGAGTTTGCGCTGCCAAGTGGGCAGGAAAGACGTGTTCAGATCGACCATTCGTGGCAATACTACAACACCGGCGTTGCAGATCAAGCACAGTTAATGGCAAGCCGACGAAGTGAGCCGCTATCTGCGACCAACCGCCGGATCAATCCCCAGATCGTTCAATTTCTTACGCAAAGTATTGCGGTTTATGCCCAGCAATTTGGCGGCACGCAGTTGGTTGCCGCGAACGGCTGACATTGTTGCCACAAGCAGAGGCCGTTCGACTTCTTCCAAAATGCGGTCATAGAGCCCGTCAGGTGGCAGATCAGCTCCAAACTCTGCAAAATAGGCCGCAAGATGATGCTCAACCGCATTTGCGAGGCCAGACCGCGCGACCATAACCGGCGCCTCGGTCTTGGCGGGCCGCCCGACGAGTTGCTGCTCAACCATCTCGGCGCCAATCAGATCATCGCGGGCCAACACGGCCAAACGGCGCATCAGGTTTTCAAGCTCTCGGACATTGCCGGGCCAATCATGATGCCCAAGCCGCGTAATGGCTTCCACCGAAATGCCTTTGCGTGGCAATCCTTCAGCGACTGCCCGATCCAGAAAATGCTGCGACAACAGACCGATATCCGCCACACGCTGTCGCAGAGCCGGAAGCGACATAGGCACGACATTCAGGCGGAAATAGAGATCTTCGCGGAACTGCCCCGCCGCAATCAAGGCGGTGAGATCCTTATGCGTCGCAGCAATAATACGAACATCCGCCTGAATGGATCGGCTGCCACCCACGGTCGTGAACTCACCGGACTGGAGCACGCGCAGAAGGCGGGTCTGGGCATCCATTGGCATGTCGCCGATCTCATCAAGGAACAACGTCCCGCCCGCTGCCTGCTCAAACCGCCCGGCTGTGCGCTGCTGTGCCCCGGTAAAGGCGCCCCGTTCATGCCCGAACAATTCAGCCTCGATCAATTCGCGCGGAATGGCCGCCATGTTGATTGCGATAAACGGCGCGGCCTTGCGGGCGCCTAGATCGTGTATTGCACGGGCAACCAACTCCTTGCCCGTCCCGCTCTCACCCAGGATCAGCACAGTCAAATCATTGGGGACCACTCGCGCAATCGTCCGGTAGACTTCCTGCATCGCGGGAGACCGCCCGATGAGTGGCAGGGCGGCGTCCGCCTCTGTGAGCGCCGGGCTTGCTACGACAATGCCGCGCCGTCCCATGCCATCGCGCACGGCTTGGCAAAGCTCATCCAGATCAAAGGGCTTGGGCAGATACTCAAACGCCCCCTGCTCCGTCGCACGGACGGCGGTGGCAAGCGTGTTTTGGGCGGACAGCACGATGACAGGCAGACCCGGTCGCTTTGCCAATATCGCAGGGAGCACGTCCAACCCGTTTCCGTCAGGCAAGATAACGTCCGTCACGAGTACATCCGGATCAAAGTCCTCCAGCACGCGCGCTTGATCCGCGACACTGGCCGCGCACATGACGTCATGACCTTCACGGGTCAGCGCTTCGCTGATCACCAACCGGATGGCGTCGTCATCGTCGACGACCAGAACCTTGCCTTGACCCATTAACTCCGCCCATCCGCTCTCGGCAGAAGCAGACGGAAAACCGTATGCTCCGGCATGCCTTCACGCGCATATTGGACGATTCCGCCCATATCACGCGTCAATTTATCAACCAGCGCAAGGCCTAGCCCCTGCCCTTTTGGCTTGCTGCTCACAAAAGGGTCGAAAAGGTTCTCGACAATTTCCGGGGGCGCGCCCGGTCCATCGTCGATGATGCACAATTCGATGGGAAGCGAAACGCGCCGCCCGCCCGGATCAACGGCCACCGAAACACCATGGCGGAACGATGTCGTAATCTTGACCTTCCGCTTTGAGCCGGGCTCGGCGGTTTCAGCGGCGTTCTTCAACAGATTGAGAACCACCTGAACCATAGTGTCGCGATGGACCAACACCTCTGGAAGTGAGGGATCGTAGAGTTCGCGGATGATCAGCCGGTCCCCAAAGCCAGACACCGCCACTTCGCGCGCATGATCAACAATGGCGTGGATGTTCTCAGCCTGCCGTTCAAGCGTGCGAGTATCTGTAAAGCCTTCCATCCGGTCGATCAGGCTGGCCACCCGATCAACCTCATCTTGGATCAGCTTGGTCAACCGCTGCGCACGTGCATCAACACTCCGACCAAGCAGCTGGGCTGCCCCCTTAATCCCCGCAAGCGGATTTTTAATCTCATGTGCCAGCATGGCCGCAATGCGGACGGCCGCCCGTGTACCGCCGCCATGCGCCCGATTGCCGACGCGATGGCTCGCGGCACCGGAATACATGGAAACGAGTTTCCATCCCGCATATTCGGCAAAGGGTGTCACGAAGACGTCCGCGCGCAAAACCGCGCCCTTCCGCAGCCGCAGGCTCGCATCATAGGCGGCAAATGGTGCGTCATCACCCACATAGCCGTCGGGCATCTCCAGCACGTCCTGCAGGGCCCGTCCGACGAGATTCTGCGCGCTGAGATTGAGGAGCATTTCAGCCGCTGCGTTGGCATGCTGCACAACAGCACCGTCATCGATGACCAACATGGAGATCGGAGAGGCTGCAACCACGTCTTCCGCAGTCAGAGGCCCCACCGGCGTCTCAATCGCCTTCAGGCGGCCGCGCGGCTGAGCCATGGTTCATAAAAACGTTCGAGCATGGCCAGCACCGTGCGGGGATCATTGATCTGATTCACAGCGTTGCGGAAATCAGCAGAGCCATGCAAGCCTTTGGTATACCAACCAATATGCTTGCGTGCCATGTTCACGCCGGTCGTCTCACCATAATGCGCCAGCATGTCTTCATAGTGCCGGACGATGAGATGATACTGCTCTTCGATCGTCGGATCGGCGATCTTGGCACCATCGGTCAAAGCCGCCATAACTTGAGAGATCAACCAGGGCCGCCCATAGGCGCCGCGCCCGATCATCAAGCCATCGGCACCGGACAGATCGAGCGCTGTTTTCGCGTCGTCGATTGAACAAATGTCGCCATTGACGATGACGGGAACCTTGACCGCATCCTTCACGCGCCGAACGAACGCCCAGTCCGCCGACCCCTTATACATCTGGTTGCGCGTCCGCCCATGGACGGTGATCATCTGCGCGCCAAGGTCTTCGGCGATCTTTGCGAGTTCCGGCGCGTTGAGACGTGTTTCATCCCAGCCCATACGCATCTTGACGGTAACCGGCACCTTCACGGCCTTTACCGTCGCTTCAATCAGGCTGGCAGCCAACGGCAGGTCCTTCATCAGCGCGGAGCCTGCGTCGCCGTTCACGACCTTTTTGACTGGGCAACCCATGTTGATGTCGATGATAGACGCGCCGCGGTCTTCATTCAGCTTGGCCGCTTCAGCCATTTCCTTGGGCGTGCAACCGGCAAGCTGCATGGAAACCGGCTCTTCAATCGGGTCCCACGCCGCCTTTTGCAGGCTTTGCCGCGTTTCCCGGATCATGGCCTGACTGGCGATCATTTCCGTGACATTGAGGCCGCAGCCATATTGCCGCACGACCTTGCGGAACGGCATGTCTGTCACGCCCGTCATCGGCGCGAGAATGACAGGAACGTCGATGCGGACACCGCCGACAGAGATAGGGTTCAACTGCTGCATGGATTTGCCTAAATTTTCAGCAAAAGCTCTACGCATTTTTGTGTTGCGGCGCAACAGTCTTGAGTGTCTAAGCCCAGCGCCATGACAATTGCTGCCATCATTGTCGCCGCCGGAAAGGGTGAGCGCGCAGGCACCAGCCTGCCGAAGCAGTTCGTCACAGTTGGCGGAAAAGCCCTGTTGACGCATGCCGTCACCGCGCTAGCGCGGCATCCGCGCATTGAACGGACCATTGTCGTGGTGGCCGAAGGCCAGGCAGAGCTGGCTGCCCACGCACTTGGCGATATTCTGGTTGATGCCATCGTCATTGGCGGCGCAGAGCGTCAGCAATCCGTCGCAGCCGGCATGGCGGCCATTGGTGACGCCCGGATTGTCCTCATCCATGATGCCGCTCGCCCCTTTTTGCCTTCTTCCGTTGTTGACCGATTGATCGCGGCGCTCGACACGGCCGACGGCGCCATCCCTGCCCTATCCGTGGTCGATACGTTAGCAAAGGTTGGGGCAAAGACAGGGGAAGACCTTGGCGATGTCGTGGATCGCAACGGTCTCATCCGTGTTCAGACACCTCAGGCCTTTCGGGCTAACGCCATCCGTGATGCGCACAACCGATGGACGGGAACCGCCGCCACTGACGACGCCCAAATGGCGCGGGCTGCCGGATATATGGTCGCTGTCGTGGAGGGTCATGCCATGCTGGATAAAATCACTCAGCCAGCCGATTTTGCGGAGGCCGAACGCAAATGGAACCAGCGCCTCATCAGCCGGACAGGCTTGGGCTATGACGTGCACCGACTGGCGACGGGCGAAGACCTCTGGCTCTGCGGCGTAAAGATTGATCATGAAAAGGGTTTATCCGGACACAGTGACGCCGATGTCGCCCTACATGCCCTAACCGACGCTTTGCTCGGCGCGTTGGGAGACGGGGACATTGGCGCGCATTTTCCGCCCAGCGATCCGCAGTGGCGTGGGGCGGCGTCCCACCGCTTTGTTGAACATGCCGCAAACCTCATCAAACAAGCAGGCGGGGTGATTGATCATGTGGATGTCACCATCATCTGCGAAGCGCCTAAAATCGGGCCACACAGGGATGCTATGCGGATAGCCATCGCCGGGATGCTTGCCGTCCCCATCACCAAGGTGAGCGTCAAGGCAACGACGACCGAACGATTGGGTTTTACAGGTCGCGGAGAAGGCATAGCGGCTCAAGCCGCCGCTACCATCCGCCTACCCGAGGAGGAGTAAACATGGCTTCAAGAATGATCCAATGCATTGCCGCCGGTGTCCTATCGGTCGCGCTACCCACCATGGCCACGGCCCAAACGGCCAAGCAGTGCCTGACGCCCAAGGAAGCGCAGGGGCTCGTATCCTTTGCGCTCCCAGACGTCATCACCTCCATCAGCAGCAAATGTGCGCCATCGCTGGGGCCAGACAGCTTTCTAAGCCGGTCGGGCACAGACCTGGCGGGCCGGTATCGCGTGGTCGCCGGTACAAGCTGGCCCTCAGCCAAACTCGCTGTGCGCAAATTTATGGATACCGATGTCACCTTTTTGAACAACCTGCCGGATGATGCCTTGAAAGGTATTCTCACCGCAGGCATTTCGACCGCAATCGTTAAAGACGTCAAAACGACGCAATGCGGGGATATTAACCGCATCGTGCAGGTTCTGGCGCCGCTTCCAGCCGAGAATATGTCGCAGTTGGTTGGAATAGTCCTTGAACTCTTATCCCGTCCTCCGGCACAGGCCGCCGTCGCAAAGACGAAGTCACCGTTTTCCATTTGCCCACAGGCAGGCGGAACCGGGAAGCCAGTCACAACAAAGTAGTATCTGATGGACGATGCACTCCCGGTAGAATTGGTAGACGCGGCTCGGCGCGTCATTGACGAAAATCGCGCAAAAGGGCGCCGCGTGGCGGTCGCTGAGAGTTGCACAGGCGGTCTTGTGTCCGCAGCCCTCACCTCCATCGCTGGGTCCTCGGATGTCTTTGAAGTTGGCTTCATCACCTACTCGAACGAAGCGAAGTTAAGTGCACTTGGCGTCGACTCGAATATCCTTGAAACTTTCGGTGCCGTTTCGATTGCGACGGCGTGGGCGATGGCACAGGGTACGCTCGATCATTCGACGGCAGATGTGTCCGTCTCCATCACCGGTATCGCGGGCCCCGATGGCGGCACCCCGAAAAAGCCGGTCGGCACAGTCGTCTTTGCCCGCGCGCGACGCGGATCTGATCCCGACGACATTATTGCGGACATCAAGTATTTCGGCGACCTCGGTCGCGGCCCGATCCGCGTTCAGGCCGCGCTGGTTGCTCTCGAACTGCTGCTGCCGGGCGCCGAACTGTAGAGAATGTCCGCCCGCGTTTCGAACGCGTCCGTCATTTTGTGCAAAGCGCGTTCGAACACCTGACCCGCAAGTGCTTCAAAAATCTTGGATTTGAACTGGAAGTCGACCATGAAGTCGACAGCGCACCCGCCTTCGGGCAGGTCGCGGAACGTCCATTCATTGTGTAGGTACTTCATCGGCCCATCGAGGTAGTCGACCGTAATCAATGACGGTCGAACCTTGCGCACGCGGGACGTGAACGTCTCTTTCAGCGCTTTAAACCCGACCAAAAGGTCTGCGATCATTTCAGATTCGGTGTTAGATTTAATCCGTACACCACTGACCCAAGGCAGAAATTCACCATAGCGACCTACATCAGCCACCAACGTGAACATCTGCTCTGCGCTCCAGGGGAGCGTCCGCGTTTCGCTATGCTTTGGCATTGGCCAATTGCACGGCCCGTGCATCACGCATCAGCGAGAAGTCCCTGTCAGCATGGTAGCTGGACCGTGTCAGCGGCGATGAGGCCACTAGGAGGAAACCTTTCGCCCGCGCGATGGCGGCATACGCCTCAAACGTTTTTGGCGTCACATACTCCATCACCGTCGCGTGCTTCGGCGTGGGTTGCAGATATTGGCCAATCGTGAGGAAATCGATGTCGGCAGAACGCATATCGTCCATTACCTGATGAACCTCCAGCCGCTCTTCCCCCAGCCCGACCATGATGCCTGACTTTGTGAAGATGGAAGGATCATGCTGCTTGACCGTCTCCAACAGGCGCAGCGACGCATAATAGCGCGCACCTGGCCGGATGGTTGGATAAAGCCGAGGGACCGTTTCAAGGTTATGATTGTAAACGTCCGGACGCGCCGCCACGATGGATTCAACGGCAGCCTGCATTTTGTTGCGGAAATCCGGCGTCAGAATTTCGATGGTCGTCTCCGGTGTCGTCCGGCGGAGCGCCTCAATGACCTTCACGAATTGCGATGCGCCGCCATCAGGCAGATCGTCACGGTCCACCGAGGTGATGACGATGTGCTTCAACCCCATTTCAGCGGCGGCATCGGCGAGATTCTGCGGCTCGTTCTTGTCGACCGCGCGCGGCATCCCCGTTTTGACATTGCAGAACGCGCAGGCGCGCGTGCACACGTCCCCAAGGATCATTACGGTCGCATGCTTCTTGGTCCAGCACTCCCCAATATTGGGGCAAGCCGCTTCTTCACACACCGTGTTAAGAGATTTGGCGCGCATCAACGCCTTTGTTTCGGCATATCCAACCGATGTCGGCGCCTTAACGCGGATCCAGTCCGGCTTGCGGACCCTCTGCAGGTTTGTAGGAGCATTCATGCGCTGGTCTTTACCCGCCCGCTCAAGGCTTGCCAACCATGCCGGGCTTGCTAAGCAATTTTCTGCTTCAGGAGACACCGATGCCCGAATTTAAAGCTCTGTTAGAGGGCTATCACCGCTTCCGCGCTGACGCTTATCGGCAACAGAAAGCGCGATATGACGCGTTGGAACAGGGCCAGTCGCCGCCGGTCATGGTCATTTCATGCTGCGACAGCCGCGTTGACCCGGCGACCATCTTTGACACCGTTCCGGGGCAGGTCTTTGCGCTGCGCAATGTCGCCAATCTTGTACCGCCATTTGAAACGGGGGGCGGTCTTCACGGCGCATCGGCCGCCATTGAATTTGGTGTTTTGGGCTTGGAAGTAAAACACATTGTCGTGGTTGGGCACGGCCAGTGCGGCGGCATCAAAGCGGCCTTGGAGCAATCAAACCCGGCATCCGGCCAAAACATCTTCATCGATGACTGGATGGGCATTGTCAGCGACGCTCGCGACGATGTTTTGGCGCGGGCACCGGCTGATCCCCAGCGCGCGTTGGAAATGGAGGCTGTCAAAGTCAGCCTGCGCAATCTGCGTACTTTTCCCTTCATTGCGGAGCGGGAGTCATCGGGCATGCTTAAGCTGCATGGCGCCTGGTTCGCGATCGCCGAAGGCAGCCTATACGTCCTTGATGAGGACAGCGGTGAGTTCACCCTTCCCCAATGACACAAGTCTCCACAGATCACTTAGACGGCGTCCTCGACCATATCATCGACATGTGGAGCGCCGCAGTCCGCAACCGTCATAGCCCCCTCCATACCCCGACGGTCTGTTCGGTATCCGGCGACGCCCCCGCCCCACGGATCATGGTTTTGCGCGCGGTGGAAGGCCCTTGCGCGACCTTTCGGTTCCACACCGATGTCCGCTCTTCCAAAGCGTTACAGATTGACGCCGCCGGACCTGTTGCCATCCTTGGCTACGACCCCGACGCCCGCGTTCAATTGATCGTACGCGGCGTCGGCCGGATTGAGCGCTCGGGCGACATAGTCGATCGCGCATGGGAGACCTCGGCTCTGTCCAGCAGGCGCTGCTATCTCGCGGCCCATCCTCCTGGCACGCAGACCCCAGAAGCGACAAGCGGCTTGCCCGAAGCGCTGTTAAACCGTTCTCCCACAGCACCGGAGAGCGAAGCGGGACGCGAAAACTTCTGCGTCCTCTTGGTGGATGCGGTTGAGCTTGAGTGGCTGAAATTGACAAGCTGCGGCAACCAGCGGGCCTTATTCCAGCGATCCGGGAACGGTTGGACCGGCAACTGGATCACGCCGTGACCGCGCGGCTGACGGTCTGGTATGACGGCGCCTGCCCTCTCTGCATGCGGGAAATCGCACTGATGCGACGCTTGGACAAGCGGCAACGCATTGCCTTCGCAGATGTAACGGAGCCCTCCACCACCTGCCCGCTCGACCGCAACCTTATGCTGGCGCGCTTCCATGCAACGACCGATCAGGGTGAAACGCTGTCCGGTGCCGCAGCGTTTGCTGCCATGTGGCGCGAAATTCCACCGCTTCGCCCGCTTGGACTTTTGGCCCAAAACCGGGTCGTGCTCGCCTTGCTGGAGCGGACCTACACCCTCTTTCTGAAAGTGCGGCCCCTGCTCCAGCGTTTGGCGCGTTAGCGGGTCAGTTTCTTATAGGCGAGACGGGTCGGCCGGTCTGCGGCATCGCCCAGACGACGACGCTTGTCCTCTTCGTAAGCCGCGAAGTTACCTTCGAACCATTCGACATGGCTGTTGCCTTCGAAGGCGAGGATGTGGGTCGCCAGACGGTCAAGGAAGAAGCGGTCATGGCTGATGACCACCGCGCAACCGGCGAAGTTTTCGATCGCGTCTTCCAAAGCGCCGAGCGTTTCAACATCGAGATCGTTGGTCGGTTCGTCGAGGAGCAGGACGTTGCCGCCGCGCTTCAGCATCTTGGCCATATGAACACGGTTGCGTTCACCGCCGGAGAGCTTGCCGACGTTCTTCTGCTGGTCCTGCCCCTTGAAGTTGAAGGCACCGACATAAGCGCGCGTCGACATGTCGTGGCCGTTGACCTTCACATAATCGAGGCCGTCTGAGACTTCTTCCCAGACGTTCTTGGAGGCATCGAGATGATCGCGGCTCTGGTCGACATAACCCAGACGAACCGTTTCACCCATGTCGATGGACCCGGTATCGGGCGTTTCCTGGCCTGTGATCAGTTTGAACAGCGTTGATTTACCCGCACCGTTCGGGCCGATGACACCAACGATACCACCTGGGGGCAGCATGAAGGAAAGGTCTTCAAACAACAGCTTGTCGCCATAAGCCTTGGAAATGCCCTTGGCTTCGATAACTTTGCCACCCAAACGCTCCGGCACCTGAATGACGATCTGTGCTTTGCCGGGTGACCGGTTTTCCTGCGCTGACACAAGCTGTTCAAACTTGGAGATACGCGCCTTGGACTTGGTCTGACGGCCCTTTGGCCCCTGCCGGATCCACTCAAGCTCTTCCTTGATCGCCTTCTGGCGGCCGGAATCTTCGCGATCTTCCTGCTCAAGGCGCTTGGCCTTCTTTTCCAGATAGGTCGAATAATTGCCTTCGTACGGGAAGTACTTTCCGCGATCGAGCTCAAGGATCCAGTCGACGACCGTATCGAGGAAGTAGCGATCGTGGGTGATCATCAGCACAGCGCCCGCATATTCCTTCAGATGGTTTTCCAGCCATTCGACACTTTCAGCGTCCAAGTGGTTGGTCGGTTCGTCGAGCAGAAGGATGGACGGCTTCTGGAGAAGCAGGCGGGTGAGCGCGACTCGGCGCTTTTCACCGCCCGACAGGTTTTCAACCGACCAGTCGGACGGCGGGCAGCGCAGCGCTTCCATCGCGATTTCGAGCTGATTGTCGAGCGTCCAGCCGTCAACGGCGTCGATGCGTTCCTGCAGCGTGCCCATTTCTTCCATCAGCGTGTCAAAGTCCGCATCAGGCTCCCCCATCAGCGCGGAAATCTCATTGTAACGATCCACCATGTCCGCGGTTTCGCGCGCGCCGTCCTTGACGTTTTCAAGAACGTTCTTGGTGGGGTCCAGCTGAGGCTCCTGCTCCAAATAGCCAATGGTGATGTTCTCACCGGGCCAGGCTTCACCGGAATAGTCGGTGTCGATGCCGGCCATGATCTTGATCAGCGTCGATTTACCGGCGCCGTTCGGGCCGACGATGCCGATCTTCGCACCCTGATAAAATTGCAGGTTGATGTTGCTCAGAACCGGCTTTTGGGCACCGGGGAAAGACTTGGTCATGTCTTTCATGACATAGGCGTATTGCGCGGCCATGGGTCGTTTCTCTCATCTGTAAGCTGGCGGATTTGACGCGGCACTAGCCCAGCAAATCCGCATTGGCAAACCCGCATCGACAGGTTAGCCATGGCAAATGAAAAAGCTCCTGATCCTCGCCGCCCTCCTCCCCGCTGCCACTTCTGCTCAAGACAAGAACCTCGCTTATGAGATTACTGCCGGGCTCACGACCGAGGTTGGGCAGCGGCTCGCCGGAACCGAGCAGGAAGCCAAGGCGCGTGCGTGGGCCACGCAAAAGCTCAAGGCATTGGGGTTCCAGAATATCCGTATCGAACCCTTTGAGATGAAGGGCTGGATCCGCGGCGAGGAAAAGGCAGAGATTACAGCCCCCTACACACACAAGATCGCGATCACGGCGCTTGGCCATAGCGGAGCGACTCCGACCAACGGCCTGACGGGAACAGTGGTCGTCTATCCCACCTACGCAGACTTCCTCGCCGCGCCAGAAGCCGCCATCAACGGCAAGATCGTTTATGTCGGCCACGCTATGGGCCGGACGCAGGACGGATCTTCCTACGGCGTCTTCGGTCGCGTGCGCCGTGAAGGGCCTGCCGTTGCCGCAAAGCGTGGGGCAGCGGCCTTCCTGATCCGCTCTATTGGGACAGATGATCATCGCACGCCCCATACAGGCGTCACATCTTGGCCGGATGGCGTGACACCCCTCGCAGCAGCTGCCCTGTCCAACCCCGATGCCGATAATCTGGAACGGATTGCGCGCACCAGCAGCAGCCCGATCAAAATGTCCCTGACCCTAACCCCGAAGTTCACGGGGCCTCAGCAATCAGGAAATGTGCTTGCCGAGCTTCCGGGGACGGATCCTGCTGCGGGTATCGTTCTGGTCGCCTGCCATCTCGACAGTTGGGACCTCGGTACTGGCGCAGTCGATGATGCGGCCGGCTGCGGGATCGTGACGGACGCCGCGCTCTCAGTCGCAGCAAAGGGCAAGCACCGCCGCACCATCCGCGTGCTTTGGGCCGGGTCAGAAGAGGTCGGCGTTTTTGGCGGCGAGGCCTACTTCAAAGCCCATAAGGACGAACCCCACGCACTGGCCGCGGAATCTGATTTTGGCGCGGACCGGATTTGGCAGGTCAATTTCCGGCTGCCGGAACCAGCCGCGCCCTTGCGTGCACGCATATCTGAAGCACTCGCTGCACAGGGTATCGGGACCGGGCGTGGTGTTGCAGGTGGAGGCGCGGATGTCGGCCAAATGATCGCCGCCGGAACACCCGCCATCGACCTCAATCAGGATGGCACACGCTATTTCGATCTGCATCACACGGCCGACGACACGCTGGACAAGGTTGACCCCGCATCGCTGCGCCAGAATGTGAAGGCATGGTCGTCTATGCTTGATCTGGTCGCCAATGCGCCAGAACCTCTCATCTTCACAGACGGCCAATGAGAAAGTTCATTGGCGCACTGCTGCTGATGCTCGCTGCGTGCACGTCCGCGCCCGTCAGTGAGACTGAAAGCGAAGACGCCATCGCCAAGCGAGCTGCGGAGATCCGCAATCAGGCGGACGCCGACGTTTCCAAACAGATCGAAGAAATCGACGCAGCAGCCAATGCCGAGGGTGCTGAATTGGAGGTGGCACCCGTCAATGCCCAATAGTTTGGCGCTGCAAAAAGAGACGCTTCCCCTAAAATTCCGACTGCTCCCGCCGTTTCAGGCTTGAAGGCGATCACCACCCCGTGCGCCACAAGATTGTTTGACGGGTTTAAGGAGCAAGTCTCGAATGAGAATCCAGCGGATTAGCCAGTTCGGTGCAGCAGCTATGGGTGCCATGTTTATAGCCGCAATCGGCATCGGCATCTATAACGTTAACTTGGTGCGCATCGGGGGAACGCTACATGAGCGGGAACAGGTCGGGCACGAACTTATTTCTGATACTGCACCTGCCGTGTTGTATGTTGCTGACGGATATCTCACGGCATCAGAAGTCATGCTCGGCGTTCGCCCCGCCGCCAGCGCCGTCCGAGATTTCTCCGAACAGGAAAAACTGTTCAGGGAACGTCGCGCATTCTGGCAGAGCAACGAACTTCTCTCTGACCATTTGCACGAAGACTATCAAAAGAAAATTCTGCCGTCTGGCGATCGTTTCTGGGCGGAGGTGAAACGGAGTTTCATCCCTGCCATCCAGTCCGGCAATGCGGAAGCGGCCAAGGCAAGCTATGCACGTCTCAGCAAACTGCATCAAGAAAATGACAAGCTGATCGAGAACGTCGTTCCCAAGCTCCTTTCGGAAGATGAAGTGATCGAAGGCGAAGCCAACTCCAGCGTGATCAACGCGTCGATCCAGCTTGGTTTGGTCATCCTCATGTTGGCCGGCATGATCGCCGCTGGCGTATGGTTCCTAATGCGTCGCATTCTGGCGCCGACCAACGAAATGATCGGCTACATGGAAGCGATGACGAGCCAAAATTTCGACATTGTGATCGAAGGGCAAGAGCGCAAGAATGAAATTGGTGACATGGCCCGTGCACTTGAGGTGTTTCGCGGTCGGGCCGTCGACCGGGTGGCGGATACCGCTGCACAGCAAGTCGTTCTCGCTGAACTCGGAACGGGCCTGAAGGCCATTGCGGCGGGCACCCTCACACATCGCATCACCGTTACATTCGCGGAAAAATATGACGCGCTTCGGGTCGACTTTAATAACGCAATTGAAGAGCTTAACAGCGTCGTTGGTCGCGTTGCCAACACCGCCACTAGCGTCAATACAGGTTCAACCGAGATCAGCTCCGCCGCTGAAGATCTAGCCCGTCGCACGGAGCAGCAGGCTGCCTCGCTTGAGGAAACGGCCGCCGCGATGAACGAGGTGACCCAGTCGGTCCGCAGCGCATCAGAAAGCGCACGCACGGCCAATCACGCTGTGGGACAGGCAATGGACGAGGCCACCAATGGCGGCAAGGTCGTTGGCGAAGCTGTGACTGCGATGGGCGATATTGAAAAGTCGGCGCAAGAAATCTCGCAGATCATCAACGTGATCGACGGCATCGCCTTCCAGACCAACCTGCTCGCCCTGAACGCAGGCGTAGAAGCAGCCCGTGCAGGTGATGCTGGCAAGGGATTTGCAGTGGTCGCCAATGAAGTTCGTGCGCTTGCCCAGCGCTCAGCCGATGCCGCCAAGGACATCAAGCAGCTCATCACCCAGTCCAATGTCCAAGTCGACAAAGGCGTCTCACTGGTCGGCAAGACCGGCGAAATGCTCGGCCGCATCGGGGAACAGGTGGAACAGATCAGCGGCCTCGTCTCCGGCATTTCGGCCGCCGCCGAAAGCCAGGCCGCGAGCCTGCTCCAGATCAACACCGCCGTTGGCGACATGGACAGAATGACGCAACAGAATGCGGCTATGGTTGAGGAAAGCACCGCCGCCTCGCGGAGCTTGGCCAGCGAGGCATCGGAGCTTTCAGAACTTGTGGCCAGGTTCCGGACGTCAGTGGCAGCAGAAGCCGCACGTCCGTCAGTACGGTCAGTTGAATCATCCCAGGTCACCCGCCTGAAGCCTGCCCTGCGCAAGCCCGCCAAGGTCTTGGGCAATCTCGCGGTGAAGCAGAACCTTTCCGAAGAAGACTGGTCCGAATTCTAAGCACCATTTAACCGAGGGACCGTCAACATGACCATCAGCCTGCCCGCGGTGATTGATCGCCGCGCAGTCTCCGGCCTTGCCGTCGAAATATCCGACGCCATGGCCAAAGGCAGTCACCTTCAGCTGGACGGCAGTGCCGTCCAGCAGATTGGCCAGATCGGGCTGCAACTTTTGTTGAGCGCGTTCAAGACGGCCACCAGCCGCGCTGCGCGCATCTCAATCACGCAGCCCAGCGCCGCCATCATGAACGCGGCCAAGATTTCTGGAACGCTCGATCTCCTCGGATTGGAACCAGCCCATGCAGCATGACGAAATCCAGCAGATCTTCCTGCTTGAATGTGACGAAGGGCTTGATTTGGCCGAGCGTGCGCTGTTGGCCTGCAAGAACGGGAATCAGGATGCGGAGGCGATCAACTCGATCTTCCGCGCCGTCCATTCCATCAAAGGTGGGGCGGGCGCGTTCGGCTTCACGCCGCTCCAATCCTTCACCCATAAGTTTGAAACGGTGCTGCAGCAGGTGCGCGACGGTGACAAGCCACTGACGCCTGCCTTGCTCACAACGCTCATCCGGGCTTTCGACGTGCTGACGGATCATGTGTCGGCCATCAAAGGCCAGGCAGAAGCACCAGCTGACGGTGGCATTTCAGCAGAATTGGAAGCCATTGCGGAGAGCGATGGGGCAGAAGAGGCCAAGCCCGCCAGCCTCGACCCAGTGATCAGTGAAGTCCCTTCACCCGCTGTCGCAGACGATGTCGCCAATGACGACCTCGAGATCGATTTCGATGATCTTCTCGCTGATCTCAACGCACCAGAACCCGCGACCGGTGGCCATGTCATCCATCTTCGCCCGACATTGCGTGCGCTGGACAATGGCAGTGATCCATTGCTTCTCATCCGCGAATTATGTGGGCTGGGTGCAACTGTCCGGACGGTCGATTTGGCAGCCCTGCCCGACCTCGACAGCTTCGAGCCTGACGGCGCTTATATTTGCTGGGAGATTGACGTTCCCGCCTCTGTGCCCCGAACAATGATTGAAGAGATCTTCGACTTCGTTGGGGAAGCCTGCGGCCTCTCCATCCATGTACACGGAGAAGAACCTCGCTTTGCCGATTTCCCCGCAAAAGCAGTGACGCCCACGGCACCAGAAGTTTTGGCGTCCGCAAACGCCTCTTCGGAAAACGCGGAACCATCTTCACCCGCCCCGGCGCCTGAAATCAACGAAAATCCGCTAGCTCCTCCAATATCAGATCCGGTGGCGCCTGCGCTGACTGAAACTCGGGCGGCTGGAGCAACCGCCAATGCCGGGCCAACTCCAACCATCCGTGTCGATCTGGACCGACTGGACCGGCTCGTCGATACAGTTGGGGAACTGGTCATCACCCAGTCGATGCTGGCGCAACGCCTGAGCGGCGCAGGTGTCGCCGCCGAAGATGAGCTCTCGCAGCTCGAATATCTGACACGTGAGTTGCAGGATTGCGCCATGGCGCTGCGTGCCCAACCCATCCGGTCGGTGTTCAGCCGTGTCCCCCGCATCGTCCGTGAACTTGAGGCCGAAACCGGCAAACGGGTAACGCTCACGGTTGAGGGGGAAGCAACCGAACTCGACAAGACGGTGATTGAGCGGATCGGCGAACCGCTGACCCACCTTATCCGCAACGCGATCGATCACGGCCTTGAGAAGATCGAGGATCGCATCGCCGCAGGCAAGGCGGCCGAAGGCAATGTCCGGCTGGCGGCGGAGCAGCGGGGTGGTCACATCCTCATCAGCGTGTCGGACGATGGTCGCGGTATTGACCGGGCCCGCGTTTTCCAAAAGGCCGTTGATCGCAAGATTGTCTCCGCAGAAGCACGCCTGACGGATGATGAGATTGACAACCTGATCTTCGCGCCCGGCTTTTCAACCGCTGAACAGGTCTCGAACATTTCTGGCCGCGGGGTCGGCCTCGATGTCGTCAAGCAGGCCATTCAAGGCCTTGGCGGCCGCGTGAGCATTTCGTCAGAACCGGGCAAGGGCACGGCCTTCTCCCTCTCGCTCCCCCTCACCCTCGCCATTGCGGACGGCATGATCGTGAGTTGCGGCGGAGAGACATTGATCCTCCCCCTCAACAATGTGGTGGAAAGCCTGCAAGCGAAACCCGAGGAGCTGAAGCGGCTTTCTCCGACGCAGCACGTGGTCAACGTCCGCGGCAATTTCTTGCCTGTTATCCCGCTGATCACAAGTCTTGGTATGGGAAAGACGGAGGCTGTGTCGGAACAAAGCGTCCTCATCGTCGTAGAGACGGAGTCCTTCGGGCAGATCGCCATTCAAGTCGATGCCATTCAGGATCAGCGTCAGGTTGTGATCAAGAGCCTAGAGACAAACTTCCGCCCGATCACCGGAATTGGGGGCGCCACGATCCTGGGCGACGGACGCATCGCCCTGATCATCGATGTCGAGGCCTTGGCGCCCGCCGCGCATAGCCCACGCGAGTTGGATCTTGCCGCGTGAACATACCGACCTTGAACATCGGCAGCCCATTTGAGGGAGAGCATAGCCGTATCTTCTCGCGAAGAGACTTCGATATAATTTCGAAGCTCATCTATCGTGAGTCGGGCAACGTCCTGCCGCTGGGCAAGGCCATGCTGGTTTACTCACGCCTCGCCCGGCGGCTCCGGGATCGGAATGTTGAGACCTTCTCGGACTATATTTCACTGATCCAGCAGGATGATCTGGAACGCCGCACCGCCGTGGCTCTGCTCACCACCAACCACACCTATTTTTATCGCGAAGACCATCATTTTGATCATTTCCGTGACCATTTGCGGGATGACTTGATCCGACGGGCAAAAGATAGAGAAACTATCCGTTTCTGGTCAGCCGGATGTTCCAGCGGAGAAGAAGTCTATTCCCTCGTCTTTACGCTACTCGGTCCGGAACGGAGCACCGGACTGCAGATTGCTCAACAGCCATTTGCGTTTCTAGCCAGTGACTTGACGGACAGCGTCCTCGAAACGGCGCGGGCCGCAATTTATCCCAAAGTCGCACTTGCACCTGTGCCGGCACCGCTTCGCGACAACTGGACCAAAGATGCCGGCGACACGCTGCAGATTGCCGATCCGGTTCGAAAACTTGTGCGGTTCCGCAGGCTCAACCTCCTTGGAGACTGGCCCTTCACCAGAGCCTTCGATGTCATCTTTTGCCGCAACGTCATGATCTATTTTGACGAACCGACAAAGGAAGAGCTGGTCGAGCGTCTGGCCGATTGTCTGGAGCCAGGGGGCTATCTTTACATCGGGCATAGCGAACGTCTTCCGGGCGCGAGCGGACGACATTTCGAAATGGTTGGGAAGACAATTTACAGAAAGCGGGACCCATGAGCACCCGCGTCCTAATCGTCGATGATTCCGCTACAATGCGAGCAATTCTGAAGACCTTGCTCGGCAAGGAAGACGATATTCAAGTCGTCGGCACGGCAGCGAACGCCGCAGAAGCGCGTGAACGCATCAAGGAACTCAACCCCGATGTCATCACCCTCGACATTGAGATGCCGGGCATGAACGGGTTGGAATTTCTCGCCAAAATCATGGCGCTGCGCCCCACGCCGGTCATCATCGTGTCAGGCCATACCGGGAGGGGTGCTGAAGTGACAATGGAAGCCCTCCAGATCGGGGCGTTTGACTGTTACGAAAAGCCGTCGGGGCATGATGGCAATCTGCTCGCTGGCGATGGAGGGGTGCTGGCGCATAGCATTCGGCTTGCCGCCCGCCATGGAGCCCACCAGCCAACTAAAATCGTTCAGCGTGCTGCGGTGGGTGCCACCGCAGCATCAACAGGAACCGGTCAGAATAATGCGAAAAGGCTGATTGCCATTGGGGCGTCCACAGGCGGCGTTGAGGCGCTGACCAAATTGCTGGCGCAGTGGTCAGCCAACTGCCCTCCGACGCTGATCGTTCAACATATCTCCGGTTCGCTGGCCAAGGCCTTGGCACGAAGGTTTAACACGATCTCCCCAGCGCATGTCGCGCTGGCGGAGAGCGATTGCTTCCTCAAGCCCGGCCATGTGTACATCGCGCCGGGCAATGCACACCATCTGGTGGTCAGAGGTCGCTCCCGATTGATATCCCAATTGACTGTGGCCGACCCAGTCTCTGGACATCGCCCCAGCGTTGATGTGCTTTTTGAATCTGTAGCATCTGTTGTCCAAGGCGACGCAACCGGCATCCTGCTGACAGGCATGGGCGAAGACGGCGCCCGCGGCCTTCTGGCGATGCGACAGGCTGGGGCGGAAACCATCGCCCAAGATGAAGGCACATCCGTCGTCTACGGCATGCCGCGCGCCGCGAGTGAGCTGGGGGCAGCCACCAAAATTCTGCCACTTAACCGTGTCGCCGAGGCCGTATTCGCATGAACACAAATGCCATCCTTTCGGCCAAGAACCGCATCAACGTCATCCAAGGCGACTTCTATGTCAGCGATGATCCGCAACTTGTGCTTTCAACTGTTTTGGGCAGTTGCATCGCGATCTGCCTTTTCGATCCCGCTATTGAAGCCGGCGGCATGAACCACTTCCTACTCGCTGAACCGGGCGCCAACAGTGAAAAGGATCCTCTACAGCAAAGGCTTTATGGCGCTTTTGCGATGGAGCAGCTGATCAACGAAATGATCAAGCGCGGCGCAAGCCGGTCCACGATGAAAGCTCACATTTATGGTGGTTCAAACATCCACCGGGCCATGGCGCATATCGGCACATCGAACGCAAATTTTGCGCGGGATTTTCTCCGTCAAGACGGCATTCCAATTAGCCTGGAAGATACGGGCGGCTCTGCCGCCAGAAGATTGGACCTCAAACCGGCCACCGGACAGATCCGTTGTAAACATATTCCCACCGAGGACGTTCCAAGTAGTGCGATGCCGCCATTGCTGCCCGCAGCGCCCGCCCGCGTGGGTGATGTCGAACTTTTTTAACTGGAAAGGACCACCCTTTATGGGTCCCATAACGATCCTCACAGTCGACGACAGCCCGAGCATGCGGGCTCTGTTGAAGCACGCCCTTGTCGGCCAGGGACATGTCGTCCACGACGCCGAAGACGGCCTTCTCGCGCTGGATTGGCTCAACCGCCATATCCCCGACTTGGTCATTACTGACATCAACATGCCCAACATGGATGGATTCGGCCTGATCGAAGCGCTGCGCAAGCAGGATCGCTATCGCGACATGCCCATCCTCGTGCTCAGCACCGAAAGCTCCGACGAAAAGAAGGCGCGTGCACGCGACGCAGGTGCAACGGGCTGGATCGTGAAGCCCTTTGACCCGGACAAGCTCGCCGCCGCCGTCCGCCGCGTTACGCATTAAGTTTGAAGGAATTCGTCATGCAGCAGTTCATCACCTTCCAGATCGGCGAACAAGTTCTCGGCATCGACATCATGGCTGTGCGCGAGATCCGTGCATGGTCCCCGACCACAGCCTTGCCGCATGTCGCCAACTATGTGCGTGGCGTCGTCAATCTGCGCGGTACCGTGCTGCCCGTTATGGACCTGCGCGCGCGCCTTGGTTGGGGTGAGACAGCTCCCTCTGCCCGCCATGTCATCATGGTGGTCCGCGTGAATGATAAATTGCAAGGGCTTATCGTGGATGCCGTCAACGACATCGTGACAATTGATGAAGACAATCTGCAGGCGCCGCCTGACGTGTCCGGCAACCGCTTGGACGAAATCATCCGCGGCCTTGCCTCAATTGAAGACCGCATGGTCATGATCTTGGCCCTTGATGCGTTGGCCATAGAACCCGAAATCAGCGTTGCTGAAGCAGCCTGATCTCATCCATTTGTTTGTTGTGGGGATAAAAAATGTCGGTCGCAAAAGTTCTGGTCGTTGATGACTCGATCACCATGAGGGCGCTGTTCAGCGATGTGCTGGAACGGACCAAGGGGATTGAGGTTGTGGGGGCTGCACGTGATGCCAATGAAGCCCGCGACATGATCGAAGACTTGAGCCCCAACGTCGTCACACTCGACGTGGAAATGCCCGGCATGAACGGTCTCGATTTCCTTGCCGAAATCATGAGCACCAATCCTTTGCCCGTTGTGATGCTGTCGACCCGCACAGGAAAAGGTGCAGAAACCTCCCTGCGTGCCTTTGAACTTGGCGCCGTTGAGTGCTTCCCGAAGCCACAACAGGCAACGCCGGATGAGTTTGACAAGATCGCCAACACGCTTGGCAAGCTGGTCCTGTCGGTCGCAAACCACAAAGTCACAGCACCGGGAAGCAGCTCAGTTGCAGGCTTTACCGGAACATTTGTATGGGATGGCACCCTTGTTGCCCTGAGCGCCTCCACAGGTGGCATTGAGGCCATTACCGAAGTGCTGCGCGGCTTTCCTGAAAACTGCCCCCCAACAATCGCCCTACTGCGGATTGACGGCGGATTTGTGGGCCCTTTTGCCGCCAAGCTAGCCGAAGCGATCAAGCCGCACGTCAAGATTGCCGCGGAAGGCATGCCGTTGGAACAGGGCACCGTCTATCTCGCAGCGGACCCTGCCGCGCACGTTGTTGTTGACCAATGGCCCAATGGACGTATCCGCTTTTTGGATCGCGAACCGGTCCAAGGCTTTAAGCCCTCTGCAAGCCTTCTCTATGCCTCAATGGCAAAGGCGGGCGGCAAAATGCTCGGCGCCGTGCTGACTGGTATGGGCAATGATGGCGCACAAGGGATGAAGGCGCTGAAGGCCGCGGGCGGTAAAACCTTCGCACAGGACAAGGAAACGTCCATTGTCTCAGAAGCACCTGCAAGCGCGATTGAGACAGGCAGCGTAGACCAAGTGCTACCGCTGCCGACAATTGCCGGTGCCATTTTGAAGGCATGCCAGGACGACGCCTGATGCCGTTAAACCAGCAACTTGCCGATCAGTTGAATGAACTTGGCAAGAGCCTTGAACGGCTCGGCGAGACGTTGTGCGCGGATCCGGCGATCATCAGTTCGCACATTAGCGCGCTGCAGGAAATTGACCGAATCGCGCAAATCCAATTCGCGATCTCGACCATCATTTCGGCCGAAGACCCTTATGAAGCGTGCCTCAATTCACCGCTTGAGCTCGTCCGAAAACTCGCGCTAATTGAGGCTTTAGCGGCCTAAATCTCTCATGAAATGGTCGGGGAGACAGGATTCGAACCTGCGACCCCCTGGTCCCAAACCAGGTGCGCTACCAGCCTGCGCCACTCCCCGACCCGGGTGCCATAGACGGGTCCTTCCCGAACGGCAAATACGTTTTGGTGGGCCCGGCAGGATTCGAACCCGCAACCTAGCCGTTATGAGCGGCCGGCTCTACCATTGAGCTACAGGCCCACGCGCCACGCCACCGCCCGATAGCGGACCCGCGGCCCGCCGCGCAAGTATATTACAGGTCCCAATAATTGCCCGCCTTGCTTCAGCCACAGCCAATTAAGCGCCGCGTTCGGCCGCTCCGTTGGTGGCGCCGGTTGGAAGACGGAGCAGGAACGCATCTTCCAAAATCTCAAATGTCGCACCAACCGCCGTCGCCATGCTGTCAACCAACCGCAAGGCAAAGCCAAGGCCGAGTGGCGGTCCCTCGCCATTATCCTCACCATTGTCCAATGACGTGTCAAACAACTGCCCGACGGACATTCCGGCAAGCCTTGCGGGACGGTCGACGCGGAATTGCAGGGCGGAACCAGTCCGATGCAGGACCAAAGCCATCGTGTCCCCTTCCTGCGACGCGGACAGAACCACAGAGACAATCCGCGAAAACAGCCGATCGAGTGTGACCATATCCAGAAGAACGTGCGGCACGTCAGGTTCCAGATCAAAGCGCAAACGGGTGCGATAGACGCTGCCCAGAGGCGCAATGTCCTGAACAACTGCCTGCAGAGTTGAAATAGGCTCCACGCCTGCAACGCTGCGCCCTTCAAAGGCGCCCCGCTCTATCTTCGCGGCAACGTCGAGATCGTCAAACATTGCCAGCAGCTTGCGCGCATCGGAAATGATAGCTTCTGCACGGTCGCGATAGGGGGACGAGACAGGGCCGAGCAATTGCGCGGAAATCATCTCTGCAAAGCCACGAATGGCATTGAGCGGGGTGCGGAGTTCATGAACGAGTTGCCGTAGCGAATCTGGCGGTAACCCTTGCGACACCAAGCCATGGGCGCGCGGAAAAGGCTGCTCATCCCGCAGTGGGCGGCGGGCGGTGCAGCGATATCCTTCAAAACGGCCCGAGGCAGAATCAAACAGCGGCAAGCCCGAGATCAGCCAATCCCCCGCAGCGAGCCCCTGCCCAGGAACACGCATGCGGGCATTGCGGAATGGCGTCCGACGGCGAAAAGCGCCGGCGGCATGGCCATCGACACCATGTTCCCCAATCTCTGCCATCGCGCCCAGTTCGATACCGATGACCGGACCGCGCGGCGCGCCTTCAACCCAGTTGATCAGGCCATCAACACCGGCCTCAAACCGAAAGGTGTCGACGGGTGCATCATCCCCACCGGGCAGGAAAAACTCCTCGCCGTCATCGACGCGGTCTTTGCGATAAGCTTCGATCCGCGCCACAAGATCCTTGATCTGGGCAACCGTATCTGTGTGCGCCGGAAATGAAATGCTTTGCCGTTCATTGTCTAGAAGATCGTCCCCGACAAGGTCGCCGCTGGGCAAGGCCAAATCGCTGGCGCCAAACGCCGCAAGCATCCGCTGCACATCCGGCGACAAGTCCTTACGCTGCCGCAACAAAGCACGTGATGGCGATGGCAGGCCCGGCAGAACATCTTCCCATTCCGCATCACGGAGTCTCGCAGACGACATGATGAGCGCAGCGATTGAGGGGCGATCACAACCAAAGAGCGAGACCAGCTCTTTCGACTCGCACTGAAAGGCAACGGCTGCCGCTGCGCTGCTGCGGTGTTCCGGTGAAACGGCATCACGCAATTCAACCACGCGCACCAGCGCCTTTTCCCGCATGTCAGGGCTGATGGTGCCTCTGTCCTGCGCAAGGATATCAACAATTTGCATCCACACAGCGGCCTTCGCACCGGGATCACTCACTGGCTGTGCAAAAACCGTTGTCAGGGTGTCGTCAAAGCGCAACTTATACTCTCTTTTGGCCAAACGGGTTTGCCCTGTCGGCTTTGCGGAATAGCCCTCCTGCATGGTCTCGGCTACCCATGAATCTCAACCGTCGCAATCTGGCACAATTGCAATCGCCTGAAACTTTATTATACGGAAGAGTAACTTCCTGAACGGATAATATGCATATGCCGCACAATGCGTTCGATCTGATTGACCAGAAAATTCTATCCGAACTGCAAAAGGATGGCCGCATTACCAATGTTGAATTGGCGAGCCGTGTCGGCCTGACTGCGCCTCCCTGCCTGCGTCGCGTCCGCACGCTTGAGGAAGACGGCGTTATCGAAGGCTATCACGCGCAACTCAACTCCATGCGCATGGGCTATACCATCACCGTCTTCGCCATGGTCAGTCTGAAAAGCCAAGCCGAATCCGACCTTCGTGAATTTGAGGAGCATGTCGCCAAACTCGCACCGGTCCGCGAATGCCATATGCTCAACGGAGAGATCGACTTCATTTTGAAGATTGTCGCACGAGACCTGCAAGAGTTTCAGGAATTCCTCACAACATCGCTGACAACGGCGCCACATGTGGCCGGCGTCAAAACGTCGCTGACGATCCGCACCTCAAAGAACAAGCCTGGCGTCCCCGTCGGCGGCGAATAAGAAAAAGGGCCCCGGCATTGCCGGAGCCCCTTTCCCAAAACCCAGTTACGTCAGAGACTTTACGCTGCTGGCGTCTGGTCAACCCAGAGGAGCCAGAACTGCGCGACGTCCTTGCGGGCCGCGCCAGTGACAGCCTGAAAAGCTGCGCGTGCGTCATCTTTTTGGCCCGAGCGCGCCAAAGCGATGCCGAGACGTGTGTTGACGACGTCGGCGTCTATGCCGCCCTTCTTCTGCGCAAGGCGGAAAAGATCGATGGCCTTCGCATAATCGCCATAAGCGAGATAGGCGCTGCCAGTGTTGGCGGCGAGCCTACCGTCAGCGGCCGCCGGAGCGCGCTTCTCATCGCTGACCACCGATGCCTTGTCCGATGGGATCTTTGCGTTCGCATCGGTAAGACGTTCAGCAACAGCGCGGCTTGATTTGCTAACGGCGCCCGTCGCAAAGCCTTCTTCGATGACGGTCTTGGCTTCACCGGGCAGTGCACCGGTGATGGCAAGAGTTGCATATTCGAAGAAGTCACGTTCCCCCGCCAAGGCCTTGGTATCGTGCATCAGACGGAACAGATCGATCAAGGTCTGATTGTCGAGGTTGGCGCTGTCACGATAGATGACGAGCGCGCTGCGCCAGTTTTCCGGTGTCGGATAAGCGCGAACCTGTTCACGGGTCCACTTGGCCGTTTCAGCTGTCATCTTCGCTTTGTATGCCATGGCTGCTGCGCGGCCATACCATTCCGCTGGGGCCTTGCGGCCTGCGGCCTGCTCTGCCTTCACAGCCCCATCAAGCGCCGTCAGGCCTTCAAGTGTAGTGCCCAGCTTGAAGTTGGCTTCCGCCAACAGAAGGTTTGCATCCACGCCCGGATTGCCGAGGCGGATGGCTTCCGCCAGAAACTTCTTCGCGTCCGCATAGTTGCCCGCCTGATAGGTCAGCTGGCCCGCAGCCATGTTTAGCTTGGGCGCATCAACCGGGGCGGCGCTGCCGCTTGCGATCATGGCGATGATGCCGTCCAGTTGCAGCTTCGGGTTCTTGGTCGCCTGACCAAGCGTGAGGCGTAGTGTGCCAGCGATATACTTTTCGTCGCCATTCTTGACGAAAGCTTCAGCGGCTTCAATCTTTGCAATAGCGTCGGGCGCGTTTGCCTTTACTGCAGCGTCAGCGGGAACATAAGCCGCGCGAAATTCCTTGCTCAGCTGCCAAGCTTTCGCCGGCGCTGGCTTTTCCTTCTTTTCCTTCGCTGCCATGGCAGGTGAAACTGCCAGTGGAACGGCCACACCCATTGCCAATGCAAGCCCAAATGCGGCGCGAGAAACGGTCTTCATATCCCTTATCCTCCTGCGCGCCTGCGACAAAACAGGCGCTTAATGATGCGGCGTCCCCGCTAATGCTTTCGATCCCTGTGCACAAGCGGAACCATACGCAATGGTCTGACGACCTTCGGCTGAACGGCGTTTGAACCAGTCCACAGATACTGTCCTACCTAAGCCGTTGTTGCTGGCCTTTTGTGACGTGGCAGACTAGGCAAATTGCAGCATAATTACACATCTCGAAAGTCAGTTTTTTGAGCACCGACGCACCGATTATCACAGACCCGTCCGACATCTCCCCCGTCAGCATCGTTGACGAGATGAAGTCGAGTTATCTCGACTATGCCATGTCCGTTATCGTGTCGCGCGCGCTGCCTGACGTGCGGGATGGTCTGAAGCCGGTGCATCGCCGCATTTTGTTCGCAGCACAGGAAGGTGGGTTCGTTCCGGGCCGTCCATACCGCAAGTCGGCCAAGATCGTCGGCGACGTGATGGGTAACTATCACCCGCATGGCGACTCCTCCATCTATGACGCATTGGCGCGCCTTGCCCAGGATTGGTCAATGCGGCTGATGCTGATGGATGGTCAGGGCAACTTCGGCTCGATGGACCCCGATCCACCAGCCTCCATGCGCTATACCGAAGCGCGCCTTGCCAAGCCGGCGATGGCGCTGCTGGAAGATCTCGACAAGGATACCGTCGATTTCCAGCCGAACTATGATGGCTCGCGCGAAGAGCCGCGCGTTCTTCCGGCACGCTTCCCCAACCTGCTCGTCAACGGTGCCGGTGGCATCGCAGTCGGCATGGCGACGAACATTCCACCGCACAATCTGGGTGAAGTCATCAACGCCTGCCTTGCGCTGATGGAAAACGGCGCCATCACCAATGAAGAGCTGATGGACATCGTGCCTGCGCCCGATTTCCCAACAGGCGGTCTCATCCTCGGCCTGTCCGGCGCGCGCTCTGCCTACACCACCGGTAAGGGCTCGATCATTGTCCGGTCACGGCACATCATTGAAGAAGGCCGCGGCGATCGCCAGTCGATCGTCCTCACCGAAATCCCCTATCAGCAGGGTAAGAACGCGCTGGTCGAGAAGATCGCAGAAGCGGCCAAGGACAAGCGAATTGAAGGCATCTCAGACATCCGCGATGAGTCCAACCGTGAAGGCGTCCGCGTCGTTGTGGAACTCAAGCGGGATGCGACGGCGGAAGTCGTGCTCAACCAGCTGTGGCGTCACACCCCTGCCCAGTCGAGCTTCCCGGCGAATATGCTCGCCATCCGTGGCGGCCGACCCGAAACGCTGACGCTGCGCGACATCATCGACGCATTTGTGAAGTTCCGTGAAGAGGTCATCACGCGCCGCTCCAAGTTTGAGCTCAACAAGGCACGGGAACGTGCGCACATCTTGCTCGGCCTCGTCATTGCCGTCACAAATCTGGATGAAGTCGTGCGGATAATCCGTAGTTCTTCCAGCCCCGCGGAAGCCCGCGAAAAGCTGGGCGGACGCGATTGGCCCGTGGCCGAAATCGCGAGCTACATTAAGCTCGTTGAAGCCGTCGAAACTGAGATCACTGGCGAAACATACCGGCTTTCAGAAACGCAAATCCGCGCGATCCTCGAGTTGCGCCTGCACCGCCTGACGGCCCTTGGTCGCGATGAAATCGGCTCCGAACTGAAGGGGCTCGCCGCCTCGATTGAAGAGTTGCTGGCGATCCTGGCCGACCGTGTGAAGCTCTACGCGGTTATGCGAGACGAATTGGTCGCGGTGCGTGATGAATTCGCAACGCCGCGCCGCTCGGAAATTGCACCGGCGGGCGACAGCATTGACGATGAAGACCTGATCGAACGTGAAGACATGGTCGTCACCGTCACGGTCGATGGTTATATCAAGCGCACCACGCTCGACACCTTCCGCGCGCAGAAGCGCGGCGGCAAGGGCCGTTCGGCGATGTCCACCAAGGATGAAGACGTCGTCACCGAATTGTTCGTGACAAGCACGCACACGCCGGTGCTGTTCTTCTCCACGCTGGGCAAGGTCTACCGCATGAAGGTCTGGCGCCTGCCGGAAGGTGGGCCAAACACGCGCGGCCGCCCGATGATCAATCTTTTGCCGCTGGCTAAGGATGAGACGATCTCGACCGTGCTGCCGTTGCCGGAAGACGAGAATGAATGGGGCAAGCTCCACGTCATGTTCGCGACGGCCAAGGGCTCGGTCCGCCGCAACAGCATGGATGCCTTCACCAACGTGCCGTCCAACGGCAAGATCGCGATGAAATTTGAAGGCGAAGATGCCGATGATCGCCTGATTGGTGTTGCCCTGCTGACGGAAGAGGACGACGTCCTTCTCGCCTCACGCAATGGCCGCGCGATCCGCTTCATGGGCACCGACATCCGGGAGTTCCAGAGCCGCAACTCGACGGGCGTTCGTGGGATGACGCTGAAGGATGGCGACGAAGTGATGTCGTTGACAATTCTGCGGCGCTCGGGCGCGACACCAGAAGAGCGTGAAGCGTATATGCGCGCCGCCGCTTGGAAGGATAATGACAATGAACCGACGTTGTCAGCCGAGCGCATGGCCGAAATGGCAGAGCGGGAGCAGTTCATCCTCACCGTCTGCGCCAATGGCTATGGTAAGCGCTCCAGCTCATATGAGTATCGCCGGACGAACCGAGGCGGTCAGGGCATTACCAATATCGACAACATCGCCCGCAACGGCCCTGTTGTTGCCAGCTTCCCTGCCCGCGATGGCGAACAGATCATGCTCGTCACTGATCAGGCCAAGATGATCCGCATGGAAGTTTCCGGAATGCGCGTCATCGGCCGCAACACAGCGGGTGTCCGCCTATTCGATGTTGCCAATGCTGAACATGTCGTCAGCGCGGCACTGATCGGAGATACCGGCGATGAAGCTGAAGAGGCGGACATCGATCCAGCCACGGAAGCGAGCGACACCACCTCCGACGCATCGGAGTGACACAAAAAAGCCCCGGCCAAAAGGTCGGGGCTTTTTCGTATCGGTAAAGACCGGAAGCGGATTAGCGCTTGAGCGAGAGACCGCCGAAACGCTTGTTGAACTTCGCAACCTGACCCGCAGAGTCCATCAGACGCGCCGAACCACCGGTCCATGCCGGGTGCGCAAGCGGATCAATGTCGAGGACCATCGTGTCGCCTTCCTTGCCCCAGGTGGAGCGGGTTTCGAACACAGTACCGTCGGTCATCTGGACCTTGATCATGTGGTAATCGGGATGGCCTTCTTTTTTCATTGTCTTGCTCCAAATGTGACTGGTTCCGACCAGTCCGGAATGCGGGAAAGCGCGGCCTTTAACCGCTGATCATGCTCTTGGCAAGGATCAGCGTGTCAGGCCGGTGGATCAGCGATCATGGCAGTGAAGTTGGCTTCCGCTGCAAGCTTGCCATCGAGCAAAGCCCGCCCGGCAAATTTGCAGACGCTCGCCCGCTTCTGGATGAACTCGGCTTCCAAGGTAAGGAGGCAGCCCGGTTCCACAGGCGTGCGGAACTTGGCCCCATCAATGGCCATGAAATAGACGAGCTTGCCGGAGCCAGCGAGGCCAAGCGACTCAATCGCGAGAACGCCTGCGGCCTGCGCCAGCGCCTCAATGATTAAAACACCCGGCATGATGGGCCGACCGGGGAAATGCCCCTGAAAAAACGGCTCGTTGATCGTGACGGCCTTGATTGCACGGATCGACTGATCCGGAACAATCTCCTCCACACGATCAACAAGCAACATAGGGTAACGGTGCGGCAGCGCCGCCAATATTGCGCGAATGTCGAGCGACCCTGCCATCACCTTATCCCTATCGTTCGCTTAGCGGCCCTGAGGCTGCGGCGCGGCAGGAGCTGTCTGCGCACCCGGACGGTTCTGACCGGGCTGCCAGTTGGCTGGCGGCGTGATCGACACGTTGGGAACGAGAACGTTGAGTTCGTTCACAATGTCCTGTGTCAGATCGGTGCCGGGCGTGTTCTTGATGACGGCGCCACGCTGCAACAGCAGGGCGACCTTCTTCTTCGCCATGGCCGCAGTCACGGCTGCATCCAGCTTCGTGTCGATCTGTTCAAGTACATAGGCGTTCACGCGCTCGATCGGATCGCTCAGACGGCCGAGTTCTTCCTGAGCCGCACGCTGCTTGTCCTGAATGGCTTTCGCCTGTGTCTGCAACGTCGGATTGTTCGGATTTGTCTTTTGGTCAGCCTGGAACTTGACGATCATTGCGTTGAGTTCTGCCTGAAGAACGCGCGAACGCGATTCCACTTGGTCATACGTCGCCTTGTACGTCACGCGCATCTGCTCATCAGCGAGCTTAGCTGCAGCCGATGTGCCAAGCACCTGCTGCACGTCTGTATAGGCAACCGTTTGCGCCATGACTGGTGCTGCCGGAGCAAGTGCGAGCGCGGAGGCCGCAACGATAAATTTGGTCATTGTCTTCATTAGAATTGAGTTCCTACGTTGAATGTAAACAGTTTTGGATCATCCCCGTCATGCTTGATAAGCGCCTTGGCTATATCAATCCTGAACGGACCGAACGGAGAGCGCCAATTGACGCCGAAGCCCACCGAAAGGCGTGGCTTCCATGTGTCACCCAAAAAGCGTTCTTCGAACGCCGGGACGGAGAAGATTGCTGTCGAACCTGACGCACAGGCGGCCGAGTTTGCAAACTCGGTGACCAAGCCCGACGTATCGTTGCGGCAACGCGTCAAACCATTACGAAGGCTGTTGAGGACAGGCGTCGTGATGCCAAACACGGAACCAGCCACCGCAAAGATTGAGGGACGCAGACCCATTTCCCGCGCGCCTGAACCCAACGGAATTTCAAGCTCCATGCGACCAAGATAGTAAGCCCGGCCACCGAGCGAGTCGTCCACGATCTGGTCACGTGCAGTGATCAACTGGCCGTTAGTATCATAAAAAAGACGCTGCACACGCGGGCCAATGCCGCGAATGTCAAAGCCCGGGAACTGCGGCTCACCCAGATAGAAGCGATCGGTCAGGCGGACCTTGTCCAGCCCTGCACCACGACTCTTCTCAAACGAGTGGACATACCCCCCCTCGCCCTGCATCGAGAAAACGAAATTACCGAACGGTTTCCAATACTTGCGCGCATCGACCGTTGTGCGCAGATACTTCACACTGCCGCCAAGGCCTGCAAAATCCTGGCTGAACAGCAGCCGGTTGCCCTTGGTCGGGCGGATACGGTTATCTAGGTTATCGAACACAAGGCTGTAGCCAACCGACGATGTCGTCCGCTTCCCGATTGCGTCGCAGAGGTAGCGACCCGCAAGGAAAGGGTCACACTGCCCGTTAAAATAATAGGTCCCCGTGTCCAAGGACACGTCGTCATAGTTGAGACCGTAACGCGCCGCGAACGACAGATATTCCGTGATCGGCACGCCCATGCGCAGTTGGAGGCCGGTCGTGACCTGTTGGTAGGTCGTCTGACGCGCCTGATTGATGAAGTTGAACGAGTTCAAATCGCGGCGGAAAATGTCGCCACCCACCGCAATGTTGCGGTCTAGGAAGTAGGGCTCGGTAAAGCCAAGTTCGATCGACTTGGAATATTGCGAGTAATTGACGCTCGCGCGCAGTTCCTGCCCCTTGCCGCGGAAATTGCGCTGACGGATCGAGAAGTTGATGATGAAGCGTTCCAGTGACGAGAAACCGGCAGACAGCTGAAGCTCGCCCGTCGCCTTTTCTTCTACATTCGCTTCAAGAACGATACGGTCTGGTGCCGAGCCAGGCTTCTGCTCAATCTCAAGCTTTTCCTGGAAGTAGCCAAGGCTCTGGATACGATCAGATGAACGCTTGACCTGGAAGCTGTTGAAGGGATCGCCCTCGGCCAAACGGAATTCGCGGCGGACGACCTTGTCCTGCGTCACCGTGTTGCCGTTGATGTCGATACGCTCAACATAAACACGCGGCGCGTCGCCGATTTTATAGGCGATCGACATGGTCAGCGTGTCCTTGTCACGCTGGAACTCCGGGTTCACTTCGGCAAAGGCATAGCCGAACAAACCGGCAGCTTCGTTGAGGCCTTCAACGGTGTCTTCAACCTGCTTGGCGTTGTACCAGGCACCCTTTTTGGTGACGAGCGCTTCTGCCTTAGGCTTGTAATCGCGCAATTCGCTCTCAACGGTCACGTCACCAAATTTGTAGCGCTGCCCTTCTTCGACAACATAAGTGACGATGAAATCACGCTTGTCCGGCGTGAGTTCTGCGGTCGCGGATGTCACGCGGAAATCGGCATAGCCTTGCGTCAGATAATACTGACGCATCTTCGACTGGTCATAAGCCAGCTTATCGGGATCGTAGCTGTCCTTCGAAGAGAAAATACCCAGCGGGCTCGACGGCCGTGTGGCCATTTCGCTGATGATCTTCTTGTCGGAAAACTTCTCGTTGCCGAGAATGTTGATCTGGCGAACCTTGGATTTCGGGCCTTCGCTGATTTCGAAGATGATATCGACGCGGTTCTGATCAAGCGTGACCATCTTCGGTTCTACGGTTGCAGCATAGCGGCCCTGCCGCTGGTAGAGATCAATGATGCGCGCAACGTCCGCACGAACCTTGGAGCGCGTGAAAATCTGGCGTGGTGCCGCCTTGATCTCGGGGCGGATCTTCTCTTCCTTCAGGCGCTTATTGCCTTCAAGAATGATGCGGTTGATGACCGGATTTTCCTGAATTTCGATGCTCAGGTCACCTGCATTGTCCCGGATCTGAACGTCGGAGAACAATTCGGTGTCGAGCAATTCACGCAGCGCATCATCAAGCGCTTCAACCGTGTAATTCTGGCCGGGACGCAACCGGATGTAAGACCGGACGGTGTCCGGCTCAATGCGTTGTGATCCCACGACGTTGATCGTCTTGATGACTTTCGCGGCCACTACAGGCGCGACGGTTGTCGGTGCAATGGGCGCAGGACGCGCCGCTGGAGCCGCCGCCCGACGGCTCTGCGCGAGCGCAGGCGTCACAAGCGCGGGGAGCGCCGTCCCCAACAGCAAGGCTGTCAGGCAACGATTGCGAAAAACGGTCTTTTCAATTGCTACCACGCGCTCTCTCTCACCAAAAATTCGAAGCAGTAAACCTGCAATTTCATCCGTCCAAACCGGCCAGTCGCCAGAGCCCAAGCGACCCAAGATCGTTCAGCGTCACAAAAACCATCAGCGCCAGCAAAACGTACATACCCGACCGGAAAGCGAGTTCCATCGTTTTCGGACTGACAGGCCGCCGCTGAATGGCTTCGACCGCATAGAAGCTGAGATGTCCTCCATCAAGCATTGGCACTGGCAACAGGTTGATGAACCCCAAATTAATTGAGATCAAAGCGACCAGATAAACATACTCTTGCCAGCCCAATGTTGCGGCTTGTCCCGAAATTTGAGCAATCTTGATGGGCCCACCAAGTTCCTCAACGGACCGCCGCCCGGTGATGAGTTGCCAAATGCCGTTGACCATGCGTTCCAAAATCGACGCGGTCTGCTGCACGGCGACAATCGGCGCCTTGTACAGTGGGACAGGCTCAATCACGCGTTTCGATGTGGATCCGATACCGATGCGCCCGATCCGATAGACATTGCCGAAACGATCCCGCTCCACAACAGAGCTGGGCGTGACCGCGAGATCAAATGTGCGTCCGGCGCGTTCCAGCGTCAGGGAAAGTTTCTCGCCGGGACGATCCTGAATGATCGGGTAAATCTCGTCAAAGCTCTCCACCGACCGGCTGTTGATCTGGACGATGCGGTCTCCGACGCGAAGGCCAGCCTTATCCGCTGGCGATCCGGGCTGCAGAATTTCGATAACAGGCGGCGTCTTGCCCTCGCCATAAGCGACCGCAAAGGTCCCCAAAATGGCAATGGCCGCCACAAAATTTGCCAGGGGCCCGGCAAAAACGATGAAGGCCCGCTGCCAAAGCGGCTTGGCATGGAATACGCGCTCCCGCTCATCGGGTGGCAGTTGCCGCCAACGGCTGTCTTCCATGCTCGCGCCATTCATGTCACCGGCGAAGCGGACATAGCCACCAAGCGGCATCCAGGCGATTTTCCAGCGCGTTCCGTGGCGGTCTGTCCAGCCAACGATCTCACGCCCGAAGCCGATGGAAAACGCTTCAACCTGCACGCCACACCAGCGCGCCGCAAGGAAGTGCCCCATCTCATGAATGAAGACGAGCGGCCCGATGACGAGAATGAAGCACGCAATCGTCCAGAGAAGTCCGGGCGATTCCATCATGCGGGTAAGGCCTCCATGCTACGCGCGGCCAAGCGCCGAGCCTCACCGTCAATCTCCAGAACATTAGAGATGGTTGACGGCGCCGCAGCGTCATAGGCGTGCAGGACAGATTCCACAATCACTGCGATGTCCGTAAATGCGATCCGCCGTTCCAGAAAGGCTGCGACGGCTATCTCATTTGCCGCGTTGAGAATGGCTGGCTTTGCGCCGCCTTCAACCATGGCCTCGCGGGCCAAACGCAGGGCTGGAAAGCGATCTTCATCGGGCGCCTCAAATTCGAGCTTCGCGACCTCTGCCAGATTGAGCCGGGCGACCGGCGTATCCATCCGCTCCGGCCAAGCGAGGCAATGCGCAATCGGAATGCGCATATCCGGTGCGCCCATCTGTGCGAGCACGGACCCATCAACATATTCGACCATGGAATGGATCACCGATTGCGGATGAAAGATCACTTCCAGACGGTCCGCAGGCATATCGAACAGATAATGTGCCTCGATCAGTTCCAGCCCTTTATTGAACATGGTGGCGCTATCGATGGTGATCTTGGCGCCCATGGCCCAATTGGGGTGCTTCAGCGCCTGTTCCGGCTGCGCTGCCTGCATCTGCGCCTTCGTCCAAGTGCGGAACGGCCCGCCGCTGGCCGTCAGGATGATCTTGGCAACGCCCTTCGGCGCGGATTGGTCAAGGCACTGGAAAACCGCATTGTGTTCACTGTCGGTTGGCAGCAACGTAGCCCCCGATGCGCGTGCGACAGCCAGCATCAGGTCTCCGGCAGAAACCAGCGCTTCCTTGTTGGCAAGCGCCACAGTCTTGCCGCGTTCGAGGGCGGCAAGCGTCGGCGCGAGACCCGCGCAGCCGACAATCGCTGCCATCGTCCAGTCGGCATCGAGATGTGCGGCATCTATCAAGGCCTGCGGCCCCGCAGTCACATGGGTGTCAGTGCCGGAAAGTGCCGCCTTGAGCGGCTCATAGAGTGTTTCGTCAGCGATCACCGCAAGCTTTGCATTGGTCGCCCGAGCAGCAGTCGCGAGCCCTGCGACGTCCTGCGCCGCTGTCAGCGCCAGCACCTGATAGGCTTCTGGCGCGCGTTGAACGAGATCGAGCGTGGACTGGCCGATAGAGCCTGTCGCGCCGAGGATGGAGACGGTCTTCACGGCAGCCACCTAACCAAGGTGCCAGATAAGGAGAGCGGCCACCGGCAATGACGTCACGACGCCATCCAGCCGATCTAGCACACCACCATGACCGGGAAGGATCGTGCCGCTGTCCTTCACCCCTGCCCTGCGCTTCATCCAGCTTTCGAAGAAATCGCCAACCTGCGCGAGCAGGGCCAGACCGGGGCTGGCCATCGCCAATTGGAAAGGCAGATCATAATAGCTCGCCAACGCCCAGCCGAGCAGCAACGCCGCAGCCATCCCGCCGATGAGGCCCGACCATGTTTTATTTGGGCTGATGGCCGGTGCCACTTTTGGACCGCCGAAATTCCGGCCCGCAAAAAATGCCCCAATATCCGTGGCCCAGACAAGCGAGAGCGCCCAAAAGGCCAGCAGCAATCCATTGTCCTGCATGCGGATCCAGAGCAGTGCCATGATGGGCAGGGCAACGTATGGGATCCCCGCAGCTAGCCAGCGATTGCGCGTAACGATCAGGGTGAAAATCGTCGCACCTGCCATGGCGGCCAAAGCCAATAGGCTGGGACCGGCGGCCAGCGGAGACATGAGCGCGAGGGGGATGCACAGGGCATATTGCATGAACCGGCGCTTGTCTTCCGCACGCGTGAGGCCAGCCCACTCTCCCCCCATGATCAGCGCGGCAACCGTGGCCAATACCCACAGCGCGCTTCCACCGAGCCAGAGCTCCAGCACAGCCACAATGATGAGGAGGATGCCAACAGTGACACGCTGGACGAGTTCAGGCGTCAAAGACCACCAAAGCGCCGTTCGCGCTCCCCAAATCCGGAAATGGCAGCGGCAAGTTCAGCTTTTCCGAAGTCGGGCCACAATGTGTCTACGAACATGAGTTCTGCATAAGCCGCCTGCCAGAGAAGAAAGTTGGAAAGCCGCTGCTCCCCCGATGTCCGGATCACCAGATCGGGCGCGGGAATATCCGCGGTATAAAGTTCGGCCTCAATAGCCTCCGGCGTAATGGCATCAAGGGACATGCCGGAACCGGAAACCTTGGCCGCCAACTGACGAGCGGCGCGCGCAATTTCTGCCTGTGAGCCATAGTTGAGCGCAATCACGAGCGTTGTCCGACTGTTTGAAGCTGTCCGCGCCATCGCGTCATCAATCAGCTTAACAAGATCGGGCTTCAGCGCCTGATAATCCCCGATGATCCGCAGACGCACGCCATTGGCCGCCAGTTCATCGATATCATCGACAATGAACTTACGAAGCAGGCCCATGAGATCGCTAACCTCATCAGCCGGGCGGCGCCAATTTTCAGTCGAAAAGGCATAGAGGGTGAGAACCTCGATGCCGAGATCCCCTGCCGCGCGAACAACGGCCTTTGCAGCCTCAATGCCCTTACGATGGCCGGCAATGCGCGGCAGAAGCCGACGCTTGGCCCATCGACCATTGCCGTCCATAATGATCGCGACATGCCGGGGGACGCTGCCGCCCTGCCCTGCCGCGGCCGCAGGGGCCGAGGCAACACTCACTTGGTGAGGATTTCCTTTTCCTTCGAGCCGAGTGCCGCATCAATTTCAGAAATGGTCGCATCCGTCAGCTTCTGGACTTCCGTTTCCAGACGCTTGCGATCATCTTCGCTGATTTCTTTCTTCTTTTCGTCCGCCTTCAGCGCGTCGTTACCGTCGCGGCGCACATTGCGAACAGCGATCTTCGCCTTTTCCGCATATTGGTGTGCAAGCTTGGCCAGTTCCTTGCGGCGATCCTCGGTCATGTCGGGGATCGGCAGGCGGATGTTCTGACCGTCTGTAATCGGGTTGATGCCGAGCCCAGCGTTCCGGATCGCCTTTTCAACGGGCGTGACGTTCGACTTGTCCCAGACCTGAACCGACAACATGCGGGGCTCCGGCGCAGACACAGTGGCAACCTGATTGAGCGGCATGTTGGCGCCATAAACTTCAACCTGAATGGGGTCGAGCAGCGTCGTATTGGCGCGGCCCGTGCGCAGGCCACCCAGATCGCTCTTCAGTGACTCCAGAGCCCCGTGCATGCGACGTTCGATATCAGCCTTGTCATAGGATGGCATAGTCCTGCTCCCTCAATTTTTGTTTGTGACCATCGTCGCCGTCCCCTCACCAGCGAGGACGCGGGCAAGATTGCCATCCTCGCGGATCGAAAACACAACGATCGGAATATTGTTATCACGGCACAGTGCAACCGCGCTTGCATCCATGACCTTCAAATTGTCCGACAACACAGTGTCGAAGCTCAGGCTATCGTACCGCGTCGCGGTCGGCACCAGCTTGGGATCCGCATCATAGACGCCGTCGACGCTTGTGCCCTTAAACAGCGCGTCGCACTTCATTTCAGCAGCGCGCAACGCAGCGCCGGAATCAGTCGTGAAATACGGACTGCCAACACCGGCTGCGAAAATGACCACGCGGCCCTTTTCAATGTGGCGCTCTGCACGGCGGCGGATGACGGGTTCGCAGACCTGATCCATCTGGATTGCGGACTGGACGCGGGTATCGACGCCGATTTGTTCGAGCGCATTCTGCATCGCCAGCGCGTTCATGATCGTCGCCAGCATGCCCATATAGTCGGCCTGCGCGCGGTCCATGCCCTTGGCAGCGCCTGCCATACCGCGGAAAATGTTGCCGCCGCCAATGACGAGGCAGATTTCAAAGCCGGCGTCTTTGGCCGCCTTCACTTCCTGCGCCATGCGGGCAACGGTCTCTGGCTGGATGCCAAAGCCCTGATCCCCCATCAACACTTCACCGGACAGCTTCAGGAGAATGCGTTTGAAGCCGGGACGCGTCATGGGCGGAAGAATCTTTCTAAAATCAAGCGGACTAAAAGCGTGGCGCGCACCCTAATGCGGGTGCGCGCCCTTGCCAAGCGTCGGGCTTAAAGGCCCGCAGCCGCGGCAACTTCTGCTGCGAAGTCGCTTTCAACCTTTTCGATGCCTTCGCCGAGCTGGAAGCGGACATAGTCCGTCAGCGTGATCGGCGCACCGGCGTCCTTACCTGCAGCGGCAACAACGTCCGAAATCTTGGTCTTGCCGTCCATCACGAACAGCTGGTTGAGCAGTGCGTTTTCCTTGACGAACTTGGCAACGCCACCATCGACCATCTTGGCGATCACTTCAGCCGGCTTGCCGCTTTCGGCTGCCTTTTCCTGGGCGATCTTACGCTCACGGTCGATGACATCAGCAGGAATACCGCTTTCGTCGAGCGCGAGCGGGAAAGCCGCTGCCACATGCATGGCGAGCTGCTTACCGAGGGCTTCGAGCTTGTCAGCAGGTGCCGCACTTTCGAGCGCCACGAGAACGCCGATCTTGCCAAGGCCGGTCGCCACAGCGTTGTGCACATAGGCGACGATAGCGCCCTGTTCGACCTTGAGCACTTTGGCACGGCGCAGCGTCTGGTTTTCACCAATCGTCGCGATGTTGCTCGTCAGCTTTTCAGCGACAGTGCCGCCAGCTGGGTAAGCCGCACCGGCAAGTGCTTCGACATCATCGCCGTTTGCAAGCGCGATTTCGGTGACGTTGCGGACGAAGTCTTGGAACTGATCGTTCTTTGCGACAAAGTCGGTTTCGGAGTTCACTTCAACTGCAGCACCAACCGTGCCGTTGACAGCAACGCCAACCAGACCTTCGGCCGCCGTGCGGCTCGACTTCTTGGAAGCAGTCGCAAGACCCTTGGCACGCAGCCAATCAACGGCAGCTTCCATGTCCCCATTGGCTTCGGAAAGTGCCTTTTTGCAGTCCATCATGCCTGCGCCGGATTTGTCGCGCAGGTCCTTGACCATCGAAGCAGTAATTTCTGCCATGTCTTTTATCCCTTCGGTTTTAGATGGCGTCACCCCCGCCGTAGCGGGGGCCCTTCAGGCGCCACAATGGGCGCGTTACGGATTCCCGCTTTCACGGGAATGACAAAACAGATCAGGCGTCGGCGAGGACGGCTTCGGCCGGCGGCTCATCCATCGCGCCAAGATCAACGCCACGCGACGCAGCGCCCTGCTGACCACCACGAGTCGCTGCCGTTGCGATGGCATCGCAATAGAGGCGGATCGCGCGGCTGGCGTCGTCATTACCCGGAACCGGGAAAGCGATGCCGTCAGGCGATACGTTCGAATCGAGAATGGCAACAACAGGAATACCAAGAACGTTGGCTTCCTTGATCGCCAGCTCTTCCTTGTTGGCATCGATCACGAACATGACGTCGGGAACGCCGCCCATGTCGCGGATACCGCCGAGCGAAAGTTCCAGCTTGTCGCGCTCACGCGTCATCTGAAGAACTTCCTTCTTGGTGAAACCGGAGGTGTCACCCGAGAGCGTTTCTTCCATGGTCTTGAGGCGCTTGATCGAACCGGAAATCGTCTTCCAGTTGGTCAGCATGCCGCCGAGCCAGCGGTGGTTCACGAAGTGCTGACCCGAAGCGCGGGCTGCATCTGCAATCGGACCCTGCGCCTGGCGCTTGGTGCCAACGAACAGAACCTTACCGCCACGAGCTGCCGTCTGCGACACGAAGTCGAGGGCGCGCGCGAAAAGCGGAACGGACTGCGAGAGATCTAGAATGTGCACGCCGTTGCGATCACCAAAGATGTAAGGCTTCATCTTCGGGTTCCAGCGGTGTGTCTGGTGGCCAAAATGTGCACCTGCTTCAAGCAATTGGTGCATAGTGACAGTAGGAGCTGCCATAGGGATATATCCTTCCGGTTGGTCCACTGAGAGGCGAGAACGGAGCATCGCTCCGCACCGGGTTATGTGCCTCCCATGCGGGATTGAGGCGGCGCGCTTAACTCGACTTTCCCTACAATGCAAGCCTTTCGGCCAATTTAGGGCAGTCCAAGTGCCTTGTGTGTCTGAAGCGAAAGCCGCCAGCGCGGATGATCCATCACAAAGTCGATCGCCGCCTTCAGGTTCTCTTCGCGCATGAGGCTGTCCATTGGTTGGATGAGGAGATGGTCAAACGCCCAGCCTTCCATAGCGGCCCAGTCGCTCCCCGGCTGCGGCCAGACCAGCTTCAGCTCATTTCCGCTGCGCTGAACCACGTCACTGCCCGCCTTGGGGCTGATGCACAGCCAATCGATGCCGGGCGTTGCCGGGAGCGTGCCGTTACTCTCTACGCCAATCTCGAAGTTCCGGTCATGCAGCGCATGGATCAACGCTTCGTCCAACTGGAGCATCGGCTCCCCGCCGGTGATAACAACATAGGGTGTGCCGCTGACACCTGCGCCCCAAGTGGCCGCCACTGCATCAGCAAGCGCCTCTGGCGTTGCAAACTTGCCACCTCCCTCTCCGTCGGTACCGACAAAGTCGGTGTCACAGAACTGGCAGATCGCGGTTGCCCGGTCCTGTTCCCGCCCGGACCACAAATTGCAGCCGGAAAAGCGCATGAACACAGCTCTTCGGCCCGCTTGTGCGCCCTCCCCCTGCAATGTCAGGAAAATCTCTTTGACCGAATAGGTCACGGGCGCGCCGCGTAGTCGGTTGGGTCAGCAATGCCTGCATCCTCGAAGCCCTTTTGGCGCAGACGGCAGCTGTCGCAATGGCCGCAATGCCGCAGATCGTCGGTCGGATCGTAACAGGACCAGCTCATTCCAAGGTTGATGCCAAGCTCCGTTCCCGCCGTCACAATATCGGCCTTCGACATGTGCACCAGCGGCGTGTGGACGCGGAACGGATCGCCCTCGACGCCCGCCTTGGTCGCCAAATTGGCCATCGCCTCAAAGGATTCAATGAACTCAGCCCGACAATCCGGATAGCCGGAATAATCCAGCGCATTGACCCCAATCGCAATGTCGCGTGCGCCGACGGCTTCCGCCCAGCCAAGACAAAGGGAGAGGAAGATGGTGTTGCGCGCGGGCACATAGGTGATCGGAATGCCCGGCTCCACGCCACCCTTTGGCACAGAGATGCCGCCGTCTGTTAGCGCCGAGCCACCGAACTGCGTCAAATCGAGCGGCAGCACAACGTGCCGCTCCGCACCCAAAGCTTCCGCAACGCGTGCAGCCGCCTGAAGCTCAATCCGATGGCGCTGATTATAATCAATCGTCAGGGCGAACAGGCGCCAACCAGCGGCCTTCGCCATCGCCGCGACGACAAGCGAATCGAGTCCGCCAGATATCAGCGCGACCAGCGCGCCGCCTTCAGGTGCCTTAGGAAACGTCATCCCGCGCAGCTAGGCCGACGCGTCCCGTCTTTCAAGCGCAAGCCTAATCCAGCCGCACAAAAGAAGAGGGCCACCCGAAGGCGGCCCTGTGAGTTTCACTTCACATTAGGGAGAGGAAGTTCACCATGAGAACTTCGAAAACCGGCCTACCCGATTAAGGTTAACGGATGCCTAACCGCGGCTTGCGGACTTTCCGCGATGCCACACCCGGCGAACTGGACGCACAATTCCCGACACGTCGGGCCTCGGCTGAAAACGCGAAGGGCGACTGGTCCGCGATCCCCTGCGTATCGATTTGTACCAGACGCGGCGTTTCAACGCGAACGGTTGTCCGCCCGTTGCCGCTGGCAGCGCAGGAATATTGGACAGTCGCCTCATCCGCCTCATCTGAAATGACAAAGCGTGTACACACATTGTTCGGATGGCGAAGCTGGAGCAGGATTTTAGCGTCCGCCATGCAGAAGCTGCGGTTCGCGTCAGGATTGTCGCGGGAACGGATGTCCCAAAGGCCGGGCTGAACGGTCGACAGCGCTTTAATCGGCACAGACGGCGTGCTGGGCGTTGCAACCACGACACTAGGTATCGAGCCGACAAATGCCCCCGACGTGACGAGAGCGGCGACAACGTACTTCGCTTTCATATCCGTGCCCCCTGCCCAAAAAATGCATCTAGACGTGGATTACGCCACAAATATGGCCCTGTATTGGAAAAATACTACGAGAGTGTGGCCATGCTCAAGCAAACAGCCTCACCACCCCGCTCAGATGCTGACAGCAAATATCTTGGAGCAAAAGGCGCAATCAACATTCACCAGACCGGCGGCGTCGGCCATCTCCGCCCGCTGATCTTCGGGAAACTGCATGATCACCGAACGGACGTGCTCGCCGTCACACCGACAGCCCTTACTCAGCGGCGTTGATGGGAGGATGCGGATTTCAGGCTCTTCATTGAACAGCCGCCAGACAATATCTTCAAAAGGCAGGTCCACATCCGTCAGCTCCTCACCGGTAATGGTGTGGGCGAGCGCCAGAACATGCTCCCATTCCGGGTGATCCGTCCGAACGTGCAACCGTTCACGCCCGACTTCACCTTCCGGCAAATGCTGCACGATCAAACCGCCTGCAATCTCGCCTGATAGCGCCGTGCGGACAAGGCTAGGAATTTGTTCGGATTGGGCGAAATAGGTCTCGATCGAATCTGAAAGGCTCTTTCCCTCAATGGGAACGATCCCCTGATAGCGCTCACCTGTCACCGCCTGATCGAACGTGACGGCAAGATAGCCTTCTCCGAACAGCGTCTGCATGTCGGGTTCGTGCGGTAGATCAGGGATTTTCGCCGGGTCATGCTTCACATAACCCCGCAATTCGCCATTGCGATAATCACACACCAGCAGATCGACAGCGCCGCCCTTGGTTTGCGCCTGCATCGTCATCTGCCCGTCCCCTTCATGCAGGGTGGTGCCGAGCAGAGCGGTCAGAACCAATGCATCGGAGAGAAGTCGCTCGATCGCGGGAGGATAGCCATGTGCAGAAAGAATGGACTCGAGCACCGGCCCCAAACGCACAACACGACCGCGCGCATTACGTCCGGGAATTGTAAATCCAAGAACAGTGTCGATATTGCTCATGCAAGAAGCCCGAACGACCACAGCAGGATCGACTTTTGGGCATGGATGCGGTTTTCCGCCTCATCCCAGATCACAGACTGCGGGCCGTCGAGAACGCTATCCGTCGCTTCTTCGCCGCGATGGGCGGGAAGGCAGTGCAAAAACTTCGCATCGGTCTTCGCTTTCCCCATCAGCGCATCATTGACTTGGAACGGGAACATCGCCGCAATCTTGTTGTGCGCATGGTCCTGCCCCATCGACACCCATGTGTCAGTGATCACGACGTCTGCGCCCGCCACCGCCTCTGCCGCATCATGAACGATATCGATCCGCGCACCAGCGGCGCGGGCTTGTTCAACGAATGCCGCATCGGGCTCATAGCCCTTGGGGCATCCGATCCGAACATTGAACTTCAGCAAGCCTGCTGCTTCAATAATCGAGGCAAGAACGTTGTTTCCGTCGCCCAGCCAAGCCACTTCAAGGCCGGGAAGCGCCTTTCCATGCTCCAGCAGGGTCAGCAAATCCGCCACGATCTGGCAGGGGTGCGAAAGATCCGTCAGCCCGTTAATCACTGGCACATCGGCGTGGGCGGCCAGATCTTCGATCTTGGCATGGTCGTCCGTGCGGATAACAATGGCGTCGACCATACGGGAGAGAACCCGTGAGGTGTCCGCAACCGTTTCTCCGCGCCCAAGCTGCATCTGGCCCGCCGCCATGAACATGGCGTCGCCGCCCAGTTGCCGCATCGCCATTTCAAAGCTCACCCGGGTGCGCGTCGAATTCTTCTCAAAGATCATGCCCAATGTATGATCTTTCAGCGGCGCATCCGCATCCGGACGCCCTTTCGGCCAGCCTTTGCGCGCGGCCTTCCGGTCCAGCGCGTCGTTCAGGATCGCCGCAATGGCATCCCCGCCGGCGTCAGACAGATTGAGGAAGTGCCGCGTCACGCCGCGTTCGGCAGCGCAAAGCTGGCCGCTCCGGCAGAGAGCTTTTCAATGCACTCCGCAATGTGGCTTTCATCAATGTTAAGCGGCGGCAAAATACGGACGACATTGTCACCAGCTGCCACGGCCAGAAGCCCATGATTGTCCCGCAAATGCGCCACAAAAGCGCGGCTATCATGCTTGAGCTTCAGGCCGAGCATCAAACCCATGCCCCGAACGCTGTCAAACAGTTGGTCATGGTTGGGGATCAACTGTTCAAGGCTTGCACGCAGGCGGTCACCCGTTGCGCGCACCTGTTCCAGAAAGCCCGGTTCCAAAATGACGTCGAGCACCGCCATCCCAGCGGCACAGGCCAGCGGGTTACCGCCATAGGTGCTGCCATGTGTTCCCGCGACCATACCGGCAGCCGCCTTTTCCGTTGCGAGACAAGCACCAACGGGGAAACCGCCACCAATGCCCTTGGCTGACGCCAAGATGTCGGGGATGACGCCATATTGTTCATATGCATAGAGCGTTCCGGTCCGGGCAACGCCACACTGAACTTCGTCGAACACCAGCATCAGGTCCTTCTCATCGCAAACATCGCGAAGGCCCTGAAGGAAGGCAGGGCTTGCTGGGCGGATACCGCCCTCGCCCTGTATCGGCTCCACGAGGAAACCTGCCGTATTCTCGTCAACGGCAGCAAGCGCCGCCTCAAGATCATCAAAAGGAACGACGACAAAGCCTTCGAGCAACGGGGCAAAGCCGTCGCGCAGCTTTTCCTGATCCGTTGCCGAAATCGTCGCCATGGTGCGGCCGTGGAACGCGTTCTTGAACGTGATGAGCACGTTCTTGTGCGGATTGCCCTTGGCGTGGTGATAGCGACGCGCCGTCTTAATCGCGCATTCGACCGCTTCCGCGCCGGAATTGGTCATGAACAGCGTATCGGCGAATGTGTTGTCGACCAAACGCTGCGCAAAGGCTTCACCCTGCGGGCTGCCATACAGGTTAGACACGTGCATCAGCGTCGCCGCCTGATCCGCGATAGCCTTCGTTAAGTGCGGGTGGCCATGGCCGAGCAGGTTGACGGCGATGCCGCTGGCGAAATCTAGCGCGCGACGACCATCCTCACTGATGAGATAGGCCCCTTCCCCTTTCACAGGGCGGAATCCGCACCGGGGATAGACCGGCATCAAGGGCGTGATCGTCATGGCTGCTGCCTCCTGTTCAACCGCAATACAAAAAGGCGGCCTATTGGGGCCGCCTTCAAGCGAAACAGGCTTATATAGACGGAGAAATGCGCGGACAACCCCCGCCGTCACCTCTCAGCTTTTGATTTTCCAGCCGGTTTTGAGGAGTACATAGCAAAGAAGCGCCAAGGCAACGTTGATCGCGAGCAGGAGGACAACCCCAAACCCAAGAGGTATGTCCGCCTGACCGATGAAACCGTAACGGAACCCGGAAATCGCATAGTGGAAGGGATTGGCATGGCTGATCGCCGCGAATGTCGGCGCCAGCTTGTCCACCGAATAGAACGTGCCTGACAGCAGCGCGAGCGGCGCCACGACAAAGTTGGTCACGGCCGCAGCATGATCAAACTTTTCCGCCCATATCGACGTCAGAACACCCAAAAATGCCAGCATTGATGATCCGAGCAGGCCAAACAATGCGATGGCCCAAATGTGCTTTGGCCCGACATGAACGCCCGGCCACACCAGCATGGCAAGCCAGATCGCAAAGCCAACAAATACGGCGCGCGTCACCGCAGCACCTGCTAAACCGAAGAGAACTTCGGCTGTCGAGAGCGGCGGCATCAGATAATCGACAATCGTCCCCTGAATTTTACCGACAAGCAATGAGAAGCTGGAATTGGCAAAAGCATTCTGCATCATCCCCATGATGATGAGGCCCGGCGCCAGGAAATCCGCGAATGGTGCGCCCAACACTTCACGCTTCACGCCACCAAGGGCAACGGTGAAGATGACCAGATAAAGCATGGTCGTGAGCGCAGGCGCCCATATGGTTTGGAGCTGCACCTTGAAAAATCGGCGCACCTCCTTCACATAGAGAGCTTGCAGTCCTCCCCAGTTGACCGATCGGATCGACGGAACGCCGGGTTCGCTGCGGATGAAAATTTCGGACTCGCTGTTCATTGCCTAATCGCCTATCGGCTGCAGCCGATTGCCGCAAGGGTGGCGCACAGTCCTATTTGATTGAAGTGGTGAACAAATGTCCTGGACCGACGAACGCATCGAACAATTGAGAGCGATGTGGACCAAGGGGATGACAGCATCCCAGATTGCAGAAGAGCTTGGAGGCGTGAGCCGCAATGCCGTGATCGGCAAGGCACATCGCCTTGGCCTGCAATCGCGTCCATCGCCTGTAAAGGCAAATGACGGGGAAGTTGCACCCGCCCGCAAGCCTGCGACACCAAGGACAAAGCCGGCGCCCGCCGCAGCCCCTGTTGCCGCACCGGTTGCAAAGGCACAGCCTGCGCCCGCTCGACCGGCAGCAGCGCCAGCCATGCCTTCTGCCCCGCGCTCAACCAATCCAGACCAAATGCCGCCGACGATCCGCTCGATCGGTCCCGGCGGATTTGTGCGTCAGAACCCAGGCGAGCAGAGCTCTCCGCCGCCGCCCGCTCCGCCGCGTCGATTGGTGCCTGCGCGCCCAAGCCCCGAAATCTCGGACAAGACGTCGCTGCTCGATCTCAATGACCGGATCTGCAAATGGCCGCTGGGCCATCCTGGCGAGCCTGACTTCCATTTTTGCGGTACAAAGGTGAACCCCGGTTTTCCATACTGCGTCGACCATTGCGGCTTGGCCTATCAGGCGCAAATGCCGCGTCGCGACCGTAAGCCCCTTCCTTTTGCCGTTCCGGGTGCAAAACCCAGCGGGGGATAAGTCACACGACGCACTTGCGCGGGTGACTCGCGGCACACTATAGCGGCGTCATGTCCGACGATCTGTTTGCGTCCACGTCCGCTGTCCCTGGGAATTACGACGCATCGTCGATCGAGGTCCTTGAAGGCCTTGAACCGGTTCGGCGTCGCCCGGGCATGTACATTGGCGGGACTGATGAGCGCGCCTTCCATCATCTTGCCGCCGAAGTCCTCGACAATGCGATGGACGAAGCCGTTGCAGGGCACGCAAACCGCATCGAACTCCTGCTGGAACCGGGCAACCGCCTGACCATTACAGACAATGGTCGCGGCATTCCTGTTGATCCACACCCCAAGTTTCCCGACAAATCGGCACTGGAAGTCATCCTTTCCACGCTCCATTCGGGCGGCAAGTTCAATGGCAAAGCCTATGCCACGTCCGGTGGTCTGCACGGCGTTGGCGTCTCCGTCGTCAATGCGCTGTCGAGCGATACGGTGGTTGAGGTTGCACGGAACAAGGAATTGTTCCGCCAGCGCTTTTCCAGAGGCCTGACGCTTGCGCCGATTGAGAAGCTTGGTCCCGTCAACAATCGCCGGGGGACGAGCGTTGCTTTCACTCCCGACACCGAAATCTTCGGTGAGATGAATTTCAAGCCGGCGCGCCTGTTCCGGCTCGCCCGTTCCAAGGCCTATCTCTTTGCAGGCGTCGAAATCCGCTGGAAATGCGCGGCTGAACTCATCTCTGATGACACACCGACCGAGGCCGTATTCCAATTTCCCGGCGGCCTTGCCGACCATCTGCGCGAGCAAGTGGGCGACCGGGAATGCGTCACGGCAGACTTCTTCGCAGGTAATCAGGACTTCCCTGAAGAACAGGGTCGCGTCGAATGGGCCGTGTCTTGGCCGCTTTGGTCTGAAGGCAGCTACAGCTATTATTGCAACACCATTCCCACGCCGGATGGCGGCACGCATGAAGCAGGGCTTCGCGCGGCCATCGTGAAGGGAATCCGGGCGTTCGGCGCTCTTGTCGGCCAAAAAAAGGCCGAAGGGCTTCAGGCGGAGGACATCATCACCGGATCGGAAGTCATGCTTTCGGTGTTCATCCGGGAACCCCAGTTCCAAAGCCAGACCAAGGACCGGCTCACCTCACCAGAAGCCGCCCGGCTGGTTGAGAACGCTGTGCGTGATCACTTGGATCATTTCCTCGCCGACAATATGGAGCGCGGCAAAGCGCTGCTCGGCTTTGTGCTCGATCGCATGGATGATCGTCTGCGGCGCAAAGCTGAGAAAGAAATTAAAAGAAAAACAGCAACTTCAGCCCGAAAGCTTAGACTTCCCGGGAAATTGACCGACTGCTCAGAAGACGGTCCGGAAAGCACCGAACTCTTTATCGTCGAAGGCGATAGCGCTGGCGGCTCGGCCAAACAGGCGCGCAACCGCAAGACGCAGGCGATCCTTCCGATTCGTGGCAAGATCCTCAACGTCGCATCTGCATCATCAGATAAAATCCGCGCGAACAGCGAAATTGCAGATCTCGCGCAGGCCATGGGCTGCGGGATGCGCAAAGAGTGCAACCCGGATCTGCTGCGTTATGAACGCATCATCATCATGACTGACGCCGACGTCGATGGCGCGCATATCGCGACCCTGCTGATGACGTTCTTCTTTCAGGAAATGGCAGAAGTCGTGCGTCAGGGGCATTTGTACATCGCCCAGCCGCCACTCTATCGCCTCACCGTAGGCGCAAAATCGATCTACGCCCGCGATGACGCCCATCGGGCGGAGATTGAAGCCAATGAATTCAAAGGTAAAAAGGTCGATGTCGGTCGCTTTAAAGGTCTTGGGGAAATGAACCCCGGGCAGTTGAAGGAGACGACAATGGACCCTGCGTCACGTTCGCTTATTCGCGTGACGTTGCCGCAGGAATATGAGGAGCGTGCCGGTGTCCGTGATCTGGTCGACCGGTTGATGGGAAAAAATCCCGAACACCGTTTCCAGTTCATTCAGGAAAACGCGGCACGGGTAGATGAAGAGGTGATCGACGCATGAAGACGTTCTCAGCACTTGCCGCTTTGGCCCTTTTGTCGGCCTGCGGATCAAAACCCGCCGATGAGCCCGCTACCGAAAGCAGCGTGACCGGCACAGAAACCGCATCAGCTGATGCGCGTCCCGCCGCATGGGGGCAATGCGCTGCATGCCACACCGTTGTGAAGGACGCGCCGCATGGTTTGGGACCCAATCTTTGGGGTGTAGCCGGAACCAAAGCCGGCGACATAAAGGACTATGCATTCTCGCCGGCCATGAAGGCGTCAGGCCTTGTCTGGGATGAAGCCACCCTCGACAAATATCTGACCAACCCGCGTGCAGCGGTTCCCGGCACCAAAATGTCATTTGCGGGCATCGCCGACGCTGCAAAGCGTAAAGAACTCATCACCTGGCTGATGGCGCAGAAGTAAGTTTAGTCGGCCGCCAGCCGGGCCAAAATCCGTCTGGCGGCGTCGACATGCATGGTCTCGATCATGCGATCTCGGAAGCGTTCTGCTCCCCCTGAAGCCGCAGCCACAAGCGCGCGGGCATCTTCTATTTCAGGCTCTGACGGCGAAAAAGCGGCGTTGGCAGCGAGGATCTGGTTCGGATGGATCAGCGTCTTCCCGTCAAAGCCCATCATCCGCCCCTCGGCGCATTCTGCCGCAAGGCCCTCAGCATTGTTGAGGTCATTATAGACCGAGTCGAACACCCAAATCCCTGCCGCGCGGGCCGACAGCACGATCGACTGCAACGCCATGGTCAACGCGGCGCGCGGTGCATTTGGTGGCAGCCGCAACTCATTGGCGAGATCGTTCGCCCCAACGAACACCCCGACCACGCCGTCCACGGCACAAATTTCAGACGCATGCAGCACGCCACGCGGCGTTTCGATCATGACGATGATGGGTTTACGAAGCCGCTCGACCAAATCTGCGGCGACCTCTGCCGATTCCACCTTTGGTACAACCACAATGTCGCAAGCTGACTGTTTCACAATCACGACGTCGTTCATGTGCGGGGCACTTCCGACGCCGTTGATACGGATGGCCAGCAATCTGCCCCCAAAGCCCGTCTCTGCTGCCGCTCGGGCCGCCATACGCGCTTCATCCTTCATGCCAAGTGGCACGGCATCCTCGAGATCAAGGATGATCATATCAGCCGGCAAATCACGCGCCTTTTCAATCGCGCGGGCATTGGAAGCGGGCATATAAAGGGCCGAACGCGGCGGCAGAGTGTTGGTTATATCCATAGAAACGACTTGGCGGATAATTCCTGAGACGGCAACATCATGCAATTGGAGGGTACTCAAAACAAACGGACCCGAAACACCGATCGGTGCACGGGCCCGTCATAAATCCAGTCGCCGCGCGGCCCTTCAGGTGGACCACTGCGGATAGCTCACCTCAACGGCCGAATAGTTTTCCAGCCATACCCATGATGTCGTTCACAGGATTACCGTCACCATCACGGTCGATCATCCCTGAAATCTTGTCGAGCGCGCCTTCGCCGCCAATCTGGCCCAGCAGGCCTTGCAGCGTATCTGCCGACAGCCCCGTCGCCGCGGCGGCGCTCGCGACCGTGTCGCCCGGCTCGGCATGTGCCTGACCAAGCGCAGCCATTGCCGTCTGAACTTGTTCTTCACTTATGCCAAACTGACCGGCGAGTTTGCCGATCTGATCCGCACCACCTAGTTGGCCCAAAATTCCATCCAGAAGACCCATGATTATTCTCCATCACCACATGACGTCGTGAGGCTAACCGCAGTTTTACGGCAAACCAAAGTCAAATGTCGGGCCCAACAGAGCGCCGCTGTGCAGCTTTGAAGAAAAGCCTTTTGGATGAAGATCTTCGTAGATACCGATAAAATGACGTCCACCACACCACAAATGTGCGGCGCGCAGCGACTCGGCCAGCGACTCATTCTGAGATCGCCCACCGGCAATCCGTCTAATTGGGATATGGGAACCGGGCGCCCTTACTCAGGGAGCCCGGATCAACCATGCATTAAGCGGCTTTGGGCGCCGCCTGTTTCACGCCTTCGTCGACATGATCTTCAAACTGAGCGAAGTTATCAACGAACTGCTGGACGAGCGTCCGCGCCGTTGCGTCATACTGCGCCTTGTCTTCCCAGGCATCGCGCGGATTGAGCAGCTTGGTGTCCACACCCGGCACTGCGACCGGCACGTCGAACCCAAAGTTCGGATCCTTGGCAAACTCGACCGCGTTCAGGCTGCCATCGAGCGCTGCGTTGAGCAGCGCGCGCGTCGCCTTGATCGGCATGCGGCTGATGCCCGGCATCGTGGCCTTGCCGCCGGTCCAGCCGGTGTTGACCAGCCAGCAGGTCACGTTGCCCTTTGCAATGCGCTCCTTCAGCAGGTTGCCATAGATGCTCGGGTGGCGGGGCATGAAGGGCGCGCCAAAGCAGGTGGAGAAGGTCGCTTCCGGCTCCGTCACGCCGATTTCTGTACCGGCCACGCGGGCCGTGTAGCCCGACAGGAAGTGATACATAGCCTGATCCGGCGTCAGCTTCGCAATCGGAGGCAGAACGCCATAGGCATCCGCTGTCAGCATGATGATGTTCTTGGGCACAGGGCCCATATTTTCGGCCGACGCATTCGGGATGAAATCGATCGGATACGACCCACGGCTGTTTTCAGCCAGGCTGTTATCGTCAAAGTCGAGCTGACGCGTCACCGGGTCAATCACCACATTCTCAAGGACCGTACCGAAACGCTTCGTCGTTGCGAAGATTTCGGGTTCTGCCTCTGCCGACAGGCGGATCATCTTTGCATAGCAGCCGCCTTCAAAGTTGAAGACTGCCGTATCTGACCAGCCATGCTCGTCATCGCCGATCAGCGTGCGGCTTGCATCTGCAGAAAGTGTGGTTTTGCCCGTGCCCGAAAGGCCGAAGAACACCGCCGTATCGCCATTCGCGCCAATATTGGCCGAACAGTGCATCGGCATAACGCCACGCGTCGGGAGGAGATAGTTGAGGATGCCGAAGACCGACTTCTTCATTTCACCGGCATAGGCCGTGCCGCCGATGAGGATCAGCTTTTCAGTGAAGTTGACGGCAACGACCGTCTCACTGCGGCAACCATGACGCGCAGGATCAGCCCGGAAGGTGGGCAAATCAATGATTGTATATTCGGGAACGAAGCTCGCCAGTTCCGCGTCCGATGGACGAACAAGCAGCGTGCGGATGAACAAGTTATGCCAAGCCAGTTCATTGATGACGCGCACATTGACGCGATGTTCCGGCTGTGACCCGCCAAACAGGTCAGCCACGAACAAGTCACCGCGGCCTGCGACTTCAGCTAGGAAGTCTTCCTTCAGGGCGGCGAAGTGCGCGGGGTCCATCGGCACGTTCGTCTTGCCCCACCACACCGTATCGGCGGTTTCGGCATCCTTGACGATATACTTGTCCTTGGCAGAACGCCCCGTGTGCTTGCCGGTTTCAACGACCAGCGGGCCATCTGCCGCCAGCACGCCTTCATTACGGCGAATGGCTTCTTCCACCAGCGTGGGGGTCAGGAGATTCCAGTGAAGTGCCGCATTCGTATGCAGGCCCTGATTGGCAAGGGTGAAAGCGGGGACGCGGTCAGCCACGGATTTTATCTCCGAATTGTGTAGAAAACTCGCAGGGCGCCTAAACGCGGCAGTCCGCAGCGTCAAGCAGAGCAAACGCGTTTATCGCCTGAGATTGCCGTTAACATCGATTGTTCCTAGAGAAGATTTCATGCTGCGCGATTCAGGTAAGCTTTAATGGACGCGACCATCGCGCTCGTCGACGACGATCGGAACATTTTGACGTCCGTCTCAATTGCCCTTCAGTCTGAAGGATTTAGGACGCGTCTTTACACCGATGGGGAGACCGCCTTGAAGGCCCTCATCGAAAATCCGCCTGACCTTGGCGTCTTCGATATCAAGATGCCGCGCATGGATGGGTTGGAATTGCTGCGTCAGCTGCGCGAAAAATCTACCCTGCCCGTTATTTTCCTGACGTCGAAGGATGATGAAATTGACGAAGCCATGGGGCTCGCCCTCGGGGCAGACGATTACATCGCAAAGCCATTCTCCCAGCGACTGCTGATTGCCCGCATCCGCGCGATTCTTCGCCGGGTCGCCTATGCCAAGGCAACTCCTGACGATGGCACCGGTGATGGCGATGCCGAGATTATGGTCCGGGGGCGTCTGCAAATGGACCCCTCCCGCCACCGCGTCCGTTGGGGTGGCAAGGACGTGGCACTTACCGTCACCGAGTTTATGATATTGGAGGCTCTCGCCCAACGCCCTGATGTCGTCAAATCGCGCAATCAGCTCATGGATGCCGCTTATCAGGATGACGTTTATGTCGATGATCGGACCATAGACAGCCACATCAAACGTCTGCGTCGCAAATTCCGTCAGGCCGACGCCGAATTTGATGCGATAGATACCCTATATGGCGCCGGATACAGATTCTCCGAAAATTGACCCAACCGGCATGACGCTGCGTTGGTCGGGGCGGATGTCGCTCACGCGGCGGATTCTGGCTGTCAATTTTCTGCCCATCATCCTGCTGGCGGGCAGCCTCCTTTATCTCGATGTCATCCGGGAACGACTGATTGAGGAGCGCCTGACACAATCTGTTGAACAGGTAAGGTTGCTCGCAACTGTTTTTGCGCAGGTTCCATCAAACCGGATGCCCTTGGAAGCGCGGCGCATTGGGCGGGCCATTGGCGCGCGGATTCGTGTTGTCGACCCCAATCAGCAGATCATGGCCGACAGTTGGGTCGGTCAGCCGCCCAACATCACCATCGGCAACCCAGCACAGGAAGGCTTGGAACGCCGGGCTGCAGCCTTGCTGGATGATGGCATTGATGCGATTGTCCGTGCCCGCTCTATTCCTCGGTTCCCAGGCTTTGGGCCACCGCTAGACCGAGGCCAACAGATTTGGCTAACCGAGGACCGGACGCATATCGTCTCCACCGCGGCTCTGCTGCCAGCGCGCGGCGGCACGCGCATCGTCATCGACAGGAATGTCCGCGACATCCGCAGGCTTGCGCGCGCGGATCGTGGGCAATTAGCCCTGATCGTCGGCACCGCAGCCCTTGCCTCTATTCTCTTGTCCCTATTCCTTGCGCGGACCATCGTACGGCCGCTCCGCTTCCTGGCGATCGCGGCGGAGCGCGTGCGGCTTGGCCGAGCACGCGAGGTCGTAATCCCCCGGTTGCCGTTCCGCAGCGATGAGATCGGTCATCTGGCGCGATCCCTCGCTGACATGACGGAGACCCTGCGTGCGCGAATTGACGCGACCGAAGCCTTTGCCGCTGACGTGTCGCACGAATTGAAGAATCCCCTCGCCTCTCTGGCCTCCGCCGTTCAAGGCCTAGAGCGCGTCACGGATGAAAAGTTACGCATCCAGTTGATGCAGGTCGCCACCGACGATGTCCGTCGCCTTGATCGACTGATCACGGACATTTCCGAAGCGTCGCGTTTGGACGCTCAATTGACCCGCACGCGGTTTGACGTTGTTGATATTGGCGCCATGCTTGAAACCATCCTTAAGGAGCGGGAATCGAGGTCTGCCAACCGCGACGTGCGCATTGCCTTTGCCCGCCCGCAACGCGGATCCACGCGTGTTATGGGCGACAAAGGCGGGCTTATGCGCGTGTTTGACAATCTCATCGATAATGCGGTGTCATTTTCACCATCGGGCGGCGTCGTGCGGATCTCAGCCACGCGATCAGGTGACGCCGTCATTGCAACCGTGGAGGATGCAGGCCCCGGCGTGCCGGAACATGCGCGCGACCAGATTTTTGAGCGTTTCCATAGCCTGCGTCCCGAGGGGGAAGCGTTTGGCAAGCACTCCGGACTAGGTCTGGCCATCGCACGCACCATCATATCTGGCCATGACGGCAGCCTCATCTTGCGCGATCGGGCAGATGCGCAGCAGGGCGCCGTCTTTGTCGTCACGCTTGCGGCTGCAACGCAATGAGCGGCACCCGACATATCCATGCGACCTGCGTCGCAACAGACGCAGGAGGGGTGCTCCTCCTTGGCCCCTCAGGTAGTGGCAAGTCAGACCTCGCTTTGCGCCTGATTGACCGGGGTGCAAAGCTCGTAAGCGATGATCAGGTGGCCGTGCGCCCTGAAGGCGGAACGCTGATCGCCGCAACACCCGGACCCCTGTTCGGCAAGCTGGAAGTCCGAGGTGTCGGCATTTGCGACGTCCCGGCCCAGCGGGAAACCGTCGTTACGCTCATCGTGCGCTTAGTCGATGACGAGGATCGTCTTCCGGATGCCACGACCGAAACTCTGGAAGGAATTTCTCTTCCGCTTCTGAGGCTTGCACCCCATAGAGCCTCCGCGCCGATCAAGATTGAGCTCGCGCTTTCACAAGGAGTTGGCACGACATGAAGCAGAGACGTCCGGACCGCATTCTGCTTGTGACGGGCATGTCGGGCGCCGGCAAATCGACTGTACTCAACACGCTTGAGGACATGGGCTGGGAAGTCGTGGACAACCTCCCCTTCCAACTGCTCGACCGTCTGCTCGCCACAGAGGCACCTGCCGGCATATCAAATGAACGCCCGCTCGCCCTTGGCATTGACAGCCGCACGCGCGGATTTGGCGCACAAGCCATCATCGATCGCGTCAAATCCATGAATGAGCGCCGCGAAAACAACATTTCCGTACTTTTTATGGACTGTTCCGGTGCCGAACTGGAACGCCGTTATTCCGAGACGCGCAGGCGCCATCCGCTCGCACTTGATCGCCCCGCTGCCGACGGCATTGCGCGGGAACGCGAATTGGTGGCGCCCTTGCGGCAATGGGCGGCCCATGTCGTCGACACAACGTCCAGCACGACCAACGATCTGAAGCAGGAAATCCGCACCCGGTTCAGCGACTGGGGCAATGCAGGGATGAGCCTTGCCATATTGTCCTTCGGCTTTTCGCGAGGCTTGCCGCGTAATGCCGACCTCGTTTTTGACATGCGGTTTCTGCAGAACCCCTATTGGGTGGAAGACTTGCGACACTTGACCGGACGCGATGCGCTGGTCAGCGATTATGTCCGATCCGACCCGGCTTATGAGGATGCGGTGTCGCGCATTGAAGGGCTGCTGCTGACGCTGCTGCCCCGATACAAGGCCGAAGGAAAGGCCTATGTCACAATTGCTTTTGGGTGTACGGGCGGCCGCCACCGGTCTGTGCATGTCGCAGAACGAGTCGCGGCCCACTTGGCGAGCGCAGGCTTTGCTCCTACGCTTTCCCACCGCGACGTGGGGGACGGAACGGAAGAACCGGTCACACGGGTATAAAGTTGTAAACGCGTAGGCGATATTGAAGACGGGGTAGTTGATGATTGGTCTTGTGCTTGTAACGCATGGACGGCTCGCCACCGAGTTCGTGACGGCCATGGAACATGTGGTGGGTCCGCAAACAGCCATTGAGGCGATCTGCATCGGCCCGGAAGATGACATGGAGGCGCGCCGCGCCGACATCGCCGCCGCCATCGCCAAAGTGGACAGCGGCAGTGGCGTGATCGTCCTGACCGATCTGTTCGGCGGCACCCCTTCCAACCTCGCTATTTCGCTAATGGATGTCGGCCGGGTTGAAGTCATTGCCGGTATCAATCTGCCCATGCTTATCCGGCTGGAAAGCGCGCGCCGCCGCATGAAAGTGGTCGAAGCGGTCGCCGCCGCGCGTGAAGCCGGTCGCAAATACATCTCCGTCGCCTCTGAAGTGCTTGGCGAACAAGCGGCATGAACGTCAGCCGCACCGTCCAAATCTGCAATGTGCGGGGTCTACACGCCCGGGCCAGTGCGAAATTTGTGACGATGGCGTCCGGGCAGACAGCTCAGGTTCACGTCGAAAAAGACGGATCGAGTGTTGTCGGGACATCAATCATGGGCCTGATGATGTTGGGCGCGGCGCTCGGCGATGAAATCGTCATTAGCGCATCGGGAGACGGCGCAGAACAGGCCGTTCAGGCGCTCGCAGAGCTTGTCGAAGCCCGTTTTCACGAGGCTGAATAAGCCGCAATGTTCCGCGAAATTACCGGATTTTCAAACCCTCTCGTCAAGCGGGTCCGCTCGCTGCGAGACAAAAAGGGTCGCCGCGAAGAAGGTCTGTTCCTTGCTGAAGGTCTACGCATCCTCACCGAGGCACTCGACGCAGGCCGGGCGCCCGACATGCTCTGGTTTTCATCCGAAAGCGCGCGGCATCCGCTCGTCGAAACGCTGGTGGCCGCAACTAAGGCCCATGGCGGCGAAGTGTTCGTTACGCCGCGCGACATTCTTTCCAAGATATCGGGCAAGGACAACCCGGGGGCCGTCATTGGCATTTATCCCGAACACTGGACGCCGCTTGCAGATATTGACCGGGCGACAGCACCCATCTGGATGGTTGCGGAACGTCTGCGCGACCCTGGCAATCTTGGCACCATCCTGCGCACGGGCGATGCCGTGGGCGCGGGCGGGTTGATCCTCATTGACGACTGCACCGACCCGTTCTCCGTCGAAGCGGTCCGTGCGAGCATGGGGGCGCTGTTCACTCAGTCCATCAGCAAGGCCAGCTGGCCGGAATTCATCGCATGGCTGCGTCAGGGACCGGGCCAATTGGTTGGCACCAGCCTAAACACGGACAATGACTATCAGGACCCGGCCTACACACCGCCGGTATTCCTGCTCGTCGGCAATGAGTCGCAGGGCCTTCCGGACGCCTATGAGGCGGACTGCGACCTGCTCGTTAAAATGCCGATGATGGGCAAGGCCGATAGCCTCAATGCGGCTGTGGCAACCTCGGTGATGGCCTATGAAATTTTAAACCAGTTGCGGAGGCGCTAAGCTGGATCGTTCTCGCCAGAATTCGCCACCAGCTTCACCAGCGGTCGCGAATGACCCTCCACAATCGGCAGCGCCTCAATGGATTTAGCCCCCGTATCGATGCCGAGTTTCTCAAATTTGTGGGCCGAACTCATCACCTGACTTTCAAGGCTGCCGACCATCTGGTTATAGGCGTTGACGGCGGTGTCGAGGTTCTTGCCGACGCGACTGACATGGCCACCCATCGTCGCCAGCCGCGAATATAGCTCGCGACCGAGTTCGGCGATTTCGCGCGCTTGGCCGGCCATCTTCTCCTGTTTCCACACAGCAGAAACCGTCCGGGCAATTGCAATCAAGTTCGTAGGTGTCGCCAATAAGACCTTGCGATCAAAAGCATAATCCCAAAGTTGACTATCCTGCTCCAAAGCTGCGGTCAGGAAATGCTCACCGGGCACGAACATAATCACGTAATCGGGTGCGTCATCAAACTGGCTCCAATAGGCCTTGGCGCCGAGCGTGTTGACGTGCGCCTTCATGGCGGCGGCGTGTGCGGCCAAATGAATTTCCCGCTCCCGCTCATCCACAGCGCCAAACGCGTCCTGATAGGCATTGAGCGACACCTTGGCGTCGATCACGAGCGAATTGCCGCCCGGCACCCGCACAATAACATCAGGGCGCAGGCGACCACCCTCCCCATCTGACACGCTGACTTCGGTCGCAAAGTCGACATGGTCGGATAAACCGCAGCTTTCGAGCACGTTGCGCAACTGCTGTTCACCCCAGCGACCGCGCGCTTTGGGCGCATTGCGGAGCGCATTGACCAGCTTTGCCGCCTCACTCGACACCCGTTCGGTGCCTTTGCGCATCTCCGTGATCTGTCCCTCGAGAAGCCCAAAGGCATTGCGCCGTTCGGTTTCAACCTTGGTCACTTGCTCTTCATATTTCTGAAGACGCTCATGCACCGGCTGCAAAAGCGCCTTCAGACCCTGACCGGACGTTTCCTCGGACTGCCGGAACCGCGCCTCTGCACGTTCCAAGAACTGCTTTTGGGCCGATTCGAGGAGTTTGCCCCCCACTTCGCTGAACTGCGCCGACAGTGCCTCTTTGGCGTCCTGCAAAGAGCGCAGTTGCGCCTCATGCGCTTCTTCGCGCGCTTTGTGCTCTGCCGTTGCCCCTGCGAGTTGGGCGTTGAGGGAATTGCGTTCGGTAAGAGCAGCTTCGAGATCGACGATCGCCGCCTTGAAGTCGGTCTCAACCCGGTCCCGTTCAGTCCGCGCGGCATCGCGCTCGGCCTGCAGCCCCGCAGTTGCGCGGCCCGCAAACAGCCAACCAACCACGCCACCCAGAACTAGACCGAGCAGCAGAATTCCCAAATATTGCATCGAAGTTCCCGCCATGATGTGCGGAACATAGAACGAACAATCCTACATTGGAAGCCGTTTTGAAGCCGTGCGACAAGGCGCCCTAATTTGGCGGTCAGGCCGCCATTTTGCGCGCCTTTGCGAGCTTCTTGAGGACAATGTCGCGCTTCAGCTTCGACAAGCGGTCGATGAAGAGGATGCCGTTCAGATGGTCCATCTCATGCTGAAGACAGGTGGCCAGCAGCCCGTCAATCTGCTCGACATGCTCTTTTCCGTCGGCATCGAGCCACTTGGCCTTGATCACCGCCGGGCGGGCAACATCGGCATATTGCTCCGGCACCGACAGGCAGCCTTCGCTGTAAACGCTCAACTCTTCGGATTCTTCAAGGATCTCAGGATTGATGAAAACCCTTGGATCCTTGATGGTTTCGCCCGTTTCCTCATCTTTGTCCTGAAGATCGATAACAAGAACACGCTTGGCGAGACCGACCTGAATGGCGGCAAGACCAATGCCCGGCGCGTCGTACATCGTCTCGAACATGTCGGCGATGAACACGCGCAGATCGTCATCCACCTTTTCAACGGGCGCAGAAATCGCCTTGAGGCGCGGATCGGGTGTTTCGATAATCGGAAGAAGTGCCATGTCGCTCAGTTAGGTATGGGGTTGCTGATGGTCAAGCCACAGGCCGACGGGCACGCAGCGCCTGCGCCAATGTGCCGTCATCAAGATAGTCGAGTTCCCCGCCAACGGGAAGGCCATGCGCCAATTGTGTGATCCGAACCGGAGATGTTTCCAACTTTTCCGCGATGTAGTGCGCCGTTGTCTGCCCTTCCAGCGTGGCATTCATCGCCAACACAACCTCATCAATACCCCCCTCGGCAATCCGGGCGAGGAGAGGCGCGATGTTCAAATCCTCCGGCCGCACGCCCTCCAGCGCAGACAGCCGGCCACCCAGAACATGGAATTTACCGGGAAACAGGCGAGAGCGTTCCAGCGCCCAAAGGTCCGGCACGTCCTCCACCACGCAGAGCATGCGGCTGTCCCGCCGCACGTCGCGGCAAATGCCGCACGGGTCGGTCGTGTCGACATTACCGCACACGCCGCAGGTCGAAAGTTTCTCGTTCACCAGCGCGAGCGCTTCGAGCAGCGGAACCATAGCCCCTTCCCGTTTTTTTAGCAGATACAGCACGGCACGCCGCGCCGAACGCGGGCCAAGGCCGGGCAAGCGCGCCAGCGCCTGTGTCAGTCGATCTATCTCGGGCGATGCCATGATGATGCTGATAGGGGCTTGCAATGTGCCTTGCCAAGGGCTTGGAGAAGATCATGCGGATCATCTTCATGGGCACCCCCGATTTTGCGGTTCCAACGCTGAACGCTTTGGCGGCGGCAGGGCACGACATCTGCGCCGTTTATTCCCAGCCACCACGGCGGGCCGGACGTGGCAAAACGCTTTCCCCGACGCCTGTACACAAGCGCGCGGAAGAGCTGGGCCTGGATGTGCGGACCCCTGCTTCTCTCAAGCTGCCGGAAGAGCAGTCAGCCTTTGCCGAATTGGAAGCCGATATTGCCGTGGTCGCGGCCTATGGGCTGATTCTCCCCCAGGTCATTCTAGATGCGCCGAAACTAGGCTGTGTGAATGTCCACGCCTCGCTCCTGCCCCGCTGGCGTGGGGCAGCGCCCATCCAACGCGCGATCCTTGCGGGAGACATAGAAACCGGCGTCACGATCATGCAGATGGAGGCTGGGCTAGATACCGGCCCGATGCTGGTCAAGGTGCACACCGGTATTGACGGGAAAACGGCGGGCGAACTGACGGATGAACTCGCACATTTGGGGGCGGAGCTGCTCGTGACGGTTCTGGGCTATTTGTCAGCCCATCCTCCCGTCGATCAACCGGATACAGGTGTCACCTATGCCGCGAAAATCGACAAGGCGGAAAGCCGGATCGATTTCCAGCAGGCCGCCGAAGCGGTGGAGCGCCAAATCCGCGCCTTGGCCCCAGCCCCGGGCGCATTTTTTGAGTTTGGGGATGAACGCTTCCGTATCCTCTCAACTCAAGTGCTGAACGAGACTGGACCTGCAGGCACGGTGATTGACGACCAGTTGACGATTGGCTGTGGGACAGGTGCCGTAAGGCCCTCCCTCATTCAGCGGGCAGGAAAATCCGCCATGACGCCAGCTGAACTGCTGCGCGGTTTTGCGATTCCGCAGTGGTCTATCCTGTCGTGACGCGTTTTCGACTGACGGTGGAGTTTGATGGGCGGCCCTTCATGGGCTGGCAGCGGCAGGCGCACGGCTCCAGCGTGCAGGCCGCTATTGAAGACGCGGCAAAGAAAGTAACCGGGGAAGACGTTGTTGTTTACGCCGCGGGCCGAACCGATGCCGGCGTTCATGCCGAAGCCATGGTCGCGCATCTCAACATCACCAAAGAGATGACGCCTTTCCGCCTCATGGAAGCCCTGAACGCGGTGATGCGCCCACAGCCCATCTCCATTCTGGATTGCACCGTCGTTTCAGATGATTGGCATGCCCGGTTTTCCTGCACGGGGCGCCGTTATATCTACCGGATCGTGAACCGTCGGGCGCCACTGGCGCTGGATCAGGGTCGGGCATGGCGGGTTGTGCCGTCACTGGACCATGAAGCCATGCACAATGCCGCACAAATTTTTGTCGGTACGCATGATTTCACGACCTTCCGGTCGGTCCACTGTCAGTCCGCCAGCCCCATCAAATCCATCGACCGCCTGGTCGTCCGCCGCTTTGGCGAGGAGCTTGAAGTTGAGGTCGCCGCGCGCTCTTTCCTGCACCATCAGGTCCGTTCCATGGTTGGTTGCCTTGTGCTTGTTGGAGAAGGCAAATGGTCTGCGGACGATTTGAAAGCAGCGCTCGACGCCAAAAATAGGACTGCCCTCGGCTTCAATGCGCCGCCTGACGGCCTCTATTTCGTTGAGGCAACCTATCCCAATTAATAGACACATTTATTGTCGCCATATTGAAACCATTTCGGCATAGACCGTCTCCGATTCGGCGGGAATAGTTTTGTAAATGTTTATATCTCAAGATGTTCGGGCAGGACTGTCCCGGGAAGCGCGGGTGGAGGCAATGCGTCTGCGTGATCGCCATGGGGGCAATGCGGAGACTGTCTGCGACACAGAACTCAGGCGGACACGCATGTTCAGCAAGCGCCGCCTTTTCTGGAAATCGGTTATGGACGCACTAACGCGTACGGGTGGCTGAACGCGCCTAGCCAAACAGGCGTTTCACCGACTTTTCAAGCATGACTAACTGCCACAAAAGTCGGCCATTGTCGGCCAGCCCGGCCTTATGGTCACGTGCCGCCTTGGCGATGATGGCGGAATCGAACCAGCCGGTTTCTGCCAATGTAGAGCTGGTCGCCAGATCAGCCGCCTCTGTTGCCAGCGGGCCTTTGAACCAAGCCGAGATTGGCGTCACAAAGCCCATTTTCTGACGATAGAGAATGTCATCGGGCAGATGACCTTCCATCGTCTTTTTGAGGAGCCACTTCCCTTCCCCACCACTCAGACGGAGCGAGACCGGCAGACGCGCTGCGAATTCGATGAGGTTGTAGTCGAGCAGCGGCTCCCGCGCCTCTAGGCTCACATTCATGCTGGTGCGATCCACCTTGGTGAGAATGTCTCCTGGCAGCCATATCTTCATGTCGGCATATTGCGCCCGATCCAGCGCCTCACGGGCTGGCGCATTGGCCATAGCGGTGACGTAGCGATCTTCCGCCCGATGCCCGGAAAGGCTCTGGCGAAATGCACCGCTAAACAGGCCGGAGCGCTGTTCCGGCAGGGTCACACCCACCGACCGTGCATAAGCCTCTCCCCCATTTCGGGCGAGCGACTGGAAGGTCGACTTTGCGCGGAGAAAGCGCGGTGCCCAATCCGCCTTGGGATAATGACGGCCAAGCGCGCCAAAGACGCCTTGGCGCAAACCGGCCGGGATGAGCCCGCGCATCCGCTCTTCGGCATGCTGGAACTTATGACGCCGGTATCCGGCAAAGGCTTCGTCTGCGCCGTCACCGGACAAAGCCACCGTCACTGTTTCCCGCGCCAGCTGGCAGACCCGCCAGGTCGGCAGGGCCGAGGCATCGGCAAAAGGTTCGTCAAAGGCGTCGGAGAGAATGTTGATCGCCGCGAAATCATCAGACGCAACAGTCCGCTTGCGGTGATGGGTGCCGAACCGGGCCGCCACGCGGTCCGCAAACTGGGTTTCGTCCAGCGCCCCGACATCAAAGCCGATGGAGCAAGTCTCAACAGGTTTCGCGCTGATCTCCGCCATGAAGGCAACCACGGTTGAGCTATCGACACCGCCCGAAAGAAACGCACCCAACGGCACGTCCGCCACCATGCGCGATGCGACGGCGTCATGAAGCAAGTGGCGCAGTTCTTCTTGCAACGACCCCATAGATGCATTGGTCCGCTCGCTGAAATCCACGTCCCACCAGATGGACGGCTGCGGCAGTGGTTTGCCGCGGGACAGCATCAGGAAGCTACCTGCGGGAAGCTTCTGCACACCGGCCACGATGCAGGCATCATCGGGGACATAGCCAAACGCCATATAGTCCTCGACCGCACGGACATCGGGCTCCCGCCGGACTGCGGGATTGGCGAGTAGGCCTTTGAGTTCGGATGAAAACGCGACACTGCCATCTGCCAACATCATATAGTGAAGCGGCTTCACGCCAAAGCGGTCACGGGCGAGGAACAACTGCTGCGTGCGTGCGTCATGGATCGCAAAGGCGAACATCCCGTTCAGCCGGGGCAAAACCTGCGGACCCCATTGCCGATAGCCGTGGAGGATGACCTCTGTGTCGCCCGATGTCGTGAAGATATGGCCGAGACGCTTCAGCTCTTCACGCAATTCCTGAAAATTGTAGATCTCGCCATTGAAGATGATCGAAAGCTGCCCGTCTGCCCCGTGCATCGGCTGTGGACTGCCCGCGACGTCGATGATCGAAAGGCGCCGATGCCCCAAGCCGACCCCCGGCGCTGTCCAGACACCCGAGCCATCCGGGCCACGATGTGCCTGTGCATCCGCCATTGCCCGCACACGCGCTTCGGCAACCGGCTTTGCCGTCTCCAGATGAAAAAGGCCTGCGATGCCGCACATGGTTTATCGGCGCGCTTCTGCGATAGCGCGCGCCGCCACCTTGTCAGGGCTGCTAAGGCTCTTTGCAAAGGCGCGCACGGTCGCCTCTGCCGGGAGACCTTCCCGGTCCTGCGCCGACACGATGACAGCTGCCACAGCCTGATCACGACCGACAAGGCGTGACACCATGGTGTCGAGCTTCACCCGAACCGGCGAGCCCGTCACACGTCCGCCCGCCACAAACCATGTCGCAGCCAAGCGGCGGACGGCACCGGGCGCGGTTACATATTCGGTTCGAGCAGTGTCAATCATCGGACCTGCCGAGGACCAGACCCAGCGGTCGGCGTCAAGCCCTGCCGCGCCTTGGCCGTAACCAATGATCTCCCGTCCTTCTGCCTGCGAAGCGTAAAGAACGATGGCGAGATCGACGATATGCCCTTTGCCGTCAGCATAATGCCCGATGACGAGATGATCTGCGCCCGCATATCGTGGCGCCCAAGGCACAATGCCCTTTGGCTGCACAGGCGACCACCCCGGAACATCCGGCAACCCGATGGGCGACGGCATCGGCACCCGACCAATCGCCGCACTTGCATGTGACCAGCCAACAGGTGCGAGCGCGATCAGGATGGCTGGAAGAATGATCTGTGAAGATTTACTGGCCGGTCGACCGTCACAGGCAACAGTCTTTGTGAGCCAAGGGTCGGTAAGCTTGCGGTCAAAAAAGGGCCAAGCCATTGCCATGACCAGCGCCATGACCATGGCGAAAAAGAACCAGCCGTAAAAAACATGGTCAAAGCTGGATGCCGTATCGGCGGTCGTCAGATAACCCACATACATCGTCGCAAAAGCGCGCACGCCATTGGCAAGGATTGGAATGACGATGCACGCAGCCATGAAGGCAATGCGGCGCGACCATGCCCGGAAGCACATGTTTGCGACCAGCGCCCCATAAGCCACCATCGCGACCAGAAACTTCACACCGGCGCAGGCTTCAGCCACTTTGTAATAGCCATTAGGGGTGGTGATGAAGATACCTTCGATATGCGCCGGGATGCCGACCATATCGAGCATCGCCATCGACATTTTCGCCGTCAACGTTTGAAGGACCGGAAGCAGCTCTTCTCCGATCGGCACACAAAACAGCAAATAGGCGACTGGAAACAAAAGCGCGCGGGACAGCGTCAATCCTAGGAACAGCGGCACGAGCGATTGCAGCATCAGCACCAAAGCCGTCTGACGTGCGACGGCGACCTCACCCGCATCCCCCAAAAGCCAGAGAGCAGCCCCCGCGCCCATCAAAAAAAGGCCAGAAAAGGACGGCTGCGGCGTCACATGGACAATCTCGTCCCGCCGCTGCCAGGCAAGCCAGCCACTCAGGAAGGGAACCAGTGCACAGTGATTATAGGTCGACGCCGTCAGCCAGATCGTCACCATGTCGCGCAGGTCAGAAGCGAACAAGAGACACAAGCCCAGCGCCGCAACAGCCATCTGAGACAATAGGAGGCGCCACGCTGACCCGATGCCGCTTGAGCGATCACCTAACGCTGCGTTGACCGTCGCCCGGCTCACGCAGCTACCCGTTCGTTGGACGGGAAGACAAACGCGGCAAGCGGAGCCATCTTGGCATCCCAGCTATACCGCGCCTCCATGGCGGCTCGGGCCGCCAGTTCCATCCGCTCCCGTCTGACAGGATCATGCAAGAGCGAGATGATCGCATCTGCCTGCGCAGCCGCACTCCCGGCGATCAGAATCTCTTTGCCATTGCAGGCATCAATGCCCTCCGCGGCTTCCGGGGAAGCGACGACCGCCTTACCCGACGCCATGGCTTCCAGAACCTTGTTCTGAATGCCCCGTGCAATCCGCAAAGGCGCGACCACGACACGCGCCGATGCAAGCCAAGGCCGGGTGTCGGGCACCTCGCCTGTCACAATGACACCGGGCAATTCGGCAAGCTGGCGCACATCCTCTGTCGGCGCACGACCGACAATCGCGAACCGGGCGTCAGCCTGCCGGTCGCGCACAATCGGCAAAACCTCACGCGCAAAGAAGGACGCCGCACCCACATTGGGGGGATAGTCCATCTGCCCCGTAAACACGATCAGCGGCGTGTCTCGGTCGATATTGTCGCAAAGACCATGACCCGGCGAGAACCGATCAAGATCCACCCCGTTTTCCAGGACCCCGAGCGGGACGTTGCCGTTCCCCGCCACACGGCGGAACATCTGCTCTTCGGTCTTGCTGACAAACAAATTGATATCCGCGCGCTTGGCGACCTGCAATTCAAACGCCCGCAATCGACGCGCCTCAAAGCGGTTGGCGAGACCGGCCACGCCAACGGCCATACGACCATAGGACGCAAACTTTTCTGAATCGACATCGGTGAAGTCCATGACGAACCGGATCGACGACGGCAAATCGCCCACATACTGCCCCATCTGCCCTGAAAAGGCGTAGACGGTCGCGATGTCATGTTCGTTCAGCACGAGGTCGACTGCCGCCTGGAACGTGGGTGAACTGAACATTTCAACCGATGCCGGGCGACCGGACAGCAGCGCTGCCGCCATTGCAGTTGTCTTGCCCTTTTGATCCCGGATCAGGTGGGCCGAAGCACAAACCTGGTCCAACGCCTGTTGCGTCTCAGGATCACTGTCTGCGAAGGACACGAGATGAACCGGCGCAAGCTTGGCCAGTGCCTTCAGGATGTTCCAGCTGCGGATGCTATCCCCGCGATTGGGCGGGAAAGGCTGTCTGTGTGCCAGAAACAGAATGCCGCCATTCATCCCAGCCCCCGCGATATCCATGGACCGATCATGTTCGCGATGGGAAGCGGAAGCTTCTGCCACAAGGCAATCTGCATCCGATATTTGGGGCTGAGCGGATTGATATCGCGGATCTCGCCGCCGTCCAGCGCGCGCTTGGCGTAGTGCAACTCAATCGGCTCGAACCCGAAATTCTTCTTGAACGAGGCAGGACCAGTCCCGGCTTTGGACCGACCAAAATCAAAGCTGTGGCAGCCCTTCTTTGCCCGCGCATGAAGCATCAGGGCGTAATACATCATCTCGTTCGCCCGCCAGTTCCGCGCATCGGCAACGCCGCCACCCCAGTAAGGCATGACCACGCCCTGATGGTAGAGCGAGAGAACAGACGACAGCGCCCTTCCCTCATGACTGACGGTGAGAATGTCCGCATCTTCGCCAAAGGCGGTGAGAACCTCTTTGAACAGGCTGCGCGGGAAAACGGGCGTACCCAGATTGCGGACACTCTCGGAATAGGCCTGATAATGGCCTTCGATCAGAGCCGCGCTCTTGCCCACACTAACCTCGAGTTCAAGGCCCAAGGCACGACGTACCTCAGCGCGCTGCTTGCGCGGAATGGCGAGCAACTGGGCTTCGTCATCGGCCTTCAGCTCTGTCCGAAAACCAAGATAGGTCTCCGTATCAATATTCCAGCCGGAGACAGGCAGCGATCCACCACGCAGTTCGATGGTCTGGCACCCGAGGCGCTTTGCCAACTGCAGCGCCTCTTCGGCCAAGACCGGCGCCTCACCCAGAATCCCCCCGCCAACGGCAAAGCCCGAGGAGACCAGTGCATTGCCAAAGAGCGGCGAACGGATCTCATGCAGCGGCAGGACGGCGATCAGGTCACCGCCGCGCTCTGCCAAAAGATAGTGCGATTTCGCACCGCAACCGCGTTCAATGGCAATGCTCCACGCCGGACGGTGGAAGGGCGTCGAGCCAGGGTGGTTCGCAACGAAACTTTCAATGCGGGCCACCTCGGCCACATCAGCAAGAATGGCGAGACGGGTGATGATCGGTGCGAAGGTTACAGGCGCGTTCATGGCAGGCGTCCGCGTTCTGCCGCGACAACCTCATCCACCCGTCCCCAGCCAAAGTCCCGCGTCACCCGGCGCAGCTTGCCTGCCATCTTCGACAAGTTGGTGTAGTGCCGCAGGCGGGATTTCAAAGGCGCATTCGCCATGAAAGGCTGGCCGGGGTCCATATCCCATGGATGGAAATAGAAGACGGCGGGCCGCCCCTCCCCGTTCACGCGGGCAATTGTCGCGCGGGATACCGGGTAAGGCAACAACCGGAAGAACCCGCCACCACCGGCCGCAAAGTTCCGTCCACCCACCTGCACCGTCGATACCGGCAGTTCGAGCAGGTCCGCATCTGCCAGCGGCTTCCACAGGAAGCGTGGCGACTGCGGCCAGCCATAATGATCATGGGCCAGAGGCGCGACGCTCGACGAGTAGAGATAGCCCGCTTCCGACAGGAGCCCATGGGCCCATGGCGTGCGCTGATCGATGGAGAAATTGGGCGCGCGATATCCTGAAACAGCAGCGCCGCCTGCATCCTCCAATTGCGCCTTTGATGTCGCAATGTCTTTGGCGAATTCATCTGGCGACATCTGGAACACGCGCTTATGGTCGCATCCGTGGCTCGCCACTTCATGCCCCTGCTCGGCGATCCGGCGGATCAGGGCGGGAAAGCGCTCAGCGACCCAACCCAGCGTGAAGAACGTCGCCTTTACGTCTGAATCGGCAAAGAGCTGAAGAACGGCGTCGGTGTTGGCCTCAACCCGCACAGGATATTCCGGCCAGTCTTCCTTACGGATGACGGTTTCAAAGGCTCCGACCTGGAACCAGTCCTCCACATCGACAGACAAAGCATTTCGGATCATCGCACACCTTGGTCAGACGGCAGCGACGGGGACACGACGTCCCACATTTTCGCGTTCGACCCAATCGATCAGCAGGTTGAGCACACGGCGAAGTGTGGCCTCCTGCTCAGCGACCTGGGCTTCAAGCATCGTGATACGTGCCACGATATCGAGCGCGACATCATCTGTAATCAGGGCCGAAGCCGTGCCCGATGATGTGTCGGGTAAAAGTGCATCCGCAACAGGGCGGCCCGCTTCTTCCTCGCGGGAGAGGTCTGCAATGACCGAGACCATCAGGCTGTCTGAGACGACATCACTATCCTCAAGCGCTGCCATGAGCATCGCCCGCGTCATCATCTGATTGATACGCCGAGGGATACCGCCACTGCGTTCAAAGACCTGTTCAACCGCCTCTTCAGAGATGCGGGGACGCCCCTGCCACCCAACATTGCGGAGCCGATGTTCAATATAGGGCTGAACTTCCTCGGCCTCCATCGGGCCAAGGTGATGCGTCGCGATAACCCGCTGCTTCAACTGCTCAAGCGGTGCGGAGGCAATTGTGTCTTTAAACTCGGGCTGACCCAGCAGAAGGAACTGCACCACCGGCTGGCTACCGGTTGAGAAGTTTGAGACCATGCGCAACTCTTCCAGCGCGCCGATCGTCATATTCTGCACTTCGTCGACGACGATCAGAACCCGCTTTCCGGCCCGTGCGCGGTCTTTCAACTGCGCCTCAATGACGGTCAGCACTTTTGCCCGATCAGAGCCACTGCAGTCTTCCCCCATCGCATGGGCGACAAGCTTCAGCACATCGTCCCCGCGCACAAGCGTTGAGGCCAGTTGGATGGCCTCTACCCGGTTGGGATCGATCGTCTCTAGAAGATGCGACAATAGCGTCGTCTTCCCCGCGCCAATTTCGCCGGTGATGACAATGAAGCCCTCGCCCAGCGCAAGGCCATAGCCGAGATAGGCCATCGCCTTTCGGTGTGTCGCACTTTCGTACCAGAAGCTTGCATCCGGCGTGAGCTGGAAGGGCCGGCCCGTCAGGCCATAATGTTCGGTATCCATAGACACTGGACTTTCACTTCCCATTAGAATGAGTACCGCAGTCCGGCAAAGGCCGAGGCGACCAGATCACTGGTCACGCCCTCCACACGGGTCGAATAAAGACCGAGCGTGGCGTTCGCATCGAGTTTGCGGGTGAAGCGGTGCGTCAACGCGCCGGTGCCGCCCACAGAAGTGACGTTCCCCGCGCCGACGATACCCGGATCAAACAAGGTCACATAGACATCGCCGGTGAAGTCCGTCCGCGGCGACAGCGCGTAACCGACATTGCCCTGCGCATACCACATCTCGTCCTTCACACCGTTGGTGGAGAAGACCCCGGCCTGCGTCGGCGCGACAAATTTGCGTTGTGTGTAACCACCACCAAGGCCTGCGTTGAAACGACCACGCGTGGTTGACCACAAGAGCGCAAGGCCACGACTGCGATAGGCAGACGTATTGATCGCGCCCAGCGCATCATTCAGGCAGCCGCCCGATCCGGCCCCACCAAACACACAGCCATTCAAATTGTTGGCCAAGGCATTGCGCGGCACCGTGAACGATGTCGGCAGGCGCGACAAATTGTCGCTCAGCTGCTGGCCAAAAGTTTGAAACTCATCATAAACGGCCAGCTGCAGCCCGCTGTTCTGCGTTGCCTGCCAGCTAAACGTCCCGAAATACGTCATCGAGCCATAACGGCGACCGGCACGTGCTTCGAGCGACGTGCGGCTGCTCGGCTGCCAGAGAACACCGGCATCCCAATAGAGCCCGTCAAATTCATAAGCGAGTTGACGGCCCGCAGCGGCATCCGTCACGAAACGACCATTGCCATCGACAACGGGTTCGCCGGTCGGATCCAGCAGGACAGGACGCTGACTGATCTGCACATCCTCATAGCCCACGCCACCGACAAGAGCGACGGTCCGGGTGATGGGGAATGTCACGTCACCACGGACATTCTTGCCTTCAAAACGTTGATCCAGTTGGCGCGCATCCTCGCGCTCATACGCGCCTGACACGGACCAGCCGAAGGGGAGAGTCCCCGGCTGCATACCGACGCTTGCCGTGGCAAAGTGCGACACCGAGTCGTCAAACTGGTCGAGCTCCGGCTGTCCAACCGGCAGTATCAGCCCGTCATTAGTTTCAACCTTGGTATAGCCGACGCGATACGCAGCCGCGACATCAAGCGCGCCGATGGACGTTGCCAATGACGGACCGGCATAGACCGAATAGAGCTGAGACGTATTCGACACATTGCCGACGAGAAGAGGCGCTGCTTCCCCGCGAATGTCAGTGCGGACACGTGTCGCCAAGGCGCCGGCCTCGATGCTCAGCAACTCTGGCGCCACGTCCAGACGTGCACGGAGAATACCGGTATGCACCGTCTCATCCGCGACATCCTTCTGCCAAGCAAAGCGACGCTCATAGCGGTAATTCGCCTGCACTTCAGCCCGAGGGCCACTGATCGAGGCATCGACGCCCGCCGCGACCGTGCTGTATGTCAGCACGTCTCCGCCGTTCTTGAGGTCCGCTGTCGCGATCTGGCCGACTTCCAGATAGGGCGACACATCGGTCCGCGCCTGCGCCGGTGTTGCAAGAACAGACGTTGCGACCAGCGCGATCACCGACCCGTGCCGTGTCAGGGTGTTATACTTGGCCATACTCAGCCTCCATACCCATAATAAGAACCATATTTCTGGCTGCTTCCCGGGAAGGTCATCCCGTTCAAAAGCAACTGTATCGGGGCCTGACCGGCGAGCAGTTTCACTGCTTCGGACAGGTCATTCTCGCTGGTGCGGTCCGCGCGGACGACCAGCAGAATTTGCCCAATGTGATGTGCCAGTGCGGATGCAGGCGATGCCGCAAGCGCCGGCGCGCAATCAAAGATGACGATCCGTGCTGGATTCTTCGCCAGTAGCGCCTCGACCAGCGCAAAGGCCTCGGTCGACGACAGCAGTTCGGTATCATTCGGCGATTGGTGACCTGCCGGGAGCACAGATAGCCCCGGGATATTCGTTGGAATGATCAGCGTTTCCGGATCAACATCCTGCACGATGGCATCCAACAATCCGGCAGCACCTGTTACGCCCAGCGTTGAGAGAATCTCCGGCTTCGCCACGTCAGCGTCGACGAGCACAACCTCCACATTGCGTTCATTGACGAGCGACATGGCGAGATTGATCGAGCAGAAGGTTTTGCCCTCATTGGGATGCGCAGAACAAACTAGGATGGCGCGCCCGCGATCAACCGAAGGCGTCGAACGCCCGCCAAACGCATTGAGCAACAGCGGTCGCTTCACGATACGAAACTCTTCCGACAGGGCTGTCGGCGGATGACCCGGGACGATGAAGCCAAGATCTGCGAGACGTTGAAGATTGATCTCAGCCGAGCCCGCAGCTTGCGTCACACGAGTCTGCGCCTTGACTGGCGCTGGCGCTGGTTCCGGCACCGCTTGCGGCAGCACTTCAGGAAGGGCCTGTTCAACTGTGACGACTGAACCAGCGTCTACCCCTGCGACAACAGGTTCCGGGATCAACGGAACATCAAGCCGCTTGCGGGCGCGGGGCTCGCTGGAGGTGGACAGTCCATAGCGCGAAGACGCGCGCTCGATGAGCGAAGTCATATCGCGTGACGGCTTTTCGGGTTTCATATCAGGAATTCCCATTACGCCACTCCGCTCCGCTGGATCATGTCCACCACGACGAGTAGGGCGAACACACCGCCCAACCCGGCAGCACCGCCCAGAAACATCTTCTTCCGCTTCGCCGCCATCGCCTTGCGTGCCGGCGTTTCAACTTCGCCAATCGCGCCGATGACGGCCATGCCGGTTACTGCGGACAGCTTTTGCGGCGTCGCAAAGCCGCTGTTGAGCTGGCTCAGCGCAAACGCTGTTCCGAGACCAGCCAACAGCCCGGCGATCAGCACGCCCGCCATCAACAATGGACGATCTGGCGCAACCGGCTGGCGCGGGCTGGATGGTGGATCGATGACGCGAAACGCGACTGAGTCTGTCGAGGATGCGACCTGACCACGCATACGGATCGCTTCGCGGTCGGCGAGCAACTTGTCGTACTGAAGTTTAATGGCCTCATAGTCACGTGACAGACGGTCCTGCTCGGCCTGAGCGCCGGGTTGGTCCACCTGGCGCGCTGCATATTGCGACAACTCTGCCTGAAGCTGGGCTTTGCGCGCAGACATAGCGCCGACAGCAGCCTGCTTTTCCGCCTGCATCGCGCGAAGCGAGGAGTAAGCTGGGTTGGGGGTCGAATAGCCTCCGCTGCCAGCGCGCGAGCCAGCAGCCCTCGCCCGCGCAAGCTGGCCGCGAAGGGCCTGCATATCGGGATGGCTATCGGTCCAGCCGCGCGATTGCGCTTCGGAGAGTTGACCCTCAAGGATGGCCACGCGGCTATCGCCGCCGCCCAAGCCCGGCATGGCAATCGTCGGCTGGGTGGCGGCCAATTGTCCGTTCACCGCTGCCAATGAGCCCTGCGCCGCCATCAGATTGGAATCCATCTGGTTCAGCTCAGCGCGCGCAGATTCCATCCGAGACTGCACCGATCCAACGCCGGGGAGCAAGCCAAGTGAATTGCGCTCAAATTCAACGCGGCGTGCTTCCGCCCCGCGAAGCTGCTCTTCCTTTTGGACAATCTGCTGGTCGAGAAACTTGAGCGACTGCGACGTTTCGCGGCGATCTCCGCTCAAATTTTCCTCAACAAAGATGTCGATCATCTTCTGCACGACCGCGCGCGAAAGCTTCGCATTTTCCGGGTCGGACATGCCGGGCAAGCCGATTTTCGCTTTGATCTCGAACAGGTTTTCCTGCTGCTCCGTCACCTTGATCGCATCCCGAAGGCCAAAGGCAGCGCCGGTCACTTCTTTGTCAGTCGACACAGTGTTGGCAAGGTCCGTCCCACGGACGACCTTTTCGAGGTTCACCGTAGACGTCAGCGTGCGTTTGACGCGGTCAATATCGCGCTGCTGTTCCAACGGCGTGACGCCAATCTTGTCACTCAAAAGGCTTTGCATCTGCACAAACACCCGTGCCTGCGATTCATAACGGTTCGGCACCATGCTGACGACGATCCAGCCAATCAGACACACGCCCCAGGCCACGCCAAGCGCGATCCAGCGGCGGCGCCAGATGCCGTGCAGTATCAGCTGAATTTCTTGATAGAGATTACCCATGACGCGCGGATCAGAAGGCAGATTCTGGGATGATGATGACGTCACCGGGCTGGAGACGCACATTGGCGGTGGTATCGCCCCGCTTCAGCAGGTTGCCGATCCGCAACGAATATTCACGCTGTCGGCCCGACACGCGATCAAAACGGATGAGCCTTGCCCGGTTGCCCGACGCGAATTCTGAAAGTCCGCCAACCGAGATCATCGCATCCAGCAGCGTCATGTTCGCCCGGAACGGGATAGAGGCTGGCTTTTCCGTCGCCCCCACCACACGCACCTGCTGCGAGTATGTACCGGCAAAGTTATCGACGATCACCGATACCAGCGGGTCACGGATATATTCCGACAAAGCGAGCTTGATGTCCTGCGCGAGCATCGTCGGCGATTTGCCTACGGCGGGCATGTCTGTAATCAGCGGCGTCGTGATGCGGCCATCTGGGCGCACTTGCACCTTTGCTGACAGTTCCGGATTACGCCAGACAAAGATGTTCAGCTGATCGAGCGGGCCAATGACGTATTCTTCGCCCGGCCCTTCCTGCATCGCGACGAACGACGCGGGCGGAAGTTCCGGCCCATTACGTCCACCTGCACATCCCGACAAGGCCAGCGCGACAAGGCTAACGCCCATCAACACCTTGGAATTTCGCCCCATTCGCATCTTTGCGTCCCTTGTAACTGCCAAGGCCGCACCCGGAGGCTCCGTGTACAACCCATCCACTCAGGACTTCGTTGTGCGCCAAAGAGGTGAAGATACCGTTAGGAACGAATTGTTTTTGGCATCATTCTGCGGCTTTTCTGGCCGCCAAACATGACGTCAGTCGTCGATACCGACGATCATCTCATGGGCCGCAGGATGGCCCAGAAAGGCCGAAGGACTGGCCGATGCACCATAGGCGCCCGCCATAAACACAGCGATGACGTCATCTTCTGCGGCGGGTGGCAGCAGCACCTGATCCCCCAGCCGGTCGAGCGGGGTGCATAGGCACCCAACGACCGAGGCAACTTCGCTCGGCGGCGTGTCAAACTTGGACGCGACAGCGATGGGGTAGTTCCGCCGGACGACAGTCCCGAAATTGCCACTCGCCGCCAATTGGTGATGCATGCCGCCATCCGTCACGAGGAAAACCTCGCCGTGGCTTTCCTTACGGTCCACCACACGCGTGAGATAAACGCCGGCTTCCGCGACGAGATAACGGCCCAGTTCAATTGCGAACTTTGTTTTCTCTATAATATCAGCACGTTGATCCAGAGACTTGGCAAGCTCCTGACCCACCTTTTCGACGTCTAGAGCGACATCATTGGGGAAGTAAGGCACGCCGTAGCCACCGCCCAGATTGACGAACGGTGCCGCAGCGCCGGCTTCGTCTGAAAGCTGCGCGGCCAGGGCAATCGTCTGCCGCTGGGTTTCCGCAATGGCGTCTGCATCCAATGCTTGGGAGCCTGCAAAAATATGGAAACCGCGCCAATCAGCCCCGCTCGCGATTATATCCCGGACCATCGCCGGAACGCGGGCGGCATCGACCCCAAACGGCTTTGCACCGCCACCCATGCGCATGCCGGAGCCTTTCAGGTCGAAATCTGGATTAACCCGCACGGCGAACTTCGGCTGTTTTCCAAGCTTCTCGGCAATTGCCAATGCCCGCCGCAATTCCCCTTCTGATTCCAGATTGAGGATGACTCCCGCCTCGAGCGCAGCCGTCAGTTCGGCAGCCGTCTTGCCGGGCCCTGCGAAGGAAATGTGCTTTGTCCCCGTTGCCAGTGCCACACCCAGTTCACCACCGGAAGCAACGTCGAGCCCATCCACCAGCGGCGCGATCATATTGACCAAGGCAGGCAGAGGGTTTGCCTTGATCGCAAAATGCACTGCCAATTGCGGCGGCATTGCAGCCTTTAGTTGCGAAATACGGCTCTTAATTAACTGAAAATCATACACAAAGATTGGCGTAGGGCCTGCCGCACTCACAAGTTCATCAACTCGCTTTCCGCCGATCGTCATCACGCCGTCGGTACAGCCGAAACCCTCTGGAATGGGCCCCATCGGCTTCATGCGGCCAGCTCCTGCATCAGGCGTCCGCGAATGGCCGCGCGGTCCAGCTTTCCGTTCGGATTTCGCGGCATTTCTGGCCACCATTCCACGCGATTGGGCTGCATGAACGACGGCAGCTCCTGTTTGAGATACTGCTCAAACGCCTCGGAACGGGCCTGATCCCCGCGAACAATCATGACGATCGCTTGACCCAGCCGCGGATCCGGCACGCCCAAGGCAACGGCCTCAGCGGCAATTCCGCTCGCGGTGGCGGCTTCCTCCAACTCTGCAGGGCTGATGCGGTTGCCGGAACTCTTGATCATTTCGTCATCCCGCCCGACAAAATAGAGCAGGCCTTCAGCATCCCGACGCACGGTATCGCCGGACCAGACAGCGGTGCCGCCATGAAGCGACCATGACGGCGCGGGCTTGTAGCGGAGCGCCGTACGCTCGGCATCCTGCCAATATCCATGCGCCACCAATGGCCCTGCATGAACGAGCTCACCGGGTTCATCGACCCCCGCCTCCTGCCCGTCCCGCCCTACGACCATGATTTCAGCAAAGGGAATCGCCTTCCCCATCGACGTTGGGTGCATGTCGATGAGCGCAGGATCGAGATAGGTAGACCGGAAAGCCTCGGTCAAACCATACATCGGATAGACGTCAGCATTAGGGAATAGGCCACGCATCTGACGCACCAGCGTAATGGTCAACGCACCTCCCGAATTGGTGACACGCCGAACTTGTGCAGCAATTTCCGTCGGCCAGCCGGCCTCGCACAGCTGGATCCAAAGCGGCGGCACCCCTGCAATCGTCGTGACGTCATGACGTTCGACAGCTTTAATCACGTCCCGCGCGGTCAGATAGTCGAGCGGAATGACCGCCCCACCCGCCGCCCATGTCGAGAGCAGCTGGTTCTGACCATAATCGAAGCTGAGCGGGAGGACGGCAAGCACCCGGTCTGCAGCACCAACCTTCAGATAATGCGCAACGCTGATCGCACCCAGCCACATATTGGCGTGGCTGAGCATAACGCCCTTGGGCCGCCCGGTGGAGCCAGAGGTATACAGAATGGCAGCGAGCGAATCTGGCGCTTGCGCAGACGGCGGCAACGGGGAGGCAGAGCCCGCCTGTTCCTCAATATCGTCCGGTGCACACACCCGACACGCCTCCGGCACATCGCCCTCAGTCAGAAGCACAGACCTCGCCGGTGGGGTCACAAGCAGCTTTGCCCCGCTATCGGCGAGGATATGCTCCACCTGCGCGCGTTTGAGCGCCGGATTTATTGGCACATGGACAAGCCCTGCCCGCGCCGCCGCCAGCGGCATCAGGCAAGCAAGTCGCGTCTTGGGGAGCCAAGTCGCAACCCGGTCCCCGTTGTTCAGACCCATGCCGAGCAGGGCCGCAGATAGACCTCCCACCAGCTTTTCCAGCGCAGCGTAAGAAATTGTTTCATCCCGCGTGATAAGAGCAGGGCTATCCGGTCCTCCGCGCAATAGCAGGTGGTCCAACGGATATGGCGTCGGGTCAGGGGATTGCACTCTACTTCCTTCAGGCCCAGAATTATCAAGGAAATGCGGGGCTAGCACAATGTGGGTTAAGGGGGAGTTGTTCGATGACCTGCAATCTGTCGCGGCCCGATTTGCTGATCGGCTGAGCGATGAGGCGCAACCCCACCTCTTTAATCGCCTCACTTGGTACGAATTAACAAAGACTTATGCTCGGCCGGACGCGCGACCGCTGATCGCCTATGCCCATGCACAGGGTCATGATGCCTGGCTGTTTCTGGACCGCACAGCCCCTAAGGCCGCTCATGGGCTCGGCAGCTGGTATACGCTGGCCTTTCGGCCCGTCTTTTCCGCCGATGTACCAACCAACATCAGATACGCTCTGCTGGTCGCCATGGCCCGTCGCCTGCGCAAGACGCTGGGAAGCTTCCGTCTTGAACCCGTGCCCGATGCTGATGGGACGAGGGATATGCTCGTCCGCGCGTTCCGTAAGGCAGGCTGGTCCGTTGCATCTTCTCCCAAGACCGGCAACTGGTTCACCATCGTCGAGGATATAAGTTTTGGCGAATTCTGGTTGCGGCGGCCGGGGCAAGTCCGAAGCACACATGACCGGCGTGCCAAGAAGTTTCCGATGGATCTTCAGGTACATTCTGAAGTGACGTCAGACTTATGGGCGCAGTACGAATCGATTTTTGCGGACAGTTGGAAAGGTGATGAGGGCGCCCCGGAGTTCCTGCGTGCATTGGCGGAGCACCATAGCACAATGGGCTCCCTCCGCCTTGGATTTGCGTCCTTTGAAGGCCGACCAATTGCGGCTCAGTTGTGGACCGTCGATCACGGCCATGCCATCATCCACAAACTCGCCTACCGGGAAGATAGTGCCCAAATGTCGCCGGGAACTTTGCTCTCGGCCGCGATGTTCCGCCACGCCATCGACACCGACAAAGTGCAGTCCATCAGCTACGGCACCGGCGATGACGGCTATAAGCGCGATTGGATGGACCAGCGTGACCAATTGCACACTTTGGAATTCTTCAACCCTTTGAGCGTAACGGGCTTGCTTGGAATGGCGAAATCAGCCGCCAGTTGCGCCTTTAACGCCCTGAAAACACGAAAGAAGACCTGAATTGCAACCCGACCGTCCCGCCCTCTCCGACGATATCCGCAGCCTCTTGTCCGATGTTCTCGGTATTGCGCAGGATCGTGCTGCAACCTTCACGGATACAACAGAATTGTTCGGTTCTCTTCCGGAGCTGGACTCGATGGCCGTGGCCAATCTTCTCGCGGAGCTCGAAGATCGCATGGGTATAATCGTTGAAGCCGATGAGGTCGATGGGGATATGCTTGGGACATTTGGCGGACTGGTCGATTTCGTTAGCAGAAAACTGTCCAGGTGACCTTTGAGACCCGCTGTTTGGCGGGACTGCCGGCATTCAATAATCTTGCAGATCAGCGCTTCATCGTTTTGATCTTGCAGCCTCTTTTTGAAGAGGCAAACCGCATGCGCCGAACGCTGGCACTGATGGCCCGCGCACTGGATCGCCAGGGCGTCGGCCTAGTGATGCCCGATCTTCCGGGCATGGGAGAACATCATATAGGCGCCAATCGAGTTGGCATCAGCGACATTGAGACAGCTTCAAATTTACTCAGCGACGCATTGACCAGTCAGGGTCGCCCCGTCCTTGTGGCGGGCTTCCGCGCAGCCTGTCTTTTTGACTTGCTCCCCGGCGCGTCTGCGAACTGGCGATTTGCCCCCGAACCGGGCGACCGCCTTGTCCGGACCCTGTTGCGTACAGAGATGCCTGAGGAGTCCACTGCAACGCACGCTTTCATCAATGGCCAACTCGTCTCCCGCGCATTCCTTGATGATATGGCACGCTTGCCCCTCCCCAATCCTGCGCGGCTGCGTACTTTGCGCCTTGCCACCGATCGGGCCGAGGCAGACCATCATGTCGAGGCGAGCCCATTGTGGCGCCATGCTGAGCCGGGCGAAGACCCGGCGCTTGCCGAGCTACTTGCCGGAGATATCCTGAATTGGGCTGTAACATGCGGCATTTCCTGACCTTTTCCTGCGAAGGCTCGAAGCTTGCGGCCACATTGGATGAGGCTTCGGGCGAAACCGGCCTCTTAATCGTCTCCGGCGGCAACGAGATCCGCATCGGTGCGCATCGCGGCATGGAAAAAGTGTCGGCTGATCTTGCGGCCCTTGGCCATCCCGTCTTCCGGTTTGACCGGCGTGGCATTGGCGACAGCGAAGGCGACAATGGCGGATTTGAAGCCAGCGGCCCGGACATTCAGGCCGCCATCCCCGCTTTCAAGGCCGCCTGCCCTACGCTGAAGCGCATCATCGCCTTTGGCAATTGTGATGCGGCCAGCGCTTTGCTTCTTCACCAGCCTGAAGGCCTCTCAGCGCTTGTCCTGTCCAATATCTGGGTGGTGGAGCCGACGGATGATCTTCCGCCGACGGCCGCCATCAAATCCCACTATCTGCAACGCCTGAAAGACCCAAAAGCGTGGGTTGCGCTGGTGACCGGGGCAATCAATATCCGCAAGCTGGTGTCCGGCCTTGCGCGGCTGGCATCACCACAGGCGCCATCCGCACTGTCTGATCGGGTGGCCAATGCCATGGCCAATGCCACGATACCTGCGCGCATCCTTCTGGCGCGGCGGGACGGGACTGCCCTTGCCTTTGCAGAGGCATGGCAGACCCCCGGATTTACTGCGGCCCGACAATCAGGCCTTTACCAAATCACAATGCTCGACAGCAGCGCACACAGCTTTGCGCGCGCGGCTGACTATACGGCGCTGAGGGGCGCCCTTCTGGAAAGCCTAAGCAGGAACTGACGCGCGGGCTTCAAAGTCCGCATGGGCGATGAACTTCTCTGCGTCCAACGCCGCCATGCACCCCATTCCGGCCGCCGTTACCGCCTGGCGATAAATCTTGTCGGTGACGTCGCCTGCTGCAAACACGCCGGGGATGGACGTCCGCGTGCTGCCCGTTTCAACGAGGAGATACCCCTCACCGTCCATCGGCAAATGTCCCGCGAAGACCTCCGTCGCTGGCTTGTGCCCAATGGCGACGAATGCGCCATCTGTTTCGAGATGGGAAACCTCGCTCGTCACCGTGTCACGCAGATCAAGCCCGGTGACGACTTCTGGCGTGCCGGAGCCAACGAAACGATCCACCGCCTTATTCCAGAGCACTTTGATGCCGGGATGCGCAAACAGACGATCCTGCAGGATCTTTTCGGCGCGCAGACTATCCCTGCGATGGATCAACGTCACATCGGGGCTGTGATTGGTCAGGTACAATGCCTCCTCGACGGCCGTATTGCCGCCGCCGATGACAACGACCTTCTTGCCGCGATAAAAGAACCCGTCACACGTCGCGCAGGCGGAAATGCCCTTACCCTGCAGCGTCATTTCGCTTTCAAGGCCGAGCCACTTGGCCTGAGCACCTGTCGCAATGACGACGGTGTCTGCCACATAGACGTCGCCACTATCGCCTGTCAGGCGGAAGGGTCGCTGCGAAAAATCAACATCTGTGATGATGTCCCAAACCATTTGGGTCCCGACATGTTCAGCCTGCGCCTGCATTTCCTCCATAAGCCATGGACCCTGGATGACACTGCGAAAGCCGGGATAGTTTTCGACGTCCGTTGTAATCGTCAATTGCCCACCCGGCTGCAAACCCTGCACAACAATCGGCTTCATTCCGGCGCGCGCTGCATAAATTGCAGCCGACAAACCGGCCGGGCCGGACCCCATGATGATCATGCGCGTGGTGATGGTCTTTGACATATTATGAACCCGAACTTTGCTTGAAATCGGCGACGGCCATAGGGCCACAGAGCAGATCAATGCAATGCCTGCCTGAGTGCTTCCGTATTTACCCTGAATTGATCGCTTTTGGATATAAGCGATACGGGATACATGGTATCATGAAAATTGTGGGTTTGTTGTCTGGGTTCGTCGGGTGCATGATATTCAATCAGGCTTAAAACTTGGAGTGCCCGGGTAAGGCCCCAGAAATGACAAAAGGGTAATCTGAAGGTTAAAACAGATTGTGCCGTGGGGGTGTAACGCAATGCCGAGTGAAAGGTGTCGTTAAGCGAGGCATTGAGTTCGGAGGGATAGGAAACAATGACCGCAGAAGTTGTGGTTCATATCGTCGATGACGATGTGAACGTGCTCGACTCAACGGCGATGCTATTGGAGCTTCTGGGTCATCGCGTCCAAAAGTGGAACTCCGCTTTCCACTTTCTTGAAAAAATGTCGCTAACAGAAGGACATATCGTTCTGCTGGACCTCCGCATGCCCGAACATGACGGTTTCGCAGTCTTCCGCAAATTACGCGCTGCCAGCTATCTCAATGCCGTCGTTCTTATGACCGGCCACGGCGATAGCGATTTGGAGGCAGAGGCAATTTCGCTCGGCCTCTCAGCAATTTTGCACAAGCCGTTTAGCGAAGATGAACTAGTTGCCGCTATCGAAGGCGCGAAGGTCTCGGAACTGAGATAGCCGCTGGGCGGTTGTTACCGGTTTCAGGCCCTGAATTCGGGCGCAATCGGTTGAAAGACAATTTCTCATGACAACATCGCTGGATAGCTTGACGGTTCTCGTAACGGGTGGCGCTGGTTATATCGGAAGCCACGCCGTGCTTGCGCTTCGTGATCATGGCATCAAAACAATCGTCATCGACAATCTGACGACCGGATACCGCTGGGCTGTTCCGGCAGATGTTCCGCTCATCGTGGCGGATATCGGTGATTTTGCAGCCGTCTCCCGCACGATCACGCAGCATGATGTCGGGGCGATCCTTCATTTTGCCGGGTCCGTTGTGGTTCCGGAATCGGTGGAAAATCCGCTGAAATATTATGCGAATAACACCGCCAATTCCCGCACCCTCATAGAAGCCGCAGTGACCAATGGCGTGCGGCACATCATCTTTTCATCGACGGCGGCGACTTATGGCATTCCAGACCATGTGCCCGTCGCTGAGGATGCGCCGAAAAGCCCCATCAATCCTTACGGGATGTCGAAGCTGATGACCGAGCAGATGCTGGCCGACGTCGCCAAAGCGCATTCCATCAATTACTGTGCCCTGCGCTATTTCAACGTGGCCGGGGCTGATCCCAAGCGGCGCACGGGACAATCAACGGCCGGTGCCACGCATCTCATCAAAGTTGCGGTTGAAGCAGCCTTGGGGAAGCGCGACCATGTTAGCATTTTTGGCACCGATTACGATACGCCGGACGGCACGGGCGTTCGGGACTATATCCATGTCTCGGACCTTGCCGATGCGCATGTCCTTGCCCTGAAGGCCCTTATTGAGGTGCCGGAAGAGAGCCTGACCATGAACTGCGGCTATGGCCGCGGCTTTTCTGTGACCGAAGTGCTCGATGCCGTTGACCGTGTGGCCGGTGTTAAAATCAACCGCAAGTTCGAAGGGCGTAGAGCCGGTGATCCCGATGCCTTAACCGCCGATAACAGCCGCATCCGCGCGCGCCTGCCTTGGACGCCAGCATATGAAGATCTCGACATCATCGTCACCCATGCGCTGGCTTGGGAAAAGGAGCTGGAGCGACGCGCGTTTTAGGCGCGTGTTAAGGCAGCGCTCCGCATTGCAGCGTCCGTAATCGCCGCACGATCCGGCGCACCGCGCCCGACAACCCAGCTGCCGCCGACGCACAGCACCGGCTCATGCGCCAGCCAAAGCGGCGCCGTCTCCAAAGAAATCCCGCCGGTCGGGCAGAAGCTGGCTTGCGCGAATGGTGCCGACAAGGCCTTAAGTGCAGCCAGCCCGCCGGACGCCTCAGCTGGAAAGAACTTGAAGTGCGATAGGCCCAGATCGAGCCCGCGCATGATGTCACCCGCATTGGCGATGCCGGGCAGGAACGGCACCCCAGCGGCGATGGCAGCCTTGCCGAGCGGTTCTGTCAGTCCGGGCGACACGATAAACTCTGCTCCGGCGTTGAGCGATGCACGAAGATCTGCTTCATTTAGGACAGTTCCGGCGCCAACAATTGCGCCGTCGACCTTCTTCATCTCCCGGATCACGTCCAGCGCCGCAGTCGTGCGCAGGGTGACTTCCAGCACCCGAAGGCCGCCTGCGACGAGCGCTTCGGCAATCGGGCGAGCGTGCGCCACATCCTCAATGACCAGCACCGGGATGACGGGCGACGTGCGCATAATGACTTCGATCGGGTTCAAATTCCATGCTCCTTACAAAAGGCCGCTGCAGCCCCAAAAAGGCCCGGCTGGGGATGCGTGATCAGTTTGACGGGCATGCGCGCCATCATGGCTTCAAAACGACCTTTGGCGCGGAACCGTTCGGCGAAGCCGGAGGTGAGAAGGATGTCCTTGATCCGCAGACCCAGACCACCGGCGATGACCACCGCAGATGCGCCATGCGTCAGCGCGATATCCCCCGCCACACTGCCGAGCGAGAGGCAGAAGCGCTCAATCGCGGCTGTTGCTAGACTGTCCTCACCGGACATGCCGAGCGTCCACAAAGCCTTGTCGTCCAACTGCTGGACGGCGCGTCCTTCGATCCGCGCCAAAGCCTGATAAATGTCCACGAGACCCGGCCCAGCAACGATCCGCTCCACTGACACCCGGCGATAACGCTTGCGCAACTGACTTAGAATTTCATCCTCGATCGCATCAAGCGGGGCGAAATCAGTGTGCCCGCCTTCGGTTGCGACGACATGGTAGTCTGCGCCTGCGCGCCACACCTGTGATACACCAAGACCCGTGCCCGGCCCAACGACACTGATCGTCCCGACAGATGGCAGGTCGGTTTCCGGCCCGCACAAATGCAGAAAATGTTCTGGCCCGGCTTGTGCGACGGCGTGGCCGACAGCCCCGAAGTCATTGACAAGCGATAGGGCATCAACCTGCAATTGGGCTGGTAACTGCGTGGGCTGAAGCACCCATGGATTGTTGGTGAACTTGATCACATCCCCGTCGACGGGACCTGCAACGGCAATGCCAACGGAATTAGGCAGGCTGTGCCCTGTCTGGGCGGCAAAAGCCTCCCACGCCGTCTGGAAAGACGCGTGGTCCGCTGTCTGGAGCGTGACAGCCTCGCCTAGGGAAAGAACCTGACCGTCCGCCACATCAGCCAGCGCAAAGCGGGCGTGCGTACCTCCGATGTCGACGGCGACGATCTGCGTCACAGGCCCGCTGCCGACAGCATGGCGGAGGCGCCCATCTCCGCACCATCCGCTGCATGGCGCATCATGGCGAAAAGTTCCCGACCAAGTCCATCTTCGCTTGGCGGCGGCGGTGCAGGATCACGTCCTGAAATATCCGTCAGCACTTCGAGTGAACCATCATGCCCGCACAGACGGATGACATCGCCGTCGCGCAGACGCGCAATCGGTCCCCCGCCGAGCGCTTCAGGCGTCAAATGAATGGCCGCGGGCACTTTACCACTGGCACCCGACATGCGGCCGTCAGTGACAAGGGCGACCTTGAATCCCCGATCCTGCAAGACGCCCAAGGGCGGCGTCAGCTTGTGCAGTTCCGGCATGCCGTTTGCCCTTGGTCCCTGAAAGCGGACAACGACGACCACATCCTTTTCCAGCTCGCCCGCCTTGAACGCCGCGATCACGGCTTCCTGGGTTTCAAAAACGCGGCACGGCGCCTCAATGGTCCATCGTTCTTTATCGACAGCGCTGGTCTTGAAGGTCGCCCGTCCAAGATTGCCCTGCACCAGCCGCATGCCGCCATCGGGCTGGAAGGGCGCGTCGGGCCGACGTAGCATCGTGTCGTCCGCGCTCTCGGCAGGACCATCACGCCACACCAGCTTTTCGTCATTGAGAAATGGCTCGCGCCCGTAATCGCTCAAGTCACTGCCGGCGACGGTCATGATGTCGCGATGGAGGAGCCCGGCGTCGAGCAGCGTTCGGATCACAAAGCCGATGCCTCCTGCCGCATGGAAATGGTTCACATCGCCTGCGCCGTTTGGATACACCCTTGCGATGAGAGGGACAGCCGCTGAGAGCTCATCAAGGTCCTGCCAGTCAATCTTAATCTCGGCGGCACGGGCAATGGCAGGAATATGAATAGCATGGTTGGTCGACCCGCCGGTGGCGAGCAGCCCGACACAGGCGTTCACAATGGCCTTTTCGTCCACACAATGTCCAAGCGGACGATAATCCCCCTCCGCGCCGATCTCCGCCAGACGGTGCACAGCCGCCCGCGTCAATTCGGTGCGCAGCTTGGTGCCCGGATTGATGAAGGCCGCGCCGGGCATATGGAGGCCCATTACCTCCATCATCATCTGGTTGGAGTTGGCCGTGCCGTAAAAGGTGCACGTACCCGCCCCATGATAAGAGGCAGATTCTGCTTCGAGGAGTTCCGCGCGCGTCGCCTTGCCTTCGGCATAGAGCTGCCGGACACGCTGCTTTTCCTTATTGGCGAGCCCCGTCGGCATCGGTCCTGCAGGAATGAGGATCGTCGGCAAATGGCCGAAGCGCAGCGCGCCCATCAGCAGGCCGGGCACGATCTTGTCGCAAATGCCGAGCAGCAACACACCTTCAAACATCGCATGGCTGAGCGCGACCGCTGTCCCCAGTGCGATGGTGTCGCGGCTGAACAACGACAGTTCCATGCCGGACTGGCCTTGCGTCACACCATCACACATGGCCGGGACGCCGCCTGCCACCTGTGCCGTCGCCCCCACTTCGCGCGCGAACATTTTGATGGCTTCCGGGTAACGGCCATAGGGCTGATGGGCGGACAGCATATCGTTATAGGCTGTCACGATGCCCATGTTCATCGCCCCGCCCGCGCGGATGGTGCCTTTGTCATCACCCGATGCGGCGAAGGCGTGGGCGAGGTTGCCACAGGACATCCGCTCCCGGTTCACGCCGGCTTCGCCCTGCCTCGCGATCAGATCAAGATAGCGCTGCCGCCCCGGCTTGCTCTTTTCGATGATCCGCGCGGTCACGGCCGCGATGACAGGGTGAAGGTTACTCATGCCAGGTCACTCCATCGCGCTCAGCCAGCGCGATGGCCGCAGACGGTCCCCAGCTTCCCGCCGTGTAGGGCTTGGGCTCCATGTGATTGTCTGTCCAAGACTGGCGAATGGCATCAATCCAGTGCCATTGCGCTTCCACTTCGTCGCGACGGACGAACAACGTTTGGTCCCCCTCGATCAGATCAAGCAGCAGCCGCTCATAGGCGATCCGCCGACGCGCGCCTGCAAAGGCGTTGGGCATCGAAATATCTAGCGGCACTTCCCGCAGGCGAACCCCGCCCCTGTCCAGTCCGGGCACCTTGGCCATCACCGACATACGGACATTTTCCTGAGGCTGGATGCCGATGATCAGCCGGTTGGGCTCTGTCTGGGCACCATGCCCCGCAAAGATGGAATGTGGCACCGGCTTGAACTGGATGGCAATCTCCGTCTTGCGTTCCGGCAGGCGCTTGCCGGTACGCAGGTAGAAAGGCACACCTTTCCAGCGCCAATTGTCGACATGGGCTTTCAGCGCAACAAAAGTTTCGGTGATGGAAGCTGCACCCAGTTCCTCATCATATCCCGGGACAGCTTGGCCCGCGATAGCCCCTGCCCGGTACTGGCCAATCACGCTTTCTGCTGGCTCCACTTTCCGAAGCGAACGCAGGACTTTCACCTTCTCGTCACGCACGGCGGTCGCATCAAAACTCGAGGGCGGCTCCATCGCGACAAGGGCGAGAAGCTGGAGCATATGGTTTTGCACCATGTCCCGCAGTGCGCCTGCCCCGTCATAAAATCCGACACGCCCTTCTAAGCCCACAGTTTCGGACACCGTGATCTGGACATGGTCAATATGGCTGGCGTTCCACAGGGGCTCAAACAAGATGTTGGCAAAACGCAGCGCGAGCAGGTTCTGAACGGTTTCCTTGCCCAGATAATGGTCAATCCGGAAAATCCGATCCTCTGAAAAGGCCGAGGCGACCGCATCATTAATCTGCTGGCTGGTCGCGAGATCCGTCCCCAGCGGCTTTTCCAGACCTATGCGGCTATTGCCCTTGGCAAGGCCGGTCGCGGACAATCCGGCAATTGTTCGTTCAAAAAGCGACGGTGCCGTTGACAAGAAAATGGCCAACCCGTCGCGCGCCTGCCCAACCTTTTCCGCAAGAGCAGGAAACTCGTCCGGAACCGATGCATCCACCTTTTGATAGAAAAGGCAATTCAGGAAGGACGGGATCGCCGCCTTACGGTCCTCTGGCAGGTAACGCTCCAGCGCAGTTGCAGCGAAGGCCCGGAAACTCTCGTCACTCATCTCCGAACGCGCAGTGCCGAAAATCTGGAGGTCCTCATGGACCAGCCCATCGGAATGAAGGGCACAGAGAGACGGCAGCAGCATGCGCTGCGAAAGATCGCCCGATGCACCAAATAAAATTAGCTTGTCGGCTACAAAGCGCATTGGTTACCTGCCCTGTTAAAGATGTTGAGTTCGTCCTAGGGAAATTGCCGCAAGAGACAAGAATGGTGCATACGGATGCACCAGCGCAATGCGTCATCCCAAGGCACAAAGACCTCAACGACGGCCTCTGCCTCTCCCGGGTCCGAACCCAGCAAAAGCGGCAAAAAAGGGCGCCGCCGCGGACCGGAGCTTCCAAAAGCTTCGATTCTTAAACCTTTATTATGACAGCATTATTCAATCCACTTTAACCATTGAGACATGCCAATATGGTCGCAGATTAACGTGCTATTTTTGAAAAATGCAGTGATGCCTCCCCCAAGAGAATTTTAGAGCCTGCATGGCTCTTCGCCGCTCGGGCCGAACGGTCACCGAATTGCGGCGGCATATTTTTGGGTGGGGAGATTACATGGTGGCCACAAAAGCTTCAGATCTGTTTGTACAATGCCTTGAGGACGAAGGCTGTGAGTATATATTCGGCGTTCCGGGAGAAGAGAACCTGGACATGCTGGACAGCCTTTCACGTTCCAAGAAGATCAAATTGATCCTGACACGGCATGAACAGGGCGCTGGCTTTATGGCCGCCACATATGGCCGTCATACCGGAAAGACAGGCGTCTGCATGGCAACGCTTGGACCGGGTGCCACAAACTTCGTGACAGCAGCTGCCTATGCCTATCTCGGCGGCATGCCGATGCTCATGGTCACCGGCCAGAAGCCAATCAAGAAGTCTAAGCAAGGGCGTTTCCAAATCCTTGACGTTGTCGACATGATGCGCCCGATCACCAAGTTCACGCAGCAACTGACGTCTGCCGACAATATCCCAAGCCGCATCCGCGAAGCGTTCCGCTTGGCGGAAGAAGAAAAGCCGGGCGCGACGCACATCGAATTTCCGGAAGATATTGCCGACGAACATACCGACGCTGTCCCGATGAAGCGCAGCAATGTCCGTCGTCCGAATGCAGACCCCAAATCAATCCGGGCAGCTGTCCAGAAGATTGAAGCGGCTAAGGCGCCGGTTCTGGTGATTGGCGCAGGCGCAAACCGCACCATGACGAGCCGGATGCTCCTGCAGTTCATTGAAAAGACGGGCATCCCCTTCGTCACGACGCAGCTCGGCAAGGGCACGATCGATGAAACGCATCCCAAGTTCCTTGGTTGCGCCGCGCTCTCGGCAGGTGATTTCGTTCACCGCTCCATCGAGCATGCCGATCTGATCGTGAACATCGGCCATGACGTCATTGAAAAACCGCCCTTCTTCATGAAGGACGGTGGCACGGAAGTCATCCACATCAGTTCCAAATCGGCTGAAGTAGACCCCGTATACTTCCCGCAGATTGAGGTCATTGGCGACATCGCCAATGCCATCTGGCAGATTAAGGAAGACGTGGTTCCTTCCGGCACATGGAACTTTGATTTCATGTACAAGGCCCGTCAGGCCGAAGTTGCGCACACCAAGTCGCTGGACGGTGACGCCCGCTTCCCAATCTTTCCGCCATTCTTGGTGCGTGAAGTTCGCGAGGCAATGCCTGCAAACGGCATCATCTGCCTTGATAACGGCGTCTACAAGATCTGGTTCGCCCGCAACTATGAGGCCCGCCAGCAGAACACAGTTCTTCTCGACAATGCTCTGGCAACCATGGGCGCAGGCCTGCCATCGGCGATGGCCTCTGCAATGGTCTATCCAGACCGCAAGATCATGGCGATCTGCGGCGATGGTGGCTTCATGATGAACAGCCAGGAAATGGAAACAGCCGTCCGTCTCGGCCTCAACCTGACTGTGCTGATCCTCAATGACTCAAGCTACGGCATGATCCGCTGGAAGCAGGCGAACATGGGCTTTGACGATTGGGGCCTGACCTACGGCAATCCTGATTTCGTGAAATATGCCGAAAGCTATGGCGCCTTTGGTCATCGCGTCGAAAGCGCGGCGCATCTGAAGGAGCTGCTTCAGCACACGCTCAACACGCCCGGCGTCCATCTGATCGACTGCCCTGTGGATTACACGGAGAACGACCAAATCCTTAACAAGGACATCAAGGCGCTCAGCCAGCAGGTTTGAGCGCCTGTCCACTTTGGACAGTCATTGAAGGATTTTAGTCATGAAACTTCGCGATCAATATCCACTCTATCTGGCGAATGAAGCCCTTCAGCCGAACACCGATCTGGCTGTTACGGACAAGTTCACAGGCGAAGTGGCCACGCGCGTCGCACTGGCTGACGCGGCCATGATCGATAAAGCCATCGGCGCGGCGGTGAAGGCCGCCCAACCGATGGCCCGGATGGCGAGCTATGAACGGCGCAATGTGCTCCAGCATTGTGTCGACCGCTTCATCGAGCGCCAAGATGAACTGGCCTATGCGCTTTGTATTGAGGCCGGAAAGCCTATCAACGATTCCCGCGGCGAAGTGGGCCGTCTGATCGACACCTTCCGTATCGCCGCCGAAGAATCGGTGCGGATGACGGGTGAGGTTCAGCCGCTCGACATCAGCCCGCGTGCACGGGGGTATCAGGGCATCTGGAAGCGGGTTCCCATCGGCCCCTGCTCCTTCATTTCACCGTTCAATTTTCCTCTGAACTTGGCGGCCCACAAGATTGCGCCCGCCATCGCTGTTGGCTGCCCGTTCGTCATGAAGCCGGCAAGCCGCACACCGCTGGGCGCGATCATCATGGGCGAAGTGCTGGCCGAAACGAATTTGCCGAAGGGCGCGTTCTCGATCCTTCCGGCAACGCGCGACGGGGCAGACCTGTTTACTGTGGATGATCGGCTCAAGCTTCTGTCCTTCACCGGTTCTCCGGATGTGGGTTGGGATCTCAAGGCAAAATCCGGCAAGAAGAAGGTTGTTCTGGAACTGGGCGGCAACGCTGCAGTCATCATCGATGCGGATGCGGACCTCGACGACGCGGTCGACCGGACGGTTTTCGGCGCCTTTTACCAATCGGGTCAGTCCTGCATCGGCGTCCAGCGCATCTTGGTGCACGAAGCGGTTTACGATGCCTTCAAGGCAAAGCTCGTCGCCAAAACGTCGACGTTGATCGCGGGCAGCCCGCACGATGAGAAGACCTTTGTTGGTCCGATGATCGATGTGAAGGAAGCCGCGCGACTGGAAAACTGGATTGAAGAAGCGCTGGGCAAAGGCGCGGCCCTTCTCTGCGGCGGAAAGCGTGAGGGCGCGATGCTCGAAGCCACACTGCTTGAGAATGTCGATCCGGATACCAAACTTAATCGCGAAGAGGCCTTTGGCCCTGTCGCGTTCCTCATCCGCTTTGGCACTTGGGAAGAAGCACTGCACATCTGCAACGACTCCAAGTTCGGTCTGCAGGCTGGCATCTTCACGCGCGATATTTTCAAGATTCTCGACGCTTGGGATGACCTTGATGTGGGTGGTGTCGTCGTCAACGACGTGCCGAGCTACCGCGTCGACAACATGCCTTATGGCGGCGTGAAAGACTCCGGCATCGGCCGCGAAGGTGTCCGCTTTGCCATGGAAGACATGACCGAAATCCGGAACCTCGTCATTCGGCGCAAGCAGCCCTGACGGGACGGAAAAACTTACAACAACACTGCGTATTTTTTAAGAGGGGGAACAGAGAATGGCGAATAGCGATCACGTAAATCTAGCTGATTTCATGGTAGGCGTCACCCGCCGCAATCCTGGGCAGACTGAATTCATTCAGGCGGTTCAGGAAGTTGCTGAAGATATCTACGACTTCATGGAAGACAAGGAAGATTATCATCGCGAGCAGATCCTGCGCCGCATCGCAGAGCCGGATCGCGTCGTCAGCTTCCGCGTCTGCTGGGAAGACGATAACGGCAACATCCGCGTGCAGCGCGGCTGGCGCGTCCAGAACAATAACGCCATCGGTCCATATAAGGGCGGCATTCGCTTCCACCCGAGCGTTACAGAATCGATCCTGAAGTTCCTGGCGTTTGAACAGACGTTCAAGAACTCGCTGACCGGCCTGCCCATGGGCGGCGGCAAGGGCGGTTCCAACTTCAACCCGAAGGGCAAGAGCGACCGCGAAATCATGCGCTTCTGCCAGAGCTTCATGAATGAGCTCTATCGCCACATCGGCCCGGATTGCGACGTTCCCGCAGGCGACATCGGCGTCGGTGGCCGCGAAATCGGCTTCATGTTTGGCCAGTATAAGCGCCTCACGAACCAGTGGAACGGCGTGCTGACCGGTAAGGGTCTCGAATATGGTGGCTCGGCCATCCGCCCCGAAGCGACCGGCTATGGCGCGGTCTACTTCCTTGCGGCCATGCTGCGCACCAAGGGTCAAGACCTCAATGGCAAAACAGCCGTCATTTCGGGTTCGGGTAACGTTGCCACGCACGCGGCAGAAAAGATCACCCAATTGGGTGGCAAGGTGCTCACCCTGTCAGACAGCAGCGGCTTCGTTCACGATCCCGACGGGATGGACCAGGAAAAGATCAACTGGGTCAAGGAACTGAAGAACAAGCGTCGCGGTCGTATTGAAGAATATGTCGCGGCCTATCCCAACGCAGTCTTCCACGCCGGCAAGACGCCTTGGAACGTGCCTTGCGACGTTGCCCTGCCCTGCGCCACGCAGAATGAATTGCTGGGTGACGATGCCCGCGCTCTTGTGGCCAATGGCTGCATCGCGGTCAGCGAAGGCGCTAACATGCCAACCAATCTGGAAGGTGCACATGTCTTCCGCGATGCGAAGATCCTCTTCGCACCGGGCAAGGCTGCTAATGCCGGCGGTGTCGCAGTCTCAGGTCTCGAAATGAGCCAGAACAGCGAACGTCGTTCCTGGAAGGAAGCAGAGCTTCAGCAGATGCTCCTCGACATCATGGAAGGCATCCACGCCCGCTGCGTGCAATATGGCGGCGATGGCAAAGGCCATGTCGATTATGTGCGCGGCGCCAACATCGCCGGCTTCAAGAAGGTCGCTGATGCGATGCTTGCTTTCGGCGTCGTCTAAAAACGACCGCCTACGTGCTAAAAAAGAGGGAGCCGTCCGATATTTCGGGCGGCTCCCTTTTTATGTACCCTCGCTTCTCGTTTCCGAATGAAGCCGGGTTGATTGGCTAGCGCGGAATGGCGAGCGTATCCGCCGCCGCTTTGATCCGCGCGACAGCAGCAGCGTCAGTGCCGAATATCTGCAGGGCCTTGTCCCGCGCCTGACGCGCTTTGTCGGCCTGACCCATGACCATGCGGGCGCGCATCAGCCGCAGCCACCCGGCTTCGTTCTTGCCGTCCGCGGCCAGCTTGCGCTCCAAACTCTCAACCATTTGACTGACCATGGCCTGCTGCTGGCTGGGCGGTAGCGAGGAGGCCTGCGCCAACTGACTGGCGGTTGGTCCCGGAATAGCATCCGTTGCTGGAGTACTCGGCATCCGCGTCGGCGCTGATGCGACCATCCGGCCAGACACATCAATCTTGTGTTCGCGCGCGACCTTCTCAATTGTGTCGCGCACCCCCTGCTCCCAAGGCGCGCCCTTTGGCGTGTCATTCAAAAGAGCGATCCAATCGTTGATCGCTCCCTTGCTGTCGCCGATCAGATCCTTCTGAACGCCCAGAAAATATCGGGCCCGCGGGTCCTGCGGATCAATGGCAATGGCTCTGCGGAAGGCCGATACGGCTTCGTCCGCAAACGGGCCTGTGGCGTCCTGCACAAGCGATTCGCCGAGCGAAGACCAATAATCACCAGTGTTGGGAGATATCTGTGTCGCTTTGCGATAGGCTTCAGCCGCCTTTGCATAGGCACCCATGTTGAAGTGGGACCAGCCGAGCATACGCCAACCTTCCGCATCATCCGGATTGCTGGCAAGCTTCTGCTCCAATTTGGCAATAGAATCGTCGACACCCTTTTGAGCCACTTGTGAACTACCGGCGCCTAATGGTGCTTTTTCATCAATAGATCGATAAACGGACCATGAAATAGCCGAAATGGCCAATACAATAGAACCAATTAGAATATAATTAGAACGAATTTCAAATCTCTTTGGCATTTATACTCCCCCGATATCCGGGTCATGTCGCTTGCGCTTGCCTCATAGACTGTGCGACACGATAAGTAGAAGTAATTTTAGATTTTGTTGTTTTTGTACGACACGTTTGGGGCGTGCGGCTGAGCGGGGGGCGAAGGCGTGACGAGCACCTATAAGGTGGCAATTGTCGGATCAGGTCCGGCGGGATTGAGTGCAGCTGCACGCGCAGCGCAGCTTGGGATGGCACACATACTTCTGGAAAAGACGGATCACCTTTCTGATACGATCTTCCGTTACCAGAAGGGCAAGCACGTCATGGCGACGCCAAGCCAACTGGTGCTGCGGTCCGACTTTGATTTTGACGCCGGCAAGCGCGAGAAAATCCTCCAGACTTGGAACGATCAGGCCGCCAGCCAAAACGTGCAGGTCCGCTATCGGTCGGAAGTGACGGCCATCACCGGCGCACCGGGAGCTTTCACTATCAAACTGGCCGATGGCGACACTATCAACGCCGAGACTGTCATCCTTGCCATCGGGACACAGGGGAATCCAAACCTGATGCGGTGTCCGGGCGGTGATCTTCCGCATGTCGAATATCAGCTCGACGATCCGACAGCCATTTTGGACGAACATATTACCGTCATTGGCGCAGGCGACGCCGGGATTGAAAACGCTTTGGGCCTCGCAGCAGACCCTGAGCAGCGCAATGTCGTGACGATCGTCAATCGCTCCGCTGACTTCAGCCGGGCAAAAGACGCCAACGTCAAAGCGCTAACATCTGCGGCCGAAGAAGGTCGTATCACCATCCTGACGGAAACGTCGACCAACCGGATCGAACCTGAGCACATCGTTCTCGACACGCGCGACGGTGAATTGCGTATCCCGTGCAACCGCATCATCGCGCGGATGGGCTCAGCCCCACCCCGTGGCTTTGTGGAAAGCTGCGGCATTGAATTCAGCAGTAAGGATCGGGAAGCCTTCCCTATCCTCTCACCCGTGTTTGAATCGACGGCGCCCGGCATCTTCGTGATCGGCGCCCTCGCAGGCTATCCCCTGATCAAGCATTGCATGAACCAGGGCTATGACGTTGTCGAATTCATCAACGGCAACACCAATCTCAAGCCCGCCGATGAACCGATTTTGGAAGCCAAATTCAGCAGCCTCCCCGGCAATCGATCCGTTGACGAATGGCTGGACCTGCTGCGGACAGAAATCGACATCCTGCGCGATCTGACGCCGTTGCAAATGCGCGAGTTCACACTCGACAGTGATGTCAGCTTTGTCCGCAAGGGAGATGTGATCTTTGACCGCGGAGCGCCCGGTTCTTCCTTGTTCAACGTTGCTACCGGCGGCGTCCATGTCCAGGTAAACCCCAGCGATCCAAGCATTGTTGTCCCCATCGGCAAAGGCGCGATGTTTGGGGAAGTCGGACTAATTTCCGGCCGCAAACGCGGTGCCACGGTGGTCGCGGCTGAAGACAGCATCCTGATGGAAATCCCCCGCAATGCTGCGTTGAAGCTGATTGCGACCGTACCGGCTGTGAAGCGGGCCGTGACGCGCGTATCGATCGAGCGCCAGTTGCTTCAGCTTTTCAAGGCCGGCTTGAGCCCTTCCGACATCGCAGGGGTCGTTGAAAGCGCCGAGACAATGAGCGTCCGCGCCGGTGAGTCCATCATTGCCGAGGGTGATGAAAGTTACGATATTTACGTCATTCGCGTCGGATCCATGGTCGTTGAGCGGACGATCGCCGGAAAGACGGTATTCATCTCTTACCTCCCCGCAGGCTCCTATGTCGGGGAAATGGCGCTGATCGAGGGTGGACGCAGAACAGCTTCGGTGCGCGCCGCAGTGAAATCCGAAGTCATCAAACTGAACGGCGATGCATTCCGCGGCTTGCTCGACCGCAATCCGGCGCTCCTCGAGCGGCTGAAGGTCGATATGGCGACGCGCAAAGACGTCAACGCGCATATCGAAACGATGAAGAGCACCTTCTCTGACGTGGCAGACATGTATTCGTCGGTTGCAAGCTTCCTCGTCGAAAACGGCATCGGCGAAGCAACCGACGTGTTGCTCATCGATGAACGGCTCTGTGTCGGTTGCGACAATTGCGAGAAGGCTTGTGCCGACAGCCATGATGGATTGTCGCGCTTGGACCGCGAAGCGGGCAAGACCTACGCCCATCTTCACGTTCCGACGTCCTGCCGCCACTGTGAACACCCACATTGCATGGCCGATTGCCCGCCGAACGCGATCCATCGTGGGATGGACGGGGAAGTCTTCATTGACGACACCTGTATCGGTTGCGGAAATTGCCAGCGTGGCTGTCCTTATGGGGTGATCCGTATGGACAAGGTGCCGCCGAAAAAACCGCCGCTTCTTAACTGGCTGTTATTCGGCAGTGGCCCCGGACCCGGCGAACCCAATGCCAAATGGGCCAAGAAACATGGCAATCCGGAAGCCCCAAAAAAGGCGATTAAGTGCGACATGTGCGCGGGCCTTGAAGGCGGCCCAAGCTGCGTGCGGGCCTGCCCGACCGGCGCTGCCATCCGCATTTCGCCGGAACAGTTCCTGAGCGTTTCTCATATGCAGAAGGGCAACTAGGCCATGGCTTTTCTCGCCAATAACAAGGCCGCGAAACGTGCCGGGCCATCGAGCCATGTGTCGTTTCTGAAATATGCGGATTACCGTTGGCTCAAAATTGCATCCGGATTGTCAGCGCTGTCGATCCTGATCTACGCCCTTATCGATGTCGAGCCACGCCACAGCGGTAACAGCTGGTACGGCTATACGCTCGGCACAATCGGCGCCATTCTCATCATCTGGCTTGCCCTTCTCGGCTGGCGCAAACGCTCCATCAAGCCCGGCCAGTGGACGCTCAAGTCCTGGGTCTCCGCACATGTCTGGCTGGGGCTATCGCTGATCATTGTCGCGACACTCCACTGTGCGTTCCAGTTCGGCTGGAACGTCCATACGCTCGCCTACGTCTTAATGATGATCGTCATCCTTTCGGGCATTTATGGCATTTGCGCCTATACCATTCTGCCCAAACAACTCAGCGCGAACCGGGGCGATATGACGCAGGTCGAAATGCTCGACAATCTGCGCAGTATCGACCGACAGTTGCACGACGCAACGCAGCCGTTGAGCACCGAATTGGCCAATATCATCGGCGCGTCGCTCAATGCTGATCCGTTCGCGGGCTCCATCCTTGCGCGCTTGAAAAACCAATACCCATCCTGCCCGACGCAGCACGCCTTTGAAACGGTTGGTGCCGCGTCGCGATCCAAAGCGACCGGCAATGTGGACGACATCGTTCGCGCCGCACAATTGCTCTCACGCAAGGTGACCGCGCTGGCCAACATTCGTCGGCATCTTCAGTTGAAGGCGCAGCTTGAGATTTGGCTCTATTTCCACGTCCCTGTGACGTTCGCGCTGATTGCGGCCCTTACGGCGCACGTTGTCAGCGTCTTCTTCTATTGGTGATCTGCACATGATTTTTACCGTTCACCACGTCAGCTTCACCAATGACGGCCGCGAAATCATCCGGTCGAAGGACTTTGATCAACCGGCTCTGTCGGTTGGCCGCGGCCCGGGCTGCGATATTGCCTTGCCCGACGTGTCTGTGCCGCTTGACCATGCCCGCATCACTGCCAACACGGATGGGACGATATCGGTAGACGCCGTTGCCGGCGCGCCCTTCATGGCAAATGGCCGCAGTGTCACAACCCTTATCATTGGTCGCGGCGATGGTGCCGTTATCAACTTTGGCAGCCATGAATTCATCATCAGCCGCGCCGCAGAAGACGTGGTCATCCGTGTTGAACGCAAGAGCGCTGTGGCCGATTCCAGCGAAGCCAAAGACAGCAAGTTTGTCTTTTCCCTTGGCAAGGTTGGCGGCAAAATGCGCCTTCCCGCGTGGATCCTGGTTGTCACCATTCTCGCAACTTTGCTGGTCTGGCCGATTTGGACCTGGTCAAACTTCCATATGGCCAAAAGCCGCGCGGATACATTCCACGCAGACCAAAGCTGGTCGTCCGGCAAGCTCTCGCTCGGCCATGCGGCTCTGGCAAAGGACTGTCAGGCCTGCCATGTAAACGCCTTTGAATCCGTGCGCGACAGCAGTTGCGTTGCATGCCACACGAAGGTGCACGACCACGCCGATCCCAAAAGCCTGATGGGCGCCAAGGGTGAACCCAATCCATTCCGCCAGGTTCTGAATGCGACATCTCGCATGTTCAATCGGCCTGAAAATAGCTGTGTCGACTGCCATATGGAGCATGAAGGGGCTGTCTCCGCGCCGGCAACGCCGCAGCGCTTCTGCACCGATTGCCATGTCGGTTTGAGCACGCGGGTCAAGACAACCAAACTTCTCGACGTTGGTGATTTTGCGAAGGATCACCCCGAATTCCGCCCATCAATTGTGACATCTCCTGGCGAACCGCCGACGATTCAGCGAATTTCCCTGGCTGCAAAGCCCAAGGAAAACACGGGTCTAAAATTCCCACACGCATTGCATCTGTCCTCCACCAACGGTGTCGCGAGAATGGCGATGACGCTTCCGGCGTATAAAGGCGCGGGAAGTGCCGGCCTGAAATGCAGCGATTGCCATACCGCATCGGCTGACAAGTCAACGTTTGTCCCGGTCGAGATGGAAAAGAACTGCGGCGCCTGCCACAGCCTTGGATTTGGAAAGGTTGGGAACACAGTTCTTACCCTACGTCATGGTGATGTTCCCCAGACCATCGCTCAGATCAGAGCTCTGTATCGCGGCGTTGGTCCACAAAATCCCGCGGGCAACGGTTTCCTTCAGGGCCGTCACGTGCCGGGAAGCAGCAGCCCCACACCGCGCTTTGATGTCGGAAGTTCAAGCCCGGATGCTGCTATCCGCCGCGTCTTCTCAAAGGGTGGCACCTGCTATGATTGCCATCAGGTTGTGGCCCCGGCCAATCCGGCAAGTCTCAACTTCACCATCAAGTCAGTCTCCGTGCCGAAGCACTATATGCCAAAGGCATGGTTCGACCATAAGGCGCATGACACGTCTAAATGTGAAAGCTGCCACGCGGCACCGAGGTCAAAGACCGCGGCCGACGTTCTCATGCCGGGAATTAAATCCTGCCAGAGCTGCCATGCAGGTGCCACGCCCGAGCATGATAAGGTCCCGTCGACGTGCTCCATGTGTCACGGCTATCACTTTGAAGACCCCTTGAAGGCGAAGCCTGCGGCGAGCGGATCGAAAACAACCGCCGCTCAAAAAAGGCGGGGTACAACAACCGGATAATGGCCTGCATGAGGTGTGATAACGTTGGCGCCGATTCGGCTCAAAAAATCATCTTAAATTGTTGTAATATATAAATTTAATCTGCTTCAGTTTAAGAAATTGGAAAGGTGGCTCCCTTAGCGGCAAAAACAGAAGTCGCGGGGACTACAAACCACGATAGGGCGCGACCTTCGCTGTTAGATGTGGGTCGCGCAGCCGCCATGAGCTCTACTAGAGGCTAAAAAATGCTGATTGCGCAAATTACTGACATTCATCTGGGGTTTGAACCCGACAATCCCGGTGAATTTAATCGCCAGCGATTTGACGCCATTCTCCGGAAATTAGGTGCCATGACGCCGCTGCCGGACATGCTCATCTGCACAGGCGACCTTACCGACAAAGGCGATGTCGGCAGTTATCAGCAGCTAAAAGAAGCGCTGACGGCCGCGCCATGTGAAACACATCTTTGCATTGGCAATCACGACGAGCGTGGGAATTTTCTAGAAGTTTTTCCTGATACGCCAACAAGCGATGGCTTTGTCCACTATACCGTCGACAAGGGCGCGTTCGTGCTTGTTGTGCTCGACACCCTCGAACCCGGTGAACATGGTGGTGCCTTTTGTAAACGCCGGGCGGCCTGGCTTTCTGCCACGCTGGACGCTTGTTCGGAAAGGCCAGTTGTCATCGCCCTTCACCACCCACCTGTCCGACACGGTATCGAATGGATGGATGTGGAACCGGATGCGGAGTGGGTCAAAACTCTCTCTGGCGTTCTGAGGAACCGCAGCAATATCCGGGCAATGTTGGCAGGCCATGTCCACCGCCCCTTCACAACGACCTTTGAAAATCACCTTTTGGCGGTCACCGGATCTTCCGCCCCGCAGGTGGCATTGGAACTGGCACCCATCGATCCATCAAATCCCGACAATCGACCGATGATCGTATCTGAAGAGCCGGGCTATTCGCTTCATCACTGGACAGGTGATGACTTAGTTACCTTTTTCCAGACGGCTGGTGATTATCCGACGTTGGCCCGTTTTGACGCCTCTTTGCAGCCCTTGGTTCAAAGTTTAGTGCCGGACGCCTAGTCGAAGTCGCCCAAGCAGATTGAGGCCGATCCCTGTCGGCGAGCTCCCACGAGAGACACCTCTCACCTTGGCCGGTTATCGTCTCCATTTCGGCATAAACAATCCAGCGATTTACTTGATTTTTCTCGATATTTTCCGCAACCCTCTGGGTCGTCAACGCTCCACTATCGAGTTGCTGACCGGATGATGCCGCGGCCCTGATTTTCTTCAGTTTTCGCGCCTTGTTCGTGAAATTGGCGAGGGGGGCTTGGCAATTTCGTAATGGCCATTTTGGGGGCGTTTTCATGGGCAGTTCGGATCCCGTCCAAAGTGGCGCTTCATCAGGCGGATTTACGCGCCTATTCGGTTTCCTGTTTGCCCTGCTGACGATTGGCGCTGCCGCCTATGTCATGCTGGCTGGCGCGCAACCTGCGACAGCAACCGATGTCGCGCAAAACGTGCATCTGGGTGTCGCAAGCTGCGCTGGCTCAACCTGTCACGGGCGCCAAGTCGCCGACGGTGCTGTTGTCCGTCAGGATGAACTGCTGCGCTGGCAGGAAGACTCCTCCACATCCGGCGCTCACAGCCGCGCGTTCCGCACGTTGGGCACGGCGCGGTCCGCGGCCATTGCCCGGAACCTCGGCTTGGCTTCTGCAGAAACAGCACCCATGTGCCTCGGCTGCCATAGTGACAATGCGAGTGCGACTGGCCCGAAACATCAGCTTTCCGACGGCGTGGGATGCGAATCCTGCCATGGCGGAGCTTCAGGATGGATCAGCAGCCATTATGCCGTTGGCGCATCCCATGAGCGCAATGTCGCGCAAGGCTTGATCCCGCTGGACAACCCGAAGAGCCGCGCTTCAAATTGCCTCGATTGCCACTTCGGATCCTCAAAGCCCGGCCAGTTTGTCAGCCATCGGATCATGGCCGCAGGGCACCCCCGCGTCACCTTTGAACTCGACCTGTTCACTGGCCTTCAGGCCCATCACAATGAAGATGCGGACTATGTCCGCCGTAAGGGGAAGCGCGACCCGGTTCAGGATTGGGCGGTCGGACAGGCAATGGCGCTAGATCGCGCCCTTTCCCTCTGGTCCGATGCTGGGCTTGGTCAGGAAGGCATCTTCCCTGAATATTACTTCTTCGATTGCCACAGCTGCCACCGCCGTATTTCGGACGATCCTTCCTTCCGGGCCGCAGCTGTCGCCAATCCGGGCCGCCCCATTCCGCGCGGTATGGCGCCATTCAGTGATGGCAACATGATCATGCTCAGCGCAGCTGCACGACGGACGTCCTCTGCCTTGGCCCAGCGCTTTGATGCGGACAGCAAGGCCTTCCACGCGGCCCTGGCCAGTGATCGGCCAAAGGCGCTGAAGGCAGCAGCCCGGCTCCGCAGCACCACGAATGCGCTTTTGGCGGCATTTGGGAGCAAGCGCTTCTCATCGGGCGACATCAAGGCACTTGTGGCCAGCATCAGCGATGCAGCCATGCGCCCGCGCTACACCGACTATGATGGCAGCACGCAGGCCGTCATGGCCGTCGACACTCTCCTGAATGCTTTGGTGAACAACGGATCAGTTTCAGCCGGACAGGCAGCTTCCATCCGTGCCGAGATCAACCGCGCCTATGCCGCTGTCAAAGATCCGTATGGCTACCAGCCTGCGGCATTCCGGTCTGCTTTATCTCGGGCAAGCAACGCGATTGGGGCCCTCTAATGAGGCCTTGGCAGTTTAAGCCAGTATCAACCCTCGTTCTTAGTGCGTTCCTGCTTGCCAGTTGCGGACCCGGTTCAGGTGAAAGCAGCACCCCGACCACAATTACGCCGACGACGACAACCAGTTCGACCAGCAGCTATCCCGCCAGCACGATCGAGGCTTTAACAACGGCTGAAGTCGAACAGATCCTCGCACAGGCGATTGAAGAAGCTTCTGCCCGACGGTTGCCGGCGACAATTGCCGTCGTTGATCGCGTCGGCAATGTGCTTGGCGTTTTCAATATGAGCGGTGCGCGGGCCACCGCTGTCACCCGCGCGGCGGCCAATGGTCAGAGCACAGATGCCCAGAACCTGACGGTTCCGGCAACAGCTGCCGCCATCGCTAAAGCGGTTACGGCGGCCTATCTTTCATCAAGCGGCAATGCCTTTTCCACGCGGACCGCCAGCCAGATTGTTCAGGAACATTTTCCACCCGGGCCAAGCACGGTCGGACTTGAAAGCGGCCCGCTCTTTGGCGTGCAGTTCAGCCAGTTGCCCTGCTCTGACCTCAGCGCACGCTTCGGCCAAGCCGCTATTGGTCCGAAACGCTCCCCACTCGGGATGGCCGCAGACGCGGGCGGCCTGCCACTCTACAAAAACGGCGTGGTCGTTGGTGGGATCGGCATCATGGCCGATGGCGACTACGGCTTTGATCTCTCAACGCTCGACATCGATCAGGACGACGAGGAATTCATCGCCCTTGCTGGCACAACCGGCTTTGCCGCGCCAGAGACTATTCAGGCAGGTCGTATCTCAGTTGACGGCACCTTCCTCCGCTTTGCGGACGTCACCTCCACAGGCCTATCGGCACGCGGGACAGCGCGCTCTTTCGCAGCACTCTCAGGCACCCTTGGGTCTCTCGTTGCAGTTCCGGGATATGCCAATGCCGTCATCACGGCCGGCACGCCCTATGGCACCGAAGCCTCCGGCATCCGCCGCGCGACCAGCGCCGAGTTTTCAGACAGCGATGCCTTCCTCCTCACCAACGGTCAGGGCAGTGCCCGTTTCCCCATTCGGGCCGGTTCGGAAACGCTGGCCGCGCTGACGCCGGCTGAAGTCCGGACGATCCTTGAGGAAGCCTTCCGCATCGTGAAGCGGGCGCGGGCGCAGATCCGCAAGCCCCTCGACAGCAAGGCCGAAGTGACCGTGTCTGTAGTGGACTCCAATGGCGTCGTGCTTGGGCAGGTCCGTTCCCCCGACGCGCCGGTCTTCGGGATTGATGTCTCGCTCCAAAAGGCCCGCACAGCGGCCTTCTTCTCAAACCCTGGCGCCGCGTCGGACCTCCAAGGAACGAGCGACAGCAACGTCTCTCAATATCTGACAGCCTACCGCGCTTTCCTCTCCAACCAATCGCAGCTGGTGGGGGAAAAGGCGATCAGCGCACGCTGGATCGGTCTCTTGGCCCGCCCCTATTTCCCAGATGGGCAAATCGACCGTCCGCACGGGCCGCTTTCCCGCCCCATGGGCCAATTCAGTCCCTTCTCAAACGGCCTGCAATCCGCCCTCATCGTCCAGGATTTGGCCGCTCATCTCGCCTTCGTGGGGGGCGCCAGCCAGACGGATACACCTGCCCGGTGCACCAACCTGCCTGCGGTCTCCGGTGGTCTGAACCGGCTTCAAAACGGCATTCAGATCTTTCCGGGTGCCGTACCCATCTATCGCGGAACCACGCTGATTGGGGCGATCGGGACGTCTGGAGACGGGATCGATCAGGATGACATGATCAGTTTCCTCGGCCTTGCGAACGCTGCGGAGAAGATTTCCGGCATCGGCAATGCGCCAAGCAGCCTGCGCGCATCGGCCATCTTGTTCTCACAGGCAGGAAACACGGCCCTGCCCTACGCCCAATGTCCCTTTGCGCCCTTCCTCGACACGGCGGCGCAAAACGTATGCCAAGGCAAATAATCGCCATGCGGATGCGCACCCTTCCGCTCCTGCTATTGTCTGCCGGACCGCAGATTGCAGCCGCTCAGGAAGCGCCTGTGTTAGACACGCCGCCACCCGCCGATGTTGTTAGCGAAGGCGACAGCTTGCCCCCCCTCTTTGAGGTGGACGCAGACGGGGCGCTGATCGTCGGTCGGCGTATCCCCGGTCGTGAGCGCGCCTTGCCGGACAAGGTCACTCAGGAAAACATCGGCGCCGTTCGCGCGCCACCACCAGAGGCCTTTCCGACCGACCAAGTACCAATCCCTGATCGCTGGCGCCTCATCCAGACGCTTGGCATCGTTAAGGAAAAGTGGTGGGACCCGTATAACCAGAACACCTACAAGGGTGACCGCCCGATTGATCTGCACAAGAAGCCCAAATGGCTGCCGATCAAGAGCGAGGACTGGTTCCTCGCGGCGTCATTTATTTCCGATACGGTGGTTGAGCCACGCAGCTTTCCGCAACCGGTCGGGCGACAGGTGAATGAGACTGTCGGCGATTTGGACGTTTTCGGGCGGGCATCAAGCGTCGTGGCTTCGCAGACATTCATTGCCGCAGCCTCGCTGTTCAAAGGATCGACGGCGTTCAAGCCGCCAGAAATCGAATATAAAATCGCCCTTGCCTTCAATACGTCCTTTGTCGACGTGTCTGAGCGTCGCTTGCTCTTTGTCCAGCCGTCACGCCCCAGCCATCGGTTTGACCATTTTCTGGGTGTTCAGGAACTGTTCGTCGATAAGCATCTACGCAACGTCTCTGACCGTTATGATTTTGATAGCGTCCGCATCGGCATTCAGCCTTTCCAAGCTGATTTCCGCGGCTTCTTGTTCAACGACCAGCAGCTTGGCCTCCGCTATTTCGGCAATCGCGACAACAACCGCGTCCAGTATAATTATGGCGTTTTCTGGCGGCTGGAAAAGGACACGAACTCAGGCCTGAACAGCCTTGTCAAAATGCCGCGCAAAGATTGGGTCGCATTCGCCAATGTGTATCGGCAGGACTTTCCCATCCCAGCCGTCACCAGCCAGTTGACCGTGGTTTACAACATGAACCGCGAGGCCAAGAACATCCACATCGATGATAACGGCTTCCCCGTTCGTCCGGCGCTTTTGGGCAATCTGCGCGGCCGCAACTACGACGTGGTTTATCTCGGCTATAATGCGGATGGCCATGCGGGACGGATTAATCTCACCACCTCGCTTTATGCCGCACTTGGCAGTGACCGAAACAGCTTCTTCACCGGAAAGTCGGCCCAGATACGTGCGGGCTTTGCCGCCGCCGAGGCAAGCTATGACAAGGATTGGGCGCGTTTCCGCGTGTCCGCGCTTTACGCCACAGGCGACAAAGATCCTTATGACAATCGCGAAACGGGCTTTGACGCCATTGTCGAAAACCCGATCTTCGCCGGTGCAGACACCAGCTACTGGATCCGCCAGTCGCTTCCCTTCGCAGGCGGCGGCCGTGTCATCGGCATTAATGGCCGCAACGGTGTTCTTAATTCGCTTCGTTCCTCCAAGGATGAAGGGCAGAGCAATTTCAACAATCCCGGCACGATTCTTCTCGGCGCCGGGGCGGATTTCGACATCACACCGCAATTCCGCCTATCCACAAATGCCAACCATCTTTGGTTCGCCAACACAGCCACTGTCCGCGAACTCCGCAACGAAGGATCAATCCCCCGCGCCATCGGCTGGGACCTATCAGCAGCCGCGATTTACAGGCCATCCATGATCCAGAACGTCGTGTTCCGCCTCTCCGGCGCCATGCTGGAACCGGGGGCTGCATTCAAAGATCTCTACACAACCACCAGTGGCAACAAACGTCACTATTCCGTCCTTTTTAACACGGTTTTGTCATACTGATGTCACAGCTTTTCCGCCTCCTCCTCGTCATCGCGCTCATGGTGCCGTCCGGTCTCCTCGCGTCTGACGCTGAGAAGCCGGTAGCGCGAGATTACACCCTTGTCCGCGCTCCTGCCGCGCCCGCCGGGCAGACGGCGGATCAGGCCAAGGCAAAAAGCATCGGTTGTGTGTCCTGCCACACCAAGACCGACGCCTACAGCATGCACAAATCAGAGGCTGTCGTGCTCGGCTGCACCGACTGCCATGGTGGCAATGCGACGGTGTCGGCGCCCGACAACGCAAAGGAAGGCGATAAAGCTTACACGACCGCGCTGTCCAAAGCGCATGTCATGCCGCGCTTTCCTAAGGCTTGGAACTGGCCGTCTTCGGCCAACCCGAAGCAGAGCTACACGCTGCTAAATAAGGAAAGCCGGGAGTTTGTAAGGTTCAACAACCCGTCCGACTACCGCGTTGTGCGGGACTCGTGTGGCGCGTGCCATATGTCGGTGATTGAGGCGACTGATCGCTCCATCATGTCGACCGGCGCAATGCTCTGGGGTGGTGCCGCTTACAACAACGGCATTGCCCCGTTCAAAAACTACATCTTTGGCGAAGCTTATACCGAGAAAAGCGAGCCTGCGAAAATCCTGTCACCGGGGGCAACTCCCGGCACAGTGACGACGGAGCAGGAAGCTCGCGGCGCGCTCGCCGCGCTCTACCCACTGCCCACATGGCAGGTCGTTCCACCGGCTGACATTTTCCGCGTATTCGAACGCGGTGGCCGCACGAACGGAACGCAGTTCCCTGAAGTCGGTCTCCCGAACTCAACGGGCCAGTTGCAGCGCTTGGAAGAACCGGGCCGTCCCGACATTCGCCAGTCCAACCGCGGCGCCGGCACGGGCCTGCGCGTCGCCATTCCGGTGCTCAACATCCACAAGACCCGCCTCAACGATCCCTTCACCTGGTTCATGGGGACAAACGATCAGCCGGGCGATTACCGCCATTCGGGCTGCGCAAGTTGCCACGTGCCATATGCCAACAGCCGTGAAGCACCACAAAGCCTCACCTATGCCAAATTCGGCAATGACGGACAGACGTTCACGCTTGATCCGACCATCGCGGACAAGATGGAAGGCCAGAAGCGCGCGGCCTTGGGCGACAGTCATGGCAAGGGACATGGTGAAGGGCATGGAGATGTCCACGGCCACGGCGAAAAAAAATCCGGGCATGATGACGGGCACGGAAAGAGCCACGCTCCTGATCCACGCAAGGAAAGCGGACACCCGCTTGAGCACGCCTTCACACGCGCCATTCCGACCGCGCAGTGCATGAATTGCCACATGCATCAGCCGAACATTTTCCTGAATTCCTTCCTTGGCTACACCATGTGGGACTATGAAAGTGACGCGCCGCTGATGTGGCCGAAGAAGCAGAAATATCCGACAGCTGCGGAAACTCGCAAGGTTCTCGACCGCAATCCTGAAGGGGCGGCCCCAAGAGGCAAATGGTCCGATGTCGAATTTGTCCGCCGCGTCGCCGACGACATTAATCCACAGGCGAAAGACACGCAGTTTGCGGACTATCATGGCCACGGCTGGAACTTCCGCGCGATCTTTAAGCGCGACCGTGAAGGCAATCTGCTGGATGCCGAAGGCAAGGTCGTCTCAAATGACGATCCGGAAAAGTTCCGCCGAAAGGGCGAAGGTAACTTTCCACCTATTGGTACGAACCCCGGCAAATCTGTCCATCTCATGGACATTCATGCCGAAAAGGGCATGCAGTGCGTGGATTGCCACTTCTCGCAGGACAGCCACGGCAATGGCCTCATCTATGGTGAAGTCGCCAACGCAATCGAGATCGGCTGCAAGGATTGCCATGGGACAACCAAGGCTGATCCAACCCTGCTGACATCCGGACCCGCGGCTCCTCCCGAAGGTAACAACCTTGCCTTGATCCGAAACCCGGATGGCCAGCGTCGCTTTGAGTGGAAGGAAGACGATAACGGCAAGCGCTATCTCGTTCAGCGCTCCGTGCTCGATCCCAAGCTGGAATGGCGCATGAGCCTCGTCAAAGACAGCGTTGATCCGGACAGCCCGAATTTCAACCTGAAGGCGGCCCGATCAAAACTGATGGCCAAAACAGGTTCTGAAACCGGCAAGTTTGAATTCGGCGCCGGTATTGCGGACGATCAGTTGGCGCACAAGGAAAGCGAAATGGCATGTTTCACTTGCCATCTGAGCTGGACGACAAGCTGCGGCGGCTGCCATCTGCCTATTGAGGCAAACTGGAAGACCACATCCCACAAATATGAGGGGGAAGAGACGCGCAATTTTGCGACTTACAACCCCCAAGTCGCGCGTGATGACATGTTCCAGCTTGGCCGCCATCAGACCACTAAGGGCAACATCATTACGCCAGTGCGGTCGACGTCTGCCCTGATCCTGTCCTCCACCAACGTGAACCGCGAACGCATCTATGTGCAGCAGCCGCCGATTTCTGCGGTCGGCTTCTCATCGCAGGCCTTTGCACCGCACTTCCCGCACACCGTCCGCACGACGGAGACCAAGAAGTGCAGCGATTGCCATGTGTCGGTGGATAACGACAACAACGCGATCATGGCCCAGTTGCTTCTGCAGGGAACAAACTTCGTCAATTTCGTCGGCATGTACGCGTGGACGGGTCTAGAAAACGGCGTCGAAGCGGTGCGCGTGACCGAGTATGACGAACCTCAGGCCGTCTTCGGATCCTATTTGCAGAAGTACGCTTATCCCGACTTCTACAAGGCCCATGTCGACCGGAATAAGCGCGAGCTCATCAACTGGACGCGCGGAAAATCCTTCGACAAGCGGCTCAGCGGTGAAACCGGCCTCAAGGAAATCATCCGTAACGAGGTGAAGGGCACCGATGATGCCGTCCGTTGTCTGCAGATGCGCGGTGAGTATCTTTATGTTGCAGAAGGCCGTGCCGGCTTCCGCGCCTACGACATCGCCTCTGTTGCGAACAAGGGCGTGTCAGAACGCATTCTGACCGGCCCCTTCTCCCAACTTGGCCACGACACGCAGGTGAAGTCGACCAACGCAACTTGCATGGCGCTGGCAACCAACCAGCCGATCAACCCGGCAAAGAATACGCCGGAAATGCGCCGCATGAACCAGGAACAACCGTTCCACCCGATCTATGACTATGCGTTTGTGACGGACAGCGTCGAAGGTCTGATCCTTGTCGACATCAACACATTGGCTGATGGTGAGCCGCGCAATAACTTCCTGCGGCGCGCGCTCACATGGAATGAGGGCAACATCCTCAAGGGGGCGACGCACATCACACTCGGCGGGCATTATGCCTATGTCGCAGCGGATGCAGGTGTCGTCGTTCTTGATCTCAACGATCCGCTGAAGCCCCGCGTCATGCAGGTGCTCCCGGCCAAGGGTCCCAGAGCATCGGCGCTGCAATTCCGCTATCTCTGGGTCACTGATGAAGATGGCGTGAAGCTGTTCGACATCACCAATGCACGCAAGATCGTTGCTGTCCCGGAAGCGACCGTACCGCTCAGCAACGCCCGTCGCATCTACATCGCGCGGACATACGCCTATGTCGCAGCCAAGCAGGACGGTCTTGTCATCCTGAATGTGACCAACCCGGAAAAGCCAACCATCTATCAGAAGGTGACGTTTGACGGCCTGCTGAATGATGCTGAGGATGTGATCGTGGGCTCCACCAACGCATCGCTCTTTGCCTATGTGGCGGACGGCCGCAACGGCATGAAGGTCCTGCAGCTCACATCGCCGGCTTCGCAGCCAAATTACTATGGCTTCTCCCCGGCACCCAAGCCTGAGCTGATCGCTTGGGCGAAGACCCCCTCGCCTGCTCTCGCGATGTCAAAGGGGCTCGACCGGGATCGCGGTGTGGATGAAACAGGCGGACAGATGGCGGTGTTCGGCCGCTTGGGCTCACGCCCGTTCAACCGTGAAGAGATGGAACGCTTCTATCGCAACCGCGGTGGCTTCCTGTACCGCGTGAGCGATAAGCCGACCTTTGCGGATTGGGTTCCAAAGAAGAAGTGAACCGTGAGGGCCGTCCGCCACGCGGGCGGCCCATTGTTGGCACTAGGAACGCCGAAACGATTACTTGGAAGTGCTGACCGGAAAGCCGGGCTGATTTGGTGTCCCCTGCCAGGCATAGCCTGCAACAGCCAACATCAAGGCTGCGCCGAGAAGCTCAAGCGCGGTGCGGGAAAATCGACCTGACCACCACAAGGCACCAAAGGTCGCGGCACAGAGAATTAAGACGCTGATCCAGGCCATTACTTTTTCTTTCGTTTGAAACGCCGGGAATAGAGCAGGCCTGCGCCGCCCAAGGCGATGAGCGGGATCAGCCACAAAGGCGCGGTCAACTCGTTGACCTCCGGCTTCAGACTAACCCACTGGCCATAGCGGCTGACGAGCCAAGCCCGCACCGTCTCAGGGCTTTCGCCTGCGGCAATACGCTCCCGGACAAGGCGACGCATATCACGCGCAAGATCTGCATTGCTGCCAGAAATAGGCTGGCCCTGACACACCACGCAGCGCAGCGTATCCATCAGCGCGACGGCCTGCGTTTCCTGATTGACGTCTGGCAGAGATTCCTCGGCATAATCCTGCCCAAAAGCGGGTTGAGCCAAACATAAGGTTGCCGCGATCAGAAAACGACGCATCAGCTGCCTTTCAGTTTTGCGAGGATGTCGGGAATGTCGGCCTCGGTGATGACACCGATATGCTGACCAACGACCCGTCCTTTGCCATCAATGATAAATGTCTCCGGGACGCCTGCTGATCCGAATGCGATTTGTGCACGTCCGCCTTGGTCCAGCCCAACGCGCGCATAGGGATTTCCATTCTCGGCAAAAAACCGAGAGAGATCCTCTGGCTTGTCGTGAATCGCAACCCCGTTGATCTCGACACCCATGGCCTGAAGCTGAAGTAGAACCGGTATTTCAGCCACACATGGTCCGCACCAGCTGGCAAACACATTCAACAGCCTTGGCTTGCCGTCGGCATAGTCTCGACTGTTCGTGCCCGGCTGATCCGGCATTGCGGCAGGCGCTTCAAAGGCGGGCAATGCGTGCCCAACTAATTGCGACTCGATGGTCCGGTCCGACGGCCTCACCAAGGCAACAAGAAAGGTTGCGAACATCGCAATCGTTACCGCCACCGGGAGCCAGAAGACCCAAGAGCGCTTCATGCAGCGGAGAGCCCTTTAGCTTTGCGGCTCTGCGCGCTCCGGCGGACACGACCGATCAGCGACAGAAAGCCGCCGCCGGCAATCATGATCCCACCCACCCAGATGAGCGTCACAAAGGGCTTCCACCACATCCGGACGACCCACACATTGCCGGGCCTCTCATCGCCCAGAACTACGTAAAGCTGGCCGTTCCAAAACGTACGGATCGCTGCCTCATTGGTGACCATGGCCGGGGTGGAAAAGCGGTGCAAAGCCGGTTTCAGCACCATTGAATCACCATTGGACGTTTCCGCCCGCAGCGTCGCCTGAAGGGCATCATAATTGGGGCCAGGGACCTGCGCCACATCCTCGAATGTCACGCGGAAGTCGCCGATGGAGCGCGTGTCGCCAATCCGCATGGGCACAAGCGCTTCCTTCATGAAGGCGCTGTCTGCCGCCATTCCCGCAATGCTCACCGCGCAACCAAGATGCGCAATAACCATACCCCAAGTGAATAGCGGGGTCCGCGCCAGATTGCGTTTCCACAGTGGCGCCACACTCGCCACGGCGACGCCTGCGGCCACAACGATCCCCATTGCGGGAAGAAATGAGGCTTTGCCCGCGAACACATAGACGGCGACCATGGTGAGCGCTGAGACAAGCAAAGGCACGGCGAGCCTGCGGATGACCGCACGGCCTTCATCGTGTCGCCAGCGCAGCAACGGCCCGACCGCCATGAAGGCAACCAGAGCAAGCGCGAGGGGACCCGTTGTTGCGTTGAAGAAGGGCGCTCCTACGGAAATCTTCTGCCCCGTGAACGCTTCCAGCGCCAGGGGATAGAGCGTGCCCACCATCACCACGACCAGAATAACCGAAAGCAGGAGGTTGTTGATAACCAGCAGCCCTTCCCGGCTCACAGGTTCAAACCGCTTCCCTTCAGAAATTGTGCCCACGCGCAAAGCAAAAAGGACCAGCGCCCCAATGATGTAGATGGTCAGCAGGGCCAAGATGAATATCCCTCGCTTGGGGTCAACCGCGAAGCTATGAACGCTGGTCAGAATGCCTGAGCGCACGAGAAACGTGCCGACCATCGACATGGAGAAGGCAACGCAGGACAGCATGATCGTCCATGTCCGCAGGGCGTCACGTGTCGCGAGGACCGTCACCGAGTGGAAGAGTGCCGTCGCTGCAAGCCAGGGCATGAGCGACGCATTCTCGACAGGATCCCAGAACCACCAGCCGCCCCAGCCAAGCTCATAATAAGCCCAATAGCTGCCCGCCGTGATCCCGATCGTCAGGAATATCCATGCTCCCAAGATCCAAGGGCGCATGGCACGCGCAAAACTTGGTGTGACGTCGCGTGTAATAAGCGCGCCAATGGCGAAGCTGAACGCCGCCGACATCCCAACATAGCCGATGTACAGTGTCGGCGGATGGAAGGCGAGGCCGGGATCCTGAAGCAACGGGTTCAGTCCCTGCCCCTCTGTCACCCCGGCGATCCGCGCAAACGGATTGGAAGCAAACAGGAGAAAGACATAGAAGCCGAGCGCAATCGCCGCCTGAACCGTCAGCGTCGCGATCTTTGTATCCGCGCGCAAGGCACGTTCGAACAAGGCGATAGTGGCACCAGCTACGCCCAAGATGGAAACCCACAACAGCATGGACCCCTCATGGTTGCCCCATGTTCCAGCAAATTTGTAAAGCCATGGCTTTTCGGAATGGCTGTTCGTCGCGACAAGCAGGACGGACATGTCCGACCGGAGAAAAAGCACCATCAAGACCAAAAATGCCAGACCGCAGAGCACGGCCTGTGCGACTGCAAGGGGTGCAATTGTCCTCGCGAGATCATCGCGATTTTGTCGAAGCACGGCAACACCAAGGGCAAACTGGAGGAGAGCCAATGCCGCTGCGACCCAAAGCGCCGCCATGCCAAATTCTGCTAACATGCGCTGAGGCATAGTTTGCCGCGGCGCAATGTCGAGAAGGAAGAGATCAGGATTGGCTCAAATAGATCAACGAAATGAACCATTTAAGATGCAAATCGACAATTCCTTTTCGGATCGAACTGTAAAAGCCTTATTTTTCTGGGGCATCCTCGAACCTCCATTCCCACCTGATTGGAAGGATTGAACCTGAGGGCGTCAATGTAACCAACTTCGCTTCTTCTTCAGTTGAGCGAAAACGCCCTCCCGCTATGTTCCGACGGTCATCTAGAGCGATCCGACGTCGCTTGAGCTTTTGGGACGACTTTTCATAAATGAGCAGCTTCGTTCCCCCGCCCTATCGTGACGCTGCCATGGCTCCGAAGATCGAGTTGATTGCTTCCAGCTATCTAAGGCAGGCGCGGCGCCCCCTCGTCCAAAAATCAGATGACGTCATTGCCGCCCTGTGGACGGCACCGTGCGCGATACTGGCCCAATATGAATTGTCGGACGCGGCCACGCATTTTGCGAACAGATGCGCGCTAGAGGTCTATGAAACAGACTATCTCGGCTTCAGCCCGCAGGTTAAGGGCTCCCATGCCGGGAAGGATGGATCGGCAAGCGCGAACGAACTGTTCTCCGCGGCCAACCATGCAGGCGGCGTTGCCAAATATTCCGGGAATCTCATGTCCTGCCGCGGCAACCGCTTTCGGGTGCAGCATGCCATTACCTGGCCGCTGATTGACGAAAGCGGCGCATGCTATGGCTATGCCGCCATGTTTGATCTTTGGATTGCGTTAGACTGACGCTTAGCCACGCAGCCAATATTGGGCAACAAATGCCAAAAACGACAAAACAAGGCCCAAAAGGAAAGTCCTATACGCCAGCGCAAGGTATCGATATTTTCGGAACGCCAGCACTTGGCCGCTCTGATAAATGTCGCGCGTTATTGCCGAGTATAGCTGATCATCGGATACCAGCTTTCTTTTCAGTTCCCTCATAAAGTCAGCTTCCGACATGCGCGCAAACTCACCAAAAAAGAGAAGATTCCCCTCAAGTTTCCGCGTTCCCGCGACGCCCAACTGCGGCATGACAACCATCATCGACAGGACAACAGCCAGTAATGCAAATGTGGCAAGAATAACCAACGCGGGAGACACTTTGCCGGCTGCCAATTGGCCGATGGAAATGGTGAACGAAACAAATGTCGCCCCCATCAGGATCGACGCCTTCTGATCCGCCATTTGGGAAAGCTGCAACTGCATCTGCTGGGTTGTGCGCATGAGATGGATGGCATTGGGCACGTAGATCAGGTCGTCTTCCACAAATAGAATATCTGACGGCGCCGCCTCCCGGCTGGTGATTGCCTCATCCATTCCTACTTATCCTTCATCGTCCACACGCCGTCCCATTCTCCGGCAGGCGGAGACGCCTGAAGGGTTTTGCAGCGATCAATATAAGTCTTTGACAACCCATCATCGGGGTTGAGATCGATGCACTTTTCAAACCGCTGAATGGCCTTCTCCCAATTGGCCAAACGATAATCTGACACGCCCTCGCTAAAATGACCGACAACGTCCAACAGATTGGGGAAGGTTTGCGTGTCGTGGAAATCAAGCATTTCAAAGACACGGACGGGTTGGGTTTTGCCTTTAACGATGACAAGATCAATGTCGCGCAAGCGATACGTTCCACGCAGCTTACTGACCGTCGATTCACTGACGAGGATGCGGGCCGAATAGGCCTTGCAGGCGCTTTCCAGTCGCGAGGCGAGGTTCACGCCATCGCCGATCACCGTGTAATCCATGCGTTTGGGGGAACCGATATTGCCTGAAACGACCATGTCGGTGTTGAGACCGATGCCCATATCGACCGTTTTCAAACCTTGCGCGCGGCGCTCTTCATTCCATTCCCACAACTCGCGGATCATGGAAATCGCGGCTCGGGCGGCGCGGTCTGGATCATCGTCATGCGCCACAGGCAACCCGAAACAAGCCATAATCGCGTCGCCGATAAACTTGTCCAGCATCCCGCCTTCACGCGTGATGCAATCGACCATCATCGTGAAATAGTCGTTCAGGAAGGACACGGTACCTTGCGCACCATATTCTTCGGTTATGGTCGTGAAACCTCGAACATCGGTGAACATGATGGTCGCTTCGGCGGTTCTGCCCCCGAGGAAATCAAGCCCCTCCCCGTCGAGCATCTGGGCCGCGATCACCGGATCCATGTACCGCGACATGGTGGACTTCATGCGCTTTTCACTGCTGATATCTTCAAACATCAACATCGATCCCAGCGCGCTTTCCCCTTCCGCTGCGAGCAACGGCGTGAAGGTGATATTCACAGACTTGCTGACAGATCCAATGGTCATGCTCGTATCGGGTAGCGAGAAACTGTCCTGCCCGTTTTTGGCGCGTTCAAGCTGATCGAAAACCCAGCCACAGTCCTCCCCCAGAACATCCGTCAGCGCCTTGCCGACCAGTTCTTCCTCCGTCGTTTCCCATATACGCAACGCCGCCGCGTTACCGGTGACGATCTTGCTATCAGGATCAAGGGTAATCACACCGTTCGACATGCTCTGCAGCATGCTCTCATTATAATTCTTCACGCGTTGAACGTCGTCAAACAGCTTTGAGTTTTCGAGAGCGATTGCAATCTGAGCAGTAAATGCCTTCAGCCGCTGCTCATCCTCGTCGGAGAATGTGCCCCCCTTCTTGTTCAGCACCTGCGTTACACCAATGACGCGATTGTCCTTGTTGCTGATCGGCACGCACAGAATGGAGCGGGTGAAGAACCCGGTCTGCTTATCGAAAGATGGATTGAACCGAAGATCTGCATACGCATAGGGTATGTTCATCGTCGCACCGGACGTGAACACGGCCCCGGCAATCCCCAGATGGGACGGAAACCGGATTTCGGAGACCTCGCCACCAGTTGCCACCCGTGAGAACAGCGTCTGCGTGGCTGCATCGAACAGAAATACTGTCGCACGTTCGGCGCCCAACATCCGGGTCGTTTCCGCCACCGCGCGCTGGAGCAACTTGGCAAGATCGAATTCAGAGTTGATGTCTGAAACCAGTTCAAGGAAGTCCATTTCCTTGATCCGGATGCGCTCAATCTCTTCGATATATTGCATGCTTTGAAGGATCGTCGCAGCGTGGTTGGTCATATCACTGAGCAAGTCCAGATCGTCCTGCGTGAACGCCCCTTCCCGCTTGTTCAGGCTCTGCATGACGCCAATCAACTCGCCCGCCATCGTCCGCACAGGCACACAGACAATGCTGCGCGTTACAAAACCGGTGCGCTCATCAACTGAGCGGTTGAAACGTTCGTCGTCATAAGGGCTATCAGTGCAGATCGCTTCGCCAGTCTGATAGACGTGCCCGGCAATCCCACTGCTGTTGAGGATGCGGATTTCCCGTTTAAGATCGCCTTGAGCCACACGAGAGTAAAGTTCGCCCGAGGCGGGATCATTCAGAAAGAGCGTGCCCCGTTCGCAATCCAGCTCACGCGATGTGAGTTCAACCAACTCCGCCAATACGCTGTCGAGGTCAGTTAATGCGGCGCACCGCTGCGTGACTTCCAGAAGGATCTGCGCCCGACGAAGCGCCGCGTCCTTGCGCAACCGACGGGCCCGCGCAGGTGTGATAGACGTTTGAATATTCACCCGTTGGTCTCCAATAGCGCCCGCAACGCCTTGATCTGATTTTTAAGGGCATCTTGCTCGCGGGCGGATTCCGCCTGCTGGCTGGCAAGGGCCTCTGTCGACGCATGGCGGGCGGCCTCAAGTTCTGCGCGAAGGGAGTTGATCGTGGCTTTCAGCTGCACTGCTTCCCCCATTTGGGCGGCACGCAACTCCTGAAGAGACGCCTCATGGCCACTCGCTTCTGTTTCAAGTCGCGAACGCAGTGACCCTATTGTCAGGCGCAGTTGAGCAATTTCGTCCGCCATCTCGGCCTTCCCGGCCTGAACGGCGGACACAGTCTTGGCCGCTTCGGCCTCCAACCCTTCCCGCAATCCATTGATCGTTGCCTGAAGATGCAGATTTGCCGCACGCAGATCAGAGAGCTCAACCATCTTGTCGGACGGAACGCTCACATCACATCCCCGCCGGATTTCCAGTAAGCGAATATCGCGTATCGATACCCGGCACGCCTGCCGGACGAACGGGCAATGGAACGCTGACCGCGACAAAGGGGCTCAGCTGACTGACGATCGAAGTCGTCCGTTGCGCCGGTGGGGGTGGCGCTGGCGCCTCTGCAACTGACTGCAGAATTGGATCAGCGCTGTCGACGTCATCTGCCGGAGTGGGCGGCGGCGTAGAGGGAACAGGAGACGGCGGCAAAGGCGCCACAGGTGCTGCTGCAACTGCAACGACCGCCACAGTGCTGCCAGACTCAGGGGCGCCGCCTGCATCGGCGGGAGCAGAGCTGGCAGCGGGAGCGGGAGCAGCAGCGGGTGCAGGCGCATCCGCTGGTGCCGGGGCTGGAGCTGGCGGCGGAGGCGGCCCGTCACCGGGCGCAGCAGGAGCTGCCTCCGGGGCTTCAGCTGCAGGCTCTTCGGCCGCAGGCTTACTACCGCCGTCAGCGGGAGCATCGGCGGCGGGAGCATCGGCGGCCGGCGCTGGCCCGCTAGCAGGTGCCTCAGATGCAGCTGGTGCTGCGGCTGATGCGGGAGCTGCGGCTGGCGCGGGAGCTGCGGCTGGTGCGGGAGCTGCGGCCGGTGCGGGAGCTGCGGCTGGTGCGGGAGCTGCGGCTGGTGCTGCTGTCTTTACCGGGGTTGGAGTTGGGGTTGGGGTCGGCGCCACCTTGGGCGTTGGCGCGACGGTTACGACCGGCACTGGCACCGGCACGACCACAGTCACTGCGGAAACAACCTGAGAGATGCTGGGCAGCGCCGCTTTAACTGTGAGGGCAGTCGCGTTTGAAGCAGCTTGTTCAAAAGTGTAATTCGTCGCCGACAAGCCTGTTCCGTTAATGGCATAGCGACCTTCAGCGCTGCTGGATGTCGCATCTGACCGGAAGGCCAAAGTGCCGGTGGTTGCGGAGCCAATCGTGTCACCGCCTGCAAAACCATTCACTGATCCTGTGAACACAGGGTTCTCTGTCTTCGCGGGGCGTTCAGCTGTATTGGCGACATATGTGAGCGCCCGCGGCGTGATCTCACCGACCCTTCCACTGGCGATATCGGGTAGGTTATAATTTTCCAATGACGTGCTGCCAACGGCCGAAAATGCGGTCGGCGGCAACGTGACGGTCACCGTTATATCTTGGCCCACATCTTTCGCTGCATAAATGGCCTGGGCCTGACTGATCGAAATACCTTCCCCTTCGACCAAGCCCGAAACCGCATAGTTACCGCTGGACAATGTGGCAGCCACACCGCCATCATAGATACGCCGCACAGATCCGATGATTGCGACCGTCAGCGCACGCTTGGATATTTCTCCAATCACGCCACTCGCTGTGGTGGGCAAGACATAGTTGCTGGCAAGAGTG
>CAIMDB010000035.1 GCA_903839675.1 uncultured Sphingomonadales bacterium
ACAATGATCGGCTTTGCACTGACCGTGATCTGGGAGCAGATCGACGTGGCGGTCAGCGATCCAACCGACGTGCAGCGCGCATTGGGGCTGCCCGTGCTTGGTGTCATTCCTCAGAGCGACAGCGAAGGCGAGGATATTCCTACCATGCTGCTGGATCGGAAATCGGCGATCAGCGAAGCCTATCTCTCTTTGCGGACAACCATCGCCTTCACGACGACGCATGGCATCCCAGCGACGATCGCTGTGACGTCCACGCGCCCGGGGGAAGGGAAATCCACGACGGCTTATGCACTGGCGCGGCTCATCGCCAGTTCGGGCAAGAAGACATTGCTCATCGACTGCGACATGCGGTCGCCCTCAGTCCACCTTCTCGTGCAGGCGCCAAATACGGCGGGCCTCAGCAATGCGCTTTCAGGCCAAGGCGAGATCGGTTCGATGTTCATTGCTGGGCCGGAAAATGGCCTCGCCATCTTGCCAGCAGGCCCCATGCCGCCAAGTGCTGCCGAACTTCTCGCCAGCGAACGCCTGCCGTGGCTTTTGAACGAGCTTCTCACGACATACGGCTTTGACCATATCGTGCTCGACTCTCCGCCCGTCATCGGCCTTGCCGACGCGCTCATCGTATCGAGCCGCGCGGAAGCGACGATCTATGTCATCGAGGCCCATGCAACCCGCGTCAATCAGGTGCTGTCAGCGTTGCAACGCCTCGCGAGCGTAGACAGCCATCTCATCGGCGTCGCGCTGACGAAGTTCCGGTCCGAAAAATCGGCCTTCACCTATGATTATGGCTATGGATACGGATCCGACCGCCGGAAATCTGGTTAGGGCGGAGTAACGACGCGTGGCGCGGTCCAAATTTTCAGCAGATGTGCTGCGGCGGGCCGCCATACCGGCGTCGATCGCGCTTGCCTTTTCGGGCATCGCCTTTGCCCAGGGCTTCGCGTCTGCCGTTGGCACGTCCTCACTCTATAAGACGGCAGAAGCCATCGCGCCCTGGCACGCGAAAACCAAGGCGCGCGCCGCTGAACTGGCACTTGTAGAGGGTGTTGAAGATGGTCGCTTTCGCAATGCTACTGATCTTGCCAGAGAGGCTTTGCGGCGCGAGCCGACCAATGCTGTCGCACTCCGAACCCTAGGATTGGCATCACAAGGGTCCGGCAAAGTCCAGCAAGGCGACCGCCAATTGGTGCTCGCAGACCAGCTGACACGCAGGGACCTGCCATCGCAATTCTACGCCATCGAGCGCGCTGTCGGACGAAATGACATCGCCGGCGCTATCCGACATTATGACATCGCCATGCGCGTCAATCGGGAAAGCTGGCCCATTCTGATGCCGGTTCTGGTAGCCGCAACGAGCAATGCGGATATCATTGCACCGCTTGCCACCAAGCTTGCCATGAAGCCGCAATGGGGGGACCCCTTTCTTGCTGAATTAACGGCCAAAGGCACGTCCGCACCCAACGCCCTTCTGCTCGCCCAAAAGCTCCGCACGCTGGGGCAACCTGTGGGCGCTGATGTGATGAGCGGGATCGTGAGCAATCTCGTCTCACAAAAATCCTGGGGCCTTGTCACGGAACGCGCTGTGGCTGTGCGCACGCAAAATGGCGACCGTTCGGCGTTGGTGACAGATGGTGACTTTGCACATGCGGGCCGGTTGCCGCCCATTGATTGGATGGTTACCACCGACGGGATTGCCGCCGTGCAGCCCGGGCCCGACACGCGGCAAGGCGTTGTTCTTGCCTATGCACTGACCCCGGGGTTGGAGGCAGAGCTGGCCCGTCAGATCGTCACCCTGACGCCTGGAACCTATGTGATCACAGGCACGACAGGCGCTCTGGACGATGCGAAGGGGGCTATGGCCTACTTCCGCATTGATTGCGCCGATGGCGGCGGACAGCGCGTGACTGATCGGGCCAATGCCGTCCAGACCCCACAGCAGGTCTCGGCGAGGTTCATCATACCATCCAATTGTGGCGGACAGTGGCTTCAAATCAGGGTCAAATCCCCTGATGTCGACAGCTCGGCCGGATGGATTGATGATATCAAAATCACCCGTCAATAAAATGAAATAGAAAATTAATAACAACTCGCGACTCGGAATATAATATGACTAAAACTGCACTTATTACAGGCATAACCGGACAAGACGGATCGTATCTTGCTGAATTTCTTCTTGAAAAAGGTTATGAAGTTCACGGGATTAAGCGTCGTGCAAGCCAATTCAACACACAGCGTGTTGACCATATTTACGAAGACCCGCACGTCAAAGGCGCACGGTTCAAGCTTCACTATGGAGACTTGAGTGATTCCACGAACCTGATCCGGATCGTGCAGGAAACGCAGCCTGATGAAATCTACAATCTCGGTGCGCAAAGCCACGTTGCTGTCAGCTTCGAAAGCCCTGAGTATACCGCTGACGTTGACGCGCTTGGGACGCTGCGCCTGTTGGAAGCCATCCGCATCCTTGGTCTGGAAAAGAAGACGCGCTTCTATCAGGCGAGCACCAGCGAACTTTATGGTCTCGTGCAGGAAATCCCCCAGCGGGAGACAACGCCGTTCTACCCGCGCAGCCCATATGCTGCGGCAAAGCTCTATGCCTATTGGATCTGCGTCAACTACCGTGAATCCTATGGAATGTATGCTTGCAACGGCATCCTGTTCAACCATGAGAGCCCCCGCCGCGGCGAGACCTTCGTGACGCGCAAGGTGACGCGCGGCCTGTCCAACATCCTGTGCGGTCTGGAACCCTGCCTTTACATGGGGAACATGGACGCGCTGCGCGACTGGGGCCATGCGAAAGACTATGTCCGCATGCAGTGGATGATGCTCCAGCAGGATACGCCGGAAGATTTTGTCATTGCCACTGGTCACCAGATCAGCGTGCGCAGCTTCATTGAAAAGTCCGCAGCGCGGCTGGGCCTGACGCTTGAATGGAGTGGATCAGGCGTCGATGAAACAGGGCGCATCGCGGCGATTGCCCCCGGCGTCGAAACCAGCCTGAAGGCAGGCGACGTGGTCGTACGCATCGACCCCCGCTACTTCCGCCCGGCAGAGGTGGAAACGCTGCTGGGTGACCCATCAAAGGCCAAGGCGAAACTTGGTTGGGTGCCGGAAATCACCGTCGATCAGATGATCGAGGAAATGGTCGACAGCGACCTTGTCGAAGCGCGCAAACATGAACTGCTCAAGGCGCATGGTTATGACATTGCGGTGAGCACGGAAGGATGAGCCGGATTTTCGTCGCCGGCCATCGCGGGATGGTCGGCAGTGCCATTGTCCGCGCGCTGAACGGCGACGGAGGCCATGACCTATTGACCCGGTCGCGCAGCGAGCTGGATCTTACGGATCAAGCGGCTGTCCGCCAGTTCTTTGCCGATGAGCGTATCGACGAAGTCTATCTGGCGGCAGCGCGGGTAGGCGGCATTCACGCCAACAACATCTACCCGGCAGACTTCATCTACGACAATCTGATGATCGAGGCGAACGTCATCCATCAAGCCTTCAAGGCCGGTGTGCGCAAGCTGATGTTTCTTGGCTCAAGCTGCATCTATCCCAAGCTGGCCGCGCAGCCGATGCGGGAAGATGCGCTGCTGACCGGTCCGCTGGAACCCACCAACGAACCTTACGCCATTGCCAAGATTGCTGGGATCAAGCTCTGCGAAAGCTACAATCGGCAATATGGAGACAGCGAAGGCGTCGATTATCGCAGCGTCATGCCGACCAACCTCTATGGCCCCGGTGACAATTATCACCCCGAAAACAGCCATGTGGTCCCTGCCCTCATCCGTCGCTTCTGCGAGGCGAAAGACAGTGTTGCGCCGTCAGTCACGATCTGGGGTAGTGGCACGCCACGCCGTGAATTCCTCTATGTCGATGACATGGCGGATGCGTCCATCCATGTGATGAACCTCGACCAGCCAAGCTATGCCGCCCAAACACAGCCGATGCAGAGCCACATCAATGTCGGCTATGGATCAGACGTCACCATCGCTGAACTGGCGCAGGCGGTGGCTCATGCTGTTGGTTATGCAGGAAGTATCGAGCTGGATGCCACCAAGCCGGACGGTGCGCCTAGAAAGCTGATGGACTCAGCACGGCTCTCGGCACTGGGATGGTCCCCCAAGGTCGATTTGCAGACGGGGCTTGCCCGCACGGTCGCCGACTTTCGGACCGCCGCAACTGTCGCAGAGCGATAGGATCAGGCTTGGCCTTCAAGATCCCTCCCCGCATGCAGCAGGCACGGCGCCACGCAGGGTCAAGCCTGTGGGGGATGGCGGAGTATTTTGCCTATCCGCTGATGATGTTCGCAGCGACGCCGCTGTTCCTGTATCTGTTGGGGTCTGAACAATATGGCCAGTGGATGTTGCTGCTGACGTTCAATGGCTTTGGCGGGTTGGCCGGCATCGGCATGGGGACCGCGGCGACCAAGGATGTCTCTGCCGCGCGCGGCCGGGGAGATGAGGCGGGCGTCGCTGCCGCCATCCGCGCCTGCCTGATGGTCACAATCCTCAGCACGATGGCGCTGGCGCTTCTGATGGTGACCATCGGCTGGTTTGTCGGCCCTGATCTGCTCGCCAAGATGGGATCACCCGATCTGGTCCGCACCATCATCATTGTTGCCGCCCTGCTGATCCTGCTGGAACAGATCGATTCCGTTTTTGCAGGGGCGTTACGCGGGCTGGAACGGTTCGACATCTCGGCCAAGGCAGAAGCCTCCACCAAGCTCGCGCTCGTGCTGGTGTCGCTCGCGGTGGCCTGGAAAACGGGAGACGTTGTTGCCGTCTTCTGGGCGACGATCGCTGCCACCTTCGTCCGGCTTTCGGTCAAGGCGCTCGCGGTGCGGCATTTCATCGGCCAGACGCCCTGGCCCGCCTTTGACCGCCCCCGCATGGCCGAAGCCTTTGCCTTTGGGAAATGGACCTGGGCGCAGTCTTTGGGTGCGGCGATGTTTTCAACCGCAGACCGGCTGATCGTCGGCAGTCTGCTTGGCGCGCATGCGCTGGCCGCCTATAGCGTCTGCCTTCAGTTGGCACAGCAGATCCAGACCGTCCCTGCCGCAGGCGCCCAGTTCCTCTTCCCCGCTGTCAGCCGCAGCCGTGCGGCGGGCGAGAGCTACGCCCCGCTTGCCATTCGCGCGAGCCTGATCATCGGGGGTATGTCCCTTCTCCTCGCTTTGCCAGTCGCCCTGTTCAGCCACCTCATTCTTTCACTTTGGGTAGGGCAGGAAATCGCGGATGCAGCGTCCGTCTCGCTCAGCCTGCTGGCCATCGGCTTCGCGGTCCTCGGGTTGAACGTTGGGCCGCATTTTGTTCTGCTCGGCGCCGGACGCGCGCGCTTTGTGGCGGGCATCAACATAGTCGCTGGAATAGTCGCGACCGGTTGCGCGTTTTTCGCAATCCCGGACCAAGGTCTTATCGGCGCTGGCGCTGCAAGGATAGTCTACGCCGTCGTCATTTGTGCGCTCATATTTGAGATGCGGCGCAGTCTCATCAATAAAAACTCGAAAACAGCTTGAGAATAGGACAATTCAATGTCTTTTTTTGGTAGAATTTCTTGGATTGCTCGGATGTCCGCTTCCAAATTTTTTATTGGCCGTGAAACACGTCAAATAAGACACGTCTTTCTCAAAGATTTTCAGTTGCTGGTGGCAGCAAATGAGGACGTTGGTCGCCAGATTATGCTTTTCAAAGACTTTGAGCCTGAAGACTCAAAGTTTTTTCAAGACGCTATTCGTCCAACTGACATTTGCTTTGATGTCGGTGGAAATGTTGGCTTTTTCGCCATGCTGATGGCCAGCCGAGCATCGCAGGGCAAAGTCCACGTATTCGAACCGATCCCCCTCAACGCAGCCCTGATCCGGACAAATGCGGAGCTGAACGGATTTACAAATGTCAGCGTTCAGAACGTCGCTGTGGGAGATACAGAAGGCACGGTCCAGTTCAGCATCTCGGTCGATTCTGCTTATTCTTCGATGAAAGCCACCGGCCGTTCAAACGAGGAGCGGTCCCTCGACGTGCCACTGCGCACCCTCGACGCCTATATCGCGGAAGCGGGCGTCCCGCGCGTTGATGTTATGAAGGTTGATGTAGAAGGCGCCGAAGGCATGGTCATCGGTGGTGCGACCAAGCTCCTTTCCGACAAGGACCGACGTCCACGACTGGTACTGTTGGAACTCTTCGAGGAGAACCTGAAGCCCTTTGGGACAAACGTCGAAACAATCGTGAACCAGATGATTGCGTTTGGCTACACCGCGAAAGTCCACAACGGAAAAGAGCTGATCCCATTCGACCTCAGCATGTCGAACAAGTTCTACAACGTGATCTTTGTTGCGTAACTCGACATGAGCACATTCGTCTCCATCGGTAATGGCACGCAGGATTTTTCGCGACTGCTTGATGAAGTCCGCCGGATCGCGGCGGAGTTGCCGCAGCCCGTGGTGGTCCAACATGGACGCACGCCGTTTGAAAGCGACGCACTCCCCCATTTTGCATTCACCGACGAAGCTGGATTTTTGGATCATCTTTCCAACTGCAGTCTCTTCATCACCCCTGGAGGGGGCGGTTCCGTCTTTTCAGCGATAAAGCTGGGCAAGAAGCCTGTCGTTGTGCCGCGGCTCAAGTCTTTTGATGAAATTGTGGACGATCATCAGGTGGCGTTCGCAAAGGAACTGCACCGACAGGGAATGATCGTCCCGGTTTATGACGTGGCGAACCTCAAGGCCGCTGTGGATGCAGCTATAGAGGACCCAAGACTCCCACAGCGACAGCCTGAGGCTGTCAGTCCGATGAGCGTCATTGGCGAGGCTGTGTCGGAACTCGCACCCCGCCCTGAAGACGCCATCTGCCTCGTCACCCCGTCCGGCGGGCACCTGACCGAGATACGAGCCTTGAACGAAGTCTATCGGGACCACCCACACGAATTTGTCATCAACACGGATATCGTGCAGCCCGACGACATGGCCGGGCGGACGAACGTCATTACCGTATCGCAGCGCGACTGGAAGTTTCTGCTCAACCTGGTCGAAGCCTTCAAAATACTGCGCCGCCAGAAACCAAAAGTCATTCTGACAACAGGGGGCGGCTTTTCCGTTGCCTTCACGCTTGTCGGGAAGCTGTTGGGCATTCCCACGGTGTATATAGAAACAGTCGCGAAGGTGACCATACCAACCGTCACCGGTCGCTTCATGTATCACCTAGCCGACCGGTTCTTTTACCAGTGGCCGTACCTCAAAGAATTCTTCCCAAAGGGCCGGTACATTGGCCTCATCCTCTGATTTTGCGACACTACCAATAGGGAGACCATCATGAACCCCGCGACCCCAATCAAATTTGCGATCCAACGCACCCTGCGCACCATCGGCTGGGAAATCCGCCGCTATGAACTTGCAGAAATGGCGCAGCTCAAGCGTTATCTGGATGTCCACGGCATCCAGTGCGTGCTCGATATCGGCGCAAATATCGGCCAGTTCGCAAGCGAGTTGCGCACATCTGGCTATAAAGGCCGCATCGTCTCGTTCGAGCCGCAGTCGGACGCCTATGCACGCCTAACCGCCGCTGCAGCCAATGATGCCGAGTGGACCGTGGCCCCGCGTGGTGCCGTTGGCAGCGCAGCCGGTGAGATTGAGATGAATATCTCTGACAATTCAGTCAGCAGTTCTGCTCTGCCAATTCTGGACCAGCATACCGATAGCGCGCCATCCTCCCGCTATGTCCGCACGGAAAAGGCGCCTGTCACGCGGCTCGACGATTGCGACCTGTTTGACCGCAAGGTGCCGACCTTCCTGAAGATCGACACGCAGGGCTTTGAGCAGCACGTTCTGGACGGCGCACCGGACACGTTGAAGGCCGTGCGCGGGGTGCAGATGGAGATGTCGCTGGCACCGCTCTATGATGGTCAGGCAGATTTCCTCGCGCTGATGAGCCAGATGAAAGCGCTCGGCTTTGATGTCTGGTCAATCAACCCCGGCTTTGCCGATGCAAAGACTGGCCGTCTGCTGCAGGCAGACGCGACCTTCTTCCGGCCATAGACCAGCGCGTGGCCCTTGCCTCCCCTCTTTATCGCGTCGCGCTCGCTGTGGCGGTGGGTCTGTCGGCTGCGCCTGCCCTTGCCGCCGATACGCCGCTGACCTTTGAGGCGCTCGGCGCGAAGGGGGATGGCAAGGCCGATGACGGCGCGCTGATCTCAGCAGGCCTAGCCCGCAAGTTCGGGACGCTGGCCCAGTGGCAAAATAAGCAGCGTATGGAGATCCATGCGACACCGGGGCGGACCTACCGTCTTGCCACGCCCATCATGCTGCGGCAGGCGCGGCTCCGCCTGATTGGCCAGGGCGCCATTCTGGCCTGCCAGAACTCAGACGGCATCGTCATTGATCAGGGGCAGTCCGCCAATCAAAACGCCGAAGGGTCGATAGAGGGCTTCCGCTTTGATGATTGCGCAACCGGCATCCGCGCGACGGCGGCCACCTTCTGGCGGATTGCGGACAACAGCTTTTTCGCCAACGGCACCTGCATTGATTTCAACGGGCTGAGCTCGTCCATCTCCGGCAACTACTGCCGGGGTCAGCGCGAGGAGCTTGAAGGCAACCCCGCCTCGCGCCCGACGACGGGGATCATCATTCGCTCGATGCGCACCTTTGCTGCGACCGCCCCGAATGAGAGTTTTGCAAACCTCATCCAATCCAACCGCGTCTATCACACCTCCGGCAACTGCATCGCGTTGGTTGATGGCGGCGGGCACACCGTTTCTACAAATGATTGCGAGATGAACACGGGCGGTGAAGTGCTGCTCAACAACTCGTTCGGGAATGCGATCGACAATCTCTATGCCGAACCATCTGCCGGTAGCCCCTTCATCATCCGCATCACACGCAGCTGGAGCGCGGATGGGTCGCGTCAAGACGCGGCCAAAGTTGGCGGCGCCAAACTCCTGTCGCTCGTTAAGGATCGTTACCCTGAGGCGAACCGTGTATTGGGGGGCACCTTCGGCGGCGGCGCGATTTGGGATATTGATGTCCAGACGGGCAACTTCCCGATCATCTCAGGCGTGCGCTATGGCACCGGCAATGTGCGCATCGGGGGCGGCATCAACGGCGGCTATCTGATGCCGGGCGCCGGCACGCCCAATGTTACCAATGAAAGCGGCGCCAACCTGTTGGACATGTCACAACCCGGGCAGATCACTGGCGCGCGCCTCAGCAGCACCGGCACAGCTGTGCGCAACGGACCCGGCTTTGCGGACTTCACCGCGGGCACAGCCTCACGCCGCATTGACCTTGCCGCGCCGGAGTTGGACGCGGCCTATCATGTGGAGTTGACGGCCATCATCGTGTCCGGAACACCGCCTGCCGGCGCACTTCAGCCCTATCTGTGCGCGCTGCCGACAGCGTCCTCATTTCGCATCTGTCTGGCCCAACCGCCGGGCAACGCCACCGTCCGCATCCAATATCGGATCACGCGCTAAAACAACCCGCGTCACATTGGATATACTTACAACCACTGTTAAGGCTTTTGCATGACCAGCGCCCAGACCAGAACGCTCCCGCGTCTTTCCGTCGTCATCCCTTCCTATAATCAAGGGAGATTCATCGAACGGACGATCAAGAGCATCATCGATCAGAACTACCCTGATCTTGAAATCATCCTGATGGATGGCGGCTCCACCGATGAGACAATGCAGATTGTTGAGAAGTATCGGTCGCATTTCGCCCATATCCAGAGCGAACCGGACGGCGGGCAGACGGCAGCGATTGCCTCTGGTTTTGATCGGGCCACAGGTCAGTTCATCAGTTGGCTCAACTCCGACGACACTTACGCCCCCGGCGCTCTTTTGAAGATCGGCACCTATTTGGCCGACCATCCAAAGGTGCAATTCGTCTATGGGGATATGTGGCTGATTGATGCGGAGGACCGGCCCTTCGCGTTCAAAAAGTCGGTCCGCTTCAGCCTCGGCGTTATGAAATATGCATTCCTCACCGTGCCTCAAATGTCGGCCTACTGGTCGCGCGACCTATACCATAGAGTGGGCGGCATGGACAGAAACCTGCGCTTCTGCATGGACTATGACCTGTTTGTCCGACTCGCGAGCGCGTCAGCCCCCGTCTGCATCCGGGGAGATATCGGCAATTTCCGCATCCATGGGGAGAGCAAAACAAGCACGCTGGAAACCGTGCGGCAGGCCGAAGACAAGGTTGTTCAAGAGCGGTATTGTGGCATCAAGCCATCCAATGCGCTTGCATTCCGATTGGCCCGGCTGTTCTGGACAGGTGTGCTCATTCTCCGCTTCATTGAAAATGGCAGCCTCGTTTCGCGAATGCGCCGCCGCTTCGGGAACAACATGAAAAGTGAATGTGGCTGATGTCGACGGAAAAAGGAGCATTGCCTGTTCAAGGTCCCGCGTCCTCGCGTGATGCACCAGTTGGTGGGCCTGTCGCCTATTTTTCGGCCCAGGGGCGCCGGTGGATGCAGATCCTACTTGGCGCCTTCATCGCCATCGGGCTCATTGTAAAGAGCTTCCTCTTTGTCGGCGGTGAGCCGGTGCTAGTCCACTATGCGTTGAACGGGTTCATCGTCGGAATTGCGGGCATCGCCTATTTTAGCGCAGGTGGCGGAAGGCTTTTGGCCAGCCCAGTCGCCCTGGCACTCGGCTTTGCGCTGTTCTGGTCTTTGGTGTCCGCCCTATTCAGCCCAATTTCCCTCAACATCGTCGCTGCGGCAACCTTCGCGGTTGTATCCGTTGGCAGTCTGATTTTCTTCCCAGCTTTATGCCTGAGGGTCGGTGTGGAGCCATGGCGGCTGTTGACTTATATCCTCGGTGCAACCGTGCCTCTGACTGCTCTGCTCTGGCTGGTCGATCCGGCGCTTGTCACGGATCCTGAAAGCGGCCGCTTTTCTGGAGTTCTCGTTTCGGTTGCGGTGGCGTGCAACATCTACTTTTTTGTCTGCGTTTTCGCTTTTAGGGGGGCTTTGCTGGCATCATCTCGCGGAATGTCGATGGTGTACGGCTTCACTAGCCTGGTCTCGCTCGTCTTTTTGTACCTCACCAAGACCCGAAGCTCCCTAGCGGAATGTCTTGTCTGCATCATCCTGATGATGATCTTTTCTCCGATGAAGCGCGGCGCCAAAATGGTGTCGATGGGCGTGGCAGGACTGCTTTTGATGTTCGTCGCCTTGAGTGGACTTGCCGCGTCCACGGGGGTTGTCCCGCTAGATGATGAGCTGGAGAGTTTTCGCCTTGGAGACAGCCAGCTAACGGACTCGCGAACCGGTAACTGGGAATTCGGCATTGAGCGCATCATTCGCGCGCCACTTTTTGGGGAAGGCTTGCTCACCAAACAGACGCAGGGCGGCACACGCGGCGTCGATTTTGCAGGGGAGACAAGCTATGATCCCCTCTACGATCCGCACAGCCTGATCCTCAGCTTCGGCGTGCAAGCGGGCATTCCGTTCATGATTGCTATGACAGCGCTCATCGTCCTGATTCTTGCCCGATTTGTGTCGACATTCGGTGTCCAGCGATCGCTGGAAAGTCCGGAGTTCGTCATCGCATCGGTCCATTTCGCGGTGATGATTTTCGCCGGAGGCGACCTGACGACGCTGGGGAACATCATCGACAAAATCTTCTGGATCTTGCTCGGCACCGTGGCACTCAAAACAGAACTTGCGCGGGCCTATGGAGTTCCAAGGGGCGGACTTCTCTCTGGATCAACGCCGGGAGATCATATCTTTCGCGCGGCGTCCCCCCGGCCACTGCCGACAAAGGTTTGAGCGAGCAGCTTTAGATCGCCGATGAAAGTCCGTTCGGACGCATAGCGAGCGTCAATCTCTGCCAGTTGCCGGGGCGTTGACATGTCGACGCCCTGAACCTGTGCAAGGCCCGTAATGCCGGGGCGCATTGCGAATACATCACGGTCAGAGCGTTCCCCGATCAGTTCATGCTGATTGGGCAGACAGGGGCGCGGGCCAACGAAACTCATGTCCCCCAGCAGCACGTTCCAGATCTGCGGCAACTCATCGAGTTTGAACCGCCGCATCCAGCGGCCAGAGGGCGTAATCACAGCTTCTGCATTGACTTCGTGGGAGGCTACATTGGCTGTCCCTACAGCCATCGTGCGGAGCTTCACTAATGTGAAGGGACGCTGCCCCCGGCCCACGCGCGTTTGCAGGAAGAGCGGTTGGCCGCCCGTTTCGCGATAGCTGACCGCACAGAGAAGAAGCGTCACGAGGCCAACAGGCACCGCCATCGCGGCGGCCAGAAAAAAGTCAAATGCGCGCTTCACGTCTGCCGGATAATCTGCCTTTGGCGAAAGTCAAACCGTTATGGCGGAAAGTTACCCCGCCGCCCGCAGCCGATCCGCTGCGCGCTCGACAAACTGCCGATCCCCCCAGATCCCCCGCGTGTCGTAGACCACCTTGCCGCCGCGTTCGGCATCGGGGACGGATTTGAAGACATCGTGGTCCACCAGCAGGATGAAGACACCGCATTCGGCCAGCGCCTCGTCCAAATCAGCGAGGACGGCGCCTGTGCCGGCGAAGTCCATCGGCAGGCCATTGGCGTAGGGTTCCACGATTTGAATGCGGGGGCCGTATTTCTTGGCAAGGGCGGCGGCGACCTTCACCGCCGGGCTTTCGCGGAAGTCATCGATATTGGGTTTGAAGGCGAGGCCGAACACCGCGATCTGGGCGGCGGGGGATGCATCAATCACCTCTGATGCACGGTCGATCACAAAGTCCGTCTTCTTGTCATTCACTTCGCGCGCGGTGCGGATGAGCGGCGTTGTTTCCGGGTCGCCATGGACGAGGAACCAAGGATCAACCGCGATGCAGTGTCCGCCGACACCAGGGCCGGGCTGAAGGATATTTACACGCGGGTGGCGGTTGGCGAGTTTGATGACGTCCCACACGTCAATGCCCATGCGCTGGGCAACCATCGACAGCTCATTGGCGAAGGCGATGTTGACGTCACGGAAGCTGTTTTCGACGAGCTTCACCATCTCGGCCGCGCGCGCCGTCGTTGTCACGCACTCGCCGCGGACGAACTGGCGATAAAAGAGCATCGCCTTGCGCGCGCAGCGCGGCGTGATGCCGCCGATGCAGCGGTCATTGTTGACGAGTTCGATGAGGATACGCCCGGGAAGGACGCGTTCCGGGCAGTAGGAGACAAAAATGTCAGGTGTTTCAGTCGTCTGGCCCGGAATTTTGAGATCGGGGCGGAGGCGCGCAAGCACCTCACACACCTGTTCGGTCGTGCCGACGGGCGATGTGGATTCGAGAATGACGAGGTTGCCCGCCTCCAGCACCGGCGCGATGGTTTCGGCCGCCTGCAGGACATAGCTGACATCCGGGCGTTCGCCCTCGCGCAGGGGGGTCGGCACGGCGATGACGAAGGTATCGGCAGCTTCGACTGTCAGCGATGCGCGCAGCGTCCCGCGCTGGACAACACCCTGCACCAGCCCGTCGAGATCGACTTCCTCAATATGGATGCGGCCGGAATTGATGGTGTCGACGACGCTGGCGTTGACGTCGATGCCAAGCACCTTGCACCCTGATCGCGCAATCAACGCTGCGGTGGGCAGCCCGATATAGCCGAGCCCAACAACAACAACCTTCTTTTCCACATCAACCGGCATCTGCAATCACCCTGGCAATACGCTGAGCCGCCTTGCCATCGCCGAAAGGATTATGGGCGCGCGACATGGCGGAATAGGCTGCCTTGTCGTCCAAAAGGCTGAATATTTCGGTAACGATCTGGGCAGGATCCGTCCCCACCAGCCGCGCCGTGCCGGCCGCCACGCCTTCGGGCCGCTCGGTCGTTTCGCGCATGACAAGCACAGGCTTGCCAAGCGATGGCGCCTCTTCCTGCACGCCGCCGGAATCGGTCAACACCAGTTCACACATATCCAGCAGGCGGACGAAATGCGGATAATCAAGCGGGTCAATCATCGCGACGTTGGACAGGCCAGCCAGTTCGGCGTCCATGACCGAGCGGACATTGGGGTTGGGATGGACGGGAAAGATAACGGCGACATCGGGCCGAGCTGCAATCTGGGCAATAGCGCGCGCAATGTTGCGCATCCCCTCCCCGAAATTCTCCCGCCGGTGCGAGGTGACAGCGACAATGCGGCGTCCGGCGAAGCGGGTCGCAAGATCATCGAGACCCGCCGCAATCTCCGGCCGCGCCTGCAACTGTGCCTGTGTGGCCAGTAGCGCGTCGATCACGGTGTTGCCCGTCACATGAATGCGGGCGGGATCCACATTTTCGGCCTTCAGCGCGTCAGCGGCGGCCTCGGTTGGCGCGAAATGCAGGTCGGCGACAACTCCCGTCACGCGCCGGTTCACTTCCTCGGGCCAAGGCTGGTAGATATCGCCGCTCCGCAATCCGGCCTCGACGTGGCCGACCGGGATCTTGTGGAAATAGGCAGCGATTGTCCCTGCCATCGTGGTCAGCGTGTCGCCATGGACGAGAATGCGGTCGGGCTTTTCGCGGTCAAAGGTTTCGCCCAGCCCCGTTACCAGCCGCGCCAACAGCGCATCGAGCGTCTGGTTGGGCTGCATCACGTCCAGATCAACGTCTGGAACGATCTGGGCGATATCAAGCACTTGGTCGAGCAGGTCGCGATGCTGCGCGGTCACACAGACACGCGCCTCAATGCCCGGTTGCGCGCGCAGGGCATGGACCACAGGAAACATCTTAATCGCCTCCGGTCGTGTGCCGAAGACTGTCATGATACGCTTGGTCGAATTGGCCGGACTAGTCATGAGTCCGGCCATATTCTGGTTGGGTTAAATTGCCGTCAACCGGGGCAAGGCCAGATCGAGCGCCTTGCGGATGATCCCGATCATCTCGTCAATCTGCGCATGGGAGATAATGAGCGGCGGGCACATGACGATGGTGTCGCGAATGCCGCGCACCATAAGGCCATTTTCGATGCACAAATCGCGCACCATGGGGCCAGCCGTGCCCTCTGCACCGCCAAAGCGCGCGCCTGTGGCTTTGTCCGCCACAATCTCGATAGCCCCCAGCAGACCGACCGAGCGGGTTTCCCCGACCAAGGGGTGGTCATTCAGCGTGACCAACATCTTTGCGAGATAGGGACCGGTGTCGTCGCGCGTGCGTTCAACCAGATGCTCCCGCTCCATGATCTCAATATTCCGAAGCGCAACTGCCGCCGCCACCGGATGGCCCGAATAAGTGAAGCCATGGACGAAATCGCCGCCGGTTTTAAGCACGTCGACAATCTCTTTCGACACGGCAACCGCGGAAATCGGCTGGTAGCCCGAGGACAGCCCCTTCGCCATCGCGATCATGTCGGGCTTCACGCCCATGGTTTCATGGCCCCACATATTGCCGGTGCGGCCAAAGCCGCAAATGACTTCATCACAGACGAGCAGGATGCCATATTTGCGGACGATGCGTTCGACCTCGGGCCAGTAATTGGCGGGCGGGATGATGACGCCACCGGCGCCCTGGGCCGGTTCCCCGATAAAGGCCGCGACATTTTCGGGACCGACTTCGAGGATCTTATCCTCGATGGCCTTGGCGCAAACCAGACCGAATTCTTCGGGCGTCATGTCGCGCCCTTCATTGTACCAATAAGGCTGTCGGACATGCTCCACGCCGGGCACCGGAAGGTCGCCTTGTTCGTGCATCGCCTTCATGCCCCCAAGGCTCACCCCAGCCACGGTCGACCCGTGATAGGCATTCCAGCGTGAAATGAAGACCTTGCGCTTAGGTTCGCCCTTCACTTGCCAATAATGGCGGACCATGCGGAACACGGTGTCATTGGCTTCGGAGCCGGACGCGTTGAAGAAAACATGGGGCAAGCGCCCCTGCGTCAGCGAGGCGATCTTGGCCGCGAGCATTACTGTGGGCGGCGTCGCCGTTTTGAAGAAGGTGTTATAGAAAGGCAGCTCACGCATCTGGTCTGCGGCGACATCGGCCAGCTCATTCCGGCCATAGCCGATGTTAACACACCACAGGCCCGCCATCCCATCTAGGATGCGGTTGCCGTCGCCATCATAAATGTAGCAGCCTTCCGCATGGGTTACGATGCGGCTGCCGCCCATGTCTTCGATGAGCTTGTAATCCTGCTGGGCGGGCAGATGGTGCGCGACATCCAGGCGCTTGAGTTCGGCGATATCGTAATTGCGGGGCATGGAATTTATCCTGCTGATGAATGGAATCGAAAAATGACGTGCAGTGCTCAGGCGCGCGCCATCACGGCGAAAAGCTGATTCTCGCAAGATAGCGATCGATCCGTTCCATCATAGGATGAGACTAAGCCGACTATGGCCGGGGAGCAAGATTTGGTTCGCGCAGAGGCGAAAGGGTCGCAGAGGGTCTGAACTGCGCTCAGGGTGAGCGCGGGGAAAGCGCTCCCCGCCCCCTTATTCGTCATCCTGAACTTGTTTCAGGATAACCGTGTCGCGTTGCTGGTCGGCTAACGTATCTGCGGCCCCACGCTGTTATCCTGAAACAAGTTCAGGATGACGAGGGAGTAAGGGTCAAACTTTGCCTCAGCGCCCTCCGCGGCTCTGCGCGCTCTCTACCCCTGAAACGGCAGATCGAGCGCCTCGGCAACCGCCTGATGCCGGATCTTGCCGCCCGACACATTTAGGCCAGCGGCCAGATGCGGATCTGCTGCCATTGCAGCTTCCGCCCCCAAATTGGCCAGCTTCAGCGCGAACGGCAGTGTCGCGTTGTTGAGCGCAAAGGCGGACGTGCGGGCAACGGCGCCCGGCATGTTGGCCACGCAATAATGGATAATGCCTTCTTCCACATAGACAGGGTCGGCGTGGGTCGTGGCACGGCTCGTTTCAAAGCAGCCCCCTTGGTCGATGGCGATGTCGACCAGAACGGCGCCGCGCTTCATTGTCTTGAGCATCTCGCGCGTCACCAACTTCGGCGCGGCGGCCCCCGGCACGAGAACGGCGCCAATCACGAGATGGGCATTGGCCACAGCCGCGGCAATCGCAGACTTGGACGCATAGGCCGTCTTGATCGAGTTGCCGAAATGCGTGTCGAGCTCTGCCAGCCGGTCATTGCTAATGTCGTAGATCGTCACGTCGGCGCGCAGGCCCACGGCCATTTGCGCCGCGTTGAGACCGGACACGCCACCACCGAGGATCGCGACACGCGCGGGTGCCACACCCGGCACACCGCCGAGCAGGATGCCTCGACCGCCCTGTTCCTTTTCCAGATAATGCGCGCCGACCTGCACCGACATGCGGCCCGCGACTTCCGACATTGGCTTCAAGAGCGGGAGGGAGCGGTTGTGTGAAGTTACGGTTTCATAGGCGATGCAGGTCGCACCGGACGCCATGAGGCCCAGCGCCTGCGGCTTATCCGCGGCGAGGTGCAGATAGGTGAAGAGCGTGTGCCGCGCCTCCAGCAGTGCAATTTCCTGCGGTTGCGGCTCCTTCACCTTCACAATCATATCCGCCGCCGCGAACACCTCAGCGGCGGTGCCAAGCGTCTTTGCACCGACGGCGGTATAGGCGCTGTCGTCAAAATCAATGCCGAGCCCGGCCCCGGTTTCGACGAACACTTCATGTCCGGCTGCGACCAGTTCAGCGACCGATGGCGGCGTCAGCCCCACGCGATATTCGTGGACTTTGATTTCTTTGGGGACACCGATTTTCATGACGCGCTCCTCATGGCTTGATTAGGAGCAGTATACGGGATCAGGTGCAGGAATTGTTTGCAATTTTTTGCAACATACGCATCATGGCGACAAGATTTTATCAAGTAAGTTAGATAAGAAACAACAACCATGCAGATCGATGCGATTGACCGGAAAATTCTTGCAGAACTCGCTTCAGATTCGGCGCAGACGAGTGAGCGTTTAGGCGAGCGGGTCGGCCTGTCGCCTTCGGCCACGCACCGCCGCGTCCGGCAACTGGAAGACACAGGCCTGATTGCGGGATATGGGGCCCGCTTGTCACGCGCGGCGCGGGGCAACCCTGCCACCGTCTATGTCGCTGTGACCCTTGTTGATCAAAGGCGGGAGACGATGGAGCGATTTGAAGCGGCCATCACCCGCGAGCCACTGGTGGCCGAAGCCCACCTGATGAGTGGCGAATATGATTATCTGCTCAAGGCCGAAATCCCGGAGACCGACAGCTTTGAACGCGTCCATAGAGAAGTGCTGGCGGCGCTCCCGGGCGTCCATCGGCTGGTCACGCATTTCAGCATCCGCAGCGTAATTGAGGGGGGGGCAAACGCCCTGCCGCGTCAAAGCTGAGGTTCGTATTCCTCCCATTTGCGGCTCATCGCCCGCCGGACGGGGGTATCACAGTTTACGCAAACGGATACCCAGCCCTTGTCATCCTGATAGGCCTTTGATCGATCCCGATCATGCACACCGCGTGTGCAATTGAAGGCGCGCGCCAACAACTTCTTCATGTCTCTTGTTCCCCACCATTGGCGCCTGAGACTGAACGCCATGTTCTTATGCATAAGACACTAAACGTTGTTTACCGGACATGAAGAGTGTTTTGAGCCGGAATGCTCCGTTTTGGCGGTAAGGGGAGCGTCCAATGTTACGGCGCGAGGGGGAGCCTCAATCTCGCCAGCAATCCGCCCATATCCTCGCTCTCCTCCAGCGAGATCGTGCCGCCGTAGATTTCCGCAACATCCCGCACGATGGCAAGGCCGAGACCGGTGCCCGGCTTCGAACTGTCGAGCCGCACGCCGCGACTAAACAAGCGGTCACGGTCTTCCGCGCCGATGCCCGCCCCATCATCTTCAACGAGCAGTTCGACAAACGAACCTTCCTTCTGGACGGTCACGAACACGCTGCCTCCGCCATATTTAGCGGCGTTTTCGATCAGATTGCCGAGAATTTCGTCGAGATCCTGCCGCTCCACATGCGCCGCCAGCGACTTATCGCCCGCAATGTCGAGCCGGACATGCGGATAGAGTCGGGAGACGGCACGTTCGACCGATTCCAGCGACGGCCAGATATCGGCGCGACTATGCGCATGCCCTCGCCTGCCGACGGCGCGCGCGCGGGCAAGGTGGTGGTCCACCTGACGCCGCATTGTGGAGGCTTCGCGGACGACCGTCTCTCCAAGGTCCGGCGCCTGCGCGGTCGCTGCGTTCATGATGACCGTGAGCGGCGTCTTCAACGCATGGGCCAGATTTCCGGCATGCTCCCGCGCTTCCTCGGCCTGGCGCTCATTATGTTCAAGCAGGCCGTTCAATTCATCGACCAAGGGCGCGACCTCATGCGGCAGGGTTTCCGACATGACCCGACGCGACCGGCCGGCACGCATATCCGCAATAGCGATCTGGAGTTTGCGCAACGGCCACAAGCCATAAAGCGTCTGGAGGGCCGCCATGCCGATCAACCCGATGGCGAGCAGCAGAAAGCTCTTCACCAAAGTGCTGCGGAGCGTTTCAATCTGCTCATCGAGCGATGCGCGCGCTTGTGCGACCTGAAAGCGCCACCGCGTCTTGGAGGTGGGCAGGAATATATCCCGCTCCACAATGCGCAGTTCGCCGTCCTTAAATTCGTCACTGTTGTAAAAATGGGCGCCGTCATTCTTATGCGCAGGGTTCGCCTTCAGCGCCTGATCCCAAAGCGAGCGGGATCGGAAGGGCTCATACTTGTCGCCGCTGATTTGCCAGTAGAGGCCGGAATAGGGCTCCAGAAAGCGCTGATCGCCCATTGGACGGTTCAGGCGCACTTCCCCATCGGGACCAATTTCTGCCGACGCAATCATTTGCGTCAGCACATATTCTAACCCGGAATCAAAATTGCTTGTGACCGCATTGGTGAGCACCCGGTCCAGCGCCAAGCCACCGCCGACGAGCAAGACCGAAATCCAGCCCGCCGCGATAAGGATCATCCGGCGGCCGAGCGAGCCGCTCGACCGGCGCGCCGCCTGTTCACTCATATCAGGCGGCCGGATCTTCCAGGCTGTAGCCAAGGCCACGGATCGTCGTGATCACTTCCTGGCCCAGCTTCTTACGAATACGGGTCACAAACACTTCGATCGTATTGGAATCGCGGTCAAAATCCTGATCATAGATATGTTCGATCAGCTCTGTCCGGCTGACGACTTTGCCCTTGTGATGAATGAGATAGCTGAGCAGTTTATATTCCTGCGCCGTCATCTTCACAGGCTCGCCTGCCAGCGTGACGCGACCCGACCTTGTGTCGAGACGGACATCGCCTGCATTCAATTCAGACGACGCATTGCCCGACGCACGGCGGATGAGCGCCCGGAGACGCGCGATCAGTTCCTGCGTCTGGAAAGGCTTGGCGAGGTAATCATCGGCACCGGCATCAAGCCCTGCCACCTTGTCGGACCAGCTATCCCGCGCGGTGAGGACAAGGACAGGTGTCACCTTGCCTTCTTTGCGCCAGCGGTCCAGCACGGTGAGGCCATCGACCTCGGGCAAGCCGAGATCAAGGATGACAGCGTCATAGCTTTCCGTTGAGCCGAGGAAGTGACCTTCCTCACCATCCGTCGCGAGGTCAACGGCATAGCCATTATGCTCCAGCGTGGATTTGAGCTGCTTACCCAGTGTCGGTTCGTCTTCGACGATCAAAATGCGCATGCCGCCCCCTTTGTGCTCGAATTTGATCCAGATAGGCTCAATTGCCGGCTTGGGCAATAATCGCGCCCGAGCGTCCATCGACGTCAATCCAAATAACCGATGAGCCGCGGACAAATTTCAGGCGATAGCGCATGACATCCGAATCAAATTCAGCCCCGATATAGTTCGCACCACGTCGTTTCATCGCGGGAACGACGGCACCTTCGATCTGACGAAGCGAATGAATTGAGCCCCGGCGCGTCGCATTAAGGGCTGCATCCTGCTCATCTCTGCGGCTTTGCTGCGCGTTCGCGCCCGCGCCAAGCACGGCCGCGACCAAGGCGGCCGCAAATACTCTGGAAGGAACGTTGAACTTAAACACGATTTGAGCGCATAGCAGGCTGGATTGAATAGGCCATGAATGACCTGTGCCATTTCCTTCTCCGATGTATCCCGCCAATCCTTAGTCCGGTTCCCCGCAATGTCAGCACCTGTTTTGAGTTATGAAGGCCTTGGATTGGTTCAAGGCTCCGGCTGGCTGTTCCGCGAGCTGGACGTTTATGTGGGTGAACGCGACCGTCTGGCGCTGATCGGCCGCAATGGTGCGGGCAAGACAACCTTGTTCAAACTCCTCGCCAACCGGATCGATTCCGATGAAGGCAGACGCACCATCGTCCCCGGCACCAATGTCGTGCTGCTGGAGCAGGAACCTGACCTGACTGGCTGCGCCACATTGCGCGACTACACAATTTCAGGCGACAATCCCCCGCAGCTTCACGAAGTCGAGGCGATTGCCGACCAATTGGGTATCGATCTGTCGCGCGCCTGTTCCACCGCATCGGGCGGAGAACGACGCCGCGCTGCCATCGCCCGTGCGCTGTCTCTCAACCCCGATGTGCTGCTGTTGGACGAGCCGACCAACCATCTCGATCTGGGCGCCATCGAATGGCTGGAAAACTGGCTCAACCGCTTTTCCGGTGCCTTCATCGTCATCAGCCATGACAGAACCTTCCTTACGCGCCTGACCCGCGAAACACTTTGGATTGACCGGGGCAAGGTCCGGCGCGCCGAAGTCGGCTTTGGCGGATTTGAAGCCTGGCAGGAGAAAATCTTCGCCGAAGAAGAACGCGCCGCCCATAAGATGGATGCCAAGCTGAAGATTGAGCTCCACTGGCTCGAGCGCGGTGTCACCGCCCGACGCAAGCGCAATCAGGGCCGCCTTGAGAAGCTGAACCAGATGCGCGCCACGCGGGCCGCGATGATGGGCCCGACCGGTATCGCCAAGATGTCCATCGAAAGCGACGACGTCCGTTCCAAATCGGTCATCACGGCTGAGGGTGTCTCAAAGACTTATGGAGACAGGACGCTCTTCAAAGACTTCACCCTGCGCATCCAGCGCGGCGACCGGATCGGTATCGTCGGGTCGAATGGTACCGGCAAAACGACGCTGCTTAAATTGCTGACAGGCGAAATTGTACCCGACGCGGGCAGCATCAAGCTCGCCAAATCCCTGAACGGCATCGTCATTGATCAGCAACGCGCGCTCCTGAGCGGCGACAAGCGCGTCCGTGACGTGCTGGCCGATGGTGGAGACTGGGTGACCGTGCTCGGCGAGAAGAAACACATCAAAGGCTATCTCAAGGAATTTCTGTTCGACCCCGAACTGTCGGAAGCGCGCGTCGCAACCTTATCGGGCGGGGAGCAGGCACGCCTCCTTCTGGCGAGGGAATTTGCGCGCCATTCCAATCTGCTCGTGCTCGATGAACCGACTAACGACCTTGATCTGGAAACGCTCGATCTCTTGCAGGAAGTGATATCCGATTATGACGGCACTGTCCTGATCGTCAGCCATGACCGTGACTTTCTTGATCGCACCGTCACGCTGACGCTGGGACTTAGTGGGTCCGGCAAGGTCGATATCGTTGCTGGCGGCTATGCGGATTGGGAAAAGCAGAGGTCAGCGCCAAAGACTGGGGCAGCAAAGCCCAAGGCCGCGGTCGTGGAGGCTCCCGAAAAGCCGAAAGTGCAGACCAAGCTCAGCTACAAAGACCAGCGCGACTATGATCTGCTGCCCAAACGGGTTGAGGAACTGGGTGCGGCCATTGCAGATGCAGAAACAAAGCTATCTGACCCTGATCTTTATGCAAAGAACCCGGGGCGTTTTGAAGACCTCACCAAGGAAATCGAAAAACTGCGGGCAGAGCGTGACGCGGCTGAAGAACGCTGGCTGACGCTTGCCGAGATGGTGGATACGCTGGGCGGTTAGAGCGTCTTGCCGGCCCGCCCGGCAAGCTCGACCGCATAATGCCATGCGACACGGCCAGACCGCGCGCCGCGCTGTGTGGCCCAGGTGAGGGCATCTTGCGGGTCAAACTCCAGACCCAGATGCTTGGCATAGCCCGCAACCATCTCCAGCCAGACGTCCTGCGTGCAGACATGAAAGCCGAGGCTCAGCCCAAAGCGGTCGGCCAGCGCCAGATTGTCGTCTACGGTATCGCGAGGATTAATGGCGCTCGCCTGTTCTTCCAGATTGCGCGGCACGATGTGGCGACGGTTGGCTGTCACATAGAGCCGGACATGGCCGGGACGCGCAGAGATGCCGCCATCCAGCACAGACCGGATGTGGCGCATTCGGGGGTCTGCCTGCTCAAAGCCAATATCATCTATGAAAACGAGCGTCGGCACGTCTGACCGGCTGAGCAGAGCAAAGAGCGCAGGCAGGCTGTCAATCTCATCACAGCTGGCTTCAACAAGGCGCAGCGTGCCACCTTCATCCTGCACGGCCTTCGTCGTCGATTTGACGAGCGCCGATTTGCCCGTTCCGCGTGCGCCCCAAAGGAGGATGTCATGCGCCGCAGCACCCGCTGCCAGCCGTCGGCTATTCTCAAGGACGGCCGCCTTCTGCGCATCAACGCCCGCCAGCAGGTCAACCGAGACAGGATTAAACGTCGGCACGGGCCGCATCACGCCCAACTGCCAGACATAGGCAGTCGCGTCACCGGGGACGTTCGTCAGCACCGGCGGCGAAAGCCGTTCGAGCGCGTCAGCAATGCGGGTCAGGGCGTCCTTGTCCATGGCCTCCCTATTGTCGGGTCATGGGCCTCAAGTCAAAGGCGGGTGAGGAAGGCTTGCGCGGCCTGCCTGTCGACAAAGCGGCTGCTTTGCAACGCTGTGGATACAGACTTGCGCGCGTCGGTTTTGCGTCCGGCCGCCGCATAGGCCTGTGCCAACTGGAAGCGGAGCGCCGGATCAAGCGGCGCCAGACGCACTGCTTTTTCCAGCATTGCGACAGCTCCGTCGCGATCGGAGCCAACCCGGTGCTGCGCCCATCCAAGAGTTCCGGCAACGGCGGGATTGTCCGGCATCAACTCATAAGCCGCGCGAGCATAGCCCAGCGCCTGCGCGGTCTCGCCTGCGTTTATGGACGCCCAAGCCAAATTGTTGAGCAACGCCGCATCCCGGTTGCCGGTGCGTGCGCGGATGATTTCAAATTCAGCAATGGCGCTCTGCCAGCGACCGGACGCCATGTGCAGATCAGCATGCAAGCGACGGACGGGAATGCTTTGTGGATTTTGCGAGAGATAGAGGCCGATGACGCTGGCCGCCCCCTGACCATCCCCGACATTCGCCAAAGCAAGGGCAAAGCGCAGCGCAGTTGCCTCCGAGAAATCGAGATTAGCTGCCTTCTTGTAGGCGGCAGCCGCTGCCGGCCAGTTTCCGAGTTTGGCTTGGACATCGCCTGCAAGAATATGAGCGGCAGGTACGCCGGGGTTGCGCCTTTCAATCTCGAGCGCGCGGCCAAGCGCGGCACCGGCCTGCCCTGCCCCGATTTGCGCCGCGATGAGCGGAATGGCGGTGCGCGCATCCAGCGGGTTCGCCGCGTTATCGGCAGCTGCCTTAACCAGCGGCACAGTCACCAGCGCCTGAGAAGGGCGAAGCTGCGGGCTGGCAGCCCTGTCGAGCATCTGTGCAGCGGCCGCTCGGTCTCCCTTGGTCTCAAAGGCCCGGCCGATCATAGTCAGTGTATAGGAATCCGCATCCTCACGCGCAGCAAGCCCCCGAAGTATGGCGATGACGCCATCATTGTCCTTAGCCTGCGCATAGGCCGCCCCGAGCAAACGACGCGCCGTCAGATTGGCGGGCTGAAGCTCCACCAAGTCAGACAGGCGATCAATGGCCTGTTCGTGGGCGCCATCATGCAGTTCCATCGTGGCGCGCAGCAACATGGTGCCCGGCTCATCATCCAGACTGCCGGACGTCCGATTGAGGAGCGCACGGGCAAGATCAAATCGCCCTGCCCGCGCCGCCATGACGGATTGAAGATACCAGGCCCGCGCATTGCGCTGATCCAGCGACAAGACGCGGCGGGTCAATTCGAGCATCTCGCGGTTTGACCCTGCATCGCCAAGCGTTGCGGCTAGACCGAGCAGCGCCTCGACATGATTGGGGTCGACCTCGAGCGCCTTGCGATACCAGGGGACGGCAGCGGCCAAGCCAAAGCGCTTCCGGTCCAACTCTGCTGCCAGCACCAGCGCCTTCACATTACGCGGGCCGATCCGCACGGCTTCTGCCGCGGCGGGAAAGGCAGCGGCAAGATTGCCTGTTGCCATGTGCAGCCGGGCAAGATCGGTCCATACCTCCACGGTAGACCAGCCCCGCGCAATCGCCGCGTCCAGTTCGGCACGCGCGCCGTCTGCATTGCCTAAGCCCGCCAGAGCCGCTGCCCGGATGCGCGCAGCGTACTCCCCATGCCGGTCTCCGGCGAGAGCGGGATCGGCAAGCTTCAGGGCCTCAGCAAAATTGCCGTCAACCAGCCGGACATGCGCCAGCAAATAAGACGTATCTTGCGGCGCGGCGCCAAGTTCAGTCGCCCGTGCAAGTTGCTCGGCTGCCGTTTCACCGTCACCAAGTTCCAAGGCAACGCGCGCCTGCGCCAGCCGAGCCGAAACGTTGGATGGGTCGGCCTTAAGGGCGTTCATCAGCTCCACACGGGCGGCCCGCAAATCACCCTTGGCGATCAGGCTTGTGCCCCGCGCATAAGCCTCCCGCGACGCTGTGACATCGCCCGCCTGTGCCAACACGGCACCGCCGAGCAAGCCTGTAGCGAGCAGCACAACCAAGGGATGCGACATCCGCATGGAATTAGGCCTGCATCCCGTACTGCTTCAACAGATCATACAGGGTCGGACGGCTGATCCCGAGCAGCTTGGCCGCGTTGGAGATATTACCCTCTGTGCGGGCCACCGCGCGACGGATGGCAAGCCGGTCCGCGCGTTCACGGACAGCCTTTAAGTTGATGACTTCCGCTGTGTCGTCTTCTTCAACCGAGGCCGGCAGATCGAGGTCGGTCGCCGTCAAAAGTCGACCTTCTGCCATGATGACGGCCCGCTTCATGCGGTTTTCGAGCTCACGGACATTGCCCGGCCATGTCCAGCGATCAACAGCCGCCAGCGCATCGGGGGCGAGGCCTTTCACATTCGGGTTCATTGCCGCTGCATATTTGGTCGCGAAATGCCGCGCGAGCAGCCCTGCATCCCCGGCACGACCCGCCAGCGACGGGATCCGCACGACGATTTCCGCAAGTCGATAATAAAGATCTTCCCGGAAGGTGCCTTCGGCCGTCATGACATCCAGATTCTGGTGCGTGGCACATACGATGCGTGTGTCGACCGGAATGGGCTTGCGTCCGCCAATGCGTTCAACAACACGTTCCTGAAGGAAACGCAGCAGCTTCACCTGAAGAGGGAGCGGAATATCGCCGACTTCATCCAGAAATAGCGTGCCGCCCTGCGCCATCTCAATCTTGCCTTCGGTGGTCTTCACCGCCCCTGTAAACGCGCCCTTTTCATAACCGAACAATTCCGCCTCAAGCAGCGTTTCCGGGATCGCGGCGCAGTTGATTGCCACAAACGGGCCCCGTGCGCGGTTTGAGCTGTCATGCAGGCCGCGCGCCAACAGCTCCTTGCCCGTACCACTGGCGCCCAGCAGCATCACCGAGACATCCGCTTTGGCAACACGCTCAATCGTCGTGGCGACTTTCAGCATCTCAGGCGCTGCCGTGATCATGCCGCCGAGGACGCTGATGCTCCCCGGCGACACCGAGGCGAGACGCATGTTATCGGCCTCGATGGCATGGACGTGGAAGGCGCGTTTGACGATGTGACCAAGCTCATCAATGTCGACGGGTTTCTGATAAAAGTCATAAGCCCCGCCCGAAATGGCGCGCATCGCGCTTTCGCGGGCGCCATGGCCAGAGGCGACGATCACCTTGGTGTCCGGCTTCAGCTTCAGGATTTCCTCAAGCGTCGCAAAGCCTTCCGTCACGCCATCAGGATCAGGCGGCAGGCCAAGGTCTAACGTAACCACTGCGGGCTCTTCCGCGCGCAGCAGATCAATGGCGGACTGGCGGTCACCGGCCACGAAGACTTCATAGTCATCATAGGCCCATTTCAGTTGACGCTGCAGCCCCTCATCATCTTCGATGACAAGCAATTTGGGTTTGTCAGACTGGCTCATGCCGCTTGTACCTCGGTATCAATGGAAAGGTTGATGCTGTCGCGGGCGATCGGCAGAAAGATGCGGAAGGTCGATCCTTCCTGTTCGCGGCTGAACACTTCGATCCGGCCGCCCATCGCGGTAATGAGTGTGCGCGCTTCAAAGGCGCCAACGCCAAAGCCGCCTTCTTTGGTGGAGGCAAAGGGCTTGAAGAGTTCATTGTGCACAAATTGTGGAGACATGCCGCAACCCCGGTCGATGACCTCTACGACCACATCGTCCTGCGCGGACCGCATGTTGATCGTGACTGGCTCTGACGCAGGACTGGCGTCAATCGCGTTCTGGACAAGGTGGGAGAGCGCCTGTTCCAGACGGGCCGGATCAGCGATCAAATAGAGGTCGGTCTCCCCAGAAGAGACGACCGGCATTTGAATTCGCTTGGCAGCGGCGACCCGCGCGACGAGCGGTGCAATCGGAATAGCACGTGGCTGTTCAGCCTGGGCCTTGTTGTGCTGCGACAGCCGCGCCAGCAAATCATTCATCCGGGCAACGGATGATTTGAGCGTCGCGATCATGTCGGCCTGAAAGTCCGGATTGCCCGCGTGTTTTTCGGCATTGCGCGTCACAAGCGTCAACTGGCTGACCAGATTCTTCACGTCATGCATGATGAAGGCAAAGCGGCGGTTGAACTCATCAAACCTCTGGGCGGTGGCAAGGGCGTGCTGGCCATTTGCTTCAGCCAGATAGGTTGCAACCTGCTGGCCGACGACCTTGAGGAGATCAAAGTCCTCCCAGTCCAATGTGCGGGCCATGACGGGCCGACCCAGCACGACAAGGCCGTTGAGCCTGCCGAAGTGGAGCAAGGGCACAACCACCCAAGCCGAGGATTCAGCCATCAGCCATTCAGGGATGGCAGCGCCTTCTTCATCCAATTGTTCGTTCATCAAACGAACGGCATCCAGTTCAACGATCCGGCCCGTTCGTTCAAAAAACTCTGTTGTGCGGGCCGTCGCGCCCAGAATCGGCGCCTCGAGTTCGGGCCAGTTCCACCGGGCGCGGACTTCCATATTGCCTGTGCCATCCGTGACCAGCAGGCAGCCCGAAGGAGACTCTGTGATATCTGCAAGCGCCTGAACCGCGCGGGCCTCCAGCGGGCGCGCTGCACCTTCATCCGGCTTGCCGAGCGTTTCGGAAAAGCGAAGCCATTCACCGCGATAGTCGTAGCGATGTTGAAACAGGTGCTTGGCGACCTTGATCTTGAACCAAGCGCGAAAGCGCGGCGATGGCAGCAGAATAAGCGCGATGACTGAGCTGCCGAACACAAAGGCAACCTGCAGGGGCCGGGCAAGATCACCCATGAGCGCGCCGATCAGCGTGTTCACGATGACCATGATGCCGAGATAACCCCCAATCGCACCGAGGCTGAGCGTCTGGAATGTCGCGGAGCGGGAGAGATGCACCCGAAGTCCGCTCGTCACATTGGCCGAAAGGGCCACCAGAGGTGCGACCATGGCAACAGCGATACCGCGCAAACCAATCAGCTCGCTGGACCAGACGCCAGATAAATAAGAGACGGTGTAAAGGTTAAGATCATAGACCCAGATGACGGCAATGGCCGTGAGCGGCAGGCGCAGCGCCACGCGCGTGTCAGATGTGCCTGCCGTGTAAAGATTATGCACCAGCACAAGCCCGCCGACCGAGAACAGCATACCCAGAACAATGTCAGAATAGGTCCCAAGATTGGCAGCCGGTGCACCGGGACCGGGACCGGGACCAACCAATGTCGCCACCATTTGCAAGAAAGCGACAAGCAACAGCGCGCCATAAAGCGCGACCACAGTGCGCATTTCGGCGCTCGCCGCATCGCGCCGCCAAAAGGCATACATCAAGGCTAGCCAGCCGATATTGCGGACAATTTCGCTGGCCATTGCCGAGGTCGTTTCCGGGCCATTTGCAGCGGTGACCAGCGCCCAAATGGCCGTCAGGCCACAAGCGGACACCATCGACCGAGCAACTTGACCATTACGGACACGCGGCAGAAACCAAAGTGCGAGCGCCGCAAAAAGCACGGCAGCCGCTGCATGTCCCCATTGAGAGAGGAACGCGATCATCAACGCGCGCCTTCCGGCCACAGCACCACACGCAGTGTCTGGAGCAGAATTAGGATATCGAGGAACGGCGTGTAGTTTTTCGCATAATAGAGATCATATTCCAGCTTGGCGCGCGCATCCTGCAGGCTGGCGCCATAGGGATAGTTGATCTGCGCCCAGCCGGTGATGCCAGGCTTCACCATGTGGCGTTCTGAATAATAAAGCAGCTTTTCCTCTAGATCGGCGACGAACTCCGGCCGTTCCGGTCGCGGCCCGACAAAGCTCATATCGCCCTTCAGGACGCTCCAGATCTGGGGCAATTCATCAATGCGAAGAAGGCGGATCCACTTGCCGACGCGCGTCACGCGCGGATCATCCTTCTCCGCCCATTTGGCCTTGCCGTCGGCTTCAGCATCGGTGCGCATCGAACGCAGCTTCACAAGTTGGAAGTGCTCGCCGAACAGGCCGACACGGGTCTGCCGGAAAAAGGCGGGGCCTTTGCTGTCCAGCTTTACGGCGATCGAACCAAACAGGATGAGTGGTAGCGCCACGACCAGCAACACAAGCGAAGCCACGATATCAAACACACGCTTCAGCACCGACGACAGGCGCCGACCGGAAGTAAACCCATCGGAAAAGATCAGCCAGGAAGGGTTTGTGCTGCGCAGGTCAATGCGTCCTGTTTCGCGCTCCAAAAAGGAGGACACTTCATTGACATGGACGCCCGTCGTCCGGAGCCGAATGAGATCGGAAAGCGGCATCGCGTTGCGGCGCTCCTCAATGGCAAGCACCACTTCGCTCGCGCTCAGACGAACGACATGATCGGCCAGATTGTCGATGTGCGACCGCGCGATTGCAGTGGGAATGACGCTCTGGCCTTCTGACATCTCGACATGCCCGACGACGACAAAACCGGCACCGTCCCGCTCCGCCAGCTTGCTGATGCGCAGAGCTCTCTGCCCCGCACCCAGAATGAGAACCCGACGCTTGAATGCCTCGCCACCAAATAGGCGCTGCAAAGCAACGCGCATCGACATCAGCATCCCAAACGACAGAAGCATCGCATAAAGCGAATTGGACCGCCAAAGCGTCGTTCCGGGCAGCATGAAGTAGAGGACCGACAGCAAGATCACGCCAAGCGAAATCGCGACCAACAACCGCGCAGCCGCAAACCTTAAGGATTGCAGCGCTTCAGCCGAATAAACCCCAACAGCAAGCATCGCCGTTTGAAGGGCCAGGGCAAAACTGACGAGTGGAAGCAACCGGTTGCCGATAGGCTCAACCTCCATGCCGATTTGATGGGCCCGGATGGTCCAGGCGAAATCGGCAGCTGCAAAGAGCAGCAAAACATCAAGCAGGCCCAGAAAGAGCACCGCATAGGGAACATAATGCTTGAACAACCTGACCACTTGCGCGGACCTCTACTCTTTCCAGTGTCAAAACTGCCGACACACGTCTGTGTCGGAATATTTGACAGTGAATGTTTAAAGAAAGCGTAATAAAAGCCCGCCAAAGCGCAGATGGGCCAAAGTTTGATACGCTAGCGGCCAAGCGGATACGGGGGACGTGTGACAAAGATTGTACCGGTAATTCTGTCAGGAGGCGGTGGGACCCGCCTTTGGCCTCTGTCGACACCTGAAAAACCCAAGCAATTTCTGCCGCTTACAGGAACAGAGACGATGTTCCAGCAGACGCTGCGCCGTGTTGCTGACAGCGCGCGTTTCGCTCCGCCGTTGATCGTCGCCAACGGCCGGCATGCTGATATCGTTGAGAGCCAGATGGCGGAAATCGACATGGCGCCGGGGGGAATCATCCTTGAACCCTGCGCCCGCAACACCGCGCCCGCCATTGCGCTGGCGAGCCTCGCGGTAGATCCGGACGCCCTCCTACTGGTCATGCCCAGCGATCAGGTGATCCAGGACGTGCCAGCCTTCCATGACGCCGTCGCCAAGGCATCCGTGCCCGTCGCCGATGGCTGGCTTGCAACCTTCGGGATCGCAGCGACCGCACCCGAAACAGGCTATGGGTATATCCAGCGCGGGCAGCCTATCGCTGACGGCGTTGAGCAAGTCGCGCGCTTTATCGAAAAGCCTGACGCTGCACGTGCCGCTGAAATGGTGGCGGCTGGAGATTTTAGCTGGAACGGGGGCATCTTCCTTTTCCGCGCGGGCGATTTTCTGGAGGCCCTCGGGCAGTTCGAGCCCGAAATGCTGGCGGCAACGCAGGCGGCTATGGCAGCGGTCGAACGCGATGGGGTTTTCCTTCGGCCAGACGAAGCCGCCTTCGCGGCCTGCCCCTCCAATTCGATCGACTATGCCGTGATGGAGCGCGCAGAGAAGGTCGCTGTTGCGCCGGTTTCGATGGGATGGTCGGACGTCGGCAGTTGGGACGCCCTTTACGACCTTGGTGAGACTACCCCCGGCGTAGAGCCACTTGCCATCGACACAGACCGCTGCCTGATCCGGTCAGACGGCATTCGCGTTCATACGGTAGGCGTATCAGACCTGATTATCGTTGCGGCTGGCAATGACATCCTCATCCTACCGCGCGGCGAAAGTCAGAATGTCCGAAAGATCGTTGAGGCCCGCGCTGAGGGCTAGTCTGCCGCGAAGGAGAAGGGCGATAAGCCCCTTTCCCGTTCATTGAACGTGAGGACGCGGCCAGCGGGCGGCTGGCTACGTTGCGAACAATCGTTGCGGAGGCATTGCCGGCAACCAAGGCCGACCGGGGTCGCAGTGCCATTCTCCAGATCAATCCCGCGCGCATAGACAAGTGGCGACGCGAGGCTCGCTTCAACGCCGAGACAAACCGAAAATTCGGCAATGATGTCGCCTGCCATGCCAGCTTGCGGGCGCACGGTGCGCGCAAGGGAGAACCAGCGCTGGCCATCCTCCAATTCCACAATCTGTTTATGGATGTCGCCTGCATCGTCAAAAGCGTGATGGACGCTCCAAAGTGGGCAACGCCCGTCCATGCTAGCGAGCGGCGATCCGCTTGCCCCGGCATAACGTTTGGAGGCTTGTCCCGCACGATCGATCCGCAGCATGAAGAAGGGGAGACCCCGCGCGCCAACACGCTGCAAAGTCGTCAGCCGGTGGGCGACTTGTTCAAACCCGGCGCCAAAGCGCCGCTGCAGTATGTGGATATCATAGCCCGTTGCCTCACAGGCGCGGTGGAAGCGACCATAAGGCATCATCACAGCGGCTGCGAAATAGCCGTTCAAATGACGTCGGAACATGCGCTCCCCCGCGCGGTCCGTAAACTCTCCGCCGGCTACAAGCGCATCAATCTCTGCCTTGGCCTCAAGCTGAGCAAGTTGAAAGGCCGCCGCAAAGGTGCGCGATGCAGGGTCCAGCAGCTCCGACAGTTGCAATTGCCGCGCATGAAGATCGAGCCGACGGAGACGGTCGGGCATGATATCGACCGGCAAGATGCGCAGGGACAGTTGGTGCTTAATGCGAAGCCGGTCAGCAATGGCCCCATAGGCGTCTCCAGACGCGAGCCGCAATTCATCTGCCAGAGTTTCTGCCTGCGCATCCAAATCTGCGAAATGATTCCGCCAGCGCTCAATCTCGGCGCGCACTTCCGACACCGCATCGCGCGCTGGGCCGGTTGCGGCACCCGCTCGGTCAAAGGCGCGGGCAAAGGCCTCGGCAGCTTCGGGGGCGCCCGCAATCCAATCGGCAATCGTCGCGCGATCAATATCCAAGTCGCTAAACATGGGGTCGGATAGCCGTCGCCGGATCGCTTCTGCACCGCCGCCGGGGGCCGCCCCGGTTAGTGTGCGGGGATCAAAGTCATACCGATCCGCCAGGCGCAGCATGATGGCAGCCGTCAGCGGACGCTGGTTCCGTTCAATCAAATTCAGATATGACGGCGAGACCTGAAGCGCCTCTGCCATCGCCGCTTGGGTAAGGCCGGTCGCGCGCCGGATGCGACGCACGGCGTGGCCTGCAAAAAGTTTCTCTTCTGCCATCGGCGCTATTTAGTCGATTATTTACAACATTACAATTTGTGTGAATGAAAATCCGACTTTAGGACAACAAAATTTACATAATTTACTGGTTCATGAAGACCAAAGGACGCAGTTGCGGCTCATCACTGGAGTACGCCGACATCAGAGTCGGCACGAAAAGCCGAGGAAATTGTAAATGTCGTATCAGTCTCATATCCAATCCATCGAAGCGCTCAAGGCGGACAAGGGCGGCACATGGGACGGTATCAACCCTGAATCGGTTGCGCGGATGCGCCTTCAAAACCAGTTCCGCACGGGCATCGACATTGCCCGCTACACAGCAAAAATCATGCGCGAAGACATGGCGGCTTATGATGCTGACGCGGCCAACTACACCCAGTCACTCGGCTGCTGGCACGGCTTTATCGCGCAGCAGAAGATGATTTCCATCAAGAAGCATTTCGGCACGACAAAGCGCAAATATCTCTACCTCTCCGGCTGGATGGTTGCGGCACTTCGTTCCGATTTCGGCCCCCTGCCTGATCAGTCAATGCATGAGAAGACAAGCGTTCCGGCCCTGATCGAAGAACTCTACACCTTCCTGCGTCAGGCCGACTCGCGTGAACTCAACTTGCTATTCCGCGATCTCGATGCTGCCCGCGCCAAGGGTGACGCGGCAAAGGAAGCCGAAGCTCAGTCAAAGATCGACACTTTCCAGACGCACGTCGTGCCGATCATCGCCGACATCGACGCGGGCTTCGGCAATGCTGAGGCAACATATCTCCTCGCCAAAAAGATGATTGAAGCTGGAGCCTGCGCCCTGCAGATCGAAAATCAGGTGTCTGACGAAAAGCAGTGCGGCCATCAGGACGGCAAGGTCACGGTGCCGCATGAAGACTTCATCGCGAAGGTCCGCGCCTGCCGCTATGCCTTCCTCGAACTCGGCGTTGAAGACGGCATCATTGTGACCCGCACCGATTCGCTTGGCGCCGGCCTTACGAAGCAAATCGCTGTCAGCCATGCGCCCGGTGACCTTGGCGACCAGTATAACAGCTTCCTCGATTGCGAAGAGATTGACCCGTCCACCGCAAAGAACGGCGATGTCATCCTGAACCGCAACGGCAAACTCCTGCGTCCCAAGCGCTTGGCCTCCAACCTGTTCCAGTTCCGCCCTGGAACCGGGGAAGACCGCTGCGTCCTCGACAGCATCACGTCACTGCAAAATGGCGCCGACCTGCTTTGGATTGAGACAGAAAAGCCGCATGTGGAACAGATTGCGGGCATGATGGACCGCATCCGGGAAGTCGTTCCGAACGCGAAGCTCGTCTATAACAATTCGCCTTCCTTCAACTGGACGCTCAATTTCCGCCAGCAGGTCTATGACGCCATGGTCGCCGAAGGGTTGGACGTGGCTGCTTATGAGCGGGCGGACCTCATGAACGCGAAGTATGACGAAACCGAACTGGGCATTGCAGCCGACAAGCGCATCCGCACCTTCCAGGCCGATGGCGCAAAGCGGGCTGGCATTTTCCACCACCTGATTACGCTGCCAACCTATCATACGGCGGCGCTATCGACGGACAATCTGGCGAAGGAATATTTCGGCGACGCCGGGATGCTCGGCTATGTCGCGGGCGTCCAGCGCAAGGAAATCCGCGAAGGCATTGCGTGCGTGAAGCACCAGAACATGTCTGGGTCCGACATTGGGGATGACCATAAGGAATATTTTGCAGGCGATGCTGCGCTCAAGGCCGGCGGTGCCCACAATACCATGAACCAGTTTGGTTAAGCCGAGTCGAAAGGAGACAAATGATGTCAGAACCAGCACGTTCCCGCGCCGTTCTTTCCACCGAAGATTTCGAACTGCTCCGTGAAGCGGTCGTCCACTATCTCGAAGTGGTGAAGGACAAGCCTGAGTCGATCAAATTCTCTCGGCTCTATCACCGCCTCGGCAGCGCGATGGGGCGCTGAACAAACGATTTTCCTGGGGAGGAAAAGGGATGCCCGTCGGAAGATTTCCGGCGGGCATTTTCTTTGAAGAACTTATGTCACAGGCAAAAAGAAACGGGCGGCTGGTTTCCCAGCCGCCCGCTCTTTTTTGACTTGCGTCGCCGCCTATTAGGCAGCGCCGGTGCCAGCCGACATTTCGGTGTCGATGTTGCTGAACGTGCCGTTCAGCGTCTCGCCGAGGTTCGACATTGCAGTCATCGCAGCAACGGCGATGAGAGCAGCAATCAGGCCGTATTCGATGGCCGTGGCGCCCTTGGTGTTGCGGGCAAGCTTACGTGCAAACTTAATCATCTCTGGTCTCCAACTTTGTTCCACTACGACATGGATCTAAATCGATCTTCTTGTCGCCAGCCCTTATCTCGCAAAGACGTTACCAATCCGTTGACATGCCACCTCAACAAAGAAGGTGAACGCTGGGTTACTAAATGCCCCCCCCCAAAACTGCACTTTCGGGGGCTGGTCAGGCAGAACGGGGACGCTATAGCGATGGCCATGGACAATGACCGGATCTGGACTGCAGGCATCGCGATTATCGGCGACGAAATTCTCTCAGGCCGTACGCAGGATAAGAATATTTCCCAGATCGCGCTCTGGCTGAACCTCCAGGGCATTCGCCTGCGCGAAGTCCGCGTCATCCCTGACATTGAAGATGAGATTGTGGATGCGGTCAATGCGCTCCGGTCTCGCTATGACTATCTCTTTACAACGGGCGGCATCGGGCCAACCCATGACGACATCACCGTTGATGCCATTGCCAAGGCGCTGAACGTCGGTGTGGTCCACCATCCCGAAGCCAGCGCGATGCTAACGGCCTATTATGAAAATCGCGGCGGCATAACAGAGGCGCGCTTGCGCATGGCCCGCGTGCCTGATGGCGCGGAACTCATCCCCAACCGCATGTCGGGCGCGCCCGGCATCCGATATGGCAACATCTTCATCATGGCCGGTGTGCCGCATATTACGGCTGGCATGCTCGATGCGCTCACAGGGACCCTGCAGGGCGGACTGCCGCTCCTCTCAGAAACGGTCGGATGCTGGGTGGCTGAAAGCGAGATCGCAGAGATGTTGGCCATGGTCGAGCGGACGCATGAAGGCACGCAAATCGGCAGCTACCCCTTCTTTCGGGAAGGCAAGGTCGGTACGAACTTCGTGATCCGGTCAGTCGACAGCGATACACTCAAAATTTGCGCCTCGGCTTTGATCGCCGAACTTGCGGCCCTTAGTCGCGAAGGCACGCTCGGCGGAATCTAGCGCCGCTGCGACAGCAAAGGCAGCACTTCAAAACCTGCATTGTCGAAAATCTGCTGCGGCCTGTCCAGCTATGGGTGCTGCTTCCGACCACTTTTTGGCAGGGAGGCACCGGAACTTAACCTTTCCAGGTCATGAAGGTCACATCCAATTTGGGGCGCGTGGACTTCACCGATGGAAATGTTTGGTACCGCAAAATCACTCGAGGCGGCCATTGCGGCCGCGACGCCTGCGCCGGTGTCTGTCATCGAAGGCGATATTGACCGGGTCACGCTTCAGAACTTTCTGAAGGGCATCAAAACAGCCTCACTTTCAAACGCGGTTCCGTTCTTCCTGATCGGGCTGTGCGGACTCAGCCTCGACAATTGGCAGCCGCTTGCGCTCATCGTGCTCTTGGCCGCCGCCGTTCTGTGCACGATGTGGATCACGGCAGGAAAAATTCAGCGCGACCTCGAAACTGGCGACGCCTCCCGGGCGATCCGGCTCTACCAGGTCCTGTCCGTTGTGTCGGGCGGCCTTTGGGGTGCGATGATGGCGCCCGTTGCACACACGCTTGGCACGAATATCGAATCGATGTTCGTTTGCATTGTGATCATTGCGTCGGCGATGATTACCTGTGTCGTCTGTGCGGACCAGCGGCGTTTTGCTTTGCCGTTTTTAGCTGGCCTTGAGCTTGTGCTTGTGCCCGTATCGCTGTGGCATAGCGACGTCATCGGCTTGATCCCGACGATTGCCACGCTCGGCCTTGTTCCCGTCGCGCTGACGCTCACAAACGTCGTCCGCACCCAAACGCGCCTGATTGTCCGAACGCAATTGGAGAACGAGCTGCTGGCCGATCAGCTCGGCATTGCCTTGAAGAAGGCCGAGTTTGTCGCCAATCGCGACAGCCTGACCGGGCTTTTGAACCGCCGAGCGTTCGAGGCGGCGGCGGAGGAAATGAGGTTGATCGGCGGCAATGACGCAAAGCTGGCCATCATTCTCGTCGATCTCGACCACTTCAAATCAATCAACGACAGTTACGGTCACCCAATGGGCGACGAAGTGCTCAAGTCCACCGCGACCCTGATCCAGGAAGTCACCGGCCCAATGTCACTCATTGGTCGGGGAGACGGCGCCGTTGCGCGCTGGGGTGGAGAGGAATTCATCCTGCTCCTGTCCAATTGTTCGCTCAACCATGCCACAGAAACGGCAGAGCTCATCCGAGCCCGGCTCCACCGTGAGCGCCCATCCTACTGGCCGCTCGACATGTCAGTCAGTGGTTCCTTCGGTATCGCAGACTGGTCCGACGATATCGGTTTACATCAGGCAATCAGCATGGCCGATCAAGCCATGTACAGTGCCAAAGTCGGTGGCCGAAACCGCAGCTGCGTCTTTCATGAAGATGGATGCTTGCCCGTCATGCAGAAAAAGCCGGAGGACATGGTTCAAGCCTGAGACGGGAAGCCTCATCTGCACAGAAATGGAGCGGGTGAAGGGAATCGAACCCTCGTCTTAAGCTTGGGAAGCTTCTGCTCTACCATTGAGCTACACCCGCGCGACGTGCGATGAGCGGCGCGAATGGCATAACCATAGCACCGCGGTCAATCGAATGGTTGGGTTGATTGCGCCGTTTTGCTGCTGCGGGGTTGCCTTTTTTGCTCTCCCTGAATAAAGCCCGCGTCTTCCGCACGATTGTAATGCGATCGGCCTGGCTGAAAGGGCTGCCATGGCTGATGCGAAATCGTCGAATTCGAAAGGACGAAAATGCCCAAACTGAAGACCAAGAGTGGCGTTAAGAAGCGCTTCACTCTCACCGCAACTGGAAAGTTGAAGCACGGCGTCGCCGGTAAGCGCCACCGCCTTATCAGCCACAACGGCAAGTATATCCGCCAAAATCGTGGCACGTCAGTCCTGTCCAGCGCCGATACGGCGACGGTCAAGGCCTGGGCCCCCTACGGCCTGAAGTAAGGAGCGCTAGACTATGTCACGCATCAAGCGCGGTACGACCACGCACGCCAAGCACAAGCGCATCCTGAAGGACGCGAAGGGCTATTTTGGTCGTCGCAAGAACACGATTCGCGTCGCACGTCAGGCCGTCGAAAAGGCCGGCCAGTACGCTTATCGCGACCGTAAGGCGAAGAAGCGCACATTCCGCGCGCTTTGGATCCAGCGTATTAACGCCGCTGTCCGTGCAGAAGGCCTGACCTATGGTCAGTTCATGCATGGCCTGAAGCTCGCCGGTGTCGAACTGGACCGCAAGGTTCTGGCCGATCTCGCCATGAATGAAGGTGCTTCGTTTAGCACCATCATCGCGCAGGCGAAGGCGGCGCTGCCTCAGGCAGCCTAACAGCCGAATTTCGATAATGTGCAAATGGGCGTGAACGGCATTGCCGTTCGCGCCCATTTGCTTATCAGGCGAACCCATGACCGATATCGCAACACTCCAATCGCAAGCCATCAGCGCCATTGACGCGGCCGCCACGCTCGACGCCGTAGAGGCTGCCCGCATTGATCTGCTGGGCAAGCAAGGCAGCATCTCTGCCCTGCTCAAAACGCTGGGGCAGATGTCTCCGGAAGAACGGCAGGTGCAAGGCCCGGCCATCAACGGACTGCGCGAGGCGGTGACGGGCGCGATTGCGGCGAAGAAATCGGCATTGGAAGCCGCCGTCCTCGACGCGCGCTTGGCGACCGAGCGGCTCGACATGACGCTGCCCGCGTCAGATGCGCCGCAGGGCTCTATCCACCCGGTCAGCCAGGTGATGGATGAACTCGCAGAGATTTTCGCGGATATGGGCTTTGCCGTCGCTGAAGGTCCCGAGATTGAGGACGACTGGCACAATTTTACGGCGCTCAACATTCCGGAAACGCATCCGGCGCGCGCGATGCACGACACCTTCTACTTCCCCGACGACAAGGCGGTGGACGGCAAGAAGATGCTGCTGCGCACCCACACATCGCCGGTGCAAATCCGCACGATGCTCAACCAGAAGCCGCCCATCCGCATCATCGCGCCGGGCCGTGTTTATCGGTCGGACAGCGACGCGACGCACACCCCGATGTTCCACCAAATCGAAGGCCTCGTCATCGACAAGGGCATTCACCTCGGCCATCTGAAATGGACGCTGGAGACCTTCCTCAAGGCCTTCTTCGAGCGCGATGATGTCGTGCTGCGTCTGCGCCCGAGCTATTTCCCCTTCACCGAACCGAGCGCGGAGGTCGATGTCGGCTACACCGTTGTGAACGGTAAGCGTGTGATCGGTGGGTCAGACGGCTGGATGGAAGTGCTCGGCTCCGGCATGGTCCACCCGCGCGTCATCGAAGCCTGCGGGCTCGACCCTAATGAATATCAAGGCTTTGCCTTTGGCACCGGCGTCGACCGGCTCGCCATGCTCAAATACGGGATGGATGATTTGCGCGCCTTCTTCGACGGTGATTTGCGCTGGCTCAAGCACTACGGTTTTGCGGCACTCGATGTCCCCACTTTGAGCGGAGGAGTCGGCGCATGAAATTCTCGCTTAGCTGGCTGAAAGCCCATCTCGATACAGACGCGACCATTCAGGACGTTGCCGACGTGCTCAACCGTATTGGCCTTGAAGTCGAAGGCATTGAGAACCCGGCGGACCGCCTGAAGGGCTTTACCGTCGCCAAGGTGCTGACGGCGGACCGCCACCCGCAGGCGGACAAGCTTCAGGTCCTCACGGTCGATGCGGGCAATGGCCCACTTCAGGTCGTCTGCGGTGCGCCCAATGCGCGTGCGGGCCTTGTCGGCGTGTTCGGTATTGAAGGCGCGGTGGTACCCGCCAACGGCATGGTGCTGAAGAAGGCCGCGATCCGCGGCGTTGAATCGAACGGCATGATGTGTTCGACGCGTGAGCTAGAATTGGGTGATGACCATGACGGCATCATTGAGCTTCCCGCCGATGCACCGGTCGGCACAGCCTTTGCCGATTATGCACAGCTCGATGATGCTGTGATCGATGTTGCCATCACGCCCAACAGGCAGGACTGCATGGGTGTGCGCGGTATTGCCCGCGATCTGGCGGCGGCGGGCCTCGGCACGCTGAAGCCGCTTGTGGTCCCATCCGTTAACGGCAGTTTCCCCTGCCCGACCGAAATCCGCACCGATGACCCTGATGGCTGCCCGGCCTTTTACGGTCGCGTGATCATGGGCGTGACAAACGGCGCCTCGCCGGACTGGATGCAGGCACGCCTCAAGGCTGCGGGACAGCGCCCGATCTCAGCACTCGTCGATATCACCAACTATGTCATGCTCGATCATGGCCGCCCGAGCCATGCTTATGATCTGGCAAAGCTAACGGGTGCCGTTGTGGCCCGCCGTGCGCAGGATGGCGAAACCGTCACCGCGCTCAACGGCAAAGACTTCACGCTCACTACCGAGATGACCGTCATCGCCGATGACGCAGGTGTGCACGACATTGCAGGCATCATGGGTGGCGAGCATTCGGGCTGCGCCGACGACACGGCCGACGTCCTGCTTGAAGTCGCCTATTTCACACCGGAACGCATTGCAAAGACCGGCCAAAAGCTTGCGCTGACTTCAGACGCGCGCACCCGCTTTGAGCGCGGCGTCGATCCCGCTTTCCTCGACGATGCAGTTGCGATCATCACGCAGCTGATCGTCGACATCTGCGGCGGTGAAGCATCGGAAATCGTTCGCGCAGGCGAACCGCCGCTGGCCGCGAAAACCGTCACTTATGACACCGCGTTATGCGCAAAGCTGGGTGGCATTGATGTGGCGGCGGACAAACAGGCGGAGATCCTGAAATCGCTCGGCTTCACAGTATCCGGCGCAGCAGTCACTGTCCCAAGCTGGCGCCGCGATGTGGACGGTCCGGCGGATCTGGTGGAAGAAGTCGTCCGCATGGTCGGGCTCGACAATGTCCCCTCCACGCCGCTGCCCCGCGCAGACGGCGTCGCCAAACCAACCGCCACACCCTTGCAGAAGCTGGAGCGCAAGATGCGCCGTGCGGCAGCCGCACTCGGCCTCAACGAAGCCATCAACTGGTCCTTCCTCTCCGAGAAGGAGGCAAATGCTGTCGGTGGGGGGACTTGGGTTCTGGAAAACCCGATCAGCGAGGACATGAAGGTCATGCGCCCATCGCTGCTTCCCGGCCTCCTGTCTGCCGTGCGCCGTAACCTTGATCGCGGCGCAAGCTCGGTCCAGCTGTTTGAGATTGGCCGGCGCTATCTGGCCGATGGCGAGCATCCGACGCTTGTCTGCGTGATGGCAGGCGAAAAGAAAGAGCGGGGCTGGCAGGTAAGTAAGGCAAAAGTCTTTGATGCGTTTGATGCAAAGGCTGTTGCGCTCTCTCTGCTTCGGACTGCGGGCGCTCCCGTCGATAACTTGCAGATCATGGGGGAAGCAGGCGACGTCTATCACCCCGGCCAGTCTGCAACGCTTCGGCTTGGTCCAAAGAACCAAATTGCCAGCTTTGGGATGCTGCACCCGTCAATTTTGAAGGCGTTCGATATCGACGTCCCCGTCGTCGCATGCGGCATCCATCTCGATGCCATCCCCGCAAAGCGCGGGACCGGCTTCATGCGTCCGGCCTTCACACCCCCTGCCCTGCAGGCCGTGAAGCGCGACTTTGCTTTCCTCGTGGCAGCGGACCTGCCCGCAGGCGATCTTGTCCGCACCATCAAGGGCGCGGACAAAGACAACATCGTCGCGGCGCGCCTGTTTGATCAGTTCGCGGGACAAGGTGTGCCGGAGGGGCAGAAATCCCTCGCCGTCGAAATCACACTCCAGCCGAGTGAGAAGAGCTATGGCGAAGAGGACCTAAAGGCGATTGCCGACAAGGTTGTCGCGGCGGCGTCAAAGCTGGGGGCGGTGCTGCGCGGTTAGAGATGGCGTTGGAGCGGGTGAAGGGAATCGAACCCTCGTCGTAAGCTTGGAAGGCTTCTGCTCTACCATTGAGCTACACCCGCGCCGATGCTCTAACGTCATGAGCGCGCCGCCATTGCCATTGCGGGCGGGGCGGCGTCAACCAGTTTCGGTTCTTTTCGTCCGAGCTTGAGACGGGCTAAAGCGTGAAAGCGGCCGCCGCCAGCAACAATGTGAGCAGACCCAAGCCGACCGACAGGTGCGATCGGAGCCGAACCCAACCGTCCGGTAAGGGAAGCTTCAAGGCCATTTCTCGATCCACCACCGGGCTGGCAAGCAAGCACAGGCCGAGGACAATCAGAGAAGGTCCAGGCCACGTCCAGCCAAAGATCCACGGCACATAGGTCGCAAGTCCGATGAGGCTTGGAAGGACAGCTGCCACATAGACCCAGCGCGGCGCCTGCGGGTTGCTGATACCGACGCCCCACCAGACACCGCCTAGAAAGCTGAAAATCAACGCCGCATAGCCATAACCGCCTGCCAGCGCGATCCAGCGCGTTTCAGGATCAGCCAGCAGAATGATCGCCAAAACCTGCGGCAATTGCCCTGCATAGCCGAGAAGCCGCGCGCGACGTTGAAGAGCGGGTTGTTCAAACATGTGAGCTTGGTCATGCGCTTTCATGACTGTGCGTTCAACCTGTCAAATGGACCACAGCAGTGCGGAATCGATGCATTCCGACGCGATCACGTCTTTTGCAGGACTGTGCCGCCAAAAACCGGTGACAAGTTGATTTACCGTCCCTAATCCTCTGCCAAACAACAACGCTACGCCAACGGGGGCAGGACATTCATGCACGCCGCATCTGCACAACCTTCATGGGTCATGCTCGCCTATTTGCTTTCCGGGGTGTTCTTCATCCTCGCTCTGCGTGGGCTGTCATCGCCCGCCACATCGCGGCGCGGCAACCGGTTCGGCATGGCGGGCATGCTGATTGCCGTGGTCACCACATTGCTGACCCACGAATGGGCGACCCTTCCTGAAATCTTGGGCGCGATTGCGATTGGTGGCGGCATCGGCTGGATCACGGCCCGCAAGATCGCGATGACGGACATGCCGCAGCTTGTTGCGGCGTTCCACTCGCTGGTCGGCTTGGCCGCTGTGCTGGTCGCCGCTGCGGCCTTCCTTGAGCCTGCAAACTTCGGGATCGCAGGTCCCGATGGCATGATCCACGCGGTTAGCCGGATTGAGATGGGACTTGGCATCGCGATTGGCGCGATCACCTTCTCAGGATCAGTCATCGCCTTCCTGAAACTGAACGGCAATATGTCCGGCGCGCCCATCATGTTGCCCGGTCGTCATTTCATCAACCTTGGTACGCTGGCAGCGATCCTCGGGCTTATCGGCTATTTCCTGACCGACCAGAGCCCTTGGATTTTCTGGACGATTACCGCGCTCAGCTTCCTCATCGGTTTCTTGCTAATCATTCCGATTGGCGGGGCGGACATGCCGGTCGTCGTGTCGATGCTCAACAGCTATTCGGGCTGGGCAGCCGCAGCCATGGGCTTCACCCTTGGCAATAGCGCGATGATCATCACCGGCGCGTTGGTCGGCTCGTCGGGTGCGATCCTCAGCTACATCATGTGCAAGGCAATGAACCGCAGCTTCCTGAGCGTGATCGCGGGCGGCTTTGGCGCGGAAGCCTCGGCCGGCGGCGGTGAAGCTAAGGAACAGCGCCCCTGGAAGCGGGGTTCGGCGGAAGACGCGGCCTTCCTGCTTAAGGAAGCCGAACAGGTCATTATCGTGCCCGGCTATGGCATGGCCGTTGCGCAAGCGCAGCACATTCTGCGTGAAATGGGCGACCTTCTGAAAAAGGAAGGCGTGCGCGTAAAATACGCCATTCATCCCGTCGCTGGACGTATGCCCGGCCATATGAACGTGCTGCTTGCCGAAGCGAACGTGCCCTATGACGAGGTCTTCGAACTCGAAGACATCAACAGCGAATTTGCCCAGACCGATGTCGCCTTCATCATCGGCGCGAACGACGTGGTGAACCCTGCGGCGAAGACCGACAAGTCCTCCCCCATTTATGGCATGCCCGTTTTCGACGTGGACAAGGCCAAGACCATCATGTTCATCAAGCGCTCTATGGGCGGCGTCGGCTATGCCGGTGTCGACAATGACGTGTTTTATATGGACCAGACCATGATGCTCCTCGCGGACGCGAAGAAGATGGTCGAAGACATCGTCAAATCGCTGCAGCACTGATCCGCAGATGAGCATGGAAACCGATCTCGCGCTGGCCAACGCACTCGCGGACGCCGCGGGCCCGGCCATCCGGCCGTATTTCCGAGGCGCCTTCGGGCTGGAGACAAAGGCGGATGCCTCCCCCGTCACGCTGGCCGACCGCGCGGCGGAAGAGGTCATGCGTAAACTGCTGGCCAGCGAGGCCCCGCGCGATGGCATCATCGGCGAGGAATTCGGCAGCGAGCGCGCGGATGCCAGCCGCGTCTGGGTGCTCGACCCGATTGACGGCACGACAAGCTTTGTCGCCGGTCGCCCGATCTTCGGCACGCTCATCGCGCTGTTGCAGGATGGCTGGCCGGTGCTGGGCATCATTGATCAACCCATTGCCGGTGAACGCTGGGTCGGCGCCATCGGACAGCCCACGACCTTCAATGGCGCGCCTGCGCGTACCCGCCGGTGCCGTGCACTTGATGACGCTGTGCTCGGGACGACCAGCCCGCACCTCTTCAGCGCGCATGAGGCAGACCATTTCCTCTCACTCGCCGCCAAAGTCGCGCGGCGGCGGATCATCTATGGCGGGGATTGCTACAATTATGGCCTCGTCGCGAGCGGCCATGTCGACCTTGTGGTGGAAGCAGGCCTCAAGCTGCATGACTTCGCCGCCCTCGTTCCCGTTATCGAAGGCGCAGGCGGCACGGTGTGCGACTGGTCTGGCCATGTGCTCAACGCCGACTCAGGCGGCGATGTCATCGCGCTGGGCGATCCAGCCCGGCTCGATGATGTGCTCGAAGCCCTTGGCCATGCCAACTGCGGCTAACTAGCGGACGGTAACTTCCACCCGGCGGTTGATCGCGGAAGGCGTGTCATCAGACGTTTGTTCGCGCAGTTCCCGTTCCCCGCGTCCCGCAATGCGGACGATGGTTTTATCAAGGCCCTGCGAGAACAGGTAGGACGTGACCTCCGCTGCACGGCGCAGAGAGAATGCGTCGTTCACCTCTTCCGACCCAACGGTATCCGTATGGCCTGTAATTTCGAGGTCGGCCCCGGCGCGCCTTTTAATCTCGGCGAAAATCTCCGCCATCAACGCCTGAGACTCTTCGGTCGGCTCGATCGAGTTTTCCTTGAAATAGAGAACGAAGGTGCGCGGTGCAGCGGGCAATCCGGCCAGCAGATCAGCATATTTCGCATCGAATGCCGCGCTGCCCATCACCTGGATAGAGGCCGAACCACCGGATACATTGGCGACAGCGCCTGCCTTATCAATAACCGCAAGTTCTGTGCCGGCCGCGTTCAGAACGGCGACACTTCCGGCATCGCCATCCTCTCTGGGGTCAATCGCGACTTGCGACATGGCGCATCCCGCCATCAGGAGCGGCGCGGCTAGCCAGCCAAGGGCGGTCCGGCGCATCATTTCACGTTCAACACGACGCGCGCGCGCCGAATGACGTAAATATTCTTCGGTGTTTCGACGCGCATGGCCTGGGGGTCGTTGCGGGCGATCCGGCCCGAGATAATCGCGACGGCCCCTTTTTTGAGGAAGCTGACAAAGCGACCCTTTTGGGTGGTGTCGTTATAATCGAAGGATCGGAACGTCATCCGCGTGCCCGGCCCGGCCGAAAGGCGGGTATTGTCAATGAAGGTCGCGCCTGCCTTGCCGCGCGCGCCGATGATCAGCGTATCGCCGGTTTCAATCACGAATCCCGGCTTCACTGACAACAGCTTGCCGTCTCTTTCAATCGACGCGGCCCCGCTCGCCAGCTTGATACGGCCAATGTCGGCCCAAGCAGGCTGTGCCAGCGCAATTGCCAAAACTGCCCCTGTTCCAATGACCCGCACGCAACCCCCTGCCCGATATGCATCCATCAGATGCGCCAATACAGCCAAATTGGCAAGAGTTCGATCCACAACCTTTGCGCATGACCCCCTTCCCCAAAGGGTGACTGTAGCCTATCAGTCTGGCGCCATGTGGCAGCTCTATCAGTTCGCTCTCTGTCCGTTTTCTCGCAAGGTCCGCCTTCTCATGGGAGAAAAGGGCGTGGGCTATCAGCTTGTCCGCGAATATCCGTGGGAACGGCGCGATGAATTCGTGGATCTTAACCCGACGAGCCAGACCCCCGTTCTGGTCGAATCGGACCGCGGACTGACGCTGATCCATTCCAACGCGATCTGCGAATATCTCGAAGAGACGGTGGACCAGTCCCCGATGATTTCAGGGACCGCTCCTAACCGCGCTGAGATCCGGCGACTCACGGCCTGGTTCGACGAACAATATTACATGCAGGTCGTCGGACCGCTTCTTCATGAGCGCATGGAAAAGCGGCTCGTTCACCGCTCCGCGCCCGATGGCGGCGTGCTGCGGCAGGCGATGAAGAACGCCAACCAGCTGCTCGACTATATTGACTGGCTGCTCGATCACCGCAACTGGCTCGCCGGTGCGAGCTTGAGCCTCGCTGATCTGGCGGGCGCGGCGCACATCTCGGTCGCGGATTATCTCGGCGGCATTGACTGGCGCGGCCATGAAGCGACCAAGCGCTGGTATTCAGGCCTCAAATCCCGACCCTCTTTCCGCCCGCTGCTGAGCGAACGGATGGAAGTCATCCCCCCGCCTGCGCATTACGATAAGGTCGACTTCTAAGGCTTTGCCACAGTGAAGATGTAGTTCAGCGCCAGATCGTCCGAAAGGTGCAGACCCGCGGTGGCCGAGAACGCAATGCCGCGCATCTCTCCGGCAACAAGTCCTGCATGGCTAAGCAGATCCTGCATTTCCTCCGGGGTGAGGAACTTGTCCCAATCATGCGTGCCCTTGGGGATGGCGCCGAGGCCTTCGCCCAGCGTGATCATCGCGAGCTTTGATTTGGGCGTGCGGTTGGGCGTGGAGAGGATCATCAGCCCGCCCGGTGCCAATCGGCCACCCAGAGCCGCGAGGAAAGCGGCAGGATCACTGACATGCTCAATGACCTCCATTGACGTCACGAGATCGAATGTCCCTGTCATGCCGCCCACGTCAGCGCAGCGATAATCGATCGTCAAACCGCCTTCCGCCGCGTGCGCCGAGGCGACGGCAATGCTTTCCGCTGCCGCATCGACGCCGGTCACTTTCGCGCCGAGGCGGGCGAGAGGCTCGCAGAGCAAACCCGCGCCACAACCCACGTCGAGTGCGGTCTTGCCCCCAAGCGGTCGGAAGGTTGCGCCACCTTTGGACCAATGCGCGTCAATCGCCTCACGGATGAATTTAAGCCGCACCGGGTTCAGCTTGTGCAGCATCGCGGAGGAGCCCTTGGGGTTCCACCAGTCCGCAGCCAGCTTGCCGAAATGCGCGGCTTCCGCAGGGTCAATCGTGGTTGTGGTGCTTGCCTTTGCCATACCCCTTCCCTAACAGGACGGCGCCTATTGGCCAAACCCGCATTTGCGACACAAAACAGGGAATTCGATGGCCCGCATCGTAATGAAGTTCGGCGGCACGTCCATGGCGGGGACGGAACGCATCCGCAACGTGGCCGCCCGCGTGAAGCACGAAGTGGACGCCGGCAATGAAGTCGCCGTGGTTGTTTCTGCCATGGCGGGCGAAACCGACCGTCTGATTAATTTCTGCCGCGAAGCAGCCCCGCTGCATGACCCCAAGGAATATGACGTTGTCGTCGCCGCCGGGGAGCAGATTACATCCGGCCTGCTGGCGATCACGCTGCAGGCGATGGGCGTGAAGGCGCGCAGCTGGCTGGGCTGGCAATTGCCGATCCAAACGTCTGATGCTCATGCTTCTGCCCGCATCGAAGATATTGACACAAGGGGCCTGATCGCCGCGATGAGCGCGGGGGAAGTCGCTGTGATACCCGGCTTTCAGGGCGTCACAACAGATAACCGCATCACCACGCTTGGCCGGGGCGGGTCCGACACGTCCGCCGTCGCTGTCGCCGCTGCCGTCAAGGCAGACCGGTGTGACATCTACACCGATGTCGACGGCGTCTACACAACCGACCCGCGCATCGTGCCCAGGGCGCGTAAGCTCGCCAAGGTCACCTATGAAGAAATGCTCGAGCTGGCGAGCGTCGGGGCCAAAGTGCTCCAGACCCGCTCCGTCGGGCTCGCGATGAAGGAAAATGTGCGCGTGCAGGTGCTGTCATCCTTTGACGCACCGACAGACAATCCCATCACCGGCACGCTTATCGTCGGCGACGACGAAATCGGAGAAGACGAAATGGAACGCCAACTGATCACGGGCATTGCCCACGACAAGAACGAAGCCAAGGTGACGCTCACCAGCGTGCCCGACCGGCCGGGCGCTGTGGCGAATATCTTTGGCCCGCTGGCCGATGCCAACATCAACGTCGACATGATCATCCAGAATATCGCGCATGACAGCGGCTCCACCGACGTGACCTTTACTGTGCCAGGAGCCGAGCTGGCCCGCGCCATCGACACGCTGGAAAAAGGCAAGGATGTCATCGGTTTCTCAAACCTGATGCATGACACCAAGGTCGCCAAAATCTCCGTCGTTGGCGTCGGCATGCGCAGCCACGCCGGTGTCGCAGCCACGATGTTCAAGGCGCTGGCCCAGCGCGGTATCAACGTGCAGGCCATCTCGACCTCTGAGATCAAAGTCTCCGTCCTCATCGACGAGGACGAAACGGAATTGGCGGTCCGTGTGCTGCATACGGCTTATGGCCTTGATGCCGAGGATGCGGCGTGAGCCAGCTTCAGGCGCTAATGGCCCGCGGCACGGCCTTTCTGGGGTCGGACGTGGCCATCATGGCAGGCGCCATGAGCTGGATCAGCGAACGGCACCTTGTCTCTGCCATGTCCAATGCAGGCGGCTTTGGCGTGATTGCAGGCGGCGCGATGCCCCCGGCAATTCTCTCAGCTGAAATCGAGGCCACCAAGGCGATGACGGGCAAGCCCTTTGGCGTGAACCTCATCACCATGCACCCGCAACTGACCGACCTGATTGCCGTTTGCGCGCAGCACAAAGTCACCCATGTGGTGCTGGCTGGTGGACTGCCGCCTGCAGGCGCGATTGATCAAATCAAGGCGTTTGGCGCCAAGGTCATCTGCTTTGCCCCTGCGTTGTCGCTGGCGAAAAAGCTCGTCCGCTCCGGCGTTGACGCGCTGGTGATTGAAGGCATGGAAGCTGGCGGCCATATCGGCCCTGTGTCCACCTCGGTCCTCGCGCAGGAAATCCTGCCTGAGATGGCGGACGTTGTCCCCGTCTTTGTTGCAGGTGGTATCGGCCGGGGCGAAATGATGGCCGCTTATCTGAAGCAGGGGGCCGCCGGCGTGCAGATCGGCACGCGGCTTGTGTGCGCGACCGAATGCATCGCCCATCCTGCCTTTAAGAAAGCGTTCCTGCGCGGCAATGCGCGCGATGCCATCGCCAGCGTGCAGATTGACCCCCGCCTGCCGGTTATCCCTGTCCGCGCGCTCAAAAATGCGGGCACCGAAGAATTCACCCGCAAGCAGGTGGAAGTCGCGGCCATGCTGGATCGCGGCGAAGTCGATATGGCGGCAGCGCAGCTGGAAATCGAACATTTCTGGGCGGGTGCCCTCCGCCGCGCCGTCATTGATGGTGACGTCGAGAACGGCTCGGTCATGGCCGGCCAATCGGTCGGTATGGTCAAAGCGGAAGAACCCGTCGCAGCCATTTTGGGCACGCTTGTCCGCGAGGCTGAAGAGGCACTGGCGGGAACCGCCTGAAAACTGTCCCAATCAGGGACGCTCATTCAAACCGGACTGGTTGCGAATCGCCCCGTAAAGGCGTACCTTGCTCATATCGGTCAGGGTCGCACTAGGCGAAGTGTCTATGCCATGGCAGGACACGCACAGGGGCAATGAGTTTATGCGTTTGAAATCCTTAGCGATCCTTTCGGCATCCGCGCTGGCGCTTGTGACAGCCCCTGCCGCGAACGCAGCGACATTCGTCTTTGATCTGGTCGGCAACTCCAGCTTGAGCGGCACATTTGGCAATGCGCGAACGTTCAGCGCGACCACAGCCGGAAAAACGATCAACGTGCGCGCGACAGCTTGGAGCGCTCAGAGCAATATTGTTCGAAGCTCGTTCCTTGGGGCGTACAGCAATGGTTTGGGTGTCACCAACCGGGGCGAAGGCAATGGCGCGAACAACACTCACACCGTCGACAATGATGGCCGGACCGACTTCATTCTGTTCCAGTTCGACAAGCCGGTCGAGTTTCTGTCGGGTCGGTTCACGGCTTACAAGCTCTGTGACAGCTGCACCGCCGACACCGACGCCTCCATCGACTTTGGCACGACCGCAACGGCTTGGGGCTCGGGCCTTTCGCTCGACAATACGAATATTTCAGTCGTCAACGGGATTTTGAACGGCGCGGGTTACGAAGCGCTTGGCGGATCAACGTCTGGTATCCGCGATCTTCAGCCCGGTGCCGCTGGTCAGAAAGTCGGCAACATCTGGATGGTGGCCTCATCCTTCATCAATCAGGACGGCAAGAAAGACTCGTTCAAGTTTGACGACCTCGCCGTCTCCTATATCGATCCGCTGCCGGAACCGGGAAGCTGGGCGCTGATGCTGGGCGGTTTTGGCATGGTCGGTTTCGCGCTGCGCCGCCGCCGGACGCTCGCCACCGCCTAATTTACTCGCTGATGAGCTCCATGGTAGCAGGCGCGCGCACGCCTGCGCGACCTCCCTTTGCCAATTGCGCCTTCAGCACCTCAGGCTTCGGCGCCCAGAGGAAACCGAAACTGACGGTGCCGTCCTTCGTTTCCACCACATGATGTAACCGGTGCGCCTGCATGATTCGTTTCATGTACGTGCTCTTGGGCAGATACCGATGACCGATGCGCTTGTGCACGATCACGTCATGGAAGCCGAAATAGATCGCGCCATAGGCCGCGATGCCGCCACCAATCCAAGCATAGAACGCCCCGTGGCCAAGGCCGATGCCATACCAGAACAGCGAAATAGACGGCACAGCGAAGATCACAGCGTAAAGATCGTTTAACTCAAACGTGCCGGTGCGCGGCCGATGGTGGCTTTTATGCAGGAACCAGCCCGGCCCGTGCATCAGCCAGCGGTGGGCAACATAAGCGAAGCCCTCCATGAAGAGGACTGTCAGAATGAACACGCCGAGGCCGGACAAGATAGACATAGATGCCCCTATAGCGTCGTTGATGTTTACGTCATCATTAAAGCTGCATCTGGCCACCAACAGGCCAGTGCAAAGGGACAGCAATCCGCACTGGCCTGCGAACATTACTCTGACTGGGGGCCGCTATGCGCAACAAACTCGCCGTACTTTTGATCGCCGCATCAACGCTTTCGGCTTGCGCCACGCCGGAAGCGCGTTTGCGCAATGGGCTTCAGTCAGCAGGCCTTTCGCGCGACACATCCACCTGTATGGCAGACCGCATGATCGATAAGCTGTCACTCACGCAACTCAAGCGCCTGTCTGATCTCAGCAAGATCAGCGACAAGCGGATCGGCCAGATGCGTGTCGGCGAATTCTGGCGTCAGGTCCGCGCCCTGCGGGACCCCGAAATCCTTGCGATCACCACGCGGGCGGGCCTGAGCTGCGCGATCTCCGAATAAGCATATGTGATAGGCGCGTTACAGGCTTCCCATAGCCGCCCCGCTATGCTTTAGGCCCTGCAACTCTAGCAGGGACTCGCGCGCACATGAATATTCACGAGTATCAAGCCAAGGAACTTCTGGCTAAGTTCGGCGTCGCCGTACCAAAGGGCATTGCTGCCATGTCGGTGGAAGAAGCTGTCGAGGCTGCCAAGCAGCTTCCAGGACCACTTTACGTCGTGAAGGCGCAGATCCACGCCGGTGGCCGTGGTAAGGGCAAGTTTAAAGAACTCGGCCCAGACGCCAAGGGCGGTGTGCGCCTCGCCAAGTCGCTGGATGAAGTCCGCGCCCACGCAACGGACATGCTCGGCAATACGCTGGTGACGATCCAGACAGGTGACGCGGGCAAGCAGGTTCAGCGCCTTTACATCACTGATGGTGTCGATATCGGCAAAGAATTCTACCTTGCCCTCCTCGTTGACCGTGCCTCCAGCCGGATTGCGATTGTCGCGTCGACCGAAGGTGGCATGGACATCGAAACTGTCGCGCACGACACGCCGGAAAAGATCACCACGATCACCATCGATCCAGCTACAGGCCTGATGCCGCATCATGGCCGTTCGGTCGCTAAGGCGCTCGGCCTTTCAGGTGATTTGGCCAAGCAGGCCCAGTCCGTCCTGAAGGGTCTTTACGACACCTTTGTCGCGACTGATGCGAGCCAGATCGAAATCAATCCGCTGGCGGTCTGCCCGACGGCGGACGGCGACAAGCTATTTGTCCTCGATGCGAAGGTCGGCTTCGATTCAAACGCGCTTTTCCGCCACAAGGATCTCGTTGAACTGCGCGATCTGACCGAGGAAGATCCGGCCGAAATCGAAGCATCCAAATATGACCTTGCGTACATCAAGCTCGATGGCAACATCGGCTGTATGGTCAATGGTGCCGGTCTTGCTATGGCGACGATGGACATCATCAAGCTGAACGGGGAATTCCCCGCCAACTTCCTCGACGTCGGCGGCGGCGCCAATAAGGAGAAGGTGACAGCTGCGTTCAAAATCATTCTGAAGGACCCAGCCGTAAAGGGCATCCTTGTGAACATCTTTGGTGGCATCATGAAGTGTGACATCATCGCCGATGGCATCGTCGCCGCCGCCAAGGAAGTGAACTTGTCCGTGCCGCTCGTTGTCCGCTTGGAAGGCACCAACGTGCAGCAGGGTAAGGATATTCTTGCAAACTCCGGTCTTCCCATCGTTCCTGCCAATGACCTTGGCGACGCGGCGAAGAAGATCGTAGCGGAAGTCCGCAACGCCGCTTGAGGCTTGCATTGCGCGGCCATTTTGTGCAGTGCGGCGGACATTGACGTAAACGTAAAGCGATTCATTGGAGAGAAGCGCCATGAAGATCCTTGTGCCCGTGAAGCGGGTCATTGATTATAATGTGAAACCCCGCGTGAAGCCTGATGGCTCTGGCGTGGATTTGGCCAACGTGAAGATGTCGATGAACCCCTTCGACGAAATCGCGGTGGAAGAAGCCATTCGTTTGAAGGAAAAGGGCGTTGCGACGGAAATCGTCGCCGTCTCAATCGGACCGGACAAAGCGCAGGAAACGCTCCGTACCGCACTCGCCATGGGTGCGGATCGTGCGATCCTTATCGTTGCAGAAGACGTCGAACCACTCGGCGTCGCCAAGCTGCTCGCTAAGGTCATGGAAGAAGAAGCCCCCGGCCTCGTCATCCTTGGCAAGCAAGCTATTGACGATGACAGCAACCAGACGGGCCAGATGCTCGCTGCGCTGACCGGCCGTCCGCAAGGCACCTTCGCCTCTAAGGTTGAAGTGTCCGGTGACAGCGTCAACGTGACGCGCGAAGTTGATGGTGGCCTTGAAACCGTCAGCCTGAAAACGCCTGCGATTGTGACCACTGACCTTCGTCTGAACGAGCCGCGCTATGCATCGCTGCCGAACATCATGAAGGCGAAGTCCAAGCCGCTCGCGCAGAAGACGCCCGCTGATTACGGTGTGGATGTCACACCGCGCCTGACGACATTGAAGGTTGCCGAGCCGCCTGTCCGTTCGGCCGGCATCAAGGTTGCCGATGTCGATGCGCTGGTTGCCAAGCTCAAGGAAATGGGAGTTGCCGCATGAGCGTCCTCGTTTACGCTGAACACGACAATGCGTCGCTGAAGGACGCAACGCTCGCTGTTGTCACCGCTGCCTCGCAGTTGGGCGAAGTGCACGTTCTCGTGGCCGGCAATGGCTGCGATGCCGTTGCGCAGGCTGCGGCAAAGATCGCCGGTGTCGCTAAGGTGCACGTCGCCAATGACGCCACCCTCGCCAACCAACTGGCCGAAAACGTCGCGCCGCTCGTGGCGAGCCTGATGGCAGGCCATGACGCGGTGCTGTTCCCTGCAACCGCGCACGGCAAGAACATCGCGCCGCGCGTGGCAGCACTGCTCGACGTCATGCAGATCAGCGACATCCTGTCGGTTGAAAGTGCGGACACGTTCACGCGCCCAATCTATGCCGGTAACGCCATCGCAACCGTCCAGTCGTCTGACGCCAAGAAGGTCATCACCGTGCGCGGTACGGCCTTTGCCAAGGCCGCCGCTGAAGGTGGCTCGGCCGCCGTCGAAGCGGTTTCCGGTGCAGGCGATTCGGGGATTTCCTCGTTCGTTGGTGCTGAAATCGTGAAGCTGGAGCGTCCGGAACTGACCTCGGCAAAGATCATCGTCTCTGGTGGTCGTGCGCTCAAGGATGCCGACACCTTCCAGTCCACCATCTTCCCACTTGCGGACAAGATGAGCGCCGCCGTCGGTGCGTCGCGCGCTGCCGTTGACGCGGGCTATGTGCCCAACGACTATCAGGTCGGACAGACCGGTAAGATCGTGGCTCCGGACGTCTATGTCGCCGTCGGCATCTCGGGTGCGATCCAGCACCTTGCCGGCATGAAAGACTCCAAGACGATCATCGCGATCAACAAGGACGAAGACGCCCCGATCTTCCAGGTCGCGGACATTGGACTTGTCGGCGATCTCTTCAAGATCGTGCCGGAGCTTGTTGAAAAGCTCTAATCCGACACGGACGACGATTTAAAGAAGGGGTGGCTTAGGCTGCCCCTTTTTTTGTGCCTGAGGAAAAACCGAGGACGATAGCGCCGGCAATGGCCGACGCGACAGACCCGAGCAGAACGCCCATTTTCACGCCGCTATCGTGGATGGGATCAGAGAAGGCGAGATCGCCGATAAACAAGCTCATCGTGAACCCGATGCCGCAAAGCAGGGCCATCCCGTAAACCTGCGCCCAGTTTGCACCTGCAGGTTTTCTGGCAAAGCCGAAGCGGACAGCCAACCAGATGGCTGAAAAGATCCCAAGTTGCTTTCCAAAGAAAAGCCCGGCCGCAATCGCCAGCGTCAACTCATCTCGGCCTATGCCCTCCGCAAAAGAAACGCCTGCATTGGCGAACCCGAAAAGCGGCACAATGAGAAAGGCGACCGGCTTGTTGACGAGATGTTCCAGCCGGTGAAGGGGCGAGGCGGGATCATCGGGTGCCGCGGGCGTGACCCGCACCGGGATCATCGCTGCCGCCAGCACGCCGGCAATGGTTGCATGAACACCGGATTGAAGCACAGTAAACCAGAGCAGAGCAAAACCGACAAGATAGGGCCACAGAACCGAGACCTGCCTTCGACCGATGAGGAACATCACGGCCATGATGCCCGCCGAAGCAAGGAGCCAGCTCCCCGAAATTGCGTCGGTATACCCCACCGCAATGATAGCGACCGCGCCCATATCATCGACGATCGCGATAGTGGCCAGCAGCAGCTTCAATGAGGCGGGGACGCGGCGGCCGAGAAGCGAAATGACGCCCATTGCAAAGGCGATATCGGTCGCCGCCGGGATGGCCCAGCCGCGGTGAAGTTCGGGCCGCCCTCCGGCGATGGCGAGGAAGACGACCGCCGGGATGATCATCCCTGCCGCAGCCGCAATCATCGGGAGAGCCCGATCCCCCCATTTGCTCAAATGCCCATCAACAAATTCGCGCTTTATCTCCAACCCAACCTGCAAGAAGAAGAGCGCCATCAGGCCATCATTGACCCAATGAAGGACCGACATCGGCCCCAACTTTGCCTGAAGGCCCGCAAAATAAACGTCCGACCAAGCCGAGTTTGCGACAATCAATGCCGCTGCAGCCGCCAGCATCAGGACGATGCCTCCAGCCGCCCCGCTTTCTATGAAAGCGCGCAAAGCGGACTTTGGTCGGGTGCTCGAATCTCTCATGAAGTGGCGTTTATCAGTCCATGAGATGGTCGAACATGGACACCACCCCTGTGCCGCCGTTTATATCGGTAAATTCGTCAGGATGGACGAAATGATCCGCAAACCAAGGATAGCGGCTCCCATCAAAACTGTCCCGAAGCCATTGGACGACCTGCTGGACGGGCTGGGAATGGCGAGCTTCGCGGCGGTAAGACAACCACAACTCAAAGCGCAGGCGGATCGGCAGGTCGAGTGGCCGAACACGGCGGGTGATCGCCCGGGCATAGGTCGGCAAGGCGCCGATACCGACGCCGTTGGCCACCGCCCAATAATGTGAAAAGCTTGAACTCACCCGGATCGCGATGATCTTGCGTGCAAGGTCCTGCGTGAGGAAGAGATTGACCGCATCTCCATTGGTCCCAGGGGAGTCCTGCTGGATGAACTGGTGTCCGTGCAGATCATCAATGGTGAGCGGCAAACCATGCTGACGCAGATACTGGTCCGATGCGAAGGGCATGATGTGAATCGTCGCCAGCTTTGAACAAATGGCCTCAAGATCAGTCGGCTTCTGGAATCCGACCGCGACATCATGTTCGCCCGGTGAGACCAGATTTTGGTCGGAAATGCTGTCCAGCGCCACGACGTGATCGGGTAAGCGCGCCTTCAGTTCCGGCAGCCGTGGCGTCAGCCAGAACGTCCCAACCCCTTCTGACGCGCAGATGCGAACTTCGCCATCTTGGACCAGCACATGGTTGCCCCGCGCCAGCGGCAACCCAACGCTCAACATCCGCATATCTTTGGCGACGCGCAGAACCGTCTGCCCCTCAGCTGTAATCTTTAGACCGTCACGGGAACGTGCAAAGAGAACCGTCTCCAACGATTTTTCGAGTCGGTTGAGGCGTGATCTGACCGTGTTGACGGACATTCCGAGTGCTTGAGCGGCCTTCCTCAGGCTCGATTGATCAGCCGCCCGGCGCAGAATGTCGAGATCATTCCAGTTAACTTTGTCCAGCAAGTCTATGAGTTTGCGGTGTTCATCGGGATGAACACCGCGTGCAGATAATTGGAGGACCTCGTCCTCCCCTACCCCAGATAAAGTCACCGCGTCGGAAACCATGCGTGATTTCTACGCCAGTTAGGGGAGAATACAAATGTTACAGGAACTGACCACGTCAAACCGCTTAGGTGTGCGTCGCCTCGGCTTCTCCTCAAAGATCTGGAAATGTTTGGAGCGCTCCGACCGGCAGAAGTTCAACCTTTATCGGCCCAGCTCAGATGAACTCGACCAAATGTTGGCAGTGGCGCGCAACTCCATGATGCTGGCTGATAGCGGCATTATCCGAGGAATTATCGCCGCTAACCCGGACAGCGTCCGGATTGCGAGCCAGCCGGGCACCGCGCAGGAAGACCGCGGTATCGTAGCGCTTTTGCCGCTGAACGCAGAGGGTACAGACGCAATCATCAACGGCCGCTTCAACAGCGCAGCCCCCGACACGACTTGGATCTCCGACCCGGGCGAGCAACCATCCGCGATCTATGTCTGGCTGATTTATATGCCCGGAAGCTTTGGGCGCATGCTCACCGCCTTTGCAGATGCGCTGGAGCCATTCCTGCAGACGCCGGTTCCTGTCTTTTCCAAGGCGGTCAGCGCTCATTCACGGCGCTTGCAGCAAACGTCTGGCTTCATCGACGCACAGAGCATCTATCCGAGCTGCAGTAGCGACCTTCTGGTCGTGCTGCCCGAGAGACTGGAACCTGCCCCGAAGGCCAAATGTGAAGTGACGGTTGCCCGGTCCATCGAAGACGTTTTTCAGGTCTTCTCGGTTCGCTCCGCCACCTATATTGCCGAGCAATTCTGCCTCTATTCCGAAGAATTTGACGGCAACGACTTCTGTTCAACCCATTGGCTCGGAAAGGTGGATGGGGATGCCGCAGGGTGCATCCGCGCACGCTTTTTCGGAGAATTCGCAAAGATTGAACGGCTGGCGGTTCGCGCGGAATATCGCAACAGCCGCCTTGCCTATCAACTCGTAAGAGCCGCCGTCGAGCATTGCCGAAAGAAGGGATATCGCACCCTGTACGGGCATAGTCGGCTTGACCTTCAGCGCTTTTGGCAGGTCTTCGGTTTCCGCCCGATTGAAGACCGTCCACCGATCGCCTTTGCCAATGTCAAATATGTGGAAATGCGGCTCGATCTCGCGCCCGCGAATGATGTGATCTCGCTCGCTTCAGATCCGATGCACATCCTGCGGCCCGAAGGGGCTTGGGACCGGCCCGGTCCGTTTGAAGCGACACCGACAGCGGATAACAGTCTGCGGCAGCAATTGCTTGAGCAGCGCACACGGACGGTTAAAAAGACGGCCATCCTTGCCTGATCGGTAACGATGTGGCCGACCTCATTTGGTTTGCATCAGCCGTTCGCGATGAACTGCTCCTGTTTTCGGCAATCGGCTTTGCCATCGGGGGGATCGATGACCTTCTTGTAGACGTCGTTTGGATAATGCGCAGGATCTGGCGGCGATTGACGGTCTATTCGGTTCACCCGCGCGCGACGGCGGCAGCCCTCCCGCCGTCGCGCACCCCCGGCGACATCGCAGTCTTCATTCCAGCTTGGAGAGAAGAGGCCGTCATTTGCGCCATGCTGCAACACTGTGTCTCGCAATGGGGGGACGTGGGCTATCGGCTTTATGTCGGCTGCTATGCAAATGACGATGCGACCATTGCCGCAGCTTCCTCTTTTCACGATCCAAAGATCAGGCTGGTCATCGGCGCAACACCTGGACCAACGACAAAGGCCGGATGTCTCAATGTCCTCTACCGTGCGATGGTGGACGACGAAGATCGGTCAGGAATCCGCTTTAAGGCCGTCCTCCTCCATGATGCCGAAGACCTCGTCCACCGAGACGAGTTACGGGTTCACGCCGCACTGGGAGACCGGTTTTCGCTCATCCAGATGCCCGTCCTGCCTCTGAGGCAACCGGGGTCTCGCTGGATCAGCGGGCATTATCTCGATGAGTTTGCCGAAGCCCATAGCCGCGACATGGTGGTCCGTGAGGCCATCGGAGCAGCTCTGCCCTCGGCCGGTGTCGGGTGCTCGATCCGGCGGTCGGCACTTTCCGACATTGCCGCAAGCCGTGGCGGCCTCCCCTTTGCGGAAGACAGTTTGACGGAGGACTATGAACTGGGCCTGCGTCTGGGAGAATTAGGACTGAACGGCGCATTCGTAAGGATCGCAGATTCGAACGGGCGGATCGTTGCCACACAGGCGCATTTTCCAGCGACATTGCTGGCGGCCGTTCGTCAAAAGACCCGATGGACAATTGGCATCGCCCTTGCCGGATGGGATCGCGTGGGCTGGAAGGGTAACATCTTCGAATGCTGGATGCGCCTGCGGGACCGCCGGGCGCCCTTCGCCGCGATACTGCTTCTTTGCGGCTATGGCGCCTTGGTGCTGACCACCTTTCTGTTCGTCTTCTCTGAGAGCCAGCGGCCTCTCGGATCTGCTCTCAGCACCTTATTGGCCTTGAACGCTGGCCTGCTTCTCTGGCGTCTCGCCGTTCGGGCAAGTTGCGTCGCGCGACACTATGGCTGGAAGGAAGGGCTGATCTCCATTCCACGGATGATCACTTCGAACATTATTGCCATGATGGCCGCGCGCCGTGCTGTTTCATCCTACCTCCGCATGCTGAAAACAGGGCAGGTCTATTGGGACAAGACCGAACACAGTTTCCCCCAAGGACAGGATCGTTGAATACTCGCCGCGCGCGATCCATTGAGGCGCTTGGGTTGGTCGCCGTCCTTTGGGGCTTGGGCCGCGCGTCGGTGATCTACTTCAGCGATCACATGGAGGCGCAGCCTGTGCAACGCACCCGCGACCTAGCATCGCTGGCAATGAGTTCGGACACCCCGAATGATACAGCCCAAGCATTGAGGATCGTCTCGGCAGAAGCCCATCCCCGGTCGGAAAACAATCCCAAGCGCACCTCTCCAAAACAGAACGCCATGGCGCCCGTCCCCTTGAAACGTTTCTTTCGCGAAACGGTCTTGCCCCGACAACCATTCCGCATTCCGCCGACCGATGCGGCAGGCCATGCTGTCAACACGTATGAAGCAGGCGACGAACTGCCCAACATGGACATCTTGCCACCCCGCCGAACGCCACAGCAATTGTTGCAAGGCGCCGCTTGGATCGTCTGGCGCCCTGACGCCGCAGGCCAGCCTTTGGGTGCCGGAGGCCAATTGGGGGGCAGCCAAATCGGCGCGCGGATCGTCTTTCCGTTCGCCTTAAAGGATCGCCTGCGCCTCTCCCTGCGGGCGTATGCTCCGCTGGCGCAGATCGCAGCCTTTGAGGTCGCGCCCGGCATCAGCTTGCGCCCGTTTCCGGCGATCCCGGTTGAAATGATCGCAGAGCATCGTCTGCGGGGAGGTGCGCGGGCTCAAGATGCAACATCCTTGTTCTTGGCCGGCGGTGGATCCTCTCAGAAGCAAGGCCGCACATGGCGCGCAGATGTCTATGCGCAAGCAGGCATGGTGGGCGTTCGACACCCGATGTTGTTTGCCGATGGCGCCGCAAAGGTAAGCAGATCTATCGGGGATAGCCGCGCAATTGGCATAGGCCTTTGGGGCGGCATACAGCCCGGTCTGAAGCGGATGGATGTCGGACCCAGCGCCACGACGATGATTGGGCCGTCGGCCGTCAACATGCGCCTGACGCTGGACTGGCGCGTGCGTATTGCCGGTGATGCCCGCCCCGGCTCCGGCATTGCAATCACCATGGCAAAGGATTTCTGAGAGAGCCCTTTCGGTTGGCCGCAACAGAGGCTAGGACCGTTGGTGAAATGGACATCTACCTGCCGATTGCCAACATGTCCGTGAACGCACTGGTCGTTGTGCTGCTTGGCGGCGGGGTCGGCATATTGTCGGGCATGTTCGGCGTTGGCGGTGGCTTCCTCACGACGCCGCTCCTTATCCTTTACGGAATCCCGCCCACCGTTGCCGCAGCCTCTGCCACGACGCAGGTGACTGGGGCCAGTGTCTCCGGCGTGCTCGCGCACTGGCAAAGGGCAGGCGTCGATTGGCAGATGGGTCTTGTTCTGGTCGTGGGCGGCCTTGCTGGCGCGATTGGCGGCGCGGGCATTTTCGCGCTTCTGGAAAGCGCTGGGCAAATGGATACCACCATTGCCATTCTTTACGTCGTCCTGCTGGGTGTGATCGGCTCCATGATGGCCCGTGATGCCTGGGCCGCCATCAGCGCAAAGCGGTCTGGCGTGCCCGTCCCTCCCCGCAAGCGCCGCCATCACCCGGTGGTGGCCAATCTACCGATGCGGTGGCGGTTTTACGCCTCCGGGCTCTACATTTCCCCGCTCGCGCCGCTTGCGCTCGGCTTTCTGGTCGGCATTCTGACGGTCCTGCTCGGCGTCGGCGGAGGCTTCATTCTTGTGCCGGCCATGATCTACCTGCTCGGCATGTCCACTCGGGTTGTCGTCGGGACGTCGCTGTTCCAGATCCTGTTCGTCACCGCCATCACAACAATGGTGCATTCGGTCACGACGCATGCGGTCGATATTGTTCTTGCCGGATTGCTGCTGGTTGGCAGCGTCATCGGAGCACAATTGGGCGCACGGCTTGCCTCAAAGCTGCAGCCTGACTGGCTGCGCCTCGGCCTTTCTGCGGTCATTCTGCTGCTCGCCATCTGGCTTGGCCTTGGACTGGGTTGGCGCCCGCCGGAAATCTACACGGTACATCTGTCATGAACTGGCTGAAGCGCCTCGCGCTGCTCCCCTTGGCGCTCCTGTCTCTGGCCGCGGCCAACCCAGTGCTTGTTCCCGATGTCTCTCAGCGCAAGATCGACATCGTCTACAGCTTCACCGGAGCGGAACTCCTGCTCTTTGGCGCGATCCTTTACCCGGGCGGACGCGTCCCATCTGAAGATGCCGATATCGTCGTGGTGTTACGTGGGCCGTCTCAATCGATGATCGTGCGGGAAAAGCAAAAGCTGGGCGGACTCATCTGGGTCAATGCAGAATCGGCGCGGTTCCGGTCTGCCCCTGCCTATTACGCCATAGCCAGTTCAAAGCCTTTGAAACAGCTGGTCGATGAACGGACAGCCGCCATTTACGAGCTTGGCATCAACAACCTGCAACTCTCCCCTGCAAGCGGCGAAACGCCCGAAGTTCAGCGGCGCTTCGAAAACGGGCTGATCGACCTGCGGCTCCGCAATTCGCTCTATGCAGAAGCTCCCGGCACCGTTGAGATCTCGGATGGCGTTCTCTATCGCGCTCGGCTTTACATCCCGGCCCGCGTTCCAGTGGGAACCTACACGGCCGAAACCTTCCTGATCCAAAAAGGAAAAGTATTGGCCGCTGCAAGCAAAGATGTTGAAATCGGCAAGTCCGGCTTTGAGCGCTTCGTTGCGGAAAGTGCCATTGATCACCCGATCATTTATGGGCTGGCGGCTGTTGCCCTTTCGCTGTTGCTCGGATGGGGCGCAGCGGCACTGTTCCGCCGAATTTAACGTCATTTCGGCTTTATTAACCGACTTTGTCTAAGGCTAGGCGCACTAAGGCAAAAGAAAGTCGTACAAAAATGGACGTTATTCGGCCGGTTGGGTTTGAGCCGCGGAATGAGCCGCCTTCCCACCAAAATGAGGCGGTCATTCCGCCGTCCGCCGAATCTCGCGGTGGGCAATTTGCATCTCAAAACCAGAATCTGATTGAGATCGGCCTGATCGTCGACATCTCAGGCTCGGGCTCGAAAGCGATCTTCTTTGGCGACAAACTGCTCCCGCTGGCGGAACAGGCGACAGACTCTTGCCTTGCCATGTCCGGCCAGGTCGGCGGCCAGATCAAAATTCGCGTTGGGTCGACCTGGCTTTTGGCCAACGTCCGTACGCTAAGCCTCGACACCCGCTCTGAGCAGCTGATTACAGCATCCATCGATTATCTGGGCGAAGGCGATGAAGAGCGCCTCACGGGCAAAGTCTACAATTTCCGACGCGGCATCACGCGCTTTCCAGCACCCGGCACGCCGGTCTACGCCGTGACGTCGGACGACGTCCGCCAGATGTATGCGGCCGAAGACAAGCCGAACATCGAAGTCGGCATCGTCCACCCGACCCGCGACGTTCGCGGTGCGCTCTATATCGATGCGATGCTTGGCAAGCATTTCGCGCTGCTGGGATCGACCGGTACCGGCAAATCCACATCTGCCGCGCTCATTCTCCACCGCATCTGCGAACTCGCGCCGCAGGGCCATATCGTGATGATTGACCCGCATGGCGAATATTCTGCCGCGTTCAAGACCAACGGCGCGCTATACGATGTCAACAACTTGCAAATGCCTTATTGGCTGATGAATTTTGAGGAACATTGCGAGGTCTTCCTGACCTCCACCGGCAATGAACGCCAGATCGATGCCGACATTCTCGCCAAGTGCCTTCTCTCTGCGCGCCAGAAGAGCCGCGTTGCGGCGGGTATCGCCAAGCTCACCGTCGATTCCCCTATTCCCTACCTTCTGTCTGATCTTTCGGCGGTACTGCAGGCGGAAATGGGGCGGCTCGACAAGTCTGGCGACAACGCGCCTTATTCCCGCCTGAAGTCGAAGATCGAAGAGATCAAGGCTGATCCGCGATACGCGTTTATGTTCTCCGGCATGCTCGTCGCCGATACGATGGCCGACTTCCTGAGCCGCATCTTCCGCTTGCCGGGCGACGGCAAGCCGATTTCCATCATCGACGTGTCGGGCGTGCCGTCTGACATCACGTCCGTCGTTGTTGCCATGCTGTCGCGCATGGTGTTCGACTATGCCATCTGGTCGCGCAACGAGCCACAGCGCCCCATCCTGCTGGTCTGCGAGGAGGCCCACCGCTACGTTCCGTCGGAGCGAGATGCGCACAAAAGCTCAGTCGGCAAAATCCTCGGCCGTATTGCGAAAGAAGGCCGTAAATACGGTGTTTCGCTCGGCCTGATTACCCAGCGTCCGTCAGACCTTGCCGAAGGCGTGCTTTCCCAGTGCGGCACGATCATCGCGATGCGCCTCAACAACGAACGCGACCAAGCCTTCGTGAAAGCGGCCATGCCCGAAGGCGCACGCGGCTTTCTCGACATCATCCCCGCCTTGCGCAACCGGGAGGCGATTATGTGCGGTGAAGGTGTGGCCATTCCGATCCGCGTCGCCTTTGACAATCTGGAAGAGAATAAGCGCCCGGCATCGACCGATCCGCTCTTCTCCGAGCTCTGGAAACAATCGGGCGGTGAGGAAGAAATCATCGACCGCGTCATCAAGCGGTGGCGCAGTCAGGGCAAATAGTCCCCCGCCGCATCAGATACTTGACCTAGGTTAAGAGTCAGACGATCACTCCAATCAGACGTTGCCCAGCAGCGTCTGGGGGAGGATATTAGTGACGCCATCGACGACACGCCTGTCATGGCTGGCCCGCGCAATTCGCGGCACTGTGATGTGGTATTATAATCGGCAGGGGTGGACAGCGGTCAACGCAAATCCGGACCTGCGCAAATGCGTGGTGATCGCCGCGCCGCACACCAGCAATTGGGACTTCGTCTTCTTTCTCGGCGCCGCAATTACACTCGATATCCCATTGTCTTTCATGGGAAAAAAATCTCTATTTCGTTGGCCGTTCGGGAAGGCCATGCGGGAATTGGGCGGTATCGCTGTCGACCGGTCCAGCTCACAAAATTACGTCCAGTCGATTGCCGACGAATTCGCCAATCGTGACGAGTTCATGCTGACGATCGCGCCGGAAGGTACGCGGTCAGCGGTCGCACGGTGGAAGACGGGTTTCTACCATATCGCGATGCAGGCAAAGGTGCCGCTGGTCATCGGCATGATGGATTATGCCCATAAACGTGTGGGCCTTGCCGAAGCCTTCTGGCCGACCGGTGACTATGCCAAGGATATGGAAAAGGTGTTGGCCTTCTACCAGACGACGACGCCCAAATATCCCAGACAGGGCAGCGTCGACTTCGGTCAGATTTAGCTGTCGCCGCTCTTCATGCGTTCGGCATAGCCCGCGCCCATCATCTGCTCCATCATATCGAAGAGCTTGTTGGGGGACAGCCGACGGAGCCTTGAGATAGTCCGTTCCACGCCGCGTGCGATCAAGATCTCGCGATCTCCCCGCGCCATGGCCTTTAGCATAAGCTTGACGGCGTGGTCCGGATCCAAACCCTTTTCAATGGCTGGATCAGAGACACCCCGTCGCTTTCCATCGGCGACAACCGCATTGCGCGAAACGTCGGTCTTGATAGACCCGGGCGTGATCACATGGACTTGCAGGCCAAGCGCCGCTGTTTCGACGCGCAAGGCATCAGCATAGCCGACCAAACCGTGTTTGGCCGCTGAGTAAGCCGTGCGCATCGGGGACCCGACTTTGCCCGCAACGCTGGAAATGAACACCAGCCGACCTGATTTGCGCGCCACCATGCGCGGCAGCACCAATTGGGTCAGGGCAATTGGTGCCAGCAGATCGACATCGACGACCTTCTGATAAACGGGAAACTGGGTTTCGATGGCAAGGCTGCGCTGCGAAATGCCTGCGTTGTTGATGAGGCCGTCAATATGCCCACGCCAGTTCCACGCCTTTTCAACAAGGGCGGGAAGCGCATCATAGTCAGTTGTTTCAAAGGGGAGAACAAGGGTCCGGTCCGCGCCGCATTGCGCAGCCACCTCGTTCAGCGCGTCAACATTGCGCCCGGACAGAATGACAAAGGCGGATTGCTTGGCCAGCTGGCGGGCAAAGGCCGCGCCGATGCCGGAGGACGCACCGGTAATCCAGAAAACTTGATCGGCAAACATAAGGCCCTCTCCCAAAGGCCAGTGCTGGTGGGCGCTGACGGGCTCGAACCGCCGACCCTCTCGGTGTAAACGAGATGCTCTACCAACTGAGCTAAGCGCCCCTGCACGGGAAAAGCGGACTTAGCCTGTTTCCTCCACCGGTCAAGTCGCCTTTGCGGTTCAATCCTTCAGATCGTCCGAAGCTGCCGTCGAAAGGCCGAGATCCGGAACCCCAATAGACCGCCGCCCGCCAAAGTCTGTGCGCAGCACGATCAGCCCATTGCGTTCCATATGTTCGAGCAGACGCCGCACCCGACCAGGGGATCGCGTGCCATAGGCCCGCGCAATCGCCTCGTCGCTCGGGCATGGCGCGCCCGCGATTGCGGCACGCCCGATCATGAGGAACGGGGCGAGCATGTCATCATCCACCCGGCCCGCAAGGTTTATGAGGCCCTGCCATTCCATGTCGCCAACATCATGGATGCCCGCCACGGCCATCGCAAATCTGCGACGGAATGTGGCCAGATCAAATGGCGCGGCCTTCATGTGCTTCATGCGGCACCGGACCACAAAATCCTGATAAAGCGCAGCCGTCGGCTGGAAGGCGCAGTCTTCATCCTGCGCCATTTCTGCAAGGATGCCCGCCACAGTCTCATCCCTGGCAGGCGGCGGCGAAACATCGCCGATCTCTTCAGAAGCCGACTGTGCACTGGCGATCTGTTCAATCAGATCTTCGCTTGAGGCCGGTACGGGTTCGGGAATTGCGGCCATGGGGGCAGACACCGCCGCCACGGCGACAGGATCGAACAGGCTCGCCTGCATCGCCTCTCCGGTCGCAGAAGGCATCGGGAGCAAGCTGTGGGTGCCCATCCGGGTGCTGGTCTGCACAGCGCCAATTCGCACAGAGACCGGTCGACGACAGATCGCAGGTCCAAGCGCGAGAAACTCCCCCCGTTCAAGATCCCGGATGGCTTCTGCCTGCCGCCGCTCCATGCCGAGCAGGTCCGCTGCACGCGCCATGTCGATATCAAGGAAAGTACGCCCCATGAGGAAGTTGGAGGCCTCAGCCGCCACATTCTTGGCGAGCTTCGCCAAACGCTGCGTCGCTATAATCCCTGCAAGGCCGCGCTTGCGCCCACGACACATCAGGTTGGTCATCGCCCCAAGGCTGATCCGACGCGTCTCATCTGACACGTCGCCTGCAACGGCGGGTGCGAACATCTGTGCTTCATCGACCACGACCAAAGCCGGGTACCAATGGTCACGCGGCGCATCGAACATGGTCGACAGGAACATGGCGGCGCAGCGCATCTGCGCTTCAAGTTCGAGATTATCGAGTGCGAGGACCACAGAGGCGCGATGTTCCCGCACGCGCGTGGCGAGTTGGACAATCTCCCGATTGTCATACGCACCCGCATCGATGACCACATGACCAAAGGCCTCGGCCAGCGTCACAAAGTCACCCTCCGGATCAATCACGATCTGCTGGACGAGCGGCGCGCTCTCTTCCAGCAGCCGTCGCAAAAGGTGTGACTTTCCCGACCCGCTATTGCCCTGCACAAGCAGGCGGGTGGCCAATAATTCTTCAATGTCTATGCGGACCGGCGCGCCAAGTTTGTCGCTGCCGATGTCAATTGTTGCCGTCACCCCCTTGCCATGACGGGTCCATGGGTTGGCAACAAGCCCATGTTCGCGCCGGTGGTATTCACATGTGGAAAGCTGCAGAGATTGCGGTGCTGTTCAGCACCGAATGTCTGTTCTATGGCGGGTGCATGGGGAAGCAACGCGCCCGCCGGACGACGGCTTATGACATTGCCTATAAGCTGGGGATTGCACAATCCACTGTGTCCCGTGCACTGAACGGAAACAGCAATGTCAGCCCGGCCATGCGCCAGCGCGTTCTGCTCGCGGCCAAAGAGCTCAATTATTCAATCAACCAGGCTGCGGCCCGCCTGCGGACGCAAAGCACGAAGACGCTCGCCCTTGTCGTGCTCCACAGGCCCGATGAAGGCCCGACCGCCATCAACCCCTTTTACTTCTCGCTGCTCGGCTGCGTGGCCGCATCTGCCGCCGCCCGGGGCTATGGCCTGCTCGTGTCGTTTCAGGACATTGGTGGCCAGCTTTACGGCTCTTATGAGGACAGTAGTCAGGCCGACGGCCTGATCGTCATTGGCAGTTCGCAAAATGTCGACGCATGGCAGCACTTTAAGGGCCTTGCCGACGAGGGATATTCGGTCGTCTTCTGGGGATCGCCCTATGAGACAGAAACAGCGGTGCGCGCGGATAACCATGCAGGGGGCGCTCTGGCGGCGCGACATCTTCTCGATCAGGGCTGTGAACGTATCGCGTTTATCGGCCCAACCGGGGACGGTCCGCAGCAATTTACGGCGCGCTATGCCGGATTTGCCGACGAATTGTCGAAGGCAGGACGCGCGCCAATTCTCGCTGAAATGCCCGACGGGGCCGACAAGGAAATTCAGGGGGCTGAAGCGGTCGCGCGCCTGATTGGATCCGGTATCAGCTTTGACGGCATCTTCGCAGCCACGGATCTGTTCGCCATTGGCGCCCTGCAAAAGCTGCAGGAACTAAACATAGACGTGCCGGGCAACGTTGCCGTTGTCGGCTTTGATGGCATTCGGGCTGGTCTCTATGCCTATCCCACGCTCACCACGATTGAGCAGGATCTGGTGAAGGCAGGCGAACAGCTTGTCGACAATGTCATCGCGGCCATTCAGGACCGAAAAGGTGATGGCCAGCCCGTCCCCGTCCACCTCCAGATCCGCGGCAGCAGCCGACGCTGAGGCCCCGCGAGAAGGGAGAAGGCGCGCCTCTTCTCTTCCTACAACTTTGGCCCTCGGTCAAAGACGTTGCGCTTGGGCATGATCTGCTCAATGTCACCCCAAGCCGCGTAAAACTACGTATCCGGCTAACTACGGAATTGTCCAAAAGGCAGAACATGCCAAAATGGCCCGAGTTTAAAAGTTAGGACTACTCCATGCCAAATGGCCTCGGCGAGATTTGCCGGTTTGTTGCTCCGACTGCAGCATATGCTGCAGCCCTCAGCACGCAGGAGGGGTCCACCTGGCCCGGTGACACAGCTTTTGATGCGTTATACGGCGACCCAACACCCGCTCTGCCATTGAGTGTAACGGCTCTCCCAACCGCCGATTGGCAGTCCGATGCCGCACTGCCTCACCTGTTCACGCGGTTCGCCGCCTGACCTTAATCAGGCCATCCCTTTGGCAAGGTCGATCCGGGACGCATCACCAACCTGAGACCCGCCATCGCAATCCAGGATTGTTCCGGTGATATAGCCGGCCGCAGGCGAAGAGAGGAAAACCGCGCATTCCGCGACTTCCTCAATTTCACCCCAACGCTTCATCGCTATGCGATCATAATGCTTCTGCCGAGAGGCGGCATCAGGTGCGAGACGCGCCATGCCTTCTGTATTCGAAATCGGCCCCGGCGAAATGCCGTTGACGCGGACATGCGGCCCCCATTCCAGCGCGAGCACGCGGATCAACTGGTTGATGCCCGCCTTGGCGGCACACGCATGGGCCTGAAGTGCCGACGCGTTGACCGCCTGTCCCGCCGTAATTGCGATGAGCGATGCGCCCGGCGTGTTCAAAAGGTCGTGACACCCGCGGAACACATTGAAAGTCCCGTTGAGATCAATATCGACAACCGTGCGGAATGCATTGGCCGACATGCCCAGCACCGGCGCGAGGAAATTGCCTGCTGCGCCCGACACGACAATGTCCATCTTCCCAAACCGGTCGACGACATGCTCCATCGCACCGCGAATGGCGCCGTAATCACGGACATCTGCTGAAAGGCCGAGTGCATCCGAGCCGATTTCAGCCGCCGCATTAGCGGCCTTTTCAGGGTTTCGTCCGACAACAGCGACTTTTGCTCCTAATTGCGCGTAGCGTTTTGCGATGCCCAAATTGATGCCGCTTGTTCCGCCCGCCACAAAGGCGACCTTGCCGTCCAACAGCCCGTCTCTAAATGTCTGCATTGCCGCCTTCTCCTGAATGACTCTGATATCTCGCTGATTATACAAGCCTAGCTGGTCTGCCCGCGACCACGGTCCATGACCTCGCGACGACGCGCTTCAACCTCGTCTGCGGACACCTGACCATTCATCTGTGTCGATCGCGTTGCTTCCAAGGCCATCGCCTCACCAAATGGCAGCGCAAAACCATCATTGATGAGGGCTTTGTAGTGGCGGAGCATTTGGGGATCCATGCTGGCCATGTCGTGCGCCAGCTGTCGGGCGACCGGCAAAAGCTCTTCGGGCGACACAACTCTGTTCACCAGCCCCCAGGCGCAGGCCGTTTCTGCATCGAGGAAGTTGCCGGTGAACGACAGTTCACGCGCGCGATAGATACCGATCAGGCGCGACAGCTTTTGCGACAGCCCCCAACCCGGCATGATGCCGACGCGCCCATGCGTATCTGCAAAGCGGGCATTGGTCGACGCGATCAACACATCGCAGGCCAGCGCGACCTCAAATCCGCCGGTAATCGCGACGCCGTTGATCGCGCCAATCACGGGCTTGGTGCAATGTTCTATGGCCCGTACCGGATTCTGATCCGCACTCGTCGCGTTTGCAGCACCGAGGTTGCTGGTATCCGCGCCCAATTCCTTCAGGTCGAGCCCGGCGGTAAAGGCCCGCTCTCCGGCACCCGTCAAGACGACAGCGCGGATCGTGTCATCCGCCTCCACCGCGCGCATCACCTGCGCCAGTTCCTCCCGCAAAGCGGCCGAAAGCGCATTCATCGCCTCAGGGCGGTCTAACGTGACGACAGCAATGCTGCCTTCCTGATCGATAGTCACCAACGGCATCGGGCTCTCCTTTGCCGTCAGATTGCGGGACTTTACGTCCGCGTCAAGCAGCGGAATCAGATCACGACTTCATTGGCCGTTCGGAGTGCCGAGAAATAGCGCGCCAGCTTGTCGGCGGCAGAATCTGACAGGCGAATGAAGATACGCCTGCCGTCATCGGGATCGGCAATCCGGTCAAACAGACCAGAGTCCGTCATCGTCTTGATCCAGCGCAGCGCCGTCGTTGGCGGGACACTGGCTGCGATGCAGAGGCTAGACACGGCAACCTGCACCCGCTCAATCCGGGCGGCCATCAAGTCGAGCAGCATATCCCAAGCCGGGTCCGCAAAAAGGTCTCGATCAAAAAAGCGTTCCCGCAGGCGCCGCATGCGAATAACGGCCCGCACTTCCGACGCACTGGGTTCCACTTCCATAAGGGCGGGTTCACCGAGAAACGACGGTCGGACGTCCCCCACATTCTCACCCGACATAGGGGTAGAGACGGAGAGGGTCGCGAGTGTCCTTGCGATACGCCCGACTTCATCGGCCAGACGCTGCAGCCTAGCCGATTCCATATCGCGTGCCACGTCATGCAATTGTTGGCGCGACCCGCCGATTGCAACGGCAATGGCCGCTGCAAAATCAACGTCAGTGGGTTCAGACAGCAACGCCTCGCTTCGTTTCCAGACCTCGGCAGACAAGGCGTCAATAACGCCCATCGGCGCAGAAAGGACCAATGGACAATGCAGAGAGGAGGTTAGGCTGGAGATCTGATCAATGGGCCCGGCAACGTGAACCGGCACGGCCTCACTTAACGACAGCACAACAAGATCCGGCAATGGACCGTCCTGCAGGACTACCGCTGCCTCCTTCAAGTCAATCTGGTTGACGATGTCGCACGCACAGGCACGCAAGGCGCGCTGCGCATCATCAACGCCCATAGATGTATTGGAAACGATGATGGCTCTTGGTCTCATGAGCGCTTCGAAACCCACTGAATTCATATTGCATCCCCACACGCAATGACGAATTCGGTATTGAAACCATTTTGGCGATAAGTCGCGCCGATTTTCGTCCGTTTCCGACCAAGAGGGCCTCTTGAGCGAAACACGGAAGCCAAGAACATCAGAAATGGATAGATAAACCGCGCAACGACAGATGTTTGAGTGATCAAGCGGTCAAACGAACTTAGTCCGTTTTCGAGATAATGGCCTGCATGTCATCATTGTGGTGGATGAATTCCCCCGCATCCTGAGCACCGGTAAGCCCGGCAATGGCGTGGGCCACACTCTGTGCGGGGAAAGAGCGATAACGCGATAAGACGTTGGGCGTGAGCATATCCGTCAGTGGGCTGACGGCCATGGCAAGGCGTTCTCCGACACGATGGGGCCCGGGCCGCTGACCAGTGAGCAGTCCGGGTCTGAAGATATCGATGCGGGCGAACCCAAGGCCACGGACATCCGCTTCGGCCTTGCCCTTTGTGGACAGGTAGAAATTGCGCGATCCGGCATCCGCACCGACAGACGTCACGAGCATCAGCTGCCGTGCGCCTGCCGTCCGGCAGGCCGATGCAAACGCCACGACCGCTGCATGGTCCAACGCAGCAAAGGCATCCTGACTTCCAGCCGCCTTGATTGTCGTGCCCAGACAGCAGACCGCCACATCGCATTTGCGATCAGCAATGTGGGCGGGCCATTCAGACGCGGAAGAGACAATCTGGTCCTGCTTGTTGTCGGCACCCGATAGTGCGCGGCGAGAGACAGTTGTGACATTCGTGACGTCGCTTCGGGCAAGCAGACGTTCCAGAACGTACCCGCCAATTAAGCCGGTCGCCCCCGCCAGAATGATGCGCATTTGCCTCTCCCCGCCCTAAAAACTGTCAGGCAAGTCGACTGGCCCGATCAACTCCCTATATCTTGTAATCGCATATCGGTCTGTCATGCCGGCGATAAAATCGCAGATATGGCGATCTAAATCAGGTTGCGCTGTCGGTGCGCCTGCGCGCCATTCTTCCGGCAGAAGCCGGCCGTCTGCGTGATAAGCTTCAAACAAGCCCGTCACGATTCTACCGCACGTGCCGGCGATCTCGAGTTGATAGGGATGGTGATAGAGATTGGCGTACATGAAACGCTTCAAGTCAGCCTCAGCGGTCGTCATCGCTGCCGAGAAGCCCACCAACGCATGATCCGCGCGCCGGACATCGTCCACTGATGAAACGCCCGCCGCCGAGATCCGACGTTGCGATTCTGTGATGACATCATTGACCATGGCACCAATCTGACCGCGCACAAGTTCTGCCGCCAACAAGCGCTGGTCCGCCTCCGGGAAACGCGATTTAACCGATGCCCAGCCGTCGGCCACGAGCGGCGCCTGCACCACCTGATCAAAGTCCAGCAGACCGGCGCGCAGCCCATCATCAATGTCGTGATTGTCATAGGCAATATCGTCAGCAATGGCGGCGACCTGCGCTTCCAGCGACGCCCGTTGCGTCAGCCCAAGGGGGAACTCCTCATCCACTTCACGCATTGCCCAGCCGGGTTCAAAAACCGGGCCATTGTGTTTGGCCAGACCCTCAAGCGTTTCCCATGTCAGATTGAGCCCCGGCCAACCGGGATAAGACCGCTCAAGCCGCGACAATATCCGCAGGGCGTGCCCGTTATGGTCAAAGCCGCCGGATCCGACCATCGCCTGTTCCAGCCCACGTTCCCCGGCGTGGCCAAAGGGTGGATGGCCCAAATCATGGGAGAGACAGAGCGCCTCGGTCAAATCCTCGTCCAGGCCCAGCGCACGGGCGATGGTGCGCCCAATCTGGGCCACCTCAATGCTATGCGTCAGGCGGACCCGAAAATGGTCGCCGTCCGGCGCGACAAAGACCTGCGTCTTGTGCCGTAAACGTCGAAACGAGATGGAATGGATAATCCGGTCTCGGTCGCGTTGGAACGCGCTGCGCGGGCCCCGGATGCTTCCGACAGGCTCAGAGTGAAATCGGCCCCGGCTTTGATCCGGGTCGCAGGCAAAAAGAGCGCGCGCCGTCATTTGCCGCCGATTCTGGAAATCTCCTGCCCCGCATCCGAAGAGAAGGTCGTCGCCTGCACCCCTTCCTTTGCGAGGCTGCTGACGAGTTCACGTGCATCGCCCACCGATTTGAGGGGGCCGACCAACAAGCGGTTGGTCTGACGGAAGGGAACGGTCCAGGCATTTTGCTTGGCAAGACTCTTACTCGCCTGTGTCTTCAGACGGCGCCAAGTGCCCGGCAGGCCAGCCTCGTTGTTACCGGTCGCGATCTGAACCCAGACGCGCGCGGGGTTGCGACGGGCCTTAGCCTCTTCTTCCGCAATGCGCTTTTCCTCTGCCAGCTTTTCCGCCTTCAGCTTGGCATCAGCCGCGGCCTTCTTTTGCGCCGCGATACGGGCTGCGCGCAGCTGCGTCTCATTCGGAAGGGCTGCGGCCGCACTTTCCTGCTCCAATTCGAGCGTCTTGACGATGTCAGCCAAGGTCAAAACAGGACGCGGCGCAGCGATAGGCGCAGGGGCAGGTTTCGCAATCTCAGGTGTGGGCGCTGCGGGCGCTTGAGAGGACGATGGTGAGCTCAAAGCTGGCGCGGGCGTCCCGACGACCGCGGACAATTGCTGTTGCGACGTATCAGAGCGCGGCAAATCCACCGCCGTTACAGCCGCAGGCAGCGGGCTGGTTAGGGTTGGCGTTGCGATCACAGGATTAGGCACGACGTTGGTCCGGATCGGGCGCAGCTGCGGTGCGGGCACAGAAACAGGGGCTGATGCAGGCGTTGGCAGTGGCTTCACATCAACCGATGCTAAGACCTCCGTTGGACGGGTTGCCGGTATAGCAACTGATGGAGCGGGCGCGGCCAGCACTGGTTTAGGTGCCGGCGTCACCGGCCGGGGCAAAGCCGCCGGAACTTCAAACAAAGGTGCAGGCGCCGTCTTTGATGATGCGGTCGTCAAAATGGGTTCAGACGGTTTGGACGTCACTACAGCGACCTGCTGACCAGAAGATGGTCGCATGGAAATGGCATCCGGCAAAGGCAAGCTTGACGCCCCCTTGACCACGACCAGCTTTTCTCCGGGCGACGGCATGACCGCTGCAACACGTGCAGCAACAGCAGGGGGCGGTGCAGTCGCGATTGTTGTTCTGGCCTCTTGGACCCTTTCACTCGCCTGCCGTCCTCTGGCCGCAAGTTTCGCCAGCCGCTCCTCTTCGCGTGCCTTACGCCGCGCTTCCTTTGGATTGACAGGCGATGTTGCAACGACGGCGACCCGCTCTGGCGGTGGCGCCGCCATCCGTGCAGCCGCAGTCGGATCAACCGGACGGAACGTGTCCGCCTCCATCACCTGTGCCAACCCAGTCCCATGTGCCGGCAATGTTCCAAAATGGACGGCGCGGGCCCGCGCTGCTGGCCCTAGATCGGCAAGCCGCTGCATGAAGCTGAGCATGGACGCCGATGTGCCGGCCGGTGCGACCATGCGCACGATTTTCTCTGCGCCCGGGCTGTCGCCGTTCATCGCAAGAATGAAGGCACGGGCGCGCCAAGCGGCCTGGTCATTCCGACGAATGAGAGGGTCAAGCCGCGTCAGCGCGGCATCCTTGTCTCCAGATATACCAAGCGAGAGCGCATAGCGCCGCGTCAATTCATCAGAGGGACCTGCCTTGAGCGCCGCAAGATAATCCTTCTGGGCCTTCCGGGCGTCCCCCATCAGATCAAAGGCGAGACCTCTATCCTCGAAAAGGCCATCTTCAGCCATGCCAAGCGCCACCGCCTCATCAAAAGCCCGCAGCGCCTCACGAGGCTTCTCCATCATCGTCAGAGCACTGCCCAGACCTGCCTTAGCCCGCGCATTACTTGGCGATAGCTCTTCGGCACGCGCAAAAAAGCCGAAGGCTGCGTTGGGATCACCTACCGCAAGTGCACCGGATCCCGCCTCCAACAAGGCGTCGACATTATAGGGGTCACGCGCGAGCGCTTTGAGATTGTCAGACAGGGTTTGCGCTGAGCCCGCCGGGGGGAGTCCGCTGGTCGACGGAGTCATGGTCTGCGCCGCCAATGGGAAAGCCAGACCGATTGCGAGCGCAATGATACCGGCGCGCGCCAAGAAACGGGAATGCGTCATGCCACTATATCTAAGCCGACTGCGGGTTGAGACAAGGGCAAAGCGACGGAAAGGCCGGGCAGCGGCGTCACCCCATCGGGGCAACGCCACGGCCCGACCTGTCCAGCCTTACTGATTGTTCTGGCGATTGAGGAACCGCGGGATATCGAGCGGATCAGACGCATCCGTTTCGTCCGCCTTTGCAGCGCCGCGTGCGATGTTCGACATCCGCTCAAAGAGTGTCCCGCCGAGCGGTGCAATCTTCGGTGCAGGCCGCTCTGGTTCAGCTGCAGGCGCTTCATCATCTGAGGAAGACAGCCATCCACGGCGAAGGGCATGGCCCGACGGCGCCTCAGCAGCAGGCGGCAACGGATTGGACGCGACCGGTTCAGCGAACATTTCTTCGCCACCGAGGACAAGCTCGTCACTCGCGGCGTCCGCCGTCGGCGGAGTCAACGTGACAGGTGCCTCCGCTTCGGGTTCGACAGCCGTTGCTTCGGTCGCGGCATCTTCGGTCACATCATTGAGTTCCAGCGGCGCTTCATCAGCAAATGCAGCCGCTTCTGCGACGGGTTCTGGAGCCGGGATGGGCGCCGGAGCCGCAACCGGTTCAGCCTTCGTTTCTTCAGCCTTACGTGCTGGCGGGAAGGAAAAGACCTGTGCCGGACGTGGCTCGCTTGCAGCATCTGCTTCAATGCCTGTGGCGACAACCGAAACGCGGATCTTGCCTTCCAGATCAGGATTGAAGGCAGAGCCCCAGATGATGTTGGCGTCGGGATCAACGAGTTCCTTGATGTGCGACGCAGCTTCATCGACTTCCATCAGGCGCATATCTTCGCCGCCGGTGATGGAGACGATGACGCCCTTGGCGCCCTTCATCGACACGCCATCCAGCAGCGGGTTGGCGATGGCCTTTTCGGCGGCTTCGATCGCGCGGTTTTCACCATCGGATTCACCTGTGCCCATCATGGCCTTGCCCATTTCGCTCATCACGGTGCGGACATCGGCAAAGTCGAGGTTGATAAGGCCCGGCATGACCATCAGATCGGTAATGCCACGAACGCCCTGTTGCAGAACTTCGTCCGCCATGGCGAACGCTTCCTTGAACGTGGTCGAGGGGTTGGCGATCAGGAACAGGTTCTGGTTCGGGATGACGATGAGGGTGTCGACATGCTTCTGCAGTTCAGCGATCCCAGCCTCTGCGGCCTTCATCCGGCGCGAGCCTTCAAAGCTGAAGGGCTTGGTGACAACGCCGACGGTCAGGATGCCGCGGTCACGTGCTGCTTTTGCAATGACGGGAGCTGCACCGGTGCCGGTGCCGCCGCCCATGCCCGCTGCGATGAAGCACATGTGCGAGCCTTCGAGCGCGCGCTCAACTTGCTCGAGTGCTTCTTCCGCTGCGGCGCGACCAATTTCAGGACGCGAACCGGCGCCGAGACCCTGTGTGATCTTCAGGCCCAGCTGAATACGACGTTCGGCCGAGCTGCTGTTGAGCGCCTGCGCGTCGGTATTCGCGACGATGAAGTCCACACCCTGCACCGAATTGGCGATCATGTTCGCCACAGCATTGCCGCCTGCGCCACCGCAACCGATAACACTGATCCGTGGCTTCAGCTCTTCCACTTCCGGTGCCATGAACTCAATCGACATTTTCCGTCTCCCCTGACCTAACTCCGACGGACGAAACCGCCCCCGGGACCTTCTGCACCAAACGGGCCAAACCCGCACCAAAGTTGTGAACGGTTCGTCGCGTTTTCAGAATCGTTCACCCCAATATCGTGGGGCTGTGTAACACTCCAGCCTCAATATCCTGTTTTTACTGCCGAGATCAGCTTTGAGAGCAATCCACCGCGCGCCGTCCGCACGACGCTCTGATGCTCTGGCATGATCACCCGCAGATCAATTGGGTCTGACGCTGCATAATGAACGAGACCCGCAAGCGTAGCGAAGCCCGGTCCGCTATGGGCATCCGGCAGCCCCAAAAGGCCGCGGGGACGCCCAATGCGGACGGCGCGGCCAAGAACACCTTGGACATAATCAGCCATGCCCTTCAGCTCAGCACCGCCGCCGGTCAGAACAACCTGACGGCCAACGGGCCCCGCAAAGCCGAGATCTTTGAGCGCCTTTGCAATCTCACCCACCAGATGCTCCAACCGCTGGCGGATCACGGCGATCAACTGCGCGCGGGTGATGCGGTGGCTTTCGCCTTCATCATCCGCCGAAAGCGGCGCTACGTCGATCATGTCGTGATTATCGCGTGGGCTGGCTGTGGCCGAGCCGTAGAAGCACTTCATGCGCTCTGCCTGATTGCGGCGGGCACCAAAGGCCGACGCGATATCGTCTGTGATATCCGCCGCGCCAAAGGGAATTGAAGTCAGGCCAACGAGCATGCCCCCGGCAAAGAGCGAAACGTTGGTGACGCCGCCCCCGATTTCCACAAGTGCCACGCCAAGCTCGCGCTCTTCTTCCGAAAGGACGGCCATGCCTGTCGCGACCGGAGAGGCCACAATCGACTTCACTTCAAGATGAGCGCTGCGCACGCAGAGGTCGATATTGCGAACGGGCGATCCATCCGCACAGACAACGTGGATGTCGACGCCCAGCGTATCTGCATGAAGCCCGAGTGGGCGCTTCACGCCCTGCAAACCGTCTAGCGTGTAGAGCGTCGGCTGCGCGTGCAGGATCATCCGACCATCGGGGTCGAGCGAATTGCGACCGGCCGCAAGCAGTTCGTCAATGTCGTCCTGCTCGATCCGGTGGCCGCCGAGTTCCACTTCGACCGAAGCGATATCGCTGACAAGGCCGCCTGCCGAAAAGCCGACCCACACATCTTCAATGCTGATACCGGCAATGCGCTCCGCCTGCTCCATGGCTTCGCGAATGGCGCGTTCTGTGGCGTCCATGTCGGCGATATAGCCGCGCCGGACGCCCTTGCTCTCACGCTGGCCGGTGCCAAGCACTTGGACGTCGCCGCTGTCAGACACCTCCGCGATGAGCGCAGAGACCTTCCAGGACCCGATATCGAGGGCAGTGATCAACCCGGACGTTTTGGCTGCGGCCATGACTTTCCCTCCTAGAGATCTGCCGACGTGGTGTCGGTCTTGATTGCGGCCTGTGTGGGTTCAGCCGGCGGTGCCACCGGTTCGGCAATAGCCCCATTATTGCGCTTCAGTCGCACCACAAATTTCGACGGATCGCGCATGTCAAAGCGCACGAAACCGCGGCCAAGCAGGCGCTGGGTCCCATCAAGACGCGCAAACCGCTTCAAGGCATTGGATGCAATGTCCTGCCCTTCCGGAAGGGCAAGTACTTCGCCGGATTCAAACCGCAGGTCCCACCGACGATTGCCAACCCATGAGGCCCCGGCGAGCATGGGCTTAAGCGCAGGTACGGTCGCCAACAGATCATGCAGATCTTCAATCTGGCGATTTGCATTTGGCCCTATGACCAGCGGCAAATCCGGTATGGCGTTGGCGTCGACCCGTTCAAGCTCGACGCCCGTACCGTCGATCAGTGAGAGTTTCTGGTTGTTCTGCCATACAGCCGCCGGCTTGCGTTCGACAATGTCGACCACCAGCGTGTCGGGCCAGCGCCGCGAAATGCGTGCGTCCTCGATCCACCCATATTGCAGAAGCTGACCGCGCACCTTGTCCAGATCGACAAGCGGCATGGCCATTGAGTGCTGGTCCAGCGCGACCGCATAGACGGTCAGCGAGTCCATGCGGTCGAGGCCCTTCACCTCAACCCGCTTTACCTTGAAGCCTGCCCGTCCAGCGACCTGCCCCATTTCGGTGCCCACGAACTGGGGCACACCGGCGTAAACGCTGGCTGTTACGATGGTTCCGGCGATCAGCACGATCGTGGCGCCTGTCATGGCCCTTTCGATCGTCTCCGCCTTGATCGGCACATATTTCCAGAATTTTTCCATCCAGATGGCACGCCGCGTCTTTGGCTTGCGGACCCCGTTGCGGGTGACCGCGCGTTTGACCGGCCCGCGTGTGACTTTGGTGCTTCCCTTCACGCCAGAGCCTCCTTCACCAAGATGTCGACCAGCTGTTCATAAGAAATGCCAACCTGCTTGGCCTGTTCCGGCACCAGGCTGAGCGGCGTCATCCCCGGCTGGGTGTTCACCTCCAGCAAGAAGACACCATCGACGCCCTGCGTATCATCCCACCGGAAATCAGACCGGGAGGCGCCACGGCATCCCAGCACACGGTGCGCCTGCAAAGCCCATCCCAGCATCGCTTCCGTCACATCATCGGGGATTTGCGCGGGGCAGATATGTTCCGTCTTGCCTTCAGTGTACTTGGCTTCGAAATCATAGAAGCCTGATTTCGGCTCAAGTTCCGTCACGCACAGGGCACGGTCTCCAAGCACGGCGACGGTCAGTTCACGCCCACGAATAAACGGCTCGGCAAGCAGGTGATCAAACTGTTGCCATGGCCCAGCAACGTCGCGCCCGATGGGGTTGCCGTAATTCGACGAATCCGTGACGATCGCCACACCAACTGATGAGCCTTCGTTGACCGGCTTCAACACATAAGGGCGCGGCAGAGGATCATTGAAGTAGAGGCCTGCGCTTTCCACCACCATGCCGCCGGGCATCGGGATGCCATGCGGCACCAGCGCCGACTTCGTCAGTTGCTTGTCAATGGCGATGACAGATGTGGCGAGCCCGGAATGCGTGTATTTCAGCCCCATCAGGTCCATCATGCCCTGCACTGTGCCGTCTTCTCCCGGCGTGCCATGCAGCGCGTTGAACACCACGTCTGGCTTCACGTCGGCAAGGCGCACGGCAATGTCACGGTCCATGTCGATCCGCGTAACACGATAGCCCACACGCTCCAAAGCATCGGCGACGCCCGCACCGGTGACGAGCGAGACTTCGCGTTCGAAGGACCATCCCCCCATCAGGACAACAACGTGGACAGGCGTACTCATGCCGGCTTACCTACTCTTTGAATTTCCCATTCGAGCGTAACGCCCGATTTTTCCTTTACCCGACGCCGGACTTCCTCGCCCAACGCTTCAATGTCCGCACTGGTTGCATCACCGACATTGAGCAAAAAGTTCGTGTGCTTTTCAGACACCTGCGCGCCGCCCATCTGCAAGCCCCGGCAGCCAGCTTCATCGACCAATTGCCAAGCCTTATGGCCATCCGGGTTCTTGAACGTCGATCCACCGGTTTTTGAGCGCAGTGGCTGCGACGCCTCGCGGCTCGCCGAGATGCGGTCCATTTCTGTCTGGATAGCGTCTGGCTCACCCGGTTCCCCGTGAAAGCGTGCCGCGACGACGATTGCGCCGTCCGGAAGGTCGCTGTGACGATAGGTGTAGTGCAAGGCCGCCACCGGCAAGGTCACAAGCTCTCCGGAGCGGAGCACGACATCGCAATCGATCAGAACGTCCTTGACCTCTCCCCCATAGGCCCCGCCGTTCATTCGCACGAAGCCACCAACAGTACCCGGGATTGAGCGCAGGAATTCCAAGCCTGCAATGCCATGGTCGCGCGCCATGCTCGATACGAGGATGCCCGATGCGCCACCGCCGCAATTGAGCACATCGTCTATGCCAAATGTGCCCTTTCCAACGGTATCCACCCACGCAAAGGCCTTGCCCAGACGAATAACGACGCCCGGCACGCCGCCGTCACGCACAATCATATTGGACCCAAGACCCAGCGCCATGACCGGAACCGATGAATCGAGCCCGCGCAAAAAGTCTTGCAGGTCATCAAGATCCTTGGGCTCAAACAGCCACTCAGCTGTGCCACCCGCCTTGAACCAGACAAGCGGCGCCAGCGGCGCGTTGGCCGTCAGCTTTCCGCGCACCGGGGGCAAGGCGAGCGTTGTCGTCAAGCGCGCGCCGCCTTAATGGCATCGGCAAGGCCAGCCGCCCATTTGGTGATGTCGCCCGCGCCGAGGCACACGACCATGTCGCCGGGCTTGCCCTGTTCCGCAACGACCGCGGCCAGTGCTGCGGCGTCTGCAATTTCGGCGGCGGCATGATGGCCACGCCGTTTGAGGTTGCTGACGAGCGCGCCTGCGCTGACGCCTTCCAATGGCGCTTCACCTGCCGCAAACACTGGAGTGACGTAAACAATATCGGCATCGTTGAAGCAGGAGGCGAATTCATCCATCAGGCCACCAAGACGCGTGTAGCGGTGTGGCTGACAAACGGCGATGACACGGCCCTGCGCGCCTTCCCGCGCGGCGGACAATACGGCACGGATTTCAACGGGGTGATGACCATAATCGTCGATGATTGTGACGCCGTCGATTTCCCCGACCTTGGTGAAGCGTCGTTTGACGCCGCCAAACTTTGCAAAACCGCGCTGGATGTCCGCATCCGACATGCCCATTTCCAACCCGACAGCAATCGCTGCGAGCGCGTTCTGCACATTGTGGCGGCCGGGCATGGGCAGCTCGATACCGGATATAGTCCGCTGCGATCCGTCCCTTGAACGAACAATGACGTCGAACCGGTTCCCACCCGGAAAAGGCGTCACATTCTCGCCGCGCACATCGGCTTGAGCTGAGAAGCCATAGGTCATGATCCGACGATCCCGGATGCGCGGGATGATCGCCTGCACCTCAGGATGGTCGAGGCACAGGATAGCCAGACCGTAGAACGGGACGTTCTCGATAAATTCGACAAAGGCCTTCTTCACGGCATCGAAAGAGCCGTAATGATCGAGATGCTCGGGATCGATATTGGTGACGACCGCAATGGTGCCATCAAGTCGCAGGAAAGATCCGTCGCTCTCATCGGCTTCTACCACCATCCAGTCACTATCGCCCAACCGCGCATTGGAGCCGTAGCTGTTGATGATGCCGCCGTTGATGACGGTGGGGTCCACGCCGCCTGCGTCCAGCATGGCCGCGATCATCGACGTGGTCGTCGTCTTACCGTGCGTGCCCGCGACCGCGACGGTCGATTTAAGCCGCATCAGTTCCGCCAGCATTTCGGCACGGCGCACGATGGGAATACGACGTTCCAGCGCCGCTTCGACTTCAGGATTGCCGCGCTTTACTGCCGTCGACGTGACGATAACCGCTGCATCGCCGAGGTTCTCAGCCGCATGGCCGATCATCACTTTGATGCCCTTCTTGCGCAGGCCTTCCACAACATAGCTCTCGGAAATGTCGGTGCCCTGAACCGAATAGCCAAGGTTATGCATCACCTCTGCAATGCCGGACATGCCGATGCCACCAATGCCGATGAAATGGACGGTGCCAATGCTGGTCGGGACGGCCTTCATGCGCCAGCTCCTGCGAGACGGGGGCTTTGCGCGGCAAGACCGACGGCCTGAGGTGCAACGGGCCGGTCCAGATTTTCGACCATATCCGCCAAATCGCGTGTCGCATTGGGGCGGCCGATTGAACGCGCCCGTCCTGCCGCATTGGTCAACCCTTCAGGATCTAGGCCCAGTTTTTGCATCTGCTTGGCCAATTCCTTCGCCGTGAATTTCGATTGCGTAATGGATCGCGCGCCGCCTGCGGTCACAATCTCACGCGCATTTGCCGTCTGGTGGTCATCCGTCGCACTTGGCAGCGGCACAAGGATCGCCGGACGACCAGCGCAAGTCAGTTCCGCCAGCGTCGAGGCCCCTGCCCGCGCAATCACCAAATGGGCCCAAGCGAGCCGATCCGGCAGGTCGTTGAGATAGGTTGCCAAGTCCGCTGCGATACCAAGATTGGCATAATGCGCGCGGACACGGTCAATATCCTCAGCACGGCATTGCTGCGTCACTTGAAGGCGGCGGCGCAGCGCGACGGGGAGCATCGCCAAGCCATCGGGCACGACATCGGACAGGACCGTTGCGCCCTGGCTGCCGCCGACGACGAGAACGCGGAACACGCCCTCTTCACTCAGCGCGGGGAAAGGTTGTTCCCGTAGCGCGCAGACTTCGGCGCGAACGGGATTGCCAACGAGCCATGTCTTGCCGAGGTGCTTTTCGGCCAGCCGTTCAATCTGCGGGAAAGACACAGCAATTGCATCGACGCGCGATGCGACGAGCCGGTTCACGCGACCAAGGACAGCGTTCTGTTCATGCACCGCCGTCCGGATGCCCGCGGACCGGGCGGCCAACAGGGCAGGAAAAGCGGGATATCCTCCGAAACCGATCACAGCGGCTGGCTGAAATGTCTCAAACAGGCGCAACGCCATCGTGCGGCCAGCCATGATCGCCTTTGCCCCGGCAAGCCAAGTCATCGGGTTCTTGGTGATCCGACCGGCGGGCAGAATATGCGTCTGCACGCCATCGAACAGGCCGGGGATACGCGCGCCGCGTTCATCAGTGATCAGCGCGACGCGGTGCCCACGCCGTGTCAGTTCCTCAGCCAGCGCATGGGCGGGCATCATGTGGCCGCCGGTGCCGCCTGCGGCGAGAACGAAGTGCCGTTCGCTCATCGATTGCTCCACTTCACGACATAGGGTGAGCGCGTCAGATACGGGTTTTTCCGCGTAAAGGCGAGCAACAGGCCAAAGCCCATGCACAATGCAATCAACGATGAGCCGCCATAGCTGATGAACGGCAGCGTCATCCCCTTGGACGGCGCAATGCCGACATTGACCGCCATGTTGACCATGGCCTGCGCCGTGAACTGAGTGATCAGTCCGCCCGCCGCAAGAATGAGGAACGTGTCATCTTCATCCAGCAGCTTCACGAACACGCGAATGGCCATCGCGATGAAGATGCAAAGGATGGCGAGACAGGCGAGCAGGCCGAACTCTTCCCCGATGACCGAGAAGATGTAGTCGGTATGGGCTTCCGGTAGGCGGAACTTAAGCTCTCCACCGCCCGGTCCCGTGCCGAACAGGCCACCTGCCGTGATCGTCGCATGGGCGCTGTCCGTCTGGTAGGTGTCCCCGCTCTGGAAGAGGAAGTTATTGATGCGCTGCGTCGCGACCGGGTAAAAGAGATAGGCCGCCGTGATGCCGACGCCGCCAATGCCGGACAGAATGCCCACCGCGCGCCATGACAAGCCCGTGATCATCACCATGGCGAACCACATCGAACAGAAGATGATCGTCTGGCCAAAGTCCGGCTGAAACATGAGAAAGCCCGCGATGACGACCGTCACCGCGCCGGAAATCGGCACGACAGGCAAGCTCTTGTCTTGTGATTTGAGCGAGAGCAGCCAGGCAATGGCGATCACGTAAAAAGGCTTCAAAAACTCAGATGGCTGGAACTGCGAAAAACCCACGCCCAACCAGCGGGTCGCACCATTGCGTTCAAATCCGACCAGAGGAACAAGCGCCAAGCAAATGGCGAAAAAGCACGCCATGGCGAGCCCAAAGCGCCGCGCAAGCAGCTGCGGCATCATAGATGTGCCAATCATGATCGGCACCCCGATACACACCCACATCAACTGCCGCCAAAAGTAATGGAGCGGAGACAGCGTAAAGCCGACATCCGAATAACGGTGCGCAGAGGCGGGTGATGCAGCCGCAACAGCGATCAGGCCGATCGATAGCAGGATGATCACGAGCAGCAGCAGGACGCGGTCAATTTCCCAGAACCAAAGGCCCACGGCAGACCGGTCTGACCGGCCAAGTCGGGTCACACGCGGCTTTGCGGGCGCTGGCGTAGGCAGGCTCGGAATCCCGGCTGTTGTGGTCGTCATGCGAGGGCCTCCACAGCAGCGCGGAAAGCATCTCCGCGCGCCTCATAATCCCGAAACTGGTCGAATGATGCACAGGCCGGAGAGAGCAAAACCGTCTCCCCCGAGTGTGCCGCAGCTGCCGCTTGCTTAACGGCGGACTCCATCGTGACGCTCTGCGTGACCGGCATGTGCGGCGCGAGAAGCTGCGTGAACATCGGCCCGGCTTCACCGATGGTGTAAGCGGCCTTTACATTGCTGAAATGCGGCACGCAGGCGTCGAGCTCGTCAGTCTTAGCGAGACCGCCCAAGATCCAGTGCACAGCCGGATAAGCTGCAAGCGCCGGCGCCGTCGAAGTCGGGTTGGTCGCCTTCGAGTCGTTGACGAAGAGCACTCCACCCCGGTCGCGCACGCGTTCCATGCGGTGGGGCAAGCCGCCAAACGTCTTCAAGGCGGACGCGATCATGTCAGCAGAAACACCAAGCGCTTCCGCCACCGCTCTGGCGCAAGCGACATTCTGCGCGTTATGCGGCCCCTGAAGCGACGGCCATTCCGATTGAACACCTACATCCGTTGACGCGACCCGATGAAGCCGATGGTTGATCCGACTTGCGATCATGCGCGAGGGATCATCCTCGGTTGCGATCACCGCGATCTGATCGACATGCTGGAGCGTGAACAGTCGTTCTTTGGCAGCCGCGTAATCGGCAAATCCGTCATAGCGGTCGAGATGATCAGGCGTGACATTCGTCAGCACGGCAACGTCGCATGCAAGGCTATGCGTCAGATCAATCTGGTAGCTCGACAGTTCCAGCACATAGACGCCACCGCTCGGCAGCGCATCCTGTGTCAGGATCGGCAGGCCGATATTGCCGCCCATCGTTGTCGGAACGCCAGCGGACTTCAGGATGTGATGGATCAGTGCGGTTGTCGTCGATTTGCCGTTGGTGCCGGTGATGCCGACCACTTTGTGCGGCGGCAGCGTGGCCCGCGCCTGTGCGAACAATTCAATATCGCCGATAAGGGGAACGCCCGCTAAACGGGCATGGCCTGCAATCGGATGGCGGTTAATCGGCACACCGGGCGAGACGACAACCCCATCACATCCGCTAAGGTCGGTCGCCAAAAGGTCGGCGAGTGTGACACCCTCCGGCACCATTGCCCGCGCCTCTTCACGTTCATCCCACGCCAACACCTCCGCTCCACTCGCAACGAGAGCCGCAACAGTGGCAAGGCCCGACCTTGCGAGGCCGAGCACTGCGTAGCGTTTCCCGCGAAAGGCGTCGGATGTGATCATCTGAGCTTGAGCGTCGACAGACCGGCAAGGGCAAGGACGAACGCGACGATCCAGAAGCGGATGACGACCGTCGGTTCAGACCAACCCAATTGTTCGAAATGATGGTGGATCGGCGCCATACGGAAGACGCGGCGGCCCGTGCGCTTGAACCAGAACACCTGAATGACGACCGACATGGCCTCCACCACGAAGAGCCCGCCGATGATCGCGAGAACAAACTCGTGATGGGTGGTCACAGCAACCGTACCAAGTGCACCGCCCAAAGCCAGGCTGCCCGTATCCCCCATAAAGACGGCGGCTGGCGGCGCATTGAACCAGAGGAAGGCGAGGCCCGCGCCAACAACCGCCCCGCACAGGATCGTCAAATCCCCCGCGCCTGCCACATAGGGAATGCCCAGATAGGCCGCATATTTCGCGTTACCGACCAAATAGGCGATCATCATGAAGGCGATGCACGATATGATAACCGGCATGGTCGCCAGCCCATCCAGCCCGTCTGTCAGGTTCACGGCATTGCCGAAGGCGACAATTACGAACGCGCCGAAGAGGATGTAGAACCACCCGATATCGGCCACTGGTCCATTGACGAACGGCAGATAAAGGTCGGTGTTGGAATGAGAGACGATGAGCGCAGTCGCAAGACCGGCGATCGTGAATTCCGCCAGAAGCCGCGCTTTAGCGGACACACCCTTGGCGCTCCGCTTCTTGACCTTGTCATAATCGTCGAGAAAGCCAATCAGACCGAAACCGCCCGTGACCAGAACGCAGGCCCAGACATACACATTGCGCAGGTCCATCCATAAAAGCAGCGCCACGCCGACAGCCGTCAGGATCATCAGGCCGCCCATGGTCGGCGTGCCAACCTTTGCCAGATGCGTTTGTGGCCCATCCGAGCGAATGGGCTGACCCTTGCCCTGACGGACGCGCAGCCATCCGATAAACTTCGGTCCGATAATCAACCCGATGACAAGTGCGGTTGCAACCGCACCGCCTGTCCGGAAGGTGAGATAGCGCAGGAGGTTCAAAACCCCAGGAAACCCAAGCTGTTCAGCAATCCAGTAAAGCATCAGTCGTTCCCGGCGGTCAGGGCATTTACCAATTGGCCAAGGCCAACGGCGTTAGATCCCTTGATGAGAATGGCATCGCCATCGCGCAGCATCGGCTCCAACGTTTGCAGGGCCGATGCCGCATCCGGCAGATGAAGAACGTTGGTCCGCTGCCCAAGCGCATGGGCAAGCGGCGCCATCCCGGCGCCGACGAGCAGAGCGATATCGACATTCGCGTCCAAGACAGGAGCGGAAAGTTCGGCATGGAGTTCTTCTGAATTTTCGCCGAGTTCCCGCATTTCGCCCAGCACGGCAATACGGCGGGCAGCGGGCTCCGCACCCAAGACGGCAAGCGTGGCTTTCATCGAAGCCGAATTTGCATTGTAGCTTTCGTCAATCAGAAGAGCTGAACCGCCACTTGCGAGAGCTATGGAATGCCGCTCACCTCTGCCCTTTAATCCCTGCATTTCGCCAAGCGCGAGGCCAGCCGCTGCGAGATCGCCGCCCATTGCCTGCACGGCCGCGAGCACGGCCAGCCCATTGGACACCCAATGGTCGCCGGGTTGGGACAGCGTAAAGTTCAACTCCACGCCCGGCAAAACAGCCGCGATCATGGTCCCGCTGTCGAGCTGGATGACGTCGCGGGCATACACGTCAGCCCCTTCTTGGCGCCCGAAGGTGACCATCTGTGCCCCATGCCGCCGCGCAGCGTCCGCAAGGCGCGCACAATAAGGCGAGTCAAAGGGAATGATCGCCGTGCCGCCCGGTTCCAACCCTTCGAAGATCTCCGCCTTTGCGTCGGCAATCGCCTCTAGCGAACCAAGATTTTCGATATGGGCCGGGGCAATGGCTGTCACCAGCGCCACCTGCGGGCGAACAAGCCGCGCCAACTGCGCGATCTCGCCTTTGTGGTTCATCCCCATCTCAAACACGCCAAAGTGCGTCTCTGCGGGCATCCGCGCAAGGCTGAGCGGGACGCCTGTATGATTGTTGTAGCTTTTGACCGAACGGTGGACAGCCCCCTTATTGGCCCGTGCAAGGGCCGCCGCCAAAGCTTCCTTTGTGCTCGTCTTGCCAACCGAGCCTGTCACACCGGCGACGACGGCCTTCGTCCGCCCCCGCGCGGCGATGCCAAGGGCGTTCAAGGCGTCCGTCGTGTCCGCCACCAAAACATGGGGGTGCGCGACTGGGGTCGAGACAATTGCACCACCCGCACCCTGAGCGAACGCCCCGTCGAGAAAGCGATGACCATCGGTCAATTCACCTTTGAGCGCGATGAAGAGATCGCCCTGCCCGACTTCCCGGCTGTCAAACGCCACGCCTGAAACGGCAAAGTCAGCTGAGGCCGTGCCGCCTGTTGCCGCAGCGATATCTGCTGATGTCCAAAGCGGCGTCATGCGGCACACTCCCGCGCGACAGCAACGTCATCGAAAGGCAGAACCTTATCCCCGACAATCTGGCCCTGCTCATGCCCCTTACCTGCGATCAGGATGATGTCGTCCGGCCCTGAGTCCGCAATGGCCGCCGCAATTGCATCCCGTCGCCCGGCGATTTCAATCGCGCCAGGTGCCGCCGCCAGTATTTCGGCGCGAATGGATGCCGGGTCTTCCGTCCGGGGGTTATCGTCCGTCACGATCACATGATCGGCAAATTGCACAGCAATGGCGCCCATTTCCGGCCGCTTGCCGGTATCACGATCGCCGCCTGCCCCGAAGACCACGATCAACCTGCCCTTTGCATGGGGCTTGAGCGCGTCAATCGCAGCTTCCAGCGCGTCAGGTGTATGCGCGTAATCGACATAGACCGGCGCGCCCGACTTCGCGATGACGGCTCGCTCCAGTCGCCCGCGGACGGGCTGGAGCCGCGCCAAATTTGAAACGGTCGTTGCCACATTCCCGCCGGTCGCAATAACAAGCCCCGCCGCAACGAGCGCGTTTGCAGCCTGATAGGCGCCGATGAGCGGAAGCATGACCTTCATTTCCCGCCCCTCAGCCTCAAGCACGAGCTGCTGGCCGAGCTGGCCGGGAATGCGATCAACCAGCCTTAGGGCAGACCCATGCTTACCGACCGTCAGCAGAGCCAGACCGCGTTCTCGGGCCAAATCGATGACACGGGCGGAGTATTCCCCGTCATCTGCCCAGACGACTGCTGCACCATCTCCGTCCACGACTTCGGAAAACAGCCGCAACTTGGCCGTAAAATAGTTCGCCATATCCCCATGATAATCAAGGTGATCCCGGCTAAGATTGGTGAAAGCGGCGGCACGGACGGGCAGTCCTTCTGTCCGGCACTGATGCAGTCCATGGCTCGACGCTTCGAACGCTGCGTGGGTCACGCCTTCACGATTGAGGCCAGCCATGTTCGAAAGGAAGGTCACGATATCGGGCGTTGTGAGCCCGGTCACGATGCGGTCGTCCGCCGTCGTCACGCCTAGCGTCCCGATGGAGGCTGCATGAAAGCCGTCCATCCGCCACAACTGCCGCGTCATTTCAACGGTAGACGTCTTGCCGTTCGTTCCCGTCACAGCGACGCAGATCTGCGGGAAGGGTTCAAAGAACCGTGCCGCTAATAGAGCAAAGGCCCGGCGCGGCTCTTGTTCTACAATATGAACTGCGCCGGAAACCGCTACGTCTGGCCGCGCAACGACGGCGATCGCTCCAGCGGCAATCGCTGCTTCGATAAAATCTTCACCATTGACCTTCAGGCCAGGAAAGGCGCCGAACACGTTTCCGGGCGCGACCTTGCGATGGTCAATTGCAAAGCCTGTGACCGGCGTGGGGTCATCCGTGCCAAGGAGAGTGCCGAGCTTCATTCTTCGCCCGCCTTGGCTTTCCAGATCAGGGTCCGCAACTCATCGAGCGGCATTTCGCGGGATGCGTCGGGGAAAACTCCGAGCATCGGGCCAGTGCGCGCGATCACCTTCGCCACGACGGGCGCTGCAGTGTATGCGGCCGTCGTCAGCCCGAAGGACGCTGCATTGCCCTTAGGGGCGTCAAGCATGGCAATCACCACGTAACGCGGCGCATCCATTGGGAAGGCGGCGGCGAAGGTTGAGACGTTGATGTGCTTGGAGTAACCTCCAGCGCTTGGCTTTTCAGCCGTCCCAGTCTTACCACCGATGCGCATGCCCGGTACGTCGGCCTTTCTACCAGTTCCGTCTGTCACAATGAGCCGCAGCATCTGACGGCTCGCATCACTGGCATATTGGCTGAACACGCGGCGGCCTTTGGCAGCCTTGCCCGGTTCAACCTTCATCAGCGTCGCTGGACGCCAAATACCGCCATTGACCAGAGCGGCATACGCTGATGCGAGTTGAAGCGGCGTCACGGCGATGCCATGGCCGTAGGCCGTTGTCATCGTGGTCGTCCGTCCCCAATAGCCGGGCACCAGCGGGCGCCCCTTTTCCTTGAGTTCGATATAAGGCGGTTCATAGAAACCGATGCGACGGAACATGGCCTCCATCCGCTTTGCACCCATCTGATCGGCGATACGTGCGGTAACGATATTGGACGAATGTACGAGTGTTTCCGGGACATTCAGCCACCGGTTCATTGGGTGATCATCCTTAATTTTGAACTTGCCAACCTGAAGCGGCGCAGTTGCATCATAGCGCTTGGACAGGCTGGTGATCACACCAGCATCCATCGCACCCGCCATCGTAATCGGCTTGAAGGTCGATCCAAGTTCATAAACGCTTTGTGTCACGTTGTTGCGGAAGGCTTCCGGGTCAGATTGACCGATCTTATTGGGATTGAAGACGGGCAACGAGACGAGCGCAACCATTTCACCCGTGCGGACATCCATGACTAGGCCCGTCGCACCGAGTGCCTGATGCGCCGCCATCGCATTTGCAAGTTCGGTTTCCATCGCGGCCTGAACACGCTTGTCGATGGACAAAGCAACCGGCGCCTTGCGGAGCGCCGCATCACTCAACCTTTTGTCGAGCACACGCTCCATACCGGTCACGCCATGGCCGTCCATATCGGTGTAGCCCAGCACATGCGCAGCAAGGGTCAACTGCGGATAAAGCCGCTCCGGCTCGCGCGAGAACGCCATTCCCGGTTCCCCAAGTGCGTTCACTGCGGCCACTAGTTCCGGCATGGCACGCCGACGCAGATAGGTGAAATGGACACCCGACTTGAGGAGCGCCAGATACTGCGCCTCGGTGCGCTCGGGCATGAGCGCGGCCAACTTGGGCGCTAGGTCTTCCGGCTTATTCAGCAGCCGGTTGGCGTGCACCCCGACCGACCAGGCATCAATGGTGCGCGCAAGCACTTCGCCATTGCGATCCACAATGTCGGCGCGCGGCGGTGCGAGAAGGTTCGGGTTTTGGCGACCAAGAGCGCTATCCGCAAAGACCGTCAGCCACAAAAGCCGCAGCGCGATGACGACCGTCACCGCGCTGAAGAGAAGCATCAGGATCATCAGCCTTTGATGGGCGACCGCGAGCGATTGTTCCCTGAACTTGGCGTGTCGCGTCCTGGTAGGCCGTGCGGCGAGCGTGCTCACTGGGCGGACTTGGCCTTTCCTTTGCCTGCCGCCCGACTTTCGTCGTCGGCACGCTCGAGAATTTCACCAAAGGTGCGCTTGTCCACCAAAGCACGGTCCAACATGGCAAAGCGCTGGGCCTTCGTTGTCGCTCGCTTATCCGTCACGACGGGCTTGGCTGATGCGGCTGCGGCAGTAGATGGGGCGGCAATTTCACGTTCGACGACCGTCGCTGCGGCCACGCGAACGGCGGCGGGCTTAGCGGCAGGCGCTGCCTGAGCGGTCGCTTCACCCTGTGGAGCCAGACCACTCCGCGTCGCGGCAGCCACCATCACCGGCGGCGGCGCAAACCCATCTGCCGGCAGCGCACTGCCATCGATCGTGCGGAGTGCTGTTTCCGTGGCGCGGAACTGGGCCGCCGAGGGCGCTGCCAAGGCCAAAACCTCACCGTTCCAGCGCTCGAGCTGACGCAACGAGGCACGCGTGCCCATTTCAGTCTGGAGTTGCCGGATGTCGCGGCGTGTCATCGCGATGCTTTGGTCAAGCTCTTCAAGGCGGGTACGTTCCGAGGCCACACCCAGCGAAACCGTATAGAGAGCCGTGGCGGCAAAGGAGCAACCGACAACCCAGACAACGGGGCGGAACCTTTGAGCAATCATGCAGCACCTCTTAAGTTAGCGGACGAGGAAGAATGGGCCGTGCGGCGCGCCACGCGCAAAGTTGCGGAGCGCGCACGGGGATTTCGGGTAAGTTCAGCTTCACTGGCGCGGACAGGCTTGGCGACAGCTTCAAAGGTTGGTGCCGGACCACGTCCAACCATATCCGGCAGATGCCGCGAACCGGCGGGCGTTTGGCCGCTGCGTTCCCGCAAAAAACGCTTCACGATGCGGTCTTCGAGACTGTGGAAGGTGACAACAGCCAGCCGCCCCCCAGCCTTGAGCACGCGCTCTGCGGCCTCAAGTCCGTCTTCGAGCTCACCCAATTCCCGGTTGATGTGGATGCGCACAGCCTGAAAGGTGCGTGTCGCAGGGTCACTCTTCTGCCCCTCGCGCCACCCGACAGCACGGCGCACGACCGATGCCAGCTCAGCCGTCCGGGTCACCGGACGGGCAGCGACAATCGCCCGGGCGATGCGACGCGATTTGGGTTCATCGCCATAACGGTAAATGATGTCGGCAATATCGCCTTCATCCGCTGTGTTCAGGAAGTCGGCCGCAGACTCGCCCGCCTGCTCCATACGCATGTCGAGCGGACCATCGGACTGGAAAGAAAAGCCGCGCGCGGCCTGATCCAGTTGCATCGACGACACACCGATATCGAGGGTGACGCCGTCCACCTCTTCAACGTGAGCGGCCATGCGGGAAAAGCGGTCCTCAACCAAGGTCAGGCCAGGGACATCCGCCGCGCGCCCGGCCGCAATCGCATCAGGGTCGCGATCAAACGCAATGACATTGGCACCGGCGGCCAGCATCGCGCGGGAATAACCGCCCGCACCAAAGGTGCCATCCACATGCGTCTCGCCGGGGCTGATTGCGAGCGCGCCAATAACTTCATCAAGAAGCACAGGAATATGAGGTGCGTTGCGGGGCATCAGCGCACGCCTCTTTCTGCCATCAAGAATGCGGCAACTTCTTTGGTTTCTTCGTCGATACCCGGCGCGTCGATCAGGACTGTCGGGCTCCAGATTTCGAACGTGCTGCCGGTGCCATAGAAAAAGGCCAGATCGGTCAACTGTGCCTTTGCACGGAAAAAGGCCGGAAGAATGAACCGACCACTCGCATCATAGGGCACTTCTTCGACGAGACCGAAGGCGCGACGATACGCGTTGTGATAATCGAAATCGCGACCGGCATTGCGCTCACGGTCCTCCTCGCGCTCCAGCCGCTCATGCAGCAGCCGGGACCATCCGCGATCATAGCCGGACAGGCAGGGATCGCTCTGGTGCTTGGCGATAATGACCATGCGGCCATCGCTGTTCTTTTCGATCACGGAGCGCAGGGCAGCAGGGATCGCGACACGGCCCTTGCCGTCAATCGCGGTCAACGCATGACCTCTGAATAGCTCCCTGTCGCTCACAGCATCCCTCTGCCTTTGGAGCAAAAGGGCCGCCTCCCCGATCACAGCACCATGCCGCGACCGGTTGTTCATACAAGAATCAGGACAGCCCCGCCCCAATCTGACGGAAGCAGGGAATATCAATCAATATCGGGGCGAGCAAGGGATTTGACGGGTGAGATGGGGATTTCATGCCAAAATCCGTAAAATTCCTGAAATGTTCACCTATCCAGGCGGCTTGTCCTTATTTTGTTCTGTTTCAGCTTGCGCTTCCTTGGGCCAGACTCGCTCCATCAACTCATCAAGCGCCGCATAGTTGCGTCCATTGGTGGCCGTCGCCCAAAGCGGATTGGCAAAATCTACATCGGACACGAGAATCGCCTCACCTTTGCCGATGCTGCATTTGAGAACGCGGAGGGAATCGGGCGCGCACTTCTCGCCCTTCACTTCCCAGCGTCCCGGGCTGTCGAACACGACATTGCGGCCTTCCAAGTCTTCGGCGACCGGTGAAAGTCCCCTTGTTAGAAGCAGCGTCACGCCCCAATGCGTGAATAAGGGCGAAAGGAGCGTTGCGGGAGGCGCGCGTCGCGGGTCTCCCGACGGCAATGTTGAAGGCCATCGCAAATCAGGGTCTGCCAATATGAGCAGGCGCCCGCCACGGCGCACCCATCGGTCAATCTCAACCAGTTCGTCGGGTGCCAGAGCCTGGGGTTGGATGATCAATAGCCTATCAACTTGCGCGAGTTGCGGCCTCCGGGCGACATCAAGTGGTTGAAGTGTCCAGTTCCGTTCCAGCGCATCCATCAAAGGGGAGCGCGTGGCCGTTCCACCAAGGACGTCGCTTACATCCCCTTCCCCGAAAAACAGGGGCAAGCCCGTCAGAATATCGACTTTTGGCCGGTCTTCAGCTGGCATTGATTGGCTACAGGATGCCAGCAACAACGCCGCAAAAGCCGAACGCATTTATTTGGCCGCAGGCTTGGGGTCTTGCGTCGAGGCAGCAGCGCCGGGGGCCACGCCGAGTTCAGCCAGAGGCTCATTCTCGGGGGCAGTTGTCGCATTGCCGAGCGCGTCTTCTGCCATAGTTACCGGCTCAGGCGTTCGGGGGCTGATGCGCTCCAACATAGCGCTCGCAAGTCCAATCAGCAGAACGATACCGCCAAGGCCGGTCAGCCCGACGCGAATGCGCCGCCAACTTTCCTTGCGATCTGCTAAGGTGTCTTCTGCAGACATGTTCAGCCTTTCAGCCAGTCAAACACCGGCAGGTTCTTCGACCGCAGCCAATCCGCATTATAAAGGGTCGAAAGGTAGCGGAACCCAGTATCACACAAAATGGTCACCACAGTCGAGCCGGGGCCCAGCTGCTTTGCCAACGCAACCGCCCCTGCAATATTGATGCCGGAGGACAGGCCAAGGCACAAACCTTCTTCCTGCAGCATCCGACCGACCCAGTAGAGCCCTTCCTCATCAGAGATGCGAAATTGCGTGTCGATTGGCGCACCTTCAAGATTAGCGGTGATCCGGCCCTGCCCGATGCCTTCGGCAACTGAGCTGCCTTCGGCCTTCAATTCCCCATGCGCATAATAGTTGAATAGCGCGGCTCCATGCGGGTCGGTCAAGCCGATGACGATGTCGTCCCGCTTCGCCTTCAAGCCCAGCCCAACGCCAGCGATCGTTCCGCCGGTGCCCGCCGCGCAGGTGAACCCGTCGACCTGCCCGGACGTCTGCTCCCAAATTTCCTCAGCGGTGCTGAAAATATGGGCCTTGCGGTTCGCGATATTGTCAAACTGGTTGGCCCACACAGCGCCGGGCGTTTCTTCGGCAATCCGGCGCGACGTGTGAACGAAATGACCAGGGTTCGCGAACGGCGCAGGTGGCACCAGCACAAGCTCCGCGCCCAGCGCGCGCAGAGTGTCCATCTTTTCGCGGCTTTGCGTGTCGGGCATGACGATGATCGTCTTATAGCCCTTGGCATTGGCGACCAGCGCCAGCCCAATGCCGGTATTGCCAGCCGTCCCTTCGACAATGGTTCCGCCCGGTTGCAGCGCGCCGCGCGCTTCAGCGTCTTCAACGATGAACAGCGCGGCCCTGTCTTTTACGGACGCCCCGGGGTTGGCATATTCGCATTTACCGAGAATATTGCAGCCCGTGTCCGCAGAAGGGCCTTCCAGCTTCACCAGAGGCGTGTTGCCGATCAGCCCAATGGCATTTTGTGCAAAGGTCATGGATTGTCCGTAGCGCGTTATCCCTATCACGGGCAAGAAAGGAACGCTTTCTGAGACTGCTGCACGTTCTTGAGTCCCGTCTCAATTTTTTGAAGGCGTGATATCCATCACAGCCGGAAATCTCTTGAATTGCCACATGGTCACCCAATGATAGGGGCCTAGGAACGAGCGAGGGAGGCGAAGACAGAGATGCTTCCGAGAAATTACGCACCGTCGCTCGGCCTTCGCGGGTTTATTCGCCGTCACTATGTGTTCGAAGCCGACTTGCCTGACAACTACCTCCTTGAAGACAAGTTGCTGTCCGAATTCCCATTCATTCGCATTCTCGTAAAGGGAGAATGGACCGCGGAAACATCCCCCGGCAATTGGACCTCCAGCGGTCGCGCTGTCTTTTTTGGCCCCAATGCTCGGCCCCTCAACGTTCGCTGTCAGGGAAGTTTCAAAGTCGTTGGCTTTGCCGTGCGCCCCAGCGGCTGGAAGGGCCTCTTCCCTTGCCCCGCCAATGACGTGGCAGACCAGATGCTGCCGCTGTCCGACCTGATCGGATCAGCCGCCGACGACATGCTGCAAGGTGTGATGAATGCATCGGATGATCATACGGCGATCAAGGCTATCGAAAATGTGATGCTTGCCGTGCACGAACAGCGCGGCCGACCAAGTGGAGATCAGACGATGCGCTTGTTTGAGGACATTGCGCAATTTGACAGCACGACACCGGTCCATGTCGCGGCGGAACGTCTTGGCATATCCGTGCGCCAGCTTGAACGGCGGTGCCTGACCACGTTCGGCCACCTGCCAAAGACGATTTTGCGGCGGAGCCGCTTTCTTGACATGGCAACGGCCCTGCGCGGGTTTAGTGACCCGGATCAGGAACTGCTGGCAGCACTGCGATATTTCGATCAATCGCACAGGACCAACGAATTCAAACATTTCATCGGACTGCCGCCCGGTGCCTTTGAAAAGGCCCCGACGCCGCTGCTGACCGCTGGATTGAAGTTACGCGCAGAAGGTCTCACTTGAAGTCCGTAAAAAACGGCAAAAATCTCTTCGGAAAAGAGATGCATACCGACAAAAATTATGGTCAAGCGTAGAAACTGAGCATGAATCAAGCGAAGGGGGGCCAGTAAAGGATGTTGTCATCGCGCAACTATGCTCCTGCGGCGCGGTTGCTGCCCTTTGTGCGTCGATTCTACATGTTTGACGCCGCATTGCCGGACAGTTTTGAGCTGGAAGACATGCTTTTGTCGGACAACGCCTTTATTCGCGTGCTGCTGAAAGGCGACTGGGCCTATCTCGACCCAGACGGCAACTGGGCGCCGCTATCAGGCGCAATGGTGTTTGGTGCCAATTCCCGTGCGGTCCGGGTGCGGGTCAAAGGCCCCTTCTCCGTCGCCTCCTTCGCCGTCCGGCCGAGCGCTTGGCCCGCGCTTTTTTCAACACCCGCCGCAGACTTCGCAGACCGGATTGTGCCGCTATCTGCACTTTGGGATGCTGACATTGCCGCCCCGGTTGAAACCGAAATTCCCAAAGCCGCGACGGACAGTGAGATGGTGGCGCTGATGACACGCGCGATCGAACAACAGCTGGCCCGGGTTGGCGTCAACCAGATTGACCCTATTGTTGCGGCCTTTGAAGCGATTGCCCGAAATGACAGCACCGCCCGGGTGGAAGAGGCGGCCAAATTGCTCGGTCTGTCGGCACGGCAACTCGAAAGACGCTGCCTCGCCGGCTTCGGCCTGTCACCCAAGGCCGTCCTGCAGCGCTGCCGTTTCCTCGATATGGCATCGGCGATGCGGGGCCTGAGCGATGCCGACAAAAGCGAGTTGGCGGCGTTGCGCTATTTTGATCAGTCGCATCTCAACCGGGAGTTCCGACGTTATACCAATATGACGCCCGGCGCCTTCCAGCGCGCAGTGACGCCCCTGTTCACAGCGAGCCTGAAATTGCGGGTCGACGGAAAAACGCTCGCCTAAGCCAGGACTGCGCCATCGCGGACAGTGTAGCGGGTCGCGATAGCGGGAGCTTCTGAGAACAGGCTTGGTTCCGTCCCCGTCATCCAAACTTGCGCCTGCATGGCGGCCAATCGGTCAAACAAATTGGCCCGACGGAGCGGATCAAGATGCGCCGCCACCTCATCCAGCAGCAGGACGGGCGGCTGACCGCGCTGTTCCGCCACCAACTCGGCATGGGCAAGGATGATGCCCAGCAACAACGCCTTTTGCTCTCCAGTCGAGCAGCGCTCCGCCGCCTGTTGTTTGGCGAGATGCGTGACCTTCAGGTCGACGCGGTGTGGGCCCGAAAGGGTACGTCCCGCCGCCGCGTCCCGCGCACGACCTGCCTTCAACAACGGCTGCAGGCTATCGGTCGAGGTCCAGCCTTCCAGTGCAAGGGCCGCGCGTGCAAAGGGACCTTCCGGCTGCGCCTCGAGCCGGCCGGCCAAAGCCGCCGTCACCTGTTCACGGGTGGTCGATAGTGCGAGACCATGGACGTCCATCTGCTGTTCCAGTGCCGTCAGCCATTCCGGGTCAGGGGGTGTCTCCGACGACAACAGCCGATTGCGTTGGCGCATCGCGGCTTCATAGCGTGTGGCGTGCACAGCATGATCGGGGATCAGGGCCAAAGCCAGCCGGTCGAGAAACTTCCGGCGCTCCGACGCGCCTTCCATGAAGAGCCTGTCCATGGCGGGCGTCAGCCAGATGATCGACAACCATTCCGCAAGAGCCGTGGCTGAAGCTTGGGCACCGTTTATGCGGACAAGCCGCCGTTCGGGCGCGCTGGCCTGCGTGCCGGTGCCAAGTTCGATATCGTCCAGACGGGCGGCAACGCTGAAACCACCGGCTCCATCCTGTCGGGCGATCTGCACGAGCGGCGCGCCACGGAGCCCACGCCCCGGCACGAGCAATGACACGGCTTCCAGCACATTGGTCTTTCCCGCGCCGTTCTCTCCGGTCAGGACGACAAGACCCGGCCCCGGTTCAATCAAGAGATCGGGATAGGACCGGAAATCCGTCAGGCTGAGGCGGGTGATGCTCACGCCCGTTCTCTAGGCTTCGGATTTCCAAAACAGAAGAGGCGGCCGCAACGCGCGACCGCCCCCACTGCAATTCACTTGAGAGTTAAAGGACTTCGAAAAGCCCAGCAGCGCCCTGCCCACCACCGATGCACATGGTGATGACGACATATTTCACGCCGCGACGCTTGCCCTCAATGAGGGCATGGCCGACCATGCGGGCGCCCGACATGCCATACGGATGGCCAATCGAAATCGCGCCGCCGTTGACGTTAAGGCGGTCCATGGGGATGCCCAGCTTGTCGGCGCAATACAGCACCTGCACGGCAAACGCCTCGTTCAGTTCCCAAAGGCCAATATCGTCCATCTTCAGGCCGAAGCGCTGGAGGAGCTTGGGGATGGCGTAAACAGGACCAATGCCCATTTCGTCCGGCTCGGTTCCGGCGACCGCCATACCAACGTAACGGCCAAGCGGCCTGAGGCCCTTCTTGGCGGCGACTGACTCTTCCATCAGAACACTTGCCGAAGATCCGTCCGACAGCTGGCTCGCGTTGCCGGCCGTAATATTCATGTCCGGGCCCATAACGGGCTTTAGGGACTTCAGGCCTTCCAGCGTGGTGTCCGCGCGGTTGCCTTCATCCTTGGTGAGCGTCACTTCCTTGTGCGTGACTTCGCCCGTTTCCTTATTGGCGACAGCCATGGTTGCGGTGCAGGCCACGATCTCATCGTCAAACTTCCCCGCAGCTTGCGCAGCGGCGGTACGCTGCTGCGACAGAAGACCATATTCGTCCTGCCGGTCACGGCTGACCTGATAGCGCGCAGCCACGACCTCGGCTGTCTGCAACATGGGCATGTAGATGTCCTTGTGCATCGCCAGCAGCTCGGGGTCTGGTGCGACGCGCATCTGGGGAGTCTGGACAAGGCTGATCGATTCCACGCCGCCACCGATGCAAATGCCCATATTGTCGACAATGATCTGCTTGGCTGCGGTCGCGATTGCCATCAGGCCTGATGAGCACTGGCGGTCGATGGTCATGCCGGGAACCGACACGGGAAGACCTGCGCGCAGCAAGGCGGTGCGTGCGGTGTTGCCCGCCTGGCTACCCTGCTGAAGCGCGGAACCCCAGCAGACATCATCGACTTCTGCGCCATCAATTCCCGCGCGCTCAACTGCGGCACGGATCGAAAAGGCCGACAATGTCGGTGAAGGGGTATTGTTGAAAGCACCCCGATAGGCACGCCCGATGGGCGTGCGCGCGGTGGACACGATAACTGCGCTGCGCATTCTTATTCTCCTGAAAAAAACTTTTGGGCCCTGGGGAGGGCGGCGCTGTTCCTCAGATGAAGAACTGCGTGATCCACTCAGCCATCAAAGCAGGCTTATCCTCGCCTTCAATCTCCAGCGTGAATTCCATCGTCTGCTGGAACTGGCCGGGGCGCTTTTCCTCGATATCGAGCATCTTGAAGTGGCCCCGCACGCGCTTGCCGACCTTCACAGGGGCAATGAAGCGCGTTTTGTTGCCGCCATAGTTGACGCCCATCTTCACGCCATCAAGACGCGGAAGGTCCGCCTGCGCGGTCAGCACCGGCAGAAGCGAGAGCGACAGAAAGCCATGGGCAATCGGCCCGCCAAAGGGCGTCATCTTCGCGCGTTCCGGATCGACATGGATGAACTGAAAATCGCCGGTCGCCTCGGCGAACTTGTTCACGCGATCCTGATCGATCAACATCCATTCGGACGTCCCGATGTCCTTACCCTTCAGGGCAAACAGATCTTCTTTGCTAACAACGGCCATAAGGTTTCCTCTCGATTATGTCGCGCAACAATATTACAAAGGCACGAGTCCCGACCGGGATTTAGGCCCGTCATTTAGCCAGAGTCAAAAGCCATGGATTCCGCAACGTCGCTCATGCGCACTCTCCACCGCGCGCCGGAAAGCGAAGTCTTGCAACGCTTGCTCAATCGGGCGGCCTCAACGCCTGACGAACGCGGACGGATCGTCGCCCGCGCAGGCGGTTTGCTCGCAGATTTGAGGCGTGCGCAATCCTCCGGCTGGGTGAACCAGTTCCTGAATGAGTATCGGCTCAACACACAGGAGGGCATTGCGCTGCTCGCACTGGCCGAGGCCTTTCTGCGTGTGCCTGACCCAGAGACCGCTGACGCCCTGATCGCGGACAAGCTGGGCGATGCCAATTGGAAGGCGCATTCTGGCAAGTCGCATTCTACTTTGGTCAATTCAGCCACTTGGGGCCTTGTCATTGGTCGCGCCTTGGTGAGCGAGAAGGAACAGAGCGGGACATTGCGGCGGCTATTGTCCCGAGCGGGCGAGCCGTTTGTCCGGCAGGCCGTTGGTGCTGCCATGCGCATGATGGGCGAAATCTTCGTCATGGGCCGCACGATTGCCGAAGCCAGCGACCGCATGACGCGGCCCGAGCACAGAGGCTTTGTCGCAAGTTTCGACATGCTGGGTGAGGCCGCACGCACCTTTGCTGATGGTGAACGCTATTTCGCGTCGTACCTCGACGCCATTGAGCAAACGGGTGTCGGCCATTCCATCTCGGTTAAATTGTCCGCGCTGCATCCTCGCTATGAAGTCGCCCATTGGGACCGGTGTGTTCCCATGTTGTGTGACCTTCTGGAAACGCTCTGTCTGGCTGCTGCACGCCGCGGGATTGCGCTGACGGTGGATGCTGAAGAGTCCGAACGTCTGGAAATGAGCCTCGAGATTATCTCAACCGTCGCACGCCTGCCTGCGCTAAAGGATTGGGACGGCTTCGGCATGGCGGCACAAGCCTATTCCAAGCGGGCGCCCGCCGTCATCCAATGGGCTGATGCCTTGGGTCGCGACACCGGCCGCCGCATGACCGTCCGGCTCGTCAAAGGCGCCTATTGGGACAGTGAGATCAAGCGCACGCAGGAAGCGGGTCTGAGCGACTATCCGCTCTTCACCCGCAAAGCCGCAACCGACGTCTCCTGGCTGGCCTGCGCGCGTGACATGCTGCGCGCCAAGAACATCTATCCCGCCTTTGCGACACACAACGCATTGTCGGTCGCGTCCGTCCTCGAATGGGCAGGCGACACGCGCGACTTTGAGTTCCAGCGCCTCCACGGCATGGGGGACGGCCTTTACGAGGACCTTGTCCGCAACGAAGGCTATCATTGCCGCATCTACGCGCCTGTAGGTGGCCATCAGGATCTGCTCGCTTATCTGGTGCGGCGTCTGCTGGAAAACGGTGCCAACAGCAGCTTCGTCCACCAGCTGGCTGATGAGCATGTGACGGATGAAGAACTGCTTGCCGACCCTGCCGCCCGCGTCCGCGCTGTCGGCGGCACACGGCACAGCGCCATTCCTTTGCCGGTCGATCTGTTTGGCGACCGACGCAATAGCGGCGGAGAAGACTTGCAGGACCGCACCATCCTTGCCGATGTTGCGGCTGACGTTTCCGCCTATCCTTTGCCCGCACTTCCCGCTGAACCTGCCGGGAATACTGTGGCGATGGCGCAGTTCGCTTATCCCGCATGGTCCGCACTCGAAGTTGAGGCCCGCGCGGCAAGGCTCGACACACTGGCGGACCTTCTGGAAGCCCATCGTCCGGCCCTAATGTCGACTCTCGTGAAGGAAGCCCGCAAGACCCTGCCCGATGCTTTGGGCGAAGTGCGCGAGGCGGTCGACTTCTGCCGCTATTATGCGCAACAGGCACGCACTGGCCTCCAGCCATTAGAGCTTCCCGGCCCAACGGGAGAGCGCAACGTGCTGCGTTATGCCGGACGCGGCGTGTGGGTGTGCATCGCCCCTTGGAACTTCCCGCTGGCCATCTTCCTTGGGCAGATTGCCGCCGCACTCGTCACCGGAAACACCGTCGTCGCCAAACCGGCACCCCAGACGCCGCGCATTGCTGCTCAAGTGCTGGCGCTCGCCCGAGAAGCGGGGATCCCCGAAAACGCGCTTGTGCTGGCCGCTGGTGGCCCAGAGGTCGGCGCAGCGCTCATCGCCAATCCAGCCATTGCCGGTGTCGCTTTTACCGGTTCGACGTCGACCGCGAAGACCATTGCCCGCGCCCTGTTGGAAGATGACAACCGCCCGCTCGTCCCACTGATTGCGGAAACCGGCGGCATCAATGCGATGATGGTCGATTCAACCGCGCTGGCGGAACAGGTTATACAGGACGTGGTCACGTCCGCCTTTAGGTCGGCGGGGCAGCGGTGTTCGGCGCTCCGGCTGTTGCTGCTGCAGGAAGACATTGCCGAGCGCACGCTCGACATGCTGCGCGGCGCGATGGACACGCTGATTGTCGGTGATCCTGCTGATCCTGCAACCGATGTCGGCCCCGTGATCGACGACGCAGCCTATGCCAAGCTGATGGCATATCGCGACACCCAAAAGGTCAATTGGCTGCACAGCGTCACGGCTCCACATGCAGGGCATTTCGTTCCGCCAACGCTCATCCGCATCGCTTCAGTTGAAGACCTGACATACGAATGGTTTGGGCCGATCCTCCATGTTGCGACTTGGAAAGCGGGCAAGCTTGCTGAGACGGTCGAGCGCGTCAACGCCAAGGGCTTTGGCCTCACCATGGGCCTACACAGCCGGATTGTGCGGACGGCGGAGGATGTTGAGGCCCTCGCGCGCGTCGGCAATCTCTACGTCAATCGCTCCATGATCGGTGCTATTGTCGGCAGCCAGCCTTTTGGCGGTGAGGGCCTCTCCGGCACCGGCCCCAAAGCAGGCGGGCCGAACTATCTGCACCGTTTCTGTGCAGAACGCGTGACCTCCACCGACACGACAAGCAGCGGCGGCAATGCAAGCCTCTTGTCGCTGGATGATATTGGGCTGTAACATCCCGACATGAAAAGCTTTCGGGAAATAGCGCACAACATCCGGGTGGAGGCGCATGCCATCTGGCTATCCGCGCGAGACCCTCACGTGCCGCTGCCCGCGCGGATCTTCGGCCTCATGGTCGCGGCTTATGCGCTGTCACCGATTGATTTGATCCCGGACTTCATTCCCGTTCTCGGCCTGCTGGATGATGCTATCCTGATCCCTCTGGGCGTCTGGCTGTTCCTGAAGATGGTGCCAGCGGACGTCTATGCACGGCACCGCGCCGAAGCGGAGGCGGCGAGCCACCGGCCCGTCAGTCGGGTCGCGGCGGCGATCATTGCGCTCTTATGGATCGGTGCGCTGCTGTGGGCAGGCACACTCCTCTGGACGATGCGGTACTATTAGGGCGCTCGCCACCTCAGTTGTGACGGGCGATCCACTCTTCAACGACCGGCGCGATGCGCGTGCGCCATTTTCCGCCGTTGAAGATGCCATAATGGCCAACGCCTTCGGCGATGTAATAGTTCTTCAAGGCGTCCGGCAGGTTGGTCGCGATGTCGAGCGCGGCCTTGGTCTGGCCAATCCCTGAAATATCGTCGCGCTCGCCCTCAACGGCCAGAATGCCAACATCGGTGATGGCTGCCGGATCGACAATGCGGCCGCGGTGCTCAAGCTCACCCTTGGGGAGCAAGTGCCGCTGGAAGACCTCATCAATCGTTTGGAGGTAGAACTCTGCGGTCATGTCGCAGACGGACCGATATTCGTCGTAAAACTCCTTGGTCGCATCGGCACTCTCATCGTCGCCATCCACCAGATGTTTGAACATCTGCCAGTGGCTGACCATGTGGTTGCCTAGGTTCATCGCCATGAAGCCCGACAGCTGGAGGAAGCCCGGATAGACTTCACGTCCGGCGCCAGCATATCCTTGTGGCACCTTTGCGATCACATTCTGCTCAAACCAGGCGAAGGGTCGTTCCATGGCGAGTTGATTGACCGCGGTCGGTGCGCGGCGTGTATCCACCGGGCCACCCATCATCGTGAGCGTCTTGGGGCGGCAGGGATGCTTGTCTGCCGACATCAACGCAACAGCTGCATAGACCGGCACCGAAGGCTGACAAACGGCGAGCACATGTGCGCCGGGGCCAATCTCCTCGAGAAACGCGACCACGTAATCGATATAGTCGTCTAGGTCGAAGCGGCCATCGGACAGCGGCACAGCGCGCGCATCATGCCAATCGGTGACATACACATCGTGGCCCGGCAGCATCCGCTCCACAGTGCCACGCAACAGCGTTGCATAATGGCCGGACATCGGCGCGACGATCAGCAGCTTGGGATCGCCTTCGCGCCCTTCGCGAACGAAACGCTTCAATTGGCCAAAGGGTTTGCGCAGAACGATCTCTTCGGTGACGGCAATGTCCTTGCCATCGATGATCGTGTGATCCAGATCGAACGCAGGCTTGCCACGCGGGGCCGCCGCATGGGCGAACACCTCAAGCGCGGCGGAAAACATAGGTCCACCGCCCATATATCCAATCGGATTTGACGGGTTACCCAGCCACTCAGCCGTGGCAGAGGCCCACGCGCTTGCGCCCGCCAACCAAGCCTTTTGCATTTCATAAGCACTGTAGAGCATATGTTTCCTTTGCACGCGCCATTCTTGCCGCAATTGCCGCCATTGTGCAACGCACAATAAATCCGCAAGTCATTGAGCAGGCTCCACCGCCCTGCTAGGCGCGGTGCATGACAGACACTGCCCCACAGGCTCCCGCCACCCGCTCCATCGGTAATCTTCGCATGGTTTGGGGCTATGCCTCTAAATATCCGCATATCATTGCCGGCGCCATCACCGCTCTGATTGTTGCGGCAGCAGCGACGCTCGCGATTCCGAATGGCTTCCGCCTCGTGATCGACAAAGGCTTCAGCCAGTCGGGCGGTGATATCAGCCGATGGTTCGAATATCTGCTGGGCATCGTGTCCATCCTCGCGCTGGCGACGGCGGCGCGCTTCTACTTCGTGTCATGGCTGGGCGAACGCGTGGTCGCTGATCTGCGGTCCGCAGTGGTCAACAACCTCCTGCGCCTCTCTCCCAGCTATTTTGAGCTGAACCGTCCAGCCGAAGTCGCATCGCGGCTGACGGCTGACACGACGCTTATCGAACAGGTCGTCGGGACGACCGCATCTGTGGCCCTGCGCAACTTCGTGTTGGCGATCGGCGGCATTGGTTATCTCTTCTCTATCGCGCCGCGCCTCACGGCGATGCTCCTGATCGGCATTCCGCTGGTCCTTGGCCCCATTCTTTTCATGGGCCGACGCCTTCGCGACATGTCGAAAAGCAGCCAGGACCGCATTGCCGATGTCGGTGTCATCGTGGACGAAGTGCTGGGTGCGATGAAGATCGTGCAGGCATTTGGACAGGAAGGCCGCGAAGGCCAGCGGTTTTCAAATGCCGTTGAAAACGCGTTCGGCACGGCAAGGCGACGCATCCGCATTCGCGCCCTGCTGACAGCGATCATGATCTTCATGATGTTCGGGGCCATCACCATGGTGATGTGGCAAGGTGCCCTCGATGTCCAATCCGGGCGCATGACGGGCGGGTCCATCGCCGCGTTCGTCATCACCGGCGGTCTGGTGGCAGGCAGCTTTGCGGCTTTGACGGAAGTCTTTGGCGATCTGATCCGCGCATCCGGTGCAGCCCAGCGACTATCGGAGCTTCTGTCAGAGCGCCCGGGCATCGCCGCACCCGCGAACCCTGTGGCCCTGCCCCAGCCCGCGCTTGGCAGCGTCGCCTTTGAAAATGTGACCTTCCGCTACCCGACCCGTCTGGAAGTCAGCGCACTGCATGACTTTTCCCTGTCCATCGCGCCGGGAGAAACCGTTGCAGTTGTCGGGCCATCAGGCGCCGGCAAGTCGACCCTCTTCCAGCTGATCCAGCGCTTTTATGATCCTGAGGGCGGAACCATCCGCGTCGATGGCGTCGCCTTGCCAGATGCAGACCCCGCCGACGTGCGCGGTCGCATCGCGATGGTCCCTCAGGAAACGGTGATCTTCGCCGCCAGCGCGCGGGACAATCTTCGCTATGGTCGCTGGGACTCGAGCGACGATATGCTTTGGGCGGCGGCCGAAGCCGCGAATGCAGCAGAGTTCCTGCGCAAGCTGCCCGAAGGTCTCGATACCTATATGGGAGAAGGGGGCGCAAGGCTTTCCGGCGGGCAACGCCAGCGGCTGGTTATTGCCCGGGCCATCTTGCGTGACGCACCTATCTTGCTGCTCGATGAAGCCACCTCCGCATTGGACGCAGAATCGGAGCGGCTCGTGCAGGACGCTCTGGACAAGCTGATGGCCGATCGCACGACCATCGTCATCGCCCACCGCCTGGCGACTGTGCGCGCGGCAGACCGTATTGTGGTGATGGACGACGGCCGTATCGTCGAAGAGGGCAGCCATGACACACTGGTCAAAGCGGGCGGACTCTACGCACGCCTGGCAAAGCTTCAGTTCGACAGCTAGGGGCGCCTGTCAGGCCGCCTCGGCCTCCACGAAGCCCGGCCAGCCCTTCATATAGTCGACAAAGGACGTGCTGAGGCCTTCATCCCGCAAATGCTGCGCTGTCACGGGGAGCGACGGGGAGACAAAGGCCCCATCACGACGGACCCGCTCTGGGAAGTCGTGCCGCAAGATGGCCGCACGCCCGATAAGGGCAAAGTCACAACCCGCTTCGAGCACCTCCACCGCCGTCTTTGCCGACATGATCTTGCCCGCCACGCCGAGCCGGACATTGCCGCGCGGAAGGTCTGTGAAATAGCTCATCAGCGTCCGACCCTGATGCTCCTCTTCAACGGGTTCCTTCGCGACATCCCAGAGCGACATGTCGAGATAGTCGATCTTCTCCTGACGCAGCGCCTCTGCGGCCACGTCCCGGATTTCGGCGAGTTTGAGACCGAAGCGTTCCGGCGACAAGCGCAAGCCGATCTGGAAGTCTGGCCGGCAGGTCGCGCGGATGCCATCAATGATTTCAAAGATGATCCGCGACCGGTTCTCAACGGTGCCGCCATAACGGTCGTCGCGCCGGTTTATCTCTGCTGAGAGAAACTCGGCCAGGATATAGCCATGGGCTCCGTGGACTTCGATGCCATCAAAGCCAGCCTTCTCCGCCCGCTTTGCGGCCGCAATAAAATCATCACGCAATTGCTCGACCTCCGGCAGTGTCAGCCCGCGCGCGCCGGTTTCGGCATGGTCAGATGGGCAGAGCGGCGTGCCGACCAATTCCTTGGGAGACCGATTGCCCGCATGGTGCAATTGTACCGCTGAGAGAGATCCTGCCGCGCGCAGCGTCCTTGCCAGCCGGGTCAGCCCCTCCAGATGATTATCTGAGAAAATGCCAACCTGCCCCGGAAAGCCCTGCCCCGCCGCCTGCACATGCGCGGCGGCGGTCATCGTCAGTCCGAAGCCGCCCTTTGCCCGCATGGTCAGCCAGTGGAACTCCTCATCGGAAAGCCGTCCATCGGCGTGGCTTTGCTGATTGGTCAGCGGGGCGAGCATGAATCGGTTCTTCATTGGCGCCCCACGAGCGAAGGACAGCGGCTCAAACAACTTATCGACAGACATTCAACTCTCCCCATCCGCTCTAGATCTCATGGGCCGTCGCACGGTGGCGGACCTGTTTCAACTGACGTGACTGACGGGGGCAACTGCGCCTGCCCCAACGAAAAAGGGCGGCCCCGAAGGACCGCCCCGAACTTTTCGTTCTGAGGAAAGACCTCAGAATTCGCCGCGATATGCTTCATTGTTGACGAAGCCCATCTTCGACACCTTGGCGCGCTTCGCCTTAGCGAGAACGCGGTCCACGACGTCATAAGGCGCCATTGGGTCCGGCTGCATGTGCAGTTCCGGCGTATCCGCAAACTTTGCAGGATCCTGAGAATCTGCAAGGTTCTGGTCCAGTTGCGCCCAAGTGATCGGAGCGCCGTTCCAGGTCACAACTCCACCGGGGCTGACATAAAGAACGTTCTTCGTCGGCAATACCGGCGGCGGCGGTGGGCAATTCGGCGCGCAATCCTGCGGCAAGTCGATCTTCACCGCATGGGTGGGCGGCGGCAGCGTAATAATGAACATGATGAGAAGAACGAGCATGACGTCGATCAACGGCGTCGTGTTCATTTCCACCATCGGATCATTTGAGTCGCCCTTGGGAGCACTCATTGACATGGTTTTATTCTCCAACCCTTCGCATCAGGTCACATGACCGGAGACGAGATGAATCCGACGCGGATGAAGCCCGCACTCTGCATGATCGAAACGACACCACCGATGCAGCGATACTGCGTCCGCTGGTCACCGCGGATGTGAACTTCCGGGAACAGTTCCGGGTCGGTCGCATCCGGGCCGAGACGATCTGCCTCTGCCTTGAAACGTGCTGCTGAACGGGTCAGCAGCTCGGTCGAGTTCATCTTCGTCGCGTTCCAATAAACTTCGCACGCACCCGTCGTCGGGCTGTTGCGAACAGTCAGGATCACGTTTTCAGCCTTCGACGTGGTCGGCTGGAACGAGATCTTGGGGAGGTTCACTTCGACGGTCTTGATGACCACCGGAACGGCGATCAGGAAGATGATGAGGAGAACCAACATAACGTCCACGAGGGGCGTCGTGTTGATTTCATTCATCGGGGCGTCGTCGCCACCTTCAGCACCAACACTCATACCCATAGGCTAATTCCTATCTCTACATTCGTCATCTGGGCAGGTCCCAAAGTGGACCATGCCCTAGGATGCAGGAGGCGCGGCGAGGGAAACCCCGCCGCGCGCACGAGCATTATGCCTTGGCAGGAGCCGCAGGCTTGGCAGCAGCCGGAGCAGCAGCCTTGGCTGCGATGACCGGACGGACAGCGCCGTTCGACATCATGTAGCCGTGCAGATCAGCGCTGAACGTGCTGAGACGTTCTGCGATGAGCTTGTTACGACGCTGCAGCCAGTTGTAGCCCATAACCGCCGGAACGGCGACGACGAGACCCAGAGCGGTCATGATGAGAGCTTCACCGACCGGACCTGCAACCTTATCGATCGACGCGTCACCCGAAGCGCCGATCTTGATCAGCGCGCGGTAGATCCCGATAACGGTGCCGAGCAGACCAACGAACGGCGAGGTCGAACCCACCGTTGCGAGGAAGGCGAGGCCCGTACCGAGCTTTGCGTTGATCGCATCCTGGCTGCGCTGCAGCGAGGACTGCATCCATTCGTGCTGGTCCTGCGAGTCGATGAGCTTACCATGCTGCTCTTCAGCACGCAGGCCGTCATCGACGATCTGGCGGAATGCGCTGTTCTTGTCGAACTTGTTGACGCCGTCCTTAACGCTGGAAGCGGTCCAGAACTTCGACACGCCTTCGCTGCTCTGCTTCAGAACTTTGCTCTGTTCGAACAGCTTTGTGAACATGATGTACCAGGACACGGCCGACATAACGACGAGCGTGACGAAAATTGCCTGTGAAACAAAGCCGCCCTCTTCGAGCGCCTGCATCAGGCCGAACTGCTTCTGAGCGACGTTCGCTGCCTCAGCTGCTGTGGTCATAAATAAAATTCCTTCTCAATTCTGATCAAATTCAATGAACGGAAAATTGTTATTTCGGCAGGCGCCATGTCACGCGCTGTGACTTGGTTTCAGCGATCGGCTGACCGCTGGTATCCAGCGCTGCCTTAAACCGGAACCGGCGGATGATAAGCTTGCAGGTTTCCGCATCCAACGTCGGGCTTGCACCCGAAGCATTGCACGCAGTCACCTTGCCATCAGTTCCGATGGTAAAGGTTGCAACCGATGTGCCCGCTTCTTCGTTACGGATCGACGAGGACGGATAATCCTCATCCGAAATCGAACCGCCACGCTGCGTTGCCCTCTGCGCCACCTTCGGAGCAGCCGGCGGCGGAGGTGCCGCAGGCGGAGCCGGTGGCGCCGGCGGCGCTGCCGGAGTGATCGCCTGAATTGGGTTGGACGACACAATCGGTGACGTGTTCACAGGCGGTGGCACCGTCACCTTAGGCGGCGGTGGCAAATCAACCTTGGGCGGCGGTGGTGGCGGCTCTTCCGGCTTTTCCGGCTCATCGGGCGCCACGTCGAACGTCTTCAGATCTTCGTAAACCTGCTTGGCAGCATTGTATGCCAGGCCAGTGACGAGCGCATAGCCCACCCCAGCATGCAACAGCGCTACCGCACCGATCGCGAAGATCTTCCGGCCGCTCGGTTCTTGGTCAGCATAGGCCATTAAAAAACGACACTCCCTCCAAAAAAAACGACAACAGGAGCCACCGGTTGGCCTAAACCAAATCGTGCCTCGCCTGATCTCGTCTGCAACTACGGATTCTATTCACACAGACGCTCTTCGTCTATCGCGCAGTGCGGACTGACGCAATCCGTTTTGTCCGGCGTTGCGCTGAGAAGTGATGAGACCAATTTGGCAGTAGAAGCGCAGGCTCGCGCGGATGGAGATGAAGTTGAGTAAAATGCTACGATCGATGGCGGCGGCGTGCGCGCTTATGACCGCCAATGCTGCAGCGCAACAGGGCATCGCCTCCATTGTCTCCAGCACTTACCAATATCCAGACTTAGCCGATCTCGCACTTGCGGCACCCATCACAACGCATGTTAAAGTCAAATCTGCAAAGCGCTTGTCTAAAGAGTTGTCGGCCGGGGTACGGCCGGGCTTCGCACGCCACCTTGTCACCGCGGATGTAATTGCCCTGATCAAGGCGACAGAAGGCGTCCCCAAACGCATCCAATATCTGGTCGACCTGCCCGTTGATTCGCGCGGAAAGGTCCAAAAGTTAACAAAATCCGAATCACTGGTCTTCGCCATGCCGGCAGGCCCGGCCTTTGTCCGGCTGATGGCGCCTGACGCGCAAGTGCCTTGGTCACCTGACGCCGCGCGCACTGTTCGCGCCATTTTATCGGAGGCAGCGAGAGCCGACGCACCGCCGATCGTCCGTGGAATATCATCCGCCTTCCATTCCGAAGGCAGCATTCCAGGCGAAGGCGAGACGCAGATCTTCCTCAACTCCCCCGAAGATAAGCCGGTGTCGCTATCGGTGCAGCGCCAAACGGGAGAAGAGCCCCGCTGGTTCGTTTCACAGGGTGAAGTTGTCGACGAAGGCACCAGCCAACCCCGCCCAAACACTCTGTTGTGGTACAGAATCGCCTGCACATTGCCCGCCACTGTCCCGCCATCCGCGATGGACGGTCAGTCGACCGAGACGATCGCCCAGATCAGGGCGGACTATAAAGTGATTCTCGGTGGGCTAGGTCGTTGCAATCGCACACGAAACGCTGCTGGTGCCCGCTAGGCGTCTTTGCCTAGAAAGAGGAAGTCCCGCTCGAAGCTTTTAAGCGAGGCGCCGGCATCAACGAAAATCGTCTGGCCGGTGACAACTTCAGCAGAAGCGAGCCAGAGGACCGCGTCGGCCACATCGTCGGGCTCAGGAAGTCGACCGAGCGGCATGGCAGCCCGCAGGGCTTCCATCTGGCTCGGCAGGTAGTCATCCGTTGGGATGACGAGGCCCGGTGCGACCGCATTAACTCGAACGTTGGGCGCCAGCGCGCGCGCCAGCGTTTCCGTCGCGCCGAAAAGTGCGAGCTTTGAGATCGTATAGCTCAGCTGGTCTCCGCCGGGATGGCGGATACGCTGATCCAAAATGTTGACGACGGTTGCTGTTTGCCCCTCTGCCACATGGCTTGCCAGCGCTGTTGCAAGTGTGACGGGCGCACCGGCATTCACATTGAAATGCGCACTGAGCGAGGCAGGCGTCACGCTGGTGGGATCATCCCATTCAAATTGCGACGCGTTATTGACCAAAAGATCAGGCGCCTGCCCAAAATGTGCTTCCACCGAGGGAATGAGATGCTGCACAGCCTCCGCATCTGAAAGGTCAGCCGTGAAACCAAACCAAGGCGTGTTGTGACGCGCAAGGATGGCTGCAAGGGCTGCGTCTGGCAGATCCGGCTTTCGCCCGTGAAGCGCGAGCGCCCATCCGCTTTCAGCCAGCCGGGCGGCAATCGCAGCGCCAAGGCGGTGAAACCCCGCCGTGACGAGCGCAAGCTTCAATTGCGGCTCCGTGCCAGCGTGACGCCGATGTCTTCTCCGTCATCGGCAATGGCCAGCTTCACAATCTTCACCTCAACACGCTCCACGCGGTCATCCTGAACCATCAGTGTTTCGATGATGTGGTCTGCCACAGCCTCAATCAATACGAAATGCACACCTTCGGGCAGGTGCGTCATCGCGCGCTTTAGATCCATGTAGTTCTTCGACGCGGCCAATGGCGTATCTGCCGCGTAATGCTCGGCACATTTCAGATCGACTTTCACCGACATGCGCAGCGGCTGCGGCAGATGCGTCTCCTCAGAATAGATACCTGTCAGGACAGGCACCTCAAGGTTGGCAACTTCTAGGGTCAGGCTGTTGGAACGGTTGGTCATGACCCGCGCCCATAGAGAAATTTGCAGCACTCGCAACCGATCATGCTTCCATTTCCAGTCATCGGGCCTAAATCGCCCGCTTCCATCTTGAGTCGAAGGCCCGCATTTGATCCGTCTTGTTCCCCTATCCGCCACCCCCTCCGCCGAGGTGGAGACGCTGCTGGATGCCGCGTTCGGAACGGACCGCCAAGCTCGGACGGCTTATCGCATCCGCGAGGGCGTGACGGCGATCGATAGCCTCAGCTTCGCCGCGATGGAGGAGGACCGCTTGGTCGGCACCATCCAGGCTTGGCCGGTTGTTGTTAGCCATAATGAAGGCGCGGACCCCATCACACTCGTCGGCCCTGTCGCGGTTTTGCCCGATGCTCAACAGAAGGGGATCGGCAAGGCTTTGATGGTCCGCTTGCTCGACGCTGCCGACGCGGGTGCCAGCGACGCGATGGTCATGATCGGCGACCCGGAATATTATGGCCGCTTTTTCGGCTTTACCGCAGACGCAACCGCTGGCTGGGACGTTCCTGGCCCGGTTGAGCGGCATCGGCTGCTCGCGCGCATCCGCCGTCCGGGCGGGATTGCACCGGTTGGCATGCTTGGACCCGATACAGGCTTTGCAAGGCGGGCCGCGGCTGCCTAAAGCCTTGGGCATGCCCATGCCCGAAACACTGCCCGACCTGTCCCGCCTGTCTCTTGAAGAGATTGCGCAGCTTTCCGCCGAACACAAATTGCCGCCGGTCGAGCAATGGTCGCCGGCCAAATCGGGCGAGAGTGAGATGCGCATTGCGCGCGACGGCACCTGGTATCATCAGGGTTCCCCCATCCGGCGCGAAAACATGGTTCGCCTGTTTTCCTCGATTCTGCGGCGTGAGGCTGATGGCTGCTACGTGCTCGTCACGCCCGCCGAAAAGCTGTTCATTGAGGTCGAGGACACGCCTTTTATTGCGGTCGAGGTAAAGAGCGAAAGTCAGGGGCGCGAGCGCCGACTGGCGTTCCGGCTAAACACGGGCGATCTGGTCGTGGCTGGGGCCGAACATCCATTGACCTTTGGCGGAACAACCGACGCCCCGCACCCGACCTTGCTGGTGCGCGGCGGCATGGAGGCGCGGGTCGAGCGGACAGCCTTCTACGCGCTCGCCGACTGGGCGATTGAGGAAGCGCATGAGCCGATGGGCCTTTGGAGCGACGGCAGCTTTTTTGCGATGGCAGGCACATGACCCTGACCGCTAAGCTCCGTGACCTGTTGTCTGCCGGGCATGCGCAGGACGTCGACCTTCTGGAAGGGGACGGGCATTATAATGAACGTCCAGCCTCTCCCGTCGACGCGGCGGTTCTCGTGGCAATCACCGACCGGGAGCGCCCCGGCGTCATTCTGACCCAGCGACCGGAAACGATGCGCAAACATGCAGGACAAGTGGCCTTTCCCGGCGGGCGTGTTGATCCGGAAGATGCCGACCTTGTGGCGGCGGCCTTGCGTGAGGCGCATGAGGAAGTTGCTCTGCCCGCGTCGCTCGTCACGATTTTGGGGATGACGGACCCCTACCGCACCATCACGGGGTATAAGGTCACGCCTGTCATCGGCGTGATCCCACCCGACCTTGATCTGACTGCCAATGAAGATGAGGTGGCCGCGATTTTTGAGGCACCGCTCGACTTTCTGCTCGATCCCGCCAACCATAAGACGAACACTTTGGATTATAATGGCCGAACCCGAACCTATTACGAACTCCATTGGGAAGATCGGCGCATCTGGGGGGCGACGGCCGCAATGATCGTCAATCTTTCAAAGCGGCTGGCATGGCGCAGATGATCCTTCCCCAAGACAATGGTCTGAAGGCCGTTGTGGCAGCACTTGGCGGCGACGTCCGCCTTGTCGGCGGTGTGGTGCGTGACACTTTGGCTGGCCAGGTAACGAAGGACATTGATCTGGCAACACCGATCCTGCCGGAAATGGTGATGGAAAAGCTGTCCGCCGCGCGGATCAAATGCGTGCCAACTGGCCTTACCCACGGGACGGTCACGGCTGTCGTTGAAGGGCGGCCCTTTGAAATCACGACACTTCGCCGCGACGTCTCTACCGATGGGCGGCGCGCGACGGTGACCTTTACTGATGATTGGCAGGAGGACGCCGCCCGCCGCGACTTCACGGTCAACGCGCTTTATGCTGACCCGGACACGGGGGATATCCAAGACTATTTTGGCGGCGTGGCCGATCTCGAAGCCGGCGTCGTGCGCTTCATCGGCGAACCACTGACCCGCATCGCCGAAGATCATCTGCGCATCTTGCGCTTCTTCCGGTTCAATGCCCGCTTCGGTAAGGGCGCGCCACACGCGGAGAGCCTTGCTGCGTGCCGGGTGCGGGCCAATGATCTGATGGCCTTGTCGCGCGAGCGAATTGCCATGGAATTGCTCGCGATACTCGCCTTGCCCAATCCGGCTGAGGCCATCGGGCTGATGATCGACAATGGCATCTTCGTACCGGTCTTGCCCGAAATTGCCGATGCCGCACCCTTGGGGCGATTGCTAGAGCGGGAAAAAGCCCTCGCCTTAGTACCCGATGCCCTTCGTCGCCTTGCCGCACTCCTCCCCGCAGTCCCCGCTTTGGCGGAAGACATCGGGAACCGGCTTCGCCTTTCAAATGCGCAACGCAAACAGTTGATCACCCTCGCCTCACGCAGCGTCGATGACAATACCAACCCAAAAGCGCTGGCCTATCGGCTAGGTGTTGAATCCGCCATAGACCGGCTCTTGCTCGGCACCGGAGATGCGGCAACCATCCTTGGCTGGACGCCTCCCAGATTTCCGCTCACCGGCGGCAGCATCGTGGCGCGTGGCATTCAGGCCGGACCAGAGGTTGCTCGGGTCCTGCAAGCTGCAGAGTGTCAGTGGATCGAAGAAGGCTTCCCCGATGCAAAGCGCGTCGAGGAGATTGCGGACAGCCTGATTTAGCCGAAGGTGTTGTCGCGCGGGAAGCCAAGCGGCGGCATCCGGCCTGCTGCACCGCGCGCCACGCGCCAAGGCGTCAAATCGCTTTCCGTCCGCGTCCGGCCGGTCTCACCGCCCATGGCCCAGCTCAAACCTTCTTCCAGCTTGAAGGTGACGACGTCGGATAGGCCGCCATCCTTATATTTCTGAATGGTCACGCCCTGACCCCGACCCATTTCGGGCAATTCATTGAGCGGGAAGACGACGAGCTTCCGGTTATCGCCCACGGCAGCCACATAATCGTGATCGGCGCGGATCGGCCGCACAACGGAGAGCTTGGCGCCCGCACGAACGTTGACGACCTGCCGACCTTTGCGCGTTTCAGCGATGATCTCACTGCTTTTGACAACGAAGCCCTTACCGTCATTGGCGGCGAGCAAGATGCGCTCATCGGCGCGGGCGGGCAGCAGGTTCACGATCCCCACGCCATCGGGCAGGTCGATCATCAGCCGCACCGGTTCCCCGAAGCCGCGGCCGCCGGGCAGCTTGTCCGCGCCGAGCGTGAAGAAGCGGCCATCTTCGGCGGCGAGCAGGATTTTGTCGGTCGTTTGGGCGTGGAAGGCGAAGGCTGCGCCATCCCCTTCTTTGAACTTCAGCGCATCCGCCGCATCAAGGGCGACGTGGCCCTTCATCGCCCGCACCCAGCCGCGCTGCGACATGATGACGGTGATCGGCTCGCGCTCGATCATCGCTTCGAGCGGAATTTCGCGCGCTTGGGCAGCTTCCTCAACCAGCGTGCGACGGCGGCCGATGGGCGTTTCCGGGCCGTATCGCGTGCGAAGTGCCGCAAGATCTTTCTTCAAACGCGTCTTCTGCTTGGCCGGGCTTTCGAGCAGGGCGACCAGCCCTTCCCGCTCTGCCATCAGCTTGTCGCGTTCGCCCTTGAGTTCCATTTCCTCAAGACGGCGTAGACTACGCAGACGCATGTTGAGAATGGCTTCCGCCTGGCGGTCGATTAGGCCAAACTCCGCCATCATGACCGGCTTGGGTTCATCTTCGGTGCGGATGATCTCAATCACGCGGTCGAGGTTGAGATAAGCAATCAGATAGCCGTCGAGCAGCTCCAACCGGTCATCAATCTTTCCCAGCCGGTGCTGCGACCGGCGGATGAGCACTTCAATCTGGTGATCAAGCCAGGCGACCAGCACCGCCTTCAGCCCCATAACGCGCGGTGTGCGGTCTGCCCCCAGCACATTCAGGTTGAGCGGAAACTTATTTTCCAGATCGGTCATCCGGAACAGGCTTTCCATCAGCACGTCCGGATCAACCGTCCGGCTGCGCGGTTCGATGACGAGCCGGATTTCTTCTGCCGATTCATCGCGCACATCGGCGAGGATCGGCAGCTTCTTGTCATTCACGATCTGGGCAATCGCTTCGATCAGCTTGCCCTTTTGCACCTGATACGGGATTTCGGTGACGACAATCACCCAGGTCCCGCGGCCCAGATCTTCGACCGACCAGCGCGCGCGGACGCGGAACGAGCCGCGGCCTGTGGCATAGGCTTCTGCAATGGCCGCGGGGCTATCGACCAGCTGGCCGCCGGTGGGGAAGTCAGGGCCCTTTACGAACTCCATCAGCTCGAAGGGCTCGCAATTGGGTTTGTCGATCACATGGACGGCGGCGTCGATGATTTCGGCCACATTCTGCGGCGGAATGCTTGTCGCCATGCCGACAGCGATGCCCGACGCGCCATTGGCCAGCAGGTTGGGGAACAGACCGGGGAAAATCTCCGGCTCTTCATCTTCGCCATTATAGGTCGGGCGGTAATCGACAGTGCCGTCATCAAGACCTGCCATCAACTCAATGGCAGCCGGCGTCATGCGGGCTTCGGTGTAACGATAGGCCGCAGCGTTATCGCCGTCGATATTCCCGAAATTCCCCTGACCGTCGACAAGCGGATAGCGGAGCGAGAAACTCTGAGCGAGGCGGACCATCGCGTCATAGACGCTGGCATCGCCGTGCGGGTGATATTTACCGATGACGTCACCGACGACGCGCGCGGATTTCTTATAGCCCCCCGTCGGATCCAGCTTCAGCTGGCGCATCGCCCAGAGCAGGCGACGATGAACCGGCTTCAGCCCGTCGCGCAGATCGGGCAGCGAACGGGCGGTGATCGTGGACAGCGCATAGACCAGATAGCGTTCCGACAACGCAGCATCGAACGGCGCATCGACAATCGAGTCGAACGGGTCGTCAGAGCCTGCGGGCGGGTCGATCACATCAGCCATGGGACGCGCCTAGACGATTGCAACCTGCTTGGGAATCACATCAGCCCGCTTTGGGCCGACGGATCAAACCTTCTTGTGCACAAGTGGCCACAAGGCGGCCATCACGGGTATAGATCGACCCGCGATTAAAGCCACGACCGCGCGCGGCCCAAGGGCTGTCGCAATGGTAGAGCAACCAATCATTGACGTTCACGTCGTCATGAATCCACACCGCATGGTCCAAGCTCGCGGACATGAAGCCCGGCGTTACCCACGTCACACCGTGCGGAAGCGTGCTGGTGCCCAGCAGATAGCTGTCGCTGGCATAGGCCAGGATGGCGCGGTGCATGCCCGGCGCGGCATCAATTGGAGCCGCCAGGCGGAACCAGATACTCTGCACCGCCGGATCGCGCTTTTCGGTCCCCAACCAATCGCGCGGATCCACTGGGCGATATTCAATGGGCCGTGCTTGGGTGAAACGTTCCCGCGATTCTTCCGGGATGGTTTCTGCAAAGCGCTGCCGAAGCTCAGCTTCATTCGCCAAGTTCTCCGGCCCTACCACGTCCGGCATGGCGTCCTGATGTTCGTAGCTTTCCTCCAGCTTCTGGAAGGAGCAGGCAAGGTTGAGGATCGGTTTGTCCTGCTGAAGCGCGATCACACGGCGGGTCGAAAAACTGCCGCCGTCAAAATCGCGTTCTACCCGATAGGTGATTTCAAAATCTTCGCTTCCGGCCCGCATGAAATAGGCGTGGAGCGAATGGGCGATCCGTTCGGGCGACACCGTGTCCTGCGCGGCCATCAGGGCCTGCGCAATCACCTGCCCGCCAAAGACACGGCCGACGCCGCCGGGCTTGCGCTTTCCAAGATACCAGCCATCGCCCATGCGCTGGACGGTGAGGAGCGTGGTCAGGTCGGAAACAAGTTGCTGAGGATCAGTCATGACCGGCCGTTTGCAGCGCCTTTCGGGCAAAAGCAATGGCGCATCGGATTACGTTACGTCAGGCTTGGCGGGGGCCTGTCGGCGCTGGACGGGCCTTGCGCGCATAGCGGATTGTCGCGCCGACAATAGCGAAACCACCCAGCATCTGCGCCCACGCCGCAGGCTCCGGCACGCCGGCCAACGGTCGGAACGCATAAGCAGGGCCGGACGACAATGAGGCCAATTGCGGCTTTGACGGCGCGGACGGTTCCTCCAGCGAGATCTTGACGGGTTCAGCCTCTGCCGCGCTCACCTTGATCGGCTGAGTCCCGAGCACCACCGGAATGGGGTCCGCACAAACCGGAACTGCCTGCGCTGTCTGTGCGACGGGCTTGCGAAGCGCGAGGCGCGCCCGCTTCGGCTGTTTGGCCTGCTTAGGGGCCGTTGCTGAATGGACTGCCTTACGAACAGAGGGAACCTGCGTGGTCACAACCGCCGTTCCGACAACCGGACAGATGCACAAAGCGGCCGCTTTTGCGGCCTTAGATGCTGCTACGCTACCGAGCACTTTTACCCCCTGACGAGCTGAGTACGGGACCTCCCGCACCAACGCCCGTACTCATAACCAGATCGAATATTAATCGTTCCGAAACGGTAGTGTCATTTTTCAGATCGGCAAAGCAGGAAAGCCAAAAGCGTCGATAAATTCGTAATGAATATCAAAGGTTACCGGATGGGAACGGTTGGCAAAACAGGCGGCGTCTGCACGGTGGGCGCCCGCCGCGCTGTCAGAATTTTGAACGTCGGCGCCAGCATCTGGCCCTTCATATGCCCCTCACCGAGCGTGGGAGACGTCGGAGCCGCATGAATTTTCCGGACAACATCCATCCCATCCACCACATATCCAAACACGGCATAGCCGGCATTGTCGCCGGGCTGAGACGGGTCCGCGTCCAGCGCAGGCAGCGGACTGACCAAGATAGAGAAATCGCCTGTCGCCGTGCCGGGTGCCCAGCGCGCCATGGAAAGCGCCCCTGTCAGATGCTTGAGGCCGGTCTTGGTTGTCGGTTCGTGCGCGACAGGCTTCAGGATACGCTTGGGGTCATTCTGCGTGCCACCTTGAATAAGGCCTTGCCCATTGCCCGCCTCATCCGTGCCCAGCCGCATCGCGCGGTAAAATACAGTGCCGTCAAAGCGGCGCTGGTCAACATAGCGCAGGAAGTTAGCAGCGGTCAGCGGCGCGTGCTCCCGGTCGACCTCGACGGTGATGTTGCCCTGCGATGTCGCAAGAATGACCCTCACTTTGGGGGCGGTATCGACCGGCTGGGGCGCGACGGGACGTGGCGCGGATTTGCGCTTCTGAGCGGCCTCCGCCGGGGCAAAGGCCATCACCAGCGCGACAAGCATGGCGGCCTTCAAAAGACATAGGCCCAAGATCTGCAAAAAAGGGGGGACCCGCTTTTGCGCGGCTCCCAGCCGCGCGGCTGTGGAGGCAAAGGAGGCGGTGAGATTCTTCATATGCATGAACATGCCTTGTCTGCCTTGCTGTAGGAAAGTGAAAAATGCGTCGCTGCGACAATGGAGACAGATAGCCCTGCCATCCCCGCTGCCTTGACGCTGCCCACCTGCCCGCCCATGGCGCGGAGATGACATCCTCCGCCAAAACCCCGAAAAGTGGCCTGCCCTTTGCACTCGGTGCTTACGCCATCTGGGGGGCGATGCCGATCTACATCAAGCTTCTTGGCGCGCTGTCTGCCTTTGAAGTGCTGGCGCATCGCATCTTATGGTCTCTGCCGGTCGCTCTTGCCTGCGTGTTCGGGCTCAAACAATGGAATGATTATCGTGCGGCGATGACGCAGCCGCGCCTTTTGGGTGTCATGTTGCTGAGCTCTGCGCTCATTTCGATCAACTGGACTGTCTATATGTGGGCGGTGATGCACCAGCAGGTGCTGGCCACCAGTCTGGGTTATTATCTCAACCCGCTCGTCAACGTCCTGTTGGGCCGTATCGTGTTAAAGGAACGGCTGAACCGCCCACAGGCGCTTGCCGTGGGCGTGGCGGCCACCGGCGTCGGCATCATGCTATTTCAGGAACCCGGCGCCATCTGGATCAGCCTGACACTGGCGCTCAGTTTCGGGAGCTATGGTCTCGTCCGCAAGATGGCCCCTGTATCGGCTGTGCCGGGACTGGCCGTGGAAGTCACTTTGCTTGCCCCGCTTGCGTGTCTGGCTCTGGCCGGTGGGCTGGCGAGCGAGGGCGGTTTTGGCAGCTCGACCGACACCAACCTGTTGCTGATGGGCAGCGGGCTTGTCACCGCCATTCCGCTCCTGATGTTCGCCACCGCCGCACGGCGGATGAGCTACACCGCGCTCGGCTTTGTCCAATATATGTCGCCGACCATCGTGTTCTTCCTCAGCATCTTTGTGTGGAATGAGCCGATCAACGCCGCCCGCCTCGCCTGCTTCGCGCTGATCTGGACCGCCATTGCCATCTTCAGCATTGATGCTTTGCACCGTGCGCGCAAACCTGCGGTGGAGACTGTCGCACTGGATTGAACGTACGAAGGGTTCACGTATTTGGGCCCTTGCCCCTCCCCCGTTTGGGCTGAGCCTGTCGAAGCCCCGTCCTGCCTTTGGTTAGAGGGTGGGCGTTGTTCTCCTCCGAGATCAACGCTCAGGAAGGACGGCCCTTCGACAAGCTCAGGGCGCCCGGTTTCTTTGGCGCGTTATTAGAGAACCCAACAAAAAAGGGGCCGCATTTCTGCGACCCCTCTTTGTGTTCGTTGCTAAAAAGCAGGACGATCAGTCGTCGCTCTTCAGGAACGCAGGCATGTGATCGGGGTTGCCCCCTTCATTGCCTTCCGAGCTTTCCCGACGTGGGCCACGATCACCGCCGCGTCCGCCACCAGGGCCACGCTTGCGATCACCGCCACCGCCGTCACGACGGGGACCACGATCACCGCGGTCGCCACGATCAGCGCGGGGTTCGCGCGGTTCGCGGGCCGGACGGGTGTCTTCGAGTTCCGCACCGGTTTCCTGATCGACGACGCGCATCGACAGGCGAACCTTGCCGCGCGGATCGATTTCGAGGACCTTGACCTTCACGGCCTGACCTTCGGAAACGACATCAGTCGGCTTTTCGACGCGTTCGTTGCGCATTTCGGACACGTGGACGAGACCGTCCTTGCCACCCATGAAGTTCACGAAAGCACCGAAATCAACGATGTTGACGACCTTGCCGTCATAGACCTTGCCGACTTCAGCTTCCTCAACGATGCCGAGGATCCACTTCTTGGCGGCTTCGATCTGATCGATGTCCGACGACGAGATCTTGATCACGCCTTCATCATCAATGTCGACCTTGGCGCCTGTGGTGGCGACAATTTCGCGGATGACCTTGCCGCCCGTACCGATGATGTCACGGATCTTCGACTTGTCGATCGTGATCGTTTCGATGCGCGGAGCATGTGCCGAAAGTTCGCTGCGGACTTCGTTCAGTGCCTTCGCCATTTCGCCAAGGATGTGCGCGCGGCCTTCCTTCGCCTGGGCCAGAGCCTTTTCGAAGATTTCCTTCGTGATGCCGGCAATCTTGATGTCCATCTGCATCGTGGTGATGCCTTCGGACGTGCCGGCGACCTTGAAGTCCATGTCGCCCAGATGATCTTCATCACCCAGAATGTCGGACAGGATCGCGAAATCCTTGCCTTCGAGGATGAGACCCATGGCGATACCGGAAACGGGGCGCTTGATCGGCACACCGGCATCCATCATCGCAAGCGAGCCGCCGCAGACCGATGCCATCGACGACGAGCCGTTGGACTCGGTGATGTCGCTGGTCAGGCGGATCGTATAGGGGAACTCTTCCTTGGTCGGCAGCACAGGGTGAAGCGCGCGCCAGGCGAGCTTACCATGGCCGATTTCACGACGACCCGGCGCGCCGAAGCGGCCGACTTCACCGACCGAATAGGGCGGGAAGTTGTAGTGCAGCATGAAGTTTTCGTAGCGCAGGCCACCAAGACCATCGATCATCTGCTCTGCGTCCTTGGTGCCCAAGGTGCAGGTCGCGATCGTCTGGGTTTCCCCACGCGTGAACAAAGCAGAGCCATGCGCGCGCGGCAGGAAGTGCGTTTCACCGACGATGGGACGGATCTGCGTGGTGGTGCGGCCGTCGATGCGGGTGCCGTCCTTGAGGATGGCGCCACGGACGATTTCCGCTTCTAGCTTCTTCATCAGCTTCTGCGCGGCCATCTGGTCCTGCGGAGTGGCGTCAGCGAAAGCGTCCTTGGCCTTACCACGTGCTTCGTTGAGCGCGTTGGCACGGGCCGACTTGTCGGTCAGCTTGTAGGCCGCGGCAATGTCTTTGCCGATCAGCTTCTTGAGCTTGTCCTTGGCAGCACCGAGATCAGCCTGAGCTGGCATGTCCCAAGGTTCCTTGGCAGCCTGTTCAGCGAGCTTCACGATCGCCTTGATGACATCGCGGCAGCCATCATGCGCAAACAGAACGGCACCGAGCATGATTTCTTCCGAAAGCTCATTGGCTTCGGATTCCACCATCATCACGGCGTCGTAAGTGGCCGCGACGACGAGGTCGAGATCACCTTCGGCAACCTGTTCGTCGGTCGGGTTCAGGATGTATTCGCCGTTGAGGTACGTCACGCGTGCGCAGCCGATGGGGCCCATGAAAGGCACGCCCGACAGCGTCATCGCAGCCGACGCAGCAACCATCGCCAGAATGTCAGGCTCATTTTCGCCATCATAGGAAAGCACCTGCGCGATGCAGTTGATTTCGTTGTAGAAACCTTCTGGGAACAGCGGACGGATCGGACGGTCGATCAGGCGGGAAACCAGCGTTTCCTTTTCCGTCGCGCCACGTTCACGCTTGAAGAAGCCACCGGGAATACGGCCGGCAGCCGAATACTTTTCCTGATAGTTGACGGTGAGCGGGAAGAAGTCCTGCCCTTCCTTCACCTTCTTTGCGGCCGTAACGGCGCACAGGACAACAGTTTCGCCGAGGGTCGCGATGACCGCGCCGTCGGCTTGACGGGCAACCTTGCCCGTTTCGAGTGTCAGGGTTTGTCCGCCCCACTCGATGGATACAGTTTTCGTGTTGAACATCATTTTTCCTTCAAACCGGCGGCCCTATGCCTGCCGGCTTCCTTCAAATGCGGACATCTGGTCCGCGCAACCGCACCTGTCACCGAATTGCGGCAGGCCGGAATAAACTCCGGAAAAGTCTTCCGGATGTCAAAAGGGCGCCCGGAGGCGCCCTTCCAATTACTTGCGAAGGCCGAGCTTCGCGATGAGCGCCAGATAGCGCTCCTGATCAATCTTCTTCAGATAGCTGAGCAGCGAACGGCGGGTATTGACCAGCGTCAGCAGGCCGCGACGCGAGTGGTTATCCTTCGCGTGCGTCTTGAAGTGCTCGGTCAGGTTGATGATGCGCTCGGTCAGGATCGCGACCTGGACTTCGGGAGACCCCGTGTCGCCTTCGGTGCGGGCGTGTTCCTTGATGAGTTCGGCTTTGCGCTCAGTGGTAATCGTCATGTCTTCATTTCCTTCGACATCGGGCTTTTAGAGGTTGAAGCCGCGTTCCACCGTGACGGTGCCCTGTTGCACATCCACCAGCGCGACGGGCACTTCGGCCAGCGTTGCAAGATGAAGGCCGTCGGGTGCGGCAACCCCGGAAAGGACACGCCCCTGACGGAGCGCTGCGGCCTGACCGGCTTCGAGAGCAAGCGCCGGGATGTCGTCCAGCGCTGTTCTCAATGGCAATACAAGCTCGCCAAGGGTGCGGGCCTTAGCGTTTTCGTCCAGTTTGTCCAGCGAAATCGCGCCTTCGAGGCCAAACGGCCCTGCCTGCACACGGCGGAGCATGGTGACATGGCCGAACGTGCCGAGTGCCAAGGCAATATCGCGGGCGAGGCTGCGAATGTAGGTGCCTTTGGAGACATAGGCTGTGAGGGTGATCTCCTCAATAAGCCCCTCCCCTTCAGGGGAGGGGTTGGGGTGGGGCCTGTCCACGTTGACGCCTGCCCCGACGACCCCTCCCCTAAAGGAGAGGGGCTCGTGAATTTGGAGAGAATGGATCACCACATCCCGCCCGGCGAGGACAACGTCTTCGCCCGCTCTGGCCAGATCATAGGCGCGTTTGCCGTCCACCTTCAGCGCCGAGAAGGCAGGCGGGATTTGCGTGATCGGCCCGGTGAACTCGGGCAGCTTCGCCTCGATTTCGGCCAATGTTGGCCTGACGTCGCTCTGCGCAATGACCTGACCCTCCAAATCGAGGCTATCGGTTTGCGCGCCAAAGGTGATGGTGAAGTCATAGACCTTCGACGCATCAAGCATCCGACCGGCGAGTTTGGTCGCCTCGCCCAGCGCAACAGGCAGGATGCCGGTCGCGAGCGGATCAAGTGTGCCGCCATGGCCAACCTTGACCTTGGCATAGCCGCCTTCCCGCAGGGCACGCTTCACCCAGGAAACGACATTGGTGGACCCCATGCCGAGCGGCTTGTCGATCACGATCCAGCCATGGAGCGCGTCTGGCGCGTCAGCCACGGACCTTTTCCATGAAATGCTTGCGGCACAGCGCGACATAGCGGTCATTGCCGCCAATCTCTGTCTGCGCACCTTCCTTGACGGCGTTGCCCGCCGCATCGACGCGCAGGTTCATGGTCGCCTTGCGCCCGCATTCGCACACGGCCTTCAGTTCAACCAGCGTATCGGCAATGCCAAGCAGTGCCGCTGAACCCGGAAAGAGCTCCGCCTGAAAATCGGTGCGCAGACCATAGGCCACCACAGGAATGTTCGCCTCATCGGCCAACCGGGCGAGCTGGAGCACCTGCTCCCGCGTCAGGAACTGCGCTTCATCGAGCAACAGGCAGGCGATGGGGCGGGTTGCGTTCTCAGCGGTCACTTCGGCCCAAAGATCCGTATCGGGCGTGAATTTATGCGCGTCCGCCTGCAGACCGATACGGCTGGTGATGACGCCGGCATCATAGCGGTCGTCCAGCGCTGCGGTCCACAGCAGCGTTTCCATGCCGCGTTCGCGATAATTGAAATCGGCCTGCAGCAGCGTGGTCGATTTCCCGGCATTCATGCTGGCATAGTAGAAATAGAGCTTGGCCATTACTCGTCGCTGGTCAGGTCCTGCGCCACTTTGGGCGCGCGCAGCAGCGTGTCGATATGGGTACCTTCATCAAAGCTCTCATCAGCGAGAAACTTCAGCTTTGCGGCATATTTCTGCTGCACGCGTGACGCGACTTCGCGCTGGAGATAGGCCGTGTTGGTCCGCAGCGCCTTCAGCACAGCTGCCTCATCCTTGCCGAGCAGCGGCTTGATGAACACCGTTGCGTGACGCAGATCAGGTGACATGCGCACTTCGGTGACGGAGACGGGGTGCTTTGCCAGCAATTCGTCATGCACGTCACCGCGCATCAGGATTTCGGAAAGCACATGGCGCACCTGCTCCCCCACGCGGAGGACGCGGACAGACCGGGTTTCGTCAGTATTGGTCATAACGGTCTCCGCTCCCTCCCCCCATAGGGAGAGGGATACCGGTTAAATCGTGCGTTCGCGTTCTTCGACCTCGAAGGTTTCGAGGTAGTCACCCGCCTTGATGTCAGTGTGCGATTCAAACGTCACACCACATTCCAGACCGGCGCGAACTTCGGGGACATCGTCCTTGAAGCGACGCAGCGAGGAGATCGACCCGTTGTAGATGATGACATCGTCGCGGGTGATGCGCGCGCGCAGCGCCTTGCGGATGAAGCCATCGACGACGAGGATACCAGCCGCCTTGCCATGCTTGCCTGCGGGGAAGACGTCCTTGATTTCGGCGCGGCCAACGACCGTTTCGAAATATTCGGGGCCAAGCTGACCGGCCATGCCGGCGCGGATATCGTCAAGCAGATCGTAGATGACGTCGTAATATTTCAGCGCAACGCCATTGCGTTCGGCAATTTCGCGGGCCTTGGCATTGGCACGAACGTTGAAGCCGATGATTGGCGCACCCGATGCGCGCGCCAGTGTGACGTCGCTTTCGGTGATGCCGCCAACGCCTGCATGCAGCACGCGGGCCTTGATGTCTTCGTTCGGGATCTTGGCGAGGCTGCCGACAATCGCTTCCACGGTGCCCTGCACGTCTGCCTTGATGACCAGCGGATATTCCTGCGCCTGCTTTTCCTTGAGCGCGGAGAACATCGATTCCAGCGAGGCCGGGCCGCTGCCGGTCCGCTTGCGCGTGGCGACTTCGGCACGATAGGCCGCGACTTCACGGGCGCGTGCTTCGCTTTCGACGACGGTCAACGTGTCACCCGCCTGCGGAACTCCCGTCAGGCCGAGCACTTCGACCGGCATGGACGGACCAGCTTCCTTGATCTGCATGCCCTTGTCGTTCGTCATCGCACGAACGCGACCGCTTTCAGCGCCAACGACGAAGATGTCGCCAGTCTTAAGCGTACCGCGCTGGACGAGGATCGTTGCAACCGGACCCTTGCCCTTGTCGAGCTTGGCTTCGATCACCTTGCCTTCGGCAGTCCGGTCCGGATTGGCCTTGAGTTCAGAGATTTCAGCCAAGAGCTGGATCTTTTCAATCAGGTCATCAAGCCCCGTCTTGGCCTTGGCCGAGACTTCGACATCCTGCACGTCACCCGACATGGCTTCGACAACCACGTCATACTGCAACAGCTGCTCGCGCACCTTCTGGGCATTGGCTTCATGCTTATCGCATTTGGTGATGGCGATGATCATAGGAACGCCAGCGGCCTTCACATGATTGATCGCTTCCACCGTCTGCGGCTTGGGGCCATCATCAGCAGCGACCGCGATCACGACAATGTCGGTCACGTTCGCACCGCGGGCGCGCATTTCGGTAAAGGCTTCGTGGCCCGGCGTGTCGAGGAAGGTGATCTTCGACTTGTCCTTCATCGTCAGCTGATAGGCGCCGATATGCTGTGTGATGCCACCCGCTTCGCCCGAGACGACATCGGTGCCACGCAGGGCATCAAGCAGTGAGGTCTTGCCGTGGTCAACATGGCCCATGATCGCAACGACCGGTGGGCGCGTTTGCAACGTTTCATCGGCATCCACATCTACCTCATTGACGATGTCGATGTCGGAATCCGACACGCGGACGATGTTGTGGCCAAATTCGGTCACCAGCAGTTCAGCGGTGTCCTGATCAATGGTCTGCGTCAGGGTGACGGGCATGCCCATCTTAAACAGTGCCTTCACAAGGTCAGCACCACGTTCGGCCATACGGATTGCGAGTTCCTGAACGGTGATCGCTTCCGGCACCTGCACATCACGGACTTGCTTGACGGACGGGCCTGCCTGATGGGCGCGCTTGTCCTTCTCACGCGAGCGACGAAGGGCGGCTAGCGAGCGGGCCCGAACGTCACCATCGTCGCCCAAAGCGCGCGTGACGGTCAGCTTTCCATGCTGACGGCGGTCATCGACGACACGGCCACGGTTGGGACGCGCAGGCGCACCACCGGGGCGACGGGCGCCACGATCATCATCATCGCCAATGGGGGCTGTCGGCGCCGGAGCGGCGGGCGCATTGGCTGCACGCTCGGCAGCGAGAACCGCCTGACGGGCTTCTTCTTCAGCCAGAACACGGGCCGCCTCAGCAGCGGCTTCTTCGGCCCTGCGATTATCTTCGGCGCGACGCTTTTCATCTTCGCTGGATTCGCGCCGTTGAATATCTTCGCGGCGACGGGCTTCTTCCAGCATCGACAGACGCGCTTCTTCTGCCTCACGCAGCAACTTGGCCTGCATTTCCTGACGGGAAAGCGGTGGCTCATAAGGCTTAGGTGCGGGCGGCGGCGGTGGTGGCGCGGCAACGACCGGCGCGGGCGCGGGTGCTTCAGCCACAACAGGCGCTTCAGCGACGGCGGGCGTTTCGGCGACTTCGGCCTCACCGGGCTTCCCGATGACGCGACGGCGCTTCACTTCGACCACAACGGTGTTCGACCGCCCGTGGCTAAAGCTCTGCTTCACCTGGCCGGTTTCAACCGTCCGCTTGATACCCAGCGGTGCGCGCATGCCCAGCTTCGGTTTGTCGTTAGAGTCGCTCATTCGCTTTTCTCGCGTCCTTCAATCAAATCAACATGCGCCGCGCTCCCGTGGACCTCAGGCGCATTTTGCGCAAGGCCATCGAGAGTTTGGCGTCCTATAAAATGGTGCCAGCGGTCTACCGCTTGCCCGACACGACCGGCTGCCAGCTTGTCTGTTACGGCAATATGGACAACGTTTTCGCGGCCCAAGGCTTGACTTAACATAGCGCGTCCGGCCGTAATTACCAGTCCCGCTTGGCCACTGCCCTCGCTTTCGGAGCCGACACGCCAAGCCTGATCAAGCTTTCGGTTGCCATCGGTTCCTGCATCTTCGGCATGGATGAGCAGGCGGACCTTGCCAGCCCGCGCCGCTTCCGCAATCCGGTCAGACCCGGTCAGCAGCATACCCGCCCGTGATTCCAGACCCAGCCGGTCAAGCGCAGTGCGCGCTAGGGCCGCTTCGATAAGATCGGGCAGATCATCCGGAGCTGTCACGCCGCCTGACTTAAACGCACGCGCAAGCGCGCCTTTCAGTTTGCCCTTGGCAATCGCCTCTTCGAGCGCGGGACGGTCAACGCCAATCCACGCGCCCCGGCCCGGAGCACGTGCGCGGACGTCAGGCGCGACAACATTGTCAGGCCCGACCGCGAGGCGAATGAGGCCCGATTTCGGACCCCGTTCACCTGTAATTATGCAACGACGTTCTGGTTCATGCTGAGGTTCCCGCATCGGCGGTCTCCTCGTCGGCGAACCAGTGTGCACGGGCTGCCATGATGATCTCGTTGCCTTGCTCTTCCGACAGGGCATAATCTGAAAGCACGCCGCCGCGGGCTTCAGTGGTGTTGGTGCGGTTACGACGACCTTCATCGCGACGCTTGCGCTCAACCAGTTCGTCGGTGGCAAGATCAGCCAGATCGTCGAGCGTCTTGATGCCGGCCTTGCCGAGCGTGACGAGCATCGCTTCGGTCAGATGCGGCAATTCAGCCAGAGCGTCTTCAACGCCCAAAGCCTGACGAGCCTCACGGTTGGCGATTTCGCGACGATCCAGCGATTCCTGCGCACGCTCCTGAAGTTCGGACGCGATTTCATCGTCCAGACCTTCGATGGAGGCGATTTCATCCGGCTGGACGTAGGCGATTTCTTCCATCGTGCTGAAGCCTTCGGCCACCAGCAGCTGGGCGAGCGTTTCATCAACGTCGAGTTCCTGCTGGAACATTTCCGACTTCTCGATGAATTCGCGCTGACGCTTCTCGCTCGAATCCGTCTCGGTCATGATGTCGATGGCCGAGGCCGTCAGGATCGAGGCGAGACGCACATTCTGGCCGCGACGACCGATGGCGAGGGAGAGCTGATCGTCAGGCACGACGACTTCGATGCGCTCTTCTTCTTCATCGATCAGCACGCGGCTGACGGTAGCGGGCTGGAGCGCGTTCACCACGAAGGTCGCCATGTCGGTCGACCAGGGAATGATGTCGATCTTTTCGCCCTGAAGTTCCTGCACAACCGCCTGAACGCGGCTGCCCTTCATGCCGACGCAGGCACCGACCGGATCGATGGAACCGTCATGGCTGATGACGCCAATCTTGGCGCGGCTTCCGGGATCACGGGCGCAGGCCTTGATCTCGATAACGCCGTCGTAAATTTCCGGCACTTCCTGTGCGAACAGCTTGCGCATGAAATCAGGATGCGCGCGGCTCAGGAAAATCTGCGGTCCACGGTTTTCACGGCGGACATTGAAGATGAGCGCGCGGACGCGGTCATTAATGCGGAGCACTTCGCGCGGGATCTGCTGATCGCGGCGGATAACGCCTTCGGCACGACCAAGATCAACCACGACATGGCCGAACTCAACGCGCTTGACGACGCCGGTGATGATTTCACCCGCACGGTCCTTAAACTCTTCAAACTGACGCTCACGCTCAGCATCGCGGACCTTCTGGAAGATCACCTGCTTGGCGGCCTGAGCCGCGATGCGGCCGAACTCAATCGGGGGCAGCGGATCAACAATGAAGTCACCAAGCGCGGCGCCCGGCTGCAGCTTCTGGCCGTCCTTCAGGCTGACCTGCTTGAAATAGTCATCTACTTCTTCAACGACTTCAACGACGCGCCACAGGCGCATGTCGCCGGACGTCGAATCGATCTTCGCGCGGATGTCATTTTCAGCACCATACCGTGCACGGGCGGCACGCTGGATGGCGTCTTCCATCGCCTCAAGCACGATCGCCTTGTCGATCAGCTTTTCGCGGGCAACCGCGTCGGCAATAGCAAGAAGCTCAGCCTTATTGGCAGAGACGGCGTTGGACATGGGTCTTACCTTTCCACAGAAATGACGTCCGCACCCTCGGAAGAGAGCGGCGCGGTGGCTTTGATGAGCGCATCGGTCAGCAACAACTTGCCAGTACCGATCACGGAATAGGGTATGCGCACTGTTTCGCGCGTTTTCGACGTGATGATGACAATCACATCATTTTCCAGCTCGCAAAGACGGCCTTCGACCTGCTTGCGGCCTTCAAAACCGTCTGGAATGCGCACGCGGGCATCAAAGCCCTTCCAGTCGGCATAATCTTCCAGCCGGGTGAGCGGACGGTCAATGCCGGGGGAGCTGACTTCCAGCCGATAGGCTTCCTCAATGGGGTCAAGCTCGTCGAACAAGTCGGATATGGCGCGTGACAGGGCGGCGCAGTCCTCGATGACCAGCTGGCGCGTGTCGGGCCGTTCGGCCATCACCTGCAGCGTGGGGTCGGTCGTGCCGCCGAACATCTTGACGCGCACAAGCCGCAACCCCTGAGCATCCGCCAGAGGTTCTATGAGTGCTGTCAATGCGGCGATATCCGCCATCGGGTCTCCGTCAATTTGGTCGCGTAAAAAACAATGCAGTCTCGGCGCCGGAACCGGTTGGTTCCGACCTCAACATTTATAACGATGTCGAGAAGACAATGGCTCTATAGCCTGCCGCGCGCCGGACGGCAAGCAGAGTCTCACCCGCCCGATATGCTGGCATGCGGACCAATCCCTAAGGCCAGCGCACTCAAATAAAACCTCCATAATCACGCTTTATTAATCCAATTTGGTTTTAATGGATTTTGCGAACAGTGGGGGTTCGAATGTCTATCACAAGTCCTATTGCTGAAGACCGCAGAGAACCGCGTTGGCCGGTGTCGATGCCGTGCAAGCTGCGCTGGACGAACGGCCTCAAAATGGATGCCGAAGTGATTGACATCACATCGGTGGGCTGCCGCGTACGTTACACTGGCCCGTCGCCGCGCTGCGGGTATCTGCTCTTGTCCTTCGGCAACTATAATTCTTTCGACGCAGAGATTGTCTGGGCAAAGGACGGCGAAGCGGGAATGGCTTTCCGCCCCGCCCTTCATGCCGCTGTGCTGGACCATATCGTCCGCGCAAACCCTGCAGCCGAGCCAGACGCCTAAATCCCCTTCCGCCTATCCTTTGACGACCCGCCGCAATCGCGATAGGGAACATAAAAGGAACGATTGAACCGGCGGGAAGAATGGACGAGGCGCACATCCGAAAGGTGATCCATATCGACATGGACGCCTTTTTTGCGTCGGTCGAACAGCGTGATGCGCCAGAACTTCGCGGAAAGCCTGTTGCGGTCGGCGGCGGCGGCGCCCGGGGAGTTGTGGCGGCGGCCAGTTATGAAGCCCGCACCTTCGGCGTCCGGTCTGCCATGCCTTCGGCCCGCGCACGGCGCCTTTGCCCCGACCTGATCTTCGTGCCCCCTCGCTTTGAAGTCTATCGGCACGTGTCCGGCCAGATCAGAGACATTTTCCTGTCTTGGACGCCCCTCGTCCAGCCACTGAGCCTCGATGAAGCCTATCTGGACGTCACTGAAAACCTGAAGGGCGAACCATCCGCCACACGCATCGCCGAGGCCATCCGCGCCCAGATCAAGGCGAAGACGTCCCTCACGGCATCGGCAGGCGTGTCTTACAACAAGTTCCTCGCCAAAATCGCCTCAGACATGGACAAGCCCGACGGGCTCTATGTCATCAAACCTGCACAGGGCGCGGACTTTGTGGCCGCGCTGCCGGTGCGCAAATTCCATGGGGTCGGCCCCGCGACAGCGGCGAAAATGGAAGGCTATGGCATCATCACCGGAGAAGATTTGCGCGCCCGCAGCCTAGATTTCCTGCAGCTCAAGTTCGGTAAAGCAGGCCATTATTATTATTGGGCGGCGCGCGGCATCGATAACCGACCGGTCAATCCCAATCAGGAACGCAAATCCATTGGCAGCGAAACAACGTTCCGAAGCGACCTGACGACCTATGAAGCGTGCATGGCGGAACTGCATGGGCTTATCGAAACAGTCTCGCGCCTTTGCAGCCGTCGCGATCTTGCGGGAAAAACGGTCACACTCAAACTCCGCTATGCCGATTTTCGCACCGTCACCCGCAGCCGCACGGTTTCCCGCCCGGTCAGCGATGCCGATACCATTCGCGACATTGTGGCGCTGCTGTTGAACGGGTTGATGCCATTGCCGCAGGGTGTGCGGCTGCTGGGGATCACTCTTTCAGGCTTTTCCGACTCGCGTCCGGACGCCCAAGCCCCCCAGTCTGGACTGTTCGGTCCAGAACTTTAGGGGCAGCGCCCAACTTTCGATGCCAAAATGACAGGACATGATTTTGACCAAGGCCCAGAAACATAGCCGCTTTCACGGTTAACCGACCCTTTCCTATCGCAACGACGCCAAACTGGCATCGCTTCCGGTTGAGCGCGCGGAGCCGATGACAGACGTTAAACCTCTGAACGTGGTTTTCCACGCTCGGGTCGCACAAACTTGTCACTACGCATAATGACAGTCATGACGCAGGTGGACCCGCTCCACCTGCGTCCTTTTTTTGGGCTCGCCCGAAGGGTTCAGAGATGACACGCAAATCCATCGGCCTTCACAGAATAGCTGAACGCGCGACAATGCTGGATTTTGTTCACCTTGCTGCGATTATCAGCTGCTCGGCATGGACCGCCACGCTCATCATCGAGGATCGTTTTGGTTCCGTTCAAACGGCCGCAGTGGAAATAATGCACGGCTTGCAGGCGGCCCCAGAAGGCCCAAGCCTCACCATCCGGCTAGACGAAGTTGGCAGATCTGCCGCGCGCTGAAGCGCGGCACGTCAAAGCCCGTTTGCAAAGCTCACAATATCGGCGATCCGTGCGGGCTTAGACAGGCAGCCTGTTGGCATGATCGGCAGAGCGGAAATCTCTCCGGCATCAGGCGTGCGGCCACTCAGCACCAGAAACTTGATATGACGGGCGGCCAATTCTGGATCTTGGGCAACCCGACGGATCAAATCCAGCCCGCTTTCCGTGCCCAGCCCCAGGTCAACCAGCGCACCCTTTAGCGATGGATATTCCCGCAGCTTGGCAAGGGCTGCATCGACCGTGCCAGCGCAGGCAGCAACATGTCCGAAGCTGTCGAACAACTCTGCCATCTCTTCAGCAAGGTCGGCTTCGTCTTCGACCACCAAAATGGCAGGCGCATCAGTTGCAACCGATGCCGTTCGCATAGCTGAGGCAGGAGGGACATCAGCTGCGGCTTGTACCGTCACCCGCGTCTCGACGCCTGAGAGATTTCGCTCAATAGCAGCCAACAATTCATCAAACGACACTGGCTTGATCAGGCATTCCTTCGCGCCAAGGCTGCGCAGCGTTTCAATCGTTTCATGGTCGCCATAGGCCGTCATCATGATCATGATCGGAGATGCGATGCGCGAGCTGCGCACCGCCTTCAGGATGCCAATGCCGCCAAGGCTGGGCAACTGAACGTCGCACACCACAAGGCGCGGGCGATAGAGTTCAATAGCGGCAATCGCCTCTCCGCCATCGCCCCGGTCGAGCACATCATATCCATCGCCCTGCAGCAGATCGACAAGATCGAGCCGGAGAGCTTCTTCGTCCTCAACGATGAGGATGCGGGCGTCGGTCATTCTGTCACCTCTTCGGTACGCTTATCTTCTGGGCGCTTGGACTTGCGCGATGCACCGGCAAGACGGAAGCGGAGGAACACGCAGGTGCCGCCATCCTCTCCATCTGCCACACGGATTTCGCCCCGGTTTGTGGTCGCAAAGACACTGGCCAGATGCAGGCCAATGCCAGACCCCGTGGTGCCGGTCGCGTTGGCTCCGCGATAAAAACGTTCAAAAATGTGCGGCTTATCTTCTTCCGCAATGCCACTGCCATAGTCTGTCACGGTTATAATCGCGTTGAACTGCTTGCGTTCAACACGGACATCAATCGGCTTTTCAGGCGGCGAATATTTTTCCGCATTTTCAAGGACCGCAATCAGCGTCAGGCGCATCAGTTCTTGGTCAGCAAGAACGACAAGTTCGGGTTCTGCAAAAACATTGAAGGCGCGATCCACTCCGGTCGCTTTGAATTCATTGCAAACTTCGACAATCAATTTGCCGAGGTCAACCGCCGCCATCGGCGCTTTGCCCTTGCCGCTATCAATGTCCAGAAGACGAACAAGACGCGTCAGCAGGCCTGCAATTCGCCCGGTTGATCGGCGCATCTTTTGGGCGCGCTCAATAACGCCTGTCGGTTCCAAACTGCTCGCCCGGCGTTCCAGAATTTGCGCGCTGGAATCAATGACGGCAAGCGGTGTACGGATTTCGTGGCTCATGACGCGCATGAAGCGGCGTTGGGTTTCGTTGGCTTCACGTTCCTTTTCAAGCGCTGCCGCCACGAGCTTTTCCTGCGCTTGGCTGCGGGCTTCGGCCGCAGACAGCTTCCTGTGGACATCCATCAGATGCATGCCGAACCGGTCAATCTCTTCGACTTGCGACCCGCTGAATTCTGGGTCTTTCCCGCCGCGCGTCATAGTTTCGACCACGCCGGACAATTGTTCGAGCGGCTGAGCGACGACATGGCTCATCCGGCGCGACCGCACATAGAGGAATGCGAAGTAGCCGAGATAGAAGAGCACGAGGATCACCAACATGATGACGGTTGCCCGCGTATATTGTGCACGCAGATTGTCGGCCGTCTGGTTGATGTTGGTTTCGTTGCCAACAACGATAAGATGCCAGGCCGGGCCGTCTACTTGAGCAAAAGCGGCGATACGCTCTGATCCGCCGAGTTTGAAATGGACGTAGCCGCGCCCCTTGTCGAACACCGCCTTGCCAAGTGCCCGGGTATCTTCCCGCTTCAACAGGTTGAACTGACCAGGCTTGAAGGTGTTCTTCGCAATTGCCTTGGCATAGCTGTGGTCCGTGAGTTCGCGGACGCCAAGGTCCTTTTCCCCCGACGGTTGCAGAGCAATGATTGTGCCATCGCGCCCGACGAGCATTGCGTAAGCATTCCAAGGCAGATCTGTTGCCAGAAGATGGTCGACGATAGACCGGATCGTGACATCAATGCCGACCACGCCTTCGAGGCGGTTGCCGATATAGACCGGCGCAATGGAGGAGACCATCCAGCCCTGCCCTGCTGGGTCGATATAGGCGTCGGTCCAGACCGATTTGCGTTTGGGATTATGAGCTGAATCCGCCTCAAAATAAAAATTGAAGGACGGGATGTTCATGCGCGCGGGATAAGTCGACGTATCGATATACGGGTAGATGCGGTTGTAGCTGTCAAACGTGTTGAAATAGACTTGGGACACCAGCGGATTGCTGTTCTTGATATCGGCCATCAATGGGTCGAGCCGTTGCGTCCGCCAGACCTTTGCCAGCGCCGCGTCATCAATCGGCACGATACCACTGAAGTAGGACGCCGTCGTTCCGTTGTCTCTTGTGGTTCGGAACGCGCCATTTTTATCGAACACAAAACGCGACCGTTCTGCCCCCGTCGGCGTCGCCTCCGTCAGAAGGGCGCTGCGCGTCTGCAGCGCAAAGATGGACGTCATGTTCATAACGCCGCGCAGTGTTTCTGAAATGGTCGTCGCCTCACGCGTGGCGATGTCTTCAAGGTAGCTGTGCGATATTTCCTGCACTGTGTTGATATTGGTGTCGTAGCTGAGCCGGCCGCTGAACCAGAAGACGGTGAGGAAGCTTATTTCGATGACCAGCAGCGGGATCACGGCCGACCGGAAAAGCGCGCGCCAGAACCAGTCCTGGAGCGAAACCCGCGCCTCTGAGATGCTGCCCTTGTTCAATCGACTTTCCCACCGGTGCTGCGGCACCCCAAATTCTTTGATGTTAACGGCAGCAAACGCCCACCCTTCACACCTTGCCATGCCGGCCAAAACCACTGCGGATGGCAAACTGGTTCATAGCATGGCGGGGTCACCAAAGTCTTAACATTGCTTTAAGGGAGGTGTGCCAAATTACTGCAAACTGGCACTATCTCCGTTTCGCCAAAGATCCAAAAGCCAGTAACTCCTAAGGAATCGGGTCCGTTCTAGGGAGTGGAGATCGGACCACGATGAGACAGATCGCGTCCAGGCGATCAATTTACGGTGGGGTGAACAGGACGTTATGTTGAAAGAAACTATCAAGCCCTCTCAGGAGATGGCGCTCAATATCCTTCTTGTTGATGACGATAAGGATCTGCTTGTCGAGCAGGCGGACCTCCTTGATGCGTTGGGCTATAGCTGCCGGACCGCAACCTCTGCTGAAGAAGCCAAGGTCGTCTTCAACGGGCACCACGACATCAATTTGGTCATTTCCGATTGGTCACTTCCTTCGGGAAATGGCCTTGATTTGATCAAATCTCTCGGTGAAATGAACCGGAATGGCCGCAATTTTGTCGGCATTTTGTTGACGGGCTACCCCTCAATCGAACTCGCCGTGCAGGCGATGCAGGATGGATTCGTCGACTTCCTGAGCAAGCCTGTTTCCCGCGAAATGTACGAGGCCGCTTTAAACCGCGCCAGCGAACGGTTGGCCGGGCAGGCGCAGGCAAATTCGGACACCAAGGTCGTCGAATCGGTCGCGAGCATTCAGGAATCCCTGAACGCGCTGATGGGCAAGCTGGGTCTTCAGGATAAAGAAGCGACGACATCTGATGAAGATGTGGCCGCATCGATCCGGAACCCGAATTCGGTGCATCCTGCCGTCCTCAAATCGATCATCAAGGCGCGCCGCAACCGGCAGAAGTATTTCGAAGGCGACCTGTTCTCCGATCCTTCGTGGGACATCCTTCTGGAACTGACGGCAGCGCACGTTGAAAACCGTCAGGAATCGGTCACAAGCGTCGCGATCGCGGCGTCAGTGCCCGCCTCCACCGCCATCCGCAAGATCCGCGAACTTTCCGATCGCGGCCTGCTCAAGCGCTGGACGGATCCAACCGACGCCCGCCGGATCTTTGTTGCGTTGACCGAGGATGCATCAAAGCGGATGCTTGCGATGCTCGCCAGCGCCGAGAACGCGCCAATCATCTGACGATCTGATGGGCGCAACGCGAAAGCAGGATAACAGGACAGCCATCGGCCAGCAGGCGCCGGTGTCTGTCCTGCTGCGCGAATTTCGCGCGCTCATCACCCAGCGGATCCGGCAGTTGACCGGCATCCCCACCCGAAGCGAGCGCCTGACACTCAGCACCATCCGCGAGATGCATAGCGCAGGCGCCGTGGTTGCCGGGCAGGATGTCCGCTGGGATCCTGTGCGTGAACGCCTCAGCATGACGGTTCGGGATGAAGGGGGGGTTCCCCATATCGCCGAATGGACCATCCGCGGCGTTGATGCGCGGACCTTTGAGGATTCCCGCTCAGATCAACTCGTGGCAAACTGCTTTTGGGCGGAAACCCCTGCTGGCCCAAGATGGTGTGGACTATTTGCCAGCGGAAATATGGGCCCGGGCCAGTGGCGCTCCGGCAGCGTGGTCGAAATGCGCCGCGCCGAAGGGCGACGGGATGCGCCGCGCGATGACAGGCTGACGCAGTTGGGGGCTATGGCCTCAACCTTAAGTCATGAGCTCAAGCAGCCGCTGGCCACCATCGCGTTTGCTGCGGAAAACGGCAAGTTGCGGCTCGTCGGGCAGACCGACACCCGCAGCGAAAAGGCGCTCGAAAAGTTCGACAAGATCCTTGAACAGGTGGAGCGCGCACGGAACATCACAGGCAAGATGCTGGCCCATGCCAAGGCGGAGGTTGACGCCAATGCCGAGTTTGATCTGGAAGCTGCCATCCGCGCCGCCCAGTCGCAAGCCGCAGGCCTCCTCGTGCGCGACGACATTCAATATGGCGAAACCGCGATCCCCGAGCATGCGACCATCCTTGGCCTTTCGCGGCTGTCCTTTGAACTCATCATGCTCAATGGCATCCGAAATGCCGTGCAGGCCATCGCCGAGGCACGCGCCAAACATTTGGTGACGCGCGGGCGGATTGATATTGCCGTTAAACGGATCGGCGCCGGCGGCCTTGCGCTGTCCATCATCGATGACGGTGCCGGCATCTCTCCTGATATTGTCGATAAGCTGTTCAGCCCCTTTGCCACCTCTAAGCAGGGGGAGGAGGGCAACGGCATTGGCCTGCACATGTGCCGCCAATTGGTCGAGAAGGTCGGCGGAACGCTGGACCTTGTGTCCAACCCTGATGCACGCGGCGCACGGCTGGTGATGACCTTCCCGGAAAGCGCGGTGCGTTTCACGTCGCTTGGCAGCTGGCAGCAAAGCTAAGCCACCAGAAACGAAATCTGCCGCCAATCGCGGTGGCACTCCCGACGGCAAGATGGCATATCACCTGTTCACTGCGCCCGTGCGATGGCGCGCCAAGTGGAGGATAGATGATATGGCCGACCAACCCGATCCAGCGAACAACCAGCCACCGGGCTATGTCCCGCCCAAGGTCTGGGTCTGGGATACGGCCAATGGTGGCGCGTTTGCGAACATCAACCGGCCCATTTCCGGCGCGACACACGACAAGGAGCTGCCGATCGGCAAGCATCCCTTGCAGCTCTATTCCATGGGCACGCCCAATGGCGTCAAGGTCACGATCATGCTCGAGGAGCTGCTCGCCCTCGGTGTCAGCGAGGCGGAATATGACGCCTGGATGATCATGATCGGAACGGGAGACCAGTTCGGCAGCGACTTTGTGGCGATCAATCCGAACTCGAAAATCCCGGCGATGATGGACCATTCGGTCAGCCCGCCCGTCCGCCTGTTCGAAAGCGGCTCGATGCTCTTCTACCTTGCGGAAAAGTTCGGCCATTTCCTGCCGACCGAAACGCACAAGCGCGCTGAGACGATGAACTGGCTAATGTGGCAAATGGCATCGGCACCTTATGTCGGTGGCGGCCTTGGCCATTTCTACGCTTATGCGCCGTTCAAGATGCAATATCCGATTGACCGGTTTGCGATGGAAACCAAGCGCCAGCTGCATGTACTCGACACACATCTGGCCACAAACAAATATCTGGTCGGCGACGACTATACAATTGCCGATATCGCCATCTGGCCCTGGTATGGCTCCATCATGCGCGAGGCGTATAGCGCGCAGGAATTCCTGAATGTGAAGGAATACACCCATCTCGACCGCTGGGTGACTGAGGTCGGCAAGCGCCCCGCCGTCATCCGTGGCCGTATGGTCAACCGCACCTTCGGCCAGCCGGAAACCCAGCTGCGCGAACGCCATGACGCGAGCGATTTTGACAATAACCGCGAAGACATGGTCATCGCCCGCGACGGCAAGCGCATCTGACTGACGTGCCGCCACCCACACATAAAGACGGCGCCGGAGTTTCCCCCGGCGCCGCAATTTTCCAAAGCCCCGCTGCCGGGCCTCTGGCAGGAGAGTTTCTTTAAAACTCGAACTTAACCGAAGCCGAGATCGTCCGTCCGGCCACCGAACGGGCAATCGACGTATCGTACGCCCCGTTGGCATCGGTATCGAACAGGCGGGTCTGATCACCTTCGGTAAAGCCGGCCTTGTTGAACAGGTTGTTCGCGTTGAGCGACAGGCTCAGATTGTCACGCACCTTTACGTTCGCAAAGGCGGTCACAGTGGCGAAGCCCGGCTGCACGAAGCGGTTTTCAAAGTCGACATAGGACTTGGACGTGCCGTTGACCGCGCCGCCCAGCGTGAAGCGCTCGGCAAAGGTGTAGGACGCACCAAGGTTATAGACCCAATCTGCCTGACGCTGCGGCTTTAGGCCGTTGCGCGCCGGATCATTAAAGTCCTGCTTGGCCTGTGCATCCGTCCAGGCCCCGTTACCGAACAGGTTGAAGCCGCCAATGTCATAGTTGAACTCAAGCTCAACACCGCTCGACGTGTAGATGCCACCGGTTGCAAGGTTGGTGGTGATCGAGAAGTTGCGCAGGTTTGCCCGGCCGTTGAAGTAGGTCACATAAAGCGAGAGCGATCCGGGGATGGATGCGCTCGTTTCCCGCCACTTCACGCCCGCTTCAATCTGGCGGGTTGAGTTGCGGAGCAGGCCGGGTGCCACGATCTGCGCGTTTGAGAACGCCCCGAACTGGCGGTCGAAGTTCCAGGTCGTGCCGCGGCTGTAGCGGCTGAAAACGGCCAGATCATCGTTGATCTTGTAATTGGCGCCGAACGAGTAAGACGTGCCGGACAGGCTATCCCCAATCGTGCCGCGTGTGGCCGGATCGTTGATCGGCACGCCGATTTCCGCCGGACCGATGCTGCCATTCTTGTTCACGTCGACATTACGGGCCGAGCTGAACTGCGCAAAGCCGCTATAGTGCATCGTCTCACGACGCAGCGAACCGTCGAGGTTGATCGCGCCAAATGTCGCGTTCAGGCCACCGTAAACGGCGTCCACATCTGCCTGCATATCCCAAAGGATGTTGCAGCAGCCGCCGAACGCGCCGTTATAGGTGTAGACACCGGCTTCGGTGAAACCGGGGACGTTGATGATGGCTGCATCATCCTGCGTGGACACGAGCATCCGGCCCCAATGCCAGGTCTGCTTGAAGTTCTGGACCATCTTGAAATAGCCAGCCGACGCCGTGATGTCGCCACCCGCTGTTTCAAACGACTTGGTCACGCGCAGGTCGTTTGCAAAATTGCCCATGTCGTTCAATTCGGTGTCGAACAGGGCGACTTCGGTGATGAGATTGTTGCCCGTCAGCGCCAGCAGTGATGCCGAGTTTACCGCAGCACCCGCATTCGGGCCATTGAAGAACACAGCCGTCGCGCCGGGGCCAAAATTGGTCGACAGGTAGCGGTCGGCAGCGTTCGCCGCATGCGTGAACGGCGCGACGAAGCGACCGCTCTGGTTGGCGTAGCGGATCTTGTTGTTGACGGTGAGGCCAGCCCCGAGATCAAACTCAAATTCGCCGCCAATGGTCTGCGACTTGGTGTGGATGCCGTCGCGGAGGTTGCTGTTGATCAGGTTACCGCTGGCATCGATAATCGGGAAATTGATGAGGTTCGGGCTGTGCAGCGTCTGCGTGGCGGCGTTGAGGCCGGGCAGGCTGTTGGTGAGGACACCCAGCGTCTTGCCGTAATTGGCAGCGCCAGCCGCAACCGCTGCAACCGAACCTGCCACTTCGGTGATGCGCACCGTCTGCGGCATGTAGGTCGCGTCTTTCTTGTCGATGACCTGACCATAGATGCGCACGAAGCCGCCATCGAATTCCTTGGTCAGGCTCGCACGGAATTTGCCACCATCAACCGCATTGAAGCCTGCATTCCGAATGTCGCCGCCAATCTGATAATGGCCGCCCAAGTGGAAATAGAGATCATCGGCAAGGCTGGCGCCATATTCGGCGTCGACGCGCGTGTCCTTATAGTCCACGCCCTTCATGAACTGGATGCTACCGCCTTCGGTCTTCCCCGTCTTGTTGATGAGGTTGATGATGGCGCCATTGCCGTTGGTTGTCAGCGTTGCTGCACTACCGCCGCGCACCGATTCAATACGGGCGAGCGTGGCATCCACCTTCACAAAGCCATCAGCAGGCGCAAAGTTGTGATCGCCGAACAAGAGGACGGGCAGGCCATCTTCCTGAAGCGAGATGAACTGCGCACCACCGGTGACGGCGGGAAGGCCGCGGACCTGCATGTTGGAGTTACCGCCGCCGGCCGAAGATTCAGCGCGGATGCCGGGCAAACGACGGAAGATTTCCGCCGTGCCGCGCGGCGCGACATTGGCCACGCTATCGACATCAAGGGCACTCACCGAGACGCTGGTGTCGAGGCGGTTGGTTGCCTTGGCAACGCCCGTCACAACGATCTCAGCGACGCTGGTGTCGGTTTCGTCTGACGCGTCCTGTGCGACGGCGGGCTGCACGGTAAAAGCCGCGACCGCCAGAGTGACGAGCGACGCGTGCATACGGAATGCGGATTTCTTCATAACCTCTCCCCTGACCTTGAACTGGGTCCGCTTTGTGCGGGACGATGCGTTGGATAGTCCCAGAACAATCGATTGCAAACAAAAAATGCAATCGATTGTAAATAACGCCATCTTGGCACGAAGGCGTGGCATTCTAGCCACACCCCGCGCATTGCTGGCCCTTTGGACACACCATGCACCCAGTCGCGCCGCTGGGACATTGAGTTTCGCCTTGATTTGCATCCCGAACCCCTGAAAGGTGAACAGCGTTGAGGGGTAGTCACTGTTCGCATGAGCCAGATCAAGACCATGAAGGAACTTGCCGATCTGGCGGGCGTCACCACCGGCACGGTTTCGCGGGCTTTATCCGATTCTCCGCTGATTAGCCCCAAGACGCGCGAACGGCTTCAGGCGCTCGCGCGAGAACATGGTTTCAAACCCAATCTGCTCGCCCGCAACCTGCGGACCCAGCGCACCGGCGCCATCGGCGTCCTCATCCCGCTTGGCCATGAAAAGGGCCAGCACATCTCAGACCCGTTCTTCATCACCATGCTCGGCTACCTCGCGGATGAACTGACCGAGCGCGGCTATGATCTGCTGCTGTCCCGCGTCATCCCAGAGGACGAAAACTGGCTCGACCAATATGTCGGCTCCGGCAAGATCGACGGGCTCATCATCATCGGCCAGTCCAACCAGTCCGAAACGCTGGATGAAGTCGCGGCGCGCTATCGCCCGATGGTCGTTTGGGGCGGACATGCGCCGGGTCAGGCGCATTGCACCGTAGGGTCCGACAATATTCTGGGGGGAGAGATGGCCGCCCAGCATCTGATCGACCGGGGCTGCCAACGCATCGCCTTTTTTGGGGACCCGCAGGCACTCGAAATCGCCCAACGCCTCGAAGGGTGCAAGCGCGCTCTGGCGCGGGCCGGGCTCGCCGACAAGCTCACCGTCTTGCCAGCCCATCTGGTGGCCGAAGCGGCGCACCCGGACATTGCCGGCTTTCTGGGTTCGGTCAGCGAACGGCCTCAGGGCATTTTCGCCGCGTCAGATGTTATCGCGATGAGCGCGCTACGTGCCTTGGCCGAATATGGCCTTGCTGTGCCCGGCGACGTGAAGGTTATCGGCTATGACGGCCTTGCCATTGGCGAACAGACCGTGCCGCGGCTGACGAGTATCTCTCAGGACCTCCGCTTGGGCGCGACAACGATGGTCGATCTGCTGCTGCGGCGGATAGCGGGCGAAGAGGCGGGGTCGGTCGTGCTGGACCCCAGACTGATCGTGCGGATGTCGAGCTAGGCCGAACCGGCAAGCGCGAAGGCACCCATTAGTCCCGCATCTTCTCCAAAGCCGGGGGCCATGACGATGGCGGACGCTTTCCCGACGAAGTAACCCGCGCCCAAAATGTCTGCCTCACTTTGGACAAGACCAAGCAAGCCCGGTGTCGCCATCACGCCGCCGCCGAAGATGATGCAGTCTGGCTCTAGGATCGCCTGAAGGTTGCACACGGCTTGGGCGAGATACCAGGCGATCATCTGCTGTTCGGTGCCACCGGATGTCAGTTCGGAAAGGGATTTGCCCCACCGCGCGAGGATGGCAGGGCCGCTTGCCAATCCTTCCAAACACGCCCCATGGAACGGGCAGGCGCCCGCAAAGCCCGTATCATCGGGATGGCGTGGGAGGCGCATATGCCCCATTTCGGGGTGGCTCAGGCCATGCAGGATGCGACCATCCACCACGGCGCCACCGCCGACGCCCGTGCCGATGGTGAGGTAAACGCACAGGCGCTTGCCTCGCCCGCCCCCCCAGCGCGCTTCGGCAAGGGCGGCACCGTTGACGTCGGTGTCAATTGCGACGGGGCAACCAAAGGCGTCCGCAAAGGGCTGCACAAGATTGGCACCGCTCCAGCCCGGTTTAGGGGTGCGCGTGATGCTGCCCCAATTGGGCGAGGCCTTATCAAGATCAAGCGGGCCAAAGGCGGCGATGCCGAAGCCCGCAAAGGGAAGATCATGACTGCGGAACCAGTCACAGGCCGCAGACATCGTCTCGTGCGCGTCCAATGTCGGGATACGGTGGCGCTGGAGGATCGCGCCGTCAGCGTCGGCGATGCCAAGCACAAACTTGGTGCCGCCCGCCTCAATCAACCCGAAATGCGTTCCGCTCATTCCGCCTCCGCGCGGACGCTAGCATGATCACCATCCAGATGAAGCCGGAATATAGGCGCAGGTCCGCCTGCGAAATGGCGGCGGCGCCAGTCGGGATCATCAACCACGTCATCGGCATCGGACACGCCGATGAGATCCGCAAAGCCATGAACCGTTAGATCAGACGTCACCCACCAGCTATAGCTTTGGAACGGCGCATCGGCGGGATTGGCGGCGACAAGGCCAGTGCCGTTCAAGGGACTGAACCGGCCAAGCGGGCTTTTGCCAACAGCACCGTATAAGCCATTGGGGCCAGAAGGGCCGGGCGCAAAGACCTTCCGTTGCGTTGACCAGAACAGATAGTAACGCCCATCCCGCGCTACCATCACGGGCCGTTCCAGCTCGTTGTTCAGGCCATCGGCAGACAAGACAGGCGGTAAAAGGTCCCAGCTGTCCTGATAGGCTGAGGCTGCCCGTGCAACGCCAATCACGCCGTTCCAGTCGCTGGTCGAGGATTGAAGCGAGCCGGTGAAAAACAGATAGTCCGCGCCCGTCGCCGGGTCCCGGAAGTGTGCCGGATCACGAAAGCCTTTGATCGCGCCGGGTAGGCCTTCAATTGCCCCCACGATGACATAGTGATGCCCATCGCTCCGAACCGACTCCATCGGCTCCGTCCAGCCGACGGTCGAAGCCGTTCCGTCTGTGACCGTCAGTTGCGCGGACAGTTGGAACAGCCGCTGCGCCACCGTCGGCTTCGGCTCCCCCCGCATTCCGGCTGCCGTGTAAAACAGCGTCAGTCGCCCGCTGGCAGGATCAAACAGAGCCGAGCCCGCCCATTCGCGGCTGCCGGGGTTGGCGATGTCGGGAAGGAGATTGCCGCAGTCTTTCCAAACGCCATCCTTCTCCGTCACCAAACGGATGCGCGCGCGGTGGTGGCGGGATTCCGGGTCTGGCTGAAGCGGCGCGGACAGCATGAGCCAAAGTGACCAGCCTTCAAAGCGCGCGGTTGTGCCGTCAACATTCTGGACGGGCCACATGTCCCAAAGATCAAAGCCGGGAAGGATGTCGACCACATCGGAGCGACGAATATGGGGGATGACGTGCGGCTGCCCTTCTACGATGCGCGCAACGCTATCGGGGAGCCAGACAGATGTCGGCAAAGTGCCCTGCGCTTCATCCACCTGTTTTGCCCCTCCATCCCCAACTCATCCGCCGCCCATATCACGCAAAGCGAAGATTTCAACAATCGATTGCATGACATCATGCGCGGTCGCACTTTTAGGATGGATCATGCGAGCAGAGAGGCACCGTCCGATGCGGTTTCGACAAGCATCAGCGGCAGCCCGCCGTCCGGCGTGCGATAAACGGCAAGAACCGCGGCTTGCGCTGCCTCCAACCGCCGCTTGGAGAGCACAGCGACGACGGCACCCCCAAAGCCCCCGCCGGTCATGCGCGCGCCGCCATCCTCCGCAATGGCATCCTGCAACAGCGCAACCAGTTGATCGATGGGTGGAAGCGTGATCTCAAAATCATCGCGCATCGATGCGTGCGATGCAGCCATTAACTGGCCCAATGTTTGAAGGTCGCCGCGCGAAAGGGCGTCGGCGGCAGACAATGTCCGGGCATTTTCGGTGATGACATGTCGCGCCCGGCGGAAGGTGATGTCGTCCATCAGGGCACGCGCGGCCTCCAGCATCTTCATGTCCGCATCGCGCAGCGCCGGGACGCCCAGCGCGCGCGACGCGGCCTCACATTGCGTGCGCCGCGCATTATAGGCACCGTCCACCAGCCCGCGCTCAATGCCCGAATGCACAATCAGGATCGCAGCGTCAGGCGGGATGGGCACAGGTGTGCAGGCCAGCGACCGGCAATCAATGAGCAAGGCATGCCCCGCGAGGCCGCGTGCCGAAACCAACTGGTCCATGATCCCGATACGCGTCCCGACAAAATCCGTCTCAGCTGCCTGCCCCATGCGGGCCAAGGCGGTCGGGTCGATGGACAGCTTTGACAGCCGCCCCAACGCCAGGCCAATCGCCACGGTGAGGGACGCAGAGGAAGACAGGCCCGCACCCCGCGGCACATCCCCCGCCACCGCGAGCTGCGCTCCCGAGATGCGCAGGCCGGTGCGCTCCATGGCAATCACCATGCCACGCACATAGTCCGCCCAATGCGGGTCCGGGCTATGTGCCATCTCCTTGTCGAGCAGAAAGCTGTCCCGCTCCCCCTGAAAATCGGTCGCCACCACCTCGATCCGGCGGCCCGCAATGCGCCTGGCGGCAACGAGTGTCTGGCCACTGATGGCCGCAGGAAGGACGAAGCCGTCATTATAATCGGTATGCTCGCCAATCAGGTTCACCCGACCCGGCGCGCGCGCAATCAGGTCCGGCACTCCACCATAGGCGTCCGCAAATCCCCGGCGGACGCGGTCGACAAGGTCAGTCATCGGGCATCCCGATAATGTACCGTCGATTGGGCCCGCAGCCGCTCCGCCGCCTGTTCCGCCGTCAGGTCCCGCTGCGGCTCAGCGAGCAATTCATAGCCCACCATGAATTTCCGGACCGAGGCGGACCGCAGCAGGGGCGGATAGAAGTGCGCGTGCAACTGCCAATGGTCGATCCGGGCAGGCCCGAAGGGCGCGCCGTGCCAGCCCATCGAATAGGGAAAGGCCGTGGCGAACAGATTGTCATAGCGGGTCGTCAATTCCTTCAGAACCGGCGCAAGGCTCCGGCGGCGCGGCGCTTCAAGGTCCGTCATTCGCGCGATGCGAAAGCGCGGCAACAGCAACGTCTCAAACGGCCAAGCGGCCCAATAAGGAACGATCACGAGCCAATCGTCGGTTTCCACCACCACGCGCGGCCCACCCGCTTCCCGTTCGGCAAGTTCCAACAACATGGGTTGGCCATTCACGGCCAGCCAGTCGGCCTGTGTCCGGTCTTCGGTCGCTGGCTCATCCGGCAAATAGCTTGTGGCCCAGACCTGCCCGTGCGGGTGCGGATTTGAAGCGCCCATCATTGCACCACGGTTTTCAAACAGCTGGACATGGGCAAAGCGCTTCCCCAAATCCACCGTTTGTTCGATCCAAGCGTCAATCACACCTTCGATAGCTGGCAGGTCGAGCTCTGGCAGCGACTTGGAATGGTCGGGCGAAAAGCAGATGACCCGGCTCGTCCCTTGGGCACCCGCTGCATGGAACAAAGGGTCTAACGTCTGCGGCGCGGGCGCGTCGGGCAACAGCGCTGCAAAGTCATTCTCGAAAACATAGGTGCCCGCATAGTCTGGGTTCACCTCCCCCGTGACACGGGGGTTGCGGGGGCAAAGATAGCAGGCGGGATCATGCACCGGCCGGTCGGACACATCAGGCGGGTCCTGTTGCCCCAGCCAAGGGCGCCGGGCGCGGTGCGGCGAGACCAGCAGCCATTCATCGCGCAGCGGGTTGTACCGCCTGTGCGGGTGTTCTGTAGGGTCAAACTCCATCGCCAAGGGATAATCGCGTGGGAGGCACGCGGTTCCCTTGCGCGATGGAGGTTAGGGATCAGGCGATATAGTGCGCCGTCGTTTTGGCCTTGATCTCATCCGCCGTCACGCCGGGTGCCGTTTCGACCAACCGGAACGGCGACGCATGATCCGGCCGCTGGAACACGGCGAGGTCGGTCACGATCATGTCGACCACATTCTTGCCCGTCAGCGGCAAGGTGCACGCAGGAATGAACTTGGGGCTACCGTCCTTGGCATTATGCTCCATGACGACGATGATCTTCTTGACGCCCGCGACAAGGTCCATCGCGCCGCCCATGCCCTTGATCATCTTGCCGGGGATCATCCAGTTGGCGATGTCGCCATTCTCGGCGACTTCCATTGCGCCGAGCACGGTCAGGTCGATATGCCCGCCGCGGATCATCGCGAACGACGCCGCGCTGTCGAAATAGGCCGTCTGCGGAAGTTCCGAAATGGTCTGCTTGCCCGCATTGATCAGGTCGGCATCTTCCTCCCCCTCAAACGGAAACGGCCCGATGCCGAGCATCCCGTTTTCGGACTGGAGCGTGACCGTGATGCCCGTCGGCACATGGTTCGCAACCAGCGTCGGAATACCGATGCCGAGATTGACGTAATATCCGTCCTGAAGCTCGCTCGCCGCGCGCGCGGCCATCTCGTCTCGTGTCCACCCTTTAGCTTCTTGGGCCATTATGCGGCCTCCTTCTGACGCACAGTGCGAAACTCGATCTTCTTGTCATAAGGCGCGCCGACAATCATGCGCTGCACGTAGACACCGGGCAGATGGATGCTGTCCGGATCAAGGCTGCCGACGGGGACGATCTCTTCCACCTCGACCACGCAGACCTTGCCGCAGGTCGCGGCGGGCAGGTTGAAGTTGCGGGCCGTCTTGCGGAAAACGAGGTTGCCGCTTTCATCGGCCTTCCATGCCTTCACAATGGCGAGGTCCGCAAAGATGCCGCGTTCAAGGATATAGTCCTGACCGTCAAAGCTCTTCACTTCTTTGCCGTCCGCCACTTGGGTGCCGACGCCGGTCTTGGTGTAGAATCCGGGGATGCCAGCGCCACCAGCGCGCATCCGTTCGGCCAGCGTCCCTTGCGGGCAAAACTCGACCTCCAGCTCGCCTGCCAGATACTGGCGCTCGAACTCCTTGTTCTCCCCGACATAGGAAGAGATCATTTTCTTGATCTGGCGCGTGCGCAGCAGCTTGCCGAGCCCTTCGCCGTCAATGCCGGCATTGTTCGACGCGACCGTAAGGCCTTTGATGCCCGACGCTACCATCGCATCAATCAGTCGTTCAGGGATGCCGCACAAGCCAAAGCCGCCTGCTGCAACGAGCATGTCATCGCGCAACAGCCCGTCCAGCGCGGACGCAGCATCAGGATAGAGCTTTTTCATGGAATCAGTCTCCGGAGTTCGCCCCCGCGCCTAGCGGACACTGTGCGCAATTGCACCCGTTTAGGCGACATTTGCTCCAAAAAGAGATCCAATTCCGGCTGTCGCCGCCATCGCAAAGGCGCCCCAGAAGGTGACACGCAACACAGCCTTACCCACTGGAGCACCGCCCATCTTCGCGCCGACTCCGCCCAGCAGAGCCAAGAACAGGAGCGATCCCCCGGCAATCCAATAATCCACCGAAGCGCGCGGGGCGAGATAGGCCGCGACCAAAGGGAGGGCTGCACCGATGGAGAAGGCGAGCGCCGACGCCCATGCCGCCTGAATGGGGCGCGCCGCCATTTCGTCTGTGAGGCCAAGCTCATCGCGCAAATGCGCCTTGAGCGCATCCTTAGCCATCAACTGGTCGGTGACCTGTTCGGCAAGCGCGCGGTCCAACCCGCGTTTGTGATATATGGCAATCAGTTCCGCACGTTCAGCCGCAGGACTGTCCGCAAGCTCTGCCTTTTCCTTGGCGATGTCGGCTGCCTCGGCATCGGCCTGAGAGCTGACCGAGACATATTCCCCCGCCGCCATCGACATCGCGCCTGCGACAAGTCCGGCCGTTCCGGTCAACAACATGGTCGCGCTGTCGGCTCCAGCTGCCGCCACACCCAGCACGAGGCTGGATGTAGAAACAATACCATCATTGGCGCCAAGGACGGACGCCCGCAGCCAACCGATCCGTTCCAGAAGGTGCGTCTCGGTGTGGCGGCGGGCCATGGGATCAATACTCCAGTTTGAGGCCGGGACGGTTCCAGCGCACTTTGGCCAGTTTGCCGGTGCCAGATAGGCATAACCAGGCATCCATCATATCGTCCCCGCCAAAGCAGATATTGGTGGTGAAAACATCGGGCGTGGCCACGAATTCGACCAATTCGCCTTCTGGCGAGATGACCGAGATGCCGCACTCGCCGATGGTTGCGACGCAGATATTGCCATTGGCTTCCATCGCAAGGCTATCAAAGAACTTGTAGCCCGCGGGACGATAGATCGGGATGCCCGGACCGCCGGGTCCCGCCGCATCATCGACCTTGCCGGGTGCGATGACGTTGAACGCCATCAGGCGGCAGGTATAGGTTTCTGCTGCATAGAGCCGCTTGCCATCAGGCGAGAGGCCAATGCCATTCGGGTTGTTGGATGGGAAGATAACTTCTTCCAGAAAGCTGCCATCGGTCTTCCCATAGAAGATGCCGACAATGTCGTGGCAGCGCTTGGCATAATCGACCTTGCCGTGGTCGGTAAACCAGAAGCCGCCATGGCTGTCGAACACTATGTCGTTCGGCCCGCGCAGCACGCAGCCAAAATCGCCGGACTTGTAGAGGACTTCGACAGCGCCGGTTTCGATATCGATCCGCTCGATCCGGCCGCCGGAATAGTCGTCGGCGATGCCGTGCGGCGCATATTCACCTTGCGGGCCGCGGGCCCAGTTGAAGCCGCCATTATTGGTGCAATAGAGTTTGCCATCGGGCCCAAGCGCAAGGCCGTTGGGACCGCCGCCTGGTTTTGCCACCACGTCCTTGCGACCATCGGGCCACACCCGTGTAATCTGCCCCAGCGCAATCTCGGTCAGAATGACGCTGCCATCCGGCATCGTGACGGGACCTTCAGGGAAGGCAAGGCCGTCTGTAACAATCTCCATCGATTTCTCTCCTGCTTGTTCTTGTTTCGAAACGAAACTTGGCAGGCAGATCGATGGAAGGAAAGACCCAAAGCAGATCAGACGTCATGCTTTGGCGACGGCGCTATCTGATCCTTGTCTGAAACGACACGACAAAGCTTGGCTGCCCAGCCGCTGTCGCCCCGGCCATGGTGCCGGTTGGGCGGATGCACACATATCGGATCGTCGGGTCAAAGCCTGCGGTGGGCACATCGGTGCAGCCTGCAAAGTTCGCAGGGGCTGTTGCTGACCTGGACCAGCGTACGTCGGTAGCCGCATTGAATGTCAGCCCACTCACAGGTGTGCCGTTGGCGAATGTCACGGTGCTGGCGCCATTATACTCCAGTGTCGTCGGCAACGGATCGAGGATGAACACCGTGCTGCTGTCGACGCCCAGCGTGCCGGAGTTTGATATGTTGATCGAATAGCGCAGCACGGCGCCTGGGATCAGCTTGGGGTTGGTCGTGCCGTTGATGGGATCAGAGAGGACAGTTGAGGATTTGACCGTTGTCAGCGAGGCATTGGCCCCCCGTGGAGTGTTAGTCACGGTGCAGGTGATCAGATCTCCAAGGATTGGCGTGATGGTCGCTGGAACGGCAAAGGCCGTCGTCGCGCCAGTCCGCGCGTTGGTGCACGACATGGTGGCGGTATACTGGGACAGCACCGTGGAGCCCGAGGCGGCTTCCGCAAATGTATAGGGTTGCCCGGCCGTTACCTGAAGAAGGGCTGTGGCACCTGTGGTAACGGTTGTGCCCGTACCAGTCGTCGTCGTCGAGGCAACGGACGTCGCACCTTGGGCAATACTCATCGTAAATTGGTCGCTGGCAAAGCGCCGCCCCGTGCCGCCAAGCGCCTTTTGGATGCGAAGGTGCGGAAAGGCTGTGTTTGTAAAGGTGCAGGCGATGGCATCGCCAAATTGCAAGGCGCCAAAGTTAAAACTCGAGGTCGCGACATTGGTTGGCAACGGCGTGGTCGATCCAGCGGTCCCGTTGGTGCAGGTGAGGCTGGGGCTGTAACTGGTGAGCGGGCTGACGCTGCCGCCAGCCATCGACTCAGACAGCGTGAGCGGAACGCCGGAGGCCAGCGAGACCGCCGCTGCCGTAAACGGCCCCGTTCCTGTGCCCGTCGTTAGGCCTGTCGCAAGCGTCGTTCCCGTGGACGTCGCGGTCACGTCGAATCTGAATTGATCAGCCGCGTTAACGCGCGCGCCGCTGATCACCTTTGTCAGTCGCATCGAGGCAAAGCGGACGGCAAACATCGCGCCTTGAAGGCCACCGCCAACTAAGGTTGTGCGCACCGTTGTCGGGCTGGTGGATCCGACAATATAGCCGCCGACCGTCCCCGGCACACCGGTTTCTGTAAACGTCTGCGTGCCGATGCCGGTTGTGGTGGGATAGGTCGTCCCCGTGATTGGATCCACCTGATCAAGCAGTGTCCAATTGCCGCCGTTCGTGTTGAACGACAGGGATTCACCATCGTTGGTCGATTCCGCATCGGCGCCCACAAACATGTAAGCAGTCACTGCAGGAGCTCCCGGAGGGGGCGTAATGAGAATATTTGAAATAGTGACCTGCGTCGTTCCAGCCGCCGATTGATAAAGGATCGGTCGGTTAGGGATGCCTAAAAAGGCGGTATTCCCGACGGCAGCTCCGCCCCAGGATGGCGCCGCAATAGACGTAATCGCGGCACCGGTTGTTCTGACTGTAAAGGTCAGAACGGCACCGTCGGACAGGGTGTAACTGAAATTCTGGCCGGCGCCGGTCCGCGCGGTTGCATCGTTGTACGTCGTGAAGTCCAGCCAGCAATAGGTCTGCCAGCTTGCAGGCGCGGTCCCTTGCGACGTCGCAGGCGCACAAACAGCGGCGAGCGCGGACCCAGACCAGGTCATGACGAAAACAGCAAACAACCGCGCGATCAGGCGCGCAATTGCCAGCATCTTGTCGTTCCCCAACGCAGTCCCCCGGCTACTGGAGCCCCAAACTCGGGCCCGCACTCTGCGGCTTTGCTAAATGAAAACGGTGAATATATCCATAATGGACAGATTATGGCTGTTGCGTGGATGCCCTGTGAACCGCATGAGAGGCGCATGACCATCCGCTCTCTCTTTGCGACGCCCTTTTATGAAGGCGCACTCGATAACACCGACCTGCTTGAAGAGCTTGAAGGCTCTTGCCGCGCGCTAGAGGAGGACGATGTTGCCGGGCGTAACTGGTCCAAAGAGCATGGCTATAAGGGCTACACCTCCTACGCCTCGCTCAACGATCTCACGATACGCGATCCCGCTTTCGAAGATCTGAAGCGCAGTCTCGATAAGCATGTCCGTGCCTTTGCAGAGGCATGCCATTTTGACCTTGGCCGAAAGCCAAAGCTCGATAGCCTATGGGTCAATGTCCTGAAGCCGGGCGGCACGCATAGCGGGCATATCCACCCGCACAGCATCATATCGGGCACAGTCTATGTGTGTGTTCCCAAAGGGTCAGGCGCGCTTAAGCTGGAAGACCCGCGCCTGTCGCGGATGATGGCCGCCCCTTCCCGCCTGCCGGATGCACCGCCAGAATTCCAGCCCTTCGTCTACGCCGAACCGAAAGCCGGAACGATCTTCCTTTGGGAGAGCTGGCTGACGCATGAGGTCGTCCCCAGCAAAGCCAAGACAGACCGCATCTCGATCAGCTTCAATTACCGGTAAATTGGCGCTAACAAGGCGCATGACTCAAACCTACGACACCGAACTCAAGCTTTTCATCAATGGCAGTTGGAGGACCGGCGAAGGCCGTAACGAACATGCTGTCGTCAATCCGGCAACCGGCGATGTCCTCGCAGCTGTGCCCATGGCAACGGCGGCTGATCTTGATGAAGCACTTGCCGCGTCTGACCGCGGCTTCGTCACCTGGCGCGCCATGGACGTTGAGGCGCGCGGCGCCATCCTCCACAAGGTTGCAAGCCTGATCCGCGAGCGCACCGAAGCCATCGCCGTCCTGCTCACGCTGGAACAGGGCAAGCCGCTGACCGAAGCGCGCGGTGAAGTCGCCTCGTCTGCCGGATTGTTCGACTATTACGCCGAAGAAGCAAAGCGCGCCCATGGCCGCGTTCTCATCCGCCCAACGGGCCAGCGCTCGATTGTCATAAGGCAGCCGGTCGGGCCAACGGCGACCTTCACGCCCTGGAACTTCCCCGTCTATCTAATGACCAAGAAGCTGGCCGCCGCCCTTGCTGCAGGCTGTTCGGTCATCGCCAAGCCGCCGGAAGAGACGCCGGGCTGCACCTCTGCGCTCATGCGCTGCGTGATTGATGCAGGCGTCCCCGCCGATGTCGCGCAGCTTGTCTATGGTGTGCCGGATATGGTGAGCCGCCATCTGATCGGCTCCAAGACGATCCGCAAGATCAGCTTCACCGGCTCCATCCCGGTCGGCAAGCATTTGATGCGCCTCGCCGCAGATGGCGCCAAGCGCATCACGATGGAACTGGGCGGCCACGCACCCGTCCTCATCTTTGATGATTGCGATCTGGAAAAGACGCTCGACATGGTCGTGCCCCAGAAGTTCCGCAATGCGGGGCAGGTCTGTGTCTCCCCCACCCGCTTTTACGTCCAGCGCGGCATTTATGACCGCTTCGTCGCAGGCTTTGCCGAACGCACCAAGAAGGTCACAACCGGCAGCGGACTAGACCCGGCGACCAATATGGGGCCGCTCGCCAATCCGCGCCGGCCCGACGCCATTGGTGCGCTGGTCGAAGACGCCCGCAAGAAGGGCGCCAAGGTTCTGACAGGTGGCGAGCGTGGCAATCAGGGCTTCTTCTTCCAGCCAACCGTCCTCGCAGATGTGCCGCTGGAAGCTGATGTCATGTCGAACGAGCCATTCGGCCCACTCGCTTTGCTGCGCCCGTTCGACACGTTCGACGACGCCATCGAGCAGGCCAACCGCCTGCCTTACGGCCTCGCCGCCTTTGCCTTCACCGAAAACGGTCGGCAAGCGAACCTGCTGGGCGACGCGATTGAAAGCGGGATGGTCGGCATCAACACCTTCGCCATCTCCGTGCCCGATGCGCCCTTTGGCGGCGTCAAGGAATCCGGCTTTGGCAGCGAGGGCGGACCGGAAGGTCTGGACAGTTACCTCGTGACCAAGGCGATCCATCAGGCGTGAGCAGGTCGCCGGGGTCCGCCCGGTTTTGATGATCAAGATCAATGACACCCAACCGTGGCGCGCAGATGCTGTGCACGCTGTAAAACACGGCTGAGGAAAACATCATGCGCCAAAATGAAGGTTCACTCGACCGCACACTGCGCGTCATCATTGGCATTGTCCTGATCGCCATGGTCTTTGTCGGACCCAAGGCTGCTTGGGGATGGATTGGGGTCATACCGCTGCTAACCGGATTGGTGGGCGTCTGCCCGCTTTATCGTTTGATTGGGATGAGCACCTGCCCGCGCCGCTGAGCGTGTCCAGTTTTCCGCGATAGCCAGTCGGCCCTGTCTGTCTTAAACGGCAGGCATGGCTTGTGGCTGGATATTGAGATGAAACGGCCCCTCTGGGTTGCGGCGGGTGCAGTGTCGCTGGGCCTCGGCGCTATCGGCACGGTCCTTCCCCTGTTGCCGACCGTTCCGTTCGTCATCCTCGCGGCCTTCTGTTTTGCGCGGGGAAGTCCCGCATGGGAGGCCAAGCTGCTCGCCCACCCAATTTTCGGGCCACATATCCGAAGCTGGCGGGAAAAGGGCGCGATCAGCCGCAAAGGAAAGCTCGCTGCGACAGGAGCTTTTGCGGTGAGCATCCTGATTGGGATCTGGGCGATGAGTTGGCCCTATGTCGCCATTCCGCCTGTCGTCGCCGTGATCTGCCTGAGCTGGTTGTGGACGCGGCCGGAGGCGTGATCTTCCAACGGTCCGCCTTCCCGACTAAAGACGAGTCATGACGAACTCCAAGACACGCACCGGCGGACGCATCCTCGTTGATCAGCTTGTGATCCAGGGCTGTGACCGAATCTTCTCTGTCCCCGGTGAGAGCTTTCTCGCTGTCCTAGACGCGCTGCATGACAGTCCGCAGATCCAGAATGTGGTCTGCCGTCAGGAAGGCGGCGTCACCTTCATGGCCTGTGCAGATGGCACGTTGACGGGGCGTCCCGGCATTGCCTTCGTCACACGAGGGCCGGGTGCCACAAATGCCTCCATCGGCGTCCATGTCGCCATGCAGGATTCGCAGCCGATGATCCTGTTCATCGGCGATGTCGACCGCGGCATGAAAGACCGCGAAGGTTTTCAGGAAGTCGATTTTGCAGCGATGTTTGGCCCCTTATGCAAATGGGCGGCGCGCATTGATGAGGCCGCACGCATCCCCGAATATGTGGCGCGCGCCTTTAACGTAGCGATGTCAGGACGACCGGGGCCCGTGGTGCTCGCTTTGCCGGAAGACATGCTGTGCGAGCTGGCCGAAACTTTGGACCGCCCGCGCGTTGATCCGGTCGTTCAGGCGACACACCCTGACCAGATGACGGACTTGGCCGATAGACTAGCGGCGGCGAAGGCCCCCATCGCGATCATCGGCGGCGCGGGATGGACGGCTGAGGCTGCGCGGGATTTCCAATCCTTTACTGAACGCTGGGGCCTGCCCGTTGCAGCTGGCTTCCGACGTCAGGATGCGATCTCAAACAGCTCCCCCGTCTGGGCGGGCAATCTTGGTTATGGGCCGAGCCCGAAGCTGGTGGCGCGCATCAAGGCGGCAGACCTTGTGCTGGCCGTCGGCGCGCGACTGGGCGAAGCGACGACGGACAGCTATACGCTCGTCACACCGGACCATCCCGGGCAGACCCTCATCCACGTTCACCCGGACCCCGATGAACTGAACCACGTCTATCGTGCCGACCTTGCCATCTGCGCCGACATGACATGCTTTGCGCAGAGCGCAGCGGCGCTTCCAGCTCCGACGGAACCCTCGCCTGAGGGTGCGCAAGCCCATGCCGAATGGCAAGCTTGGAACACCCCAGCCCCCTTCGAAACGAAGGTCGATCTCGGCCAATGTGTCGCCGCCATGCGCGACGCGCTGCCCGCCGATACGATCATCTGCAATGGCGCGGGCAATTTCTCCGGCTGGTGGCATCGTTATTGGCCCTATGGCGGCCTTGGCACGCAGTTGGCGCCGACCGCAGGAGCGATGGGCTATGGCCCGCCCGCTGCTGTCGCTGCCGCCCTGCGTCGCCCCGACAAAACCGTCGTTGCGCTGGCGGGTGACGGCGACTTCATGATGAATGGGCAGGAACTGGCGACGGCCATGCAATATGGCTGCAACATCATCGTGATCGTGGTCGACAATGGCGTCTACGGCACGATCCGCATGCATCAGGAACGCGAGTATCCAACACGCGTATCGGGCACGGGCCTGTCGAATCCCGATTTTGCGGCACTTGCCCGCGCTTATGGTGGTTGGGCGGCAACCGTGGAAACGACGGCAGAGTTTGCACCTGCTTTGACCGAGGCAAAAGGCCGGTCAGGGCTGCGGCTGCTGCATCTGAAGACTGATCCTGATCGGATCAGCGCAGGCACGACGATTTCGGCGTTGCGCGCGAAGTAGGAGCTTAATCCCCCGCGCGCTTCGCGGTGCGGAAGCTTTCGCGCGTCACTGGATAACCCAGATCATCGGGGATGCAGAGCCAGGTCTCTTCCCCGTTCTTTTCGACCCAAGGAGTGCACATGCGCACGGGGATTTCGCGGGCATGCTCTGCGGCCGCGTCAAACGTGTCGAACAGCGCGAGCCGTTCCAGATTGCGGTGGGTGGGGAAGATCACATGGACGTCGCCGCGCAGTGCCGCGTCGATGGTCGCCTGTGCACTGTCCCAAAAAGTACGCACATTTTCGGTCGCATCAACAATGGCTTCGGGCAGATCATCCGGCGCGCGGGCGATATAGAAACGTGTGTCAAACACGCGGGCTTCCTTGAAGTTCGGGCGCCAGCGGGCAAAAGGCACGAGCTGATCCAGATCCAACTCAAGCTGGGCCGCATCGAGCAGCTCGCTAAACATCTGGCGGTTGTGGAGCGCCTTGCGCGCTTCTTCCAGCCAGCCGGAGGGCGGCGTGGTCGTCAGACCGATGGGGACGCCCGATTCCTCGATGGTTTCGCGGATGGCAGCAATACGCGCGGCGGCGCACTCTCGCTCAATATGCGCGTGACGATCGGCGAGCAGATGATCATCGGGGTCAATGCGTCCGCCGGGAAACACGATGGCGCCACCTGCAAAAGCCATGCCTTTGGAGCGCTCAACCAGCAACAGTTCAGGAGCCCCATCCGCGCGTTCACGAAAGAGAATCAGCGTCGAAGCTGGAATGGCGGGGACCAAGAATTCGGGATCACCGGTTTCGATATTCACGCGCGTCGCTCTCCTGCGGCTGTGTTGCCGTCAGTCTCGTCTTGAACCACAGCGCGCGAAGGGACAAGCTGCTAACTCGACCAGTGGGGTCGGTGGGAGATGATGATGGGTATTGTCGAACTTCTCGGCGTCGCCGCCAGCGTCAGCCTTCTCGCCGGATGGCGGCTCTATCTCTGCGTTTTTGGCACCGGCCTCGCCATGTATTTCGGCCTGATTCAAGCACCTGAGCATGTGGCAGGGCTTCAGGTGCTCGCCAACCCATGGGTCATTGGGGCCTCAGGCTTGGGGCTGATTGCTGAGTTTTTTGCCGACAAGATCGCTTGGCTCGATTCGCTGTGGGACTCTGTCCACACCGCGATCCGCCCCATTGGTGGTGCGCTGCTGGCCATGGCCATTGTCGATCCATCGAACACGACTTGGCAGGTCGTGGCGCTCCTTTTGGGCGGCAGCGCGGCGTTGGTCAGCCATGGGGCAAAGGCGGGCACGCGCGCCGTCGTCAATGCGAGCCCGGAACCCTTTAGCAATGTGGCAGTCTCCACCGGCGAGGACATCGTGACCGGCGGGCTGCTCTATCTGGTCCTGCAACAACCGATGGCCGCGGGGCTCGTCGCAGTCGCTCTACTACTTGGCGCCATTGCGCTGCTCATCGCCGTACGACGGATGCTCCAGACCCTGTTCGCTGTGCCGAAGGTGAAAACCGACGCGCGTTAAACGCGCATCGGCATCAGAACGTAGAGCGCAGGCGACTTGTCGTTTTCGCGGATCAGCGTCGGTGCGGCGGCGTCGGCCAGATGCACTTCCACTGTTTCGCTTTCGATCTGGCTCAAAATGTCCATCAGATAGCGCGCGTTGAAACCGATTTCGAAGCCTTCCGAGCCATATTCGCCGGAGACTTCTTCGGCCGCCGTGCCGTTTTCCGGCGAGGTGACGGAGAGGGTGATCCGATCCGGCTCCAGCGCCATTTTCACAGCACGTGTCTTTTCCAGCGCGATCGTCGACACGCGGTCAACGCCCGACATGAAGGCCTTCGGGTCAATCTTCAGGATCTTGTCATTCCCGGTTGGGATGACGCGGTTATAGTCCGGGAAGGTGCCGTCGATCAGCTTAGACGTCAGCACCGCTGTGCCAAGGCCGAAGCGAATCTTGGTGGCAGACAGCGTAACTTCAACCGTGCCTTCAACTTCATCGAGCAGCTTGCGCAGCTCTGCCACGCATTTGCGCGGGATGATGATGTCCGGCATGCCTTCTGCGCCTTCGGGACGGGGCACCGTCACGCGGGCAAGGCGGTGACCGTCGGTCGCAGCCGCCTTCAGAACAGGCTGGCCATCGTCGCCGACGTGCAAGAAAATGCCGTTCAAATAATAGCGCGTTTCTTCGGTTGAAATCGCAAAGCGCGTCTTGTCGATCATCTGGCGCAGCGTGGCGGCAGGCAATTCAAACTTCGTCGGCAGTTCGCCTTCAGCAATGATCGGGAAGTCATCGCGCGGCAAAGTGTTGAGGCTGTAGCGCGAGCGCGCGGCGACGACCTGCATCTTGCCGTCCGACGCGGTCAGCGAGACCTGCGTGCCTTCCGGCAGCTTGCGCACAATGTCAAACAGCGTGTGGGCGGACACGGTGGTCGACCCCGCCACTTCGACGCTGGCCGCTTCCATCGTCTCATTGATCTGGAGATCAAGATCGGTTGCCATCAGTCGCATCGAGCCGTCCGACAGTGCTTCAATCAGCACATTCGAGAGAATCGGGATCGTGTTGCGACGCTCCACCACGGACTGGACGTGCCCGAGGCTCCTGAGCAGGTTTGCGCGTTCGATCGTCGCCTTCATTCAAAACCCCCGAAAGATGGTCTGATACCCCTGATGGACAGGGACTTATGGTTCCTTGGACGGTCATGGACAAGAATATGCCTGCGGGCAAGTCCGCGCGCCGCTTGCCATTGGAGAAAATTGTGGGAAAAGCGCTGCCCATGACACTCAAAGGCCGCATCTTCATCGCTCGCCACGGCGAGACCGTGTTCAACTTCGCAAAAAGGATGCAGGGCGACAAGCGCGACACACCTTTGACGCGCACCGGATTCGCGCAGGCGGACGCGATGGGGTCAGAGCTTGCGGCCTATATCGGGCCCGGCACACCGCTCCATCTCTGGTCCTCACCCTCCGGCCGCGCGCTCCAGACATTGGCCGTCATTTGCGAGCACATTGAGCAGGATTGGCATCTGGCCAAGCACGACCCCCGCCTCTTTGAAATCAATGTCGGCGATTGGGCGGGGCGCACTTATGCCGAAATCATGGAGGAGATTGGGCCAATCATCGACCCGGAAACGAGCCTGTTCAGCGTCCGCGCGCCGGGTGGGGAATGGTATGATGAAATTGCCGCCCGCCTGACGAGCTGGATCAACGACACCGCCCATATCGAAGGCGACCGGCTGGTGCTGATGCATGGCATGTCGAGCCGGGTATTGCGCGGCCTGCTGCTTGGGCTCGAGGTCAAGGCACCCTGGAACGCACCCATCGCACCGAGCCTGCCACAAGGGACAATGGTCGTCATTGAAAACGGCGTGGAGCAGATTGTGCGACAAGGCGGCGGAACGCACCACGCATGAAGCGGGCGGGCGTCCTTGCGGTCCTCCTCCTCGGCGGTGCCGCGCAGGCGCGGGACGCTTTGGGCATTTTCGATGGCTGGGGCGCGTTCAAGGACGAGAACCCCTATCGCTGCTTTGCGATTGCGGCGCCGGTGGATGAGAATAAGGGAAAATGGCGGCCCTTTGCCAGCATCGGGCATTGGCCGGACCGGAACGTCCGCAGCCAGCTGCACATCCGCCTGAGCCGGGAACGGCGCGCCTCAGCCGACGTTATCCTGACAGTGGGGGAACGCCGCTGGCGGCTCGTCGCCGGTCCCTATGATGCCTGGGCGCCGTCCCCGCGTCACGACGCCTTCATCATCGCCAAAATCCGCTCCGCCCGCAGCATGAGCGTGTCGTCCGTGGCCAAGGATGGTAGCGCCTTTGCGGACACCTATCGCCTAAAAGGGGCCGCCACCGCGATTGATGCAGCCGCACTTGGCTGCGTCAACCGTTAGGAAACCGCTCCCGTTTGTGTCGAGCGACGTCGAGACACTCTGGCACGAGGTCCCTCGACTTCGCTCGGGATGAGCGGGAATGTTTAGGGCGCCCCGACTGTCGTCTTCGGCGCATCCTGCGCCAGCCGGTCACTGGGCGGTGCCATGCCCGAAGGCATCAGGAACTTGATCTTGCGCGCCGCAAAATCAACCGAGACACGCTGAAACGCCCGCAGGCTTTCCATTCCCAGCAGCATCGACGGCTTCTTTTCCAGCTCAAACAGTTTGAAGGGATGCGCGTCGGCAAAGGCCAGCGCCGCATTGCCCAGCATCACCCCGCCGATCCGCAGCCGGCTGACGACGGTATAGTCCGCCGGCGTTGACTTACCGAGCACGTCGATCATCTGGATGGGTTTGACCATGGTTGCCGGATTGCGTTCCACCATCAGCTTGCGCAGCCGGTTGTTGCCGACACTGTTCTGTGCGCCGGTATCAACGATGACCCAGACCTTCTGGCCATTGGCATCCGCATCGGCGAGGACCAGCTGGCCCAGCCGCGTCCGCGCCGTCACGACAATCACGTCCACGCCTTCGGGCACGTCGTCTTCCGGCGTATCGGAGGCCTGCAACGTCATTGTGCCCGCCTGAAAATCCATCACGATCCGCTGCCCCTTCAGGCTATCGATCCCGATCAGGCCATCAGCCCCGACATATTTGCGCGGCAGTGCCGCAGCCCTCACTTTCCGGCTGACTTTGTCGGACACCTGAATCCGGTCGATTCTGACCATGTTCACCTGCGCCGAGCCACCCATGGCGTGCAGCTTGGCTGTGCCGGATTTGGGCAGCGCCAGTTGTTCGGCCAGTTCCTTGGAAATAACCGTGCGGTCCGCACCCGTATCGATAACGAAGTGAAAAGGCCCCTGCCCGTTGATGGTGACGGGCACTGTCATCCGTCTGGATAGGTCTTCTCCCGCAGCAACCGTGGTTGCAACCGGAGGAACATCGCCCGCGACGTGTTCCGGCGTGGCGGCGAATGCAGGTGCAGCGACAAACAGCGCGGCAGCTAGGCTTCCAATGCGCATGGTCCTCTCCTCAGAGCCCGGCCTCTGTTCTTATCGCCGGAATGGCAGGATAGCATTGCCGGTCTGGCGATGCAAAGAGATCGCGGGCTTTAATCCGCCTGCATGGCGGCACGCGCCAGCGTCTCCGCTTCAAACAAAATCTGGTCGTCCGCCGCCCCTTGCGCAACGCTTTCCCGCCCGATGATCGCCATCACAGGCACCGCCAGCGGGCTAATGCGCGTGAGCTTGCGATGGACCATGGTTTGCGTGGCGCGGTCGAGCAGCGCGCCTAGTCGCCCGACATCGGTCATCCGCGTCCGCGCATCGGCCCAAGCCGCCTCAATCAAAAGATGGTCAGGCTGATACTTGCGCAGAACGTCATAAATGAGGTCGGTGGAGAACGTCACCTGCCGCCCCGTCTTGCGCTTGCCGGGGATCTGCCGTTCGACCAGCCCGCCAATGACAGCGACCTCGCGGAAGGCGCGTTTCAGCAGTGCGGAGTTCTCCACCCAGTCTATAAACTCATCGGTCATGATATCGCGCGACAGGAAGTCTTGCGGGTGCTCGACCGGCTCAAGGCTCCAGATGGCAAAGCTATAATCGTTGGCGACAAAGCCGATGGGATGCAGCCCGCGCGCCTCCATCCGCCGCGTGATGAGCATCGCGAGGGACTGGTGCGCATTCCACCCTTCAAAGCTGTAGATGACCAGATAGTGCATCTCTTCATGCGGGAAGGTTTCGACGAGCAGATCGTCCGGTGATGGAATAGAGGAGACGCGCGCCTGCGTTTCCAGCCATTCGCGCACGTCCGCCGGAAAACGCGCCCAGCTTTTCCGGTCATGGAGGAACTGCCGCACGCGCTCCGCCAGATGCGTTGTGAGCGGCATCCGCGCGCCCATATAGCTTGGGATGCGCGCCTTTTTGGTCGTGGCCCGTACGATCAGATCGGTGCCATCGGTGCGTTCAACCTCAAGGCTCATGCCCGAAAAGGCAAAGGTATCGCCCGGCATCAGGCTGGCGGCGAAATACTCATCCAGCTGCCCAAGGCGTCGCCCGTTCTTGAACCGCACGTCCAGCATGGGCGTGTCGACGATGATCCCGGCATTGAGCCGATGCTGCGCGATGAACTGCGGATGCGTCACACGCCACAGGCCGTCCTTGCCTTTGGTCAGGCGGCGGAACCGGTCATAGGCGCGCAGCGCATAACCGCCTGTTGCAATGAAATCGAGCAGGCGGGCGAACATCTCGGGCGACAGGTCCGCATATTGGTGCGCGCTGCGGATTTCATCGAGCAACTGCGCCTCGTCAAACGCATCGGCGCAGGCGCAGGCCATGATGTGTTGGGCAAGGACATCAAGGCCGCCCGCCCGGAAGGGCTCGCCATCCAGCACGCCTTCTTGGATAGCATCATAAGCGGCGAGCGCCTCGAGATATTCAAAGCGGTTGCCGGGCACGAGGATCGCCTCGGACGGCTCATCCAGCCGGTGGTTGGCGCGGCCGATGCGCTGGAGCAAGCGTGACGAGCCTTTGGGCGCGCCCATTTGGATCACGCAATCGACATTGCCCCAGTCCACCCCCAGATCGAGGCTGGCGGTCGCCACCAATGCGCGGATGCGGCCATCCGCCATCGCATTTTCTACCTTGCGCCGCGCCTCGATATCGAGGCTGCCATGGTGGATGCCGATGGGGAGTTTCAGTTCGTTGGCGTTCCATAGTTCCTGAAAGATGAGTTCGCACAGGCCACGCGTGTTGCAGAACACGATGGTCGTCTGGTGCGTCTCGATCTCGGCCATCACCTGCGGCGTCGCATAGGCCCCCGAGTGGCCCGCCCAGGGCACGCGGCCTTCCGGCAGCAGAATGGCGAGATCGGGCGGCGCGCCGGGATCACCCAGCACAAGCCGGACATCCCCGCCGGTAGGCGCCAGCCAGGCGCGATACTCATCAGGGTCCGCGACGGTCGCGGATAGCGCCGCCCGCCGCATCTGCCGGGCGATGGCCTGCAGCCTTGAGAGCGAGAGGTTCAGCAAATCCCCACGCTTCGTCGTCGCAAAGGCGTGGATCTCATCAATTACGATCCGCTTCAGCCCGGCGAACATCTGGAAACTGTCGGGGTAGGACAACAACAGGCTCAGGCTCTCCGGTGTCGTCAGCAAGATGTGCGGCGGCTTTGCCCGCTGCCGCGCCTTGCGGTCGGACGGCGTGTCGCCCGTGCGCGTCTCGACCCTGATGTCGAGGTCCATTTCCTCAATCGGCTTCAACAGGTTGCGCCGCACATCGACCGCGAGCGCCTTGAGCGGCGAGATATAGAGCGTGTGCAGGCCATCCATCGGATGCTCGATCAGATCAGCCAGCGTCGCCAAAAACCCAGCCAGCGTCTTGCCCGCCCCCGTAGGTGCCACGAGCAGCGCATGCTCGCCTGCCCGCGCCGCGTCCAGCATCTCCAACTGATAGCGGCGCGGCTGCCAGCCACGGCCTTCAAACCAGTTCTGCAAAAGGGGCGGAAGCGATGTCACGCCTCCCTATGCACGCATTCCGCACGCCTGTTCCACACAGATCTCACCTTATCGGAAAACGAAGGTGTGCAGCGCGACCCCGGTTAGCCCATCACGCATGCCGTTTACCCTGAGCTTGTCGAAGGGCTGTTCTTTTCTTCACACTGATGTGCACAGAAGGACAGTGCTTCGACAAGCTCAGCACAAACGGAGAGGGGGCGCGCAGGTGAAGAGCTCCCCTTAATGCCCCAAGCCCTCGCTTCGTCCCACCCCTGACGCTGCCAGCTGCGCATCGATCTGCGGGAGGAGCCGGTCCAGCCCCGCCTGATCTCTCGCCTCGGCGCGCGCGACGAGTTCCGGCCCAGTGTTAGACGCGCGGAGCAGCCACCAGCCGTCTGGCGTCGTGACCCGAGCGCCGTCGGTGCGGTTGACGTCTGCGCCTTGCGCTTCCAGCCGGGCGAGCACGTCCTCAATCACGGCAAACTTGCGGCTTTCAGCGACCGGAAAGCGCAGTTCGGGAGTGGAGATCAGGACGGGCATGGCAGATTTGAGCGCGGTCAATGATCCGCCGAGTGCGTCGACGGCCTCAATCAACCGGACGGCGGCATAGATGCCATCGTCAAATCCATACCAGCGGTGCTTGAAGAAGATGTGGCCGGTCATTTCCCCGCCAATCGGGGCGCCGACCTCCTTCATCTTGGCTTTCATATGGCTGTGGCCGGTCTTCCACATGAAGGGCGCACCGCCGAGCGCCGCCACACGTTCAAACAGGGCCTGACTGGCCTTCACATCAGCGATGACGATACTGCCGGGGAGGTCTGCGAGCACAGGCTCGACCAAAATGGACAAAAGCTGATCGCCCCAGACAATGCGGCCTTGGCCGTCAATGGCGCCGATCCGGTCGGCATCCCCATCAAAAGCCAGTCCGAAATCGAGCTTCTTCTCCGCGACAAGCGCCCGAAGATCGGCGAGGTTTTTCTCAACCGTGGGGTCCGGGTGATGATTGGGGAAAGTGCCGTCAATGTCCGCAAAGAGGAGATGATGTTCGCCCGGCAGGCGCTTGACGAGCGCGGAGATCACATCGCCGCCCGCGCCATTTCCCACATCCCACGCGATGCGGAAGGTGCCGCCGCGAAAGTCCTCGACCAAACGGTCCACATATTGGTCCAGAATGTCATGGTCGCGGACCGACCCCGCCCCGACCTCCCAGTCGCCCGTCGCCGCGAGTTCGGCGAGCCGCTTTATGTCCGCCCCGTAAAACGGCGCATGGGCCTGCACCATCTTGAAGCCGTTGTGATCGGCGGGATTGTGGCTGCCGGTTATCTGGATGCCGCCATCAACACCCTGCAATACGGCCTCAGCATAATAGAGCATGGGCGTTGGCCCTAGGCCGATACGCACGACATCGGCGCCACTCTCGGTCAATCCCCGGACCAGCGCCCCCTCAAGCATGGGGGACGACAGACGCCCGTCATTGCCGACAGCGACGGTCTTTCCGCCTGCGCGCCTAAGGAGCGTCGCAAAGCTGCGACCAATGGCCCAGGCGTCAACTTCAGTCAGCGTGCTGCCAACGACGCCGCGAATGTCATATTCGCGCAGGGCCGTGGCGTTAAAGTGATGCGACATCAGCGATGCCAAGCAGCGGCGATCAGCCGGCCAAACGCTTCAAAAGGACATCGCGTGCTTGGTTGACGCGCGCCGCAAGGTCCGAACTGCCGCCCGCGTCCGGATGCACCTTTGCAATCAGTCGCTTGTGCGCTTCCAGAATGGCGTCCGCATCCGCATCCGGCGCGATGCCGAGCAGCTTGGCCGCCTCATTGGGAGAGATGCTCCCGCTGGGCTGAAGCGCGCCCTTAGCGATCCAGATGATGATGCCGATGACGGCAACAAAGAGAAGAAACTTGATCATGCGAGCGCCAGTTCGCGCTGTGCCGCATCAAGGGTGGGCAGAGCGAAGGCGGAAATCATCTCCCGCAGTTCCTGCCGCGCCGCGACATGGCTGACCGAAAAGCCGCCCAAATCGCCCTTGTCGAGCAAGGTCAGGCCTTTGGGGAAGAGTTCGCGGTAAATAACGCGTTCGCTGAGGCCCGGCACCGTGCGGAAGCCGACGCGCTTCGAAAGCTCACCCAGAGCCGCGCCCACGCGGCGCATATTGTGCGCATCCAGATGTTGCAGCCGGTTGCGCAGAATAACCCAGTCAACCGTTGTATTGTCCGCCTGCGCCCGCACCTTGCGCAAATCCCAGATCAGCTCAGCGTAGAAGCTAGGCTTCTTCACCTTGAAGGTTTCGGCGTCGACTTGGCCGATCAGGTCGAGATCGACAAAGCTGTCGTTGATGGGCGTCACAATCGTGTCCGCGCGCGCAATGGCGGCGCGGGCGACAGGATCGTCGCGGCCCGGCGTATCGATGATCACGAAATCCTGACCGAAACCCATGCGCGCAATTTCCTGATCAATACCAGCTTCGGTCATCAGGCTGAGCACGGAATATTTGGGCATGGCGAGCGCCACATTGCGGCGACGCATCGTCCCCTCGCGATTCTCTAGGTAGCGCGCGAGCGTCTTTTGACGCGTATCGAGGTCGATTGCCGCGACCTTATGCCCGGAAACCGCAAGCGCGACCGCCGTATGCACAGCCGTCGTTGACTTGCCGGAACCGCCTTTTTCATTGGCGAATACGATGATGTGCGGTTTGCCCCCGGACATAGGTTACTCATTTCCTTCCTTGATTCGCCTAGCCCTACATCGCTAGACGCGGCGTCCTTCTTTTCTCTAACCGTGCAGGTGAATAGGTGCAAACCATCGATCGCAAAGCAGTGCTTTCGGACGCGCTCAAGGCGTTCCGCGATGCCGGCGAAACGGTGGCCCTCGTCCCCACAATGGGCGCCCTCCATGACGGGCATATGGCATTGGTGGAAGAGGCGCGCCGCCGCGCCGACCGTGTCGTCGTCTCCATCTTCGTCAACCCCACGCAATTTGGCCCCAATGAAGACTTTGACGCTTATCCGCGCCGTATGGAGGCGGATTCGGCCAAATTGTCGGCGGCCAATGTCGATCTGCTCTGGGCGCCGACGGTCGGCGAAATGTATCCTGAAGGCTTTGCGACGACGATCTCGGTCGCATCTCTTCCTGACCGGCTCTGCGGCGCGGCCCGGCCCGGCCATTTCGACGGCGTCTCAACCGTTGTCGCCAAGCTGTTCAATCAGGTGCAGCCTGACATTGCGATCTTCGGGGAAAAGGACTGGCAGCAACTCGCCATTATCCGGCGCATGTCGACAGACCTTGATCTCGGCGTAGACGTCGTCGGCTTTCCAACCCAGCGTGAGGATGACGGCCTCGCCCGCTCCTCCAGAAATGCGTATCTGACCGAGGAAGAACGCGCCGCCGCCGTCGCTTTGCCGCGTGCATTGGGCTCTGCTGCCCGTTTTATCGAAAATGGCACCTCCATTTCGGAGGCGATTGAAACCGTCCACGCGACCCTCACCAAGGCCGGCTTTGCGCCTGCCGACTATGTCGAGTTAGTAGACGCCGTCACCCTGCAACCTCTTGAAAAGCTTGATCGACCTGCCCGCATCTTGGCGGCCGCGCGCTTGGGCAAGGCCCGGCTGATCGACAATCTTCCAGTCCTCCCCAGCGACGCAGGCTGAAACCTTCCGTAAAAAAACCCAAGCCCGCGTTAACTATTTTTTTAAGCCATATTGGCGAGAACCCTTCCTGTAGTTGGGAACACAGGGGGTTACGAACATGGCAAATAGCTTCAGAAACGCGCAGTTTCTCTTAGAAACACGACTCGCCGATGCCGCACAGGGCAATCCAGACGCCTGCTTTGAATTGGGCGTTGCCTATTCATCCGGAATGGATGGTGTCGATGTCGACCTGATCCAGGCGCATAAATGGTTCAATCTGGGCGCCATGTCGGGCGATGAACGCAGCCAGCAATGCCGGGCCGACATTGCCTTTGAAATGACAGCCCGTGAAATTTCCGAAGCCCAGCGTCAGGCGCGGGCCTGGCTGATGGAAACCACCCGTCGCGCGGCTTAACCCGATTTCCTGAACGGCGTCACCTCGCCAAGGAAGGCAATCTCGTTTTCCACGGCGCGACGTTCGCGGTCCAGAAAGTCGGACACAGCGGCCCGAAAGCCTGCATCCGGGATGTAATGGGCCGACCATGTCGGCGTCGCGACATAACCGCGGGCAAGCTTATGCTCCCCTTGCGCGCCCGCCTCGACGCGGGACAGGCCCAGTTCAATCGCCGTCTCGATCGCGCGATAATAGCAAAGTTCAAAGTGCAGGAACGGCACATCTACCGTGCACCCCCAATAGCGCCCATAAAGCGCCTCGCTGCCCAGAAAATTAAGCGCCCCTGCAATCGGCTTGCCATCCACTTCCGCTAAGTAGAGCAGGATCTCATCGCGCATCGTTTCTCCGATGATCGAGAAGAAGTCGCGCTCCAGATAGGGCCGCCCCCATTTGCGCGCGCCGGTATCCTGATAGAAATGCCAGAACGCGTCCCAATGGCGCTCCTCAATCTCACCGCCCTTAAGCGACCTTATCGTAACATTCTCCTGTGCTGCCGCGCGTTCCTTGCGGATCGCCTTGCGCTTGCGGGATGAAAGCGCGCCAAGAAAGTCGTCAAAGCTTTCATAGCCATTGTTGAACCAGTGATATTGGATGCCTTCGCGCAGCAGCCAGCCCGCATCCTTGAAGAAGGGCAGCTGCGCCTCTTCAACAAAGGTCGCATGGGCCGAAGATAGTCCGTTGCGTTCGGTGATCGCCTCTGCCGCCGCGATCAGATGGTGCGTGGCGGCCATATCCTGTGAGAGGAGGCGCGGGCCCGGAACTGGCGTAAACGGTGCTGCGATCTGAAGCTTGGGGTAATATCGCCCCCCGGCGCGCTGCCAGGCATCGGCCCAGCTGTGGTCGAACACATATTCACCCTGGCTATGGCCCTTCACATAGGCAGGCATGGCGCCAGCCGTCTTCCCGTCCGCATCTTCAACGAGAATCGGCGCCGGTTGCCAGCCTGTCCCGGCCCCTACGCTGCCCGATGTCTCCAGCGCTGCCAGAAAAGCATGGCCGACAAAGGGATTGCCGCGACCGGCACAGGCGTCCCAATCCGCAGCCGGAATATCCAACACGCCCGCGGCGACCTTCGCGATGATGCCTCCCCCGCGTGTCGGGTCGGTCATGCAGGGGGCTTTTCAAAGATGATTTCATCGGCGTAGCGCGCCGCGACCGCTTCCTGCTCGGGCGTGCGGACCGTCCAAGTCAGGACCGGCAGACCGCGCTTGCGCTGCCCCCCGGCAAAGCGAGAGGGGAAGTCACTAACGTCATACGCCAGAAAGTCCGGCTTTGCGCGCCACAGGCCAATCTGGCGCTCCACCGCCTGCCGCCCCTTGTCTGGCAGAGCGGACGCTTCCTGCTCGGTAATCACCATGCCACGCACGATGCGGGGGGCATGTTCATGGAACCAGCGGCCGACATCCGGATGGAAGGACATAACCGCAACCGGGCCGTTATACCCCTCTAGCGCGCGCCGCACAGCCAGACACAGGACACCGACCGGCCCTTTTTCGATCTTAACTTCAATGAGGATGGGCGCCCGTCCGGCGACGAGGTCCAAAATATCCGACAGACGCGGGATCGTCTCGTCGCAGCCTTTTAGGCGGATCTTTTCGAGCTCAACCCCACGCAGCGCAGCGAAGGATCCGGTTGCGTCGGCCAGTCGGTCCAGTTCGCTGTCGTGAAAGACAAATGCCTCGCCCTCACGGCTCGCCTGCACGTCGAGTTCGATGCCAAAGCCCCCGTCAACGGCAGCCGTAAACGCCGCGCGGCTATTTTCCAGAACGCCCGGCCCATGCAGCCCGCGATGGGCAAAGGGGCGCGCGCGCAGAAACGCAACACGCGCGGCCTCCGGCGCAGGGGAGATCAGATTGTCAAGCGGGCCGAACAGCGACAACAGCATCCACCTCCACAGCGGCCCCGCGCGGCAACACCGGCACACCGACGGCAGAGCGGGCGTGGCGACCATCTTCACCAAACACGTCGATCATCAGGTTCGATGCGCCATTGGCGACCGAGGGCTGATCGGTGAAACGGGCATCCGAATTGATAAACACATTCAGCTTCACGATCCGCGCCACGCGGTCGAGCGACCCGAGCGCGGCCTGCATCTGCGCGATCAGCATGATGCCGCATGCACGGGCTGCTGCCTGACCATAGGCCAAGTCGCGGTCTTCGCCGATGCGGCCGACCATGATCTCGCTTTTGTCGAAGGGAAGTTGACCCGAGATGTGAAGCAGACCGTTCACTTCAACAGTCGGCACATAGGCCGCAATCGGAGCCGCCGGTTCAGGCAACGTGATGCCAAGGTTGGCGAGGCGCTGGGCAGGTGTTTCCACAATCGTAGCTTTCTTTTCCGGATTGACCGTTTTGAGCGGGGTGAGATCATGCGCCATGGGCGGCACCTCCTTCGAAGCGTTCAAGTATCCACTGACGTGCGCTGGCCCAATCGTCAATGCGCGCATGCGCATCGTGGTGCGGCTTGATGCGCGGCTGGAGGCGGGGTTCGCCGACCATGTGGAGCCGCCAGACGTCGGGGGCGTGTTCGGCAACTGAGCTATGGTTGTGGCCCAGATCGTCAACGAACACCGTCACACTAGGATTATACTGCGCGACCAAACGGGTGAGCAGCGGCCCCTTCCCGCCCTGGTTGGTGTAAACGGGGAACTCCACGCCCACCTCTCGCAGCTGGTGGATGCGGCCCTCGCGCTCCTCGTCATTGAGGTTGGTGAGCACGATGACGTCCGCCACCTTGGCGATGTCGTGGATCGCCTCTAGCGCGCCGTCGATTGGGTATTGCCGGTGCATTTCTGTCGCAAAAAAGCCGCGCAGCAGCGGCCAGATTTCTTCATGGCCGAGCGCAAGACCTGTGGCCTTGTGGCGAAGCGCATTGACGAAATCGCCGCTGTCGACATTAAAGTGAATGTGATGCGCCTCGTCCAGCCATTCGGCGAAGGGGACGACCATGTGCAACAGCACTTCATCACAGTCGGTAATCAAAAGCGGACGGCTCATGCCCAATTTTCTTTCGGTTCGGGAAGGAGCAGTTCGGGCTTCACGCCCAGTGCGTCGGCACAGGCGAGGAGATCGGGCTGATGGCCTTCAAGGAAGAGGCGGATGGCTTCATGCATATCGGGATCGGCAAGGCGCGAGCGCAGATCATCTGGCTCTAGCCCGGTCAGGGAGAGGAACCGCTGCGCGCGGCTATCTTCGCCCAACACCCAGACAAGCGCCTGGATGGCCAGCGTGCTTAACTCTTGTTCATTTGTTTCACGCCGACGCATGCGTTACCAATAAGCCCATAAAATAAGATTTGTGCGAGAATGTGCGGTGACAAAAAGGGTGCTCGTTGTCGAGGACAACGAACTCAACCTCAAACTTTTTTGCGACTTGTTGCGCGCACACGGGCATGAGGCAGAGCCGGTGCGCGATGCGCGCGAGGCTCTGGAACGTGCGCAGCTTACGCGTCCGGACCTGATCGTGATGGATATTCAGATGCCGCACATCAGCGGCTTGGAGCTGATCGAGGCCGTGCGGCGCGATGTCGTTTTACGTCCGACGCCAATCATGGCGGTCACGGCTTATGCCGGAAAAGGAGATGAGGACCGCATCCGCGAAGCCGGTGCGGACGCCTTTGTCTCAAAGCCAATCACGCTTGCGCGGTTCATGCAGAGCATCGACGAGTTGTCCGAACTGGCGGACGCCCGGGCGCTTCATTGATTCGGAAATAAGCAAACAGACAGGCGCGACAGCGCGCCCTGCCCGGTTTACTTGATCTTCGCTTCCTTGAACTCGACATGCTTACGCACGACGGGATCGTACTTACGGAAGGACATCTTCTCGGTCTGGGTGCGCGGATTCTTCTTCGTTACGTAGAAGAAACCCGTGTCGGCCGAGCTGAGGAGCTTGATCTTGACTGTGGTCGGCTTGGCCATGACCCTAAAACCCTTGTAGCTAATATGGAATCGCGCGGATACGCGGTAAGGCGCGGCAAATGGTCGAGGCGGCACCGTTTGTCAAGCGCAGCGCGCACCTATCCGCCAATCCACGTGCCGGTAACGGCCTCGTAACACCCTGTTGATAAGGTTCAAGCCCGAACGGGGGACTGCCCATGACTGCGACACCAAAGACAACAGGGTTCGATGCTGCCTGTCATTACAGGTCGCAGCTTGCCGACCGGATTGAACGCGTGACCCGCAGCCTGCCCGGCTGGCCAGTGCACCGAATCGCGGGCGAGATCGACGACATCCGCCGAGCCGCGACCGAACATGGCCTCGCCACCGTCGCGCGGCTGGCCCATGTGCTGGAACATCGGTTGGGCGAAGCGGGCGGCGCTGTCACCGCGCTCTCCTTCCTTGAGGCGATGCGTGATGCTGTCCACATCGACACAACGGGCGAAGACATGTCCGGCCTCTACCTTGCGGCTCTGGGCCAGCGCTTTAACGGCTAAGGTCGGGTGGAGGCGCTTCTTCCGGCGCTCGTCGCCTGCCTGCTTGCTGAAATGGCAGGGCGTGTTCAGCTGACCACCGGAAGCTATGCCGTCACGCGCCCGGCGTGGGGCCTGTGCGCGGCCCTCCTGATCTCCACAACGATCAGCCTTGCGGTAGGCGCGGTCGGCGGGGCCTGGATGGCCCGTCTCGTCACCTATGAGGCGCGGACGCTCCTTCTCGGCCTTGCCCTCCTGATGGCGGGGGCAACGATCCTGTTCCGGCCCAAGGCAGACCAGATGGCAGACGCCCCCAAGGGCGCGCCGCTCTGGCGTTATCTAGCGACGCAATTGGGGGACAATAGCCAGTTCATCGTCTTTGCCTTTGCAGCGCGCGGCAATGCGCCCGTGCTGGCGGCGCTGGGCGGGCTGTTAGGCGTGATGCTGGCGGCCAGCTTGCCGCTGCTGCTCGGCAACGACTTCCGCCGCCTGCCGCTCATCACGCTGCGGCGGGCATCGGGGATGCTTTTGGTGCTCACCGGCCTCTGGTCGGCGCTCCATGCGCTCGAACTGATCTAAAAAAACGATCAGTCAGACAAAGAGGCTTCGCAACACGAGGCGGGCCAACTGCGTTATACCTTCAACCATGCTCTGAAGGAGAACACCCCATGCCCAACCGTACCCATATCGACGCGCTCAACGCTGTTTTGGCTGACTATTTCGCGCTCTACATGAAGACCAAGAATTTCCACTGGCACGTCTCCGGCCCGCATTTCCGCGATTTTCACCTGATGCTGGACGAACAGGCCGCAGAGATCATCGCCACGACCGACCTCGTCGCCGAACGCGTCCGCAAGCAGGGCGCCGTGACGCTCCACAGCATCGGCGAAGTCAGCCGCCTGTCCCGCATCAAGGACAGCGACCAGACCGACCTCGACGCCAAGACGATGCTGAGCGAATTGCAGGCCGACAATCTAACGCTCGTTGAAAGCCTGAAGGAGCTCAAGGACTTGGTCGACGAAGCCAAGGACAATGCAACGTCCGGCATCGTGGACACCTGGACCGATGAAGCTGAACGGCGCGCTTGGTTCTTGGGGGAATCTGTGCGGGGTTAGCGCAACGCCCGAGCGCTCTGGCTTGAATGCCCTACGACCAACGAAAAAGGGCGGCACCTTTCGGCGCCGCCCCTGATCTCTAACGGTTGGAACCGATTAGTCCGAAGACGAAAGGTTCACAGCCGAATTCTTGCCGCGGTTGTCGACTTCGATATCGAACTTCACGCGGTCACCTTCGTTCAGCGAGCCCATGCCGGCGCGCTCAACTGCGGAGATGTGGACGAATGCGTCTGGCTGGCCATCATCACGCTGGATGAAGCCGAAGCCCTTCATGGAGTTGAAGAACTTGACAGTGCCCGTCGTGGTTTCACCGGTCAGCGTGCGCTGAACGCGGGCGGGACCACGGTCTGGACGGTCGCCGAAGCCACCACGATCCTGACGGGGAGCAGGCGCACGATCTTCAACCGGCAGCGGATCGCCATCGATCACGAGATCCGTTGCGGAAATCTTTCCACCACGATCTACAAGCGTGTAGCCAAGCGGCTGGCCTTCAGCGAGACCGGCAAGGCCGGCTTGCTCGACTGCGCTGATGTGGACGAACACGTCCTCACCACCACCATCTTGAACGATAAAGCCGAAGCCCTTTTGTCCGTTGAAGAACTTGACGACGCCTTTGCCTTCGCCAACGACCTGTGCCGGCATCTGCGGACGCGGGCTGCCGCGGAAACCGCCGCCACCGCCGCCGCCGCCGCCGAAGCGATCACCGCCACCGCCGAAACGATCGCCGCCGCCACCGCCGCCGCCAAAGCGATCACCGCCGCCGCCGAAACGGTTTCCACCGCCACCGCCGAAGCGATCACCGCCGCCGCCGCCGCCGAAGCCGCCATCAAAACCACCACCGCTGTCGCCAAAGCTGTCACGCTTGTCGTAGCCACGCCCGCCGCGCTCACCGCGCCGACCTCTATCAAAACCCATCCGTCAAACTACTTTCTTCGTAATCGTTTTCGCCCGGAAATACTTAATCTGATCGCCGGACGATTGCGACATAGATTCGGCGTAATAGACACCACGCCTTTCCCCAACATAACCCAGAACGCAAAGTTCCGATAGCATTTTTGCATTTCGACAAATCTGGGCTGTTCACATGTGCTTGCAGCCCTGTCCAAGCCGGTGCAAAGGGACGTGCTTGATATCCGCTTGGGCGTGGTCGCTGGCACAAGTGATTCCCCACACGACGCAGATGTCGGATGGCGGACCGGGAGATTTTTTGAATGACTGTTTACCTGCACGAAGAAGACCTGCCCGAAGGCGTGCTGGGCGAAGGTCCGGTTGCAGTCGACACCGAAACCATGGGTCTGCACCCCGGGCGTGACCGGCTGTGCCTGGTGCAGATCTCAGACGGCAGCGGCGATGAGCATTTGGTGCGCTTCGCCGCGGGCACGAGCTACAATGCCCCCAACCTTAAAGCGGTGCTGGCAGATCCCAACCGCCTGAAACTATACCATTTTGCGCGGTTCGACCTCGCTTCTATCATGGCATATCTCAATATTATGGCGGAACCGGTTTACTGCACCAAGATCGCATCGCGCCTTATCCGCACCTATACCGACCGGCATGGTTTGAAGGATCTCGTCCGCGAAACATTGGGCGTTGAACTGTCCAAACAGCAGCAGTCTTCAGACTGGGGCGCTGACGCTTTGAGCGAGGCACAAAAGGAATATGCCGCGTCTGACGTGCGCTATTTGCACCGCGTGAGAGAGATATTGGACCCGCGCTTGGCCCGCGAAGGCCGCACCGAATTGGCTCAGGCCTGTTTCGATTTTCTGCCCAATCGGGCCCGGCTTGATCTTGCCGGATGGCCTGAGGCCGACATCTTCGCGCATGTCTGATCTCGCCCTCCAGGAACGCTCCGCGCGCCAAATTTGGGCGCGGCCTAACGGTAAGCACGACCGTTTGATGAAGCTTTTGCGAATCGGTCTGCCGATCCTCATCGGGACGCTTTTGCTGTTTCTCGTGTTCGCCCCGATCACCAGCCCCAATGGCGACGTCAGCTTCATGCTGGCAAAGGACAATGTCGCGATGTCGCGCGAACGTCTGCGGGTAACGGCAGCCACTTATCGCGGCGAAGACAGCAAGGGACGCCCGTTCCAAATCACGGCGGGTTCTGCTGTGCAAAAAAGCTCTCAGGACCCCGTCGTGAAGCTCAGCGAGCTGAATGCACGCATCCAGATGGCCGAAGGGCCAGCCACGATGACGGCCAACGCCGGACGTTATGATATGAATCGTGAAGTTGTTCAGGTGGACGGTCCGTTGACCTTTCAGACAGCGGACGGTTACCGCGTGCAGGCAAATGACGTCGCGGTTGGCCTCAAGTCCCGCAAATTGGCGAGCGGCGGTGCTGTTAGTGGGCAATTGCCGCTTGGCACCTTTTCAGCAGGCAGTATTCGCGCTGACTTAGAGAAGCGCACTGTGACGCTAGATGGTCGAGCGCGCTTGCATATCGTCCAAGGTGGAGCCAGATAGCCGCATGCGCAAAGCCCCTCTCCTCGCCTCCGTCGCTCTCCTTCTTGCTGTTCCGGCCCTTGGCCAGGCGCTAAAGGGCCACAATGCCAAATCGCCCGTCGATGTTGAGGCAAACAGCATCGAAGTGCAGGACCGCGCCGACCGCGCTGTGTTTTCCGGCAACGTCGTTGTGCGCCAAGCCGGCCTGACGATGAACGCCGGCCGCCTAACGGTCGCTTATGCCCGCGCAGGCGGCGGCGTCGACATTGACCGCCTTGATGCGTCAGGTGGCGTCGTCATCCGCAGCGACACAGAAACGGCGCGCGGCGACTTTGCAGTTTATGATCTCAACCGCAGGCTCATCACCGTTATTGGCGGTGTTGAGCTCAATCAGGGCGGCAACCGCATCAGCGGCGGGCGCCTTGTGATTGACCTCGATTCCGGCCGCGCCGTCGTCGATGGAAAGAGCGCAGGCGGCGAAGGCGGCAGCGGCGGTCGCGTCACCGGACGCTTCACGGTAGCCAAAGACCGCAAGTAATCTCTGTCCATCTCGGACATATTTCGACCAACGACGCGGTAAATCCCTCACCTTGAGGTTGCGCTTACCCCCGTCCATGCAATAATCCTGCCAATAGAACAAAACCATTTACGCCACGTTCACCCGAACGTGTCAGTGCAGCTGCAGGAACCACTGATGAACGAAGCCGCAATCATAGACCGCGAAACAGCGGCTGCCACCGGGATAGGCACGGGGCTCTCAGTCGTCTCCATTGCAAAATCCTATGACAAGCGCGTTGTGCTGTCGGATGTGTCGCTGACCGTCGGGCGCGGCGAAGTGGTTGGCCTGCTCGGCCCCAATGGCGCGGGCAAGACGACCTGCTTCTATTCGATCATGGGTCTGGTCAAGCCGGATGCGGGACGCATTGAGCTGGACGGTCAGGACATTACAAACCTGCCCATGTACCGCCGCGCGATCATGGGGCTCGGCTATCTACCTCAGGAAACCTCGATCTTCCGGGGTCTAACCGTCGAACAGAATATTCAGGCCGTGCTGGAACTGGCAGAGCCCGACAAATCCGCCCGCGCCGCTCGGCTGGAAAAGCTGTTAGATGAATTCGGCCTCACACGGTTGCGCGCATCGGCCGCCATGGCGCTGTCCGGCGGGGAACGCCGGCGTTGCGAAATCGCCCGCGCGCTGGCGGCTGACCCGTCGATCATGCTGCTTGATGAACCCTTTGCGGGCATTGACCCCATCTCCATCGCCGACATCCGTGATCTGGTGAAAGACCTGAGAACGCGCCAGATCGGCGTGCTCATTACCGACCACAATGTCCGCGAAACGCTCGAAATCGTGGACCGCGCCTGCATCATCTATGATGGCCGCGTGCTCTTTTCGGGCAGCCCTGCAGATCTCGTGGCTGATGAGAATGTCCGCCGCCTGTATCTGGGCGAGGGCTTTAGCTTGTAACCATGGCGCTCGGCCCTCGCCTCGACTTGCGGCACAGCCAGTCGCTGGTGATGACGCCGCAGTTGCAGCAGGCGATCAAGCTGCTGGCGCTGTCCAATCTGGAAGTCGAAGCCTTCATCGCTGAAGAGCTGGAGCGCAATCCACTGCTCGAAGCAGAACGCGAAGACCGTGGCGATACAGACGGAGAGCCTGCCACCGACGGTGACGGCGACTTTGGCGACAGTGATTATGACAGCGATGGAGACAGCGGCGATCTGATGACCGCTGACCGCTTGCTGGAAAGCGATGGCGGACCCGGCGCGGATGCCCCGCTGGATGTCGATTTTGCCGCTGAAACCTTCCACCATGACAGTGCGGCCGACGGCGGGCCGGGGCTGGATGGCTCCCTCGGGCTCGACGGCGCATCCTCAGGCGGCAGCTTCGACGATGACGGGCCCGATTTTGATAGCTTTGCAGCAGGCGGGCTTTCGCTCCACGACCATCTGATCGCTCAAGCCGGCACCGCATTCATGGGCGCCGACCTCATGATCGCCACCCATATCATCGACCAGATTGACGAGGCCGGTTATCTGCCCGTCCGCCTGCTCGACATCACCAACCGTCTGGAAATCCCGCTTGCCCACGGGGAGGATATTCTCTGTGTCATCCAAACCTTCGAGCCAACGGGCGTCGGTGCGCGGACGCTGGCCGAATGCCTCGCGCTACAAGCAAAGGAAGCGGATCGCTATGATCCGGCGATGGCGCGGCTCATCGACAATCTCGACCTACTGGCGCTGGGCCGCCTGCCTCAGTTGAAGCGCATCTGCGGCGTCGATGATGAAGACATGGCCGATATGATCCGCGAACTGCGCGCTTATGATCCGAAGCCCGGCCTGCGCTTTGGCGGAGAGCCACTTCAAACGGTCACACCCGACATCTTCATCATTGAACGCGGCAAAGGCTGGGCGGTCGAAATCAACTCTGCCAGCCTGCCCAAGGTGCTGATCAACCGCAGCTATTATGCCGAACTGGCGGGCGCCGGCTGCAAGGACCGCGCCTCAAAGACATGGCTCAACGAATGCATGGCGTCTGCCAACTGGCTGGTCAAAGCGCTCGACCAGCGCCAGCGAACCATCCTGAAGGTCGCGACCGAATTGGTGAAGCAGCAGGAAGCCTTTTTCCGGCATGGCGTGACACAATTGAAACCGCTCACCCTGCGCCACATTGCCGAGGTGATCGGCATGCATGAATCGACGGTCAGCCGCGTCACGTCCAACAAGTATCTCGCCTGCGCGCGCGGGACCTATGAACTGAAATACTTCTTCACCAGCGGCATTCAGGCGTCTGACGGCGGCGATGCTGTGTCCGCCGAAGCCGTCAAAAGTGCGATCAAGACATTGATCATGGCCGAAGAGCCGAAGGCGATCCTGTCCGATGACACATTGGTCGAACTGCTTCAGAAGCAAGGCTTTGATATCGCCAGACGGACTGTCGCCAAATATCGCGAAGCAATGGGCATTGGGTCATCGGTGCAGCGGCGGCGGCAAAAGGCCATTGAGGCCCGCGCCGCCTAGCGCCCAATTACTGCGTATTCGGCATCCGATCCCGTACACGCTCCATCGCATCGCCCATCTTGCGCAGAGCAGCCTCCAATTCAGGCATAGCAGCGGCCAAGCCACCTGCCATTGCACCTGCGCCAGCCACGGCACGCCGGGAACTGTTCTGGATTCGCGCGTCAAAATTCGGATCATCCCGCGACGCCAGATCGCGCACCGTTTTGCCCTGCATTTTTGAAGACTTTCCTGTCAGCGGCTCGATCGCCTTGGCAATGCCATCGACACGCAGATCGAGCACGGACTGGACCATAGCGTCCATGCCGCCGGCAAGTGCGGCCTGCATGACGGGATCGTTCAGCTTCTCAGCCAGAGCTTCGGCCTTCTGCGTTGCAGCAGACGGCGCCTCCTGAGCAAAAGCAGGTGCGGACATGACCAAGACAGCGGTCGCAAGAAGAATACGCATCGAGCAGCCTCCATGGCGGCGGGGCGAATCCCGCCGAACGATGCAGGCAAATAGTGGTAGCTAACTTTCGCCTAGCTGAACGGGCAGCTTATTGGCCTTCAGGCGGTGGAGGCGGAGGAAGGTGCGCGGTCGCCGCTTCGACCTTCTTCATGATCTCCGGCATGGCCTGCATCATCGTTGGCGCAATTTTGGCCATGTTGCTGACCATTTCCGGATCAACAAAGCTCATCATCCAGCGTTGCCCAAATACTTGCCCCGTCGGCGTGCCAAGGAACGCATCCAGCTCGCCAAGCTGGCGTTCGGAATAGTCACGGGCGTACACGCGGGTCAGGCTCTCCCGAATCCCCGGCTCAATCTTTTCAACCAAGGGGATCATTTCCTTCATCATCACGTCCATGAAAATTTTCATGCGCTCGCGAAAATGGGGGTCCTTTGCTTCTGCAACTTCCAGCATCGTCTTGTCGCCAGTATCCTGGCGCGCCGCATCTTGGCCGCCTGGCGGCGCCATGTCCGACGCCTTCATGCCGAACATGGACTCCATCATGCGGTCCATCATCTTGGACATCGTGCCGTCCATCATGCGGCGATAGGTGCCGAGCGGCCAAAGCTTATCGACGACGCGGACGGCGGCGGCTTCATGGGACTTGCTGATGGAAGGAGGCGGCGTGGTCTGTGCCGACACGGGTGCCGCTGCGAGCAGGGCCAGTGGAAGTGCAATTCGACGAAGGAACATAAACAACACCCTCCAAAAGTGACGATCAGCCGATCTGCCCCAACCAGACCAACGCAGCGATACCGGCCACAATACGATACCATGCAAACGGCCCGAAACCATAGCGTGTCACAATGGCCAGAAACGCTTTGATGACCACAATGGCGACCGCAAACGACACCACAAAGCCAATGGCGATATTGGTCACGTCCTGTGCGGCAAGGGCTGCGCCTTCCTTATAAAGCGCAAGCGTCGTTGCCCCCATCATGGTCGGCACTGCGACGAAGAAGCTGAATTCGGCTGCTGTCTTGCGTTCCACGCCCATGGCACGTGCGCCCATGATCGTGGCCCCCGAACGGCTGACGCCGGGGATCATCGACAGACATTGCACAGCCCCAATGGCCAGCGCGGTCCGCCAGCTCATCTGTTCAACGCTGGCGGTGTGGTTTTCCTTGGCGAACTTCTCAATGACCAAGATCGCAACGCCACCGATAATCAGCGCCCAAGCGACCAGTGCCGGCGATTCCAGCATGGCCTTGATCGCCTTATAGGCAATCGCCCCGATGACTGCCGACGGCAGAAAGCCGAGCAACACATTGCGGGTGAACACAAGCGGACCCTGCTGCAGCGAGAACAGCCCTACCGCCACATCCCAGAAGCGGCGCCAGTAGAGCACAATGACGGCCAGGATCGCGCCAAGCTGAATGATGATATCAAACGCGCCGCCAGACCCGTCCTTAAAGCCCAGCAGTTCGCCTGCGAGGACAAGGTGGCCTGTCGATGAGACGGGAATGAATTCAGTCAGCCCCTCAATGATGCCGAGGAGGATGACAGTCAGCAGATCGCTCATGCAGCCGCCCCGAAGCGGCCATGGCGGCGATATTCGACCAGCCAGCCCTGCGCGACAGCGTCCATCGGCGTGGCAGGCACGCCAAGTGCCTTAAGACCCTTCGCCTTGGGGGCAACGACATTGTCAGACTGGAGCATCAGCCACTGGTCGCGCGAAATCGGCGCACCGGGCAGCCAGCCGGTCAAAGTCGCCATGGCACCCGCCACAGGGTCTGGCACATCGATGAACAGCGGCGCACGGCCCGTCCGGTCCGCGATCCACTGATTGATCTCGCGCATCGACAGCACGGTTGGCCCACCGAGCTCATATGTCGCGCCGTCAGACCCGCCGGACTTCAGCGCTGCGGCACACGCCGCATGGCCAACGTCGCCGGCAAAGACGGGCTGGAACTTGGTGTCACCGCCGATAATGGGGCAGATGGGCAACATGCGGATCAGCGCGGCAAAACGGTTGATGAACGCATCTTCCCGACCGAAGACAATGGATGGCCGCAGGATCGTCGCCTTGGGGAAGGCTTTACGCACCGCCGCCTCACCATCGCCTTTGGTGCGTCCATAAGCCGAAGGACTGTCCGAGTCTGCGCCAATGGCCGACATTTGGACGAACGACGCCACACCGGCGCTGGCAGCCGCCTCCGCCACATTGCGCGCGCCATCGACATGAATGCGCTGCATATCCGCAAAGCTGCCGACCAGATTGATGACAGCATCAGCGCCTTCGACGGCGCGACCAAGTGTTTCCGGGCGTGTCACATCCGCGGCCACAAAGGAGATCTGGCCAAGGTTTGCCTGCGCCTTCAGATACCAGGAACTTTTCGGGCTGCGCTCTGCCACGCGTACGCGGGCGCCGGACCGCAGAAGAGCTTCGACCACATAGCGCCCGACAAATCCGCCACCGCCAAAGACCGTAACCAAAGCTTCTTTCATCGTCATCAAATTCCCTTGCTGAGGTAAGCCCGCCAATGCCCGCGCCGAAGCCTGTTGACAAGCGGCAATGGCCTGCCTAATCGCGCCGCTTCGTTCCGCATTGACCCACATCGGGATCTGCGCCGTGCCCAGGTGGTGGAATTGGTAGACGCGCTGGCTTCAGGTGCCAGTGACCGCAAGGTCGTGGAGGTTCGAGTCCTCTCCTGGGCACCATTTTTCTGGTATCAGTCGCAAAATTTTAGACGCGCCGGAAATTGTCGGAAGCCCCCGCATCTTCTTTATGCGCCATGGCGTCGGCAATGCAGGCTAGGCCGGTTCTTTGCTGGTCCGCATGACGTCTTGCAGCACGCCAAGGAACTGGTCCGTCGAATAGTTCCAATCAAAGCTCGCGCCATATTGGGCCACGACCTTGCGATCCATTTTAACAGCGTTGCTAATGGCGTGCGCCAGATCCTCATCCAGCGCGCCCACTGGTTGCGTCAGCGCATCTGTTGGGCCGCGACCGTTAAGGCCGACGACATCCAATGGCCCCGGCACCGGAAAGCCCGCCACAGGCACGCCACAGGCCAAGGCTTCGATCATGACGAGCCCGAACGTGTCTGTCAGGCTTGGGAAGACAAAAACGTCTGCCGCGCGATAGGCACTCGCCAGAGCTTCGGCATGTAGTGCGCCAAGAAAGACAGCGTCTGGGTAGCGCTCCCTGAGCATGGCAAGGTCCGGCCCGTCGCCAACGATGACCTTGGTTCCAGCGGTGGCAAGGCCCAGAAATACTTCTAGGTTCTTTTCAACCGCGACCCGACCGACCGACAATAAAATTGGCTTTGGCAGGTTTGCGAGTGCAGGGTGGATATCCCCTTCAGGATGGAAGACGGCTTTGTCGATGCCGCGCGTCCACAGGCGCGCCCGGTCTATGCCCCGTCCAGCGAGCTCCTCGCCCAGCCTGGGGGTCGATACGAGCACCGCGCTGGACGATTTGTGAAACCGCCGCATGATCGGCCAGAACCGATCCGGCGAAATCCCCGTGCGGGCGGCGGCATAGTCTGGGAAGCGGGTGTGGAAGGCCGTCGTAAACCGCACACCATTGGCCTTGCACCAGGCACGCGTGGTCCATCCGATAGGACCTTCGGTCACAATGTGGACGACATCTGGCCGGAAGGCCTTCAGCGCCCGCCGCGCGGCGAAGCGTGGGGCAATGGCGAGGCGTATTTCCGAATAGCCCGGCATCGGCACCGTCAGGAACTGATCCGGCGTGATCAGTTCAACTTCGTATCCCCGCTCCATCAGAATCCCAACCGTTGTTGAGATGCTGCGGACGACGCCGTTGACCTGCGGGAACCACGCGTCGGTGGCGATCGCAATCCTCACGCGGCAACCATCGACTTGGCCGCGTTCTGGCGGTCACGCACAATCTCTGCCCAGTCGAGGATCGACATGGCGCCCGTGCGGTCTTCAACCAGCGCCGTGCAGCTTTCCACCCAGTCGCCATCGTTATAATAGGTCATGTCACCAATCTGCCGGATTTCCGCACAGTGGATGTGGCCGCAGACAACGCCATCAACGCCGCGTTGCTGGGCTTCACGGACAACGGCTTCTTCAAACTGGTAGATAAACTGGACGGCGTTCTTCACGCGCTTCTTCAGATAGGCCGAGAGCGACCAATAGGGCATGCCAAAGCGACGGCGGACGCGGTTGAAGATCTGGTTGACGCGCAGCAGCACCGAATAGGCCTTGTCCCCAAGGAAGGCGAGCCACTTGGCATAAAGGACAATCCCGTCAAAGGCATCGCCATGCGTGACCAACAGACGGCGGCCATCGCGCGTTTCATGGATCGCTTCATTGTGAATGGTGATGCCGCCAAAGCTGAGGCCCGCATATTCGCGCAGCATCTCATCATGATTGCCGACAATATAGATAACGCGGGTACCGCGATGCGCCATCTTCAAGAGGCGGCGGACGACTTCGTTATGTTCATCGGGCCAGTACCAGCCCTTGCTCAGCCGCCAGCCGTCGATGATATCGCCCGTCAGGTAAAGCGTTTCGCATTCGACGCTGGCAAGGAAGTCGAGCAGCAAAGTCGCGTTACAGCCGGACGTGCCAAGATGAATGTCGGAAATCCAGATGGTCCGGTACTTCTGCTTGGGCGTAAAGCTGCGCGGCTCGGGATGGTCGAGCCAGGTCGGCGGACGAAAATCCATGAGACCCGTGTCGATCTGCTTTGCGATCAGTTCCTTGGTGCTCGTCGTCATATCAACCCCCCGATGTGTTTGCGTCATTTGTGGCGATCTAAAATTTGTCTTGTCAGCGGCTATTGCTTGAGCTTGAGATAGCGCTCGATCCGCCCCGCAATCTGGCCGAGATCATCTGCCAGACGACGTCGGAGCGACGACGTATCCATTGCCGAAAATTCAACCATTTGCGGCATCGACAGGCCGATACGCAGGGTCGCTCCAAAGCGACCGTCAGGCATGCGAACGCAGCGGACCGGCTCTCCCAGTCTTAGGCCGAACAGGTCCTGCACCTTGCCGTCGTCGCCATTGGCCAGCGACTGATGCAGCCCGCGCGCAAATTCGAAGTCATGCGCAGGGTTAATCTCGCTCAGATCGATCGTGGCTAGCGTCCGGATCTCCATCGGCACGGCCTGCGCTTCCCGCTCATCCATATAACCCATCGGCTTGACATGGCTCGCCCCAAGCCGCCGCGTGAGCACGGCAATCTCTTCTTCAAAGAGATCAACCGTGCGCTTGATTTCCGTCGGGTGGAGGCGATGGAACAGTTCCAACTCAAAGATGCTCGCTTCCAGCCGCAGCAACAGCCCAAGGTTTGAGCCTTGCGGAAGCCGCCCCGCATCTGGCCAAGAGGCAGGCCATTCCGCGCGGAGAAAAACGGTTTCAAAACCGGGAGGCAGAGGCGCCGCCTTGGCGGCCGTTGCTGCAGGAACGAGCGCAAAGCCGCTGAACGGAGGGCCGCCCATGAACTTGCTGCCCGTCAGGAAAACAGTGCAGCCCCGCGCAAGATAAGCACCCACCAGGCTGCGACTTATGCGCGCCTGACAAGCATCCACCACGAAGCTCATCTTATCCCCGAAGCGGCGGCGCAGGGCGTCGATATGCCCCATGGAGGGGGCGACGAGACCCGTCTTAGACCCATGGACCACATGCACGAGCGGATGACGGCCTTGGGCGATCGCTTCGGCCACATAAGCGCCAATCGACAAAAGGACGTCTTCGGATGGAAGCGGCTGCCCCTTGTCCGACCGGATCGGCACATCGATCACTTGTATGGTGGCGGCGAAGTCCGCATCCAGCGGAAGACCGGCTTCCACCTTGATGCTCTGCGGCGTCACCTTCGCGAAGTGGCAGGCCTTGGCCGCATGGACGCTGCCGTCCCCAACTTCGTCTGCACCAAGCAGAATGTTGTCGATACCGGCGGACCCTGCACGAACGGCCGTCGCAAGGCCAACATATTCAAGGTCGGTGCCCGATGCCGCGAAGACGATGTCGACGCTTGTCGGCACATTCCACGATTTGCGCAGGCGGGACCGAAGGTCTTCCAGCGCGGTTGTGTAACCGTCCTGCTCCAGGACAAAGCCGGGAGCAAGTTCCAGCACGCGACGGCGCACTTCGGCCATCGCGGGGACAGAAATGAAGTTTGCTGTCGAAGAGGAATAGGCAATCAGCGTCTGTGGACGCGGCACTGTCAGATAGCGGTTCAGCCCCGTCGCGGGGTCGATAAGGATGCGCTCATCGCCACCATCGGTCATGATGATCGTCAGCGGGTCAGCCAGCAGGTCATCTTGGTCGTAGCTGGTAAACTGCGTTTGAATGACGGCCATCCTTTGCCACATTTGACACGGGTAGAGTAGGCCTAGTTCGTTGCATGGAAACGACAATTTCGTTTCAAATCGCGTCACAAATTTGAGACAAATCTGTCATTTAAGGTCAATTGAAACCGTCCAAAGTTCACCTGGGTCCAACGCGCATTGCCGATGAGGAGCGCAAACCTCAGCTGCTACGCTTCAGGTCCAGCCCCTCGGCACCGCGCACCACCTGCCACTGGCTGATGGGGAAGGTGCGATAACGTTGGGTGGCAATGTTATCCAAGCCCACAAACGTCGCTCGGCCAACAGCGCGGGTCAGTTCCAGCCGGACATAGCCCTGATGCAGATTGTCGGTCCACAACACTTCGGGATTATGCGCTGTAAAAGCAGCATCCAGCTTTGCGGAGGTCGCGCGGTCAAAGCCACTTTCGACAAAATCACCGGGCGAGGTGATACCGGCCGTTCCCAGCTCAATGCCTGTGGGGCGCCCAGATGCATCCGCCAGGCGGTTGGCCCAGAAGCTATGGCTGTCGCCGGTCAGGAAGATGAGATCATCGGCACCAGCCGCGCGGGCCTGCGTGTAGAAGCGCTCGCGCGCCCATTCATACCCATCCCATGTGTCGGGATAGAAGGGCAGGTTCCATTTGCCTTTCCACGCCAACTCTCTGGCCGCATCGAGCGGCTTGGGCTGGGTTTCCGGGTTCGGAATGGTGCCGAGGGCCACAATATCGGGCACGCGGGTCCGTGCAATAGGCATGGGGTTGCCAATGAGCCGCCAAGGCTGCGCCAGTTGCTTTGAATTCGCCCACGCCGCAGCAAGATCGCTTTCCTGCTCAGCGCTGATCAGGCGACGGTCCGGCGCACCGATCCGGTCACGCTCCATCGCGTCTGCATCTGCGCGACTGGTGATCGTCGTGTAAAATGGTGTGTAGTCGACCTGCAGAGCGCGCGCCGTGTGGCGCGTCTCCAGAGTGCTCAGCGTTGCAATGTCGCCAAAGGAATAATGCCGCCAGAACTGCATCCGGGTGCGGCCGGGGACCGGTTCCCGCACCGGCATCCATTCATAATAGGCCTGGATCGACGCCGCCCTGCGGGCCGCCCAATCGCCTTCCTTGTCCGGTTGATGGTTCTGCGCACCGCCAGCCCAAGGGTTGTTCGCACTTTCATGGTCATCCCAGCAGGCCAGCAATGGCTTTGCGGCCAACATGTCCTGAGAGCCGGCATCCGACTTATACTGGGCATGACGCGTCCGATAATCGGACAGGCTGACAATTTCGTGTGCGGGCTCATGGACCCGCCCAATCTTGCGGGACACGTCTCCGCCAAAGCCGTCGACGCCATATTCATAGATATAGTCACCTGTGTGCAGCACGAAATCGACAGCCGTGTCTTTTGCGATGGCATCATAGGCGTTGAAATAGCCGAACGCGAAATTGGAGCAGGAGGCCAGCGCAATGCCCAGCCGTTCCACACGCCCCACCGGCAAAGTCCGGGTTTGCCCCGCGCGGGACACTGCGCCGCCTGCGCGGAAACGATAATGATAGCGCGCACCGGGCTTCAGTCGGCTGGCGAGAAACTTGGTCGTGAAGTCGCGATCTGCGATCGCCATTTGGCGCGCACGCCAGACGATGTTTTGGAACGCGGCGTCGGTCGACACTTCGCATTCAACCTCGACATCAGAAGGCGTGGTGATGCGGGTCCACAAGACAACGCTGGTTGCATCCGGATCTCCACTCGCAATGCCGTGGAGGAAGGGTCCGCTGGCCGGACTGGTCTGGCCAGTCGCGTTGCCGGCGATGGTCAAAGCCGTGAGACCGGCCAATGTGGTCCGGCGGGTCAATGGGGCAAAGCGCTTCATATCCGGATTTCCGTTCTTGGGAATTGTGCGGTCAAGCATCGGCAGGACCGCGGCGTTTTAACTGGAAAAAGGTGGCTGCCCGAAAGCAACCACCTTCCCCCCTTTACGATGCAGGCCGAGCCGAAATCAGAAGCCGGCCTTCAGCGTGACGAAGAACTGCTGCGGCGCGCCAGCGAGAAGGGTCTGATTGTCCCCGCTGTTGCCGAAGCCGTTCGAACCAATGGTCGACACATACTTCTTGTTGAGCAGATTGGTCGCGTTCAGCTGGAGTTCCAGTGGCGAACGCTGGCCGATGTCGAAGCGATAGCCAAGCGTGGCATCTGCAAGCGCCCGACCCGGAACCGACTGATCGTTCAGGTAGGTAAAGTAACGACGGCTCATATAGTTGAGAGAAACCTTACCGAAGAAGGTGTCGCTATCATAAGCCACTTCACCGCGGAGCAGGTGCTTCGGTGCGTCAACCACGGTCTTGCCCTTGGTTGCTGCAAGAACAGCGCCCACCCCGTTGAGAACGTCATTCCGGTACGTCGTATCGTTATAGCTGTACGATGCGAAGAGCGAGAGGCCACCGCCAAGCTTGACGTCACCCGTTGCTTCAAATCCGAGTGCGCGGACATTACCAACGTTCTGCAGAACGGCGGGGTTGCCAACAATGCCAGCGCCCGTCGAAATTCCGAGCAGTCGGTTGCGGAAGGTGACGTAGTAAACACCCAGCGTCCCGTTAAACTGGTTGGTGTTATACCGCGCGCCCAGTTCGTACGTGTCGGATTCTTCCGGCTTCAGCGAACCGCGGATCGCATCAAAACCTGCCTGCGTGGTCGAGAACGGACCGGCAGTTGTGGCGGATGAGAAGGCACGTGTTGCCTGAGTGAAGCCTGCGAACGCTTCCAAGTTGGCATCGAACTTATGGGCGATACCAGCGTGCGGCTGGAACCAGTCTTGCGACTTGATCTTGCCCGCAGCACGGCCACCGGAAATCAGCGGCGTCGCTTCGTTGTCGACCTTGAAGCCCTTCCAACCGATGTTGATCGTCGTATCTCCAAGGGAGATCTTGTCCGAGACATAATATTGGACCGTCTTCGTGTTGAACTCAAATTCCCACTGCGTGAAGAACGGGTTCGTCATGAACTTGCGGTGGTCACGGCCCGGCGTGTTGCGGCTGGTATAGTCGTAAAAACGACGTGCCTGATTAAAGTCGTTGTTTTCATACCAACCACCGACAGTCACATTATTCATGCCCAGATCAGCATTCAGGCTGGTGAACAGACCGGAACGGGTCATGTCATATTCGGTCGTGCGGACCGACATTGGAACACCCGTCGGGCTGTTGACATAGGGCGTGCCCCATGTACCTTGGCCGTCGTTCTTGTGGTAGTAACCCTTCACCTTAAAAGTGATGTTGTCGCCGAAAGGAGCCGTCAGGCCAAGTGCGGCGATCGTGTCCTTACGCAGGCCCGACGCGTCATAATAGGCGTCGTCAGCGGTCTGGATGGGTGTAGGATATGTGGTGCCAGCCGCCGGGTTGAGCGGGGTCGTACCCGTTTCTCCGCGGTTTGAGGCAATATCAGCAACGAGAACGGCCAAAGCGTAATTTTCCGGGCCGAAGTTGTCCCAGTCATACCCAAGACGCTGGATCATGCCGAGCGAGAGATCCTGATAATCCTGTTCCGCACGGTCAGACCGGCTGAAATAAGCATCGATTTCCGCTGCGCCGACAGGAAGAATGCCCTTGGCATTGATCATCCAGCCGCCCTGCTTGCCGTCACCCTTCCACTTGTCTGCGGTCTGGTAGAGGCCGGAGATGAACCCACGTGCCTGATCGGCTTCACCCATGGTGACGCGGCCAAAGGCGCGCACAGTGTTTTCGCTGCCATAGGTCAGGCTGGCGTCGGCACCCAGACCATCCTTCGGGTCGAGCGAGAAGAATTCGAGCGTACCGCCCAGATTGTTCGTCGACTGCGCACCAAGCGACCCGGAGCCCTGTGCGACGCGCGTGACCGCGATGTTTTCAGGGGCAATGGCGCGGCTGATGTGCAGGCCGTTATTGTTGCCATAGCTCATGTCGCCGAGCGGAATGCCGTCAAGGTTGAAGCCGAGCTGGTTCTGGTTGAAGCCACGGATGGTAACTCGCGTTGACCATTCATAGTTGCCGAACGGGTCAGCCGACTGGAAGTTAACGCTTGGCAGCTTTTCAATGGCCTTGAGCGGGCTGGTGCCCGGCGTCAGGATCGTCAGATCGGCGTTGTTCAACTCTTGGATCTGGCGGGTTTCGCCACGACCAAAAACAATGATCTCTTCGCCTGAAGTGACGTCGTCAGCCTCCGGCGTTGCAGTCTGAGCAAAAGCTGGCGTAGCCAGAATTGCGACTGTCGACAGGAGGAGGCTTGTAATTTTACGCATATATTGTCCCTTGCGATTTCTTGTTGCAGTGCAAAAAATAAAGGGCGTTTGTGACGTGCGGGTTCCGCTTCCGCGTCGCGACGCAGTCAATGGTGCGGCGGAACCGTGACACATGCGAAAGAGAGGTGGCGCGAAGCCCAGAAAACGGTCGATTTTTGCTGTTTGTTCTTATGTGGCAATTGTGTCACAGCCACAGGCCATATTGTCGGAGTGCATTGATTGTCCCCCTTATCCGCCCAGGCCGCATCTTATCTGGCCACATTCGGTCTACCGACATTGCTGGCCTTGCTCGGCGCCTGCTGGGGGAGCTTCGCAGCCACATTGTCCGACAGGTGGCCGCAGGGTCGGTCCATTGTTCAGCCTCGATCACATTGTGAAGCGTGCCAGCGCACCTTGACGGTGCGGGACCTTATTCCTGTTTTAAGTTACATTGCTGCGCGCGGACGGTGCCGCCATTGTGGCGTGCCGGTCTCGCGCCGTTACCCGCTTATCGAAATTGCCTGTGCGAGCGTTGGACTTGTGTCCGGCCTTCTGTTGCCGTCACCGGACAGCTTTTGGGTGGCAGCCCTTGGCTGGCAGTTGCTCCTCCTCGCCATTCTGGACGCCGAACATTTCTGGCTGCCGAATCCTCTGGTTGGCCTTCTGGCGGCATCGGGCCTTGGCGTTGCGGCACTGGGCGGAACCGAGCGCCTTCTAACGGCCATTATAGGAGCCGCGGCAGGCTTTACGGTGCTCTTCGCGATTGCTTATCTGTACAAGCGTATCCGCGGCAGAACCGGCATGGGTGGCGGTGACCCCAAGTTATTCGGCGCCATCGGGGCATGGGTCGGCTGGCAAGCGCTCCCTATAGTTCTGCTCATCGGCGCGGGGTTGGGAATCGGCTTTGCCATTTTCGAGGCGATTCGTGACGGAGCTGTCACAAATGGTGGGGCGATGTGGCAACGCCGACTGCCTTTGGGGACCTGCATTGCCATCAGCACATGGGTCTGGCTCCTGCTGGACAGGATGAATCTTACAGTAATCTCTGCATTTTCAACGATGTCATTAAACTGAAACTCTTGCGTCGTTTTTATGAAATAATCGTGTCATTTTTGGGTCATTCCCCTCCCCTATCAGCCGTCATCGCGACGGGATGTCGGGGCGATTGCCCTGCTGTTTGCCCTTCTCGGAAACCCAGGGAGCCGGATTACCGGAACTTTTTTTATGACGAATTTCAATGTGATTGCCCGTAACCTCATGGCCGGCACGGCAATGATGGCGCTCGCAGCCTGCGGTGCCGACGACATCGCCTCACCGGGCACCGGCGGCAATGTCACGATCAACAACACGACGGTGACCCCGCCGCCGCCGCCGCCGCCGCCGCCGCCGTCAACCGTGACGCCTGCATCGGGCTGTCCGACGATTGCAGACCCACAGGGTCTCACCGACTCGGGTACGATCACCGGCCCTACCGGCACATGGCGCGTCTGCACGCTTCCTGCGCGCATCAACGCTTCCATCACGCTGCCGAAGCTCACCGGCCTTCTCTATCGCCTCGGCGGTCGCGTTGACGTCGGCACCGATCAGGGCCCTTCGTCCACAAACAATGTTGTGACGCTCTCGATTGAACCGGGCGTGACCATCTTCGGCGGCACCGGCGTTTCCTGGCTGCACGTGAACCGCGGCAACCGCATCAACGCAGTCGGCACGGCTACACGCCCGATCATCTTCACCAGCCGCGATAACGTTCTCGGCCTGAACAACGAAAATTCGAGCGGCCAGTGGGGCGGCGTCGTGCTTTCGGGCCGCGCACCGATCACCGATTGCGCAGCTCCGGCAGCAGCACCCGGCACAATTGCTTGCGAACGTCAGGTTGAAGGCGCGGTAGACCCTGCCCTTTATGGCGGCGCAAACTCGGCCGACAACAGCGGCACAATGAAGTTCGTCCAGATCCGCTACTCCGGCTTCGTCCTCTCTGGCTCAAGCGAGCTGCAGGCCCTCACCACCGGTGGCACCGGCTCGGGCACGGTTCTGGAGAACATCCAGTCCGCCAACAGCTCGGATGACGGCGCTGAATTCTTCGGTGGCAGCGTGAACCTGAAGCGCTTCATCTCGGTTGGCGCAGAAGACGACAATCTCGATACAGACGTTGGCCTGAAGGCGAACTTCCAGTACGTCATCGCCGTGCAGCGCACCGGCTTTGGTGACTCGATGATCGAAGCTGACTCTGACAACGCTGTTGATGGCAACATTCCGCGTCAGAACACGAAGCTTGCTAACTTCACCTTCGTTCAGCGCAACAACGTGTCCAACCAGACCGCAATTTTGCTGCGTGGTGGTACGGACTATACGATGGCCAACGGCGTTGTCGTTGCCCCAACGGCGACAAACTGCCTGCGCATCAGCCGCGCTCAAACGGCTTCGGCCACGGTTGATGCAACCATCGACGAAGCCGGTGCTCCGGTCTTCCGTTCGGTTGTCATGCAGTGCAGCGCTAATCCTTTCGGGGACTCGTTCATTCCAAACACCACAACCATAACCGTGTCGGCTGCTCAGGTTTCGACGATCTTCGGGTCGGGTGCCAACAACAACAACTCGGCCTTCACCGCCTCGCTCAGCAACGTTTACGTTAACGGTGCCAACGAAACGGCCGTCACGGCATTTGATGCCAAGACGTTGAATGCCTACTTCGACACCACGGCTTATATCGGTGCGGTTCGCAACGCGTCGGACACATGGTACGAGGGTTGGACGTGCAACACCGACGCAGCAAGCTTCGGTACGACCAACACCGGACTTTGCTCGACCCTGCCGACCTACTGATCTTAAGGCGCAGATTATTGGGGCGGGGCGTTGCGCGAAAGGGCAGCTCCCCGCCATTTTTTCAGAATTACAAAAGGGGTTTCGTGATGTCGACGCCGTTCCGGCTTGCCAGCCTGCTGCTCGTCTCGTCTGCGCTAGTCGCACCATCCGTTGCTGTCGCGCAGAACGCGCCGGCCGCCAATCCGGAGCCGCAGGCCTTGCCTGTTGCGACCGAAGAAGCGCCGGCTACCGCCGACGCCGCCACGCCAGTGGTGGAAGAAGCCGCCGAAGCGCCAGTGGATGTCTCCATCCCCGGTGGTGGTGGCGGTGACATCGTCGTGACGGGTCGACGTTCTACGTCGAACATCGCGAAATCTGCCCCGCAGGTTGTTTCAATCCTGTCCTCAGTCGATATCGCCCGTACGGGTGAAGGTGACATTGCAGGCGCCTTGTCCCGCGTGACGGGCCTCAGCGTCGTCGGCAACGGCTTCGTGTTCGTACGCGGCCTAGGGGATCGTTATTCACTGGCCCTGCTGAACGGCTCTCCGCTGTCCAGCCCCGAGCCGCTCAAGCGCGTTGTTCCGCTGGACCTGTTCCCGACCAATATCATCGCATCTTCGCTCGTTCAGAAGAGCTATTCGGTGAACTTCCCCGGTGAATTCGGCGGCGGCGTCATCAACCTGACGACGAAGGCCATTCCGGAAGAGCCCTTTCTGTCGATCAGCACATCGGTGCAGGCTGACAGTGAAGCGACAAACAAGCTTGGTTATACCTATTATGGCAGCTCGATCGACTGGTCAGGCTTCACCAATGCCAACCGTGATCTTCCGCCCGCGCTAACCTCGTTCCTCGCCAGTGGAGAGCGGTTGTCTGAAGGCACTGTGGACACGCAGGAAATTGCAGGCGAGATTTTCAACGCACGCAATTCCGTCGTCCAGCGCGTCCCCCGTCTTGCTCCAAACTTCTCGCTGGGTGTTTCCGGCGGTCGCTCTTGGGATGTGGGCGATGACACGACCCTCGGCCTGATCGCTTCGGCTGCCTATAGCAACAAGTGGCGCTCACGCGACACGCTGCAGCAAACAGCGTCGACCGAAGACCTGTCGGAAAAAGAACTCGATTTCCGCAGGGTCATTACGGACAACCGCATCGTGCTCAACGGCCTGTTCGGTCTTGGCCTCGAATTTGGCGACAACAAGGTTCGCTGGACCAATCTCTACATCCGCGACACCCTGAAGCAGACGCGTCTGGGACAAGGCACGCGTGCGACGACGTCGCCCACCGCAACGCTGCTGCAGCAGAACACCGCTTGGTATGAGCGTCAGTTGATTGACTCACATGCGGTCGCTGAACTGAAGTTGACGCCGGAATTGAGCATGGATGTCCGCGCTGGATATGCCAACGCTCAGCGTGAAGCTCCGTTTGAAAACTCCTTCGAGTACATCCGCAGCAATATCGCGAGTGACCCTTATGGCGCCCTGTTCGTCAACCGGCTGAACAACGGTCAGTCGGGTAGTGCACAGACGGTGTTTTCAAACCTCAATGAAGACCTTTGGTCCGCCAGCACGGATTTGACCTATCGCTTCATGCCGGAACTGCGGGCCACAATCGGTTACGCCTTCTCTGATACGAAGCGTCGTACAGAGCGTCGCGAATTTCTGGTTGTTGCACCAGGCAGCATGCCCATCGGCGTGGGTCTTCTTCGCCCCGATTTGCTGCTTTCAAAGAACGTGATCAGATCGTTCAACATTGCGCTGATCGATTCGAACGAAGGCAACCCGGTTTTTGATGCAAATCTGCGCAACCACGCAGGATATTTGCAGATCCAGGCTGAACTGACGCCGGAACTGTCACTGAACACAGGTGTCCGTTTTGAAAAGGCGGACCAGTCGGTCACGCCGGTTCAGGTCTTCACAACCCCAACCGCTTCGCTTGCATCAACCAACCTCAACCGTGAGTATTGGCTGCCTGCATTGACACTGACCTATCAGGTCAATCCGGAAATGCAGCTGCGCCTGAACGGATCGAAGACCATCGCCCGCCCGCAGTTCCGCGAACTGATCTTCCAGCGCTACTTTGATCCGGACGCAAACCGTCTGTTCAATGGTAACCCACTGCTGGTCGACAGCCAGCTTTACAATGCCGAAGCGCGTTACGAATGGTATTTCGCACGTGATCAGCGCGTGTCTTTTGCTGGTTTTTACAAGAAGATCAAAAACCCGATCGAAACCTTCTCCAGCTTCAGCGACAATACGGTCGTTTCAAGCTTCGCAAACGCACCAGAAGCAACTCTTTTGGGCGCCGAAGTCGAATTGCAGAAGTACTTCCCGCTGGAAGGTCTTGGCGATGCAAGCTGGCTCGCATCACGCCGCTTGGCCGTGATTGCCAACTATACGTACACGACGTCGAAGCTCAAGGTGAAGGAAGCTGATACGGTCGCTGTCTTCTCGCAGGCTTCGACCCGCGCGCTTGACTTCTTCCGCGACGGATCTGCCCTCACAGGCCAGTCCGATCACCTCGTCAACTTACAGCTGGGCATCGAAGATCAGGACCGTCTGTCACAGCAGACCCTGCTCGTCACCTACGCCACCGACCGCGTCACCAGCCGCGGCGCGGGCTTCCAGCCGGACATCATTGAACGTCCCGGTCTGCGTCTCGATTTCGTGGCGCGCGAAGGCTTCAAGGTCTTCGGTCGCGAAGGCGAGCTGAGCTTTGAAGCACGCAACCTTCTGCGCACTCAGTATAAAGAGTTCCAGCAGAACGGCAGCAACATCATTTATTACAACAAATACCGGATGGGGACGACGTTCGAGCTCGGCTTGACCTTCAAGTTCTGAGTGCGATGACGGGCCGGTGGTTTTCAACCGTCGGCCCTGATGTCGACAAGGTCGGGATCAAATCGGGCCGCAGACAGAGTTCTGCGGCCCGAATTATGTCTGTCGCAAATGTGTAATAGAAATGTCATAGGCGTCCCGTTCTGCAGTAAACGAGGAGTCCCGGTGGGCCCGATTACACGATCTGAATGCCCGGCCAGCCCTGCCTGTGGCGGCCCTGCGTGATGCGTGCCGATTTCTGGCCGCTTGCGCGCCGCCTAACCCTGATTCTGCTTGGGGCCATCCTTGCCTTTCAGGGCGCCCGGCTGATCTGGGCCACAACAAAGCCGCTCGGACCCCTTGGCAATTGGCCGCAGGCCTCCTCCCTTCAAGGCGCGCTGGCGACGCTTGATCTTGGCACGCTGGATCCCTTTGGCGGGACGGATGCCGACGCCAATGGTTCAACGGTCACGTCGCTCACCCTCAAGCTGTTTGGGGTGAGCCTCAACGAAGCGACCGGCCTTGGCAGCGCGATCATCGCCGCGCCGGACGGCGTGCAATCTAGCTTCGCAGTGGGGGATGAGATTGTCCCTGGCGTCCGGCTGAAGGCGGTCGCTTATGACCATGTGACATTGGACAATGGGGGCGCGGACGAAACGCTGTTCCTCGATCAGTCCGTTGCAGCCCCCGCCGGCGCAGCAGGCGATGCAAACGGCAAGACTGGGGCGTCCAGCACGGGCGCGCTCAATGCCGCAAGCTTTACCACCGATATCTCCCTCACACCGCGCAACGTGGGTGGCAAGGTGACCGGATTTCTTGTCCAGCCCAAGGGGGAAGGCGGCGCCTTCAATGCCGCCGGCCTGAAGCCGGGCGATGTCATTGTCAGCCTCAACGGCGTTCCCGCGCAATCGGTTCAAGACGCCGTCGCCGTTATTTCGCAATTGCCCGACAAGGGCAATCTGACACTCCAAGTCGAGCGCGGGGGCCAACTCGTGCCGCTCAATGCAAGGATATCAAAATGAAACGGGTCGCAACTGGCCTCATGCTCGCACTGGCGGCCTATGCGCCGGTGATCGCGCAGACCACGCTCAACCTGCGTGACGCAGATGTGCGGGCCTTCATTCAAGACGCCTCGCGCGTGACGGGACGCAACTTCATCATCGATGGCCGCGTGCAGGGCAAGGTGACCGTCGTGTCTGACCGGCCGCTGTCGCGCTCCGAATATTTTGAGGTGTTCCTGTCCACGTTGCGCGCCAATGGTCTTGTCGCTATTCCGACGTCGAATGGCGCTTACCGCATCCAGCCTGCTGAGACAGCGGCTGCCCAGCCGGGCAAGATCGGCTTGTCTGGGGCTGCCCGCAACCAGTTCATCACCGAAGTCTTCCGCTTGCGGTCCATTGAGGCCTCCTCGGCGGTAGATACGCTGCGGCCGCTGGTCAGCCGTGAAGGGTCTGTCACGGCCAATCGCGGCGCCAATAGCCTTGTTGTCGCCGACTATGCCGACAATATCCGGCGCATCCGGTCCCTCCTCCAGCGGATCGATTCCGATGGCGCCTCCACCGAACTGATCGCGCTGAAGAACGCCAATGCGCGTGACCTCGCCACTTCGCTGCAGCAGCTTATCACGGGCAGCAGCGGTGGCGGGGAAAACGCCCGCGGCGGCGTCGCGATCGTCGCCATCGACAGCAGCAACTCGCTTGCCTTGCGTGGAGACCGGGGCACTGTCTCCCGCTTTGCCGCCATCGCCCGTGATCTCGATAAGCGCGCCGCAAGCGGTGCCGAAGTGCGCGTCATCTGGCTCCAGCATGCCGACGCGGCCAAGCTCCTGCCCGTGCTGCAGCAGCTTGTCGGCCAAGCGGCGATTTCAAGCGGCAGCGAAGGGTCCTCGACCGGTTCCACCGCATCAGCCACCCCCGCGGCCGCTGCAGTGGCGACACCCTCATCCGGAGGCCGCAACGCACCGGTCATTGCGCGCTATGAAGGCGCGAATGCCATCATCATTTCCGCACCGTCAGACATGCAGCGCACGCTGGGAGATGTCGTCCGCCAGTTGGACACACGGCGTGAACAGGTCCTGGTCGAAGCGATCATCGTTGAGATTTCGGACACCGCCGCACGCAAGCTGGGCGTCCAGTTCCTGCTCGGTGGAAAGCCGGGCAGCAACATCCCGTTTGCCGCAACCAACTACTCGAACGCCGCCCCCAATATTCTGACGATTGCAGGCGCTGTGGCGGCACGGGACCTGAACACAACGACCACCACGATCAACGGCAACACCACAACCACGACCACCAACAATCCGGTCAGCGATCAGCTGGCCCAAGCGGCGGTCAATTCGGTTTTGGGGGCCGCAGGCGCCTTTGGCGGCTTTGCGACCAATGTCGGCAATAACGGCATTTTCGGTGCCATCATCAATGCCGTCCAGCAGGATAACAAGTCCAACATCCTCTCGACACCATCGGTCGTCACGCTCGACAACCAAGAGGCGAAAATCCTTGTCGGGCAGGAAGTACCGATTACGACCGGCGAAAAGCTCGGCGGCAATTTCGACAATGCCTTCCGCACCGTGCAGCGCCAAAATGTCGGCATCCAGCTTGAGGTGAAGCCGCAGGTCAATGAAGGCGACGCCATCAAGCTGTTCATCCGGCAGGAAGTCAGCTCGATTGCCGGGCCGGTGACCAACAATGGCAGTGACCTCATCCTCAACAAGCGGGAAATCCAGACGACCGTGACCGTCGATGACGGGCAGATCGTCGCGTTGGGTGGCCTGTTGGATGACAATGAACGCCGCACGATCGAGAAGATCCCCTTGCTCGGCGACATTCCGGGGCTGGGCCAGCTCTTCCGGTCGCGCGCCAAATCGCGTGAGAAGACCAATTTGATGGTCTTCATCCGTCCGACCATCCTGCGCAATGCCGAAGATGCTCGGAAGCTTGCCGAGCGTCGCTATGGCTATATCCGCGACCAGCAACTCCTGCTGCGCCCCAATGAGGAGCCGAGCCTCGACGAGCTGGTCCGCGACTATATGGGGGCGGAGCTTCCTCTCCCGGCGCCTGCCGCGACTGAAGCTGCCCCTGCCGCGCCACCGGCCGCAGAAGGGCCAAAAAATTGACCGAACAGGTCCCCATTGAAGCAAGCGCGGTGGACACACTTGTCCTGCCCTATGCCTTTGTGCGCAAACATGGGGTCCTCCTCCAAGACGGCGCCGAAGGCAGCTTGCGGGTCTTAATGCGTCCCGGCGCCGATGCCCGCGCTTTGCCGGAACTGCGCCGTTGGCTTCAGCGCCCGTTTTCGGTTGAACCGACCAGCGACGAACTTTTCGATGATCAATTGTCGCGCACCTATGCGCTGGACGGCTCAACAGCCGCTGCCGCTGGAGAATTCGGCGCGGAAGAAGAGAGCGATCTGTTCGTCGGCGGCATGCCCTCGGCAGATGATCTGCTCGATACCGCAGACGATGCCCCTGTCATTCGCCTGATCAACGGCATGATTGCAGAGGCGGTGCGACAGGGCGTGTCCGACGTTCATGTCGAGCCCTTTGAATCCGCGCTTGTCGTGCGGATGCGCATCGACGGATTGTTGCGTGAAGCGCTGCGTCTGCCGGCCCATGTCGCGCCTGTTGTTGTCAGCCGCATCAAGGTGATGGCGCGCCTCGACATTGCCGAACGGCGCATCCCGCAGGATGGCCGCATTTCGCTGACACTGGGCGGAAAGCAACTCGACGTGCGTGTCTCGACGCTTCCGGCCCGCGCCGGGGAACGGGTCGTGCTGCGTATCCTCGACAAGGACAATGCCGCCATGGGCCTGGATGAGCTGGGCATGGATCCGGCCAGCCTTGCGGTCTTTCGCGGTGCCCTGTCGGACCCCAATGGCATTGTGCTGGTCACTGGCCCCACCGGGTCGGGTAAGACAACATCGCTCTATGCCGGCTTGCGCCTTCTCAACAATGGATCGCGCAACATCCTGACGGTGGAAGACCCCGTGGAATATGCCATTGAAGGCGTCGGCCAGACACAGGTGAATGCCAAGGTCGGCATGACCTTTGCCGCAGGCTTGCGCGCCATTTTGCGGCAGGACCCGGATGTCGTCATGATCGGGGAAATCCGTGACCGGGAAACAGCGGAAATTGCCGTGCAGGCCTCGCTGACCGGCCACCTCGTTCTGTCCACGGTGCACACCAATGATGCCATCGGCGCGATCACCCGCCTGCGCGATATGAAGGTGGAGCCTTTTCTGCTCGCCTCCACATTGCGCGCGGTGCTGGCGCAGCGCCTTGTCCGGCGTTTGTGCGCCCATTGCCGGGTCGAACATGCGGCCACCGATGCCAACCGCCAACTGCCCGGCCTGAATGCAGAGCGCATCTTTGAACCCGGCGGCTGCGCCCAGTGCAATGACACCGGCTTTAAGGGCCGCGTCGGCGTTTACGAAGCGATCCGCATCGATGACAGCATCCGCCAGATGATCAACGACGGATCAGATGAGGACCGCATTTCGCGCCATGTTTTTGCGAACGCCCCCACCTTGTCCCAATCGGTGCTCGGCCTCGTGCGCGACGGCGTCACCACCGCGGAAGAAGCCATCCGCGTTTCTCGTCAGGATGCGGGCAGTGAGCAGCTTTGATTACGCCGCGATTGACGCGTCCGGGCGTGAACGGCGCGGTACAATAGACGCAGAGGACGCGCGGGCCGCCCGCGACCTCCTCCAACGCCGCAATCTTTACCCCGTTGAAGTCACTCATTCGACCGGACGGACAGCGGCACGCATGCCCCTGTTTTCGCTCGCACGCTTCAAGCAGCGCAAGATGTCAGCGCAACAGCTCACCTTGTTCACGCGGCAGCTGTCGACCCTCTGCGCGGTCTCTCCGCTGGAAGAAGCGCTGCGCACCATCGTGCGGCAGACCGAGCAGGACCATGTCCGCCAGATTGCAAGCGACGTGCATGGCGGTGTGTTTGAAGGCTTGCGCCTTGCCGAGGCGATGGCGCGCGCACCCCGCAGCTTCCCACCCCTCTTCCGTGCGATGGTGTCTGCAGGCGAAGCCGCAGGAACCCTGCCCCAGATCCTTGACCGGCTGGCAGATCTTCAGGAACGGCAGGCCGAAGTGCGCGGACGGATTACAGCGGCACTGGCCTATCCCATCGTCCTGACCGTGGTCGCGATGATCGTCGTGTTCGCGCTCATGGTCTGGGTCGTGCCCCGCATCGTTGAGCAGTTTGACAATGTCGGCCAGCAATTGCCGCTGCTGACCCGGATCATCATTTCGCTTTCAGGTTTTCTGGCAAGCTGGTGGCCCCTCATTCTCGCGGTGCTTTTGGGCGGCGCTCTTTTTGGGGGGCATGCCCTGCGGCAACCCGAGACGCGCCTCCGGTTTGACCGCGCCATCCTGCGGTTTCCTCTGGTGGGCAAGCTCATCCGCGATCTGCACGCAGCGCGGATGGCGCGCACCTTGGCAACGATGGTCGCCAGCCGCCTCCCCCTTCTCGAGGGCCTTCTATTGACCGGCCAGACCGTCAATAACCGCGCGCTGCGTGTTGCAACGCAGGACATTGCGGAGTCTGTGCGCAGCGGCGGCAGCCTGTCGGCTGCACTGAAGCGCGCAGGTGTCTTTCCGCCGCTTTTGGTCTATCTGACGGCGTCGGGCGAAAGCTCAGGCCAGCTGGATCAGATGCTGGAACGGTCAGCCGATTATCTCGAGCGCGAATTTGATCGCTTCACGGCGACCGCGCTCTCGCTCCTCGAACCTGCTATCATCGTGATCATGGGCTGCGTCGTGGCGCTGATCGTGCTCGCGATCCTGCTTCCCATCCTTCAGATCGAAACGCTTGCTGCTGCTTGAAAGGCTGACATGAAACACAAACCCCTCCCCGCTGCAGAAACGGATCAGGACAATGAAGACGGCTTCAGCCTCGTCGAATTGCTGGTCGTCATTGTTATCCTCGGCCTCTTGGCCACCGTCGTCATGATCAACGTCTTGCCGAGCCAAGACAAGGCGATGCAGAGCAAGGCCAAGGCCGATATCGCAACGCTGAGCCAAGCCGTTGAGATGTACCGCCTGAACACCTTGCGCTATCCGGACGGAGCCGAAGGCCTCAATGCCTTGCTCGGCGGGACGAGCACGGCGCCGGGCGGCACAGGCGGCTATATCCGCAAGCTCCCCAAGGACCCTTGGGGCAAGGACTACCAATACCGCCTGCCCGGCCAGCATGGCGCCTTTGATGTCTATTCCTTCGGGGCCGACGGTGCCGAAGGCGGCGAAGGCGACGCGGCTGACATCGGCAGCTGGCAGTAACGGACCAGTCCTCGCACATGATCCGCAGATCGGCACCCCATGAGACACCAGAGGACCAACAGGGATTTACCCTGGTGGAACTGATGGTCGTGGTGGCCATATTGGGCGTCGCGACAACGGCGGTCGCGCTCAACATGCGCGACCCCGCAGGTTCGGTGCGGAACGAAGCGGAGGCCTTTGCGGCGCGGACCTCAGCCTTGCGGGATGCCGCGATCATCGAGGGCCGCGACATGGCTGTTGCCATTGGGCCGCAAAGCTACCGGTTCGAACGGCGGCTGGATGGCCGTTGGATGGCCATGACCGAAAAGCCGTTCGCGCCGGTGCGCTGGGATGAAAAAACGCGAGCCAATACAGCCGCCAATGGGGACTTACGGATCGTATTTGATCCCACCGGCCTGCCCAGTGAACCGGCGAAGGTGTCCCTCTTGCACAATGACACCGCCATTGGCGTGTCGATTGATGCCGAAGGCGCGGTCCATGTCGGATCGTGAGTCCGGCTTTACACTTATCGAAATGATGGTGGCGCTGGCCATCTTCAGTCTCGCCGCGCTCGCCCTGATCCGGCTGAATGCAGCGACAGTGCGCACGTCAGCAGATGTCGCCACGCGGACCTTTGGGCAGATCGTGGCGCAGAACATTGCTGCGGAAACAATCACCGATCCCGTAGCGCCGTCGGTTGGCCGTGCGGTTGGCACCACCGAAAATGGCGGCCGCAGCTGGATTTGGGCGCGCACAACAAGCCGCACGGCGGACCCGGCCCTTCTCCGCGTCGACGTCACAGTCACAGACCCCCAACGCCGCTTTGCTGGCGCCCTGACGGTCGTGCGGAAATCGAAATGACCGCCGCCACGCCTGAAACGCAGGGCTTTACCCTTGTCGAGTTGGTCGTCGCGCTAGCGATTTTCGGCCTATTGGCCGCCGCGGGTACAAGCATGCTTGGCGCGGCCGTCTCCACACAGGCAGCCGTCGGCACGGCGCTGGGCAAGGTGGCCGGAGAGCGGCGCATTTCGGCGTTGCTACAGGCCGATCTGCAACAGGCCGTCGCACGCCCGACGCGCGATGCCAATGGCCGACTAGAACCGGCCTTTGCCGGTCCCGGTGATGGGCGTTTGCTCTCCTATGTGCGGGCCGGCTGGTCGAACACGACCGACGCTTCAAGGGCGGAACTCCAGCGCGTGGACCTGCGCATGGAGGGCAACCGTCTGGTGCGCGCTGCCCGCCCCATGCTGGATGGCGCCGGGTCGGAAACGGAAATGACGCTGGCGCAGGACCTCGCCTCAGCAACGGTCCGGCTGCGAGATGCGAAGGGCCAATGGGGCGACGGCGCGACCAATGAAGATCCGACAGCCCTTCCCGTGGCCGCAGAGCTCACACTCGTCCAGCGTGACGGGGTATCCGTACGTCGCGTCTTTCTGGTCGGGGCAGGCGCATGATCGGCGAGAGCAAAACCGATCGGGGCAAAGAAGAAGGCGCCGCCCTCCTGACGGTGCTGTTGCTGGTCGCCGTCATATCCGTCCTCGCCATGTCGGCACTGGACAAGCTGACGATTGCGACGCGCCTTGCCGGAAACATGTCGGCGATGGACCAGTCCCGCGCTTATGCGCAGGCCGGTGAACTGGTCGCGGCCTCCCGCATTGCCAGCATCGCGCAGGCATCGCCGGGGCGCACAACCTTGGCCGGTGGCTGGATGGGCAAACCCATGCCCTTTCCCATCGATGGCGGCACCGCCACGGTGACGCTGCGTGATGCCGGAAACTGCTTCAACCTGAACTCGCTTGTCATAGGCGGCGGGGAAGGCGGCTATACCGCGCGGCCTGCCGCGATCGTGCAGTTTGAAGGCCTGATGGTCGCCATCGGTATCGCCAGACCGACCGCACGCCGGATTTCGCTGGCCGCGACCGACTGGATCGATAGCGATACCCAGCCGCTGCCCGGTGGGGCGGAAGATGAGAGTTATGACGGTTATCGCACCGGCAATACGCTGATGGCCGACGCCAGCGAGTTGCGGGCCGTCGCGGGTGTTTCGCCTGAGGTCTTTACAGCCTTACGCCCCTGGATCTGCGCCCTTCCCGATACGGAATTGTCGCCACTCAACGTCAATACGTTGACCGAGAAGCAGTTTCCCTTGCTGATGATGCTGTTGCCGGGCCAATTGCCCGATGCCTCTGCCCGCAAGCTCATCGCGGAGCGGCCCGCCGATGGCTATTCGAGCATGGTTGATTTCTGGAAGCTACCGGCACTGGGCGGGGTTACACCCGCGGCGGAAGTGCTCGGCCAGCCACAATTGCGGACGACCTGGTTTGATTTGGCTATTGCGATCGAACTGGGCGGCATCCAATTCCGTCAGTCCAGCTTGCTGGATGGCCGGATGCAGGTCATCAAAACCGTCCGGCGAAGTTTTGGGGGAAATTCGTGACAGAGTATACGGGACTGGTTCTCTTAGCTGGAGAACAGACGCGCTGGTGGCGCTTTACGGACGGCGCGCCGGTCGCATCCGGCACCGGCTTGCCCGAACGTGCCGAGAATGAAGCGGTCGCGGCCATTTATCCGGCAGCTGAAACGACGCTCTTCATGGGCCTTGGTGCCGGGCTACCGCGCGCTCAGGCGGTCGCCATTGGCCAACGCATGGCAGCAGACAGTGTCCTTGCCGCGCCTGAGGACCTGCATTTTGCAGCGGGTGCCCATATCGCTGTTGTTGACCGCCACCGCTTCGCCGCTTGGCTGGCAGACCTGACAGAGGCGGGCCTCGCGCCTGCACCGATCATTCCGGCACAGCTTGTTCCGGCGGCTGTGGAACAGGGCTTTGTCCGCATGGCCGTGGGCGAAGAAACGGTGCTGCGGAGCAGCGACCTCGCCTTCCTATCGGACCCCGCCTATGACGAGGTTCTGATTGCCAACCAGCATGTTGAGCAGCTGTCCGAGGAAGATGAGGTCCTCCAGCTGGCCCGTGCGGTGGTGGCCGCCGAGGTTGATCTGCGGCAGGGGGCCTTTGCGCCCGCCCGCTCTTGGGGATCAACGCGACGCTTTGCCCAGATATGCGGCGTCCTTGTCAGCCTCATCTTGCTGGCGACCGTTCTCACCCCGTTGATGCTTGCCGTGCGCCTGCAACTGTCGGCAGCTCAGATTGACCGGACATCCGATGATCTTGCCCGCACCGTCGTCGCCGGGGAAGAATTGGAACCTCAGGCCGCGCTGGAACGACGACTGACGGCACTGCGCGGACCCGGCCTTGGCTTTAGCGCAACGGCGGCGGCGCTACTGGATGCGGTGAAATCGACCAAGGGCAGTTCGCTCGCTGCGCTCACCTTCGATGCGCAGGGCGTTGCCAAGGCGACGGTACAGGCACCGAATGAGGCAGACTTGCTAGCGATGGCAGACCGCATCCGGGCCGCTGGACTAGACGTTAACCGGGGGCCGACCAGCGTGACCAATGGCGCGCGCCGCACCGCATTTGAAGTGAGGGTGAAATGATGGACGACCTGCGGGACTGGTGGCTTGGCCGGACGCCACGCGAACACATCCTTTTGCTGGTTCTTGCAGCCTTGGTTGCCGGAATGGTCGCTTGGCTGCTGATCTGGCGGCCGGTGAATGCTTATCTTGAAACGTCGCGAACGGTGCAGTCCGAGGCGCTCGATCGGCTGTCCCGCACACAGGCCATGGTCGCCGAGGCGAAGCGCATTGGCGCGGCGCCTGCCAGCAGCGGGCTGGATATCGGGGCGGTCATCACCCAATCGGCGATTGAGGCAGGCTTCACGCTCGCCAAGAACGAACAAGGCCAGCCCGGCCAATATCAGGTGGTCATCAGCGCGGCGAAAGCGCGCGCTCTATTTGCTTGGCTCGGCGGGCTTGAACGGCAGGGCGTGATTGCGCAGACCGCTTCTATTCGCGCCAACGGGGACGGCACCGTGACTTTTGATGCTGTCCTAAGGGCACGCGGCGCATGATGTCCCGCATCTCTCCAAGGCACGCATGGACCGCTTTTGGCGTTGTTACGCTCGGCGGCTTTGCGCTTTGGCTTCTCCCTTTGGCTGTCCTTGCCTCAGTAGCGGGGCTTGGCGGGACCAGCCTTACCGCGCGGACCGTGGATGGCACCGCTTGGACGGGCCGGATGCTGGACGCCTCCTTCAAAGGCGCGCGCTTGGGCGATCTTCAGGTGCGGGTTTCCCCCCTTGATCTCTTGACCGGCACGGCCCGCTTCCAGGTCTCCGCGCTCTCGGGCGAGGTAGTGTCTGGCGAAGGCTATGCAGGGCTGTCCGGCCAAGGCGTCCGCAATGTGGATGCCCGGCTTGTGCTGGGCCGCGACATGCGCGCTGCTGGTGTGGAGACAGCCCGGCTCTCCGGCCTAAGCCTGCGCTATCGGAATGGCAGCTGCACCGAAGCCAGCGGCCAGATGACCGTGTATCTTGCCGATGGCCTCTTAACCCGCGCGGTCGGGCCACAAATGTCGGGGGCGGCGGTGTGTGCGAACGGCCAGCTGTCATTCCGGCTGAGCGATCCGGAGGCGAAGGGCACCCTTACCCTCGAATTCCCGGATAAGGGCCAACAGCGCTTCATCATGATCCTGCGCCCCAGCGACACCCTTGATAAGGGTGCGCTGAAGGCGCTTGGATTTGTCGAGACACCTGTCGGGTACAAATTGACAGGTGTGATCCCCGGCTAGGGTTGCCGCCGACGCGCGGCAAACCTTGTTAGCGGGCGGCTGTCTGCTTGCGGGAGTCCTTTGCCAGCTTGGCCAGCGCAAGGCGGGCGGCATGACGGGAATCGACGACGCTGCCATCGGCCAGCTCAAGATCATAGCGGATGTCGCTATACATGGCGCGGCGGAAGGCATCAGAGGCATTCGCAAAGTCACCAAGGCGCGCATAAGCGGTGCCAAGGTTGATCAGACGTGCCGGATCATTGACCTGATCCAGACTTCCCTGACGGAGCTCGGAGACCGCCTGGCGATATTGGCCATTGGCCAAAGCCTCACTGGAAACGGACGCTTCGGGCTGAGCCGCCATGGCAGATCCACATACAGCGACCAAGGGTAGCAGGAAACGATAGACCGACATGACATTCTCCACTTCGTTTGTTCTTCAATGTCACGAAGCTGACCTAATTTCGGCGGAATGCAACATTAGGAGCCTTCATTCATCGATTATGACAAGAAAATAGCTAGAAATCTTCATTTTTGTGGATATGTGTGTTACAAAGTATGTTCATTGAAACTCTATAGGCCTTACATCTCATGAGTGACGCCACCTTCACCTTCCGCGTTGATGACGATCTCAAGCGGGCATTTGTGGAGTCTGCAAAGGCTGCAGACCGTCCGGCGGCCCAAATTTTGAGGGCCGCGATGCGCCAGTTCATCGCCGAACAGGATGCAGTCGCTGTCGCCGCAGGTTGGCTTCCCGCCAAGTTACGGCGCGCCCGCGCTGATGTGGCGGCTGGCCGGATCTATGACCATGATGATATGAAAGCCCGTTTCGCGCGATATCGGGCAGCAGCAAGGGCCGCCGCGATATGAACGTCCGTTGGACCGTCTCTGCCGAAGCTGATCGCATTGCCATTTTTGCCTTCACAGCAAAGGACAGCATCTTTGCGGCCGACGCCCTTGATATGCTGTTTGAAGAAGGCGTCGATGCGCTGGCAGAGCTTGGCGGCGGCTCAACCCTCGGCGCCCGGCTCGACACGCGCGAAATGGTCGTGCACCCCAAATATAAGCTGATCTATGATCGGCTGGGGGACAATGTCACGATCCTTGCGATTGTCGACGTCCATCGGGAATGGCCCAATTAGCCTCAGCCCCCTCCCCATAATGCCGACGCAATGGAGAGCGGCGGTGGACTGCATTAAAATTGTCACATAAATGACCTTAAAATGTCACTGAATTTTCTTAAAACCTCGGTTTATGGCCAGTTCGAGCACCCTTTCCGCAAGGCTCCCCTTCCTATCTGAAGGGTCTTCGCTCACTTATGCAGCGACGCATTTTCTGACACAGGGCGGCGGACCCACGCTCCTGCTTGATGAGACGTCGGGGCTGAACGCGTTCCACGTCTCTGCAACGCCGACGCCAGACCCGTCTTATGCGTCTGCCTTTGCAAACAATATTTCGTCCGGCGCCTTCGCGGCCGTCCAACGGCTTTTGGCGGACTTGGACGCGCCTTATGACATCGCGGGCAAAGACTATGGCACCCAGTTGGAAAAGCTGCGGCTGCGCTTGCGCGAAAGCTATAATCTGCCGCATTCGGTGGACATCGTTTTCGCGGCCTCTTGCGTAGATCTGGAGCATGTGGCTCTGGCACTTGGGCGCCGCGACACCAGTGCGGGGCTGACCAGCATTGTGCTGGGCCTAGAGGAGGCAGACACTGGCTGCGCGCAGGCGGCCGCAGGGCTCCATACCGAAGACAGAACAGCTGCCGTGCTGCCCGTCGCCAAGGGAGAGCCCGTCAACCCGGAGCTCGCTGCCCAGATCCAGCTGCTTTCCCTCCCGCTGCGGGACTTGGCGGGTGATCCCATTCCATCTGAAGATGCGATGCTGGCCATCGCCTCTGCGGTGGAACTGGCGCAGCGTGACGGCCGCCAACCATTGGTTCGGATCGTGCATGGCAGCCTGAGCGGCCTTGTCGCGCTTTCCATCCCGCATCTCGATACGCTCCGCAGGCGCTTTGGCCCGGCGATTCTCCTCGTCGTCGATGCGACGCAGGGGCGGATCAGCCGCGACAATATAGCCGCCTATCTCTCCCGCGGGGCGACGGTCCTCTTGTCCGGTTCCAAATTTCTGGGTGGCCCGCCGTCCAGTGCCTTTGCGCTTGTGCCTGCAGCGGCGCGAAACGGGATGACCGCCCTTCCCGAAAGCTACGCCAGCCTCTTTTCAAAGCATGAATGGCCCGCTTCCTGGCCTGGCGTGGAACGCCTGCCCGATCACGCCAATCTCGGCTTACTCGTGCGGTTGAGTGCGGCCATCTATGAGCTTGAGCTTTACACCACGCTTGCCCCCGGCGAACTCCGGCGGGTGGTGCACCAGTTCGACGCCGCCGCAAAGAGATTGATGCGCGAAATGGGCTTTGGACCCGTTTCGGTCGCCCATTCAAAATATACCAATGAAGATCAGCCCCGCCCGCTGGAGGTCCAAACGTCGGTGATGATGGACATTAGCCGACGGCGGCTTGCAGAGGACCATATTGCCGCGCGCAGCCTGCATTTGCAGCTCATCAATGCAAAGCTGCGCGGATCGCGCCCGGTGCGCCTGGGCCCACCGGTGAAGGGCTTCAAACTGCCGGATGGCCGCTTCGCCGGAAACCTGACCCTGAGCCTCTCCATGCCCCAGATCGTGGAACTGGCGGCGATGGAGACCCAGTCGATCGCCGATCAATTGGACGGCGATTTCCAGACCATTGCGAAGCGTATCCGCGAACTCACTTAGCGGCTTGCCAGAGCAACCCTCAGCGCCAGGTCCTAACGGCTGCCCGCGTGTTCAAAGGCGGCGATGGCCTTTTGGGCGCGTTCGCGCTCTTTCGCCGTCAAACCGTCAGATCCCCGACCCGCCGTCGCAGTGGCGCTATTACCGTCCTCAGGTGCTTCAGCCTCAGGCACGGACATATAGGCGAAAAGCAGTATCGAGGCGGCAAACCACAAGGCGCGCCAGCGGCTGGCAAATACGGTTGTGATACGGGGTCCGAACATGGGCGACAGAATGACGGGGCAAGGTTAACAAATCCCCCTCACCTCTGCCGCCCAATATATCGTGCCAGAAGGCTCAGAGCGTTTCGGTGATGAAGACGCGGTAGTCCGACCCGAGATGCCGGTGCTGACGCGCTTCGACATAGGCCGGACTGTCATACCAGGCGCGCGCGGCCGCCATGTCAGGAAACTCAATGACGACAACACCTTCAACAGGCGCGCCTTCCAGCGTTTCGCATGGCCCGTAAAAGGCCCGCGGCGTCCCGGGATGACCGGCCAGCGTCGGCCCGGCCTTTTTTCCGTAAGTTTCGAACGCGCTCGCATCGCGGATACGTTCGCGGATAAAAATGATCATGGCACCCATGGTTTCGTCTCTCCTATTTAATACGGGGCCTCCGTTACAGCGCCCAGCGGCGGGAGCAAGCCTTGCTGCGCTCCAACGAAATTCGTCTGCCTTCAACGGGAATAAGCTGGGACGTCCGACGTTATCAAATCGGGTGCCTGCGGGTCGCAAGGGCACCCATATGACCGAAGAACGGATTGGCGTGCATTTGCCCCCGCGTGCCGATCCACTGGGCGCGATGACCGGCTTTCAGCCGCCCCCATCCCGCCTGCCAAATCTGACCCCACCGGCCAACCGACCGGTGGGGTCATTTTTATAGGCGCCTCCAAAAAGAAGCGCGTGGAAAGATCAGGCGGTTACCATCGTCCCGCGACGACGCATCGCGCCACCGACAAGGCCGAAGCCTGCGAGCATCATGGCCCAAGCCGCAGGTTCGGGCACGCCGCCAGCACCTCCGACTGTGACCGAACCAATATCCCAGAAGATGCTGTGGTCGTTGCCGATTGCCGATCCGCTCGATGCGATGAAGTAAGTCGCGCCGGCAAAGTTCAACGTGCCTGACTTTCCGGCGGCAAAGTCCTTTTCATAGGTTGTGCTGAAGCTGCCTAACAGAACATCGGCAGCATTGTAGGCCTGAATGAGGACAGGGCTGTCGTCGTCGCCGCCCGTATCACCAAAGTTGAAGGTGATGCTGTCGATTGTCTGATTGAAAGCAAATTTGACGGGCGAGAACTGAAACCCCTGAAGTGGGTTCGTGAGTGTACCAATGACTCCACGGCCAACGAGGGCAGGCGAAAAGGCGTCATCAACGTACAGAAATGCGCCCCGCGCCGCGCTTGAAATCGTCAGGCTCAGCGCGCCATCATTCACGACAATCGACGTATAATACCCTTCGGCAACGCCTTCCAGATCAAACGGAGTCGCCGCCACAGCAGGCGTGGTTACACCGCCCACAAGAGCGAGACCAAGTGCAAGATTCTTCATACAAATTCCCCAGTTGATACAACAACAGGAGCGGACCTTTGGCCTCTGCCCCACTTTTGCGACCGCGATCATCCTGATGGATCAAGGCCGGTTGGGCAAGAATTGGGTTGTCCACTCTTGTCTCATAATGGGACAAGACAGGATAATAGGCCCCTGCTGACGCGTAGTGCGCTGTTTTCAAAAACTAACGGCAGTCGGGCGCTCAATATTGGAAACCTGTTCCCGCTAAGATAATGAGAGCCTGTCACAGATAAATCTTCGAAGGGGTCGCAAAATGAAAAATGCATTTAAAGTGGCGGCAGCATCTGCCGCCCTGCTGTCCAGCACATCCGTCCTAGCGCAGGAGGCCGCCGCACCGGCCCCTGTCGCCTCAACGCCGACAGAAGACACTGCCAAGTGTGAACTGCATGTGTGGCCGACGGAAAACTATATCGGCATCCAAATGGGGCTGCTGTCCGGCTTTGGCATCGTCGGTGCTGTGGCCGATATGGCCGCGCATGATGGCCGCGTGAAAACGACGAAGGATCTGATGCGCGAATATCTCGGGCCGGATGTCCAGATGGAGGAGCTCAACAAGCTTGGCATTCAGAAGACGCTGCAGCTGCAGGATTACAAGATCATCGTAGAGGCGCCGACGCCGTTCAACGAAGACCTGAAAACCAATCCGGAGCTGAAGGCCAAGGTCAAAGCGATGAACGCCAAGATCAAAGCGGGCGAGCGCCTGACGGACTCAAAGCACCCCTGTTATGCGGAACTCGTCACCACGCACATCTTCTACCACAAGGCGATGATGTACGGATCAAACCTGTTCACCGGCTGGATCTACCGCGAATTCGGCGACAAGCCCAAGGCGACCAAAACGTCAACGGGTCAGGTCAAGAACCCGCTGGAAAACTTCCCGCCCAAAACGCCCGAAATGGTCGACGCCGCCAAGGCCGAACTGCGCGACGCCTATTCCAAGGACTTTGTGGAATATGTGGCGAAAAAGGTGCAGCCGGGGGTTCCGGCTGGGAAGTAGGTTGTTTGATTGATGGATTGAGCGCGGCGCGGGAGGGCATCTCGCGCCGTTGCTTGGGCCACGAAAACTTAGCGCTTAAAAACGTGCTCGCGATGCCAGCCTAAGAAATGAGGATGTGGATGGCTGGCTGCCATAGCGGGCGCTGTCGCTCGCCTGCTAGGATGGATAAAGTTCCAAATGCTATCCACATCGTTGACGTGCCGTGAAACTCGGATGGTTAGGTCATCCTCAAGGGTGATCAAGCCACGATCAAACATCCAATGCGCGGTGCCTGAAAGTGCAAGTCCATTTGAAATGGCGTCCGGGCCGCCGCGTTCAACGGGGCGTATGTGGGCAGCTTCGACTTCAGCTCTGCCACCGCCATTGATTAGCTTGAGACCAGAGAACGCACAGCGGCTATCGTAAGCGGCCAACACATTTTTTCGAAACGCCCGGTCTCGAACAGGCCGCGAGGTCAGAGACTCGACGCGATCTCGTTCTATCTCAAACCCAAACGGTGCATGATCGTTGAATGCTAGCGGCACCTGCTCAGCGGCGATGGGATCGCCGGTCCTAGGCAGAACATCAGATTCGTCTGCAAGTCCGCGGGCAATAATCCTAGCGAAATCGCTCTCGGATAACGGGCGAACGGCGGTCTGCTTGTTTCCCGATGCTTCGCCTCTGGCGTTTAACAAGCCACGCTCAATTGGCCCATTCTCATCGCTAAATGGCACATGGTTGTCGAACTCAACGTAGCTGCCAGGCTCCATGAGCGCCAAATGCATCTCAGAATTTGTAGGGTCAGGCAAAATCGCCTGCACCTTTGCCGTCGCGAAGTATCCGCGCTTTCCCCCGCGTCGTGGCTCTAGGTAGATAATCCAATCATCAACAAAGCTAGACGCTCTGGAAAGATATCGTGCCGAGGGAAACTGATACTGGGCAGTCGGATCATCTCTGTATTGAGAATCTGCGCGATGGATGAAAACGCCCTTTGTCACGCGCGCTATTCTAGAACGATCTTGGCGAAGCCGAAAGGCCTATAAGTCTTCCGAAAGCAGTTCGCGAAATCGCGTCTGCACTTCTTCCATTTCGCCGTCATCATCCTCCCGTGCCTCTTCGGCGGCCATTCGGCCTGCTTGAGCAAGAATCAGCTGCTCATCAAGGCCGCGGCCCCGAGCTAGGTGCAGCAAATTACAGATGAGGTCTGCAATTGCATCGCGGGCTGTGTCGACGCCTGTGGAAGCCGAAAATTCTTTCAATGCGGAAAATGCTAGGTCGGCCCGGTCGGCGTTCGTGATCTCATACACTACTAAGCAAACCTTCCCTGAAAATTGACGGTTCCGGCTAACTTCTAAGAATCCAAGTTCTGTTCTTACCGAGCTTGACCAGTTTTCTTTCCTTTTGAAGCTCTTGAGCGGCCCACCGCATTCCATACTGCCAAGTGTAGAACAAATCTCCGGCCGCCCTTAGTTCGCTTTCGTGGTTGTCCCAAATGTGCTTGGCCACGTGGACAACTCTTGCCTCCCCGCCAAGGGCGGCAAGAGCATCAAGTATCCAAGGTTTGAGCTGCGCGTTTCCTGCCACTACTCCGCAGCAACCCCCGCCGCTTCAAACATGTCCTTCTCCACCACAACGACTTCCGGCACGTCATTGGCGGCCTTGGCGCCCTTGCGGAGGTCGAAACTGTCCCAAACCTGATTCCATTCACCGCGGGTGGCGGCTTTGGCGTATTCGGTGGCGCGGGTTTCGAAGAAGTTGGCGTGCTCCACCCCGTTGAGGAGCGGGGCCAGCCAGGGGAGCGGGTGCTCCTCGATCATGTACATCGGTGAGAAGCCGAGCTGACCCAGACGCCAGTCGGCGATGTAGCGGATGTAGCGCTTGATTTCCTTGGGCGTCATGCCGGAGACCGGGCCCTGTTCGAACGCGAGATCGATGAACGCGTCTTCCAGACGGACCGTCTTCTGGCAGCAATCCAGAATGTCGTCCTTCACCGCCTTGGTGAGGCAGCCGCGTTCCTGCGTGAAGGCGTGGAACAGCTTGGTGATGCCTTCGCAGTGCAGGCTTTCATCGCGGATCGACCAGGTGACGATCTGCCCCATGCCCTTCATCTTGTTGAAGCGCGGGAAGTTCATCAGCATCGCGAACGAGGCGAACAGCTGCAGCCCTTCGGTGAAGCCACCGAACATGGCGAGCGTGCGGGCAATGTCTTCATCATTATCGACACCAAAGGTGTTCAGATAATCATGCTTGTCCTTCATTTCCTTATACTGAAGGAACATGCCGTATTCGCTTTCGGGCATGCCGATGGTGTCGAGCAAATGCGAATAGGCCGCAATGTGCACCGTTTCCATGTTGGAAAAAGCGGTGAGCATCATCTTCACTTCGGTCGGCTTGAACACGCGGCCATAATGTTCGTGGTAGCAATTCTGCACCTCGACATCGGCCTGTGTGAAGAAGCGGAAAATCTGCGTCAGCAGATTGCGTTCGTGATCGGACAGCTTCTGCGCCCAATCGCGGCAATCTTCGCCCAACGGCACTTCTTCCGGCAGCCAGTGGATCTGCTGCTGGCGCTTCCAGAATTCATAGGCCCAGGGGTACTGGAACGGCTTGTACTGATTGCGGGCTACGAGAAGGGACATGATTGTCTTCCTAGTTTAATTCTGTGTTTGGGCAGGCCAGAGTGCTTCCATTGTCAGTGACCCCGTCACTGACAAGCGAGGCACTCGTCATAATCCGTCGACGCTGCGAGTTCGTACTTGGGCGCTTCCGCCGTGTTGTCCGCCTCTACGCCGCCGGCAAAGCCTGCGCGCTGGATCGACTTGGACCGGAGATAATAAAGCGACTTCACACCCAGTTCCCATGCGCGGAAGTGAAGCATGAGGAGATCCCATTTTTCCACGTCCGCCGGGATGAACAGGTTCAGCGAGGTCGCCTGATCGATATAGGGCGTCCGGTCTGCCGCGAGTTCGATCAGCCAGCGCTGGTCAATCTCAAAGCTCGTCTTGAACGTGTCCTTTTCATCCTGACTGAGAAAGTCGAGGTGCTGGACGGAACCGCCCTGCTCAAGGATCGAATTCCACACATTGTCGCTGTTCTTCGACTTTTCGATGAGCAGCTTTTCAAGATGCGGGTTGCGGATCGAGAAGGAGCCGCTGAGCGTCTTGTGCGTGTAGATGTTGGCCGGAATCGGCTCAATGCAGGCGCTGGTGCCGCCGCAGATGATCGAGATCGACGCCGTCGGCGCAATCGCGGTCTTGCAGCTGAAGCGTTCCATCACGCCACGTTCTTCGGCATCCGGGCAGGCGCCGCGTTCGGTGGCGAGCAGCATCGACGCTTCGTTGACCTTGGCCGCGATGTGCTTGAACACGCGCAGGTTCCAGCTCTTGGCCATGGCGCCTTCGAACGGAATGTTGCGCGCCTGCAGGAAGCTGTGGAAGCCCATGACTCCCAGCCCGACCGAGCGTTCGCGCGTTGCCGAATATTTGGCGCGGGCCATTTCCGGCGGGGCGCGGTCAATATAGTCGGTCAGCACATTGTCGAGGAAGCGCATCACGTCTTCCACAAACTGCTTGTCGCCATTCCACTCTTCCCATGTTTCCATGTTGAGCGAGGAGAGGCAGCAGACAGCCGTGCGGTCATTGCCAAGGTGATCGCGGCCCGTAGGCAGCGTGATTTCCGAACACAGGTTCGACGTCGAGACCTTGAAGCCCAGTTCGCGGTGATGCTTTGGCATCGCCTTGTTCACCGTGTCGCTGAACACGATGTACGGCTCACCGGTCGCGAGACGGGTTTCAACGAGCTTCTGGAACAGGCTGCGCGCATCCACCGTGGCGCGGACTTCGCCGGTCTTGGGGGATTTGAGGTTCCATTCCGTACCTTCGCGGACCGCTTCCATGAAAGCGTCGGTCAACAGCACGCCGTGGTGCAGGTTGAGCGCCTTACGGTTGAAGTCGCCCGAGGGCTTACGGATTTCGAGGAATTCCTCGATTTCGGGGTGGTCGATGTCGAGATAGACCGCGGCCGAACCACGGCGCAGCGAGCCTTGCGAGATCGCCAGCGTGAGCGAATCCATCACGCGGACAAACGGGATGATGCCGCTCGTCTTGCCGTTGAGGCCAACAGGCTCCCCAATGCCGCGCACGCTGCCCCAATAGGTGCCGATGCCGCCGCCGCGCGAGGCGAGCCAGACGTTTTCGTTCCAGGTGTTGACGATGCCTTCAAGGCTGTCATCGACCGAGTTCAGATAGCAGGAGATGGGCAGGCCGCGGCCGGTGCCGCCGTTGGAGAGGACGGGCGTGGCGGGCATGAACCACAGCTTTGAGATATAGTCATAGATGCGCTGGGCGTGCGCCTGATCATCCGCATAGGCAGAGGCCACGCGAACAAAGAGATCCTGATAGCTTTCGCCCGGCAACAGATAGCGGTCGCGCAGCGTTTCCTTGCCGAAGTCGGTCAGCAACGCGTCGCGGCTACGGTCGATCTCCAGCGGATAGGCTTCATCCACCGTGCGCGTGTCCTTCACGCCCTTGCTCTTCGCCTTGGGAGCGACCGGTGCTTCTACCATCGTTGCCACATTATCTCCGCTTGCTTCTGCCTGCGTATCCCGAAAATCCATTCTTGCCCCCAACATATCGCAACTGCGATGTTCTACTCTTGTTCGACTCGGGTCGAAACCCTGCTCATACCATGTTTGGCGGTTTGCACCGCCGGAATCTCAGACTGCCCCCGATATCCACAGAGCACAAAATGGCCAGTGTCGCAAATCGCTCTGCGCGTCTCCAACCACTACTACTTGGGTTGCCCCCCGGCTCAGCCACTATCCATAGTGCCTCATCCACGCTGAGACGCAAGAGGGTATTTGACAGTTTCGAGACTCAACTCGTCGCAGATCTGAGTCGGTTCACAGCATCCATTTCGCGCTGTGATGCAGCGACGCGCGGACTTGCCTAGGCTTTCCAAATTGCAAGCTGGACGAAAAGATTTTTTAAATATTCCGCGCCACGATCTGTGCCAATGCGGTGGTGTTTATAACCACTACGGAAAAGCGTTCCGGCGACGCCAATTCAGATGGTGATGGTTACCGCCACCCTATCCCCCACCGCGAATCCCTCTGCCTTGCGCACGGCAGCCTTCAGCGGAAGGATAAATCCGCCTGACGCCTTGCTGGGGAAAAGCGAGGTGCGCCAGCGCGTCTTGCCGATCATTACCTCCACCGACACCGACCCGAAGCCGCGCGTCAGCCCCAGCGACGCATAACGCACCTCAGCGGACGCCTCCCCGTCCACCGTCAGAAAATGCCAGGACGCGCCCTTGGACGTCCACAGCCAGACTTCGGCATCAAGGGAGATAGTGGCGCGGTCCATGGGGCCTATTCGGCGGCAGCCTTCTTCTTCGGTGCAGCCTTCTTCTTGGCCGGAGCCTTCTTCTTGGCAGGCGCCTTCTTCTTGCCCTTGGGCGGCGCCTTGGCGGCGCGTTCATCGATCAGCTGGGCGGCCTCCTCCAGCGTCAGCGCCTCAGGCGTGACAGTCTTGGGCAGCGTCGCGTTGGTCGTGCCGTCGGTCACATAAGCGCCGTAGCGGCCCTCCATGACCTTCAGCTCCAGTTCTGTGCGCGGATGGGCACCGAGCACCTTGAGCGGCTCCCGTGTGGCCCCACGGGCGCGTCCGCCGCCTGCGGCAGCTTCAGCCAGCTTCACGACGGCGGCGTTCATGCCGGTTTCAAAGACATCGCGGGTCGACTGGAGCCGCCCGTACTTGCCGTCATGCGCCAGATAAGGGCCATAGCGCCCGATGCTGGCGGTGATCGGCTTGCCCGTTTCCGGATGGTCGCCAATGGTGCGCGGCAGATCAAGCAGCTTCACGGCCCACTCCAGCCCGAACTCTTCGCCCGGAATATCCTTGGGGATGGAGGCGCGCTTGGCCTCCTTGCCCTCACCCATTTCCACATAGGGGCCAAAGCGACCTGACTTGCGGCTGATGTCCTGACCTGTTTCGGGATGTTGGCCGAGCACTTCCGGGCCGTTTGACCCGGCGTCGCCCTCACCGCCCGGTTGACCGAACTTACGGGTGAACTTGCATTCCGGGTAATTGGAACAGGCGACAAACGCCCCATAGCGGCCGCCGCGAAGAGCAAGCTTGCCGGCTTCGCATGCAGGGCATTGGCGCGGATCGCTGCCATCTTCCTTTTCAGGGAAGAGGAAAGGCGCGAGAAACTTATCAAGGGCCTCCGTCACTTCGGACGGCTTTTGCTCCATGACCTCAACGGTCTTGGGCTTAAAGTCGCGCCAGAAAGCTTCGAGCACGGCCTGCCACTGCGCGCGGCCACCCGAGACATCGTCAAGCTGATCTTCAAGGCCCGCAGTGTAATCGTACGCGACATAGCGTTCAAAGAAGCGTTCGAGGAACGCGATCACCAGACGCCCGCTTTCATTGGGCGTGAAGCGGTTGCGGTCCACAGTTACATAGTCGCGGTCCTTGAGCACCTGAAGCACCGAGGCATAGGTCGACGGACGCCCGATGCCGAGCTCTTCCATCTTTTTGACAAGGCTGGCTTCGGAATAGCGCGGCGGCGGCTGGGTGAAATGCTGTTCGGATTCAACAGACTTCTTAGCCGGCGCATCGCCTTCGCTCATCCGCGGCAGGCGGCGTGCATCATCATCGCCGTCACTGTCGTCGACGCTTTCTTCGTAGAGCGCGAGGAAGCCGGGGAAGAGCACGACTTGGCCCGTGGCGCGCAGACCCGTTTGGCCGGTGCCGTCCAGCATCTCAACGGTGGTGCGTTCCAGACGAGCGGACGCCATTTGGCTCGCCAAAGCCCGCTTGAAAATCAGATCATATAGCCGGGCGTGATCGCCGCTTCCGGCGCGGTCCTTGGTGAACTCGGTTGGGCGGATCGCTTCATGCGCTTCCTGTGCGTTCTTGGCCTTGGTTTGATATTGGCGGGGCTTATCCGGCACATATCCCGCATCATATCGGTTGGCGATGGCGTTGCGCGCCGCGCTGATGGCAGACCCATCCATCTGGACGCCGTCGGTTCGCATATAGGTGATGGCGCCGTCTTCGTAGAGCGCCTGCGCCAGACGCATCGTGTGCGTGGCCGAAAAGCCAAGCTTACGCGCTGCTTCCTGCTGAAGGGTCGATGTCGTGAACGGCGGCGGAGGGTTGCGGGTGAGCGGCTTTGTCTCGACACTCGCCACAGAAAAACGACCGTCTTCAACAGCCTTTTTGGCAGCAGCGGCATCGCCTGCATTTCCGATGGTCAGCCGGTCAATTTTTTCGCCCTTATGGCGCACGAGCCGCGCGACGAAGGGCACGCCGTCCTGCTCCATATTGGCGAGCACGGACCAATATTCCTGCGCCTTGAACAGCTCAATCTCACGTTCGCGATCCACGATCAGACGCAGCGCCACAGATTGGACGCGACCGGCGGACTTTGCGCCCGGCAACTTGCGCCACAAAACGGGGGAGAGTGTGAAGCCGACCAGATAATCAAGCGCACGGCGGGCGCGATAGGCGTCGATCAGATCATGGTCGAGGCCACGGGGGCGCGCCATCGCCTCCAGCACAGCCGCTTTGGTAATGGCGTTAAACGTCACGCGTTCCACATGGGCCGGCAACAGCTTCTTCTTGGCGAGCACTTCTTGCACATGCCAGGAAATCGCCTCGCCTTCGCGGTCAGGGTCAGTCGCGAGGATGAGCGTGTCGGCAGTCTTCGCCTCATCGGCGATCGCCTTTAGCTGCTTCGACTTATCGGCATAAGGCTCCCAAGTCATGGCAAAGCCGTCATCCGGGTCAACCGATCCATCCTTGGCCGGCAAGTCGCGGACATGGCCGAAGCTCGCCAGCACCCGATGGCCGGGGCCGAGGTATTTTTCGATGGTCTTTGCCTTTGCAGGCGACTCAACAACTACAAGCTTCATAACCGGCCAGAAACCTTCTCTCGTGTATACGCGCGAGGGTGATGGCCTTTCGGGTCGTCCGTCAAGGGACCATTTTAGCCCATGTCGGACTTGCAGGACGGCGCATCTGCATTTAGCAAACGCGCAAATATAAGGGTCCAAGGGGAAAAAGCATGAAGTTGGGTCGTTTAGCGGCGCTTGTTGCAGGTGCGCTCGCATTTCCGGCAACTGCCTATGCGCAGCCAGAAATTGTATCCGACAGCGGGGACACCGCGTGGATCCTGACAGCATCTGCCCTCGTTTTGATGATGACGATTCCCGGCCTTGGCCTGTTCTATGGCGGCCTTGTCCGCGCCAAGAACGTGCTGTCGGTCATCATGCACAGCTTTGTAATTCTCTGCACCGTCTCGCTGCTCTGGGCCGTTTTTGGCTACAGCCTCGTCTTCGGGGCCGGAACGCCCTGGCTGGGCGGCTTTGGCAACGCGATGTTGGCTAACCTCGCCGATCTGCGCGCCGGGACGACCTTGCCGGAATCCACCTTTGCCCTCTTCCAGATGACCTTTGCGATCATCACACCGGCTTTGGTTATCGGCGCCTTTGTAGAGCGCGTGCGCTTCGGCTGGGTGGTCGCTTTCTCCACGCTTTGGACAATCCTCGTTTATCTCCCCGTGGCCCGATGGATCTGGGGCGGCGGTTGGCTGGCTGCAGATGTCGGCACGCTCGATTTTGCAGGCGGCATTGTTGTGCACACAACAGCCGGCGTGGCCGCGTTGATCGTCGCCAAGCTGCTCGGGCCGCGCCGTGGCTTCAGCAAGACGCTGTTGGCCCCGCACAGCCCGGCCTTGACCATGGTTGGCGCAGGCCTGCTCTGGGTGGGCTGGTTCGGCTTTAACGGCGGCTCTGCCTTGGCTGCGAACGACGATGCCTCCACGGCCATCTTCAACACGCATCTCGCCGCGTGCACGGCCGCTTTGGTCTGGTCGCTGATTGAGCGCATCCGCATCGGTAAGGCGACCTCTATCGGTATCGTCACAGGCGCGGTGGCGGGGCTTGCCACTGTCACACCGGCTGCAGGCTATGTCGGCCCGATGGGCGCGATCATCCTCGGCTTGCTCGGTGGTTCGGTCTGCTTCTTCCTCGTGCAGGTTGTGAAGCACAATTGGAAAATTGATGACTCGCTCGACGTCTTTGCCGTTCATGGTGTCGGTGGCATCCTCGGCTCGCTCTTCATGCCCATCCTGTTTTCAGAGATGTTCGGCGGCGGCGGCTTCGCTGAAGGCGCAAATGTCTCGACGCAGTTGGTCGCCCAATTGGTCGGCGTGGTGACGGTGGCGGCATGGACCGCCATCATGACGCTGATCGCCGCCTGGATGGTCTCCTTCGTCATCCCCATGCGCGTGGACGAAGAAGCCGAACATGACGGCCTCGACCTCCACAGCCATGGCGAACGCGGCTGGGAACTGGACTAGGGGGAGGGCCTCAACGGCCTCCCTCATCCATCGTTTGCGCCACCCAAACTCCGCTCGCCCTGAGCCTGTCGAAGGGCTGTCCTTCCTGCTTTGCGGCAAAGTAAGGACAGTGCTTCGACACGCTCAGCACAAACGGGATTGTTAGACTAAATCAGATAGATCCAGCGCCGGCGCCCGATCAATCGCCCGTCAGGATACGATCCACGAGCTGCTTCACCGTCGGCACAAATCCGTTCGAATAGAACGGGTCGCGCTTGAAGTTGTAGGCGTTGTGCCCGGCAAACATCAGATTCTGGTCCACATCGCCGCCATGGGCGATGTCCTGCAGCGTCTTTTGGATGCAGAAGCTGCGCGGGTCGGCCAGATAGCCGGTGGTGTAATCATCATGGTCTTTCCATGACGAAAAGCCGCAATGCGACAGGCAGCCCATGCAGTCGGCCTGATCCTTCTGGATCACCTTGCGCTCGGCATCGGTCACGAAGACGAGCGTATCGGCCGGCGTCTTGAGCGCAAAGGCAAATCCGGCGCCAAACCATTCGCGCGCGCGCTTCAGATCGGCGAGCGACACCCAGTAATTCTTGCCCTTCACGCCGACGTCGAGCTCGTGCGTGAGCGTTTCCGTCTGTTCGCGGCCATAGGCGATCTGGCGGTCGCTGCGCGCCTGTAGGTTAAGCAGGAACGGCGTCTTGACCGCGCTCGAATAAAAACCCGTGGGCGAGAATTTGTGGAGCAGGACATCGCCTTCCTCCAGCGTCATCAACCGGTCTTTCCAGCCTGACGGGATCGGGCTTTCCTGCGTCAGCAGGGGCCGTGTGCCGAACTGGAAGGCGATCTGGCCAAGCTCGGGATTGTCGATCCATTCATTCCAGTCGCGCAGATACCAGACACCGCCCGCCATCACGATCGGTGTCGCATCGGGAATGCCCGCTTCGCGCATCACATCGCGCAACGCTTTCACGCGCGGATAGGGGTCTTCGGGCTTCAACGGGTCTTCGGCGTTGGACAGGCCGTTATGGCCACCCGCCAGCCAGGGATCTTCATAAACGACCGCGCCCAAAAGCTCTGGCACCTTGGAATATGCCCGCTTCCAAAGCGCGCGGAAGGCGCGGCCGGAGCTGACGATGGGCAGATAGGAGACACCAAATTCCGCAGCGATTTCAGAAAGCTTATACGGCATGCCCGCGCCACAGGTGACGCCGTGGATCAGGCCCTTGGTCTGTTCCAGAACGCCGCGCAAAATCGGCTGCGCGCCGCCCATTTCCCACAGGACGTTGATGTTGATGGCGCCCTTGCCCGACGAGATTTCGTGGGCCAGCTTCACCTGCGCAACGGCGCCTTCAATGCCGAACCGGATCAGCTCTTCATGCCGTTCCCGGCGCGTCTTGCCGTCGTAGACTTGCGGCGCGATCTTGCCCGTTGGATCATAGCTGTCGGCGTTGACCGCAGAGACAGTGCCGATGCCGCCGGCCGCCGCCCAAGCGCCGGAACTGGCATGGTTGGTCGCAGAAACGCCCTTGCCGCCTTCCACCAGCGGCCAGACTTCGCGTCCGTGATAAACGATCGGCTTCAATCCCTTAAACATAGCGCCCCTGTCAGCATCCCTTTTGTGCGACCCCTATACGCAGTTGAATTCAAAATGCGCGGATTTTGTTCGCGCCTCCGAACGAAAATCGGGTCAAAATAATTCGACGTTATGCGGCAACACCGGTGGCCGGATCGGGCAGGCCATAGAGCGCCGCATAACGCGAGATCATCGCCGTTTCGTCGAAGGCCGCGCGCGCGCTCTCCGCATTGGCAGAACCAAGCTGACGCCGCATGGTTGCATCCCAAGCGAGAAGATCCAGCGCCGCTGCAAAGGACGGTTCGTCTGTCGCCGGCACAATGAGATCGCGGTTTTCATGAGCGACCATAGCCTTCACATCGCCCACATCCGTCGTGACAGCAGGCAGTCCGGCCGCCATCGCCTCCACCAGCGAGATCGGGAACTGTTCACTGTCCGACGACAGCGCGAAGATATCAAAATGGCCGACATAGCGATGCGGTTGGGCAAGAAAGCCCGGCATCAGCAGGCGATCTGCCATGCCAAGCGAAGTTGCCTCTGCGACGATGTTATCGCGCTCTGGCCCCTCCCCCACGATCACCAGCTTCACATGCGCTGGCAGCGCCGCCACGGCCCGCACAAGGCGGGGCAGGTTCTTCACCGCCCGCAGACCGGCCAGCGTGCCGATGATGATATCGCCCTCTTGCCGCATCAAACCGGGGATCGCCCCGGCCTTCGGCGGGACAGCATATCGGCCCGTATCGATGCCATTGGGAATGCGGTGGAGCCGGTCGAGCGGCTGATGCCAGATGGTGCGCGCAATCCCCTCCAGCCGCTCGCTCGGCACCACCAGCGCCTCTGCTGTGGGCAACATCATCCGCCGGAACAGATTGCGCTTCCAGTTGAGCCGGTCCGCCTCATCGGCGTTAAAGCCGTCCTCATGGTGGATCAGCGGGGGACATCCGGCAGGGAACATCCGCCGCGCGCCGACGACATCCATGGACCCCCAATTATAGCTCAACACCAGATCGAACCCGCGCATATAGTCCGCCAGCGCGCGATAGCGGCCCGGCCCCGGCTTGCCTTGAAGCGAGGGCGCGTCGGTTGGGAATTGCACGGCAATGGCAGAATCAATCGCATCGCGGGCGCCCATCTGGTCCGGCATGGCGGACAGGATGGTGTGTTCAGCGGCGTCGCCAAAGGCGTTCATCAACCGCACCGCCCGCGCTTCCTTTCCACCCAGAGAAAAGGTGGAATGGCAATGCAGGATGCGGCGGGTCACGTCATGACAGCTTTCAGCAGGGCCCCGATCGCACGTGTCGCTGCCGGTTCATTAAGGACAGGCGCATGGCCCACGCCGTTTACGGTCGTCAGCTTGGCGTTGGGCAGACGGCGCGCCATGTCCTTGGCGGTCGCCTCACTCAACAGATCGGACAAGCCGCCGCGCAAAATAGAAACGGGGGCATCGCCCAACGCTTCATAAAAGGGCCACAGGTCCACGGCGAGGCCGGGATCGGCCTTGAGTGGTTCCGCAATGCGCAGATCATGATCAAAGACGACCCGCCCCTTTTTGGTCAGGCGGCAGACGCGCTTGGCATAGGCCAGCCAGTCTTCCAGCGTGTAGGACGGGTAGACCACGCGCTGCTGGTCTCCCAGATCCCGCGCAGCATGGATCCATGTGGGCCACGTGTAGCTGCGCCCGACGCTGGACCGTATACGGGCAAGACCGCGCGGGTCGAGCACTGGCCCGATGTCATTGAGCAACGCGCCGACGACCCGGCCCGGCTTGGCGGCTGCCAGCAGCATCGTCACCAGTCCGCCCAATGAGGTGCTGATCGAGACAAATTTCTTGATCTTCAGTTCAGCGAGCAACAGTTCCATGTCCTCCACATAAGTGGCCGGAACATAAGTCATCGGGTCCTTGGCATGCTCGCTTTCGCCGCGCCCGCGCAGTTCGACACAGATCACGCGCCAGTCGCCTGCCAGCCGCTTGGCGACATGTTCAAAATCCCGCGCATTGCGCGTCAGGCCGGGAATACAGATGATCGGCGGGCGGCTTTTGCTGCCCGGATAATCGCGGTAATGCAGCCTTAGGCCGTCTTTCGACGTCCAATAGCCGTCCGAGTATTGCGCTTGGCCACCCATCCCCCCCATATCGCTTTATGTCTTCCATCCCGCAAGCACCGCTTTTCCATCCCGCCCGCACCATCGACGAAGTCGCTGACTTTCTTGCAGATCCTGTAAGGGCCGCCGATTTCCCCGAGACCATTTTGCGCTTCCGCAATGATCGGGCAGCCGCAACTATAGGCCTCGACACGCTGAACGACGCAGATTGGGTGCGCCATTTCGGGCGGTTTGAGCCGCTTCCCGGCAGCCTGCCGGAACCCTTGGCCCTGCGCTATCACGGCCATCAATTCCGCGTGTACAATCCCAATATCGGCGACGGGCGCGGCTTTTTGTTCGCGCAGATGCACGACAGGGCGGGTCGCCTGATGGACCTCGGCACCAAGGGATCAGGCCAGACACCGCATAGCCGGTCCGGCGATGGGCGACTGACACTGAAAGGGGCTGTCCGCGAAATCCTAGCAACAGAACTGCTGGAGGCCTTGGGGGTCGAAACGAGCCGGACCTTCTCCGTCATCGAGACAGGCGAAGCGCTCCACCGCGGCGACGAACCCAGCCCGACGCGTTCCGCTGTGCTCATCCGCCTGTCGCACGGACATATCCGCATCGGCAGTTTTCAGCGGCTGGCGACTTTGGGGGAAGAGGACAACCTCCGCCGCCTGACAGCCTATGCGCTGCGCCATTATTATGGCGAAGAGCGGGGCGACGACGCCGATGCCCCCGTCCGCTTGGTGCGGCTGGTCATCGAGCGGACCGCGCAAATGGCGGCCAGCTTCATGGCGGCCGGCTTTGTCCACGGCGTCCTCAACAGCGACAACATCAACGTCTCGGGCGAAAGTTTCGACTATGGCCCCTGGCGTTGGACGCCGACCTTTGACCCCAATTTCACCGCCGCCTATTTTGACGAACAGGGGCTCTATGCCTTTGGTCGTCAGGCTGAAGCGATCCATTGGGACGCCGTCCAGCTCGCCAATGCGTTGCTAACGATTGCAGACCGGGATGCGCTGGTGGAGGCCATTGAGGGCTATGCCCCTGCCTATCGCAAGGCGATTGTCGAACGCGTCCTGTGGCGATTGGGCGTCACCCCGCGTAGCGAGCGCGAAGATATCGCCGTCGTCACCGCCCTGGAGACGGCGCTATTTGCCAGCAAGGTGGAAATTGACCGTTTTTACTTTGACTGGGCCGGCGGGCAGCTTCGGGAAAGTGCTGATCCCAACCTCTACAGCAATGAATATTTCGAACCGCTGATCCGCACCTTGCAGGGCTATGCGCCGTCCCGCAGCTTTGACCACCCCTATTGGCAGGGGGCAGGGCCCTGTTCGATGCATATCGCGGAAGTAGAAGCCATTTGGGCGCCGATTGCCGATGCCGATGACTGGACGCTGCTAGAAAATAAAGTGCAACAAATCCGACAGTTGGGCGAAGCGATGTGGTAAAACAGGAAATGGCTGCTTTTCGGCCACCTCCGTAGTAAAGAGACGTTCACCATTGTCCGATATCGACCTTCTGAACGAGTGTACCGAGCGTAGCATGTCTGAGACTGAGATCATTTCCACCGAGCCTGCAACGGGTGCGACCTATTGGCGCGGCCCTGTGAGCAATGTGGAGACAGAAGTCGCGCTGGCACGGGATGCCGGACCAGAGTGGAGCGCCCGCCCGCTGACCGTCCGCGTGGAAACGCTGCGCCGCTTTGTGAATGTCGTCCGGCAAAAGTCCGATGCCCTTGCAGACTGCATCTCGCGCGAAACCGGCAAGCCCCTTTGGGAGGCCCGCACTGAAGTCGAATCGGTCATCAACAAGGTCGAAATCTCGATCCGCGCTTATGCTGACCGCACGCCGCAGCGCAGGCTGGAGGGTAATCTCGGCGCCCGCACGGCCATCCGCCATAAGCCGCACGGGATTATGGCCGTCCTTGGGCCCTATAACTTCCCCGCGCATTTGCCGAACGGACACATTGTCCCGGCGCTGCTCGCGGGCAATGCTGTCGTTTTCAAACCGTCCGAGAAAACGCCCGCAACCGGCAAGATGCTGGTCGATCTGTTCCACGCCGCCGGCGTGCCGACAGGGGTGCTTCGGCTGGTCATTGGCGGTGTCGATGAAGGCAAGGCGCTCGTGGCGCATCCCGATGTCGAAGGCATTCTGTTCACAGGCTCCGCCCGCACGGGCATCATGCTCAACCGCCAATTTGCGGACCAGCCGGGCAAGATGCTTGCGCTGGAAATGGGCGGCAACAACCCCATCGTCGTGTGGGATACACCCGATATTGCAACCGCCGCGATACTGGTCGTCCAGTCCGCCTATCTGAGCGCCGGGCAACGCTGCACCGCCGCCTCCCGCCTGATTGTGCGCGACGGCATGCATAAGCCGCTGATCGAAGAAATCAGCAAGCTCGCCAGCCGCCTGATCGTGGGCGAACCCTTTTCTGACCCCGCCCCCTTCATGGGGCCGGTGATCGACAATGAGGTGGCGGACAACCTTCAGGAAAGTTTCCTGACGCTGATGATGAAGGGCGGTGTGCCGATCATCCAATTGCTGCGCCCCATTGAAGGCCGCCCGTTCCTGACGCCGGCGCTGATCGACATGACGGACGCGAGTGAGCGGCCTGATGTCGAACTGTTCGGCCCCATTCTCCAGATGGTGCGCGTGCCGGATTTCGATGCGGCGATCGAAGAAGCCAACGCCACACGTTATGGCCTGTCCGCCGCGCTCATCGGCGGCACACCGCAACAATATGACCGGTTCTGGGCGAATGTCCGCGCCGGCGTGATCAACTGGAACAGGGCGACCAATGGCGCACCGTCGTCCGCACCCTTTGGTGGTGTCGGCCTTTCGGGCAACCACCGGCCAAGCGCTTATTATGCGGCGGATTACTGCGCTTATCCCGTGGTTTCGACAGAAGAAGAACAGGCCCGCGCCTCGATTGGCATCGGCCTGAGGGACATCACGCCAAGTTTCGCTAAATAGCAGGCAATATTCTCTGCTTTGCGATGGGACGCTGTCAGGCCCATCTGCCACCTATGAATTCTGGACGAGTCATACTTGTCGGCGCGGGGCCGGGTGATCCCGATCTGTTGACGATCAAAGCCGCCCGCGCGCTCGCGGCGGCGGACGTGATCGTCCATGACGGGCTCGTGGACGACGCCATCTTGGCGCTCGGAAACCCCACAGCGCGCTACATCTCCGTTGCCAAACAGCGCAGCCGCCACACGGTGCCGCAAGACCAGATCAACGCGCTGCTCGTTGCCGAAGCGCGCGCCGGACATCTTGTGATCCGCCTGAAATGCGGTGACCCGTTCATCTTCGGGCGGGGCGGCGAAGAAGCCGAAGAATGCCGTGCCGATGGCGTTGATGTCGAAGTCATCCCCGGCATCTCAGCCGCCGTCGGCTGTGCCGCACAGGCGATGCTCCCCCTCACCCACCGCGATGCCTCAAGTGCAGTCAGCTTTGTGGCGGGCCAATGCAAGGGCCTGTCAGAGCAGGATTGGTCAGGTCTCGCCGGCAAAGGGCGGACGCTTGTGATTTACATGGGCGTCGCCACGGCCAACGAAATTGCGGAAAAGCTGATCGCAGACGGCGTGTCGCCTGACATGCCGGTTGCGGTGCTGGAGCGCGGCACGCGGCACGGCGCGCGCGCCATCCGCACGATATTGACCGATCTGGGCGATATGATCGCCCGTGACGGGGTGAAGAGCCCGGCCCTCATTGTGGTCGGCGATGTGGTTCTGCGTTCGGATGCCGAAGACCGGCTTCGTGCGCTCGCAAAACAGGCGGAAAAAACTCTATGAAATTGCTGACGGGAAATGACCTCGCTTCGGGCGCGGTCACATGGTGGACGGGGAGCGGATGGTCGCTTCATGTCGAAGACGCAGCGGATGTCGGGGACCAGGGCGATAGCATTCTGGCAACCGAAGAAGCCGCGCGCCGCGTGAACGCGCCGTATATCATCGATGCTGTGGCAACGCCGCAGGGCCCCCGCCCCGCACATATCAAGGACCGTGTCCGTGCACTCGGCCCGACCGTCCGTTTGGACCTGACACTGAAACCCGCTGATCCAGCGGCTGGCAACTGGGTGATCTGATGTACAAGTACGACCAATATGACCAGGCGATCGTTGATGCGCGCGTCGACGAATTCCGCGATCAGGTGCGCCGCCGCATGGCAGGCGAGATGACCGAAGACCAGTTCAAGCCGCTGCGGCTGATGAACGGGCTCTATCTTCAACTCCACGCCTATATGCTGCGCGTCGCCATCCCCTATGGCACGCTCGACAGCCGCCAGATGCACATGCTGGCGCACATCGCGCGCAAATATGACCGCGATTACGGCCACTTCACCACGCGCCAGAACATCCAATATAACTGGATCAAGCTGGAAGACGCCGGTGACATTCTGGCGGACCTCGCGACTGTTGAGATGCATGCCATCCAGACGTCGGGCAATTGCATCCGCAACATCTCGTCAGACCAATATGCTGGTGCTGCGGCGGACGAAGTCACCGATCCGCGGCCTTGGGCAGAGCTGTTGCGCCAATGGTCCACCTTCCATCCGGAATTCAGCTATCTGCCGCGCAAGTTCAAGATTGCGGTTATCGCGTCGGACGAAGACCGTGCCGCGATGCGCCTGCATGACATTGGCATCCAGCTGGTGGAACGTGAGGGCAAGCTTGGGGCTGCGTTCTACGTCGGCGGTGGCATGGGCCGCACGCCGATGATCGCGCCGCTCATCAAGGACTTCGTGCCGATTGAGGATTTCCTCAGCTATTCGGAAGCCTGCCTGCGCGTTTACAACCGCTATGGCCGCCGCGACAACATCTACAAGGCGCGCATCAAGATCCTCGTCCATGAAATTGGCGCCGATGAATATCGCCGTCAGGTCGAGGAAGAGTTCGCCCATGTAAAGACGCTGGGCATTGATCCGCCGGTGGCTGAGCTGGAGCGCATCACCGCCTTCTTCGCGCCACCTGCGTTTGAAGCCGGCATCACCGATAGCGTCGACCGCAGCGACCCTGACTTCGCCGTCTGGCTTGACCAGAATGTGAAGGCGCACAAGCAGGCGGGCTATGCCATCGTCAACATCAGCCTGAAGAAGACAGGCGATATTCCGGGCGATGCGTCCTCCGCGCAGATCGACGTGATGGCCGACATTGCCAAGGACTACAGCTTTGATGAGCTGCGCGTGACGCATGCGCAGAACATCGTCTTGCCGCATGTCGCCAAGCGTGATCTCTATGCCGTCTGGCAGAAGCTCGTCGAAGCGGATCTGGCCGCTGCAAACCTTGACCTCATCAGCGACATCATCGCCTGCCCCGGTCTCGATTATTGCAGCCTTGCCAATGCCCGTTCGATCCCGGTCGCACAGAAGATTGCCAAGCGCTTTGCCGATCCAGCCCGCCAGCGCGATCTGGGTGAGCTGAAGCTCAAAATCTCGGGCTGCATCAATGCGTGCGGCCACCACCATGCAGGGCATATCGGCATCCTCGGCGTCGATAAGAAGGGCACAGAGAACTACCAGCTCTCGCTCGGCGGATCGGGTGCGGAAGATACCAGCATCGGCAAGATCACTGGCCCCGGCTTTGATGAAGATGGCATCGTCGATGCTGTTGAGCGCGTGACCGACAAGTATATTCAACTGCGCGAAGGCGATGAGCGTTTCCTCGACACCTATCGCCGCGTCGGGTTCGACCCTTTCAAGGAGGCGATCTATGGGTAATCTGCGTTTTCGCGATGATGCGGCGCTGGACCAGCCCGCTGTCGCCCTCAGCGCCTTTCTCGATCAGTCGAATGCGACGGCTGTGCGGCTGGAGCCGGGCGAAGACGCCCGCCTGCTGATCCCGCATCTGGACCGTATTGCGCTAATCGAAGTCGCCTTCCCTAAGTTCCGCGACGGGCGTGGCTATTCCGCCGCGCGCATTTTGCGGGAAGCGGGCTATGCGGGCGAACTGCGCGCGCAGGGCGATGTCCTTGTCGATCAGATCCGTGAAATGCGCCGCTGCGGCTTTGACAGCTTTGTGCCGGACAAGCCGCTCGATGCTGCTGTCGTGAAGACCACGCTGGAACGCTACGACAATGTCTATCAGCGCGCAGCCGATGCCGCTGTGCCTGTGTGGAAGCTGCGTCATGGCTGAAGCACAGGATCGGGTGATCGATCGTATCGACACGCAACCGCGGTACACAGAGTCGGATGCCATCCGGCTCAACAACATGTTCCGCGGGCGTGACACGGTCGAGGTGCTCGAAACTGTGCTCCAGGAAAACATGCTGGGCGAAGTTGCCGCCGTCTCCTCCTTTGGGGCGGAAGCGGTCGTGCTGCTGCATCTCATCTCCCGCATCGATCCCGCGCTGCCGGTGCTCTTTCTGGAAACAGGCAAGCACTTCCCGGAAACGCTCGCCTATCGGGATGAGGTGACCGCACTGCTCGGCCTCACCGATGTGCGCAGCCTGACGCCCGATGCCGACGCCATCAAAGCCAAGGATGAAACGGGTCTGCGCTGGTCTTACGACCCAGATGGCTGCTGCGAGATCCGCAAGGTCATCCCGCTCAAAGAGGCGCTTGCCGGGTTTGACGCGCAGATTTCAGGCCGCAAGGCGTTCCAATCGTCCACCCGCGCCGCGCTCCCGCGGTTCGAGATTGAGGAAGGCCGGCTGAAGTTCAATCCGCTCGCCGATTGGGACAAGGCACGGATCGAAGCCTATTTCGCCGAACACAACTTGCCCCGCCACCCGCTGGAGGCGCAAGGCTATCTCTCCATCGGCTGCGCGCCGTGCACCAGCATCGTGAAACCCGGCGAAGACCCGCGCGCGGGCCGCTGGCGCGGGTGGGATAAGGTCGAATGCGGCATTCACACAGAAGTGACGCCGCTCGACGACAGTGGAGCGAACGACCCGGCGTTTTGATTGGGGTAGACCTTCGTCCCCGTCATGCTGAACTTGTTTCAGCATCCATGAACACAGACTTCAACGGAAGTCCTCCGTTCGTGTACCATGTTGCCAATGGATCCTGAAACAAGTTCAGGATGACGATTGGGGCGTTACCCCACCAATTTCCAAACCAGCTGCCCCGCCACATAGAGGATCAACACCCCCGTCGCGCGTTTGACGAGGGTGGGGCTGAGCACCTTTGTGCCCGCGAAACTCCCAATCTGTCCGCCGATGATGACCGCAAGCGCCAACGGCCAGTAAGCAGCCACATCCGGCAGCGCGCCGGTGCTGCCGAGTTTCAGCAACTGCCCGCCAAGGCCCGCGATGGAATTGACGAGGATGAACAGGCTCGCGGTTGCCGCAATCTGTTTGGCGCCTGCCCAGCGGGTGATGTGAAGATAGGGCGCTAGGAAGATGCCGCCGCCAATGCCGACCAGCCCTGCGAGATAGCCGACGCCCGCGCCCGTCAGCAGGTCGGCGATGGTTGCCTTGCGGTCGGGAACGGCCTCCGCATCCGCACGGTCCCTTTGCAACAACAGCGCAGCACCCGCGACAAATAGACTCGCGGCCAGCAGCGACAGAAACAGCGTCTCCTTGATCGGCGTCAGACCGCCCGCCCAAGCAAAGGGGGCGGAGATGACGACCAGCGGCAATGCGCGTTTCCAGGGCAGCAACCCCGCCTTGTGGAACCGCCAGGTGCCACCAATCACAACCAGAATATTGCACGTCAAAGCCACGGCGGGCAGCAACCGATAGTCAACATCGGCCAGCGCCAGCAGCGCGTTATAGGTTGATCCCCCACCAAAGCCGACGCTGGCGTAGAGCAGCGCGGTGAGGAAGAAGGCGGGGGTCAGCCAAGTCATTCAGGCACTCCCGCCTCACCCAAAACTAAAGCGCGCCGTGACAGTGCTTATATTTATCGCCCGAACCACACGGGCATGGCGCGTTGCGGCTGACGACGCCTTCCCAGCTTGCCGGGTCTTCACCCAGCATTTCTTCCGGATCGGGCTGGATGATCTGCAGCGGTGGCAGGCGCGTGGAGACGAGGCCCATCGAGGCGGCGTCAAAGTCTGCGCTGTTGTCTTCGCCGGTCAGCGGATCGATGTGCGTCGTCAGGAAGTCCGGCATTTTGGGGAGTTCAGGCGGCGCTTCGAACTGGAACTGCGCGTGGGACAGGATCTTCGTCACATCCTCACGGATGAGAACGAGCATCCGTTCAAACAGCGCAAAGGCTTCGCGCTTATACTCGTTGATCGGCGTCTTCTGCGCGTAGGCGCGCAGATGGATGACAGCGCGCAGCGCGTCGAGCGTGGACAGGTGTTCTTTCCAACGGTGGTCGAGCGACTGAAGCAGCACGCTTTTTTCCACCTGACGCCACATGTCGAGCTCCAGCTCGGCCTGCTTGGCAGACATCATCGCGTCGGCGGCTTCGCGGACCCGGTCTTCGACCATTTCCGGCTCAATCTCGGCTTCCTTCGCCCAGTCTTCCACCGGCAGTTCAAGCCCGAAGATTTCATGGATGCGGGTCTTCAACCCCTCCACATTCCATTGTTCGGGATAGCTGTTGGGCGGGCAGGCATCGCCGACGATCTCGTTGATCGTCTCATAGCGCATGTCGATGGTGACATCGTCCACGGTTTCGGCATCCATGATGTCGCCGCGCTGTTCATAGATGACCTTGCGCTGGTCGTTCATCACGTCATCATATTCGACGACCTGTTTGCGGATGTCATAGTTGCGGGCTTCGACCTTCTTCTGCGCGGTCTCAATCGCCTTGGACAGCCAGCGGGAGCCAATGGCTTCACCGTCCGCCAGATTGTTGTTCATCATCTTGGAGAACAAGGTGTCCGGACCAAAGATGCGCAGCAGATCGTCATCCAGACACAGGTAGAACTTCGTGCGCCCCGGATCGCCCTGACGGCCGGAGCGGCCACGTAGCTGGTTGTCGATGCGGCGGCTTTCATGCCGTTCCGTGCCGATGACGAACAGGCCGCCGGCATCCAGCACGCGCTGACGCTCGACGTCGATCTCGGCGCGGATGCGCTCGATTTCCTTGTCCTTCGGCGCGCCGGCTTCCATCGCCGACAGCTCATCATTGGTGCGGAACTCAAGGTTGCCGCCCAGCTGAATATCGGTCCCGCGACCGGCCATGTTGGTGGCGATGGTCACGGCGCCCAAGCGACCGGCCTGCGCGATGATGTGCGCTTCTTGTTCATGGTAGCGCGCGTTGAGGACGCTGTGATCGACGCCTTCCTTGTTGAGGAATTCGCTCAGCAATTCTGACTTTTCGATGGAGACGGTGCCGACCAGAACCGGCTGACCGGCTTCCGCGCGCTCCTTGATGAGCTTGGCGATGGCGCCAAACTTATCCAGCGTGTTCTTGTAGAACTCATCCTCATCATCGATGCGCTGCACGGGAACGTTGGTCGGGATGGTGACGACATTCATCTTGTAGATGTCGAAGAATTCCTGCGCCTCGGTCGCCGCCGTGCCGGTCATGCCGCCAAGCTTGGGGTACATGCGGAAATAATTCTGGAAGGTGATGGAGGCGAGCGTCTGGTTCTCCGGCTCAATATTGACGCCTTCCTTGGCCTCGACGGCCTGATGCAGACCGTCTGACCAGCGGCGCCCGTCCATCATGCGGCCGGTAAACTCGTCAATGATGACGACCTTATTGTCCTTCACGATGTAATCGGTGTCGCGCTTGAACATCACATTCGCGCGCAGCGCCTGATTCAAGTGATGGACAACCTGCGTGTTTTCATAGTCGTACAGGTTCGCACCTTCGAGGAGGCCCGCATTTTCGAGAAGGCGTTCGACCTTCTCGGTGCCGTCTTCGGTCAGGACGATCGAGCGCTGCTTTTCGTCCTTCTCATAATCGCCTTCCTCGACAAGCTTCACGATCTTGTCGACCTGCATATAGAGTTCCGACTTATCATCGGTCGGGCCGGAAATGATCAGCGGCGTGCGGGCTTCGTCGATGAGGATCGAGTCGACTTCATCGACAATGGCGTAGTTGAAGGGGCGCTGGACCATCTGCTCACGCTCATACTTCATATTGTCGCGCAGATAGTCGAAGCCGAATTCATTGTTCGTGCCGTAGGTGATGTCCGCGGCATAGGCGTCGCGGCGTTCCTGATCCGACAGATTGGGGACGATGACACCCACCGAGAGGCCGAGGAAACGGTA
>CAIMDB010000036.1 GCA_903839675.1 uncultured Sphingomonadales bacterium
CTGCCGCTGCAGCCAAGGCTGCTGCGGCAGCCGCAGCAGCGTCCGCTGCCGCACTAGCGGCCAAGGAGCGCATCGTGTATTTCGACTTTGACAGCTTTGTGATCCGTCCAGATGCACGCCCCATCATTGAGGCCCACGGACGTCGTCTGCGCGCAGATTCCAAACTGCGTGTCGCGCTGGAAGGCCACACCGATGATCGTGGCGGACGCGAGTACAACCTGGGCCTTGGACAAAAGCGTGCCGACGCGGTACGCAAGGCCTTGTCTTTGATGGGTGTGGCTGACAGCCAGATGGAAGCGGTCAGCTTTGGTAAAGAGAAGCCTGCGGTTCCGGGTACTTCCGAGGCGGCCATGCAGGAAAACCGCCGTGTAGAGATCAGCTACCGCTGATAGATCGTCCAGTATGTTGATGCGAATTTCCAACGCCTCCCGGGCTTATGTTGCCTGCCGAATGGCTGTCGTATTGTTGGCAATTGCCCCGATGGGCATGGTTTACGCCGAGTACACGCCATTTCCAGACAACGATGCGCGTGCCGCCATCTTGAAGGAGCGGCAGCGCCTGGACGCGATTCAAATCGAATTCGACAAGCTGCGGGGTGACGCGAAACTCTTTCGCACGGAGGGAGAAGCCATCCGACGCGAGATGGACACGATTCGACGCGATCTCGACAAGGAGCGCCAAAGGATCGACTTGATGTTGCGCAAGGTCATTGATGATGAGCTGCGTCCCGTGTCTGAGAGCGTCAAGAAGGGCATCGACGAGCTCGAACTTTTGAAGGGCTCGCAATTGGACTTGCTCGGTCAGCTCGAAGATGCGCGCAAAGAGGTGCGGGAGCTGCGCGGTCAGGTGGAAGAGGCGAAGGCACTGGCAGGCAATCAGCGCGGTCAAATGGAAGAGACGCGGACGCTGGCCACCCGCCAGGATGAGCAGCAACGCGCCCTTGTGGAAGAGCAACGCAAGACGCGGGAAATTCAGCGCGCCATGGAAGAGCGGCTCAACGGGCTGCCCATGCTGGTGTCAGAGGATGGCGCGAGTTTTTATGCCCAGGCTGCGGAGAAAAAGGAGTTTGATAACGCCAAGGCGGTCTTCAAGCGCGCGAACTACCAGGGTGCGCGCAAGCAGTTTGATGAGTTCCTATTGCGTTATCCGCACGGCGGCTACGCGTCTGCAGCCCGTTTCTGGAAAGGCAATGCCGAGTTTCTCCAGGGTGACTACAAGGCGGCTTTGCTAACACTCAGGCCGTTGCAGTTGGCTGAGCCGAACTACCAGAAGACCCCGGAAGCCATGTTGGCGATTGCCAACTGCTACAGCGAACTCAAAGATCCGCAGGCGGCCCGCAAGACATTGGAAGACTTGGTGGAGCAATACGAGCGCACCGAGGCCGCCAGCGTAGCCCGCGACCGGCTATCCAAATTGCAATAGCCGGGGTCTGCCCAGCTGATGGACCGCCGAAGGTTTGGATAAGTCCCCCGAGGATTTAAAGCGCCGTTTTGGCGGGATTGATCGCCTCTACGGTACAGAGGGGGGTGGCAGATTGCGCGCCGCCCATGTGTGCGTGGTGGGCATTGGTGGTGTCGGGTCCTGGGCTGCAGAGGCTCTTGCACGCACAGGGGTCGGTCGCATCACCCTGATCGATATGGACCATGTGGCCGAATCCAATGTCAATCGCCAGATCCAGGCAACCAGCGATTCCTTGGGCATGGCAAAGATAGACGCCATGCAGCAGCGTATCGCGGGCATCAATCCCGCTTGCCAAGTCACCGGCATTGATGCATTTGTCGAGCCGGGTAACTGGCCCGGGATTCTCCCTGCGGGCGTGGATGGGGTGATCGACGCCTGTGACCAAATGCGGGCCAAAGTGGCAATGGCTGCTTGGGCTTTAGAAACCAACGCTACGTTCATATCGGTCGGGGCGGCGGGTGGAAAGCGCAAGGCCGAGCACATCACCATCGCCGACCTGAGCGCATGCACGCATGATCCTTTGATGGCCGAATTGCGTTACCAATTGCGTAAGCACCACGGCGCTGCGAAAGAGGGTAAAAAGATCGGTATCCCTTGCGTCTTCAGTCCCGAACAGATGCGCGTACCCGCTCATGACCGGGGTGCAACAGGCGATACGCTTCCCGTTGTGGCGGGTCTGAACTGCAGTGGCTATGGCGCAATGGTGACAGTCACCGCAACATGTGGAATGGCGGCTGCCGGCTGGATCCTCAATAAATTGTCGGGGGATAGC
>CAIMDB010000037.1 GCA_903839675.1 uncultured Sphingomonadales bacterium
AGACTTGCGGGAGCACGACGGGGTGTTCGTGAGTTGAATACGGGGGGAGAGGAGAAATCCTCTCCCCTTTTTTCCATCGCTTCTTTTCTGGATTTCCGGCGCCAGTCATTTTTCGCGCCCTTGGAATGAGATTTTTCTTTGGGTCCAATGAAGGATCGCAACGCGGAATTGCGTGATATTGTAGGGGTCGTCCGTAGCCGTTGAGCACTGATCCAGCGCGTTTGGAATGACCATTTCAGCCGTCAGGGTCCATTTCAAAGACGACAAGATGTGGGTCGAACTGTCCGACGGCCGCAGCTTGGGCGTGCCCTTGTCGTGGTTTCCGCGACTGGCCAATGCAGCGCCTGAGCAACGGCGCGACTTCACGATCAGCCCCGGCGGCCTGCATTGGGATGCGCTCGACGAAGATATTTCGGTCGAGGGTTTGCTGGCCGGGCGCGGCGACCAGACTCGCAAGCCGGATCGTGCGGCCTGATGGTCGGATCGAAGCCTATCCCTTAAACCGCGTCTCCCGATGATGCCGCAAAAACACATCATGCGGCCACAGCCGCTGATCATTCGGCAACCTCAATCGCCCATCCTTCGGAAACAGCGGCAGCAATTCTTCCGGGATTTGCTTCTCCGCTTTCAGGATCGTGAAATCCTTCTCGACTGAGATCAGCCCGCGGTCAAACAGCCAGCGGAAGGTGCCTGAGAGCGCGAGGCCATTGCGCACGGAATCCGGCCCCTTGTCTTCCACCGCCTTGATATGCGCAGCCTGCACTTCAGGCCGACCGCCTCCGTTCAGCAAACGCAAGCCCGAAATCGCGCAGCGATTATCATAGGCGTCACGCACCACGCGGCGGAACGCCTGATCGCGGAATGGACGTGTGATGGTGGATGAGACTTGCGGTCGCTCATATTCAAACGGCGTCGCCTCCTCTGCGAAACCGTAAGTGGGCGCTGGTGGCGAGGGTCTTTCATAAGGCCGCAATTCAATTGCCATTCCGGACTGCACGATGGCGTCAAATTCCAACTCGGGCAAAGGGCGAACGGACCACCCAAACCAGCCCTTGCTCGTTCCGCCATCCTCCCGCTGAGCACGGCTTTCGTAAAACAACTCGCCATCCTTGAACGGCACCGGCGTCACAAAATTGATGTAAGAGCCCGATTCGACAAAAGCGTAATAGTGATCCGACGCTGCGGAATCGGGAACGACAGCGCTGATGCGCGCCATGGCGAAATACGATTGTCTGCCAGAGCTTGGGTTGCGAGGGTCGCCTGTCCGTCGCGGCTCGTAATAGACGATCCAATCCCCGACAGCCGCCTGCGCGGCGGCTAGATAACGCTTGGGAAAGTGATACTTCTCTTCCGGAACGTCATCGTAAGACGGTGAAAGCCTCGTCGTGAAAACAGCATTTGCCATGATGGGATCGTGCCAGGCAGCATTTGCCCGGTCAAGTCAGACAATTCTCACCCGTCATTGCGAGCGAAGCGAAGCAATCCAGAGCGCCAGAGCTGCTCGCAGTGTCGTCAGTGACGATGACCCGCCATTTCACGCGTGGCAAGATGGATTGCCGCGTCGCCTTCGGCTCCTCGCAATGACGAGCGCGGGATGCCGACCGGCATGCGTCGGCCACATCACAGCAGCACCTGCACGCATCTTTGCTCCGTCATTGCGAGGAGCGCAGCGACGCGGCAATCCATCTTTGGTGGGACTGGCGAGAGTGCCGGCGATGCAAGGACAACAAGAGCCTCACATGGATTGCCGCGTCGCCTTCGGCTCCTCGCAAGGACGATGCTGGTGATCAC
>CAIMDB010000038.1 GCA_903839675.1 uncultured Sphingomonadales bacterium
GCGGACTCGAATTGGCCGAAACTGAAATCAAAGGGAAAAGCTGCATGAACCAAGACGATGCCGCACCAGATGCAAATGTGAGTCACCTAAGCGGCACCATTTTTCCAGAATATCATTGAGAGCAAAAGCCCGCGCGCGCGGTCATGCTCTCCTCGTTCAACTTCCCCCGCCTTGACGTTTTCGGCAGGCGGATCAGGAAGTCGCAGCCGGTGCTGTCGTGCTTTTCGAGCGTAAGGTGCCCGCCATGCGCCTCGACCATGGTGCGGCAGAGGGATAGGCCAAGGCCCATGCCTTCCTGCTTGCTGGACTGGAAGGGATTGAACAGTTCAGCGGCAAAATCATCGGGGATGCCGGGGCCGTTGTCGATCACATGCAGGTCGACAAAGCCGTTCTGATCGTGCGCGGACAGCGTGATTGTGGCGCCCTTTTTCTGCGGCATCGCCTCGGCGGCATTGCGGAGCAGGTTGGAAATCACCTGCTCGATCTGCATGGCGTCGACATTGACGTTCAGCCGTTTCGGTATGTTGACGATGATCTCCGGATGGCGTTGACCAACTTGATCTGTAATCAGGCGGATGGCGCCATTGGCGAGGGTGATCAGCGGCACAGAGGCGCGCTGCAACCCGCCGCCATTGGTAAAATTGCGGATCCTTTTGATAATCTTACCGGCATCCAGCACGCTGCGGGCCGCCAAGTCGAGCACGTCGGTGTGGTTGATGCCGTCAATGGGCTCTCCCATTTTATCAAGTGTGCGCAGGACGTTGAGATAGTTGGCGGCGGCCGTCAGCGGTTGGTTCAGTTCATGCGCCAGGGTGGAGGCCATCGTCCCCATTGCGGTGAGCCGCGACATTTTGTTTAAACGGTCCTGCGCGAGCTTGGCGCCTTCGCTCTGCTGCACCTTTTCCGTTATGTCTTGAATGACAGCGGTGGAGCGGGACAATCGTTTGATGCCGCCTTTGTCCGTCTCAAAATGCATCCGGGATTTATAGGCGATGTGCCTTATCTCTCCGGCGGCTGTGATGATGCGGTGTTCATCATCCAGTTCATAATCCTCGCTTTTGGCGATGCCCACCGCGACCTTATCGGCAAAGCGTTCCTGATCGTCGGGATGGATGATGTTCAGATATTCAATGCCGAGATGCCCGATCAGCAGCTCATTTGCCAGTTCGGGATGGCCGATCAGGTTTAACAGACCTTCGGATAGGCGCACCGCCCCGGATTTATAGTCGCGATCAATGGCGCCGAGCTTCGTGAGGCTCATCGCCATATTGAGCATTTCTTCAGCGGATTCCTGGCCTGCTTCTGCAGTGGCGCGGTTGATGCTGTTCCACAGCCGCTCCGCGACCTGCTGGCACAAAAGAACCTCGCGGGGAGACCATTTGCGCGGTTTGCGGCTGTGCACATAAAGGAAAATCGGGCTTTTCCCGGCGGATGGCATCGGAATATTCAACAGGCCGTGAACATCCATTTTCGCAAAAAGAGACGTCATTTGGCTATCTTTGCACCGGGGGTCGGTCTGGACATCCTCGACAATGAAGGGGCCCTTATTGCATACTTCTTCAATCACCTCAGGGCTGTAGGTGTGGCGGTGTTCGCGTGGAGGCGGCGGCATCGCCTTGTGGCTCCACACCGCGCGGGTCAGAAAGCCCGTCCGGTCGCGCCTCAGTTCGGATATGCCGACGCGGTCTGCCATCAAATATTGGGCCAGAAGCTTCATCGAGATACTCATGATGGCATCCGACTTGCTGGTTTGCATCAGCTTGTGCGTCAGGTCGGAGAGGAATTCCCGGTTTGCGGCCTCTTCCTTCTTGGTCGTGATGTCCGCAAAGGTGCCAACGATGCGCAGGGGGCTGCCATCCAGCGCGCGGGAAACAATCTCCCCCCGGCAGTCGATCCAGCGCCAATGTCCTTGGGCGTGGCGCATCCGATATTCGACGCCATAGCGCGGGGTTTCTCCATGCACATGGGCCAGGACTGCCGCGTCATAGGCGGCGAGATCATCGCGGTGGATCAGCCCGCGGCCTTGCTGGTAACTGGGCTGAATGTCGCCCGGATAGCCAAGAATGGTGCTGATGCTCGGCTGGAACTGAAGCGCACCTGTCGGGACATCCCAATCCCACACAGCAAGCCCGGTGGCTTCCACAGCCAGCGCCAGCCGTTCCTTAACGGCGCTTAGCTCCATCAATTCTGTCGCCAGCGTTTCCAGCTGCGCTTGCATGGTTTTTACCCCGGTGCGCAGGAAAGCGAAGCCGCAGTGTCAGGTCGGCACCACGCGCTGCCTGCTTAGGACATCACGCGTTGATACCATATTGGCGGAAAAAACCGCACCTCGTAGAAATACGGGCCGCTTCGGATGCGATTGAGGCCCTGCTTAGCCGCTGATCGCTGCGCGCAGATCGATGGCGCTGAACGGTTTGGGCAGGATGTTCGCCCGCGCAGCCTCCAGACCTTCACTGAGATAGGCCTCTGCCCCATGGCCGGTCATGAAGACGATGTCGTTCTGATACGCTTCCTCGCGTAAGCGACGCATCACATCCCACCCGCTGAGCGCGGGCATACGGATGTCGAGCAGCACCATATCTCTGGGTTTCAGCTCCTTTTCCGCAAGGAAGATCTGCGGGCAATACCAGATGACCGGCGTATGCCCCATCGACACCACCAGCAGCGCGAGCGAATCCGCCACGTCGTGATCGTCATCAACAATATGAACAGTCCGTCGGGTCAAAGCGCTTTTCCTTGTTGAATGGGTTGTGCCGTGTCCGCGCACGGCAAAGTGAGGGAGAACAGCGCGCCGCGCGCGTCGTGGCGGATCAGGCTGATCTTCCCGCCATTGGCCTCCACCATGGTGCGGCACAAAGGCAGGCCAAGGCCGGTGCCCTTTTCCTTGGTGGTGATGAACGGGCTGAAGAGATTGACGGCGATATCGTCGTCGATGCCGGGGCCATTGTCGGCGATGTGAAGGTCGATCATCTCCCCCGCACGATGGGCGGTGATCTGGATGCGACCCGCCGGACGATCCGCCAGCGCATCGACTGCATTGCGGACGATATTGGAAATGGCGTGTTCAATCATCCGGGCGTCGACCAGCACGGTCATATCGTCCGCCACATCATTGGTGATGCTGATGCCGCTCGCCCTGCCAAGGTCAAACATGGCGGAAAGCGAGGTGGTGACGAGGCTGTGCAGATTTTCCGGGCGGCGGCTGACGGCCCCGTCTGCGGCATAGTTGCGGACGCTGCGGATGGTTTTTCCGGCTTCCAGCACCTTTTCCGCCGCGCGCTGCGCGTAGAGTTTTATCTGATCGGGCCGGGTTTCAAACCCGTTTTCAATCATCGCGAGGTAATTGGCGGCCACGGCCAGCGGCTGGTTCAGCTCATGCGCCAGCGTAGAGGCCATAACCCCCATGGCCGACAGGCGCGAATGTTTGAGCAGTTGGAGGCGCGTCTGTTCTGCCTCCACTTCGGCGGCCCGCTTCTTGGAGATATTGCGCAAGATGGTGGAGGCAAGGCGCGGCGATCTCGGTTGCCCGTCTGCGGCGTCGTCAAACTGGATAAACGCGGCAATGTGGCGCACAGACCCATCGGCGGCGATGAAGCGGTGGTCACCATTATGGTCACTCGTCTGCCCTTCTTCAAAGCAGCTGAGCAGTTGCGCCATATCGTCCGGATGCACGCGCGAGATATATTCGCCCGTCGTCATGTCATCGGCCACATCATCGCCCAGCATGTTGCGGAAGTTTTCTGACAGCAGGACCTCGCCCGTTTCCATATTGAGGCGACGGGCCGACATTTTTGCCGCGCGCAGGGCAAAGCGGAGAAGCTCTTGGCTTTTAGTCTGTTCTTCTTCGGCTTGCGCCCGCAATATTGTATCCCAAAGGCGAACGGCGACTTCTTTGATAAGGGAGATTTCGCGCGGCTGCCAGTTGCGTGCCGTGATCTGGCTGACGACCATGGTGGCGCGAATGTCATCATCTAGAATGATGGGAATGCGCACAAAGGCGATACCGCGCACCCGCTTATGAAACGCGAGAAAATCGGCGTTTTTTCCGGCGTCACACTGATCCACATCGTTGATGACGATAATGTCGCGCTGCTCTTTCGCTTCATCATACCACCAATCCTCGGGCGCTGCTGGCCAGCGACCCAAAAGAGAGATGGATGAAGGGGACACCCATTCCACATCGACAATCATCGTGCGGGACTTGTCTTCATATTTTCCAATGTTGATGCGGTCGGCGCCGAGATATTCGCCCAAGGCCTGTGCCGCCGTTCGCGCAATCACTTTGGCGTCAGAGGCGCTGTGCATCGCATCCACCAAATCGACGAGAAAGGCGGCATCGGCCTTTTGCTGTTTAAGATCATCAATGTTGGTCAATTGCCCGAAGATGCGTAGAGCAATGCCTGCGTCGGACCGGACCACGGCCTTGGCCGTGCTTTCAAACCACAACCAATGACCCTGTTTATGGCGGTAGCGGAATTCTGCGCGATATAAATTGGTCTTTCCGTCCACCAGCGCTTGGAGTGAGCGGCCGGACGCCGGCGCATCATCTGGATGCAATCCGATTTGAAAGAAGTTCTCTGCCGAAGTTATGTCTTCGGGATTGTAACCGGCCAGCTTCAGAATGTAGTCGGAGCACCAGACCTGCGACGTGGGAATGTCCCAATCCCAAAAGCCCGCATCCAAGGTATTGAGCACGCGGCGGAGTTCATCGCGTTCGGCGCGGGCTTCGATTTTGAGGTCGGCGGCCTCCAAAGCCGCACGCAGCTTCGGCGCGACCGGCGACACCGGATTGATGGCGCCCGCCGTCGCCTTCGCGCGCAGAAGATCTTTCTTTGCTGTCATCGCGTTGCCCCTGCGGAATGCCTAAGCGGCGGCCCGTGCCGCTGGAACACAAAGCGAGGCCAGTCTGGCTCCTTTTCCGGGGGGGGGGGGGGGGTATGCCTTGTTTAGGCC